>JACKFB010000001.1 GCA_020632695.1 Deltaproteobacteria bacterium
CTACGAGAAGCAGATGAACCCGACGACGCCGGTGGCGCCGCCCGGGGTGGGGACGAAGCTGGCGCCGGTCGGGCAGCCGGCGGTGGCGCCGCCGGGGTCGAAGCTGACGCCCGGGGGCGTGCCTCCGGCGGGCGTGCGGCCGGCGCCGGTGCAAGGCGGGGCGGTGCCCATGGGGATGCCGACGCGGCAGCCGGCGGTGCCCGGTCAGCTCCAGCAGGTGCCGACGCGGCAGCACCCGCAGCCGATGCAGCCGATGCAGCCGGTGCAGCCGGTGCAGCCGGTGCAGCCTGCGCAGCCGGGCGGTTCCGGGTTCGGCGGACAGTAGGGAGGCGCGCGCGGCTCTCGCGCGCATCGAACGGACACAGGGCGGCGAGCGCGTGATGCTCGTCAGGAGGCGATCATGGAGATCGACGGCAAGCTGGCGTTGGTGACCGGCGGTGGTTCGGGCCTGGGACGGGCGACCGTGATGCGACTGGCGGCGGCGGGCGCGAAGGTGGCCATCGCCGACCTGGCGCGCAGCCCGGGCGCGGAGGTGGCGGCAGAGCTGGGCGACCAGGGGCTCTTCCTGGCGACGGACGTGACCAGCGAGGCCGAGGTGACCGCGCTGCTCGACGCCGCCAAGGAGAAGTGGGGCGGCGTGGTGCGCATCGTCGTGAACTGCGCCGGCATCGGGACGGTGGGCAAGACCATCGGTCGCGAGGGGCCCCTTCCGCTCGAGGCCTTCACCAAGACGCTGATGGTCAACACGGTGGGCAGCTTCAACGTCATCCGGCTGGCGGCGGCGCGCATGGCGGCGTCGGAGCCGCTCGAGGGCGGCGAGCGCGGCGTGTGCATCAACACGGCCAGCGTGGCGGCCTTCGAGGGGCAGATCGGGCAGGCGGCCTACTCGGCGTCCAAGGGCGCCATCGTCGGCATGACCCTGCCCATCGCCCGCGACCTGGCCCGCGACGGAATCCGGGTGATGACCATCGCGCCCGGCATCTTCAAGACGCCCATGCTGGCGGGTCTGCCCGAGAAGGCGCAGGAGTCCCTCGGTCAGCAGGTCCCCTTCCCGTCGCGCCTGGGCGACCCGGCCGAGTACGCCCAGCTCGCCGAGGCCATCGTGCGCAACCCCATGCTCAACGGCACGACGATCCGCATCGACGGCGCCATCCGCATGGCCCCGAGGTAGCCCCGTGGCGTTGACCCCCTCGACGATGTTGGAGCTGGGCACCCCGGCGCCGGACTTCGCGCTGCCCGACACCGAGGGCTGCGAGGTGCGCCTGGACGACCTGCGGGACGCCCCGCTCTTGCTGGTGATGTTCCTCAGCAACCACTGCCCCTACGTCATCCACATCCGCGAGCACCTGGCCCGCTTCGTCGCCAGCCATCAGGCCAAGGGGCTCGCGGCGGTGGCCATCAACGCCAACGACGTCGCCCGCTACCCCGCCGACTCGCCCGAGAAGATGAAGGACGAGGTCGCCCTGGCCGGCTATACCTTCCCCTACCTCTTCGACGCCTCCCAAGAGGTCGCCAAGGCCTACCGCGCAGCCTGCACCCCGGACTTCTTCCTCTTCGACCAGGACCGCAAGCTGGTCTACCGCGGCCGCTACGACCAGAGCCGCCCCGGCAACGACATCCCCCTGACCGGCCAGGACCTCGCCGCCGCCATCGAAGCCGCCCAAGCCGGCCGCCCCCCCTTGCCCGACCAGATCCCCAGCATGGGCTGCAACATCAAGTGGCGAGCCGGCAACGAGCCGGACTACTTCTAGACCAGGGGTTGCGGTGCCCGGCGTGCGCCGACCCATCCCCGTGAACACGCTCAGCGTGGTCCGTTCAACCGTCCCCGGTGTGTTCCGCTGAGGCGTCCCGCTGCGTTGAGGCCTCCTCCCTCCCGGCGTACCTTTGGAGGGCGACCGACGAGGACGACTTGGCCGACGACCACAACAGCCTGATCCCCTCCGACTACCCGGCGCTGCTCTCGGACCTGAAGGAGCGGATCCACAGCGCCCGGATGCGGGCGACGCTGGCGGTCAACGCCGAGTTGACCCTGCTCTACTGGGACATCGGGCGCTCCATCCTGCACCGGCAGGAGCACCAAGGCTGGGGAGCGAAGGTGGTGGAGCGCCTCTCGGTGGATCTGCGGCGGGCCTTCCCCGACATGAAGGGGCTCTCGCCTCGGAACCTCAAGTACATGCGGACGTTCGCCAGCGCATGGCCCGACCGACCAATCGTGCAAGAGGTGCTTGCACAAATCCCGTGGTACTCGAACCTCGCCTTGCTGGAGAAGCTGAACGACGCCCAGGACCGGCTCTGGTACGCCCGGAAGACACGGCTGCACGGCTGGTCCCGCAACGTCCTCGTCATGCAGATCGAGACCGGATTGCACCGACGGCAGGGCAAGGCGATCACGAACTTCGAGGACGTGCTGCCCGCTCCGCAGTCGGACCTCGCCAACAACCTGCTGAAGGACCCGTATCTGTTCGGCTTCCTCGGGCTGGAAGAGGACGCCCAAGAGCGGGAGATCGAGAAGGCGCTGATGCGGCACCTGCGGGACTTCCTGTTGGAGCTCGGCGTCGGGTTCGCCTTCGTCGGCAACCAGTACCGGCTGGAGGTCGGCGGCGACGACTTCTTCATCGACATGCTGTTCTACCACCTGCACCTGCGCTGCTATGTCGTGGTGGAGTTGAAGGCGGTGGCATTCAAGCCCGAGTTCGCCGGGAAGCTGAACTTCTACCTGTCGGCAGTGGACGACCTGCTGCGCCACGCCGACGACGCCCCGACCATCGGGCTGCTGCTGTGCCAGGGGAAGAACAAGGTCGTCGCCGAGTACGCCCTGCGGGACATGAGCAAGCCCATCGGCGTGTCCGAGTACCAACTCACGGAGGCCCTGCCTGAGAACCTCCGAGGCAAGCTGCCCACGGTCGCGGAGCTGGAGGCCGAGTTGGACGTGCCGGACGACGCCTCCGCGGACGCCGAATGATGCCCGCCCAGCGGCCCCTGTTGGGCGGGCCTGACACCTCGGCGAGCGGGAAGCGGTCCCTCGAATGCGCTTTGATAGCAAGGGCCTGAGCGTGACGACGGCATACGGTAAAAAGAACTACCTTGCTGGGCGGGAGGGCAGATGGCCCGCCGCCCGGGTTCCCCTGGTCATGCGGCACAACCTGGCGTCGCTCTGGATTGACCCGCTACGGAAGCGTTTCTAGAATAGGGCTGCGGTTCTATACAGGAGCGGCCGATGGCGCTGAGCATCAAGAACGACGAGGCGGACCGGTTGGCCCGGGAGCTGGCGGAGCTGACGGGCGAGAGCCTCACCCAGGCGGTGGTGCTGTCGCTGCGGGAGCGGCTGGAGCGCAAGCGGTCCATCAAGGACAACCGGGTGCTCGCCGAGCGGCTGATGGAGATCGGGCGGCGCTGTGCGAGTCGCCCCCGACTGGACAGCCGCACACCGGACGAGATCCTGGGATACGACGACAACGGGCTGCCGTCCTGATGGTCATCGACACCTCGGCGCTCATCGCCATCCTGGCGCAGGAGGACGATGCCGCCCGGCTTGCGGAGGCCATCCAGCAGGCCGAGGTGCGGTTGGTCTCTGCGGCCACCCTCACCGAGGCCGGGGTCGTGGTGACGGCGGTGTTCGGCGACGGCGGTGGGGCCGACCTCGACGACCTCATGGAGGCGATGCAGGTCGAGGTCGTGCCGCTGACCGAAGACCACGCGCGCTTGGCCCGGGACGGCTTCGCCCGCTTCGGCAAGGGCCGTCACCCCGCCAGGCTGAACCTCGGCACCTGCTTCTCCTACGCCCTCGCCAAGGCCTCGGGGCACCCGCTGCTCTCCAAGGGAAACGACTTCTCGCTGACCGACGTGGAGGCCGTGCCCACCGCGAGCGCCTGACCGGGTCCTGCCCACCCGGAGTGCGCCCCGCCGATTGGCCTGCCGTGTTCGTCCTGCCGCCGCAGGTTCCCGTGGTTGATCAGACCAAGAACTTGGTCTACCATCTCCCGGTGAGCAGCAATCAGGTCAATATCGGTGAGGCGAAGACCCATCTCTCGCGGCTCTTGGAGCGTGTCGCCGCTGGCGAGGAGATCATCATCTCCAAGGCGAACCGTCCGATCGCGCGCTTGGTGCCGCTACAAGGAGCCAGAACGCCGCGTCGCCCCGGTCGATTCGCCGGCCAGATCGTCGTCCGCGACGACTTCGACGCGCCGCTCCCTGAGTTCGAGCATGCGTTCTACGACGGCCCGATCGAACCGTGACCCCGGTCCTGCTCGACACACATGTCCTGCTCTGGTGGCTCAGCGCGCCGGACCGCCTCAGCGCCCGTTGCCGCGCACTCTTCGACGACCCGGAACGCCAGCTCCTGCTCAGCTCGGTCAGCACCGCAGAGATCGCCATCAAGTCGTCAATCGGCCGCTTGGAGCTGCCCATCCCGGTCGGTGAGCTCGTCACTCAGGCCCTGCGCGAGGACGGCCTGACCCCGCTGGCCTTCGAGCACCGCCACGCCGCGGCCCTGGCCACACTCCCGCTGCACCACCGAGACCCGTTCGACCGCATGCTCCTCGCGCAAGCGTTGACCGAGGGCATCCCCCTCGCCAGCGCCGACCGCGCCCTGCTGGAGTACGACATCGAGATACTGTGGTGAGCCCCTCGGCTTCGCAGACGGCGCCCCGGGCCGCGTCTCGAACGCCTTCTGCCCCGTGGCGCTACTTCCCGTAGCCGGTCCGGACCGCCCGAGCCCTGTGAGGAAACGGGTCTCGCTCTGGCTGTCGAGCAGCAAGCACGCACGGCCCTCCTCACAGAGGCACGGGAGAGGTGACCTCACGTCTCGCGCGAGTCGGTCCGTGAGGCCACCCGCCGCGGCCGCAGGCCCTAGCCGGACGGCGGTGAGACGTGCAGGCCAAGAACCTCTGCGTTGTGGGCACGCTCATTCGCGACGGCTGCGAGCAGCCCGGGGTAGGGCAGCGCGCCAGGCTCACGCTCACGGAGGAGTGGCCAACTTGCGACGTCGCGGCGGGCGCGCCTGGCCTCGGCTGCGGCGGTTCGGGCCAACGCTGAGCGCCGGCCGGTCGCGGTGCGGCTCGGGTCCAGGTTTCAGCGGTGGTCGGTCTCGGGCCGTGGTCGGGTGGTCAGGAAGTGACCTGGGCGAGTAGGGTTCTGGGCGGCTCCGCGCCCATCGACGGCCGCGAGTCGAGGGGTGGTGATGATGCGCGCGGCGACCCGGGCGAACCGAGCTGCGGCAACCAGAGCAGCGATCCTGTTGGCCGGGCTGGGGCTGTTGACCGGCTGCCCAGACGACTCCGGGTCGGGGGCAGCAGCGGACGCCTCGGACGCGGCGGTGGCGATCGACGCTGCCGACTCGGAAGACACCGCGGCGGTGGCCGACGCGCCGGGACCCGACGCCCTGGAGGACACCGGCGGCGACACAGCGACGGACCTCCGCGATGATGCGGGGGTCGACGCGGGGATCGACGCGGGGGTCGATACATCGGACGAAGGAGCGCCCGACGAAGGGACGCCCGACGGCGGTGAGGCTGATGCGGCGCAGGACTCCGTCGCGGACGCCACGCCCGACGCGGACCCGGACATCCTGCTCGACACCGGGCCCGACATCCTGCTCGACACCGGCCCCGACATCCTGCTCGACACGGGGCCCGACGTACTGCCCGACATCCCGCTCGACACCGGGCCCGATGTCCTGCTCGACACCGGGCCCGACGTCCTGCCCGACACCCCGCTCGACACCGGGCCCGACGTCCTCGAGGACGTCGACACGGCCGACACGCCCCCGGACGAGGGCGGCTGCGTGCCCGACTGCGACGGCAAGACCTGCGGCGGCGATGGCTGCGGTGGGACGTGCGGGACCGCTCCCTGCCTGGACACGCAGTACTGCGACGCCAGCCAGAACTGCGCGGCCAAAGACCCCCAGCTCAGCTGCAACCTCGCGATCCCCGCAGCCATCGGCGTCAACCTGGGCGACACGACCGACGGGCTCGACATGACCGACGCGTCGTGCACTGCCCAGGGCTCCGCGAGCGGCAGCGAGAAGGTCCACCTGCTGGTCGTCCCCGGCACGGCCGAGGAAACTGCCGCGGTGACCCTCACCCTCGCCTCGGCCACCGACCAGGGCGTGTCGGTTCGCTCGACGTGCAGCGACGTCGCGACCGAGCTGGGCTGCGCGGACGCGGTCGCCGGCGGGCAGGACGAGGTGCTCGTGGTCAGCGCCACGCCCGGCGACATCCTCGCGATCGTGGTCGAGGCGGGCTCGCCCGGCGCCGAGGGCCCGTACAGCCTGACGGTCGCGGTCGAGCTCACCGGCCCGAACGAATGCTTGGGCCAGGGTGGCGGCAACGACTGCGCGCCGGAGGCCGTGTGTACTGACACCCCCGACAGCTTCCAGTGCGCGTGCTCGACCGGCTTCAGCGGCAGCGGGAAGGCGTGCGAATGTGTCAACGAGCAGCTCCTGGCGACCAACGTGCGGGGCGTCGCCGTCGCGCCCGACGGCACGCTCTACATCGCCGATCTGACGACCAACACGGTGAGGAGGCTGCCGGTCGGGGGCGCCTGGCAGACCGTGACGGACAGCTTGGGCAGCACCGGCGCGTTCAAGTCCGCGTTGAACGTCGGCGTGTCACCCGATGGGGCGCTGTACGTGTCGGACAGCACCGCGGGGCAGGTGAAGCGTCTCTCGGGTCCCGACGGTTTGTGGGAGCTGGTGACGGACAGCGAGGGAGCGAACTTCGGGTTTACCGGCGCCAGCGGAATCGGCTTCGCACCGGATGGCACGCTCTTCATCTCGAGCACGAGCCCGGACGTGGTTTGGCGCCTCGCGCCCGGCGGTGTCTGGGAGACGGTCACGGACGCCATGGGCAGCGATGGCGGGTTCACCTACCCGCGCGGGCTGTACGTCGGTCCGGGTGGCGACCTGTGGGTCGCCGCAGAGCAGCTCAAGGTCGTCAAGCATCTGCCTCCCGGCGGAATGTGGACGGTCGTCGTGGACGCCGCGGGTGGTACGGGTGGCTTTGGCACACCCGTCGGCCTGACCGGGACGCCCGACGGGGTCATCTACGTCGGCGACTTCACGCGCGAGAACGTCAAGCGCCTCGTTCCCGGCGGCGTCTGGGAGACCGTGGCGACGTTCAAGGCCCCGAACTGGCTCGCGCTCAGCCCGGACGAGACCGGCCTGTACGTGGGCGTCCCGGGCAAGGGTCCGTACCTGGTCGGCGGACTGGACACGGGCGGGTGCCCCCTCGAGTTCGGCGAGGCGTGCACGGGCAACTTCCAGTGCGCCAGCGACAAGTGCACCAGCGGATTCTGCTACGACGCCTGTCTGGACTTCGGCGTCGCCAACGTCTGCCACCCCACGGCGGTCTGCACGGCCAGCGGCAACAGCGCCTCCTGCGCCTGCCCGGCCGGGTCCACCGGCGACGGCTTCGACTGCACCTGCCGAAACGGGGTGCTGTTCCCCCTTGCCGGCAGCGGCGGCGTGGCGGTCGCGGACGACGGGCGGGTGTACGTCGCGAGCATGAACACGTCCGCGATCCTGTCCCGCAAGCCGGGCGGGTCGGCGTGGGGCGAGGTGCACGACGCATCGGGTGGCGCGGGTGCCTTCGGCGCGGTCTTCGGCGTGGCCGTGGCGCCGGGCGGGGCCCTCCTCGTCACCGACACGCTCGACAAGGTCGTCAAGCGGCTGGAACCCGGCGGCGACTGGACCGTCGTCGTGGACTCGGCGGGCAGCGACGGGGCCTTGGGCGGGCCTGCGGGAGTGGCGGCCTCCGAGGACGGCGACCTGCTCGTCGCGGACACGGCGGCAAACGTCATCTACCGCCTGCCGGCCGGTGGGACCTGGACCACCCTCGTCGACGGCGCCGGCAGCAGCGGCGGCTTCGCGCAGCCGCGTGGCGTGGCGTTTGGCCCGGACGGAAGCGTGCTCGTGACCGACGGCGTCCTGGACGTCGTCCGACGGCTGCCACCCGGTGGCGCGTGGGAGACCGTGACCGCGGCCGACGGGGGCACGGGGGGGTTCTCGGCCCCCTTCGGTATCGTCGCCGCCCAGGACGGGACCCTGTTCGTCGGCGACGATCTCGCGGGGGTCGTCCGGCGCCTGCCCGTCGGCGGACCCTGGGAGACGGTGGCGATGATCGACGAGGCCGCCTGGGTTGCGCTGACGCCCGACGAGTCGGGGCTCTACGCCACCAGCGACACCGTCGCGATCAAGGCCGAGGCGGGCGTCCACCTGATCGGCGCGCTCGAGACCGGCGGCTGCGTGCTCCAGGGCGGCAGCACGTGTACCCGCGACCTCCAATGCGACTCCGGTCAGTGCCAGGCCGACCAGACGTGCATGTGTGTCAACGAGCTGGCGGTCGAGCTGACGGACCCCCAGGGGATCGCCCTGGCGCCCGACGGCTCGCTCTACGTCATCGAGAATGGCGACATCGACGAGCTGCTCCACATCGGGACCGACGGCTCGGTGACCACGGTCATCGACGCCAGCGCGAGCAGCGGCGACCTGGTGGACCCCTTCGGGCTCGCCCTCGCCGACGACGGCACGCTGTACATCACGGAGTTCCAGGGATCCCTCCTGCGCCTCGCGCCGGGCGGCGTCTGGGAGACGGTGGTCGACAGCAACGGCTCGGCGGGCCCGGCCGCCGGCTTCCGGTCGGTCACGGTCTCGAAGGCCGGCGACGTCTACGTCGCGGTGGGCGACCTGGGCGAGGTCGCGTGGCTGCCGCCGGGAGGCGCGTGGCAGACGCTGACCGCGGCCGACGCGGTCTTCGGCATGGGGGTCCACATCGCGGTGGCGCCCGACGGGGCGCTGTGGGGGTCGGACGCGTACACGGACGCCGTCAGGCGCCGCGGCGCGCCCGGGGAGTTCTGGGAGCTGGTGACCGACTCCGTGGGCAGCCTGGGTGTGTTCTCGGATCCGGTGGTCGAGGCGGTGACCGTCGACGGGACCGCCTACGTGCTCGACAGCGGCCACAACGCGATCAAGCGCCTCGCGCCGGGGGGTACCTGGCAGGCGCTGCCGACCCCCGACGAGCCGCTCGCGATGGTGCTGGCGGCGGACCAGAAGACGCTCTGGGTGACCATTCGGAACCTGGGCGTGCTGAGGCTGGGAAGCCTGGCGGACGGCGGGTGTCTGCTGCCCGGCGGCGCGGCGTGCGCGGTGGGGGGGCAGTGCGCCTCCGGACAGTGCGCGGCGAGCGTGTGCGACCCATGACCAGTTGATTTCAAGAAGGCCGAACCTCTGGGGGTCGGGCTCCAGCGGGTCGGGCTCCAGCGGTCGGGCTCCAGCGGTCGGGCTCCAGAAGGGAGCGAGGCTGCTCCCTACGTTCGCTGACTCCGTTCGCTGCGTTGAGGCCTCCTCCCTCCCGGCGTACCTTTGGGGGGCGACCGACGAGGACGACTTGGCCGACGACCACAACAGCCAGATCCTCTCCGACTACCCGGCGCTGCTCTCGGACCTGAAGGAACGGATCCACAGCGCCCGGATGCGGACGGTCCTGGCCGCCAACCAGGAGCTGGTGCTGCTCTACTGGGAGATCGGCCAGGCGATCCTGGAGCGGCAGGGCCCGAACGGGAGATTGTGCAACAGGCCGTTGCACGAATTCCCTGGGGTCACAACGTGCGCCTTCTGGACAAGCTCGACTCGGCGGCGGACCGGCTCTTCTACATCGAAAAGACCGTCGAGCACGGCTGGTCCCGCAACGTCCTGGTCATGCAGGTCGAGACCGGACTGCACCGACGGCAGGGCAAGGCCGTCACGAACTTCGAGGCCAGCCTGCCCGCCCCGCAGTCCGACCTGGCGAACAACCTGCTCGAGGACCCCTACCTCTTCGGGTTCCTCGGGCTGGAGGACGACGCCCAGGAGCGAGAAGTCGAGAAGGCCCTCATGCAGCACATGCGGGACTTCCTGCTGGAGCTGGGCGTCGGGTTCGCCTTCGTCGGCAACCAGGTTCGCCTGGAGGTCGGCGGCGACGAGTTCTTCCTCGACATGCTCTTCTACCACCTGCGGCTGCGCTGCTACGTCGTGGTCGAGTTGAAGGCCGTCCCGTTCAAGCCCGAGTTCGCCGGGAAGCTGAACTTCTACCTCAGCGCCGTCGACGACCTGGTCCGCCACGAGCAGGACGCCCCGACCATCGGGCTGCTGCTCTGCCGGGGGAAGGACGAGACCGTCGCCGAGTACGCCCTCCGGGGCACGTCTCAGCCCATCGGCGTGTCGGACTACCAGCTCACCGAGATGCTGCCCGAAGCCCTGGCCGGGAAGCTGCCCACCGTGGCGGAGCTGGAGGCCGAGCTGGAGGCCGCCGACGGTGGGGGCGAAGGCGACGAGTGAGGGCTCGACCCGCACAAACGACCCGCACAAGGTCGTGCTGTCGCTGCGGGAGCGGCTGGAGCGAAAGCGGTACATCAAGGACAACCGGGGGCTGGCCGAGCGGCTGATGGAGATCGGGCGGCGCTGTGCGAGTCGCCCCCGACTGGACAGCCGCACACCGGACGAGATCCTGGGCTACGGGACGGCTTCGCCCGCTTCGGTAAGGGCCGTCACCCCGCCAGGCTGAACCTCGGCGACTGCTTCTCCTACGCCCTCGCCAAGGCCGCGGGGCACCCCCTGCTCTTCAAGGGAAACGGCTTCTCCCTGAACGACGTGGAGGAGGTGCCCACCGCGAGCGCCTGACCGGGTCCTGCCCGCACGGAGCGCGCCCCGGACCTGATTGTCGCATCGCGACCCGCCGGTGTACCTTCGCCTCCCGGCGACCACAGGCCACCCCGCGCTGCGCGAGTCGAACCGTGAACGACGAACTCCCGATCATCCGCAAGATCGCCCCGCCGCTTCACCCCGGAAGCGCCGCCGCTCGTGCGCGCGGGTGCGCCCACGATGGCTGAGCCCTCGCCCCCCGACACCGCAGGCCCCGCCTCCCCCAACTTCGGCCACCTCTCCGAGGTCGTGCCGCTGCTCGCCAGTCACGGCGTGCGTGCCGAGCGGTACGTCTTCGAGGATCCCGTCGCCGCCCTCTTTCGGCTTCGCCAGTTCGGCGAGATCCTGGCCCAACAGGTCGCCGCGAGCACCGGACTCTACACGTCGCCCCAGGAGTCGCAGACCGACCTGCTGCGCCGCTTGAAGGACGCCCGGATCATCGACTTCGAGGTCGCCGACCTCTTCCACGCCCTGCGCAAGGCCGGCAACGTCGCCGTCCACGACAACCGCGGCACCCAGCGCGACGCGCTGCACGGCCTCCGCATCGCCTGGAGGCTCGGCGTCTGGTTCCAGCGCGGGTTCAACGACCCCAAGTTCAAGAGCGGCCCCTTCGTCCCCCCACCCGACCCCCGTGAGGCCGAGTACGCCCTCGAGGAGGAGCTCGCCCAGCTCCGCGCGACCCTGGCCGACCACGAGGCCCAGGTCGTCCACCTGCAAGCCACCGCCGAGGAGGAGGCCCAGCGCAGCGCCCGGGCCAAGGCCGAAGCCGAAGCCGCCTACGAGGACCTCGCCGTCGCGCTCGAGCTCGCCGAAGAGACGGAGGCCAAGGCGGCCCGGCTCGAGGAGGAATTCCAGGCGAAGCTGGCGCTGCTGCAGGCCGAGGTCGCCGCCGCCCCCAAGCCGGCAGTGGACGCTGTCATCCTCCAGGCCCGGCACGCCACCGACCACCTGCACCTCGACGAGTCCGAGACCCGCCTGCTGGTCGACGCCCAACTCCGCGAAGCCGGCTGGGAGGCCGACACGGTGGCCATCAGCCACAAGGCCGGGGTCCGCCCCACCAAGGGTCGGAACCTCGCCATCGCCGAGTGGCCGACCTCGTCGGGCCCGGCCGACTACGTGCTGTTTGCCGGGCTCGTGCCCCTCGCCGTCGTCGAGGCCAAG
Organism: Deltaproteobacteria bacterium; assembly: GCA_020632695.1. Classification (GTDB taxonomy): domain Bacteria; phylum Myxococcota_A; class UBA9042; order PHBI01; family JACKFB01; genus JACKFB01. The sequence goes on from JACKFB010000001.1 coordinate 11,837, forward strand.
CGCAAGGCCAAGGACGTCGTCGGGGCCATCGAGCAGTCCAAGCGCTACAGCCGCGCCTATCGCTCCGCCGGAAACCCGCTCGCCGACGGCGCTCCCTGGGGCGACTACTGCGTGCCCTTCCTGTTCGCCACCAACGCCCGCCCCTTCTTGCGGCAGTTGAAGACCCGTAGCGGCATCTGGTTTCTCGACGCCCGCAGGCCGACGAACCACCCGCGCCCGTTGGAGGGCTGGTACACCCCTCAGGGCCTGCTGGACCTGTTGAAGCAGGACACCGCCAAGGCGGACGCCCGCCTCCAGTCCGAGCCCTCGGACTACCTTCCGCTCCGCGACTACCAGCATGCCGCCATCGCCGCGGTGGAGGACGCCGTCGCCGCGGGCCAGCAGGACATGCTGCTGGCCATGGCGACCGGCACCGGCAAGACCCGCCTGGCGCTCTGCCTCATCTACCGCCTCATCAAGGCGGGCCGCTTCCGCCGCGTGCTCTTCCTGGTGGACCGCACCGCGCTCGGCGAGCAAGCGCACAACGCCTTCAAGGACGTGCGCCTCGAGCACCTCCAGACCTTCACCGAGATCTACGACGTGAAGGGCCTGGGTGACATGAGGCCCGAACCCGACACCCGCCTGCACGTCGCCACGGTGCAGGGCATGGTCCGGCGCCTGATGTACGCCCCCGACGACGCAGAGGCCGTCCCCGTCGACTGGTACGATTGCGTGATCGTCGACGAGTGCCACCGCGGCTACGCCCTCGACCAGGAGATGTCCGACGCCCAGGTCGAGTACCGCAGCGAAGCCGACTACATCAGCAAGTACCGCCGCGTGCTGGACCACTTCGACGCCGTCCGCATCGGCCTGACCGCGACCCCGGCCCTGCACACGACCGAGATCTTCGGCCCGCCCATCTTCGAGTACGGCTACCGGCAGGCCGTCATCGACGGCTACCTGGTGGACCACGAGCCCCCGATCCGCATCCGGACGCGGCTCAACGAGGACGGCATCCACTGGAAGGTCGGCGAGGAGGTCGCTGCCTACGACACCGGCACCGGGCAGATCGACCTCTTCAACGCTCCCGACGAGATCGACATCGAGGTCGAGGGCTTCAACGTCCAGGTGCTGACCGAGAACTTCAACAAGGTCGTGTGCGAGGCGCTGGCCAAGGAGATCGACCCCTCGCTGCCAGGCAAGGCCATGATCTTCTGCGCCACCGACGCCCACGCCGACCTGGTGGTGAACCTCCTGAAGGCCGCGTTCACGGAGGCCTACGGCGAGGTCGAGGACGACGCGGTGATGAAGATCACCGGGGCCGCCGACAAGCCCTCGGAGAAGCTCCGCCGCTACAAGAACGAGCGTCTCCCGAAGGTCGCCGTCACCGTCGACCTGCTCACCACCGGCATCGACGTCCCCAGCATCACCGACCTGGTGTTCATCCGGCGGGTCAGAAGCCGCATCCTGTACGAGCAGATGATGGGGCGCGCGACCCGGCTCTGCCCCGACATCGGCAAGGAGTTCTTCCGCATCTACGACGCGGTGGACCTCTACGCGGCGCTCGAGCCCTACACCTCGATGAAGCCGGTGGTGACCCGGCCGAGCATCCCCTTCGCCCAGCTCGTCGAGGAGCTCCTCACCGTCGCCGACGAAGGCTACAAGAGCCAGGTCATCGACGAGATCGTGGCCAAGCTCCAGGCCAGGAAGCGGCGCGTCCGGGGCGAGCACCTGGAGTCCTTCGTCACGCTCGCAGGCGACGAGCCCGGCAAGGTACTGGCCCTGCTCAAGGCCAAGGACACCGCGAAGGCCGTCGCGTTCTTCCGGGCCCACCCCGGCCTGGCGCCCTTCCTCGACACGTTCAAACCGAAGGAGGGCCGACACCTCCTCATCTCGGAGCACGCCGACGAGCTCATCGAGACGCAGCGCGGCTACGGCAACGCCACCAGGCCCGACGACTACCTGGCGGGCTTCAAGGCCTTCATCCAGGCCAACGAGAACGCCCTGGATGCCCTGCTGGTCGTCACCCGACGCCCTCGCGACCTCACCCGGCAGCAGCTCCGGGAGCTGCGCCTGAAGCTCGACGAGGCCGGCTACCCCGAGAGCGCCCTGCGCACCGCCTGGGCCCAGGTGAGCAACCAGGACATCGCCGCCTCCATCATCGGCTTCATCCGGCAGCAGGCCCTGGGCTCGCCCCTGGTGCCCTACGACCAGCGCGTGGACCGGGCGCTACAGCGCGTGCTGGCATCGCAGGCGTGGACGACGCCGCAGCGACTGTGGCTGGAGCGCATCGGCAAGCAGGTGAAGGCCGAGATCATCGTCGACCGCGACGCGCTGGACCGAGGCCAGTTCAAGTCCCAGGGCGGCTTCGCCCGGCTCAACAAGGTGTTCGACGGCAAGCTGGAGCAGGTGCTAGGTACGCTCCACGAAGAGCTGTGGAGGGATGTGGGATGATTGCGTGCCTCGTCGTCTCGCCGATGGCGGAACGGGCCGCAGTTTCGGTACGCTACCGGAGCAACCGGCGTGCACGGTGCGCCAACCGTGGCGGCGCGTCGCGCGCAGGCCGGTGCGCGCCGGAATTGCACGGCTCAGAGGAATCTCCATGCTGAAGTCCATCACCATGAGCTCGTTCAGGAGCTTCAGCGATGCCTCGTTGCCGCTGGCGCCCCTGACCGTGTTGATAGGCGCGAACGCGTCCGGCAAGAGCAATGCCATCGATGCATTGCGCCTGTTGTCCTGGCTGGCTCAGGGGCAGAGGCTCTCGACGATTCAGTATTCCGTCCAGAGTGGAGACCGCATCGTACGCGGGAAGGTCGACGATCTCCCGTTGCACGGAGGCGGCCAATTCACGCTTGGCTGTGATGCCGACCTCCCCGAGTGGAACCGGCTACGAATCACGGTCGCCCGCAAGTCCGATGGCCTGCACATCGTCCACGAAGAACTGACGACGCCCGGGGCGACCGTGCCGCTCTATGTGCTGGATCAGCCGGCGGCCCCCCGCAGCTCGGATGCGAGAGTCGCCTACAACAACTTCGCCAAGGGCGGCAAGAAACCCCATCTCACATGCAGCGACCAACTCGCCGTCTTCACCCAGCTCGTAAGCCCCGCAGCGTTGGAATCGAAGCACAAGAAGTCGCGGGCCCGGATCCCGCCGGTCGCCAGGAAGTACGAGGCGTGGCTCGCGCGGATGCTCTTCCTCGACCCCGTGCCCGCCAAGATGCGAGAGTATGCATTTCCGTCGGATCGCCAGCTGGGGGGAGACGGGGCGAATCTGTCTGCGGTGCTGTTCAATCTCTGGGGCGAGGACACCGACGCATCGGACGAGCCATACCGCACGCAGCGGAGCGAGCTGCTGCAGTTCATCCAGAGCCTTCCAGAGCAGGACATCGCCGGGCTCTCGTTCCTGAAAGAGCCCCGCGGCGGCGTGATGGTCAAACTCACCGAGACCTTCGGCGGGGAGTCTCGCGACTACGATGCGTCGCTCCTGTCTGACGGGACGCTGCGCGTCCTCTCGGTGGCCGCAGCGATGTTGTCCGCACCAGAGGGAAGCTTGGTCGTGATCGAAGAGATCGACAACGGCGTCCACCCCAGCCGAGCGCGCCACCTGCTCGCCCGAATCCGCGCCATCGCGGAGCGGCGCAGCCTCAGGGTGCTGCTCTCTACCCACAACCCTGCCTTGCTCGACGCCCTGCCGGAGACCTCCGTGGGCGACGTCGTTTTCTGCTATCGCTCTCCGAGCGACGGGACCAGCCGCCTCGTCCGGCTCGACCAGATACCGGACTACCCGGAACTGGTTGCCCAAGGCACGCTCGGTCGCCTCTCCGCGACGGGGCTTCTGGAACGATTCGTCAAGGACCGGCCCAGCCGGGACGTGCGGCTGGCACGCGCGCAGCAATGGCTCGCGTCGCTCCAGGCGGAGGCGGCGCCTTGAGCGAGATCGTGCTCCTGGATACCTCCATCCACCTGAACGTGCTCGACGTGCCGGGTTGGAACCAGGACCGGGACTCCGTGCTGGCGGAGTTCGGCCGGAGGCTGCAAGCGGGCGACTACTTCCTGTTGCCGCTGGCCGCCGTCTGGGAGACGGGAAACCACATCGCCCACCTCTCCGATGGCGACCATCGCCGCAGTTTCGCGACCAAGCTCGCGACCGACGTGAAGCGCGCCCTGGGCGGCGAGCTGCCCTATCAGCCGACCTACTTCCCGACGCCGGAAGTGTTCGGAGGCTGGCTCGACGACTTCCCGGGCTACGCGCACCGAAGCAAATCGGCCAAGCGGACACGAGAGGGGATCAGCCTCGCCGACATGACCATCATCAAAGAGTGGGAGCTTGCGTGCCGAAAGCACAGCATGTCGACGGTGCTGATTTGGTCGCTCGACGCGGACCTCATGAGCTACCACCGGGCGATGTAGCCCCTCGAACTTCATCGGAGTCGCATCGGTGACCGCTACCAACGACATCGTGGCGCGGCTGTGGAACCTGTGCCACACGCTGCGGGACGACGGGGTGACCTACCATGAGTACGTCACCGAGCTGACCTACCTGCTCTTCCTGAAGATGGCGCAGGAGACGGGGACCGAGGGGGCTATTCCGGCGGGCTGGCGTTGGGCGGACCTGACGGCACGCGACGGCACCGACCAGCTCACCTTCTACCGCGAGCTGCTCATCCACCTGGGTGCGGAGGGCGGCGGGCGCATCCAGGCCATCTACGCCAACGCGAACACCTCGCTGCGGCACCCGCGGAACCTGGCGAAGCTGGTCAGCAGCATCGACGCGCTGGACTGGTACTCCGCCCGCCACGAGGGGCTGGGGGACCTGTACGAGGGGCTGCTGGAGAAGAACGCCAACGAGACCAAGTCCGGTGCGGGGCAGTACTTCACGCCCCGGCCGCTCATCGAGGCGATGGTCGAGATCACCAAGCCCCAGGCGGGCGAGATCGTCAGCGACCCGGCCGCGGGGACGCTGGGCTTCATCACCCGCGCCGACCGCTTCATCAAGGACGCCACCGACGACCTCTTCGACCTGCCCGAGGCGAAGCAGGTCTTCCAGAAGCGCGAGGCCTACTACGCCATCGAGCTGGTGCCCGACACGCGGCGGCTGGCCCTGATGAACGCGCTGCTGCACGACATCGACTGCGAGATCATCCTGGGCGACACGCTCTCGCCGACCGGCAGCACGGTGCCCCGCTCCGACGTCATCCTGACCAACCCGCCCTTCGGCACCAAGAAGGGCGGCGGCGGGCCGACGCGGGACGACTTCACCTTCCCGACCTCGAACAAGCAGCTCGCCTTCCTGCAGCACATCTACCGGAACCTGCTGCCCGCCGGACGCGCGGCGGTGGTGCTGCCCGACAACGTGCTCTTCGAGGACGGCGTGGGGGCGAAGATCCGCGCCGACCTGATGGACAAGTGCGACCTCCACACCATCCTGCGGCTGCCCACCGGCATCTTCTACGCCCAGGGCGTGAAGACCAACGTGCTCTTCTTCACCAAGGGCGCTGCGAACGTGGACACCGGCAACACCGAGGCCGTCTGGGTCTACGACCTGCGCACCAACATGCCGAGCTTCGGCAAGCGGACACCCTTCACGAGGGCGCACCTGCAGCCCTTCGTGGACGCCTACGGCGACGACCCCAAGGGCAGAAGCCCCAGAAACGACGAGGGCGAGGAGGGTCGCTTCCGCCGCTTCACCCGCGAGGCCATCCAGGCCCGCGGCGACAACCTCGACATCACCTGGCTGCGCGACGAGAACACCGACCGCGCCGAGGACCTCCCCGAGCCCGACGAGCTCGCCGCCCAGATCCTGCTACACCTCCAGACGGCGACCGAGGAGATGCAGGCCCTGATGGAGCTGCTGGATCCGGAGGCCAGCGGCGGGGATGAGGCCGTCGTGGCCATCGAGGAGCGCGAGTGAGTCAGTACCAGGACGGACTGCCGCAAGGGTGGGCGATGGCCGAGTTTGACGACGTCGCCGAGGTCGAGGCGAACCTCGTCGAGCCGTCCGCGTTCCTGGACAGTCCGCACGTTGCGCCGAACCACATTGAGTCTGGAACTGGTCGCCTGCTCCCATACCAATCGATCCGCGCTGATGGCGTGACCAGCCCGAAGCATCTCTTCCGGCCAGGACAGATTCTCTATTCCAAGATTCGGCCCTATCTCGCCAAGGTGACGCTAGTGGACTTCGCGGGACTGTGCAGCGCGGACATGTATCCGGTCAGAGCGGACATCGTCCCGGGGTTCCTTCAGCAGTGGCTCGTGTCGCCCATGTTCACTGCGCTGGCGTCGCAGAGTCAGAGCCGGACCGTACTACCCAAGATCAACAAGCGGGCCCTCGGAACAAAGGCTGTCCCAGTCCCCCCCCTCAACGAACAGAAGCGCATCGTCGCCAGGATCGAGGCCCTCCAGCGTCGCTCGTCGGCCGCCAAGGAAGCCCTGGACGCCATCCCGCCGCTGCTGGAGAAGTTCCGCCAGTCGGTCCTGGCGGCGGCCTTCCGGGGGGACCTGACCAGGAAGTGGAGAGAAGCCCACCCCGACGTCGAGCCCGCCACCGAGCTCCTCGCCCGCATCCGCGCCGAGCGGCGCCGCAGGTGGGAGGAGGCCAAGCCCGGGAAGAAGTACGTCGAGCCGGAGCCGGTCGACACCTCCGGCCTGCCGGAGTTGCCAAAGGGTTGGTGCTGGGCGAGCGTTGAGGAACTGTGCTGGGATGGGCCCACGAACGGGTACTCCGGCGCTACTGAAGCAGGCTCATCCGGTACGCTCACGATGAAGTTGAGCGCCACGACTCAGGGCAAGCTGCTGCTGAACGACTCCACGACGAAGCGGCTCAGCGAGACACTGGGAGACGAGTCCAAGTTCTGGCTGAAGCAGGGCGACCTGTTGGTGCAGCGAGCCAACTCGCTCTCCTATCTCGGCGCAGCAGCCATCTTCGATTGCGCCGAGGAGCCGATGGTCTACCCCGACCTGATGATGCGGATTCGGGTAGTTGAGCCGATCATCACCGCGTTGCTCTGGCGCTACTTCAACAGCATGGCGTGCCGCGGCTGGTTTCGGGCGAACGCCACGGGCACAGCGGGCAATATGCCCAAGATTAGCGGTGCAATCTTGAGGCGGACCGCCGTGCCCTTGCCAAGTGCCGGTGAAGTCGAACAGCTACTGGAAGTTGTTGGCCAAACTCTTGAGGTAGTTGACGCTGTCACGGAGCCAAGCTCGGAGCTGAGTGATCTGCTTGCGCCGCTAAACCAGTCCATCCTGGCCAAGGCGTTCCGGGGCGAGCTCGTCCCTCAGGACCCGAACGACGAGCCCGCCTCCGTGCTGCTGGAGCGCATCCGGCAGGAGCGGGAGGCCGCCGGGGACAGCTCGGCGACGGGCAGGCGAGGCCGGAAGCCCAAGCAGGCGCGGCGGTCGTGACCCTTTCGGGACGGCGCTGGCCGGGCCGACTCGGCGCTCATTGCGGGAAGACGTCGGCGGGCTGTTGCGGCGATGCCGGGTGGATTCCGGGGAAGGAGATGACCGACAGCGCGTTGGGGACGGTGTAGAAGAGCGCGTGGCCCAGTGAGACGTTGGAGCCGTCGACTCGCGCGACCCCGGCGGCGACGTTCCAGCCCGAGGGCAGATCCAGCGCGGCGGAGCGGCCCTGCAGGTTGGTGGTGGTGCGGTTCGACAGAGGGACCCAGTCGTTGTCCCGGTCGTTGAAGTAGGCGACCCGGCCGGGAGGGTGCCCGAACCCGACCGCCGCATCGGATATGGGCCAGCCGGCTCGCTGGCCGGCGAGGCCGCAGTCTTGGATGCGCCCGAAGGTGATGCCGTGATCCGCCGGGAGCCCGGGCAGGCCGACCGTATTGGGAAGCAGCGTCCACATCGCGCTGGGGATCGCGGTGACGTCGTAGCGGTAGTTGCCGCCGGCGTCGGCGTGATCGGCGGCCAGCCACACGCCGAAGTGGTAGGTGTCGTGCCACTTGGTGGCGATCGAGGGATCGCCGCCGGCGTATCGGACGCGGAGGATCAACGCGCGGTTCGTCGGGACGCCAGGGATCTGGAAGCGTCCGAACTGCTGGTCGCACAGCGGCGCGCCGTCGGACTCGCCACAGACGTAGCCCATCGGGCAGTCGTCGTTGAAGTCCGGGCTCGTGCAGGCAGGAGCCGGATCGATGGGCGCTGGCAGCACCGAGATGGCCGACGCCAACGGCGCAGCGTGGTCCCGGTAGCACGCCTCTCGCTGCGACCGTGTGAGCTGCTCGTCGCAGGCGCTGGGATCCCAGGACGCCGCTTGAAAGACCGCGACCTCCATGTCGCCGGTCGGCCGGCCGGACCCGACGCGCGTCACCGCGCCCCACAGGGTGACGAGCGACGGGCCGGCGGTGCTGGCGGGTGGCACACCGACGCACGCCAGGCTGGGCGCGTCGCCCGCAGACGCATGTGTCGACGGGTCGGTGACGGCGGCGACCGTGCTCTGCGGGGGATCGGTCACGCACACCCCGGAGCTGCAGTGCGTCGCCCCGGAGCAGGCCTTGGTCGCGCCGCACGAGTTCGGCAGGTCGAGGTCGGCGGGTCCCACGCCGTCCGGCTCGGAGGTCTCGGCGGAGTCGGTCGGCAGGTCGGCCGTGTCGGGTGTCGTGTCTTCGGGGCCCGCGCCGTCGGAGGATGTGTCCGTCGGCAGCTCGGCCCCGACGTCGGGTGGGGCGTCGGTCTGCGCCAGGACGTCGGCGTCGTCGGTCGTGACAGCGTCGCTCGCAGTGGAGTCGGCTGTGTCCGGCACGGCGAAACGGGTCAGCGTGTCCGAGCACCCTTGAGCCAGGCCCGCGAACAGCGCGCAGCACCCGACGATGATCGTCCGAGAGGCCATCGATCGCTCCCCGGGCCCACGCAGACCCAGCGGCGCAGCCATCGCACCGCGGGAATCGGGCCCGGCGGCACCGTATCAACACCATCCCGAGCATGGAAGCTGCGCTGGCGTTCGGGACAGTCGGGTGGCGGCTCCTGGGACTCGACCGCCCGGCGCCACCCGTCCAGCGGTGTCACCGCCACGGCGCGGTCGCAGAGCCGACTCGCGCGCGCCTGCAGAACCGGGTGTTCCATGCCGCGGGCGTCCGGTCCGACTCGCTCGCCTGGCGGATTCCCGGCCCAGGCGCCTCGGCGACCGGGGCTCCGGGCTGCGGTGAGGTGCCTCGAGCATCCCGGACCGGGCGGCGCCGGGGGGTGACGCGCCCGGGCTGGGCGCCGGGCAGGGGGGCAAAATGACCGTCGTGGTATGTCATTTTGACTGGATCCGGGCCGGATCAGGACGCGGGGGTGCTGAAATCAGGGGATTTCATGGCGCCGGGGGTGGCGGTTCGCGTCTTGCAGGGTGGGTAGCGTCATGACCCGCCCACGAGGGGCGAGGCGATGAGACGGTGGCGTGCGACCTGCATCGCGCCGGACGTCCGCAGAGCTGACGATGAGCAGAAGAAGGGTTCGATGATGCGTTACACAGGTGGAGTGTCGATGGGCGGGAGCCGGGGTATCGCCCTGGCGACGCTGATGCTTGCGGCCAGTCTGTCTGGCCCGGGCTGCGACACCAACACGGAGATGGTCGACAACGAGAAGTCCGCGGTGGTCTGTGCCGACTACTGCGCCAAGAAGTTCGACTGCGAGGACCGCACGGCCAGCGTCGACGAAGACGAGGCCTGCGTGGCCGCCTGCCGCGACTCCATCGAGGACGGCTGCGGCAACGACCACCAGGCGGCGGCAAACGCTCGGCTGGCCGAGTGTGTGGACAAGGGCTGCACCGAGTTCTGGGATTGCCTGGTGTTCGCCGAGGCTCCCGAGTGCTTCAACTTCGTAGCTCAGCGGCCTTAGTGGCCCGTCGGGGCGTGGTTCGAGGCGGAGAGTGCCGGCGATATGCCTTTCGGCAGTCGCGGGTCAGAGACACAGCTACTCATACAACGAGGCTCAGATGAATCAGGATCAAGCGAAAGGCAAGTGGGATCAGGTCAAGGGCCGCGCGAAGAAGGCGTGGGGTGAGCTCACCGACGACGACTTCCTGAAGGCCGAGGGGTCGATGGACAAGCTCTACGGCATCATCCACGAGAAGTTCGGCGACACCAAGGAGGCCGCCAAGGCCAAGCTGGACAAGCTCCATCTGTGACAGGCGGACTCGACCCGGGCGCGCACTCTCCTCCAGTCCCCCTCTCGAGCCCCCATGGAGTCTCCCATGCTATGGACCATCGCTGTCGTTCTCCTCGTCGCCTGGGCGCTCGGACTGGTGACCTCCTACACCATGGGAGGGTTCATCCACATCCTCCTGGTGGTCGCCATCATCGTCGTCCTGGTGCGGGTCATCCAGGGGCGGCGCGTGCTCTGAGCGCGGGTGTGGCCGAGAGCTCTCGCCCGAGCGCGCCCCGCTGGCCCGCCCCCGCGACCGCCGCCACCGCGGTGCGCGCAGGGCGCGGGTCGGCGGGGCGCGCTCCCGGCTGTCTGACGGAGGCCGCGCGATGACCGGACCGACCTCACCCCCCAAGCGGTCGCGGCGGGCCGCCCGGCCGGCTCAGACCGTCGTCGAGGCCCGTCGGGGCGACGCGCTGTTGAAGCGCGGCGCGCTCCAGGACGCGATCTTCAACAGCGCCAGCTTCTCCAGCATCGCCACCGACGAGAAGGGGGTCATCCAGATCTTCAACGTCGGCGCTGAGCGGATGCTCGGCTACACCGCCGCGGAGGTCCTGAACAAGATCACCCCCGCCGACATCTCCGACCCGCTGGAGCTGGTCACGCGGGCGAACCAGCTCAGCCGCGAGCTGGCCACCACCATCCACCCCGGCTTCGAAGCCCTGGTGTTCAAGGCCTCCCGCGGTATCGAGGACATCTACGAGCTGACCTACATCCGCCGGGACGGCACGCGCCTGCCCGCCGTGGTGTCGGTCACCGCGCTGCGAGACGCCCGCGACGGCATCATCGGGTACCTGCTCATCGGCACCGACAACACGGCGCGCAAGCAGGCCGAGGCCGAGCAGGAGCTGCTGAACCAGCGCTTGCGCGACCAGCAGTTCTACGCCCGCTCGCTCATCGAATCGAACATCGACGCGCTGATGACCACCGATCCCGCGGGCCTCATCACCGACGTCAACAAGCAGATGGAGTCGCTCACCGGCTGCATGCGCGACGAGCTCATCGGCGCGCCGTTCAAGAAGCACTTCACCGACCCGGTCCGCGCCCAGGCGGGGATCGAGCAGGTGCTGCGCGAGAAGAAGGTCACCGACTACGAGCTGACGGCGTGTGCACGGGACGGTCGGGAGACCGACGTCTCCTACAACGCCACCACCTTCTACGACCGCGAGGGCGAGCTGCGGGGCGTGTTCGCCGCCGCGCGCGACGTCACCGAGCGCAAGCGCTTCGAGCAGGCCCTGCAGGAGGCGAATGTCGACCTGGAGAGTGCCAAGTCCATCGCGGAGCGCGCCAACCTCGCGAAGTCCGAGTTCCTGTCGAGCATGAGCCACGAGCTGCGCAGCCCGCTCAACGCGATCCTCGGCTTCGCCCAGCTCATGGAGTCCGCCTCGCCGGCGCCCTCGGGCATCCAGGCGGGGAACATCTCGCAGATCCTCCAGGCCGGCTGGCATCTGCTGGAGCTGATCAACGAGATCCTGGACCTCGCCGTCATCGAGTCCGGCAAGATCTCCCTGTCGCTCGAGTCGGTGTCGCTGACGGGGGTGCTCTCCGAGTGCAAGGCGATGATGGAGCCGGAAGCGCAGCAGCGCGGCATCGGCATCCACTTCCCGGCCCTCGACGAGCCGATCTTCGTCAGCGCCGACCGCACGCGCCTCAAGCAGATCGTCATCAACCTGTTGTCCAACGCGATCAAGTACAACACGCCCTCGGGCAGGGTCGACGTGGAGGTCGCGACCGGCGTCCCGGGCCGCGCCCGCATCGTCGTGACGGACACGGGCGAGGGGCTCTCCGGCGACGAGGTCGCGCAGCTCTTCCAGCCCTTCAACCGTCTGGGTCGCCAGGACGGCGAGGTGTCGGGCACCGGGATCGGGCTCGTCGTCACGCGGCGGCTCGCCGAGCTGATGGACGCCGGCATCGGCGTCGAGAGCACGCCGGGCGTGGGCAGCGTGTTCTGGTGCGAGCTGGTGCTGGCGGAAGCGCCCCGGTTGTCGGTCGAGCGCTTGCGCGAGGTGGCCGCCCCTCGCGACTGGCCATCGTCGGGCGCCCAGCGCACGGTGCTCTACGTCGAAGACAACCCGGCCAACATGGTGCTGGTCGAGCAGCTCATCGCCCGGCGGCCCGACCTGCGCCTGCTCAAGGCCGTCGATGGAGCCACGGGGATCCTGCTCGCCCGCGCGGAGCTGCCCGACCTCATCCTGATGGACATCAACCTGCCAGGGATAAGCGGCATCGACGCCATGCGCCTGCTGCGAGCGGACCCGGCGACCGCCGGCATCCCCGCGGTGGCGATCAGCGCGAACGCCATGGCGCGGGACATCGCCATCGCGCTGGAGTCCGGCTTCCAGCGCTACCTGACGAAGCCCATCAGAGTCCGGGAGTTCATGGAGGCGCTCGACGGCGTGCTGGAGCCGCGCGCGTCGACGACCGACCCGCAGCCTCCGCGGCCGGATGGGGGCACGTGAGGCGTCGCTCCGGCGTGGCGGTGGGGCGGTGATCGACGCCGACAGGATCCTCGACGCCCCCATCCTGGTCGTCGACGACCAGCCGGCCAACGTCGCGCTGCTCGAGCAGATGCTGCGCGGCGTGGGCTACCGCTCGGTCACGTCCACCAGGGACCCGCGGGCGGTGGGCGAGCTGCACCGCGCGCATCGGTACGCCCTGATCCTGCTGGACGTCCAGATGCCGGGCATGGACGGGTTCGAGGTGATGGAGGAGCTGAAGGCGCTGGAGGCGAAGAGCTATCTCCCGGTCATCGTCATCACGGCCCAGCCTTCCCACAAGATCCGGGCGCTGCATGCCGGCGCCCGGGACTTCGTGAGCAAGCCCTTCGAGGTCGCCGAGGTGCTGATGCGGGTGCGCAACGCCATCGAGGCGCGGCTGCTGCACCTCCAGACCCATGAGCTCTACGAGCGCGTGGTCGAGGAGCAGCGACAGTCGGAGCGCCTGCTGCACAACGTGCTGCCGCGTTGCATCGCCGCCCGCCTGAAGCGCGCCGATGCCGACGCCGCAGAGCCCCTGGCCGAGGTCATCGCCGACAGCTTCGCGGACGCCACCGTGCTCTTCGCCGACATCGTGGGCTTCAGCCAGCTCTCGATGGACCTCTCCGCCCAGGCGCTGGTGGCCTTGCTCAACCAGATCTTCAGCGAGTTCGACCGGATCTGCGACCTGCGCGGTCTCGAGAAGATCAAGACCATCGGCGACGCCTACATGGCGGTCGCCGGGCTCCCCGACAGCGTCGTCGACCATCCCGATCGCGCGGCGAACGTGGCCCTCGACATGCTCGAATCCATGAGCGCGTTCAACGCGCGCACCGGCCACCTGGTGCGCCTGCGCCTGGGCATCAACACCGGCGCGGGCGTAGCCGGCGTGATCGGTCGGCGCCGGCTGATCTACGATCTCTGGGGCGACGCGGTGAACGTGGCGAGCCGCATGGAGGCCCATGGCGTCGCGGGACGGATCCAGATCTCCGACACCACGCGACGGAGGCTGGGCCCCGGCTTCCTCGTCGAGCCTCGCGGGGACATCGAGCTCAAGGGCCGAGGCGTCGTGCGGACCTGGTTCCTGAACGGGCGCACCTGAGCCCCGCGGCCGCGGCTCGGCGCGCCTACTCGTCGGGGCCGCGCGGAGCGAGCGCGCCGTAGTCCTTGAGCTTGCGGTACAGCGTGGACGAGCCGATGGCCAGCTCGCGGGCCGTGCGCGTCTGGTTGCCGCCGTTGAGCTCGAGCGCCGCCAGGATGTACTGCTTCTCGACCTCGCGGAGGGGGCGCACGCCGGCGCCGTCCGTCACCGGCAGCACGATCGCGCGCCGCACGGCCTCGGGCAGGTCCTCGAGCCCGACGCGGCTCCCCGCAGCCAGCGCCGCCGCGCGTTCCATGGCGTTCTCGACCTCGCGGACGTTCCCCGGCCAGTCGTAGCGCAAGAGCTGATCTGCTGCAGCCGGCGACAGGGAGAGCGGGTCGCGCTTCATCCGCAGCGCCGCGGTCGCCAGCAAGGCCCGCGCGAGGGGAAGGATGTCCTCGCGTCGGTCGCGCAGCGGTGGCACGCGCACCTCGACGACGCCGAGGCGGTAGTACAGGTCCTGCCGGAACTCGCCGCTCGCCACCCCCAGCTCCAGCTCGCGGTTGGTCGCGGCCAGGATGCGCACGTCGATCTTCCGGCTCTTGTTCTCGCCGACGCGCCGGATCTCCCGCTCCTGGAGCGCGCGGAGCAGCTTGACCTGCATCGCCGGCGGCACATCGCCCACCTCGTCGAGCAGGAGCGTCCCCGTGTTCGCTGCCTCGAAGAGCCCCGGGCGGTCGTGGGACGCCCCGGTGAAGGCGCCTCGCGAGTGTCCGAAGAGCTCGCTCTCCAGCAAGGTCTCGGTGATGGCGGCACAGTTGATGGCCACGAAGGGCCCGGCGGCGCGCGCCGACTCCTCGTGGATGAGCCGCGCGATTCGCTCCTTGCCGACGCCGCTCTCGCCGGTGATGAGCACGGTCGAGTCGACCTTGGCCACGCGCCGCGCGAGGTCCACGACGCGCCGCATCTGGGCGCTCCTGGCGACGAGGCCCGAGGGCGCGTCGACTTCGCGCACCACCTGGACCAGCGCCCGGCGGTGCTCGCCCAGCTTCCGCTCGGCCGCCTTGAGCGTCTCCATGACCCGCTGGAGCGAGACGTCGAGCCCCTCCTCGAGGCGCTTGGGCTCGAAATAGTGGAGGTCGTCGGCGCGCTCCTCGCCCCACTCCTCTCGCGTCCGGCCGAACAGATGGCAGGCCGCGTCGCCCCGCCCCACGCAGCGGTGCTCCATGACGTAGATCTCGCGCTGCTCGCTGCGGCTGAGATAGCCGCTGATGAGGCCGCAGATGGTCCAGCACACGGGCGAGTCGGAGCGGCCGAGGTGCAACAGGTGCTGCTCGGCCTCATACGAGGCGAGCAACACCTGCCCCTCCTTGGAGAGGGGCCCGTGCCCGCCGGGGCGGACGTGGAAGAGGCCGCCGAGCGCGTGGATGCGTGTGCCGGCGCGGCTCCACTCCTCGTCGGTCCGCCACTCGAACTCGGCGTGCATCGCCTCGGCCATCCGCCAGCCGTGGGCGAAGCCGAACTGGGTGAGCACGGTCCTCGCCGCGGTCTGGCCGAAGTTCTCGACGAGGTACTTGCGCAGGAGCCCCATGGCCACGGCATCCAGCAGGAGCGCGCGGCGTCCTGCGAAGCGGATGCGGCCTCCCTCGGGGTCCAGCTCGAGGAGCTCATCGTGGTGCAGATCATCGGCTCGCATGGGCCGCTCCAGGTCGGGCATGAACGTTGGGGCCAATGCCTTCACGCAGCTCGCAACCCGAGCGGTGTGTCCGCCGAAGACGCCGGTCCGCGGCCACAGGCCCGGCCGCTGGTACGAACACTAGCGGGTCTTCCCGGCGGATCCCAGCCCGTGCGGGCGCCCGGCGTCGCCCGGGGGGAACCCGGTACGATGTCGCGACATCGTGGCCCATGCGTCGCGACGTTGTGCGACATGAGAGGCCGTGCGGTGCCGACTGAAGGGGGGCGAGGGGAGGCCGCGGCGGATCCGGCGTAGCAATGGCAGGGGTTGGCGCCTGGGTGGGGCGGGCTGGGGCAGGGTTGGCATGGGGGCTGCACACGTCAGGCAGCGACCTCGAAACCAAGGAGTGCCTGCCATGATCTTCCGCCAGCTCTTCGACCAGGCCACCTGGACCTACACCTACCTCCTCGCCGACCCCGAGACCCGCGACGCGGTCATCATCGACCCGGTGCGCGAGCAGGTGGAGCGCGACGCGCAGCTCATCGAGGAGCTGGGGCTGAACCTCCGCTACTCGCTCGAGACCCACGTCCACGCCGACCACGTGACCGGCTCCGGTGCGCTGCGCGAGCGCTTCGGTGCCCAGACCGTCGTCTCGGTGCGCGGCGGCGCCGACTGCGCCGACATCAAGGCGGACCAGGGGACGCGCCTCGAGTTCGGCGCCTTCGCGGTCGAGACCTACGCGACGCCCGGGCACACCCCCGGCTGCCTCACCTACGTCGTGCGCGACGGCGACGAGGTGCTCGCCTTCACGGGCGACGCGCTGCTCGTGCGCGGCTGCGGGCGCACCGACTTCCAGCAGGGCTCGGCCCACGCGCTGTACCACTCGGTCACCGACAAGATCTTCACGCTGCCCGACCACACGCGCATCTACCCGGGCCACGACTACCGCGGCCGCACGGCCTCCACCGTCGCCGAGGAGAAGCAGTTCAACCCGCGCCTGCGCGTCGGCACCACCGAGGACCGCTTCGTCGCCATCATGACGGACCTGAAGCTCGCCGACCCGCGCCTGATGGACGTCGCCGTCCCGGCCAACCTCGCCTGCGGCAAGGCTGCCTGACCGGTCCGGCCGCCGCCGCCCCCACCCCCCTCGAGAGGAGAACGCCCATGTCCCACGCTCGCCACAGCGCCGCCCTCGCCGCCCCCGCCCGGGGCACCTGGCTCGACCTCCGACCCGCCGAGGCCGTGCCGGTCCTCGCCGGGCTGCGCATCCTGGATGTGCGCCAGCCCGACGAGTTCCGTGGCGAGCTGGGGCACGTCCCCGGCTCGGAGCTGCTGCCGCTGGACCGCCTCGAGCAGGCCCTCGACTCGCTGGACCCGCGAACGCCGCTGCTCATCGTCTGCCGCTCGGGCAAGCGCGCGGCCGCCGCGTGCGAGCGGCTGGCGAGCGCCGGCTTCGACGCGGTCTACAACCTCGAGGGCGGGATGATCGCCTGGAACGCCGAGGGCCGCCCCACCTGCGACCACCCGCACGACGACGTCGGCGGCGACTGTCAGGCCGAGTGGAGCCTGTCATGATGGCCCTCGTCGCCCTGCTCTCGGTCGTGATGGGCCTGACGCTGGGCATGCTCGGCGGCGGCGGCTCCATCCTGGCCGTCCCCATCCTCATCTACGTCGCCGGCCTCGGCCCGAAGGAGGCCATCGCCACCTCGCTGCTGGTCGTCGGCGCCACCAGCCTGGTCTGCGCGGCCCAGCACGCCCGCGCCGGCTACGTGCGCTGGCGCACCGGCCTGGTCTTCGGCGCCGTCGGCATGGTCGGCGCCTACGGAGGCGGCTGGGTGGCCCAGTTCTTCTCCGGGACCGTCCTGCTGCTGCTCTTCGCCGGGATGATGGTGGCCGCCGGGCTGGCGATGATCCGCCGGCGCCCGACGGCCGAGCTGGCGCCTCCGACCCACGAGCCCTCGCTGTGGAAGGCGTCGGGCCAGGGGCTGCTCGTCGGCGCGGTCACCGGCCTCATCGGCGCCGGCGGCGGCTTCTTGCTGGTGCCGGCGCTGGTGCTCCTGGGCGGCCTGGGAATGCGCGCCGCGGTGGGCACCTCGACGCTGGTCATCGCGATGAACGTCTTCGCCGGCTTCGCAGGCCACGCCGCCCACGTGACCATCGACTGGACGCTCGCCGCCTGGGTCATCGGGTTCGCCGTCCTCGGCTCGGTGGCTGGCACCACCCTGACCCGCCGCTTGAACCCGGCTCGCCTGCGCGCCGCCTTCGGTTGGTTCGTCCTGGCCATGGCGGGCGTCATCGTCTGGCAGCAGGCCACCCCGGAGACCGTCCACGCGATCCTCGTGGAGCGCTGGCCCTTCTGGGCCGGCGGGCTGGCCATCGGCGCCTTCGTCCTGCTCTTCCTGCGGGCCACCGGCCAGGCCCTGGGCGTGTCCACCGGCTACATGGACGCCTGCGCGCTGCCCTTCGACTCGGGGGCGCGCCGTTCCTGGCGCCTGCCCTTCCTCGTCGGCATCGTCCTGGGCGGCGCCGTCGCGACGCTGGTCTCGGGCGTCGCCCCCGCGGGCGCGGCCATGGGCATGTTCGACACCCTGGTGACCGCCTCGTTGCCGGCCAAGGCCGCCATCTTCACCGGCGGCGGCGTGCTGCTCGGCTTCGGCGCGCGGCTGGCCGGCGGCTGCACCTCGGGCCACGGCATCGTGGGCACCGCGGTGATGGCCCGCTCATCCATCGTGGCGACGCTGGTGTTCATGTCCACCGGGTTCGCCGTCACCCACCTCATGCTCCGCGCCGCGGGAGGTTGATCCATGAAGCGCTTCGCCCTCTTCCTGGCCTTCGGGCTGCTCTTCGGCTTCATCCTGTCGCGCGTCGGCGCCACCGACTTCGACGCCATCGCCGAGATGTTCCTGCTGACGGACCTGCACCTCATGGGCGTCATCGGCGTGGCCGTGGGCGTCGCGGGCCTCGGCCTCGCCTGGACGCGTCGCCGCGTCGCCCGAGGTGCCGACCTGCCGACCATCAAGCCCAAGCCGGTCAAGCCGGGGCTGGTCCTGGGCGCGGCGCTCTTCGGCGCCGGCTGGGCGGTGACCGGCACCTGTCCCGGCACGGGCCTGGCCCAGCTCGGCGAGGGCAAGCTGATGGCGGTGTTCACCGTGGCCGGCATCTTCGCCGGCACCTTCCTCTACCGGCTGGTCGGCCCCGGGCTGGAGCGCCGCCTCGCGACGCTGCGTCGCCCGCGGGTCCGGCTGCCCGAGCTTCCGGACGGTGGCGAGGCGGCCGCGCGTACCTGACGGGTCACCCTCAGGCGGCGTCGGTCCTTCCCGCCGTCGCCAGGAACAGCACGCCCAGTATCAGGAAGGCCGCGCCGGCGACCCGCCGCAGCCAGACCGGGGAGACGACGCGGGTGACCGCCTCGCCGGCGAGCACCGCGATGGCCGAGGTGGCCACCAGCGCCAGCGCCGAGCCGAGGAACACAGCCCAGCGCGAGCTGCCGCCTGACGCGAGCGAGAGCGTGGCGAGCTGCGTCTTGTCCCCGAGCTCCGCCATGAAGACGGTGCCGAAGGTGGCGGCGAGCAGCTTCCAGTCCATGGGATGCCTCGTGCGCTACGAGCGCGTAGCGGATAAGGGATTCAGGTGGATCCGAGGTGCCTTCGAGGTGATTCGGCGAGGCTTGGCGCAGCCAGGCCGTTTCCAGAAGCCGAGGCACACCAAGGGGGGCTACCGCAGCGGTTCTGGGACGCCGAGGCGCCCGAGAGCGCCCGGAGCCGACGGATCATCTGTCCGCTACACGCTCCTGGACGTGTCGCTGGCGGGCGAGGCGGGGACCGCGAACGGCCCGCCCCGCGCCCGAGGTGTGCGGCCTGGCGCCCCTACGGTGCGCCCTGCACGTCCAGCTTCAGCGTGGTCGAGAAGTTGTTGCTCTCGGTGCCGTTGGTGATGGTCACGTCCATCACGGTGCTGATGTCGTCGGTCGACGCGCAGCTGAACTCGATGTCGATGACCTTTGTCTCGCCCGGGGCCACGGTGACCGCGCCCTGGGGCTTGAAGTCGATGGCGACGATGTCGCGGGTGGACACGGTGACGGTCGCGTCGACGGTCGAGTCGTTCGTCACGCTCAGCGTGCCCAGCGGCGTCGGGCAGGGCGAGCCGGCCGGCGGCACGCCGAAGTGGTGGATCTCGTCCACCGCCGTGACCTCCGCGCCCGAGGGGTCGCGCAGCACGGCGACCAGCTTGCTGTCCGGGTTGGGGGGCGTGGTGTCGGGCGTCGTCGCGTCGCTCACGCTGTCGGGGGTCGTCGTGTCGCCGATGGTGTCGGGCAGCACGAAGATGGTGTTGCCCGAGCTGTTGTCGCATGCGACGAGGCCGGCGAACGCGAGGACGAGACAGACGGTGCGGATGGACATGGGGGCTCCTCGAATCGGTGAAAGGACGGGGTTCGAATCAGCTGCAGCGGGCCTGGTGCCGGCACCGCCGCGGGGTCAACGGGAGCTGGCGCCGCTCGAAGTGAAGACGCCGTAGGGGGCCAGGTCGGAGAGCGTCACCCGGTTGTTGAACTCGTCGGCCAGGGTCCAGCAGTAGAAGTCGGTGCCCTGAGGTTCGCCGAGCATCTTGCCGAAGTAGCCGACCGTGCCGGTGTGGACGTTGTGCGAGGGGCACGGGAACTGCGCGGTCGTAATGGTGGTGCCGAAGGTCGAGTCCACCCAAGGCGTCGTCTCGAAGATGGCGGCCCCGGCCTTGTTGGCCGCGCCCTCGGCGAGCAGCTCGACGCCCGGATCCAGCGTGCGCTCCTGCCCCGCGATGAAGAGCCACCCGCTGCTGACGTGCGAACCGGCGCGCATGCGGGTCTTGAAGCCGCGCTGGCGCAGGTTCGTGCCCATGATCTGCACCTGGCCGCCGCCGATCCCCAGCCAGCAGCCGAACACCACCGTGTCCACCTCCGGGTGGGCTGCGACCACGTGCTGGAAGGCGCGGAAGGTGTCGTCGACGAAGTAGCCCTGGACCAGCACTTCGTTGGCGGCCAGCGGCACGGGCGTGTCGTCGCTGAAGTACAGGGTCGTGCCCTGGGTGTGCTCGCGCGAGGCGGTGAACTCGAACTCGCGGGTGTTGCCCGGTGCGCCGGCCTGGGTGGCGGTGCCGAGCCCGCTGTACGTGGTGGGTCCGGAGCTCACGGTCGCGCCGGTGGTCTCGAAGGTGGTGCCGTCCTCCATCACCACCCGCACCCGGCCGGTGGGCTTCCCATCGGGCCAGGCCGAGGTCAGGAAGACCTGGAGCTCGACCAGCGACGGGCGGCAGTCGTAGCGCAGCGCGATGGCGTCGCCGAACTGCGCGTTGTTGAAGGGCACGATCGCCAGCAGCGGGTAGCGGACGCCGTCGACCTTGACGTAGCCGGTGGTGGACTCGGTGCCGCGGTAGAGCTTGTGGTCTTCGTGGTCGACGGTCTCAGCCGCGTCGACGGCGTCGGCGTCCGGGGTCACCGCGTCGGGGTCGACGGTGTCGGGGCCGACGGTGTCCGGGCCGACGGTGTCCGGGCCGACGGTGTCCGGGCCGACGGTGTCCGGGCTGGTCGAGTCGGGCTGCTGGGCGTCGGGCGACTGCCCGGTGGTCTGGCAGGTGCCGATGGACTGGGCGCCGGCGAAGGGGGGACGCGTGAAGTCGCATACGCGATCCGCGCCGCAGTCCGCGTTGGAGACGCAGAGCCAGGAGACGCCCGAGGTCTGTAGCGGCAGGGACTCCTGGCAGCCAGCTGCGGCGGCCGCGGCGCACGCGACAGCGAGCAGGGTCCAGAGGCCGCGCAGGCGCAGGGGCGCGCTTCGCGTCGGAAGAAGCTTCCAGATCATGGGCCAGCTCTCGGGTCGGTGACTCGGCGGGTGGGCGCCGAGGTGGGGTACGAGACGCCTCACGCGGGCGCTCAGAAGCGTCCAGAGGCCGAGAACATCGCGCCGCCATCGCGGGGCTGCGCGCCGAAGCTCACGCCTTGCTCCACGGTGCGTCCGCGCGTCACCAGCGCCACGACGAGGCCGGTCACGGCCAGCGCGCCGCCGGTAGCCAGGGTGGCCACGCCGATGGCTGCGTTGCGGTTGGCATCCGACTCCAGGCCCTCGGCGTCGGTCAGGCTCATGTCGGTGACGAACCCGGCCCGGGCGTTGTCGATGGCCGAGTGCACCGAATCCCGCTTGACCTTGGCGTCCACCAGCATGCCGGCGCCGGTGGCCAGGGCCGCCACGCCGGTGCCGAGCAGCACCCAGCTCCACACGCTGGGGCGGCTCTTCTGCGGCTCGTAGGTCTGGGAGAGCGTCGTGCTCGCGGGCGCGGGCTCGCTCGCCACGGGCTTCGCCGTCGCCGATGGCTGCTCCGCGCCGCGCTGGGCGTCCAGCTCGCCCTGCAGCTTCTTCATCAGCTCCGCGTTGCGGTCGGCCTCGGCCTCGGTGATCTCCTTGCGGAGCTGGCGGATCCGTTCTTCCTGGGTCTTCGCGTCCTGGCGGGCCTGGATCTTCCCGCCCACGCGCACCAGGGCGTCGGCCACCTTGACGCGCAGCTCGGCGTTGACGGCCTCGTGCGACAGGAACTCGGTGTAGCGGTCGCGAGCCTTGGTCAGCTCACCGGCCTGCTCCCAGGAGCGCCCGATGTTCCAGAGCAGCGCCGCGTCGGGCTGCATCGCGTAGGCCCGCTCGAAGCCCCGGGCGGCCTCGCTGAATCGCCCCGCCTGGTAGTCCTCCATGGCGCTGTCGTAGGCGGCCTGCACCTCGGTCGCCGAGGGCTCGGCGGCGCGCGCCGGGGGGAGCACCGAGAGGCTCAACCCGACGACGCATAGGGACAGGACGCTGGTGCGCAGCATGGGTCGGCTCCTTCGGAAGCGCTCGCGTTGTGAGGCGGCCTCCAGCGGCCACCCTTTCACTCGACCATCTTGAACGTGGGCTTCGGCGCAGGCTCCGGAGCTGGGACGGTCTTGATCTCGAACTTCGGCGCCGGCTTGACCACCGGCGCCGGGTGCGGCGTCGCGGCCTTCGTCGGCCGCCGGACCACCGGGATGGGCTTCAGCGCGATCGAGCGGGCCTGGCCCGCGTCCGCCCGCTCGAGCGTCACCGTCTCCGAAGCGTGGCGCTCGAGCTCGAGCCGCAGCGTCGGCGGGTCGGCGTCCTCCGGCCAGGTCACCTGGAGTGGAGTGGTGCCCAGGATGTCGTCACCGCGCACCACGGTCGCGCCCGAGGGCGTCGTCTCCACCGTGGTCTTCAGCAGCACCGGCTCGGGCGGCGCCGCGACGGCTGCCGGCTCGGGCTCAGGCTCGGCGGCGACTGGCTCCGGCTCCGGCTCCGGCTCGGGTTCCGGCTCGGCCGCCACCGGCTCCGGCTCGGGTTCCGGCACCGCGACCGCCTCTGCGATGCCGGCCTCGGGTTCGGCGGTCGATCCGGTCTGAGTCTCCGTGGTCGCCAGCTGATCCGACGGGGAGGTGCCGCCGCCTCGGAGCGCGAAGTAGGCGCCGCCGCCGCCCAGGAGCAGCAGGGCGACGGCGGCCGCCGCCCAGAGGCCGACCGGCTTCCGTTGGGGGTAGGCGTCCACCATCCCGGACTGCGGCAGGCTGGCGTTGGCCATGCCGGTCGCCATGCCCGGCGCGGTGCCGCGCGGCGGGTGGGCGATGGCGCGGGTGAGCTCGTTGCCGCCGAGCGCCGGCGCGGCCTGCGAGCGAGCAGGGGTGGCGGAGGGCGCTCGCGGGGACACGTCGACGGCCATCGTCGCGGCCGCCTCGCCCGGGTCCTGGCCGCGCGAGCGCGACGCGTCCACGACCTGCGTCAGGGCCGGCGAGGAGTCGGTCGGTGCGAACCCGAGGGACGCGGCCGAGGGCGTCGACATCAGCGAGCGCGCCTGCTGGAGTGCCTCCACCGCCGCGTCGGCGCTGGGCGGCCGCCGCGAGGGCTGCTTCTCCAGGCAGCTCATGATGACGTCGATGAGGGGGCCGCGCAGGAGGCGCCCGTCGATGGCCGGCGGCGGGGGCGCCTCCTTCGTGTGCGCCACCATGAACTCCATGAGGTTCTTCTTCATGAAGGCGGGGCGGCCACACACGGCCTCGTAGAGCACCAGGCCCAGCGAGTAGAGATCGCTCTGGGGGGTCACCGGCAGCGCCATGCACTGCTCGGGCGACATGTAGCGCGGCGAGCCGATGGCCATGCCGGTGCCGGTCAGCGTCACCCGGCCCGGGTCGTCCTCGGCCAGCTTGGCGATGCCGAAGTCGAGGATCTTGAGCACCCGCCCGCGGCGGCCTTCCTCGGCCAGGAAGATGTTCTCGGGCTTGATGTCGCGGTGGATGATCCCGGCGTGGTGGGCGTCCGCCAGCGCGTCCAGCGCCTCGATGGCGAGGCCGACGACCTCCGACACCGGCAGCGGCGCGTCGCGCGCCAGCACCACGTCGAGCGGCTCACCGGTGAGGAACTCCATCACCAGGAAGAGCTGGCCCGTCTCGGTGCGCCCGAAGTCGAAGAGCTCGATGATGCCGGGGTGTTTCATGCCCGCCAGGGTGCGGGCCTCCTGGCGGAAGCGGTCGCTGAGCTGGGGCTGATGGCTGAGCTCCGACTTCAGCACCTTGATCGCGACCTGCCGCCCGACGGCGAGCTGGGTCGCGCGATACACCGAGCCGAAGCCGCCCTCGCCCAGCAGCGCGTGGATGCGGTAGCGGCCTTCGAAGACCTGGCCGACCAGCGGGTCCTTCGCCTGTCCCTCGAAGGTCTCGACCGAGATCGTCGGGGCGCCGTCGGCTGGGCAGTACGGGTGCTCGGTCTTCGCCTGGCACTGGGGGCAGATTCGCAGGTATTCTCTCCGGTTGGGACGGGCACAGGCTAGGGGGATCGGCCCGCTGGCGCAACCTCCTGTGACATGTTTCAATCCCCCGCCGCGTCACCGGCGGAGGAGCGCTTGCTGCGATCGCGAAGGCGACATCGGCCACAGACGCTCGGCGCCCTGCGGGCGCTCGGCATCATCCTGGGAGGCACCTGCGGGCTGGGTGGGTCCGCTCGCGCCGCCGAGGAGGGGCAGGGGATGATCGCCGGCGCGGAGCTGGCGATGGCTTCGGCCTACTACTACCGCGGCGAGGACATCTTCGACGGCACGCTCAACCTGCAGCCCACCCTGTGGCTGGGCTGGGCCTTCGAGCGCGCCGAGCTGGCCGCCGAGCTGTGGGGCGCCTTCCCGCTGCACGATCGTCAGCGGTTGCGGCCGGTGCGCGACGAGGTGGACCTGACCCTGCAGGCGACGATCGCCGCGTCCGAGCGCCTCGAGCTGTCGGCCGGGCTGCTGCTCTCCTTCGTGCCGGCCGACGGCGCCGACCCTTTCACCGAGGCGCTGGTCGGCGCGTCGCTCGATCTGGGCGCTGGCTTCTCCGTCGAGGTCGCCGCGGCGGTGGCGCTGGAGTCGGAGACCGGCATCCATGTGCAGGCCGGACCTGCCTGGACCGGGGCGCTGGGGTCGGCCTTCGAGCTGGAGCTGGCCGCGACCGTCGGCGGGTCGCGCTACCGCGGTGAGGACGCTGCCTTCACCGAGCTGGCGCTGTCGGCAGCGTTGACGGCCGACCTGGGCGCCGGGTTCGCGGCGAGCATGAGCGCGCTGTACGGCTACTCGCCGGCCACCAGGCGGCAGATCCCGGCCGTGTCCGTCGCGCTCGCCCGCGGCTGGTAGCTCTGCCCTTCGCGGCGGTGGCGGACCCGGCAGCAGGCGACGCGCGGGTTGCACTCGACGGCGCGGCGGGAGAAGCATGGGGGCACGAGCAGAACGACGGGGGGGAGTGGATGCGGCGTGCATGGGGGCCGGTCGCGGTGGCGATCCTGGCGTGCGGCGCGGCGTGCGGCGGCGATGGCGGCGGTGCTTCCGATGCGAGCGCCGACGTGGACGGGGGCGGCGGGCCGCCGGTGCCGGTGAGCGCCGAGAACCTCGAGGGCTACTGGATCGCCGACGGCGACGCGGTGCCGCAGTGGCGGCCGATCTTCCTGCACTTCGGACCCGCGAGCGTCGCGGTCGAGGAGGCGCCGCCCGGCGTCCCGGTGGTCGAGAGCTCCGGGCTGGAGGCGGGCAACCTGCTGGGGCCCTTCCTGCTCGAGGACGACGGGCGCTTCACCATGCAGCGCCGGGACGGCAGCGGCTTCGCCAGCTACGCGGCCGGTCGGGTCGAGCGCCTGACCGCGGACACGCTGGAGATCCAGTTCACCGACGGGCGCTCCGACCGGGAGACCTTCCGCCGCGTCGAGGGCTGCGGCGGGCCCGGGCTGTGGTTCGGGCCCAGCGCGTCGCGGGTGGTCGACGCCGCCTGGGGCCCCGACGGCGTGCTGCACATGCTGGCCGTGGTGGCCGAGGGCGCGGGCGACCTGAGCGGCTACTACCAGTGGATCCCGCCCGGCCGGTGCACTCCCTACGCGCCGCCGGTCTCGATCCTGGGAGACAGCCTGGACGTCGCCGATGACGGGACGATCCGCATCCTCCGGGTGGCCGGGCCCTCGCCCTCGGGGCCCGGCGCGGTCACGCTGGCCGTCGTGCCGCGCGCGCCGTGGAATCGGACCACCCTGGACCCGGTCATCACGCCGCTGACGGGCGCCCAGCCGACCAGCGTGCTGCGGCCGGCGACCCGCGCGGTGGCGCTCCCGGGCGGCCGCACCCTGGCGATGTGGGCCGACGGCGACACGCTGCGGGCCTGGACCCAGCAGCCCGACCGCAGCTTCGACTACTCCGAGCGGCCGCTCCTGCACGGCTCGAAGGTCTCGCCGCAGTTCCTGGACGTGGTGCCGGACGGCGAGGGCGCCTTCGTCGTACGCGGCGACCACGCGGCCCGCGGGCTGCGCTTCGACGGCGCGACGTGGAGCGAGTGGACCCCGGCGACGCACCCCGAGCTGGGCCCGGCCACGATCTTCACCCACGGGCCCGACGGCGCAGCCTACGCGGCGTGGGCGCGAAAGCGGGCGGCGGACACGCTGGTAGCCACGGTGGTCGTCGGGCGCCGGCGCGCCGACGGCGGCTGGGACACGGTGGAGGCCGGCCTCGGTACGCCCCAGGCCATCCGGGTGGTCGACGACGGCGGCGTCCACCTGGTGGCGTCCTTGCGCGAGGACCGCGGCCCCATGGCCTGGATCCACGTCGACGGGGCGCTGACGCCCGACACCTGGCGCGAGGCGTACACGCTGTACGACCAGGACCGCCCCGAGTTCGTCACCACGCACACCGCCGACGAGAGCGTGTTCCCGCTGGCGCGGCTCGGGCCCGCCGGCGAGGTGCTGGCGGGGGGACGCAGCGTGGCCTGGCGGCGCCCGGCGCTCGAAGGCGAGCGGCGCTTCACCGCGTTCGCGCTGCCGGTCAGCTTCGAGGCCGGGACCGACCTGACCCTGGTGCTGCCGACCATGGGGCTCGAGTGCCGCGAGGACTGCACGCTGGACCTGCCGCCGCGCGAGGTGCTGCCGGCGCGGGTCGAGGCCCCCGACGGGAGCTCGCGCCCGCTGCTGGCCGGCAACGTCTACTCGGTCTCCGCCGGCGTCGCCGGGCCGAGCTGGGGCGTGGTCACCCAGCCGCCACCGGTCGACGGGGTGGAGCCGGGGCTCGCCGTGCGCGGCAGCCTCCAGCAGGTCGAGGTGCGCGCTCTGGGACCCGCGGGCTCGGCCTCCCAGCTCATCGGTCTCGACGTGGCGCCCGACGGCCGCCACTGGGCGGTGTGGCGAGACGACGCGGGCCTCGCGACCGTCGCCCGCTTCGACGCGGCGCTCGAGCCGGAGCGCAGCCGTGCGCTCGAGGGCCTGTCCCTGAGCGGCGACGCCTCGGTGGTCGGGACCCGCGGCGTGCTGCGCGCGCTCGACGGCGGGGGCGCGGTGATCTACGTCGACGCCTACCCCGGCCTCGGGCGGGCGCTGGTGTTCCTCGATGCCTCGCTGGCCGAGGTGAAGGCGCGGCCCCTGGACCCGGGCGGCAAGGTGGCGCTGACCGACGACGGGGCCTGGGAGGCGCGGCCGGCGATCGGCGGCCGGCTCGGCCTGGTCCACTACACCGAGGGTGCGTCCAGCTCACCCGCCCAGACCGACCTCCTCGACACGGACCAGCTCCTGTGGCTCGGCGACGGGGTCGCCGCCCTCGGCACCTCGCCTGCGACGGCCCAGCCGGTGGTGGATCGCTACTCGGCCTCCGGGACCCGGGCCTGGGGGCTCGAGGTCGGCGGCGCCGAGAGCCAGACGCTGTTCTGGGCGGCCCATCAGGGCGTGCTCCTGCTCTTCCTCGCCCACGCGGGCGGCGTCCAGCTCGGCTCGACGACCCTGAACGCCGCGGGCGGCCAGCAGGCGGGCGTGGTCGCCCTCGACGGCGGCTCGGGCGCAGTGACGCGGCAGCGCATCGGCGGTGTGGGCTACTCCGAGCCGCCGACGGCCCTGGC
This sequence comes from Deltaproteobacteria bacterium, assembly GCA_020632695.1. Classification (GTDB taxonomy): domain Bacteria; phylum Myxococcota_A; class UBA9042; order PHBI01; family JACKFB01; genus JACKFB01. The sequence goes on from JACKFB010000001.1 coordinate 39,565, forward strand.
CGCCGACGCGACCGGCGCGGCGCTGCTCTGGGCGCAGGAGACCCTGGTGCGCTTCGAGTACCTGCCCTGGAGCGAGGGCGGCGCCGCGGCGCCGGTGACCGCCAGCTTCGAGGCCGACGTCCCCGCCGGCTTCTGCGCGCAGGCCGGCGCGCACTGTTCGACCAGCAACGGCATCCTGGTCCCGCTCCCCCAGGGCGGCTTCGCGGCCGGGTGGACCCAGCGCCAGCCCACCGTCTACGAGGGCGCTCGCGTCGAGAGCGTGGGCCAGCGGGCGGTGATCGGGCGCTTCTCGCCGGGGCCCTGAGCGGGCGGGTCGCGGCGCTTCGCCCCGCACTGTGGCGTCGTGCCTCGACGCTCCAGCGGCCAGCGATCGGCGGGAGCTCGGGCGCTTCGCAGCGCACATGGTGGAGATCGCACGAGTTGGGCCCCGCGACACCGCGGCGGAGGGCGTTGGCACGCGCCCTGCATTCCTCCCGAACACGCAGCGAGAGCCACCAGCACCCGGTGCCTCTCGCGTGACAGTGCCGGACCCCGTCAGCAGGCATCTGAAGCTTCGCGTGGTGAGCGACGCCCAGGTGATGCTGCGGGGTCCGATTTTCACTGGCCGCTGTCGTCTGCGCGCGAATCCGCGTCCGCCGGGCGTGGCATGCGACGTGCAGCCGCGTGAGGAGCCCCTCGCCACCCAGGAGAACATCATGAGAGCACTTCGACGAATCGCCATCCCGGCCGCCCTCGGCCTCGCCCTCGTGGCCTGCCAGAAGCAGTCCGAGGGAGAGCTGCCGGCGACCGGCACCCCCGTGAAGGCCCCGGCGACGGCCCCGACCACGCCAACGGCAGCGGTCCCCGACGACGTCAAGCTGCCCGACCCCGAGCTGCCCACCGAGAAGACCGAGGAGATGGCGCTGGACAAGGCCGAGGAGATGGCCGAGCGGCGCGAAGACAACTACCGCGCGGCGGCGGCGATCAAGCCGGTCGGCGACTCCAAGGTGGAGGGCGTAGTGAACTTCGTCGCCGACAAGGACGCCGACGGCGTCGAGGTGAAGATCAAGCTGAGCGGGCTGACGCCCGGAAAGCATGGCTTCCACATCCACGTGAAGGGTGACTGCACCGCGCCCGACGCCTCCAGCGCCGGCGGGCACTTCAACCCGACCGGGGAGCAGCACGGCGCGCCCGATGACGAGCACCACCACGTCGGCGACCTCGGCAACATCGAGGCGGACGACGAGGGCAAGGTCGACACGACGAAGACGCTGCACGGCGCGCGCATCGACACCGAGCCCACCGCCGAGGACGACCGCAGCATCCTCGGGCGCGCGGTCATCGTCCACGCGGGCGAGGACGACCTGAAGTCCCAGCCCTCGGGGGACGCGGGTGCGCGGGTCGGCTGCGGCGTCATCACGAAGCTGGAGTACTGAGCTCGCGGGCGTGGGGCGAAGTGCCCCCGGGCGGCCCGATCCGCGCGATCAGAAGGTGCCGGTGACGTCCAGGTAGAAGACCTGGCGGTTGTCGGCGCCGTTGCTCGTGTCCCAGAAGGGGAAGCGGAAGTGGCGGTTGTCCGCGGTCTTGGGGGCCTGCTGGACCAGGGTCCCCAAGGCCACGCTCAGGTGCTCGATGACCTCGACGCCCACCTCGATGCTGCCGGCCATCACGTCGGTGCGGCCTCGCCCACCGTCAGCGGCGTCGGCGGCCAGCGCGTCCTTCGGGTAGTCGTTGTAGCTGAAGGCGTGCACCAGCTCCCAGCCGAGGCTCGCCGTGAAGCGGTCGAGGAAGCTGAACTCCAGCGACAGCGCGTTGCCGACGAGGAAGGAGGTGACCCCGAGCTGGGTGGCCGTGCGGCCCTCGGCGACCACCTCGGCGCCGCCGGCACGCGACGGCAGGGCCAGGTCGAAGGCGTCGTCGCGCAGCACCGCCGAGCGGTAGCGGTTGATGTTCTTGGTCACCGTGAAGGACCACGCCACGCCCAGCCACTCGGTCGGCTGCCAGGTGGTGGCGGTCGAGGCGGTGAGGCCGAGGATCTTGGTCTGGAAGCGGCTGAGCAGCGAGGTCGGCGTCTTCACCCCCAGCGCGGCGCCGAAGCTCAGGTGGCCGGCCTCCCAGGTGGCGAGCTCGTCCCAGCGGGCGAAGAGCTCGAGATCGCCGGCGCGCACCTGGTGGGGGCGCGTGCTCTCGCTGTCGGCGTTCTCCACCAGGTTGACGTCGAAGTCGAAGGCCAGACCCAGGGCGAGGGCGCGCTCTCGGGCGACGCGCACCTCCGGGCGGGCGCTCACGTAGAGGCTGGCCAGCGGGCGGCGAGCGGCCTCGTCGCGGATGAAGCTGCCCCGGCCGACGGAGGTCTCGAGCACCACCGTGCCGCCGAAGCGCGGGCGCGGTGGGTCGGGCACCTCGACGGAGGAGAGCGTCTCGGTGACCGGCTCCGCGCGGGTCGGCGCGGGCGCGGCCAGCGCGACCAGCAGCAGCGCGGCGAGGGTGGTCCGTGTCCCCATGATGGCGCGAGCATCGCACGCCGCCGCGCCGGTGTCAGCGGGAGCCCCGCGCCCCGTCGTCACCGGCCGGGCCCCGCCACCGGAAGCGCGCCAGGGGGATGCGCCCGTAGGCGTCGATCTCGATGCCCTCGGCGGCCAGACGGATCTCCTGCTCGCTGGCGCGGGCGTGGTCTCCCTTCGAGCTGACGCGCCCCTGGGCGTTGATCACCCGGTGCCAGGGGACGTCGGTGGGACCCGCGCGCAGGCTCGACAGCGCCCAGCCCACGTGCCGCGCCACCCGCGGCGACCCGAGCAGGGTCGCCACGTCGCCATAGGTGGTGACCCGCCCGCGCGGGACCTGCCGCACCACGGCGTACACCTGCTCATGGAATCCGGGCCCGACCACCCGCGCTTCGACGTCGTCGCCGCCGTGCGCCCTGCTCATCCGCGCAGCGCAGCCTCGACCAGCGGCTTCACGTCCTTGCCGGGGAAGCGCCCCTTGAGCTTCGGCATCACCGCGCTCATCACCCGGCCCATGTCCTTCATCGAGGTGGCGCCGGTCTCCGCGACCGCCTCGTCGACCATCGCCTTGGCCTCGTCGGCGCTCAGCGGCTGGGGCAGGTAGGTCTCGATGACCGCCAGCTCGGCGGCCTCCCCGGCCACCAGGTCGTCGCGGCCGGCCTTGCCGTAGGCCTCGATGCTCTCCCGGCGGCGCTTGGCCTGGCGCACCAGCATCTCCAGCTCGCCGGCCTCGTCCACGGTGTCCATCGCCGCGAGCTGCGCGTTGTGCAGCTCGGAGATGAGCATCCGCACCGTCGACAGGCGCACCTTGTCGCCCGCCTTCATGGCTTCCTTCATGTCAGCTCTGAGCTGCTCACCGAGCCCCATGGCCCGACCTCCTTCGTCTGATCCGACGCCGCACGCCCCCCCGGCGGGAAGACGCGCGTCGCCCTCCGCCTACTGGCGCAGGAGGCGCTCGGTGCCCTCGCCGCCGGTGCCCGACCAGGTCGAGCCCAGCTCCTCGGTGCCGATGTTGGTCACCACGAAGGTGTTGACGTAGCCGGTGGAGGGCACGTGGTAGGTCCAGGTCAGGTGCCCGTCCTTCCAGCCTTGCTCGCGGATGTCGAAGACCTCGCCGTCGCTGTCGACGATCGAGGTGACCTGGGCCACGCCGTCGACCATCTCGACGTGGAAGATCGTGCCGGTCTCGGCATCCGCCCAGTCGCCGACCAGCCGCGGGCTGTCGCGGCGGATCGTGTCGCCGTGAGGGCCGCTCAGGGCGGAGTTGGACGACCCGCAGGCCGACAGCAGGAGCAGGAGCAGGGCGGAGAGGACGACGGAGTGTGCGTGCTTCATGCCGGGCATTCTACCCGGGCCGGCCGGCGCTCGTCACCGGCTCAGCGGCCCCGATGTGCACTTTTTTCGCCCGGGCGTCGCTCCGCGCGCCGCCTCACCCCGGGGGACGGCCCGACGTCGTCAGCGCCGCGCGAGCGAGGGCGTCGCGGGCGGCGCTGGCGACCCTGCCGGCGCCGGTGGGCACCAGGGCGGTGACGTCGATCTCCAACAGGTCGGGGCCGGCCAGCGCGATCTCGGGCTCGCGCGTCGGGTGGGCAGCGTGGCTGCTGAGGATGGCCTCGCGGGCGATGGCCTGGGCCAGTCCGGGGTCGAGGCCGGGGGGGACGACGAGCTGGAAGCGGTGCTTGGCGTCCTGGCTGCGGGCGGCGCTGCGCTCGATGGGCTCGGCCGACACGCGCGTCCAGGGCAGCCGCACCTCGACGCCGTCGCGCGTCTCGAGGATGAGCCACAGGCGCCCGACCCGGCGCACGCGGCCCTCGACGCCAGCGGCGCGGAGCGTGTCGCCCGGTCGGAGCGCGTCGGTGGCCCGCAGCGCCAGGCCGGCGGCGTAGTCCCGCAGCACGAACCAGGAGGCGGCGACCGCGGCGAGGAAGAGGCCGAGGCCCAGCGCCCGCGACCAGACCGGGCCCGCGTGGGAGAGCCAGCGCCCGACGACCACGAGCAGGGCGGCGCTGATGGCCAGCTCGGCCAGGGTGAGCAGCCGGCGCCCGGCCAGGGGCCCTCGGCGCTCGTCGCGGCGCTCGCCCACGGCTCGGCGCAGCGCCCGCAGCGCGAGGAGGATGAGGACGGCCGACATCGCCAGGAAGAGGGTGACGACGGCCAGCTCGCTGACGCTGAACTCCAGGCTCTCGTAGGGCATCAGAGCACCTCGCGGTCCACGAGCCAGCGCACGACGTGGGGGCGGACGTAGCGCGACAGCTCCAGGCTGCCGCGGCGCGTGCGCGAGACCAGGCCGCTGCGCAGGAGCGCGGAGATGGACGCCGAGAGCGGCGCCGGCGTGAGCCCGGTGACGCGGGCGAGGCGGGCGTCGTCCAGGCGCCGGTGCAGCACCAGCTCGACCAGGATGGCGGCCAGGTCCGGGTCCAGGAGGTCGAGGGCCTCGAGCCGCGGTGTGGTCGGCGGGCGCAGGGTGACGCTGCGGTCGTCGACGGCGGTGAGGTGGGCGACCCAGGCGTCGAGCGCGGCGCCGATGGCCCCGTCGGTGACGTCGAAGAGGCTCGAGAAGACGCGGGCCAGGCGCCACTCGCCCGGGCGGTGGTCGCCGGTGGAGAGGTGCAGGTCCAGGCCCGAGGCCTCGTGGCGGCTCATGATCGCCCGCCGGAGCGCCAGGGCGTCGAAGGGGCTGGCGACGACGGTGGTGAGGGCCTCGCGCTCGAAGCGGCCGAGCCTGCGCAGCAGGCGCAGCGCGTGGCCGTTGATGACGATGACGAAGAGCAGGCGTTCGCCGTGGCGGTCGATGAGGCGGCAGAGCGCGTCGATGGCGGCGAGGCCGCCCGGCGAGCGCTCCCACCAGAGCTCGGCGTCGTGGAAGAAGAGGGCGGTGTCGGGGACCAGCGCCGAGAGCATCTCGTCGGGGCTGCCGCGCTGGCCGGTCGCGCGGGCCAGCGCCGCGTGCAGCTCGTCGGGCGAGGGCGAGCCGCCTTCGGGCGCGCTCACCCGGAGGACCCGGTCCCGGTCGGCGTGGCGCTCGAGGATGGCCTGGGCCAGGCTGGTCGTGCCCGAGCGCAGCTCGCCGGTCACGATGATGGCGCCGCCGCGCCCGCCCTCGCGCTGCGCCACGGCGCGGTCGGCGGCGCCCATCTCCAGGTCGCGGTCCACCCGGTAGGCCCGGTAGGCGGCGTGGCCGCCCGAGAAGAGCTGGGCGTAGTGCACCGACAGGCGATGCTCCACGTTGGGGTCGGGCTCCGACGCGCTCACCATGGCCAGCACCCGCTCCACCGCGCCGGCCTGGCCCTCGGGCTGCGCCAGCCGCCGCGCCAGCAGCACCCCGCGGCTGCGCTCATAGACCAGCCGCGCCAGCCCGTCGCGCAGGCCCCCCTGCAGGCGCTCGACCAGCCGCGCCGCGCGCGAGAGCGCCCGGCCGCCGCTGCTCCGCCGCACGAAGCGCTCGAGCTCCTGCACCGAGCCCGTCACCGACTCGACGCGCGTCCGCGCCACCACCGTCGCCTCGTGGCGCGCGAAGGCCTCCTCGGCCTCCTCGAGCGCGGCGCTCACGGCGACCCGCTCGGCGTCGATGCGCTCGACCGCCTCCGCGTACAGCTCGCGCAGGTCCTCGTCGGGCTCCTCCTCGGGCCCAAGGTCGCTCTCGGCCGCCACGCTGCCCAACAGCCGCGCCACGTCGTGGGCCACCCGCGCCGCCCGCGCCACCGTCGCCTTGATGGACTGGAGCGCCTCCTCGAGCGGCGTCACCAGCTCCGTCTCGACCACCAGCTCGACCAGACGCCGCAGCTCCACCTCGGTCGCCTGGCCCTCGGCTGCGGCGTCCGCGCTGTCCCGGGGAAGGCCCTGCGCCAGCTCGGGCAGGTCGGCCAGCGCGCGGCTCGCCTCGTCGCGCAGGATCGCGATGATCCCCTCGTCGTCCAGCGCGGCGGCCAGCGAGGCCGGGGCACGCGGCCGCGCCTCGGCGGAGCCGTCCAGCCCGGCCCGGATCATCGCGCCAAGGCCCTCCAGCTCGCTGATGGCGCGGGCGCGGACGCCATGTCGGACGCTCTGGCGCGCCCGGAGCACCGCCGCCTGGAGCCGCTGGTGGAAGGCCCGCAGCACCTGATCGAGCCGGATGTGCTCCACCAGCCGGGTCTGCCGCTCGGCGTCTCGCGCCAGCGCCTCGCGCGCCCGCGCTGACTGCGCCGCGGCCTCTCGGGCGGCGCGGCGGCCGCCCCGGGGCGAGCGCACACCGGCCACCTGATCGGCGGCGGCGACGATGCGCTGCATCGCCTCGGTCGCGCCCGCCACCAGCGCGTCCCGGCAGGCCAGCAGGCCCTCGTCCTCGTGGTGCCTGACGGCCGCCAGCTCGTCGTCGAAGCGGGCGCGGGTCTCGGCGAGGGCCGCGTCGTCGGCGCGCTCGTCGGGGTCGGTCGGCGCGGCGCCGTGCTCGATGGCCCACGCCGCGCGGGCCAGCAGCCGCTCGATGGCGCTCAGGGTGCCGGCCCGGCGCCCGCCCACCAGCTCGACCACCTCGGCGACGGCTGCGCGCAGGCCGGGCTCCACCAGCACGGGCACCCGGGCGCCCAGCCGCACCGGCAGCATCGCCGGGCGGCCGGACAGGCGCGCCATCACGCGCCGGCGCAGCGCGGTCAGGCGCGCCCTGGTGGCGCCGCGGCCGGGTGCGATCCGGACGCCGTCCAGCAGCATCGACACCCGGGCGGGCGTCGCCTGGGCGAGGGCGGTGAGGTCCTCGTCCAGCCGCGCGAGCCCGGCCTCGAGTGCGGCGCGCTGGTCGGCGATGAGCTGGCTCTCGAGCCGGTCGAGCAGGCGCTCGGTGCGGTTGCGCACGTCGCTGCGGAGCCGGGCGACGGCCTTGCGCCGTCGGTCGGGGCGCTCGGTGGCCAGCGCCTGGTCGAGGCGGGTGAAGGTGCGCTCGCCCAGCGCCTCGAGCTCGGCCGTGGCGGGGCGCGCCAGGTCGCGGACGGCGGTGACGTGGTCGGCGTGGAAGCGGGCGAGCGCCGTGGTGATGCCGCGCTCCAGGTCGCGCAGGGCGGCGCGCAGCGAGACGTCCTCGGGCAAGGAGACCGGGACCGTGCGCGGGAAGGAGGGCAGCGGACCCTCGCTCGCCAGGTCCTGGGCCGAGCGGACGCGGGCGTGGCGCGGGACCGGCGAGGTGAAGTCGGAGGAGGCCTCGATGAAGAGCACGTTGTCGAGCTGGGCGGCGATGCCGGTGAGGCGGTCGGCGTCGAGGCGGGCGTCGTCGGGGTTGGCGTGGGCGATGCCGATGAGGTGGAGGTCGGCCGGGGCCGCGCCGGCGGCGACGAGGCGACCGAAGCCCTCGGCACGCGGGCTGTAGTGGACGGCGAGGTCGGCCTCGACGCGGACCTTGGTGAGCCAGCCGCGCAGGCGCTGCTCGAGGGCGCGGAGCTGGGCGCCGTCCTCGGTCAGGACCACGAGGTGGATCGCGGCGTGGCGCCAGGCGGCCATGGCGGTGAGCTCGCGCAGGAGCGCCAGCCCGAAGGCGAGGTCGGCCGTGGACTCGCGGGTCCAGAGCGCCAGGCTGCGCGGGCGCTCGAGGCGCGAGGAGGCGCGCACGGAGGCGACGCCGAGGTTGAGGCCGAGGCCCGCGATGGCCGTCAGCAGGCGCTCGCCGGCCGGGCCGTCCTCGCTGACCCAGCTCGCGTCGAGCAGCGCGGTGTTGGGCGCCAGGCCCTCGCTGCCGTGGAAGCGGGCGATGGCGCGCACCGTGTCGTAGGGGTCGCGGGTCTCGACGCGGCGGGGCGAGCGGTCGGCGCCGTGGGTGGGCGCGTCGTGGCGCACGACGTCGAAGTGGGCGCTGATGCCGCGGGCCTCGGCGATGAGGGTGCCGAGGAGGGAGGCGGGCGAGGGGGCGGCGGCGCCGGTGGCGAAGGTGACCAGCGAGGGGCGCCAGTTGCGGGCGTGGCGGGTGCGCTCGCGGAGCTTGCCGAGGCTGGCGCGGGCCACCGAGGCCCAGATGCCGTCCCAGGTGTCGCCCTCGTCGAGGGTGAGCTGGCGGCGCTTGAGCCAGATGAAGCCGACGGCCATGGCGACCGAGGCCGCGAGCATCGCGACCACGTCGAGCTGGATCATGGTGATGATGCAGGTGGCGGCGCCCAGCAGCGAGACCCAGCGGGGGATGCGGAAGTCGGGGCGGAAGTCGGGGCTGGCCCAGCTCTCCAGCGCGCAGCTCAGGTTGAGGAAGCCGTAGGTGGTGATGAAGAACATCGAGACCACGCGGGCGATGGCGTCGAGGTCTCCGAGGAGGATGCCGGACCAGGCGATGAAGAAGGTCACCAGGACGGCGCGGCGGGGCTCGTTGGCGGCGCCGTGGCCGCGGGCGAACACGCGCGGCGTGATGCCGTCGAGCGAGCAGGCCTGGAGGATGCGCGGGGCGCCCAGGATGCTGCCCAGGGCCGACGAGAGGGTGGCGCCGAAGACGCCAGCGGTGACCAGCGGCGGCCAGAGCGAGACCTGGAAGAGGACGCCGGGGTCGTCGGCGAGGTCGGCGGCGGGCACGCGCCAGGCCAGGAGGCAGGCGAGGGCGAGGTAGACCAGCAGCCCCACGCCGATGGCGGCGAGGGTGCCGCGGGGGATGGAGCGGCTGGGGTCGGCGAGGTCGCCGGACATGGAGACGCCGGCCTCGAAGCCGGTGACGGCCGGGAAGAAGATGGCGAAGAGCGTGGCGATGGGGACCGCGGTCGTCAGCGCCTGGAGGTGGGGCCCCGCGGCGGGGGCGGGGCCGGTCAGCGCGCCGACCACGATGGAGGCCACCGACAGGAAGATGGCCGCCATGATGAAGTACTGGGTCTTGATGGCGAGGGCGGTGCTGATGAAGGTCACGACGGTGACCGCCAGCAGCGCGATGGAGCCGGTGAGGCGTACGGCGTCGGGGGTGATGAGGTAGCCGGTGGCGGTGAGCCAGCTCTCGGCGAAGCCGATGAGGTACAGGCTGACGCTGAACGAGAGGCCCAGGAAGAGCGCCAGCCCCAGCGTGCCGCCCAGGGCGAGGCCCAGGCTGCGGGAGATGATGTAGTAGCTGCCGCCGGCGTCGACGCGCTTGTCGGTGGCGATGGACGAGACGCTCAGCCCGGTGGTGACCGAGATGAGGTGCGCCACCACGATGATGCCCACGGTGACGAAGAGGCCGCCCTGCCCGACGATCCAGGGCAGGCGCATGTACATGATGACGCCGAGGATCGTGAGGATCGCCGGGGTGAAGACACCGCCGAAGGTCCCGAACTTCCGCGTCGTAGCTGGCACTCGAGGCTCCCGGGTCGTCGAGGAGCGAGCCTAGCCCAGGGGCGCGCGGGTGGCCACCGGGGCCGCCGGCGCAGCGGCTGCGCGCGGTGTTGGCGTGCGGAGAGGGCTTGCGGAGAGGGGCGGTCACGAGATGCTTGACACATGAATATGAGGAGGCTAGATACATGCCTCCTGATCGAGAACCGATGAACCCAGGGACCCGACCGGAGGTGCTCCGTTGAGCAGCCGGGACGACTTCATCGCGCGTGACCTGCCGCCCCCCGAGTTCATCGAGGGGCTGATGCGCGCGCAGGGCATCGAGGTCCAGGGCACGCGGGTGCTGGCCGGGATGCGCCTGCTGCTGGTCGCCAGCAACCTGCGCAGCGCCATGGAGGCGGAGTTCGCCAGCGAGGGCATCTCGATCGCGCGGATGCAGCTCCTGGTGCTGCTGCTGCGCAGCGAGGGGCACCGGGCGGCCCCCTCGCGGCTGGCCGAGCGCGCGGGCGTCTCGACGGCGACCATCACCGGCGTCGTGGACACGCTCGAGCGCCAGGGCTTCGTGCGCCGCGAGGCTCACGGGGCCGACCGGCGCCGCCGCGACGTGGTGCTCACCGACGAGGGGCGCGGCTTCCTCGCCCGGCTCGCGCCGCGTCAGGCGAAGCGGCTGCGTCGGCTGCTGGGGCGGCTGGGCGACGCCGACATCCCGGTGCTGCACGACCTGCTGGACCGCCTCGACGCCGGCATCGAGGACATGCGCGCCGCAGCGACCGTGCCCGAACCGGCGGAGGAGGGATGACCATGCGTGCGGGTCGGATCGCGCTCATCGGCGCGTTGCTGCTGGCGCCCGGCGCCGGCGCGGAGACGCTGTCCATCGACCAGGCGGTGGCCCGCGCCCTGGGCCGTCATCCGGCGCTGGCCGCGGCCGGTCACGCCGAGGACGCCGCCCGCGCCCGGACGCGGCAGGCCAGGACGGCGTGGCTGCCGCGGGTCTCGGTGGAGGGCGCGTACCGCTACCAGGGGCCGGTGCCCGAGCTGTCCATCGACACGGGCATCACCCTGCCCGGGACCAGCGAGCCGGTGTCCATCACCCGCGAGATCGGCACCGCCCACGTGGCGTCGGCCAGCGTGACCGCCGGGTGGCGGGCGCTGGACTTCGGGGCGCGGGCGGCGCGCGTCGAGGCGGCGGCAGCGATGGAGCGCGCGGCGGCGGCCGACGGGGCGGAGCGGCAGGCCGAGGTCGCGCAGGCGGTGCGGCTGGCGTACCTGGGGGTGGCGCTGCAAGACGAGGTGGCGCGCGTGACCGAGGGCGCGCTGGCGGTGGCGCGGGACGCGCGCGACCGGGCGCAGTCGGGGCTGGCGGCGGGGCTGGCGTCCAAGGTGGGCGTGGCCGCGGCGCGCAGCCGGGTCGCCGAGCTGGAGTCGCGGCTGGTGGCGGCGCGGCAGGGGCGCGAGCGAGGGGCCGAGACGCTGCGGCTGCTGTTGGGGCTGTCGCCCGGGGAGCCGGTGGTGCTCAGCGAGCGGTTGGGGGAGCTGGTCCCGGTCGAGGTCGCGGCGCCGGAGACCACGCCGGTCGAGGCGCGGCTGGACGCGTCGCAACAGGCGCTGGAGCGGCAGCAGCAGGCGGTGCGGCGCTCGGCGTTGCCGACGGTGGACCTCTACGCGACCGGCGGCTACCAGTACCCGCGCACCTTCGTCGAGACCGACCGCGCCGGCTTCGTCTGGGCGGCCGGCGTGAAGCTGAGCTGGGAGGCCTTCGACGGGGGCCTGCGCGCCCGGCAGCGCGACGAGCTGGACGCGCGCATCGCCGAGGTGGGGTCGCTGCGGGAGGCGGCCGGAGAGGACACGCGGCGGCGGTTGGCGGACGCGGAGGCGGCGCTGCGCACGGCGCGGGCGTCGGGCGAGGCGGCGACGGCGCAGGTCGAGGCGGCGCGGGTGTACCTGGACGCGGCGCGGGGCGGGCAGGAGGCGGGGACGGCCACGACGCTCGAGGTGCAGGCGGCCGAGGAGGCGCTGGAGCAGGCGCAGCTCGCCGAGATCAAGGCGAGCTTCGACGCCGCGGTGGCGCAGGCGGAGCGGTTGCGGGCGCTGGGTGTGGCGCGGGTGCGCGCGGAGGAGTCCGGACGATGAAGCGATTCGCGGTGATCTTCGTGGTGCTGGTGGCGGCGGTGGCCGTGGGGCTCTACCTGCAGCTGCGTTCGCAGGCGCGGGAGGCGGGGCGCGCGACCGGCGGCAGCGCGATCGTCGAGGGCACCGAGGTGGACGTGGTGTCGCGGCTGCCGCTGCGGGTCAAGGAGGTGCTGGTCGACGAGGGCGACGTGGTCGAGGCCGGGCAGCTCGTGGTGGCGCTGGACTGCGGCGAGCCGGAGGCGGCGCTGGCGCAGGCCGAGGCGGGGGTGGCGGCGGCGAAGGCGGCGGCCAGCGCGGCGGAGGTGGGCGTGCCGCTGGCCAGCACGGGCATCGACGCGGCCCAGCGGCAGGCGGAGGCGGCCACGGCGCAGGCGCGGGCGGCCAAGGCGCAGGCGGCGCCGCTGCGGGTGCAGGGCAGCGCGGCCGAGCGGGCGGCGAGGCGGGTCGAGACGCTGCACGCGACGGGCGGGGCGTCCGAGCAGGACGTGGACACGGCGAAGACCCAGGCGGCGGCGCTGGCGCGCCAGCTCGACGTGGCGGGGGCGGGGGCCACGGCGGCGGCCAAGCAGGCGGCGGTGGCCGAGGAGGGCGTCGGCGCGGCGCGGCTCAAGGAGACGCTGGCCGGCCGCCAGCTCGAGGCCGCGCAGAAGCAGGTCGAGGCGGCCGAGGCGGCGCGCGCCCGGGCACAGGTGGCCGTCGACGAGTGCAAGCTGGTGGCGCCCCATCGAGGCGAGGTCAGCCGCCGGAACATCGAGCCGGGCGAGGTGGCGCAGCCCGGCGGGCCGCTGCTGACGCTGGTGGACATCCGCGAGGCCAAGGCGACCTTCTACGTGCCGAACGCCGAGCTCGAGGCCGCGAAGCCCGGCCGCAAGGTGCAGGTGGTGGCCGACGCCATGCCCGAGCGCAGCTTCGAGGGGGTCATCCACCGGGTCGCCACCGAGGCCGAGTTCACGCCGCGCAACGTGCAGACCCGCGAGGACCGCGACAGGCTGGTCTACGCGGTGGTGGTGCACATCCCGAACCCCGACGGCGCGCTGCGCCCGGGCATGCCGGTCGAGATCACCATCCCGGGCACCGAGCGTCAGTGATGCTCCGCCTGCGCCGCAGAGCGGCCGAGCCCGAGCCCGAGCCCACCGCCGACCTGGCGCTGGAGGCCCGCGACCTGGAGCGCGCCTTCGGCGACAACCGGGCGGTGGCCGGGCTCTCGCTGGCGCTGCGCCCGGGCGAGCTCTACGGCCTGGTGGGCCCCGATGGCGCCGGCAAGACGACGACCATCCGCCTGCTCACCGGCCTCATCACCCCCGACGCGGGCGTCGCCTTCATCGCCGGGAGGCGCGTGGCGCCCGGCTCGTCAGAGACCCTCGAGGCGCTGGGCTACATGCCCCAGCAGTACAGCCTCTACGGCGACCTCAGCGTCCACGAGAACCTGTGGTTCTTCGGCAAGCTCTTCGGCCTCTCCGGTCACGCCATGCGCGAGCGCCGCGACCGCCTGCTCGAGGTCACGCGGCTGGCGCGCTTCGGCGACCGCAGGGCCAGCGCGCTCTCGGGCGGCATGTACAAGAAGCTGGCGCTGGCCTGCGCGCTGCTCCACCAGCCGCGCGTGCTGCTGCTGGACGAGCCGACCAACGGCGTCGACCCGGTCAGCCGCCGCGAGCTCTGGGACCTGCTGCACGAGTTCCTCCACGAGGGCATGGCCATCATCGTGGCGACCCCCTACATGGACGAGGCCTCGCGCTGTCAGCGGGTGGGCCTGATGCACCGCGGCCGCCTGCTGGCCGAGGGCCGCCCCGACGAGCTGGTGCGCGCCTTCGAGCACGAGACCCTGCTCCTCCACACCGACGACCGCGACGCCCTGGAGGAGGACCTCGCCAGCCACGACGAGGTGCTGGCCGTCAGCCCCCACGGCTCCGCGGTGCGCGTGGTCGTCCGCGCCGGCGCCGCCGAGGCCTTCCGCCGCACGCTGCCGGAGGCCATCCGCCTGGAGGCCGTCGCCCCAGACTTCGAGGACGTGTTCCTGGCCCGCGTCAGGGACGCCGAGACGGCCTCTGGCGTCGGCGGCCCCCGTGGCTGAGCCCGCCGCCGCGCCGATCATCGAGGTCCAGGACCTCACCCGCCGCTTCGGCGACTTCGTGGCCGTGGACGCCGTGTCCTTTCGCGTCGAGCGCGGCGAGATCTTCGGCTACCTGGGCGCCAACGGGGCAGGGAAATCCACGACGATCCGCATGCTCTGCGGGCTGCTGGCGCCCACCTCCGGCAGCGCGCGGGTCGCCGGCTTCGAGCTGCCCGACCAGGCCGTGCGCGTGAAGTCGTCCATCGGCTACATGTCCCAGCGCTTCTCGCTCTACACCGACCTGGAGGTCGCCGAGAACCTGTCGTTCTTCGCCGGCGCCTACGGCCTGCGCGGGGCCCGCCGCCGTCAGCGCATCGACTACGCCCTCGAGGTCGCCGGCCTCACCGACCGCCGCCGGGCGCTCACCCGCGACCTGCCCGGCGGCATCCGCCAGCGCCTCGCCCTGGCCTCGGCGCTGCTGCACGAGCCGACCCTCATCTTCCTCGACGAGCCCACCGCCGGCGTCGACCCGGCGTCGCGCCGCTCCTTCTGGCGCCTCATCCGCCAGCTCGTGCGCGAGGGCACCACCGTCTTCGTCACCACCCACCACCTCGACGAGGCCGAGTATTGCGGCCGCGTCGGCCTGATGGTGGACGGCCACCTCACCGCCCTGGACACGCCGGCGGCGCTCAAGCGCACCCACGTCCCCGGCACCATGCTGGCCATCGGCGGCGACCTCAGCGTGCCCGCGCTGCGCTCGGCCCTGGCCGGCCAGGACGGCGTCCTCGACATCCAGCCCTTCGGCCGCGCGCTGCACGTCCGCGTCCGCGGCCCGCTGTCCGACCCCGACGCCATGGCCCGCGCCCTCGAGCGCGCCGGCATCACCGGCGCCGACATCACGCCCACCGAGCCCACTCTCGAGGACGTCTTCCTCACCCTGGCCGCGGGCTCCACCCGCCAGAACGAGCTCTGAGCATGGACGGCCTCCGCCGCGCCCGCGCCATGGCCCTCAAGGAGGTCATGCACATCCTGCGCGATCGCCAGGTGCTGGTCTTCGCGCTGGGCATGCCGGTGCTGCTGCTCCTGCTCTTCGGATATGCCGTCTCTTTCGACGTCGAGCACATCCCCCTGGCCGTCATCGACCAGGACCACACCCCGCAATCGCGCGAGCTGCGCGCCGCCTTCGTCTCGGGCGACACCTTCGTGCCCGTGGTCGAGACCTCCGACGCCGAGGCCGTGGAGCCGCTCTTCCGCCGGAACGTCGCCCGCATCGCGCTGGTCATCCCCCACGGCTACGGTCGCGCGCTCGGCCGCGGCGAGACCGCCGAGGTGCAGCTCCTCGCCGACGGCTCCGACAACACCACCGCCTCGGTCGCCCTCGGATATGCCAACGCCCTGGCACTCTCGGTCAATCAGCGCTCCCTCGCGACCATCCTGGGCACCGCCGAGCCGCCGCTCAGCGTCCGCGTCCGCACTCTCTTCAACCCCGGCCTCGAGAGCGCCATCTTCCTCGTCCCCGGCCTCATGGTCCTGATCCTGGTCATCATCGCCGTCATGCTCACCGCCCTGACCATCGCCCGCGAGTACGAGCGCGGCTCCATGGAGCAGCTCTTCTCCACGCCCGTCGGCCGCCTCTCCATCATCCTGGGCAAGCTCGGCCCCTACTTCGTCCTGGGCCTGGTCCAGGTGCTGCTCACCCTGACGCTCGGCGTCGCGCTCTTCGGCGTGCCGGTCAACGGCAGCGTGCTGCTGCTCTTCGCCGTCGCGGCGGTGTTTCTCCTCGCCATGCTCATGCAGGGGCTGCTCATCAGCGTCGTCGCCCGCAACCAGATGCTGGCCAGCCAGCTCGCCCTGCTCTCCACGGTGCTGCCGGCGCTGCTGCTCTCCGGCTTCATCTTCCCCATCGAGAACATGCCGCCGCTTCTGCAAGGCATCGCCAACGTCCTGCCGCCCATGCATTTCGTCCGCGCGCTGCGCGCCATCCTGCTGCGCGGCAACGGCATCGCCGTCATCTGGCCCGACGTGCTGGCCCTGGCCGCCTTCTTCGTCGTGCTGCTCACGCTGGCCACCCGTCGCTTCCGGAGGACCCTCGCGTGAACGCCCCCGGACAGCTCGCCGCGCTCCGCTCCATGATGCTCAAGGAGGTGCGCCAGACCGTGCGCGACCCGCGACTGGCCGTGATGCTGGTGGTGGGGCCGCTCCTGCAGCTCACGCTGCTGGGCTTTGCGGTCAACCTGGACATCGAGCACGTCCCCACGGTGGTCGCCGACCAGGACCGCAGCGCCGAGAGCCGCGCCATGGTCCGCGAGATCACCGCCGGCGACGCCTTCGACCTGGCCTTCGCCACCCCCGACGCCGAGCACGCCATGGCGGCCGTCACCCACGGCGAGGCCCCGGTCGCCCTCATCCTGCCCCGCGGCCTGGCCGAGGACCTCGACTCGGGCAAGGCGACGGCGCTGCAGGTGCTGGTGGACGGCGGCGAGCCCAACCGCGCCGTCATCGCCCAGAACGCCCTCAGCGCCTACGCCATCGGCCACTCGCTCCAGCTCGCCCGCCAGCGCCTCTCGGCCCGCGCCGCCGCCCTCGAGCGCGCCCCCCGCCTGCCAACGACCACCGTGGTTCCCCGTGTCTTCTACAACCCCACCCTGGACAGCCAGATCTACTTCGTCCCCGGCGTGGCCGCGACGCTCCTGATGACCATCATCCTGGCCGTCACCGCCATGGGCATCGCCCGCGAGAAGGAGGTCGGCACCCTCGAGCAGGTGCTGGTCACCCCCATCGCCCCCTCCATCCTCGTCCTCGGAAAGTCCCTCCCCTATGCGGGCCTGGGCCTCCTCGACCTGGCCCTGGTCATCACCGCCGGAGCCGTGGTCTTCGACGTCCCCCTCCGAGGCCCCCTCTCGCTCCTGGCGCTGGGCGGCGTCCTCTATCTCCTCAGCACCGTCGGCCTGGGCCTCCTGGTCGGCACCCTGGCCCGCACCCAGCAGCAGGCCTTCATGATCGCCTTCATGGTCATCCTCCCGGCGATCATCCTCTCCGGCTTCATGACCCCGGTAGCCAACATGCCCCCCTGGCTCCAGCCCTTCACCGCCTTCGACCCCATGCGCCACTTCGTCGAGATCCTCCGAGCCGTCCTCCTCAAAGGCGCCACCTTCACCGACATCGCCCCCCAACTCACCGCCCTCGCCGGCATCGGCACCGTGCTGTTCGCCTCCGCCATCCGAAGCCTCCACCGCAGCCTCGCCTGACCCGCCCCGGCCGCGTGGCCTCCACTTCACGCCGGGCGCGCCTCCACCGCAGGGACGTGGCTCGGGAGCATCACCCGTGCTTTCCGCGGGAAGCTCTCGACTCGCGTCGTCGCAGCGCTCCGCGGAAAGACCTCGCATCTCTCGACATGGAGCACGCCAGCGGCCAAGCCAAGCACCCTACCCGCGGTTCACCGGTGCCTGCTCCCAAGTGAGTACTGCGGGTGCCTGACACCTCGCTCTCGCGCAGGACGCTCGGTGCGGCCCGCGGGTCACGGGCCGCCGTGCCGTCGTAAGGTGGCCTCGGGGGCTACTTGGGTGGTGCCGTCGAGGATGTTGCGGGTGGTTTCGGAGGGGTCGGCGAGGATGGTGTGGCGGGCGAAGGCGAGGGCGTAGGTGTCGATGATGGCATAGCCTTTGTCGGGCGGGAGGGTCTTGCAGGTGGGGAGGCCGAAGGTGTTGTGGCAGCCGCCTTCGAGCTCGAGCCAGCGGAGGTCGAGGGCTTTGGTGGCGTCGAACTGGGCCTGGTATCTCTCCGGGGAGTCGAGGCTGCCGCTCATCGCCAGCACGGGGATGGTGACGGTGATGGTGCCGTCGTCGGCGATCTGGGTCGGCTCGATGGCGCCTGCCATGGGGATGATGGCCTGGACGCGGGGGTCGCCGAGGCCTTCGGCGAAGACGGCGAGCTGGGCCTCGGTGCAGTCGGGGCAGTCCAGGCGCTCGCGGGGCATGTTGTAGGTCACTCCCGCCGTCGCCCACGCGGTGTAGCCGCCGTAGCTGTGGCCCGAGAGCACCACGCGCGAGGTGTCGGCGGCTCCGGCCAGCGGGTCGGGGGCTTCGAGGGACTCGAGGGCGTCCAGCGAGGCGCTGATGTCCAGCGAGCGCAGGTAGTCGAAGCCGGGCGGGACCGGGTCGAGGCCGCCGATGATGGTGTTCCCGGTGTGATCCGGGGCCAGGGCGATCCAGCCGTGGCTGGCGAAGTAGCGCATGAGGAACGCCGAGTTTCCGGCGAAGCCGTCGTAGCCGTGGGAATGTGCCAGCACTGGCAGCTTTCGCTCGGGCTCGGGCCGCGCCAGCGTCGCGTCCACCAGGGCGTCGGGGTCCGGGAAGAGCTGGGAGTAGACGGCCGCCTCGCCCTCGGTGTCCTCGGTCGGGTACCAGACGTGCAGCAGCAAGGTGCGCGGCTCGCCCCACGCCTCGGGCTGGTAGGTGATCTCCCAGGTGCGCACGCCCACGTGGTAGGGCCCGGGCGCGTCCACCGGCCACTGGAGGGAGATTGGTCCCGAATCGGTGTCGCCGGCGTCGGGGGCGGCGTCGCCGGGCACCGCGTCGGCGTCGGTGGCCGCGTCGGGTAGCGCCTCCGCCACCTCGCCGCCAGCGTCGGCGAGGGCGTCACCAGTCGCCGTGTCGGCGTCCGCCGCCGCGTCGGAGAGCCCATCGGCGCCGCTCGCCGCGCAGCCCGCCCCCAGCGCAGACAGCGCCAGCAGCGCACCAGCGAGGCGCCAGCTCGCCCGGCCGCCTGACCGCCGCGGGGCCAAGCACCTCACGGCAGCCGCGTCCCGAGCGCCTCGAGGATCCCCTCGAGTCCGCCAAACCGCACCACGCGGAACTCCTCCGCCGCCTCCAGGCCGTGGCGCCGCCCGACCTCCGCCGACAGCGAGCCCACCAGCTCCGCCACCAGCGGTCCCGGCTCGCCCGCCCCGAGCGCGGCGTCCACCGCGTCGATGCGCCAGCCTCCCGTCTGCGCCTGCAACCGGAGCTGGTTCAGCACGTTCAGCATCATCGTCCGGTGTGCCACCGCCGCCGCCACCTTGCGCCCGAGCTGTGCGCCGATGTCCACGATGTGCGTCGCCCGCTCCACCTCGCGCGCGAAGTACCACCGCTCGAAGACCCCGTGCACCGCCAGACCCTCGGCGATGTGCTCCGGGTGGTGCTTGTCGAACTGGCTGGCCCAGCAGGCCTCGTCGGTCGCCCGCGCCACCGCCACGTGGTCCTGGTTGTCCTCGCCGTACAGGCTCCGTGGGTCGAAGGTGACCACGGCATACGGGCGAAAGCGCCGGATCTCGCGGATGATCTTCTCGCGCAGCGCCACCTCGCTCACGTCGGCCAGGGTGTCGGTCGGGTAGCCCAGCTCGACGAGCTCCGCCACGCCCAGGATCTCGCCCGCCAGGCGGAACTCGGACGCGTTGGCGGCGACCGTCTCCTCCTCGCTCAGCCCCAGCGAGTCCCAGCGGTCATCGGTCGCGCGCACCGCCACGACGCGCCAGCCCGCGTCCACCCACGCGGCGACCGTCCCGCCGAGGAAGAGCGCGAGGTCGTCAGCGTGGGCGGTGACCACCAGCACGACGCGGCCGTCGCCGGGTTCCATCCTGTGGATGCGCGGGACGCTCATCGCTGGCGACGGTAGCGGCGGACCGGTGGCCGGTCAACACGGCGGAGGCGGCGCCGGAGCGGGGCTCAGCCGGCCGCCTCGGCGTGGCTGATGTGCAGGGCGCCGTGGGCTCTCGCCAGGGCGTCCGCGCGGCGTAGCGCCTCCTCGTCGCGGGCCTCGACGGCCAGCAGGACGTGGTCGGGGTCGATGGCCTTGGCCTCGGCCTCCAGCTCGGGCATGGGGCTGTTGCCGCCCATCAGCGCCCCGTGGAGGCCTGCGTAGAAGGCGCCGGCGAAGGCGCCGCCGATGAGGGAGACGCCCCAGGGGACCTGGAGCAGGCCCAAGGGCCACACGAGGGCGACGCCGACGAGGCCGCCGAAGACCAGGCCGATCAGGGAGGCCTGCAGCAGGCCGCGTCGAGCCGAGGTCAGGCCGTGGCCGAACTCGTCCTGGCGCAGGTGCTGGGTGTGATCGATGAGGTCGACGTGGACATCCAGCTCGGGAGCCCGCGCCAGCAGCGCTCGCGCGCGCTCGGCTGCGTCGTGGTTCTCGAATTCTGCGAAGGTGATGTGCTTCATGGCGTGCTCCGCTGGCAGAGCCGTTCAGGCGTACAGGCCTGATCGAGCGCAACTTCCATGCCAGAGGCGGCGGCGCGCCCGTCACCGGGGAATCGAGGCGATCGCCGCCACCGGCCCTTGCCAGAGCGGCGGCGGATGTGGGGCAGCATGCCCCGCCGCGGGCGCTACGGCCGGGTGTTTCGCGCCGGTGCTCGGTAGTATGGTGGCGCCCTCACCGAGCCACCCAGCCGCCGACCACGGAGGTCCTCCATGCGCCGTCTCGCCCTCGCCCTCGCCCTGTGCGCGCTGGCCTCGCCCGCCCTCGCCACCGAGCCCGCCCCCGAGGGCGACCAGGAAGCCATGATGGCCGAGTGGCTGAAGCTCGCTCAGCCCGGCGAGGGTCACCAGCGCCTGCGCCCCCTCGTCGGAAGCTTCGACACGGTGACCCGCCTCTGGATGGGCGGCCCCGACGCGCCCGCCACCGAGTCGCGCGGCACCATGGAGTCGAGCTGGATCCTCGGCGGCCGCTTCGTCCGCGGCGTGTCGAAGTCCACGATGATGGGCCAGCCCTACGAGGGCGTCGCGGTCACCGGCTACAACAACATCCGCAAGATCTACGAGTCGACCTGGATCGACACGATGTCCACCAACATCAGCTTCTCGAAGGGCTCGATGGACCGCGATGGCAAGGTGCTGACGCTCTACGGCGAGATGGACGAGCCTGCGCTCGGCGTCTACGGCCGCATGGTGCGCCTGGTCCTGCGCATCGAGGGCCCCGATCGGCACGTGATGGAGATGTACGACCTCCACGCCGGCGACGGCTACAAGGTCTTCGAGACCACCTACACGCGCAAGAAGGGCACCAAGGCACCGGCGAAGTGAAGCCGGATGCGCGCCCCTCCCGCCGAGGGGCGCGCGACGACGGGGTGGCAGCGGAGCCTACAAGAGGTCTCGTGGCCGGCCGCGCAGAGCGCTGGCGACCATCGAGATGATGAAGAGTGCCACTGCCACGAAGAAGATGATCTTCGCGATGCCGGCCGCCGCGATGGCGACGCCGGTGAACCCGAGCACGCCGGCGATGAACGCGACGGCGAGAAACAGCAATGCCCAACCCATGAGCGCCTCCTCTGGCCGCGCGGGCACCCCGGCGCGGCGGTAGCTGACACTTCGCAGGAAGCAAGCGCAGTGCCAGGAGCGCGCGGGCCCATGATGGCGGGCACTTGCGTGGACCCGGTCGCGGGCGAGCGGGCTTGCGATGGGGGCGGCCTGCCCCACTTGTGGCGATGCCCGGCGCCGGGCGTGCGGGCCCGGCGGACCTGGATCTAGGGCCCGTCCCCGCCGGCCGCCTCGAAGAGGTAGCAGGCATCCAACTCGTAGCTGAACACCAGGGAGTCACCCTCGGCGGGCAGGCACTTGGAGTCGGGGGCGAAGGTCACCACCTGGACGCCGGGGGGGCCGGTCACCTCCCACCCGTCGGGGCAGGGCTCACCGTTGATCGAGACCTTGACCGTGCCACTCTTCGCGGGGCTGGAGAGGTCGAACTTGAACTTGGGCGTCAACACCCCTTGCGCGAAGCCCGCGAGGGCATCCGAGAAGTCCGGGCTGCAGATGCTCGCCGTCGCGCCACCGGTGGCAGCCGCGATCTGTTCGTATCGGGCGCCCGG
The DNA here is from genome assembly GCA_020632695.1 of Deltaproteobacteria bacterium. Classification (GTDB taxonomy): domain Bacteria; phylum Myxococcota_A; class UBA9042; order PHBI01; family JACKFB01; genus JACKFB01. Next base: position 61,301 of record JACKFB010000001.1, read on the forward strand.
CTCGGCGTTCCCAACGGCCGACACGCAACCGTCGGGCGACGGACCCACGATGGCGTGGGCGGTCACGAGCGTCGCGATGCCGCCCTTGGCCGCCCGATAGGCAGCCAGGTACTCGTCCACAGCCGAGGGCGACTGGTCCTCCTCATCGCTGATGAAGAGCAGGACGAGCGGCACTCGAGGGCGCAGGTACTTGCCGAAAGGTCCGGCCAGCGAGAGCGCGGCGGCCTCCAGCCCCTGCTCCACACCCGAGCCTGCCGTTCCGACCGCCGCGCTCGCGAGGAACGCCGAAGCGCTGGACGGCGTGATGACCTCGGGCGTTCCCCTCAACGCGCCGCCCGCCTCGTCCACGTCCGTCGTCGTGATGCCGATCTGGAAGTCCACCGCGGAGACCAGGGCGTACTCGAGGATCTTGGGAAAATTGCTCGCGAGGTTGCCCTGCTCCTCGCCCATCGAGCCGGAGTCATCGATCACGAAGAGCATGTCCACGGCCTCCGCCGCGCCCACACCGACGTCCGAGTCCTCGACGATCACGGGCCCGGACCCGTCGCCGAGGGCGATCCCCGACCCGCGAACCGGGATCGTGAACTCCTCGCCGAGCGCCGACACGACGTGCAGCTGGCACTCCTGCAACCCGGCGGCTTGCGGTGCGAACGCGATCGCGACGTCCCGGTGCTGTCCGGCGCCCAGCGTCAGAGGCAGCGTCGGCAGGGACGGCAGCGCGAATCCTTCGGCACAGTTCTCGAGCGTGATCGCCTGCACCGTGTCTGCCACCGGTCCGATCGAGCGGATGCGCGCGGCCCGCATCGCCTGGCAGTCGAGGGGCACTTCGCCGAAGTCCACCGTCGCCGGTTCGACGCTCAACGCTCCCACGGCTCCGACGCCTCGCAGCTTGACGCTGAACTCCTCGCCCAGCGCCGACTCGACCCGCAGTGCGCACTCGGCGAGGCCGGTGGCTTCGGGCGTGAAGGACACGGTGACGTCTGCGACCGCGCCGCCGCTCAAGGTGAAGGGCAGCGGATCAGGCAACGAGAGGCCGAACGCATCTGAGCAGCCGGTGAGCTCGACGGCCGTCGCGGTCGACGGCGGCGGGCCCCCCGCGATGACCTGCACGACGCGCAGACGCGGCGTGTGCAATCCCACCTTGCCGAAGTCGACGACCAGGGGCTTCACCCCGAGGACCCCCAGCGCGGTCTGTCCGGCCAGGTTCGCCGGACTGTCGCGCGGCGCCGTGTCGACCGGATCGGCGGTCCCGGGGGCCCAGAGCTTCGCGTGCAGCAGCGCGTACCACTGCCACTGAGGGGGCTCACCGGACGGCGCCGGCGGCGCGAACGTGGCGCTGAAGGTGGTGGTCTCACCCGGTCCGAGGAGGTCGCCGGGCTGCAGCTCGCCCGAGAGGGTGAAGGCATCGCTCGGCACGCCATCCTTGCACACCACACCGCTGTAGCAGGTGTCTGCCAGTATCCGGATCACCTCGCACACGCCGTCGCCGCTATTTGCCAGCTGGAATGTGTGGCTCGCGGTGGCTGGCGGCTCGAGGAAGCCGTAGTCGTAGCCATCGGGCGTCAGGGTCGCGATGCAGCGTTCACCCGTCACCCGCGACGCGAGCAGCTCGGCCGTGACCGTGCCCGCCACGGGCGCCAGGATCTCGACGCGGAAGGTGGCGCTCACCTCGCCGATGCCACCGATGTCATTTCGGAAGTCCACTCCCAGGGCGATGCTCTCACCGGCCGCCAGTGTCGCCGGCGCGGGCGATGCCTGGCTGGGCGTGAAGGTCGGGTGTGCCTTGAGGCGGAATTCGCCCGTCTCGTTGTCGATGACCTCGACCACTCCGATAGTGACAGGCACTCCGGCGACATTGTGCAATCGCACGGTGCCCGTCAGTCCGGCCTTCCACGCGACCTTGCCCAGGAGCAACCGCTTGGGCTCCAGGTCCAGCAAATCAGTAACGAGACCGGGCTCGGTCTGCTCCGAGTCGGGGGCCGTCGCGTCGGCGAGGATGTCTTCCGCAGCGCCGTCGAGACCTCCAGGGGCGGCCCCGTCGGAGCATCCCGGCAGAAGAGACAGGCAGGACACGACGACGATGGTGAGGTTCTTCATGGTACTGCGAGACTACTTCGCCCCGCACGGCGGACACCATGAGGTCCCTCAGCGCGCTGTAACCGCGAGTGGTGGGCCGCGCGAGCGCGGCCGCTCAGCGGCTCGGGGCGGGCTTCGGCGGGTCGGGCTCGCGGCGCGGGGAGGGCGTCGCCGGCTCGGGGGGCGGGCCGGGCTTGGGCGGCGCCTTCAGGTGCGCCAGGGCGTCGCGGGCGTAGTCGCGCACGGTCTCGTCGGAGTGCGTGAGCAGCGGCTCCAGCGCGGGGATCGCCGCCCGGTCGCCCAACACCCCCAGGGTGTAGACCGTGGAGGCCAGCGCCTTGGGGTCCTTCTCCTCGGCCACGTGCGCGATGAGGGGCTTCACCGCCGCCGGGTCGCCGAGCTGCGCCAGGGCCATCGCCGCAAAGCCGCGCACCTGCGCCACGATGTCCTGGTCCACCCGCTCGAGCAGGGCCGCGGTGGCGCGACGGTCGCCGATCTCACCCAGCGCCGCGGCGGCCTGCGTGCGCACGTCCTCGTCCTGGTCGCGACACGCGGCGATGAGGCCGGGCACCGACGCCGGGTCCTTCAGGGCCCCCAGCGCCACGGCCGCGGCGAAGCGCACATTGAGGTCATCGTCGGCCAGCGCCTTCAGGAGATCGGGCGTAGACGCGCGGTCGGCCAGCGCGCCGAGCGCGAAGGCAGCCGCGGCTCGCACCCGCACGGCCGTGTCGCCCAGGCGCTTCGTGACGGCCGCGCGCGCCGCCGGGATCGGCAGCTCGCTCAGCACGCCCAGCGTCCAGAAGCGCACCAGCTCGGCCTCGTGCTCGAGCCCGGCGCCCAGGTCGGGCCACACGCCGGGGCCGCGCTCGATGAGCGCACGGGCGGGCGGGCAGGTCTCGATGCTCTCGCAGCTCGGCAGGCGCTCGATGAGCTCGACCACCGTCGGAGGCGCCTCGGCCGCCCGCGCGGCGCCGCCGCCCGCGAGCCACAGCAGGCCCGCCAGCAGCGAGCCCATCGTCATTCGTCCGTGCATCGCGCCTCACCTCCGCGCCCGGCCGAACCCCCCGGAACGCGCGGCGTTGCCTCGCCATTCCGGCGGCCCGACCCCGCGTTCAGAACAGGAAGGCCACGCCGGTCCGGAGGACGCCGTGCCGCGCGGTCCACGTCGTGGTCGGGTCCGTCGCGAACAGCCACAGATGCCCCGCCCAGCCACCCTCGACGAAGATGCCGAAGCTCTCGCCCACGTAGAACTTCGCTCCGAGAAGCAAGCTGAAGTACGCGCCCGGCCCCACGTTCTTCACCGGCTCGCCCGTGTCCAGGTCCAGCGTGTCGTCGATGCCGACGCTCAGCCCGATGGGGATGGAGAGGTAGGCCTCGGCGACGCGCCCGAAGGTGACTCGGAAGCGCGGGACGAAGGCGAGGTCGATGTGGATGTTCGGGCCCAGCTCGTTGTCGTCGTGGAACTGCGTGTTCCAGGTCCCCACGCTCACCTCGACGCCGAAGGCGAAGAGCTGGCGCAGGGGGATGTCCAGGTAGAAGCCGCCGCCCCACGCCAGCAGCAGGTCGGTGTCGTCCGACACGCTGTTGCCGAACCCGTCGTCCAGCGAGATCTTGGCCTTGCCCGGGAAGCCCATCGCGAAAAAGGGCCGGAGCTGCAGCTTTTGATGCGGCAGCTTCGCCACGGCCGGCGTCGCCGGTTCCTCGCGCTCCTCCTCCTCCTCCTCCTCACGGGCGGGGCCCACGGGCTCCTCGGTGGGCGGCTGGATGCCCGCCGGGTGCTGAAGTCGCGCCTCGTAGCTGCCGCCGCGGCCGGCGCGGGCGGTCACGGTGAACTGGCCCGGCAGGTAGCCGTCCACCGCCACCTCCAGGGTGTGCTTTCCGGCGCTGAGGCCCACGGTGCGCGGGGTGACGAAGACCACGCCGTCGAGCTGCGCCTGCGCTCCGTCGGGCACGCTGGTCACGACCAGCCACCCCATCGGCGGCGTGCTGCGGCCGCCGTGCCGGGCCAGGCCCGCGTTCACCAGGCTGGTCTCGTCGGCGGTGGGCGAGAGGTCGGCGGCCAGCAGGTAGGCCTCGAAGGCCTCCTCGTCGCGCTTCATGTCTCCGAGGATCGTCGCCCGGATGAGCGCGGTGCTGGCGTTGGGCAGCGCGACCCACGCGCGATCGGCGGCGGCCAGCGCGTCCTCCAGGCGCCCGGCACCGTAGGCCTCGGCCGCGTCGTCGTAGGCGGCGCGCGCGGTGGCACGGTCGGCGGCGCTGGCCCCGCCGGTCTCTGGCAGCTCGGGCGCCATGACCTCGGCCGATGCGGCTCGGTGCGAGGTCAGGGCCCCGAGGAACATCAGCGCGGCCAGCGCGCGGACGTAGTGGCTGTGGGTCACGTGTGGTCCTTGGGCACCGAGGTGGATGACCGCATTGTGGGGCCGCGGGCCTTGGGAGGCAACGGAAGCCCGCTGGCAGGATCGGCGGGAACAGCCACCGGCCGTGTCGACCACCCCAGCGGCCGCCTCGGCCGCCGGTGCTGCCGCTCCGCTCCGCCCCATGCTCCCGCTGAACCCGTGAGCGTCATCGCGCTTCGCTCGGCGCCCGACGTGGTGTATGGAACCAGCGTCCGCCGACACGGGAGGTACACCAGTGAGCGACGCGCGCATCCAGTCCTTCGAGGAGTTCTGGCCCTACTACCTGGGCGAGCACCTCGATCCCACCTGTCGCGCCCTGCACTACGCGGGCACCGGGCTGGTCATCGGCATCGCGGCCTCCGCTGCCCTGACCATGAACCCGACGCTGCTGCTGGCGCTGCCGGTGGTGGGCTACGGCTTCGCCTGGGTCGGGCACTTCGTGTTCGAGAAGAACCGCCCGGCCACCTTCACCTACCCGCGCTGGTCGCTGGCGGCGGACTTCAAGATGTTCGGGTACTGGGTGACCGGGCGCATGGGCGCCGAGCTGGCGAAGCACCACCCGGGGGCGGCCGGCGCGCGCGCCGCGCAGGGCGCTCGGGGCTGAGGGCGCCTCTTCTGGCTGACCCTGTCAGTCGCCGACCAGGCACTCCAGGGCGCCCGGGGCGCTGAGGTCGGCGAAGAGCCACTCGGGCTCGCAGGCCGCGAGCGTCTCCAGGTCGGCGGCGCCCGTGGCCACGGCGACGCACTCGGCGCCGATGGCGTGGGCGGCGGCGACGTCCTTGGGCGTGTCGCCGATGACGACGACGCGGCACTCCGCGAGCGGGCGCCCCAGGCGCTCGGCTCCGCGCTCGGCGCCGCGCCGGATCAGCGCCGGCCGGTCCTCGTGGTCGCAGCCGAAGCCGCCGAAGGCGAAGCGCGGGTTCAGGCCGACGCGCTCCAGCTTGATGCGCGCGCCCTGCTCCACGTTGCCGGTGCCGAGGCCCACGGCGCTGCGCGCGCGGGCGGAGACGGCCTCGACGGCCTCGGCGATGCCGGCGTGCACGGCGTAGACGGGCGCGCGCGCCACCTCGTCGACCAGCAGGGGCAGGTAGGCCGCGATCAGCGCGTCGATGCGCGCCGCCGTGGCCTCCACCTCGATGGCCTCGAGGCTCTTGCGGAAGATGCCGCGGTCGGTCATGCCGCCGAACGAGAAGTGGGCGCAGGCGTCGTCGCGGCCGTACTCCTGGGCGACGGCTCGCTCGAGCGCGCGGCGGCCGGCGCCGCCCGATGTGATGATGGTGCCGTCGATGTCGAAGAGGTAGACCGTGGGGCGCATGGGCTGGGCTCGTGGCGCTGCGTCGGGGGTGGTAGGATCGGGTCCGGATGATGCCCGGAGAGGTGAGCGCGATGAAAGGGCGAATGTGGCGGGCGGTGCTGGGCGCGGGCCTCGGCGCGGTGATGAGCGCGGCGCCCGGCTGTGGCAAGAGCGAGGCGCTGGCGGGCGATGGCTCGCGGACCGCGGCGGAGGCCGACTGCCCCGCGCGGGTGCTGACGCTGGACGGCCAGGCGCAGGATTGGCACCACGCGCTGGCGTACCGCGCGGGCGGCAACACGGTGATCCGCATCTACAACCACGACGGCGTGAGCTGCGAGGATCTGCTGCAGGACAAGATCCTGCGGCCGCCGCGCGACGAGCAGCTCATCAACATCGCCATGATGTCCGGCGACACCTACGTCACCTGGGCGCCGGACCCCTCGGGCGGCACGCGCGCGAAGAGCCGCGTCGTCACCAAGGCCGACAAGGCGGGGGACACGCTCCGGGTGTGCCTGCCGGAGGCCGTGACGCTGGTGGGCAAGGGCGTCCACGAGGGGCACACGGTGGTGCTGCAGGGGCTGATCGAGGCGCACTTCTGTGGGGATCACCCGTAGGAGCCGGCAGCGGAACAGGAGGCAGGCGATGGCGCGCGCGATGTGGAAGGGCGTGGTGGTCGCGGAGTCCGACGAGACGGTGCTCGTGGAGGGGAACCACTACTTCCCGCCCGACAGCGTGGCCTCTGAGCACCTGCGCGCGACCGACACCACCACGCGCTGCTTCTGGAAGGGCACCGCCCGCTACTTCGACGTGGTGGCGGGGGACGAGGTCGCGAGCGACGCGGCCTGGAGCTACCCCGAGCCGATGGAAGCGGCGGAGAATATCCGCGGATACATCGCCTTCTGGCGTGGCGTGCAGGTCCTCCCGTGAGGGCAGGCGGCCGGGGAGAGAGTTCATGGAACAGGGAGTCGAGGTGAGCTGCCCCGCGTGCGGAGAGACGACCGCGGTCTACGTGGACTGGGAGGACGGCCAGGACGAGCTGGAGACCGACTGCCAGGTGTGCTGTCACCCCATCCACGTGCAGGTGCAGATGAACGCCGGGCGCGTCGTGAACACCGCGGTGGGCAACGAGTGGTGAGGCGGGCAGCGTGCGCGCTGGCGCTGGTGTCGGGGCTGGCCGCGTGTGACGCCGCGGTGGTCGGGGCGTCGGACGTGACCCCGGACACGGCTCCCGACGCGGCACAGCCGACGCGGCCGGTCCTGTCGGAGGCGCGGCAGATGGTCCCCTCGGCGGCGCTGCCGGCCTCTCTCGAGGTGGACGACGCCAACAACAACCTGGACATCGTCCGCTTCGAGGGGCGGCTCTACCTGGCCTGGCGTACCGCGCCCAACCACTTCGCCAGCCCCGACGCGCGCCTGGTCATCGCCAGCACCGCCGACGAGCAGCGCTTCGACGTGGAGGCGCAGATACACCGCGGCACCGACCTGCGCGAGCCGCGCCTGCTGGTGGTGGGCGACCGGCTCTTTCTCTACTTCGCCGTGCTGGGCAAGAGCTCGCTCGACTTCGAGCCGCAGGGGATGATGGTGACCTCGCGCGGGCCGGACGGCGTCTGGTCCGAGCCTCAGTGGTTCTACCAGCCGGGCTTCATCCCCTGGCGCGCGCGCACCGTGGACGGCGTGCCCTACCTGCTGACCTATGGTGGCGGCGAGAACATCTACGACGCCGTGCGCGACCCCCTGGAGATCCACTGGCTGACCACCAGCGACGGCCTGGACTGGACGCCGGTGGTGCCCGGGCAGCCCGTGGTGTCCAGCGGCGGTGGCTCCGAGACCGACTTCGCCTTCCTCGAGGACGGGAGCCTCGTCGCCGTCATCCGCAACGAGGCCGGCGACGACCTGGGCTTCGGCTCCAAGGTCTGCCGCGCGCCCGCCACCGCGCTCGGCACCTGGACCTGCAAGGCCGACCGCCGCAAGTACGACTCGCCGCTGGTCTTCCGCCACGGCGCCGACGTCTGGCTCATCGCCCGGCGCAACATCACCCGCAGCGGCTACTACCAGCTCGACGATCCGCTGCCGGCCGAGGACCCCTACCTCGACTACCAGCTCGCCTACTGGGAGAAGCCCAAGCGCTGCAGCCTGTGGCGGGTGGACCCGGAGTCGCTGACGGTGACCTGGGCCGCCGACCTGGCCTCGCGCGGCGACACCTGCTTCGCCAGCGTGGTCCCCGACGGCCCCGACGCCTACGTCATCTACAACTACAGCTCGCCCATCGATGGCCCGGACACCTCGTGGATCACCGGCCAGCTCGGCCAGACCCGCATCTACCGGCAGCGCCTCAGCTTCGAGCCGTCGGGCCCGGCCGCCGCGCCTCGATGACCCAGCGCGCGGTGGCCCGGGCGACCACGTCCCCGGCCGCGTCGCGTATCGCCACCTCCACCCGGTGCTCGGTGCGGCCGTCCAGCGCCGGCACCTCGGTGCTGCACTCGGCCTCGAGCCGCCCGCGCGCCTTCTTCAGGTAGTCGATGCCCAGGCCGGCGATGATGCCGCGGGCCTCCGGCGGCAGCGCCATCATGGTCGCCAGTCCGCTGGTCTCCTCGGCGAGGTTCATCAGCGCGATGGCGTGCACGCAGTCCAGGTGGTTGCGCACGGCCCGCCGGTCGGCCATCGCCAGCCGCGCGTAGCCGGCGCGCAGCTCGAGGATCTCGGCGCGGATGGTCCCGGTGTACGGCGCCGCGCGGCCGACCAGCCGGCTCATCGCCCGCCGCCCGCCGGGCAGCCGCGACAGCGCCGCCCACAGCCGCTGCAGGTCGCCCGGACCCGACATCCCCATCCGCTGAGCCAGGCTGCGCTTCATCGCTCGCTCCCTCGCGCGTCCGCCCCGTCCGCCGCGCGTGCGCGCCCCAAGCCTGGACCAGCGCGGCCCGCCCGTCGACCGCCGCGGCGCCGGGCGTTGTGCCGGCCTGTCGCATCGGCCAACATCGCGGCCACGACGGAGGCGGACCCTTGAGCATGCGAATCGTGATCGTCGGCGGGCGCGGCCGCATGGGCAGCCGCTTCGCCGCGGAGCTGGGCGCCCGCGGGCACGCGGTGGACGTGCTGGAGGCGGGCGACCCGCGCCCCGAGGCCGACGTGGTGGGCGTCGCCGACGTGGTGATGTTGGCGGTGCCCATGCGCCTGGCCGCCGAGCGCGCCCTGGCGCTGGGGCCGCTGGTGCGCCGCGACGCGCTGCTCTGCGACATCAACAGCCTCAAGGTGGAGGTGTGCGCCGCCGCCGAGCGGGCGTGCGCGGGCGAGGTGCTGGGGCTGCACCCGATGTTCGGCCCCTCGGTGCACACCCTCGAGCACCAGAAGCTGGTGGTGTGCCGCGTGCGCGGCGGCCCGCGGACCGAGGCGTTGCTGGGCGAGCTGGCCGCCACCGGCATGACGCTCTTCGAGAGCGACCCCGAGACCCACGACCGCATGATGGCCGTCGTCCAGGTGCTGACCCACTTCCGCACCCTGGTCATGGGCGAGGCGCTGCGCCGCGTGGGCGTCGGCATCGAGCAGAGCCTCGACTACACCAGCCCCATCTACCGCCTCGAGCTGGCCGTGGTCGGGCGCCTCTTCGTGCAGGACCCCGATCTCTACGCCGAGATCGAGATGCAGAACCCCTTCGGCGACGAGGTGCGCCGCGCCTTCCGCGACTCCGCCACCGACCTGGCCGCGCTCATCGACGGCAACGACCGCGACGGCTTCCGGGCGCTCTTCGCCAACGTGCGCGACTACTTCGGCCCCTTCGCCGAGGAGGCCCACGAGCTGTCCGACAGCGTCATCGATCTCGTCGCGTCCCGAGCGCCACGATGAGGTCGTAGTGCTCCTGCGCGACCGGGGCCACCGAGAGGCGGCTCTGGCGCAGGATGGCCAGGTCCTGGAAGCGCTCGTCGCCCTTGAGGGTGGCCAGGCTGACCGGCTCGTCGAGGTGGCTGAGGTAGCGCAGGTCCACCGACACCCAGCGCGGGTCGTCGGGCTTGGACTTCGGGTCGTAGTACGCGCTCTCGGGGTCGAACTGCGCCGGGTCCGGGTAGGCGGCGCGGGCGATCTCGGCGATGCCGACGATCTGCGGGGCCTTCCCCGAGTGGTAGATGAGCACGCGGTCGCCGGGCTGGCACGCCCGCATGTGGTTGCGAGCGGCGTAGTTGCGGACGCCGTCCCAGCGCCCCGTGCCGGCTGTGCGCAGGTCGTCGAGGCCATACTCCTCGGGCTCGGTCTTCATCAGCCATGGCATGACGCGCCCTCCGCTCGTCGTCGCGGCGAGTATCGGCGGCGGCTGCGCGCGGGTCCAGCCGGGCCGAGGCGGGTCACGCGGGCGATCGAAGGAACTTGAACCTTCGCGGCTTCGCTGAAAAGGTGCGCCTGGGCGGATGAGGATGCCGCGGCGGATGGCGCCCCGGGCGCCGGGCGAGGTGGGCCGTGAAGGCAGAGCTGACGTGGCAGGGTGGCGTGAAGTTCGAGGCGGTGTCGGAGACCGGGCACACGGTCATCCTCGACGGCGCGCCGGAGTCCGGCGGTGAGAACGCCGGGATGCGGCCGATGGAGATGGTGCTCATCGGCGCGGGCGGGTGCGCGTCCTTCGACGTGGTGCACATCCTGAAGACCGGCCGCGAGGCGGTGGACGGGTGCGTCACGCGGCTGACCGCGGAGCGGGCCGACGATCCGCCGCGGGTGTTCACGAAGATCGCGATGCACTTCGTCGTGAGCGGCAAGGGGCTGAGCGAGAACAAGGTGGCGCGCGCCGTGACGCTGTCGGCCGAGAAGTACTGTTCGGCGTCGATCATGCTGGGGCGCGGCGGCGTCGAGATCACCCACAGCTACGAGATCGTCGAGAGCCCATGAGGATCGTCGACGACATCGCCGAGCTGGTCGGCCAGACCCCGATGATCCGCTGCGACCGGCTCTTCCCGGGCGCGCGTGCCACGATCCTGGGCAAGCTCGAGCTGAGCAACCCCATGTCGATCAAGGACCGGCCGGTCAAGCACATCATCGAGAAGGCGCTCGCCGAAGGGCGCATCACCCCCGGCACCGAGCTGGTCGAGGCCAGCAGCGGCAACACCGCCATCGCCATCGCGATGTTCGGCGCCGCCCGCGGCTTCCCGGTGAAGATCTTCATGAGCGATCTGTGCAGCCCCGAGCGCATCCAGATCCTCAACGCCTTCGGGGCGGCGGTGGTGCTGACCCCCGGCGTCGAGCACACCAAGGGCGCCCGCGAGCGGGCCATCGCTTACTGCGAGGCGCGGCCCGGCAAGGCGCACTTCATCAACCAGCACTCGAACCCCGACAACGCCGAGGCCCACGAGGCGACCACCGGCCCGGAGATCTGGCAGCAGACCGGCGGCCGCATCGACGCGATGGTCATCGGCCTGGGCACCTCGGGGACCTTCGAAGGCCTCTCCCGCTACTTCAAGGCGCAGAACCCGGCCATCCAGATCGTCGCCTTCGAGCCGGCGTCCAGCCCGGTGTACGGCGGCGGCGCCATGGGCAAGCACAAGCTCATCGGCATCGGTCCCGGCTTCGTCACCGACAACTTCCTCCGCGGCCGCGACCGCCTCGACGAGCTGATGGTCGTGACCGACTCCGACGCCTTCGCCATGACCAAGGCCCTGGCCACCACGATGGGCGTCCTGGCCGGCGTGACCTCGGGGGCGGCGCTGTGGGTGGCCGGCCAGCTCGCTCAGCGCGACGCCTACGCCGGGAAGACCATCTGCTGCATCCTCTGCGACAGCGGCGAGCGCTACCTCTCGGTCGAGGGCCTCTTTCCCGCGGATAACGTCGACCGCCAAGACTGAGATCGATCGAGGCACCGCAGGAGGCGGCTACGCACGCCGCTGAGGGCAGCGCTTCCTCGGGTCAGGCCTGCGACGGGCTGAAGCCCGACTCGGCCTGCCCTCGGTCGCGCCACCCTCAGCGGCGCGCTCGCTCGCCTCCTTCGGCGCCTCGAATGGGGTGTCCTCGAGGCTACGCGGTCGCTGAGGGCGTGCTCGCTCGGGGATCTCCTCTGCGTGCTTCTCGTCTTCCCCGCCGCCGCGGTCGCGCGGCGAGCGTATCGGCGCGGATGGGCCGGCACGCGAATTCTCCTGACATGGCGAAGCTCGCCGTAGTAGCTTGGCAGGCGATGGAGTCGTCTCGTCTCATCGTCGGGCTGCTGTGGGTCTTCCTTCTGTCCGCGTGTGGCGGGGCAGTCGGCGCGGGCGCCGCTGATGCCGACACGGACGGCGGTGGCACGGTGGTGTTGCTCGACGTCGGCGTGGCCGAGCCCGATACAGCGCCCCCGATTGCGGCGCTGTGCGAGACGGACGCGGATTGCGTCGAAGAGGACGCGCGCTGGTGCGTGACACCTGGACTCTGCGCGCAGTGCCGCCAGGACTCCGACTGTGGGGTGTGGCAGCGGTGCACGTCGGGCACCTGTCTTTCGCGGGTCTGCAAGCCCGCGCAGGCTCTCTGCGTGGGCGACACTCGGTGGACCTGCGCGGAAGGTGGAAAATCTTGGGAGCCTTTCCGTTGCGCACCCGGGACCTGCGTTGACGGAGCCTGCGCGGCCTGCGTCCCCGGTTCGCGCTGGTGCTCGGAAGATGGGGTGGTGACCTGCGATTCGAACGGGCAGGCGGGCGCCGAGGTGCAGGCCTGCGCGGGCGCGACTCAGTGCGTCGTCGAGCAGTGTGTGCAGTGTCGCGTTCAGGGGGAGAGGGGCTGCGTCGATGGGCGCGCGGTCGAGTGCAGCGCGTTCGGCAGCTGGAAGGTCGGCGAGGACTGCAAGGCTTCGGGCAAGGCCTGCTCGGAGGGCGCGTGCATCGACTGCGACCCGGGGACGTTGCACTGCTTCGACCAGGACGCGGAGTGCACCTACGCGGGAAAGACCAAGGTCCTGGCGCATTGCTTGGAACAAGGCTCAGCCTGCTGGCAGGGTGAGTGTCTCGGGCTGTGCGACCACTATGACGTCAAGCAGCCGCTGGCCGTGAACTGCGCTGCCGGCGTCTGCTGCGAGCGGCCGGACGGCACGCTCGAGACGACGGCGCTCGAAGGGTGCGGCGAACCTGCCGCAGGCGCCTACCGTCCGTGGGAGCACTGCACGGTGCCCGTGTGCTGTCGGACACCCGATGGGGCGGACGCCGAGCTGCCCGTTGGGACCTGCAACGCCGGCGGTGGCGTCGAGCTCGCGCCTGAGCATTGCGGTGCACCCACCTGTTGCATGGACGAAGACCTGCAATTCTCAGTGATGCCGGTGGCTCTGTGCGTCCCCAGCGGCGGCGCGCGAGTGGCGGACGTTGCCTGCGAGACCACGGGATGCTGTCGAACCGGCCCCTCTACCTTCGTCGAGGCCGACGTTGATGCGTGCGCCGCCGCCAGCGGTACGGTGACATCGGGACTGCTGTGCCACGAGCCGACGGTGGTGACGATCGCTGCTGACGTAGCGCCCCAGCCAAACAGCGGGTGCGTTGAACAACCACTGCTCGCCGTCCCGTCGAGCGGCAACGACTCGGTGGTCGTCTACAACCTCGACACGCTGACGGTCGAGACCGCTGCGTTCCCGGTATGTGACGGTCCCAGCCGCATGGTGATGGATGCCGACACAAACGTTTTCGTTGCATGCCGTCTCGATGGCGTCGTCGTGAAGGCCACCAAGGACGGAGTCATTCTCTGGAAGCGGCCGGTCTGTGGGGGGTATGGGGCGAATGGCGTCGCGCTGGCGCCAGACGGGCGCCTCTTCGCCTCATGTGCCGAGAAGGTCCTGGAGTTGAACCCTGCTACCGGACAGGCCCTCGACTCGGTCGCCGTCGGCTTCCACATCTATGGGATCGCCGCTGACCAGACCGGCGTCTACGCCGCCGATCGGTTCGTCTACAAGGTTGGAATCGACCAGCCGAAGCTCTACGTCGCCTGGCAGGTGCCCAACGGCCACTACGGCATCGCCACCGACGGCCTGGGCAAGGTCTGGCTAAGTGGCGCCGCCGTAACCGCGCTCGACGCCGATGACGGGGCGAAGCTCGAGTCCTATCTCTTGCCCACCACAGCCTTCGGAGCAGGTCTCTCGGTGGGTCCCGACGGGCTCGTGTATGCCGCGGCGCGTGGGGCCGGGGTCTACGTCGTCGCGCCGGGCGTGGGCCTCGTCCGCCACCTCGTCACCCCTGCCGCGTCGAGCGAGACCAAGGGCGTCGCGCTGGACGCCAGCGGTAACGCCTATGCGATCAACCTCGACGGAAGCGACGTCACGCGCTTCGATGCCCAAGGCGTCGCGACCTCCTTCGGCGGTGGTGGTCTGGATCGTCCAGACCCTTACAACGGCGACCTGACCGGGCGCGGCGCGGGCTGCATCAATGGCGGCACATCGTTCGCCTGGCATTCGGGCATGGTAGCGGGCCCCTCCGACTCCACGGTGTGGCTCGACGTGACCTGGGAGGCGACGACGCCGCCGCAGACGGCGATCTACGTTGCCTGGCGGCCAGGACCCGATGTCGCCTGGAAACTGCTGGACCAAGGTTCGATCCTCGCCTATGTCGGGCCCGGCATCGAGTTCCTTGCTCACTTGTCTGGGACCGAGACGGCCAAGCCTCACTTGCAGTCCATCACCGTCCGCTACGTCCAGCCCTGAACGCGGCGCCCGTCCGTGATAGAGGTTCCTGACCCCCGCACTAATACGGTTGCTCATATACGGGAAGCTCCAGCCTGAGGTGGGGGGCGGGTACCTCTACCCTCCAACGCCCACGCTTCAGCCGGGTCGGCGCGCGCGTCGGTAGTGCACGGCGAGCGCGCCGTTGAGGAGCGGTCTCGCCGAGACCAGCTCGAGCCGGCGCGTGCTGGGCAGCCCTCTCTGGTACAGCGTCGGGCCGTGGCCGGCAATCCTGGGGTGGATGAGGAACCGGTACTCGTCGATCAGGTCCAGCCGGTCCAGCTCGGCCGCGAGCGTGCCGCTCCCGAGGAGCACGCCGTCCGGGGTCGCGTCCTTGAGTTCCTGCACGCCCGCGCGCAGGTCGCCGGCGATGTGGTGGCTGTGGGTCCACGGGAAGTCACTTCGCGTCGACGACGCCACGTACTTCGGTTTGGCCTCCAGCTTCACCGCCCACTCGCGGATCGCCAGCGGGGCCTCCACGTCACCGCGCGCGACCGCCGGCCAGTAGCTCTCCATCATCTCGTACGTCACGCGACCCCACAGCATCGCCCCATGCTCGTCCATGAGCCCGGTAAAGAAGGCGTGGGTCTCGTCGTCCACGATCCCCTCCTCATGGTCGACGCAGCCGTCCAGGGTGACGTTGATGCTGAAGGTCAGAAGTCCCATGAGGCGAGTCTAGCGCTCCTGGCGATGCCGGTCTCTGACGGACTCCTGGCTGAGCGGCGAGAGGGACCCGGGCTTGATCTCCGCAGGTTCCGACGGCCGGCTCAGCGCCCGGCCGCCCTCAGCCCGGTCTCGAGCCTCAGGTCCCTCTCTATCGGGTGGTGGATCACACCCCCTTGCTCCCGATGCGGAGAGCTTCGCACCCCCAGCCGCGGACGAAAAGTGTGAAGTGAGGTTGTCTGAACCCTTGCCCGGGTCGCTCGCTGCGAGGGCCGCGACCTGCGTGGCGAGTGGCACGGTCGCCGGCGTTGCCAGGACTCCGCCTGCAGCGTGCCCCTGGGCTCGCCGGCATCCTGCGCGGGTACAGAAGCTATGTCGATCAGGCTGGAGCTTCCCGTATATGAGTAGTGCGGGGGTCAGGAACCTCTATCCATGAGGATGGCCGTCTGCGCATCGTGGAGCAGGTTTCCGCTGAGGAAGGGGAGCTGCGCCAGGACGATCAGGGAGGCGGCCCTGAGATGGTCACGATGTAGGGACCAGCCTCGGAGGCGGACTGCCCATCCACGATGATGTGGTAGGTCGTCCCTCCGGTCAGGGTCCACGTCACGGCGCCGCCCTTGAAGAGATCCTCGCTTGCCCCTTCACACGCGCCACCGCACACCGTGCGGTAGTACAAGAAGCTCGGCGCGGTGGAGCTTCCACCCACGTCCAGGGTGAACGTGTAGTCCCCGGCTTCGTCCGGAGTCCACGCGTAGACGACGTCGGCAGCACCGGCGCCATCCCCAAAGTCCGTCGTACACGCGACCCCGCCCGCGAACGAGTCGGTGAAGTGGTCGGTGTCCCCGGTCAGCGTGATGGGGAGCGAGCCCGTGGCGACCAGCGGGTCGCTGCAGTCGTTGCCCTGTCCGGGTACCGCGCACTTGTTGTCGGCGCCGCAGGCCAGGCCCGCGTCGCACGCGCACTGGCCGCCACATCCGTCGGAGCCGGCTCCGCAGACACCCGGCGCGCACGCCGGCGTGCAGCAGGAACCTCCGTCGCACGTGTCGCCCGCTGCGCAGCCGCAGATTCCCACACACCCGTCACTGCCGCCGCAGCTGACATTGTCGCAGGACCGGACACAGCAGGTCAGGCTGACGTCGATGGGATTGACGATGCCGGTGCCACCACCCCCGGTCCAGCCGTCAACGATGAGGTAGTAGGTCTTGCCGGCGACCACGTCGAAGTCGGCGGTGTTGTAGGTGGTGGCTCTGAGACACGCGGCCGGGCTCGGCAAGCACATGTCCACGGCATCTGCCTCGATCACGAAGAGGTCCACATCGTCGGGACTGCCTGCGCCGCCGGCAAATGCCGGGTCGTTGGTCTGCGCAAACGTGGCGGCGGCGTCTTCGGTCGGAGTGAATGCCCAGCCGATCTCGGGACCGTCATACTCCTCGTTGGCCGCGCACCCGTTCCATGTGGTGTTGGTCAGGGTGGTCCAGCCCCCGTCGTTGGTCAGTCCAGTGAAGACATCGGCACACGCGATGGTCGGGGCGTCTCCGCCGCAGCCGCCGCCGCAGCCGTCGTCGCCGCACAGCTTGCCGGTGCAATCGGGCACGCACTCGCAGGCGGTCGCGTCCGCGCTGCATGCCTCCCCCGCGGTGCATTCGCCGCAGCTGCCGCCGCAGCCATCGTCGCCGCAGATCTTGCCTGTGCAATCGGGCACGCACTCGCAGGCCGTTCCGTCAGCGGTGCACGTCAAGCCGACGGTGCATTCGCCGCAGCTGCCGCCGCAGGCGTCGTCTCCGCAGATCTTGTCTGTGCAATCGGGCACGCACTCGCAGGCGGTCGCGTCCGCGCTGCATGCGGTGCCGGAGGCGCAGTCACCGCAGCTGCCGCCGCAGGCGTCGTCTCCACAGATCTTGCCTGTGCAATCGGGCACGCACTCGCAGGCCGTGCCGTCGACGGTGCACGCCGAGCCGGAGGCGCAGTCACCGCAGCTACCGCCGCAGCCATCGTCACCACACACCTTGCCGTCGCAATCGGGCGCGCACTCGCAGGCTGTGCCGTCGACGGTGCACGCCGAGCCGGAGGCGCAGTCACCGCAGCTACCGCCGCAACCGTCGTCGCCACACACCTTGCCGGTGCAGGCCGGTGCGCACTCGCAGGCCGTGCCGTCGACGGTGCACGCCAGGCCGGAGGCGCAGTCACCGCAGCTACCGCCGCAGCCGTCGTCGCCGCACATCTTGCCGGTGCAGGCCGGTGCGCAGACGTCCTCGTCGGGTGTCGTGTCCGTCGCGGTGTCGTCGGTCGTGTCCGCCCCGGTGTCGGTGGTCGCGTCCGTCGCGGCGTCGGTGGTCGTGTCCGCCCCGGTGTCGGTGGTCACGTCCGTCGCGGCGTCGGTGGTCGCGTCCGCCCCGGTGTCGGTGGTCGCGTCCGTCGCGGCGTCGGTGGTCGTGTCCGCCCCGGTGTCGGTGGTCGCGTCCGCCCCGGTGTCGGTGGTCGTGTCCGTCGCGGCGTCGGTGGTCGTGTCCGCCCCGGTGTCGGTGGTCGCGTCAGTCGCGGCGTCGGTGGTCGTGTCCGCCCCGGTGTCGGTGGTCGTGTCCGCCGCGGTGTCCGTGGTCGTGTCCGCCGCGGTGTCCGTCGTCGCATCCGACGCGGTGTCGGTCGTCACATCCGACGCGGCATCGACGGTAGTGTCCGCCTCGGTGTCGACGGTGGTGTCGCCGCCCGCGCCATCGACCTCGGAGACCGTATCAGCCGCATCCGACGCGGCCGTGCCGTCCGGACATCCCGCCAACAGGGCGATGGCCACGAGCAGGGCAAGCCGCAATATCTGATTCCGCATCGTGGAGCATCTCTCAAGTGACTGTCGGAGGCGGCAGATTGTCGAGGTGCGGCCCGGGCGTCCACTTGCATTCGCCGCGTCGCTGTAACTCGGATGGCCACTGGCGGCGGTTCCCGGTGCGGTTCGATTCTTCTGCGTTTGGGCCAGGGGCGCATCGGGGCGGCACTATGGGGGTGACGGTTCAAGATTGCTCACTCCGCGCCTTGCGCCCGCGGCTCACAGGTCCTTGCAGACCACCGCGATGACGGTGCGGTCCTTGGTCAGGTCTTCTCGCCAGACGACGTGTTGGCGGGCGTGGGCGTCGAGGCCTACCCAGACGTGCTTCACGGTGCCTGTGGTGGGGCCCTTCATGAAGTAGGTGCCGGAGGTGTTCCACGAGCCGGTGGAGGTGGGCTTCTCCACGTAGAAGTTCTCCTGGGTGTTCACGTAGATGACGTGCGGGGTGTTGCCGACCAGGAAGAGGTTGGCCACCGAGGCGTACTGGGTGACGGCGACCTCGCCGCCGCCGGACATGCGATACTCGAGGTGGGTCTGGCCCTCGTTGGGGGTGGCGCGTCGCCACAGGGAGTGCAGCGCGCCGGCGGGGTCGGCCAGGGTGGCGATGTGGCTCATGGAGCCGGTGTCGTTGACGATGATCTCGATGGCGCCGCTGGTGCCCCACAACCGCAGGGCCGTCTTCGTCGCGCTCACGCCCCGCAGGATGCCGTAGAGCTTGCCGGTGGGTATGAGCGCCAGGCCGTTCGCCACCTTGGCGAGGTCGCCCACGTAGCCGTTGTTGTGCGGGTTCGAGGCGTAGGTCGACCAGGCGCCGGTGCTGGAGAACTTGCCCATCGCGACGCCGGTGGTGCCTGCGGGGCCCGGCCCCAGCACCACCCCGTCGCCGCGGATGTGGGTCACGCCGCTGTCCTCGTTGACCGGCTTCTGGTGGACGTCCAAGAGCTTCAGGTCGAGGTCCAGCGTGGCCACCTGCAGCCAGCCGATGTCGATGGCGGCGACGTAGACGACGCCCTCCCCCACGGCGAGCGACGGCGCGATGGAGGCGGTCATGTCCGGGACGTCGAAGGTGTAGCTGGCGACGGGCTCGCCGTAGACGGCCTTCACGACGGTGACGAGCTTCGTCGAGTTGTGCCGGTTCGCCACGTAGACCGCGCCCGACGCCGGGTCGATGCCCACGGCGCCTGCCTCCAGCGTGTCGACCGCGCCGTCCGGCGTCCACAGTGGGACGGGCGTCGGGCCCGCCGCGCAGGCCACGCAGCCCTTGGCCTCGTCGGTCTCGCCGTTGCAGTCGTTGTCCAGGCCGTCGCAGGCGTCCTCGACGGGCTCGTAGTCCGTGCTGTGGGCCTCCAGGACGCCCTCGCAGCTCCACCCCGCCGCGCCCTGGCACACCTGCATCGCGCCCACGCACACCCCGGTCTGCGTCCCACACGTCGTGCCGGGCACCATGTCGTCGGCCTCGTCGGTCGCCCCGTCGCAGTCGTCGTCCAGCCCGTTGCACACCTCGGCCGGGGTGGGCCCGCAGCCGCCGCAGGGGTTCATGAGCCCCTCGTCGGTCTCGCCGTCGCAGTCCTCGTCGAGGCCGCCGCACACCTCCACCGGCGGCGGGCCGCAGCCGCCGCAGGCGTTTTGCAGCCCCTCGTCGGTCTGGCCGTCGCAGTCGTTGTCCAGGTCGTCGCAGGTCCACTCGGTCGCGGCGTAGTCGCCGCTCCACGCCGCGTAGATCTCCGACGTGCAGGCCCACGCGCCGCCGGAGCACACCGCCGTCGAGCCCTTGCACACGCCTGCCTGCGCGTCGCAGAGCGGCGCCACCGCGGCCGTCGCGTCCTCGTCGGTGCTGCCGTCGCAGTCGTTGTCGACCCCGTCGCACCCGTCGACCTTCGACTCCGCGCACACGCCGCACGCGTTCGGCGTGCAGCACGTGCCGCCCTCGCAGGCACCGGAGGCGCAGTCCTGCGCGTCGCCGCACGCGTCGCCCAGCGGGCAGGGCGCGCACTGCTTGCCGCCGCAGTCGACATCGCTCTCCTGGCCGTTCTTCAGATCGTCATCGCAGGCGGGCTTCTCGCAGACTCCGAAGATGCAGGTCGCCGACAGGCAGTCGCCGTGTCCCGAGCAGAACTGCCCCGTGGCGCAGCCCCCGCAAGCTCCCCCGCAGTCGCGGTCGGTCTCGCCTTCGTCCTGGACGCCGTTGCTGCAATGGTCCGCGAGCGGCCCGCCGTCATCGGCGCCGCCTCCGTCGCCGTCTCCGCCTCCGTCTGCGTCCGCCGCGTCCGCGTCGTTCCCGCCGCCGTCGTCGCTGGCGGTGGGGCCGTCACCATCCGCCAGCGCGTCGCCGGCCACGGCGCCATCGTCCGGCGAGGCCACGTCGCCGTCTGCCGAGCCGTCGCCGCCCACCGCGTCCGGCGCGCCCGGGAGCTCGCCGCCCTCCTCCCCGTCGAAGCTCACGGATCCGTCCAGCGAACCGCTCGAGTCCCCGTCGATGGGCACCACCACGCCGAAACCCGTGCCACCGCCCACGGGCCCGCACGCCACCAGCCCGGCCAGCCCGAACAGGGCGAAAAGCAAAACGTACCTGGTCACACCCAGCCCCCCGCGCGTCCTCGAGCCTTCAACGGTCTGCCCAGTCTACCCGCTCGACCGACGCCTCGACCCGCGAACTGCCCCGCCGCTGTCACCAGGTCCCCCCGGGTCCACCGCCGGCGCCCCAGCCAAGCCCCCAGCTCCGCCGATGGCCGAGGCGGCGGCTGCGGGCGCCGATGGCCGAGGCGCCGGGACGTCTACTCGGCGTACAGGCGGTTGATGGCGTCGCCGTACTTCGCCAGGACGTTGCGGCGCTTCAGCGACATCTTGGGGGTGAGCATGTCGTTTTCGGTCGTGAAGTCCTCTGGGGTGAGGATGAAGCGACCGATGCGCTCGAAGCGCTTGAACTCGGTGCTGTAGCGCTCGATCTCACGCTCCATCTGCGAGTTCACCGCGGGGTCCTTGCACAGGGCCTCGTCGTCGGCCGCCTCGATGCCGTTCTCGCGCGCCCACTCGCGCAGGTTCTCGAGGTCGGGGACGATGACGGCGATGTTGTAGAGGCGGTTGGTGCCGTCGATCATCAGGTTGTTGATGAAGGGGCTGAGCTTGAGCTTCTCCTCCAGCGGCGCCGGGGCCACGTACTTGCCGTTCTCCAGCTTGTACTGCTCCTTCACGCGGCCGGTGATGTAGACGAAGCCGTCGCTGTCGATGCGGCCCAGGTCGCCGGTGCGGAAGCCACCGTCGGCGGTGAAGACCTCGGCGGTCTCCTCGGGCAGGTTGTGGTAGCCCTGCATGATGTTGGGGCCGTAGACGACGATCTCGCCCTGGCCTTCGGGGGCGACCTCCGCCGGGCCCAGCTCCACCCGCACGCCGGGGATGGCCTTGCCCACCGAGCCGATGCGCTGGTTGCCCGGGTAGTTGGCGGTGGCGATGGGGCTGGTCTCGGTGAGGCCGTAGCCCTCGTAGACGGTGATGCCCAGGCTGTCGACGAACTCACCGACCTCCTTCGAGAGGGCGGCGCCGCCCGAGAAGGCGTAGCGCAGCCGGCCGCCGAAGCGCTCGCGGATCTTCGCGCCCACCAGCTTGTCGAGCACGGCGTGCTGGGCCTCCAGCAGCAGCGACGAGCCCTTGCCGTGCGCGGTCAGGGCGCGCCGCTCGGCCGCCACCGTGAGGGTGCGGTCGAAGAGCAGCTTCTTGATGCCGCCCTCGGCGGCCATGCGCTTGTTCACGCCGTCGTAGATGCGGTTGAAGATGCGCGGCACCGAGAAGAGCAGCGTCGGACGCACCTCGGCCAGGTTCTCGATGATGGTGTTGACCGACTCGACGAGACCCATGGCCGCGCCGTAGGACAGCATGCAGTGCAGCTCGACGGTCTGGCCGAAGCTGTGCGCCCAGGGCAGGAAGCACAGCGACACGTCGTCGGCGCTCATCGGGAAGATGGCGTGCACCGCGTTGATGTTGGACGTGATGTTGCCGTGGCTCAGCAGCACGCCCTTGGGCTTGCCGGTGGTGCCGCTGGTGTAGATGAAGCCGCACACCTCCGACGGGTCGGGCTTCACCGACGGCACCGGGTTGTCGCGCCCGACCTTCAGCAGCGACGCGTAGCAGCGCTTGGACGCCTCCCCCTCCAGGTCGATGACGTGGGCAAGGCTGTCGATGTGGTCGGGGAAGTCCTTGGTCTGCTCGTGGATCGCGTTGTTCGGCACGATGAGGACCTTCGCGCCCGAGTCCTCGAGGATGTACTCCCACTCCTTGGGGAGCTGCGCCTCGTACATCGGCACGAACTGGGCGCCGAGGCTGTAGGTCGCGTAGGCGGCGATCGCCCACTCGGGGCGGTTGTTGCTGATGATCGCGACGCGATCGCCCTTGGCCACGCCCAGGCTCGCCAGCCCGCCACGGAACGCCGCGACCTGCTCGCCGACCTCGCCGTAGGTCATCCACTCGTAGCGCCCGTCGCGCTTGACGCCGAAGAGCCGGTTGTTGCGATAGCGCGCCGTGCTCTTCTCGAACATGTCTACGAGATTGGAGAAGTTCTCGCCCATGGTCCGCCCTCCGTCGTGCCGCGGTGCGTGGTCGGCCGGAGGTTAGCAGACGGAGCGGCCGCCGCAATCACCCCCCGCCTGCGCCGCTGCCGCCCTCGGGGATGCCCGGCTCGGTCATCGTGCGCGGGTCCAGCAGCCGGTCCAGCTCGGCCTCCGGCAGCACGCCCATCTCCAGCGCCAGCGCGCGCACGGTCTTCTTCTCCTTGACCGAGCGCTTGGCGATCTCGGCGGCCTTGTCGTACCCGATGACCGGCGCCAGCGAGGTCACCATCGACAGCGACCACTCGACGTAGCCCTCCGCACCCTCGCGGTTGGCCTCCATCCCGCGCACGGCCTTGTCGGCGAAGGCCTGGACGGCGCCCGCCAGGAAGGTGACCGACTCCAGCAGGCTGCGCGCGATGACCGGCATCATCACGTTCAGGTCCAGGTTGCCGTGGGTGTTGGCCACCTGCACCGTCACGGCGTTGCCCATGACCTGCGCGCACACCATCATCAGCGCCTCGCACATCACCGGGTTGACCTTGCCCGGCATGATCGACGAGCCGGGCTGCACGGCCGGAAGCTTCAGCTCGGCGAACCCGCAGCGCGGCCCCGACGACAGCCAGCGCACGTCGTTGGCGATCTTCAGCAGCGAGGTCGCCACGGTGGCGAGCTGCGACGCCAGCTCGGTGCACGCGTCCTTGGAGGCCTGGGCCTCGACGTGGTCCTCGGCCTCGCGGAAGGGCAGCCCGAAGCGCTCGCCCAGCTTCGCCGCCACCCGCGCGCCGAACTCCGGGTGCGTGTTGATGCCCGTGCCGACCGCCGTGCCGCCCTGCGCCAGCTCGTGCAGCCGCGGCAGCACCGCCTCGACCCGCTGCACGCTCAGCTCCACCTGCCGCGCCCAGCCCGAGGCCTCCTGGCCCAGCCGGATCGGCGTGGCGTCCATCAGGTGGGTGCGCCCGATCTTCACGATGTCGTCCCACGCCCGCGCCTTGTCGCGCAGCGCCTCACCCAGCGAGCGCAGCGCCGGCAGCAGCTCGCGCGCGACCTCCACCGCCACCGACACGTGGATGGCCGTCGGGATCGTGTCGTTGGACGACTGCCCGAAGTTCACGTGGTCGTTGGGGTGCACCGGGTCCTTGCCGCCGCGCTGCCCCGTCAGCAGCTCGTTGGCGCGGCTGGCGATGACCTCGTTGGCGTTCATGTTGGTCGAGGTGCCGCTGCCGGTCTGGAACACGTCGATGACGAACTCGCCGTCCAGCGCGCCGGCGATGACCTCGTCGGCGGCCTTCATGATCGCGTCGGCGCGGCGCTGGTCGATGGCCCCCAGCTCGAGGTTCACCTGG
The DNA here is from genome assembly GCA_020632695.1 of Deltaproteobacteria bacterium. GTDB lineage: Bacteria > Myxococcota_A > UBA9042 > PHBI01 > JACKFB01 > JACKFB01. Next base: position 85,073 of record JACKFB010000001.1, read on the forward strand.
GCCGCGGCGTGCTTGATGGCGCCCATCGCCTGGATGAAGGTGCGCGGGAAGCGCAGCCCGCTGATGGGGAAGTTCTCGACCGCGCGCGCGGTCTGCGCGCCGTAGTACGCGTCGGCGGGGACGCGCAGCTCACCCATGGAGTCCTTCTCGATACGCTCGCCCATGTCCTGTCTCCTTGTCAGCGCCCAGGCGCCCAGGCGTTTAGCATAGGAGCGGGGGGCTGTCTCGGACGACTACTGACACACCCCCGACTGGCAGGTCAGTGCGTCGCCGCAAGGGCTGTCGTCGTCGAAGGCGGCGTGGACGCAGGCGCCCGTGACCGGGTCGCAGTGATCCTCGGTGCAGGGATCCTGGTCGTCGCAGTCGGCCAGCACGGTCCCCACGCAGCGGCCCGCCGCGCTGCAGCCGTCGGCGCTGTCCCAGCTCGCGCGGATGACGATGGTGTCGGGCGTGCCGCCGGCCTCGGGCATCACGACTCCGGCCATGGCCAGCCCGCCGTCGGACATCGGCACGGCGCCCACGGCGAGGTGTGGCCCCGGCGGCGCCCGCACCACGAGCTGTCCGGCGGCGCCAGCGCTGGTCAGGCGCACCACCTCGAAGCCGTCGCTGATGGCGAAGATGGCGCCCGACGTGGTGAGCGCGAGGGCCTGCGGCACCTCCATCGGGATGAACTCGGAGCCGAGCGGCTCGCCCGTGCCGGCGTAGACGCGGAACCAGGCGCCGCTCTCGCCCGGGGTGCCCGAGGCGATGCGTCCCATGGCGTAGACCCGCTCGTCGGGGCCGATGACCACGTCCTCGCCGATGACCTCGGCCGCGCTCGCGGTCACCACGTCGCTCCAGAGCGGCCCGCCCTCGGCGTCGAAGGCGCGGATGACGCCGCCGGGTGGTCCGCCGATGCCGTCGGTGCGCGTGCCGACCACGACGAACCCGGAGCCGTTGACGCGCGCAGCGATGGCGTCGGGCTGCAGCGTCGCGTTCACCTCGCTGATGGTGGTCACGTCCTGGAGCGTCCCGCCCGGCTGGACGCGCACGACGAACGCCTCGCCGGGACCGCCCGGCTCCTGGATCAGCGTGCCCATGGCCAGCGCCATCCCGTCCGGCAGGGCCGCGATGTCCTTCAGCTGCCGCAGCGAGGCGCCGCCGAGCACCTGCTCCCACAGGATGGCGCCGTCGGCCGGATCCACGCCGAGGAAGCGCGTGCCCATCACGTCGGTGTCGATCTCGTGGTCGTGGCCGGTGATGATGACGCCGCCCGAGACCGCCAGGGCGGCGAGCTGGGTCTCCTGCCCGTTTCCGTCGGGGTAGGTCGCCTGCCAGGTCGGGTAGCCGCGGCGGTCGACCCGTGCCAGCCACGGCTCGTGGACGCCGACCAGATCGGTGCGCAGGCCGCCCACGGCCACGGCGTCGCCGGGCAAGGCGGTGATGCACTCGACGATGAGCTGTGCGTTGGGGTCGTCGAGGCGGCGGGCGAAGAAGAGCGCGTCGTCGCCTGGGCACGGGTCGTCGGTGCTGACCCGGCGGGCGTCGTTCTCGTTGGTGCCGCCGCTGCGCGCGTAGCCGGGGGCGAGGCCGCCAGCCTGGGCGGGGAGCCGCGCCAGGCCGCTCGGCGCGCTGGCCCGCTCGATCTGCGCCGCGAGCAGCCCGCTGGTGTCGACCAGCGGGCTCGAGATGCACAGCGCGTCCGGGTCGTTGCTGGCGAGCAGCAGCTCGACCTGGGCCAGCGGGGTGACCGGGTCGAAGCGCAGCAGCCGCCACCCGCCGTCGGTCGATGGCCCGGTGCCGCCCAGCCAGTGGCTGCCGCCGTTGTAGATCCAGCCGTCGTGACCCAGCGCGATGCCCGTGACCAGCGTCTCGGGGACGGCGACCTGGAAGCGCTGCGCTCCGGTGACCACGTCCCAGCCCCCGAGCCACCCGGGCCCGCCCGCCACGATGGCGCCCGACGGGCACCACCAGTGGGAGCCGCCGTTGGCCAGCGGGTTGGTGCAGTCGAAGCCACCCACGGGGAGCGCGGTGATGGGTCCGGGGGTGACGATGGGCAGACCGGCGCCGATGAGCTGGACGCCCTCGGAGCCGACCGAGACCGCCACGCGCACCAGGCGGTCGCCCAGGGTGGTCGCGTCGCCGCCGCCGGTGCGCGCCGCCGCCGCGACGTGGGTGTCGTCCAGCGGCGCCAGCGCGGTGAACTCGAGCCCCGGCGCGATGAGGGTGCCGGCCAGGCTCAGGGCGGGATCGCCGAGGGGGTCGTAGCGCAGGGCCACCATGCGCTCGGTGAGGCCGACCAGCCAGTGGCTGCCGCCGTTGGAGACGACGCCGGCGTCACCGCCCAGCCGCACGGGCGCGGCGCGCGCCACCGTGGGCAGGTCCACCGAGCCGAGGGGCGTGCCGTCCGTGGCCACGGCGACCACCCGGCCGGCGCCCAGCTCGTCCAGGGCCAGCACGACCACGCCGTCCGCGCCCGCCGGCGGCTGGCAGGTGGCCAGCGGCCAGGTCAGCTCCCAAACCGGGGCGCCGTCCTGATCGTGCGCCGAGAGGCGGCAGCCGTCGGGCCCGTCGAGCGCGACGAAGAGCTCGGCGACGGCGCCCGGGTCGGTGAGGGCCAGCGGACGGGTCGGCGACTCGCCGGGCTCCCAGGTCGCGGCGATCGCCGGAGCCTCGTTGGTGACGAGGCGGGCCAGGGACAGGCCCGAGGAGTCGGTCAGCGCCGCCGAGCCGTAGAGCAGCGCAGGGGCGCGGCGCTGGCAGGGCGGAGGCGCCAACACAGGGGGGACTTCGGTGTCGGTGTCGGTGTCGGTGTCGGTGTCGGCGGCGGTGTCGGTGTCGGTGTCGGCGGCGGTGTCGGTGTCGGCCCCGGTCCCGGTGTCGGTGTCGGTGTCGGTGTCGGCGGCGGTGTCGGTGTCGGTGTCGGTGTCGGTCTCGGCCCCGGTGTCGGTCTCGGTCCCGGTGTCGGTGTCGGCCTCGGTGTCGGTCTCGGTCCCGGTGGCCGCGTCCGAGTCCGTGGCCGCGTCCGAGTCCGTGGCCGCGTCCGAGTCCGCGTCCGAGTCCGTGGCCGCGTCCGAGTCCGTGGCCGCGTCCGAGTCCGTGGCCGCGTCCGAGTCCGTGGCCGAGTCCGAGTCCGTGGCCGAGTCCGCGTCCGTGGCCGAGTCCGAGTCCGTGGCCGAGTCCGAGTCCGAGTCCGAGTCAGCGGCCGAGTCCGAGTCCGTGGCCGAGTCCGTGGCCGAGTCCGAGTCCGAGTCCGAGTGGGAGTCCGAGTCCGTGGCTGCGTCCGTGGCGGCGTCCGGGGCTGCGTCCGTGGCGGCGTCTGCGTCCGTGGCGGCGTCCGGTGCGGTGGCGTCGGCGTCGGGGGCCGCGTCGGTGGTGATTTCGGTGTCCGGCTGGCTGCTCTTGGTCGTGGACGGACAGGCCGTCAGGGTGGCCAGCAGGGAGATCAGGATGAGGGCGCGTGGCATCGGGTCAGTCCTCCACTTCCTGCAGGGTCTGGCCGGCGTAGATGGTCACCTTGTGCCAGCGGCGGCCTTGGCCGTGCAGCGGCTCCAGCTCGCGGGCTCGGGCCAGCCAGTCCTCCATCTGCAGCCTCGTGCGGCGTAGGAATGGCGAGACCTCGGCCCAGAGGGGGTGGTCCTCGGGGAGGTCGAAGCTGAAGGTGAGGCCGCCCTCGAGGTCGGCCAGGTGCGCGCTGGGGCGGCCCAGGCGCACCTTCTTGCAGATGGCGCGCACCACCGCGGCCAGATGGTCCCAGAGCGCCGCTTCGTAGCCCTCGGCCGTGTCCATCGGGATGTGGTAGTCGGTGGCCCGGTACCGCGGGGCGCCGTCCTCGTCCGTCGTCTCGGCCAGCCGCCCGGTGGCCCTCAGCCGCTCCAGCCACTCGCGGCACTGCTCCTCGCTGCGTGCCAGACGCACGGCGAGCTGCTCGAGCGTGAGCGGGCCCTCGCGGTAGAGCAGCACCACCGCGTCATGATAGCCGGCCGCTCCGGCGCCGGGACGGGTCACCACGGCGTAGGTCTTGGTGCGCCCGCGTCCGGTCACGCTCAGCAGCCCCGACACCACCAGGAAGTGCAAGAGCCCCTTCAGCGTGTCGGTCTTCAGGCCCGCGAAGGCCTCCTCCAGCCGCGCGAAGCTCTCGCCGTCGGGCCGGTCGGCGATGTGCGCGTACACCCGCTCCAGCAGCGTGCGCGGCGAGTCGTCGGGCTCCGACGCGCCCGGGTCCGGCGCGCGGTACAGCTCACCCAGCTTCTTCATCCGCGCGCGGAAGCCGTTGATCGTCAGGCCCAGCGACGCGGCGATGGCCTCCTGGCTGATGCCCTGGTCGCGCAGCACGCCGACGATGTCGAAGAGCGTCTTGCCGGCGATGTCGGCGAAGTACATGCGCAGCGGGTTCTGCGCGGCCAGGGTCGCGAAGAGCTCGGCCATCAACGGCACGATCCGCTCGACCAGGCCGGCGAAGTCGGTGTCTTCCTGCGGTGCAGAAGCCATGGTCCCCCCGAGGCGCGGCGCCGCCGCATCCTCCTAGAAGTACAGCTTCCCGTACAGCTCGTGCAGGCCGCGCACCACCTCGACGTTCTCGATGATGTTCTTCACGCGGTACTCGAGATAGTCGACGAAGTCCGTGTCCGGCTCCGGGAGCGCCAGCTCGGCGTCCAGCTCGTCCTTCCAGAACTGCGCCTGCTCGAGCATCGCGTAGCCGACCCCCTCGACGCTGGCGTCGCTGTGCCGGGTGGCCAGGTAGGTGCGGTTGTTGAAGGGGTCCTCGAAGCGGATGACCCGCTCGTCGCTCGGGTCCGCGGGCACCAGGCCCTCGCCCGAGCCCTCGATCCAGATCTGGGCGCTGTCGTTGAAGGTGTTGTCGTAGTTCGCGTTGAGCCAGGCCATCCCGTACCACAGCGCGTAGAGCTGCACGGTGAAGCTGGTGGACGGGTCCACGGGCCCGCCGTCGACGAAGGCCTGGGCCTCGGCGCCGGTCGCGAAGGGGTCGGGCGCGACGTAGGCGCCGTCCTCGTCGAAGGTGCCGGCGTAGAGGTCGAAGCGGTCGGCCGCGATGCCGGCGAAGGCGCGCTGCACCTCGGTCGGGAAGCTCAAGTACATCGAGATGGCCCACTGATCCACGCCCGACGTGGTGTCGATGCCCAGGAAGTAGGTCTCGGGCGTCGTCAGCGCCTCCAGCGCCAGCAGCTTGTCGTAGAAGTCGCCGATCCACTTGAGGCGCTCGTAGAAGTAGTAGCCGCTGTCCACATCGTAGAGGCTGTCGAAGTACCGGGCCGGCCCGAGGCCCAGGTTCACGTCGGCGCAGTTCTCCACGCTGTCCCAGGCCCACTCCTCGCCGCACAGCGGCAGCGGCTGGCTGTCCAGCGCCCACCAGTATTCCTCATAGAAGTCGTACATGTAGGCGCCGGGCTCGGGCGTGGCGACCACCTCCTGGAGGAAGGCCATCCCGTCCTGGGCCGCCGCCGTCATGGCCAGCCCGCCGTCCACCGCCTGGGTCCACGGGCGGTCCTCGATGCCCCAGCGCGCCGCGTCCAGCCGCATCCACTCCCAGGTGTCGGCGTCGTACCACTGCCCGAACACCCAGTGGTCGTACGAGTTCTTGATGAACGCGAAGTAGCGCCACCACATGCTGTCCATGTAGTCGTACTCGTCGAAGAAGACCTGGTCCCGCTTGAAGTTGTTGAACCAGTAGTAGTTGCGGTAGCGCGCGATCGCGTCGGCGACCACCTCGAAGGTGTCGGGGCCCAGGTCGAAGGCGTTGCAGGTGGCCGAGCCGAAGACCAGCTCGTCGGAGCAGAAGCGGTAGGGCACCTCCCAGTCCTGCCACGGCTTGTCGCCCACGAGCTGCGCCAGGTACGCCGACTGGCCGCTCGCGTCGCCCATCAGCGCCGCCGCCTCCGCCGTGTACGGCACGTCGCGCCGCGCCCGCATCCCGGCCAGCCCGCCGAACATCGACGGGATGTGTGTGTAGTGGCGCCACTTCCGCAGCACCTCGTCCAGGGTGAAGGGCCGGTCCCAGGCGCCGTCGCCGTAGTCCACCACCCCCAGCAGCGGCTCCTGGGGCGCCTGGTCGAACACCTCCACGAGCTGGCCGTAGCCGAACTTGATCGCCGCGCGGTCGTAGCGGCCGAGCCCGGCGATGTCCGCGTTGAAGCGCCCCGCGTAGTCCATGATCGAGCTGTACTGGAACTCGCGCACGCGCCCCAGCACCTCGGCCTGGCTCAGGTCCTGGAGCGGCTGCGGGCTCGCGCCGCGCACGTCCCAGTAGGTGTCGTGGTAGTTCAGCGCGTCCGAGCTGCCCTCGAAGTTGTGCCGCAGCCCGAAGGTGTGGCCCACCTCGTGCTCGGCCGTCGACCGGAAGATGTGCCGGCTCAGCTCGACGATGACGTCCTCGGGCGCCGTGTCCTGCAGGTCGATGGCCAGCCCGGCCACCGCGTCGTCGAAGAAGGCCGCCATCATCATGTTGCGCTTGGCGAAGCCGCGCATGCGCTCCAGGCTCTCCCGGTGGTGCTCGCCCGAGCTCCAGCGCACCGGCGAGAGCTTGTCGCGCAGCCCCGGCGCGAGCATCCCCACCGGCGTCGCCGGGTTCACCGCGCCCTGACCCTTCATCGCCAGCAGCCCGGGGTCGCTCATCAGCAGGTCCTCGATGCCGGTCTGCCGCACGTTCGCCAGCCGCGCGCTGGCCCAGCCCGCCGGGCGCTTCAGCCGCTCGATGCCCGCCCTCTTCGCCGACGCGGTGGCCGTGGGCCGCTTCGGCAGCGCGCCGTCCGCCTTGGCCGCCGCCGCCGGCTTGCCGGGCTTGCCCTTGGCCGGCGGCGCAGCCCCCTGGTGCGAGCTGGCAAACGCCCGCCGCTCCTCCATCGACCGCGCCTTCGACTTCGCGCCGCCCGCCCGGAGCTGGGCGATGTAGGCCTTGACGTTCTCGCCCTGGGCCAGGGTCTCCGGGTCGATGCGCCCGTTGATCAGGTCGATGATGTCGCGCCCGTGCGCCGCGTACTCGCGCACCCCGGCCCCGTAGATGAACGCGTCGGCCGCGAAGATCTCGCCGGTGACCGGGTCGGCCGCCGACGGCCCGTAGCCCAAGAGCCCCACGCGGGTCGGCTGGTCCACCCACCAGACGTGGCTGTAGCGCAGGTCGCCGATCGCCTCGCCGCGCTGGAGCACCTCGCCGGTCTCCGGGTCGACGCGCCGCGAGTTCGGGCGCACCTCGAACACCGCCGGCGGCTCGGCCTGACCGGTCAGCGTCCGCACCGTGTCGCGGAAGGACTGGTTCCACTCGTCGGTCATCTGCTCGACCGCCGGCATCAGCTCGGCCGGGAAGTCGGGCGAGAGGTAGTAGACGATGGGCCGCACCTGGCGCTGCGCGTAGGGCATGGGCGCGCCCTGGGCGTCGTGGCTCTGCTGCCAGATGTTCCACCGATTGATCAGGTAGATCCTGTCGGATTCGACCTCGCCGTAGAGGTCGTCGTAGCTGTAGCGCTCGGTGCGGAAGTAGCCGAACTTGTCGAACATCGGCACCCGCACCAGCGTGGGATCGTCGATGGCGTACGGGTTCGAGGGCTGCGTGGCCGGCGTCTGGCTTCCGCCGCCCGGCCCGGTCACAGGCACGCCGGACTCGTCGACGGCCACGCGATCGCCCGCCTCGTCCCACACGACGCGCACCGGCGCGCCGTCGCCGTCGCGGGCGATGGCGTTGTCGGGGTAGTCCAGCGGCTCGTAGTCGCTCAGCGCGGCGTCCACGCGCAGAAACGAGCTGCGCACGGTGATGACCGCCGGGGCGCAGTCGGTGTTGCCGTAGTACCAGCACGCCGGCTCGGAGAAGATCGTCCCGTCGTAGTCCTCCACGGCGACCTGCTCGGGCTTCACCACCGCGCGCGTCACCACGTCCAGGTACTGCGCCTCGTCCATCCCGAGCTGGGCCTCGCCCTCCTGCACGTCCTCCCAGGTGCCGTCGTCGCGCTTTCGCCCCAGCAGCAGGCGATCGGCGTCGGCCGCGTCCTCGACGAAGAAGCTGACCGGGTCCTGGTCGAGCTGCTCGACGTAGAAGTCGAAGTTGGTCACCAGGTTCTTCGACCAGTCCACGCGCACGTAGTCGCGGTCGTACCAGGGGCGATCCTCGGTGTTCTCGACCTTGACGTTGGTCTGCTCGCCGGTCGACGCGTTGTACTCGCGCTTGACGTCGACGTGGTCCTCGATGGCGAACACGGCGACCGGCGCCGCGTCGGAGGTGTTCTCGACCAGGGGCAGCACGCGCCAGGCGATGAGGTGGTGCTCCTGGATCTCGAAGCGCACGCGCGAGACCTCGTCCTGCTCGCCGATGAAGGTGAAGCCGGTGTCGTAGGGCGCGTCGATGACCGTGCGCCGCATGAACCACTCGCCGTCGAAGACCGACTTGCGCAGCAGCCCGGGCTGGGTGCGGTCGATGAGGCCGACGTCCTGGGCGCAGGCCAGCAGGGTGAGGGCGCAGGCGACCGCGAGCAGGGCGGCGCTGGGAAGTCGGGCGAACATGGCGAACCTCGTGGCCGCATGGGGGACCGAGCGACTCGTTTTCGTCGGTGAGGCCGCATCATCCTCGTGCGGTGCGGGCCCGGTCAACGCCGGCCGGGCGCCCCGCGAAACGCTGGCCTCGCCACGACGCGCCTTGACAGGGCGGGCCCCGGGCGGCGATGCCTGCGCTCCATGGGCGAGGGCGACGAGACACGCGGCATCTACGGGCACCTGAGCGTGCTCTCGGAGCCGGTGCGCGTGCGCCTGCTGAGGCTGCTCGAGCGCGAGGAGCTGGGCGTGGGCGAGCTGGCGGCCATCGTGCAGCTCCCGCAGTCGACGGTGAGCCGCCATCTCAAGCTGCTGGGGCAGGCGGGGCTGGTGGCGCGGCGGGCCGAGGGGACCTCGACCTGGGTGCGGATGGCGGGCGAGGCGATGGCGCCCGAGGTGACCGCCCTGTGGACGCTGGTGCGGGACGCGGCCGGCGACGACGCCACGCGCAGCCAGGACTTCGAGCGCATGGAGCAGGTGGTCGACCAGCGGCGGCTCGACTCCCAGGCCTTCTTCGGGCGGGTCGCGACCCAGTGGAGCGAGCTGCGGCGCGAGCTCTTCGGTGAGGCCTTCACGCTGCCGGCGCTGCTGGCGCTGGTGTCGCCGCGGCTGCGGGTGGCCGATCTGGGCTGCGGCACTGGCGAGGCGCTGGTCGAGCTGGCGCCGGTGGTCGCGCGCCTCATCGGCGTCGACCAGGCGGAGGCCATGCTGGAGGCGGCGGCGGCGCGGGTAGCGGGCGCGCCCAACGTGGAGCTGCGGCGCGGAGAGCTGTCGGCCCTGCCGCTGGCCGACGCCGAGGTGGACGCCGCGCTGTGCATGCTGGTGCTGCACCACATCGCCGACATCCCGCAGGCCTTCGCCGAGGTGCGGCGCGTGCTGGATACGGGCGGCGCGCTCATCGTCGTCGACATGGTGCGGCACGACCGCGTCGCCTGGCGCCACACCATGGGCCACGCCCACCTGGGGTTCAGCGAGGCGACGCTGGCCGAGCTGGGCGCGGCCGCCGGGCTCCGCCTGGAGCGATTCCGCCGGCTGCCCCCCGATCCCGGCGCCCAGGGGCCCTCGCTCTTCGTGGCGACGCTGCGTCGCGACGCGGACTGACAGCCTCAGCGCTTCCCGCGGCTCCGGTCAGGGAACGTTGACGCAGATTCTTCGTGGCGACGCTGCGCCGCGACGCGGACCGACAGCGTCAGCGCTTCCCGCGGCTCCGCTCAGGGAACGTTGACGCAGATCCCGTCGGCCAGCGAGCACACCCACGGCGCGCCCAGCGCCATCGTGCAGGTGTCCGCCTCGCCCTCGATGCCGCAGCCGCATTGATCGAGCGCTCCCGCCTCGCCGGGCTGGCAGAAGGGCTTCGACGCCGGACACGGCGAGTCGCCGTCGCACGCCATGATGCCGTCGGAGCAGAGCGACACGCCGCGCATGCAGCCGTCCCCGCCCGAGTCGCACGGCCCCTCGACGAAGGCCTCGTCGGTGCTGCCGTCGCAGTCCTGGTCGGCGCCGTCGCAGCCGTCGTCGTCCACGGGGGCGGGCCCGTCGCAGCGCAGCGCGCTCACGCCGTCGCACACCACCGTACCCGCGCAGCTCCCGCGCCCGCAGCTCTCGCCCTTCGAGCGCTCGGTGCCGTCCCAGTCGGTGTAGGTGGTGCCGCCGCTCATGAACGCGTCGTCGGTGATGCCGTTGCAGTTGTCGTCGACGCCGTTGCACAGGCCGTCGTCGGCCAGCGCCAGCGCCATGGTCGGGCACTCCAGCCCGCCGGAGGCCGAGCAGACCACGAACCCGCCCTTGCACTTGCCCGTCCCGCAGGTGTCGCCGAGGAAGCGCTCGCCGAAGGGCGCGTAGGGCTCGGGCCATCCCACCAGCCCCGTGGTGGCCTTGAAGTCCTCGTCCGTCTTCCCGTCGCAGTCCTGGTCCTTGGTGTCGCAGGTCTCGTCCGTGATCTCGCCCAGCGTGGAGCAGGTCAGCCGGCTCGGGTCGGCGGGATCGCAGATCACCAGGCCGTTGCTGCAGAGCCCGGTCCCGCACGCCTGCCCCTTCTGCCGTCCGGACTGGCTCGCGAAGGGCCCCCCGTCCCACACCACGGAGCCGCCGGGCACGAAGTCCTCGTCGGTCAGCCCGTCGCAGTCGTTGTCGAACCCATCGCACACGTCGGGGGCCACGTCGCCCAGCGACGAGCAGGTCGACCGCGTCGGGTCCTCCGGGTCGCACACCACCTGTCCCCCCGCGCAGACGCCCGTCCCGCACGCTTCGCCCAGGGTCTTGCCCTCGTCGTCGGCGAAGGGCCCCCCGTCGTAGCCGTGGCCGCCGCCGGTCATGAAGTCCTCGTCGGTGTCCCCATCACAGTCGTCGTCGACGTCGTCGCACTGCTCGGCCGTCGCCTTCGTCAGCGCGTCGCAGGTCAGCGCCATCTCGCCGCCGCACACGACCTCGCCGCCCGCGCACCGCCCGGTGCCGCAGTCCTCGCCCAGCCCCAGGCCCAGGTCGGCGCCGTAGGGCCCGCCGTCGTAGCTCACGCTGCCACCCGGCAGGAAGGGGCCGTCGGTGACCCCGTCGCAGTCGTCGTCGGCACCGTTGCAGACGTCGTCGGTCACGCCGCCCTCCTTGGAACAGCGCAGCCCCGTCCCGTCGGCCGTGCAGATGACCTCGCCGCCTCCGCAGGCCCCGACGCCGCACGCCTGGCCCAGCCCCAGCGGCTCACCGCCCGGGCCCTCGAAGCTGACCACGCCGCCCGGGGCGAACTCCTCGTCGGTCTTGCCGTCGCAGTCGTTGTCCAGCGAGTCGCACCGGTCCAGCTCGCCCGAGGCCCGGTAGTTCGGGCCCCCGTAGGTGCAGGTCTCCTGGCCGTCCACGCAGCCGACCACCGTGCCGCCCGGCGCGCCGCAGACGCCCTCGTGGTTGCACGTCGCTCCCGCCCCGGCGAGCTCGCCCTCGTCGGTCTGCCCGTCGCAGTCGTCGTCCTTGCCGTTGCAGAGCTCCTGCGTGCTCTGGTCGGCGGAGGTGCAGACCAGCGACGCCTTGTCCAGAGCGCACACCGCGGTGCCGCCCGCACAGGCCCCGACCCCGCAGGCCTCGCCGAGCCCGACCGAGCCACCGCCCGGCAGCGGCAGGCCGACAGCGCCCCCGCTCAGGAAGTCCTCGTCGGTGTTGCCGTCGCAGTCGTTGTCCAGCAGGTCGCACAGCCCCAGCTCGCCCTCGGCCTGGTAGTCCGCGCTGTCGTAGCTGCAGCTCCACGCCCCCTGGACGCAGCTCGCGGTCACCACGCCCTCGGCGGCGCACACGCCCACCGTCGCGCAGCCCGCGTCGATGACCGAGTCAAGGTCCTCGTCGCTCTTGCCGTCGCAGTCGTCGTCGATGCCGTTGCACGTCTCCGGGCTGGCCTTGGGGTCGCTGCCCGGCTGCCCCTGGGCGACCCCCTCCGGCATCGTGCTGCACCGGGTGCCGCCCCCCGTGCCGCACTCGACCACGCCACCGGAGCACTTCCCGATGCCGCAGGTGCTGCCGACCGAGTAGTCCTCGTCGGTCTGCCCGTCGCAGTCGTCGTCGATGCCGTTGCACTTCTCCGGGGTGGCCTTCGCCGCCGACGAGCAGCGCAGCGTCTGCGGCGAGCCGGGCCGGCAGCTCACCGTCCCCCCCGTGCACGCGCCGACGCCGCAGTCGTCGCCCAGCACCTTGCCGGCGTCGTCGGGGTTGGGCCCCCCGTCGAAGACCACGCTCCCGCCCGCCGAGAAGTCCTCGTCGGTGAACCCGTCGCAGTCGTTGTCCTTGGCGTCGCAGGCCTCCACGGCCGTCGACGCGCCGCTCTCGTCGCAGAACACGCCGCCCTCGGCCGAGCACACGCGGACGCCGTTGTCGCACGAGTCCTCGTCGTCGCCGTCGCAGCCGGTGCCCAGGTCCAGGCCGTCGTCCGTCTCGCCGTCGCAGTCGTTGTCGAGGCCGTCGCAGTTGCCCGTCTCCTCGGCCACCCAGCTCTCGACGGCGGTGTAGTCGCAATCCCAGCCGAAGCTCTCGGGCGGATCCGGGTTCACCCGGCAGGTCGCGGTCGCCAGCGGCGTGCCGTCCGGCGCGGTGCCGCCGCACACGCCCTCGAGCGAGCAGTCCGAGTCGTCGAGCGAGCTCAACCCCTCGTCGATGGTGCCGTCGCAGTCGTCGTCGACCCCGTTGCACAGCTCCAGCCCGTCGCTGGCCTCCGAGCCGCCAGGGTCGGTGCTGCATCGGGCCGCCGCGTCGCCCGCGCACTCCACCGTCCCGGCGCCGCAGGCCCCGACGCCCTCGCACGCGCTGCCGACGCCCGCGCCGCCACTCGTGAAGGCCTCGTCGGTCTGTCCATCGCAGTCGTCGTCCAGCCCGTTGCAGGCCTCGTCGCCCCCGGCCTTCCCCCCGATGCACGCCACCGTGCCGGGCTCCAGCCCGCCGGTGGTCGTGTTCACGCACACCCGCTTGCCGGCCTCGCAGACCCCCTCGCTCTCGCCGCAGGCCTCGCCTCCGTTGGTGCCGGGGTTGCCCTCGTCGGTCAGGCCGTCGCAGTCCTGGTCCACGCCGTCGCACACCTCTTCTCGGCCCGGGTAGCGCTCGGCGTCGCCGTCGTCGCAGTCCACGTCCACGCCGAAGCCGTCATGGTCGGCGTCCACCACGCCCGCGCAGGACAGGTCCCCGCCCTGGCAGTCCTGGTCGATCCCGTCGCCGCAGGGCTCGGGCGCCCCCGGGTGGATCTGCGGGTCGGTGTCGTCGCAGTCCTCCGGCGGTGAGTACCCGTCGCCGTCCACGTCGTCCACCGCGCAGAAGTCCACCGACTCGTCGCAGTTCTTGTCGCACAGCGCCAGCGCCGAGGGCTGGCCCTGGAGCGCGCGGGGGCAGCACCCCTCGGGTGCGCCGGGATGGAAGCCAGCGTCGGTGTCGTCGCAGTCGCCGCCATCCACCGTCACGCCATCGCCGTCGAGGTCGCCCGTCAGGCAGCCTTCGTCGGTCTCGCCGTCGCAGTCGTCGTCGGCGGTGTTGTCACACACCTCGGCCTTCGCCGCGTCCGACGACGAGCAGCGCGCGGAGAGGCCGTCGGCGGCGCACACCACCGTCCCGCCGGCGCAGGCGCCCTGGCCGCAGCTCGTGTGCAGCGCCAGCGGACCGTCCGGCGACGCGATGGCGAAGCCTTCGTCGGTGATGCTGTCGCAGTCCTGGTCGATGCCGTCGCAGCGCTCGGCGAGGCCGGGCGCGACGTTGGGGTCGCCGGCGCCGCACTCGGTCTCGCGGCAGTCGGCCACGCCGTCCGAGTCCTGGTCCACGCACACGGCGTCGCCGCCGCGGCAGTCCTGGTCCACGCCGTCGTCGCACTGGCTGCAGGCGTCCTCGCTGGCGTAGGGGTTCACGGCGGCGGCGTCGGGGCCGCAGTCGACCAGGGGGCCGGTGGTCACGTCGCCGCAGCAGCCGGCGGTGGCGCAGTCGGGGAAGCCGTCGCGGTCGGCGTCACAGGTGGCCGGCACCGCCGTCAGGTGCACCGCCTGGGGCGCGTCCGAGTCGAAGTCCAGGGTGCCCAACCACAGCGTCGCGACGCCCGAGGAGCTGACGCCCGCGATCAGGGCCGAGACGGTGGTCCCCGGCGCGAAGGGCGCCTCGCCGCGGTCCAGCACCCAGGTGGCCGGGCCGGGCACGGGCTGGAAGCCGGCGCCGATGGCCACCGAGGTCGTCACGTCGGTCAGCTTGTCCGGCCACTTCACCAGGCCGTCCTGGCCCTCCGCGACGAAGACGGCGCGCACGGCGTTGAGCGAGCCGACCAGGGGGGCGTCGGAGGTCACGACCAGGCGCAGACCCTCCGGCGTGGGCACCGTCCCGTCGGGGAGGCACACGCTGCGGCCCAGGCTGCCGTCGACCCGGCAGACGTAGCCCGCCTTGCAGTCGTCCTGCCCGGAACACTCGAAGATGACGTCGGAGAGACCCAGGTCATCGCGGCAGGCCGCGGCAGGCAGGAGCAGACCCGCCAGCCAGAACATCGAGAGCCACCGTCGGGCGCGCATCAGAAGCTCCCCCTGAGCCCAGCCACCGCGCCGCCGCGCACCGGCGTCAGCCCGACCTGGGTCCGCTCGACCTTGTGACCGCGCACCAGCAGCACCACGCCGGTGACCAGCGCGCCAGCGCCGACGCCCAGGGCGACGGCCGCCCAGGTGTCGCGGCGGTCGGCCTGCGAGGCCGCGTCGGCAGCCTGCCGCTGGGTCAGGACGTCGCGGCTCACGACGCCGGCGCCGTTGGTCGCGTCGCGGACGTCGCTGCGCGTGCCCGCCGCGTCGAGGTGCAGCAGCAGGCCCGCGACGCCGAGCCCGACGCCCAGCCCGCCCAGGGCCCAGCCGGCCACCCGCTGGCTGCGGCCGCCGCCTGTCTGGCGCGTCGCCGCGAGGCCGGCGCCGAGCGGCGCCGAGGTCACGCCACCCGCGGCGGCGCCGGTGCCCAGGTCGTCGGGCTCATCGGGCTCCTCGACCAGGGGCGGCTCGGAGTGGGGCGGCGACTCCGGCTCGACCGGCTCCGGGGCCGGCGGATGCAGCTTCAGCTCGATGGCGGCGATGTAGCGCGCGGCCCGGTCCCGGTACTCCTGGTTGGCGTCCTCGCTGAGGATGAAGCGGCGGTACGAGGCCACCGCGTCCTCGAGCGCGCCGCCTTTGTGCTGGGCGCGGGCGGCGTTGTAGAGCAGCCAGCCGTTGGGGAAGTTCTCGTAGGCCTCCAGGAAGAGGCGGGTGGCCTCGCGGTAGTTCCCGGCCTCGTACTCGGCCTTGCCGCGGTCACGGAGCGCGGCGGCGCGCGCCTCGGCCGCGGGCGGCTCGGCCGCGGCGAGCGGGCAGGCGGCGACCGCGAGGAGGAGGGCTCCGACGGAGAGGGAGCGCCGGAGAGCGGCGGTGCCAGGCATCGATTCGCACCTCGATTCCACGGGCCGCGCGGGAGCCCGCGGCGCGGAGCGCGCGCGATGGGCTCACCGGCGGCGAGCGTTGTAGGACTGGGGAGGGGAGCGCCGCGGGCGCCCCGACGTCAGTCTACGGGGCCCCAGGTCCCCGCGCCAGTCCGCTCGGGCTTCTTGGCCGGCTCGGCCTTCTTCGCCGGGGCCGGCTCGGCCTTCTTCGCGGCGGAATCCGAACCCCTGGAGGTGCGGTGCGCCCGGGTCGGCTCGCTGGCCTTCTTGTCGGACTTGTCGGCCTTCGGGGCAGCCCTCTCGGGCTTCCTGTCGACCTTCCTGTCGGACCGCTCGACCTTCTTGTCGGACTTGTCGGCCTTCGGGGCGGGCTGGTCCGAGGTCGCGCTCTCGGGTGTCTGCTTCACCGGCGCCTGCAGCGTCACCGTGCGCCGCTTCCCGGCGTCCCCGGCCACGAGCTGCACCGAGGTGTGCACGCCCTCGCTGACCAGCTCGAGCGCGGGAGGGGCCGCGTCGGCCGGCCACTCGATCCACATCGGCGTCTGCCCGATGCGCCTTCCGTCGGAGAACACCGTGGCGCCGGCCGGCTCGGAGGCCACCTCGGCGCGCAGCGGGGCGGGCGCCTCGGTCACCGGCTCGGCCACGAGCGCCTGCGCCGCCTCGGGGGCGCCGCCGGCCTCGACGCCGTCGTGCGAAGCCGTGGCCGGAGCCACGGCGGGCGCGACCACCGCTTCGGCGGCCGCGCGTGAAGGGAGCTGCCCGGACGGCGCGCCAGCGGCGGTCGCCTCGGAGGGGGCCACCGCGGCGGCCCGCTGGGGCGCGCTCTCGGCGACCGCGGCCTCGTCCACCGGCAGCGCGGGTGCGCTCTCGGCGACGGCCCGCTCCGCCTCGGCGTGCTCGGCCGCGGCGGTGACGGTCTCGACGTGGTCCAGCACCGGCGTCTGGCCGCCACGGGGCATCAGCACCATCAGCGCGCCGATCCCGGCGGCGAGGGCGATGGCGCCGACGACGTAGCGCCGGCGGCGGGGCTTGGGCTCGCGGCTCCACTGGGTGGAGACCGAGCGGCCGGTCTGCATCGACTCGAAGGGCGGCGCGATGCGCGCCTCGCTGGCGGCGGCCCGGGCCTCGGATGCCTGGAACTCGGCTACCGACACGGGATCGGCCACCGGCATCGCCGGCCGGGTGGGCTTGCGCTCCCGCGGCGTCGTCGGCACCAGCACCCGGCGGCCGGTACGCGGCCTGGGGGCAGCCTCGGCGCCGGACCTGGCGTCGCCGGAGACCACCGGGAAGCTGGGCACCGTCTCACGGCGCTTCAGCGCGCGCAGCGGGCGGTCCTCGAAGCCTTCGAGCGCGATGAGGGCCTCCTCCGCGCTGGGAGGCCGCTCGGCAGGGTCCTTGGCGAGGCAGGACATCACGAGGTCGACCAGCGGCCCCTCGAGGCGTCGCCCCTTGACCTGCGGCGGCGGCACCGGGCTCTCGACGTGGGCACGGGCGACATCGCCCGACTCCACGTCGTCGAAGGGGCGGCGCGCGGTCAACAGCTCGTAGACGATGGCGCCGAAGGCGTAGAGGTCGGTGCGCGGCGTGACCGCCTGGCCGCGGAGCTGCTCCGGCGCCAGGTAGTGGGGCGTGCCCAGCACGACACCCTTGTGGGTCAGGGGCAGCCCGTCGACGGTGGTGGTGCCGAGGATCTTGGCGATCCCGAAGTCCAGCACCTTCAAGATGTCGCCCGAGCGCCGCCGGGTGTGCAGGAAGAGGTTCTCGGGCTTCAGGTCCCGGTGGACCACGCCCTCGGCGTGGGCCTCGACCAGCGCCTCGAGGACGCCCTGCGCCAGCCGCACGACGCGCCGCGGGTCCAGCGGCGCCTCCTCGCGGATCAGCGCCGCGAGCGAGCGGCCCGACAGCATCTCCATGACCAGGAAGAGCGCGCCGTCGTCGGTCACGCCGTGGTCGTAGAGGTGGACGATGTGGCGGTGGTGCAGGCGCGCCAGGACCGAGACCTCCTGGCGGAACCGGGCCTGGGCCTCGGCGTCGCTGGCCAGCTCGGCCCGCAGCACCTTGACGGCGACCTCGCGGGCGACCCGCGTGTCGGTGGCGCGGTACACGCGCCCCATGGCGCCGACCCCGATGCGCTCCTCGATCTGGTAGCGATCGTTCAGCAGCGCGCCGATGCACGCGTCACCCAGCGCCGGCGTCCACGTCGCGAGCGAGACGGTCTCCGTGTTGTCCTCAGGACAACTGGCGGCGTCGGTCTGTCGTTCGCAGTGAGGGCAGATTCGCATGCGGCTGATTGCAGCTCAGGTGACGGGCTCGTCAGGCGACCGGAGGCGCTCCGGCTCGCAGACCGAGCATAGCGCATCGGCGCCGTGGAGTCAGCTCTTCGGCCATCGATTGTCGCACCCCGTACTTGCATTGCGGCGGGACAGGATATAATCCATCCATCCGGATGAACGGATGAAAGTCCGAATGACCAAGCGCCAAGCGCTCAGGAGCACTCGATGTCAGCATCGCCAGTCACCGCCGAGCCCCTCTTCATGGACACCGGCCTGCCGCTCTTCGCCGGCCTGGATTACAAGGTCGCCGATCTTTCTCCGGCCACGGTCGCCTTCGGACGCAAGGAGATCGAGCTGGCGCTCTACGAGATGCCCGGCCTGGTCGCCCTCCGCGAGCAGTACGGCGCCGAGAAGCCGCTGCGCGGCGCGCGGATCATGGGCTCGCTGCACATGACGGTGCAGACCGCGGTGCTGATCGAGACGCTGGTGGAGCTGGGCGCCGAGGTCCGCTGGGTCTCGTGCAACATCTTCTCCACCCAGAACCACGCCGCGGCCGCCACCGTGGTGGGCGAGCGCGGCACGCCCGAGGCGCCCGCGGGCGTCCCGGTCTACGCCTGGAAGGGGGAGACCCTGCCGGAGTACTGGTGGTGCACGCTGCAGGCGCTGCTGTGGCCGGACGGCGGCGGGCCCACGCTGCTGCTCGACGACGGCGGCGACGCCACGCTGCTGGTGCATCTCGGCTACGAGCTCGAGCAGGCGGGTGAGATGCCCGACCCGGCCAAGGCCACCAGCGAGGAGGAGGGCATCGTCCTGCAGATCCTGAAGGACGTGCGGCTGGCGCGCGGCGACGGCTTCTGGGGACCCATCGCCAAGGCCATCCGCGGCGTGTCCGAGGAGACGACCACCGGCGTGCATCGCCTGTACCAGCGGCAGGTGGACGGGACGCTCCTCTTCCCGGCCATCAACGTCAACGACTCGGTGACCAAGAGCAAGTTCGACAACCTGTATGGCTGCCGGCACTCGCTGGTGGACGCCATCATGCGGGCGACCGACGTGCTCATCAGCGGCAAGCGCGCGCTGGTGTGCGGGTTCGGCGACGTGGGCAAGGGCTCGGTGCAGTCGCTGCGCGCCCAGAGCGCCAAGGTCTCGGTCACCGAGATCGACCCGATCTGCGCGCTGCAGGCGTCGATGCAGGGCCTGGACGTCCTGACCCTGGAGGACGCCCTGGCCACGCACGACATCTACGTCACGGCGACCGGCAACTACGGGATCATCCAGGCCGAGCACATGGCGCGCATGAAGCACAACGCCATCGTCTGCAACATCGGGCACTTCGACAACGAGATCGACATGGCCGGGCTCGAGGCCATGCGCAAGCGCGGCGAGGTCGAGAAGATCGAGGTGAAGCCGCAGGTGCACGAGTGGCGGTTCACCAAGACCACCCACGGCCCGGGCGGCGGCGGCCACTCGATCCTGATCCTGGCGGAGGGGCGCCTGGTGAACCTGGGCTGCGCGACCGGCCACCCCTCGATGGTGATGTCGGCCTCGTTCACCAACCAGGTGCTGGCGCAGCTCGACCTGCACGCCAACGCCGACAGCTACCCCAAGGCGGTCACGGTGCTGTCCAAGGAGCTGGACGAGAAGGTGGCCAGGCTGCACCTCGACAAGTTCGGCGCGAAGCTGACGACGCTCACCCCGGAGCAGGCCCGCTACATCGGCGTGCAGCCCGAGGGGCCCTTCAAGCCCGAGCACTACCGGTACTGAGCCGCTGATCCGCTGGGCAGGCGGGGGCCGGCGAGCGCCGCCCCGCCTGCGTCCAGCGGCGCCACGCGACGCGCGGGGCTCGTCCCTCGATGCCCCGCGCCGTGGCGATCTGCCCCCGGATCCCGGTGACTCCGTCCGCGGTGGTGGCCACCCCGGCGCCGGGTCGGTCGTCCAGGCCGCCCGCCGGGACGGCCGCTCCGACCGCCGGCACGGCCGATGCAACCGATGGACGCGGCGGACGCGGGGAGCGCCGCCCCGGTCTTCGACCCGGACCCGCCCGGGGTCGAGCTGAAGTGATCCACACGACGGATCGGCTCGGAAGCGCGTCCGCAGAGGCCGTGACTTCGCAACCAGCCGGACATCGGGAGGATCCCATGCACACCCACACCATCGATCCAGGACCGCGGCGCACGCCGCCGCGTCGCCGCCACCGGCCGGGCGTCATCGCGGCCGCCGTCGCGGCCTTGCTGTGCGTCGGGCTCCAGTCGCGGCCGGCCCACGCCGGGCGCACCGTCGACGACTCCACCATCAGCCAGCGCATCCAGGACGAGCTGCTCTACGACCCGATGGTCTCGTCGAGCGTGACCGACGTGTCGACCGCCAACGGCATCGTCACGCTCACCGGCACCGTCAACAGCCTCGTCGCCAAGGAGCGCGCCACCCGCATCGCCCGCACGGTCAAGGGCGTGCGCTCGGTGGTCAATCGGATGGAGGTCGCGCCGCTCGTCTCGCGTACCGACGCGCAGCTGCGCAAGGACGTCGAGGAGGCGCTGGCGGCCGACCCCGCTGCGGACGGCTACCAGATCACCGTCACGGCCATCAACGGGACGGTGACCCTGCGCGGGACCGTGGACTCGTGGCAGGAGAAGCAGCTCTCCAGGAAGGTCGCCGGCAGCGTCATCGGCGTGCGCGACGTCATCGATCAGATCGACATCCGCTACGCCTCCGAGCGCCCCGACTCCGAGCTCGAGAAGGAGGTGCGCGAGACCCTGCGCTGGGACACGCTCATCGACGACGCGCTGGTGCGGGTCTCGGTGCAGGACGGGAGGGTCTCCCTCGGCGGCGTGGTCGGCAGCGCGGCCGAGAAGACGCGCGCCGTCGACGACGCGTGGGTCGGCGGCGTGAAGGCGGTCGACGATACGGGCCTCGAGGTCGCGCGCTGGGCCCGTGACGAGGATCTGCGAAGCAAGAAGTACATCCGCAAGCCCGACGCCGACGTGGAGAAGGCCATCGAGTCCGCGCTCCTCGTCGATCCGCGCGTGCGCTCGTCGTCGGTCGACGTGGAGGTCGACACCGGCATCGTGCACCTGCGCGGCACCGTGGCCACCCTGAAGGCCAAGCGGGCTGCCGCCAACGACGCCCGCAGCACGACCGGCGTGCTGGCCGTGCGCAACAACCTCCGGGTCGCTCCCGGCGCGCGGGCGAGCGACAAGACCGTCGAGAACGCCGTGAAGGCGGCGCTCAGGCGGGACCCGCACGTGAGCGCGTACGACATGACCGTGACCGTGCGAAACGGCGTCGTCACGCTGGGCGGCACCGTCAGCTCGTTCCTGGCCAAGGAGATCGCCGACCAGGTGGCCAGCGGCGTGGACGGCGTGCTGCTCGTGGACAACGACGTGCGCGTGCTCCGCGAGGGCACGCCCGCGGTCTACGACATCTACGTGGACGACGTGTACCCGTACACGCTGGCCTGGTACGACGCCACGCCGGTGGTGCGCTACGCCATGAACGACGACGCCATCCGCGAAGCCATCGAGGACGAGATGTGGTGGAGCCCCTTCGTCGACGCCGACGACGTCCACGTCTCGGTGGTCGGCGGCGTGGCGACGCTGACCGGCAAGGTGGAGAGCTGGGCGGAGCGCACGGCGGCCATCGAGAACGCCTACGAGGGCGGCGCTGCGTCGGTGTACGACCACATGACCCTCGAGCTGCCGGACAGCTGAGCGCCGCGCGCGTCGCTCAGGGCGACTTCTGGCCCGCACAGTCGGGCACGCCCGCGACGATCGCGTCCAGGGCGGCGCGGAGGGAGTCGGCGTCGGCGACGAGCGGGGCCGACTCCTGGCCGCCGCCGCCGGCCCTGGCGATGAGGTCGGCCCACGTGGTGCCGGACTCGGCGCGCCAGGGGATGGCGTACACAGGGACGCCGCCCTGCTCATGGAGCCGCCGGGTCGCCGACATCAGGGCAGCGGCGCAGGTCTCGTCGTCGTCCTGGCAGTGGGGGCGCCCCCCGACCAGCACCACCAACGCAGCGCCCGGTTCGCCGAGGAAGAGCTCGCGCTGTTCGACCAGCCGCTCCATGGCCTCGACCAGCGAGGGCGTACCGGCGGGCGGGTGCGCCGAGAACACGGCCGCCAGCACCGAGGTCCCGTTGAGGTGGCCCAGCGGGAGCTGAGGGAAGGACGGGGGCTCGGTCGCCGAGCCATGCCGGGGGAAGAAGGTGAGGCCGTAGAGCATCGAGGGCGTGGCGGACACCGCCGCCTGGAGTCCCGCGAAGATGTGCTCCCAGTCGGGCGCCATGCGCACCGAGCCCTCCACCAGCAGCATCACGCGACCCAGGCAGGCCTCGTCGATGCACGCGCCGAAGCTGCAGCGTTCGCCGAGCCCGCAGAAGGTGAGGCCGGGCTGCCAGCCGTTGCCCGATCCGTTGCACTGGGAGATCGCGCTGGCGTCGGCGCAGTCCGGGGCATCGGCCAGACAGTAGGGCGGCGGAGGAAGCCCGCAGGTCGCGGGCCGGCCTCCGCAGGCGCTCATCGGCGGGCAGGCCTGGGCGACGTAGCCGCCGTGCGCGGCGTCGCAGACCTCCAGGCGGCCATCGGGCGCGCAGCGCGTCGGGCCGTCGGGGCAGGGGACGCAGGCGCCGCCGGTGCAGATCTCCTGGATGTTGCAGGCGAAGACGGCGTCGCTCCAGCCGGCCTCGGGGCCGCGGCACACCCTGTAGGCGTTGGGGCTGGCGCAGAGCAGGCTCTCGCCGTCGCACTCGCTGGAGATGCAGCTCGCCGACGGTGAGTGGCAGAGCATGCCCGGCGCGCAGGTCTCGACGACCTCCCAGCCCGAGCCGTCGGGGCTGCAGCGGGAGAGCTGGTCGTCGGAGGTGCAGGTGAGCGCGTCGGGCAGGCAGACCATGCAGCGGCCGCCGCTGCACGAGTGCCCGGGATCGCAGGCCGTGAGCTCCGGCTCGAAGGCGCGGCCGTCGGCGCTGCACACCTGGATGTGGGTGAGGTCGGCGCAGCCCGGCGCGCCCGCCTCGCAGAAGGGCAGGCGGCACAGGCCCGAGGCGGCCTCGCAGACCAGGCCCGTCGGGCAGGCGAGGCGCGCGTCGATCCTGTCGCCTCCCGGGCTGCAGACCGCGCTGGTGCGCTCGTCGATGCACACGCGCTCACCCGGCGCACACGCGATCTCCACGTCCCAGGTGGCGTCGCCCACGTCTGCTGGCGCGCCGTCCCCGACGCAGGCGCCCACCGCGGCGCCCAGCGCCAGGCCAACCGCAGCCACCCGGCGCCACCCTCGACTCCGGTCGCGGAGACCGCGGCGCGCGCCTTGATGGTTCATCGTCTGGAACCCCGATGGACGGTCCCTGGATGCTTCGACTATAACCCCGCGTCCGTGGCCGGCAGAGCGACGCGCGGGAATAAGTGGCCCGCGCGCGCGGTTCGGTCGCGCCCGAGCCCGCTCGCTCCGAGCGCGCGACCTGGAGGGGCTGCCGTGTACGGTTTTCGGGAACACTGGGAGGGCTGGCTGAGGCCGCTCACCCTCGCCCTGGTCGGTGGGGGCTTCTTCCTCGCGTGGTACCTGGGCTGGCTCCCCGACGGCGTGGTCGGCTGGCCCCTGCTCATCGTGGCGCTGGGAGCGCCGGTGCTGGGAGTGGCGCTCTCGGCGCGGCGGGCCCACCTGGGGACGCCGCTCAACGTCGCCGTGGGCGTGACGCTCCTGGCCAGCCTGTCGCTCGCGCTGGTCGCGCCGGTGCGCATCCTGGGCCCCAACGCCGACATCGTCTCCGGTGAGATCGCCACCCGCGGACAGTCCCTGGCGGTGCCCGCCGAGGGCGAGGGCCCCGAGGGCGTCATCGTCTACGCCCATGGGCGGCCGGCGCAGGCCGGGCGCACCGACGTGCGGTTGGAGCTGAAGTCCCCCGGGCAGCACCCGCTGGTCCATCAGGGCTCCTTCTCCGACGAGGCGCGCCGCGGCCGCCGCACCGCCGGCGTCATCCCGCACCACGACATCATCTGGAGCACGACGGCCGACCTGTCCAAGGGTGCGGAGCTGGCCGTCGAGGGCGTGGGCATCGCCTCGGGCTCTCCGGTGCACGTCGAGATCCGGCGCGCGCCGCCCGGGCCGCGCAACCTCCTGTACGCCGCCGTCCCGGTGGTGCTGCTGGCCCTGGTCGTCGATGCGCTGGCGCGGCGACGCGGCCGCACCTACCTGGCGCCGCTGGCCCTGGGCGCGGTCGCGTTCTCGCTGCTCTTCACCGACTGGTTCGCGCCGGGGACGCTGACGAAGACCGCCTTCGGGGCCGGCTTCGGAGCGCTGGCCTTCGGCGGTCTGCTCGGCCTCCCGCTCGCCTTCGTGGTACGTAAGCTCATCGTGCGTGGCGCGGTCGCCTGAGAGGGTGTTGACATTTGCTCCCGTCGCCTGGCTGGCTCACGTGATTCCATGCACTTCCGAGCCTCGGTCTCATGCTGGCAGCATGCGCCCTGGGCCCGTAAGCGTCTGGAATCACAACGCTGGCGCCGGGCTCGGTCCGCACAGGTCAACACCCTCTGAGGCGGAGCGCGGAGGGGGAGCGATGCGGTGGAGCGGATGGATGTTGGGCGGGGCGGCGCTGCTCCTGACGGGCGCTTGCGCTTGCGGCGGTAGCCCCGATGGGGTGATGGACCTCGGCGGCGATGCCGACGCGGCGCAGGTCGCCGACGCGATCGCCGATGGCGACGCCGGCGTCGAGATGGACGCGGCGCCCGATGCCGGCCCGGACAGTGGCCCCGACGCCAGCGGCGACGTGGGACCCGACGCGGACGCCAGCCCGCTCTGGGTCATCGAGCGACCGCAGGTCGGCGAGCCGCTGAGCGCCCAGGAGGTCCACGACTTCACCCTGCGCGTGACGGGCATGTGGAAGAAGTCCGGATACTTCCGATGGCTGCACCTGACCAGCCACGGCCTGGACGCGTCGAACCCGCAGGGCCAGTACCACTACGCCCTCTGGTGGCAGGACACCAAGGCCTCGAAGCTCGGTGACGTGGTCACCTGGACCCACACCGGCCGGGCCGACAACCTCACGCTCCGCACCTGCAAGGTCCTGAACAACGCCATCGCCGGCTACCTGATGTTCGGCGACCCGGACCTGCGCTGGGTCGTCGAGGAGTACTCGCGCGGGTTGGTGGCGCTGTCCAAGGCGATGATGTTCGGCGACGCCGACCCGGTGCCCTACCTGCAGGCGAGGGCGGTGTTCTCCCACGACCACACCTTCGAGACCGTCGGCGGGCGCAAGGTCGCGGTGGACTACGGGCCGGTGCGGCACGACGAGGAGGCCTGGAACGCGTCCATCGTCCACAACCCCGAAAACCCGACCTGGGGTGACATCTGGCTGGTGAACCAGCGCAGCAAGGACGACGTGCCGCACATGTTCCGGACGGTGCCGGCCCTGATGCGGGTGGCGGCGGAGGCTCCGGACGCATCGGTGCGCGAGGCGGCGACCGAGGCGCTCGAGTACCTGCGCGGCTTCGCTGCCGACATCGTGGCCAGCGGCTACCAGATCCGCACCAAGTTCGCCGACGGCGTCGCCGTGGTGCCGACCCAACCCGACAACGGCGCGGTCAAGGATCTCGCCAGCTTCGTGCTCTACGAGATCGCCGACCCCAACGCCGAGTGCAACGCCAAGCTGGGCTCGGCGTTGGTGAGCGATGGGACCCCGCACGGGCTCGACTGTGAGCAGGGGAGCGGCGGCCTCTACGAGGTGATCGCCGCGGAGGGGCACTACTTCAACTACGCGATCATCCGTTACTTCCACCTGGCGGCGCTCGCCAACGCGATCGCCGCTGGCCAGGACGTCATGGCGCGCGAGCTGATGCTGGGGCTCGCCGCTCGGGCCGACGCGATCCTCCACGACCCGGAGCTGCCCCATCGCGACGACCCGGTGTGGGACGCCGACGCGGCGGCCTTCCTGCTGGCGGCGGGCGCTTCGGGGCTGCCGCTCACCCACGAGGAGGCGCGGCTGGTGCGCGACCAGTACACGCTGACCGCCGAACACTATGAGGCGTGGCCCTACTGGGATCCCTGGGCCGACTCGGTGCCCGACGGCGCCTTCCCCATGCAGCCCGACCGCGGCGTGGCGGTCCGGCCCACCGAGATCGCCTACCTGCTCGAGTACTGCGCGTCGCCGCTGCGCAGCGCGGAGAGCGCGCCGTTGGTGGACTGCGACATCGTCGCCGACCCCAGCCGGTGGGGCGGCGAGGCGAGCGAGCTCAGTCGCCCTCGTAGCCGATGACGAAGATGCGGTTGGAGGCGTCGCTGGTCACGAAGAGCTGACCCTCGGCGCCGACGCGCACGCCGACGGGGCGGTGGGGCCAGCCGGTGGCGATGTCGCCCGCGCCGGCGAACTCGAAGAAGGGCTCCGGCGGCTGCGGGGTGCCGCCGTCCAGGTGGACGTGCACCAGCTTGTAGCCGGTGGGGACGGCGCGGTTCCAGCTGCCGTGGAAGGTGATGAAGAGGTCTCCGCGGTACGAGGCGGGGAAGGCCGTGCCGTCGTAGAACTCGAGGTCCAGCGGCGCCGCGTGGGCCTGCATGGCCAGCTTCGGCGGGACGACGTTCGAGGCCTTCTTGCACCACGCGTCGCTGTGGGTGCCGTCGTCCATGAAGTTGGCGTGGGCCCACTGGGTGCCGGGCCCGCCCCCGACGCCGTCGGGCAGCAGGAACTCGCTCCAGCAGTAGGGGTAGCCGTAGAAGCGGCCCGGCGTCTCGAAGAGGCTCAGCTCCTCCGCCGGGTTGTTCTCGTGGATGTCGCCGCCCAGGCTGGTGCGGTCGAGCTGGTCGATGCCGTTCTGGACGCCCCACAGCCGTCCCTGGCCGTCGAAGTCCAGCCCGACCTCGTTGCGCAGCCCGTCGGCGAAGACCTGACCGTCGTCGAAGCTGAGTCCGCCGTCCGGGATGGCGTCCAGCGAGAAGCGCCGGATGCGCGCACGGTTGGAGTTGGCGTCGACGTTCGAGCCCGAGCCCACGCTGACGTAGAGCAGACCCGCGTCATCCACGACCAGGGTCCGCGTGGAGTGGCCGCCGGTGGGGATGTTGCGGACGACGACGGTCGACTTGCCCAGGTCGCTGCGGGTCCCCGGTGCGTAGGGCCAGCGGTAGACGGTCGACGCGCTCGACGCGTAGAGGAAGCCGCCGTGGACGGTGACGCCGTGGTTCAGCCCGCTGGCGCTGGCCAGGGCCGCCCGCTCGGAGGGCCCCGAGAAGTGGTCTCCGTCGGCATCCCAGAGGGCCGTGACCTGGCCCTTCTGCCGCTCGACCACCAGCACGTCGCCCGATTCCGCCACGAAGATCCCCCGCGGCGCCCCCAGCCCCGACGCCCACTCCGAGACGCAGAACCCCGAGGCGATGAAGGCGTTGGCGACGGGATGGTCCGCGTTGCAGGCCGACACCTGCGGGCCAGCGTCCTCCTCGGTCTCGCCCCCGGTCTCGGTCTCGCCATCGGTCTCGGCCCCGGCCTCGGCCTCGGCCCCGGTCTCGGCCCCGGTCTCGGTCTCGGCCCCGGTCTCGGCCCCGGTCTCGGCCCCGGCCTCGGCCCCGGTCTCGGTCTCGGCCCCGGCCTCGGCCCCGGTCTCGGCCCCAGCCTCCACCCCGGTCTCCGCAGCCGCCTCGCTCCCGTCCTTGCAGCCGCACCCCAGCGCGGCGATCAGCAGGCACAGGGAGATCGAACGGGACATGGGCGCCTCCTCGCGGTGTGTCCCTTCACGATAGCCCACGCCCCGGGCCGTTGCGACCTCCGGTCCGGCCTGCGCCCCGCCTTCGCCGGTCGACAAGCCCGCTCCATCCGGCCAGGATCCGACGCGGAGGCCCCATGACGCCCGACCGGAACCCCCGCCCGAAACCCAGCCGCGCCGAAGCCCTCGCCCGTCGCTCGGGCCCGCTCGCCCTCTCGCTCTTCGTGGCCTCGCCCCTGCTGGCCATGACCGGCCTCGTGCCGCCCCTGGTGGCCTTCCGCCTGCTCGCTCCCGCGCTCCTGCTGGCCCTGCTGGCCCTGGGAGCCTCCATCGTCCTGCTTGTCCGCGGCCCCCGCCGCCGCGCGCTGATGCCCCTGGCCACCGCCGTCCCGCCGCTCCTGGTGGTCGCCGGGTTCCTCGTCCACGGCGCCGGCCACCCGCTCATCAACGACGTGACCACCGACACGGCCGACCCGCCCGCCTTCGACGCCTCCCATCTCCCGCCCGAGCTCGCCGACGCCGACCTCACCTGGCCCGAGCCCTTCACCGCCCAGGTCCGCGCCGCCTACCCCCAGCTCGAGACCTTCGTCACCGATCGCCCCGCCCCCGAGGTCCTGGCCGCCGCCGAGGCGACCGCCCGCGCCATGGACCTCGACATCCGTCACGTCGACCCGGCCGCCGGGCGCATCGAAGCCACGGCCCGCAGCGCGCTCTTCCACTTCCGCGACGACGTGCTCGTCCGCGTCCGCCCGCGCACTGGCGGCGCCGTCGCCGTCGACCTCCGCTCCCGCTCCCGCGTCGGCAAGGGCGACCTCGGCGCCAACGCCGCCCGCATCCAGACCTTCCTCGAGCGCCTGCGCCAACGCCTCTCGCCCCGCTGACGCCGCGCGTGTAGGCTCCGCCGATGGCTTCGCTGGCCCAGTCGCTCTCGGTCTTCGCCTACACCACCCGCGCGCTGGCCCTGGTCTGGTCGACCTCGCGCCGCCTGACGGTCGCGCTGGCCTCGCTCACCGTGGTCGCCGGCCTGCTCCCCGCCGCCATCGCCTGGGTCGGCAAGCTAATCGTCGACGGCGTCGTCGCCGCGTCCCGCTCCGGCACCGACGCCGACCTGCACGCCGCGCTCGCCGCCATCGCGCTCGAGGCCGGCCTCGTCGTCGTCCTCGCCGCGGCCCAACGCGGCCTCTCGGTGTGCCAGTCGCTGCTCCGCGCGCTGCTGGGTCACCGGGTCAACGTCATCATCCTCGAGAAGGCGCTCACCCTCAGCCTCGAGCAGTTCGAGGACTCCGAGTTCTACGACCGCCTCACCCGTGCCCGCCGCGAGGCCTCCAGCCGCCCCCTCTCGCTGGTCAACCGCACCTTCGCGCTGGCCCAGAACGGCCTCAGCCTCATCTCCTATGGCGGACTGCTGCTCGGCTTCTCCGGCTGGATCGTCCTGGCCCTGGCGCTGGCAGCCCTGCCGGCCTTCATCGTCGAAGCCCGCTACTCCGGCGAGGCCTTCCGCCTCTTCTCCTGGCGCGCCCCCGAGACCCGCGAGCAGGCCTACCTCGAGACCCTGGTCGCCCGCGAGGACTACGCCAAGGAGGTGAAGCTCTTCGACCTCGGCCCGCTCTTCCTCGGCCGCTACCGCTCGATCTTCGACAAGCTCTACGGCGAGGACAAGAGCCTGACGCTGCGCCGCGGCATCTGGGGTTTCGCGCTGGGCCTGGTCAGCACGGCGGCCTTCTACGGCGCCTACGGCTGGATCGCCTGGGCTGCGGTCGCGGGCACCATCACCCTGGGCGGCATGACGATGTACGTGATGGTCTTCAAGCAGGGCCAGTCCGCCTTCGCGGCGATGCTCTCCTCCATCGGCGGCATGTACGAGGACAACCTCTACCTCTCGAACCTCTACAGCTTCCTCGAGCAGCCCACCCCCGCCTCCGCCGGCCGCGCCACCGCCGGCCCCGACCCCGCCGACGGCCTGCGCTTCGAGGACGTCACCTTCACCTACCCCGGCGCCGACCGTCCCGCGGTCACCAACGTCAGCTTCCACCTGCCGCCGGGCGGCAAGCTGGCCCTGGTCGGCGAGAACGGGTCGGGCAAGACCACGCTCATCAAGCTGCTGACCCGCCTGTACCAGCCCGACAGCGGGCGCGTGGTGCTGGACGGCCTCGACCTGCGCGAGTGGGACGCCGGGGCGCTGCTCGGCCGCATCGGCGTCATCTTCCAGGACTTCGTGCGCTACCAGCTCACCGTGGGCGAGAACATCGGCGTCGGCGAGGTGGGCGCCCTGGCCGAGCGCGGGCGCTGGGAGGACGCCGCCGACAAGGGCCTGGCGCGCCCGGTGATCGACGCGCTGCCCGAGGGCTTCGACACCCAGCTCGGCCGCTGGTTCAAGAACGGGCGCGAGCTGAGCATGGGGCAGTGGCAGAAGATCGCGCTCAGCCGCGCCTTCATGCGCGAGGGCGCGGACATCCTGATCCTCGATGAGCCGACCGCCGCGGTGGACGCCGCCGCGGAGGCGCAGATCTTCGAGCGCTTCCGCGCGCTGACCGCCGACCAGATGGCGATCCTCATCAGCCACCGCTTCTCCACCGTGCGCATGGCCGACCAGATCATCGTGATGGAGGGTGGCCGCATCGTCGAGCAGGGCACCCACGAGTCGCTCATGGCGCTCGACGCCCGGTACGCGCGCCTCTTCTCGCTCCAGGCGCAGGGCTACCGCTGAGAGCCGGCGGCCTCGGGCGAGGTCCCGGTCCGGCGCCGGGGAGGCGCATGGGCGGCTACTGCAGCCACTCGCAGGTGCGGTAGCGGTCCCACGAGTCGGGCAGCACGGTCACCACCGGCCCGGCCAGCCCTCCGCGGGCGGCGACCCGCAGCGCGGCCGCCACGTTGGTCCCGGCGGATCCCCCGACCAGCAGGCCCTCCTCGCGGATGAGGCGCCGGGCCATGGCGAAGCTCTCCTCATCGCTCACCCGCTCGGCGCTGTCGATGCACTCGCGGTGCAGGTTCTGCGGGACCTTGCTGGCGCCGATGCCCTCGACCCGGTACGCCCCGTCGGCGCCGAGGGTCCCCGTCTCCACCCACCCGGCCAGCCCCGAGCCCACGGGGTCGGCCAGCACGATCCGCACGTCGGGGTACTCCTGCTTCAGCCGGCGCCCCACCCCCGAGATGGTCCCGCCGGTCCCCGCCCCGGCCACGAACGCGCCGATGGGACCGTCGACCTGCTCGAGCAGCTCGGCCGCCGTCGTCTCCTCGTGCACCCGCACGTTGGCCGGGTTGTTGAACTGGTCGGCGAGAAACCAGCCCCGCTCCCGGGCCAGCGCGCGCGCCACGTTCTGGAAGTTCTCCGGGCTGTCGGGCGGCGCGTTGGCGGTGACGATGACCTGGGCGCCGAGGCTCGCCAGCGCCTGCCGCTTGTCGGCCGACATCTTCGCCGGCATCACGCAGACCAGCCCGTAGCCGCGCGCGGCCGCCACCAGCGCCAGCCCGATGCCCGTGTTGCCCGCCGTCGCCTCGATGAGCGTCATCCCGGGCCGCAGCACGCCGCGCCCCTCGGCGTCGTCGACGATCGCCACCGCGATGCGGTCCTTGATGGACCCGCCCGGGTTGAGGTGCTCGCACTTCGCCAGCACCGCCACGGGCAACCCCCGTCCGACCCGCTCCAGCGCCACCAGCGGCGTCCGCCCCACCGATCCCAGGATCCCCATCCCGACCTCCCATCCGAGCCCGTGCACGCGCGGCCCCCGCACTGTACTCGACCGCGCGAGATGGCGCCGGTGCCCGCGCAAGAGCCGGCGTCGCGGGCGCGAGATCGTGCCCACGTCCTGAGCACTGCGTAGAGGAACTCCACACTTCGCCCCGGGCCGTCGGCGCCCCCCGGACCTCGCCGCGCGCTGCAGGCACCGGCCTCGCAGCGCACGGTACGGCCGCGGCGTGCTTCTTGCTCTCCCTGGGTCCCAGCCCCTCGGGCTGCCCCAGGACCCCCGCGAGACAGGGACCGCGATGTCGCTCAGCACGCGTCGCCGCTCGGCGGACAGCTCCCCCGCGCCGGAGCCGGCCCCGGCCCCCGCTCCGCCGACCCGCAGCGGGTCGCCGCTGGCCCTCGCCGGTCAGCGCCTCGCGCCGGACCCGCCGCCCGCACCCACCGCGTTCCAGCGCCGCGCGGCCTTCGCGCTGCTCGCCAGCGCCGCCTGCGTTGCCGCCCTGCACGGGCTCTACTACTTCCCGCGCACGGTGGACGACATGTTCATCTACCTGCGCTACGCGGAGAACGCGGCGGCCGGCCACGGCCTGGTCTACAACCTCGGCGAGCGCGTCGAGGGCTTCAGCGGCCCCCTCTGGCTCGGCGCGCTGACCCTGGGCGAGTGGTCGGGGTTGGGCGCCCTCGCCACCGCCAAGCTGCTCGGCGTGCTCTCGCTGCTGGCGCTCGGCGCGGGCGTCTATCGCTTGGGTCGTCAGCGCTTCGGGCTGGCCCCCGCGGTGGCCGCGCTGGCCGTCCTCGCCCTGGCGCTGGACAGCTACGTCGTGTCCTGGGGCCTCTGGGGTCTCGAGACGCCCTCCTATCTCGCGCTCATCGTCTGGTCGGTGGTGTGGCTCGAGCGCCGGGTCACCCGGCCCACCACCCGATCGGGCGTGCTCCTGGCGGTCACGGCCGGCGGCCTTCTGCTCTCCCGCCCCGAGGCTCCCTTGATGGCGGCGGCGCTGGTCCTGGCCGAGCTCTTCCGCGGACCCGATCGCGCGACCACGCTCCGCCGCCTCCGCCTCCTCGCGGGCCCGCTCTGCCTGGCCGCCCTGGCGCTCGGCGCCTGGGTCATCTTCCGCCGCGTCTGCTTCGGCCTCTGGCTCCCGCACACGCACTACGCCAAGCTCGGCGCCGGCCTCCGCCTCGACAACCTCGCCGCGCTGGTCTCCCAGGGCGCCGGCCCCGCCGAGCTCGCCGTCCTCGTAGCCGCTGGTCTGGGAGCCATCCTCGTGCTCTGGAAGCGGCGCGACCCGCTCTTCCTGCTCGTCGCGCTGGCGACCTGCGCCTTCGTCGCGCTGGTCGAGCGCGACTGGATGCCCAACGTGCGCCACTTCCTGCCGATCCGCGTCCTGGCGCCCACGGTGCTCCTGGCGGCCGCCGCCCTCACCGGCCGCCGCGCGCTGCTGCTCCTGGCCGCCTCCCTCACCTTGCTCGGCGCCCTCGACGTGGCCCGCGTCGACGCCCGCTACGGCGTCGAGGACTTCCACGCCCACGGCGGCGGCAAGCACTGGACCAAGCAGAAGTCCCTGGCCACCTGGCGCGACACGGCCGCCGCCCTCAGCCACACCTGGCCCGACCACGTGCTCGGCATGAAGCCACAGCAGGGCGGGATGATCACGCAGCTCTACCGGCTGTTCGAGGCCGACGCGCGCCCGCTCGAGAGCGTGTGGTTCGTCGGCCGCGACATCGGCCGCGTGGGCTGGCTGGCCCCCGCCCGCATCTTCGACACGGACGGCCTCTTCACGCCCGACGTGGTCGAGCTCGGCCCCGACGCCGTCCCGGACGCGCTCATCGAGCGCGCCTTCGGCCGCCCCGTGGCGATGAGCGAGCTTCCCGCCGCGTGGAGCCGCGCCGTCGAGCTGGAGTCGGTGCGCCAGCGCTACGAGGTCGCCGGATCGCGGGCGCACCTCCGCGCGCGCCATGTCGCGCCGCCCGAGTCCTCGGTCGTGCTCGCCCGCTACGAGGCCGCGCTGCGCAAGATGCCTGCCCGCTACCAGCTCATGACGCTCTACGGCGAGGGCGTCGGCGCTGCGCTCGAGCGCCGCACGAACTGGATCCGCGGGCTGGCCGAGCGGGAGGACGCCCTGCGGCGAGATGGCGTCCCCTCGGGGCTCGGCGTCCCGTTGCGGCTGGACGGGGTCATCGACCTCCTCGGCTGCGAGCTCCCGGCCGAGGTCTCCATTGGCGAGGAGCTCCCGCTCACCTGCTACTTCCGCTCCGTCGCGACCACCGTCCGCGACTACCGGGTCTTCGTCCACGCACCCGGCAGCCTCCCACACCAGGACCACGTGCCCGGCCGCGAGGGGTGGCCTGCCAGCACGTGGCAGGTCGGCGCGGTGGTCGTCGATCACCTCCGCATCGCCATCCCGCGCGGGTTCTCCGGCACCGACCTGTCGCTGCGGATCGGCCTCTACGAAGGGCGCCACCGCGCCGTCGTCGTGCCGCTCGGCGGGGTGCGCCCGAGCGAGGTCCTGGATCCGGAAGGTCGCATCGTGCTGCCGAGCGTTCGCGTGCTGCCCGCCAAGTGACCGCAGCGCGAACGCTGGTGCTTCGTCTCCCTGCCCGGCGGCGCCGCCATCGCACTCAGCGCGGCAGCACCAGCAGCCGCTCTTCGGTGTAGTCGTGGATGGCGTAGCGCAGGCCCTCGCGCCCCAGGCCCGAGTCCTTCACCCCGCCATAGGGCATGTGGTCGACGCGGAAGGTGGGCACCTCGCCGACCAGCAAGGCGCCGACCTCCAAGGTCTCGAAGGCCTGGGTGATGCGGTCGAGGCGCTGGGTGAAGAGCCCCGCCTGCAGGCCGAAGCGGCTGCGGTTGACCTGCGCCAGGGCTTCGTCGAAGGCGTCGTAGGCCTCGACGATGACGCCGGGTCCGAAGAGCTCGGTGCGCGCCAGCCGCGAGTCCGGCGGGACCTCGGTGAGGATCATCGGGTCGAAGATGCGCCCCTCGCGGTGTCCGCCCAGAAGCCGCCGCGCGCCGCCGGCCTCCGCCCCGTCGATGAGCTCGCTGACCTTCTTCACCGCCCGCTCGTCGATGAGCGCGCTCATCACCACGCCCGGCTGGTCGGGCGCGCCCACCTTCACCCGGTCGCGCACGACCTGCTCCAGGTCCGCCACGAAGCGCTCGTAGACGTCCCGGTGGACGTAGACCCGCTGCACCGAGATGCACACCTGACCCGCGTAGGCGAAGGCGCCCGTGGCGATGCGGCCGACCATGGCGTCCCAGTCCGGGGCGTCAGGCTCGACGATGACGGCCGCGTCGCCGCCCAGCTCGAGGATCACGCGCTTCTTCCCGCAGCGCGCCTTGAGCTCCCAGCCGACCGTGTCGCTGCCGGTGAAGCTCAGCACCGCCGGCCGCGGGTCGGTCACCATGGCGCCAGTGGCCTCGTGCGGCGCGTTGAACACGCTCAGGGCCTCCGGCGGCCACCCGGCCTCCAGGATGATCCGGGCCAGGGCGAGCGCCGAGCGCGGCGTCGAGGCCGCGGGCTTCAGCACGATGGGGCACCCGGCCGCCAGCGCAGGCGCCAGCTTGTGGGCCACCAGGTTCAGCGGGAAGTTGAAGGGGGTGATCGCCGAGACGACGCCGGCCGGGAAGCGGCGGGTCATCGCCCACTTGTCGTCGGCGCGTCGGGCCGCGTCCATCGGGATGACCTCACCCCGAGCCGACCGGATCTCCTCACCGGCGAAGGTGAAGGTGTCGATCGCGCGCGCCACCTCGCCGCGGGCCTGGTCGATGGGCTTGGCCGCCTCGGCCGAGAGCGTGCGGGCCAGCGCGTCGGACTGCTCGCCGATGGCGGCGGCCACGGAGCGGCAGATCTCGGCGCGCCGCCATACGGGCAGGGCCGCGACCTCGGCGCGGCTCGCGTGGGCACGGGCGATGGCGTGCTCCACCTGCGCTGCGGAGGCTTCGGCGACCTCCGCCAGCAGCTCGCCCGACCAGGGCGAACGCACCTCGGTGACCTGCTCGCCGTCCCGCCACTCGCCGGCGATGAGATTCGATTCCATGGCTGCCTCCGGGCTCTCCGGCGAGCCTATCGCGCCGCGTACCCACCCGCCAGGAGGCGGCCGCCCGGCCATGGGCGCGCATCTGTGCTAGGCTTCGTGCCGTGAGCGACGTCGACGAGAGCGGACGATTGGTGTTCGGGCCGGCCGAGCGCAACCGGGGACCGATCCTGGAGGTGCTGCGCCAGGTGCTGCCCGACGACGGGTTGGTCCTGGAGGTCGCCAGCGGGTCGGGGCAGCACGCGGTGCACTTCGCGCGGGCCCTGCCGCGGATCATCTGGCAGCCGAGCGACCGCGAGGACGAGCGCCTGAGCTCGATCGAGGCGTGGCGCACCACCGAGGGTACGGACAACCTCTGGCCGCCGCTGCGGCTGGACGTCACCGAGCTGCCCTGGCCGGTGGAGCAGGCTGACGCGGTGGTCAACATCAACATGCTGCACATCACCCCGCGCGAGGTGGGCCTGGCGCTCTTCGCCGGGGCCGGGCGCGTGCTGGACACCGGCGGCGTGCTCTGCCTCTACGGTCCGTACCGGGTGGGAGGCGTGCACACGGCCCCGTCGAACGCCGAGTTCGAGGACCGGCTGCGCGCGATGGACCGGCGCTACGGCATCTGGGACGTCACCGAGGCGGCCGAGGCTGCGTCGGCCGAGGGGTTCGGCGAGCTGGAGCGCTTCGAGATGCCGGCGAACAACCAGATGCTGGTGTTTCGCCGCATCTGACGGGGGCGCCGGGATCGCCGGTTCAGCCCGGCGGCGGGGGGAAGGCGTCGCGGGTGAAGCGGCGGCCGGCCAGGCGGACGAGCTGCGCCGGCACCCCACGGAGCGGGGCGTCGCGGGCGCGCTCGGGGAAGGTGTCGGCCGCGTAGTTGGCGAAGGCGACGAGGCTCGAGAAGTCGTGGCGGATGAAGGGCGGCAGCGCGCTCGGGTCGGGGTAGTCGAAGGCGGCGGCGCGGTCGATCCAGCCGCCGGGCTCGAGGAAGCGGCGGCGGTAGGCGCTGGCCTCGGGGATGACCAGATCGACCAGGCGGCGCTCGCGGGCGGCGGCGCGGGTGGTGGCGGCCTCGACGTCCCGGAGGTGCCGGCGCAGGCGCTCGAGCCCGTCGGGGTGGGTCTGGACGAGCTGGAGATCGTAGACCGGGTAGCCCTCGTGCAGGACGTAGCTGAGGTGGCGGAACACGCCCAGCGCCGTGCTGTGAAGGCCGTGGCCGATGCGCAGGTGATCGCGACCCACCTGGGAGAAGACCACCGGCGTGCGCAAGAGCGGGTGGCCCAGCGGCGCCCCGGCGTAGCGCGCGGCGTCGCCGTCGTCGGCCATCACCACGTAGGGGATCATCTCGACCTGGGCGCAGAAGAGCTGCCACGCGGTGGGGAGGCGCGGGATGAGGCCGCGCTCGACGAACACCGCGAGGCGAACGGACGGATCGTGAGAGGGACGCGTCATGGGGAGAACCGTGTGCGAAGCTCGGGGGGCATCAGCGGGCAGGCGTCGGACTTCTTGCCGAAGAGACGGTACCGCACCCGGGCGACCAGGTCGTACAAGGAATCGGCGACCGGCGGCGGGATGACGCGCGAGGCCGCCGCGACGAGACGCCAGAGGCCGCCCAGGCGCGCGAGCAGGTGGCGAACGGCGCGGGCGCGCAGCAGCAGGTCCCCCGAGGCCGTGCGTACCACGATGCTGTCGGGGAGCGTGGCGCGGCGTTCGGCGGGGACCAGGCGCTCGAAGGTGTCGGACTGCAGCGCGGCGAAGCGAAAGGCGCGGCCGTCGGGGTCCTCGGCGAGCAGGAAGCGGACGGCGCCGTGGCAGAGCGCGCAGGAGCCGTCGTAGAAGATGTGCTCGGGCTCGGGGGCGCGCCGGCCGGGGACCCAGGCGGGATCGAAGAGGAAGATGTGGGCCGCGAGGGCGAGCCAGGCGCCGGGGGCGTCGGCGGCGGCCAGGGTGGCGGCGAGCTGCAGACCGACCAGCGCCAGGAAGACGTAGGGACGCCAGCGGGTGACCGTGGCCAGCGGCAGGGCGGCGATCTCGAGGGCGCAGAGCAGGCCGGTCGCGATGGCGGCGGGGAGCGGGGCCGAGGTCCAGCCGGGGGCGAGCGCGCGGTCGACGCCGGTGGCGAGGTGGGCGAGGCCGAGCACGACCCAGCCGGCGGCGTAGAGTCGGTGCGGGAAGGTGAAGCCGGCGCCGGGGTCGGGGCGGCCGCGGGCGGCCAGCGCGCCGTAGGGGACGCCGGGGACCAGGGCGTGCACGACGAGCATCGACTCGGCGACGGGCCAGGCGGCGACCCCGGACAGCGGCGGGGAGAGGTCGCGGAGACACAGCAGCGCGTAGGCGAGGAGCAGCGCGGCGAAGCGGTCGGCGCGGCCGAGGGCGACCAGCAGGGCCAGCACGCTGGCCACGCCCGAGAAGGCCGAAATCGGGGCGCCGTAGAGCCCGGCGCCGTTGGCGAGCAGCGAGAGCACGTTCGGGAACCAGGGGCCCAGAGCGTGCGATGTGACGCCGTGGGGGACGGACCAGAGCCAGGGCAGGGTCGCGAAGGCCAGGAGCGCCCGCGCGAGGCTGTACTGACCGCCGGTCCAGCCGTTGCGGGCGTCGCGCGCGCTGGTCGGAGGCTCGTCCATGGGCACGACGATCCGGCGGCGTGCCGGCCCGGTCAATAGGGAGGCGGCGCCGTCTCGTCCGGGAAGGCCGCGTGAATGGCCAGCACGTCGTCCATGGAGCGCACGAAGATGTCCAGCAGGTGCGGATCGAACTGGGCGCCGCGCTCGGCGACCATCATCTCGAGCGACACGTGCGGGTCGAGCGCCGCCTTGTAGACGCGCCGCGTGGTGAGCGCGTCGAAGACGTCGGCGATGGCGGTGATGCGGCCCACCACCGGGATCGCCGGACCGACCAGGCCGCGCGGGTAGCCGCTGCCGTCCCAGCGCTCGTGGTGCGTGTGGGCGATGGTCGCCGCGACCTTGAGCACCTGGTAGCCGGTGTCGGCCAGGATGCGGTAGCCGATCTCCGCGTGGGTCTGCATGATCTGCCGTTCGGCAGGCGTGTGGGGGCCGGGCTTCTGCAGGATGCGGTCGGGGATGCCGATCTTGCCCACGTCGTGTAGCGGGCTGGCCACGCGCACCAGCTCGACGCGCTCCTCGGGCAGCTCGGCGTGGCGGGCCAGCAGCTCGCAGTAGCGGCTCATGCGCTGGATGTGGGCGCCGGTCTCCTCGTCGCGGGTCTCGCTGGCGATGGAGAGCCGGTGGATCGTCTCCTCCTGCGCGTTCTTGACCTCCTGGTGGGCCAGCCGCAGCTCCTCCACCGTGGACAGGAGCGCCACCGTGCGCTCGGCCACCAGCTCCTCGAGGCGCTCGCGGTGGCGCCGGTTCTCGATCTCCAGCTCGCGTCGCCTGAGCGCGTTCATCACGCCGATGACGATCTCGTTGGGCTCGAAGGGCTTGATGATGTAACCGTACGCGCCGAGCTGGACGGCGTTGGCCGCGACCTTGGGATCGTCGACGCCGGTGACCATCACGATGGCGGTCTGCGGGAAGCGGGCGCCGATGCGCGGCGCGAGCTGGATGCCCGACTCCCCGGGCATGTTCACGTCGCT
This sequence comes from Deltaproteobacteria bacterium, assembly GCA_020632695.1. Lineage (GTDB taxonomy): Bacteria > Myxococcota_A > UBA9042 > PHBI01 > JACKFB01 > JACKFB01. Next base: position 123,729 of record JACKFB010000001.1, read on the forward strand.
CAACACCAGGTCGAAGGGCGCCCGGTCCAGGATGGACATCGCCTCTTCCGCGGTGCCTGCCACCTGACAGCGATGGCCCTCGCGCTCCAGGAGTCGTTGAAGCAGCATCCGGATGTGTACTTCGTCGTCAACGACGAGGATTTCAGCCATCCACTCCTCGAGGTGCGCAGCGTAGACCAGTGTGGCACCATGCCCGACGTGCTGCAACCGGGTCTGCGCGCTGCGACGCGGGTGACCTGGGGCGCGGGGAGGGTTCCTGCGGAGCCTCCCCGTCATCAGATGGGGTCGACGGTGCTCAAGCGACTTCTGGTCTGCGCGTCCGAGGTGGACGTGCAGATGGCGGTGGTTCACGCCGCGCAACCCCTCGAGCTGATGGTCGTGGCGACGGCCACCAGCAGCGAGGCGCGTCGGCGCGCCGACTCTGCCGACTTCCAGGGCGCCGTCATCACCTTCTCGAACCTGCTCGATCCCGACCGCGAGGTGCGGGCGCTGGTGGGCGCGCTGGCGCCGGGCCCGGTGGTGCTGCTGGCGGCCGCCGACCAGGTGGAGCGGGCGCTGGAGCTGCTCAAGCACGGCGTGCGCGACGTCATCGCGTTCCCGGCGTCGTCGGCGATGCTGCGGCATCGGCTGGCGCGCTGCTTCGACGCCGCGCCGCGCGGGGCCGCCGGGGACGGTGGGGCGCGGCCGACGGTGGCGCGGGACCACGGCCTGCTCGGCGACAGCGCCCCCATGCGGGCCGTGCGCCAGCGCATCGAGAAGCTGGCCTCCACCGACCTGCCGGTGGCCATCTACGGCGAGAGCGGCACCGGCAAGGAGCTGGCCGCGACGATGATCCACGCGGCCTCGCGCCGCCGCAACGGGCCGCTGGTCGTCGCCAACTGCGCGGCGATGCCCGAGACGCTCTTCGAGAACGAGCTCTTCGGCCACGAGCGCGGGTCATACACCGGCGCCATGTCCACCTCCGGCGGCCTCATCGAGGAGGCGGCCGGAGGCACGCTGGTGCTCGACGAGATCGGCGAGCTGCCCTTGATGCTCCAGGCCAAGCTGCTGCGTCTGGTGCAGTTCAGCACCTACCGGCGCGTCGGCGGCTCCAAGCACCTCCAGGCGCACGTGCGCATCATCGCCGTGACCAACCGCGACCTGCGCGAGGCCTCGGAGCAGCAGCTCTTCCGGCGCGATCTCTACTACCGGATCAACGTGCTGCACGTGTCGCTTCCGCCGCTGCGCCAGCACATCGAGGACCTGCCGGCCCTGGCCCAGGACATCGCCGACCGCTTCTGCCGAGCCCACGGGCTGGCGCCGGTCACCTTCGCCGCCGACGCGCTGGAGCTGCTGATGCTGCACCGCTGGCCGGGCAACGTCCGCGAGTTGGAGAGCATCATCCAGTCGACCCTGGCGCTGGACTACGGCCAGGTCATCGGCGCGCGGCACATCGAGCTGGGGCTGGACCGCGACCTCCCGCCCAGCCGCACCCACGTCGGGCTGGAGTGGGATCTCTCGCTGGGCTTCGCCGACGGCAAGCAGAAGCTGCTCGAGCAGTTCGAGCGGGCGTACCTGGTCCAGGCGTTGGAGCGCAGCGCGGGCAACGTGGCGGCGGCGGCGCGGGACGCGCGCATCGATCGCAAGACCATGTGGCGACTGCTGCGCAAGTACGGCCTGGACGCCGACGAGTTCCGCGCCCCCGGCGAGCTGCATCATTGACGCGTGGCGCGCGCGGCGCGCGCGGCGCCGCCCGGCGAGCCCGGTCAGTGCGGGAAGCTGGCGTCTTCCAGGGCGGGCAGCGTGAACCGGAAGGTGGCGCCGCCATAGGGCGCGTTCTCGGCCCAGATGCGCCCGGCGTGGCGCTCGACGATGTGGCGGGCGATGGCCAGCCCCAGGCCCAGACCCTGTGAGCGGCTGCGGTCGGGCCCCGCCTGGCCGAACTTGCGGAAGATCCCGTCGAGCGCCTCCGCCGGGATGCCGGGGCCGGAGTCGTGCACGGCGATCTCGACCTCGCCCATGCGCGAGACGTGGTCCTGCACCGACGCGAGGAAGCGGCTGGGCGGCACCGCCGGCCCCAGCTCGGCCTGGTCCATGGCGCGGCTGACCCGGCGCGCGGTCAGGCGGATCTCGCCGCCGTCGCGCGAGAACTTGATGGCGTTCGAGAGCAGGTTGGTGACCACCTGGATGAGCTGGTCACGGTTGCCGATGACCAGGGGCAGATCGTCGGGGACCTCGGAGTGCACGACCAGGTTTCGCGCGCGCCACAGCCCCGCCAGGTTGCGGGCCACCGAGTCGAGCAGCTCGGCCACCTGGACGCTGACCACGGTGTAGAGCGTGTCGTGGTGTTCGAGCCGCGCGAGCTTGTTGAGATCGACCACCATGCGGTTGAGGCGGCCCAGCTCGTCGGCGGCGATCATGAGGTGGCTCTGCATCTCCTCGGGGAGCTGGTCGGCGTCCATGCGCATGAGCTGAACGTAGCCGTAGATCGAGGTGAGCGGCGTCTTGAGCTCGTGGACGACGAAGGCCATCGCCTCGGTGCGGGCGCGCTCGCGCTCGACCAGCTCGGCGTGGGCCAGCGACGCCCCCATGATGGCGGTGAGAGCCTCCAGCAGCGGCACCGCCGACTCGAGCGCCGCGTCGCAGGGGGTGCGGCTGTCCACGTAGAGCACGCCGTGGTTGCGGCCCTCGCTACGGATGGGGACGGCCACGACCGTGCGCAGCCCCAGGTGCCCCACGCTCTGCGCGGTGCGGTAGCGCGAATCCGCCGACGCCACCGGGACGATGATGGTCTCGCCGAGGCGGTGCGCGTCCAGGGTGATGGAGCGGCTGAACGCCACCTCCTTCTCGTCCGGGACGTCGGTGTCGGCGCGCCGCACGGTCTTCGCGACCGGCCGCCCGGAACGGTCGAAGGCGATGACCAGCCCGCGATCGGCGGGCACCAGCTCCATGATCCGCTTCAGCGTGTCGTCGAGGAAGGTCTGCAGATCGTGGATCTGATCGATGCGGCGCGCGAACTCGACCACCGCGGCGAGCTGGGTGCGCGCCGCCTCCTCGCCGCCGCGAGCCCCGTGGGCCGCCGGCTGCGCCGACACGGCCCCCAGCGCCTGGGCGGTCTGCTCCAGGTCCCAGCCGGCGTCCATCCGTGAGAGCTGCGCCAGCTCCGACTTCAGCCGCAGCCGGGCCTCCTCGGCCTGGCCATGGGCGGCCAGCACCAGCGCCTCCTCCCGCTCGAGGCGCAGCAGCTCCAGCGCCGCGCCGGTGTCCTGCAGCGCGCCCAGCCCCGAGCGCACCGACTGGGTCGCGCCGACCAGGTCGCCGTCGCGTCGCAGCGCCATCGAGAGCAGGCGGTGCAGGTTCCCCAGCTCCAGGCGCAGATCGATCTCCGCGGCCCGCGCAAGAGCCTCGCGGATCGCCGCCGGGTCCAGCGCCTCCGGCTCCTCCAGCGCGATGAGGTCCATCGAGCGCCGCACGGCCTCGAGCTCCTCGTCGACGGCGCCGATGGCCTGCGACAGGGTGATGGTCGCCCGCAGCCGGCCGCGCGCCTCGTCCCAGCGCCCGGCACGCATCAGGGTGTCGCCCAGGTTGCCGAGGATCATCGCCTCGACCCGCGGCGAGTCGGACTCCCGCGCGAGCTGCAGCCCCTCGAGCAGCAGCGCCTCCGAGCGCGCGAAGAGCCCGCGCTCGCGATAGACCGAGCCGAGATTGTTCAGCAGGCGCATGCGCTCCACGCGCTCGCCGGTCTGCTCGAGCACCTGGAGGAAGGCCTCGAAGCGGTCGGTGGCCCGCCGGTAGTCGCCACGGTAGTAGTGCACGATCGCGAGGTTGTTCTCGCACTTGCCGACCATGCTCAGCAGGCCCAGGCGCCGGAAGCTCTTCAGCGCCTCCTCGTAGACCTCCAGCGCCTCGTCGTAGCGGGCCAGGTGCCGCAGCGCCGTGCCCATGGACATCCGCGCCTCGGCCTCGCCGTGCCGGTCGTCCACCGACTCGAAGCCGGCCACCGCCTGGCGATCCTCGTCCAGCGCCGCCTCCCAGCGCCCCGAGGACCAGCAGATGTTCCCGCGCAGCTTCCGCACGCGCGCCATCTGCCACGGGTCCTCCGAGGTCTCGGCCTCTGCGCGCGCCTGCTCGGCCGCCGCCCACGCCCGCTCCCAGTGCCCCTGCTGCTGCGACGCGTGGCCCAGGAAGTAGCAGGCCTCCAGACGATCCGACTGCTCGGCCGCCGGATCGGCCAGCACCAGCTCCAGCATCCGGCGCCCGTCGTCGTACTCGCCGCGCGCGATCGCCACATGCCCCAGGCGCACCCGCAGTCCGGCCGACCGGGCACCCGACGCGCCGGACAACGCTCGCTCGAAGGACTCCCGGGCCTCGTCGAAGCGCCCCACCTGCCGGCACAGGTCGCCGAAGGCCGTGTCCAGCGCCACCCTCTCGGCCAGCGCTTCGGCGTCCGCCCCCGGCACCGCGTCCCGCGCCAGCTCCAGCAGCCGCCGCGCGCGGGCGTAGGCGCCCTCGGCCAGCCAGTGTGCTGCCGCCGCCCTCGCGGCCGGGGCGCCCGTCTGCCATTGCCCGCTGCCGAGCAGGTGGCGCGCCATGTCGCCCAGCACGCCCTCGGCCGCCAGGGCGTCGAAGGAGTCGGCGCCCGCGCGCTCGGCGAGCGTCGACGCGAACGCCGCATGGAGCTGCTCGCGATCGGCCGGGGCCAGCTCGTCCGCCAGGAGCTGGCGGATCGTCGACTGCCCGAAGCGTAGCGGCCACACCCCATCGACGTTGGGCGCCAGCAGCCGCAGGCGCCACAGCTCGAGCAGCGCCTCGTCGTCCGGCGCCGGCATCCCGATCGCCTCGTCGATGAGCTCGGGATCGAAGCTCTCGCCCATGACCGCGGCGACTCGCAAGAACCCGCGCGCCTCGGGCGGGACCAGCTCCAGTCGGCGTTGCGCCAGCCGCCGCAGCACCGGCTCGCCGCCCGCGCCCGCCGCCAGGCTCAGCTCGCCCGCCACGTACCAGCGCCCGCGCCGCAGCCGCAGCCGCCCGCTGGTGACCAGCCAGTGCACGGTCTCGGTGGCGGCCGCCGGGTTGCCCGCGGACTCCTCGCTGAGCCAGTCGACCAGCGCCTCCGCTCCGTGGACCTGTCCGAGCGACGTGCGCACGAACTCGGCCATCGCCGCGCGGTCGAGCGGCGCCAGCGGCACCGCCTCCAGGCTCTCGGCGCCCCCCGCGCCGAACTCCACCGCCGCGCTGCCGGCGGCGACCAGCACCAGCGAGGCCATCGCCGCGCCGCGCGCCAGGCCCTCGACGACGCGCGCGGCCAGCGGCCCGGCGTCGTCCAGATCGTCGACCAGCACCACCAGCGAGCCCTCGCGGGCCAGCGCGTGGAGCACGCTCAGCAGGTGCCCGATGCGTCCGGCCAGCCGCAGCTCGGTCGCGTCGCCGCGCCCGGAGCCGGCCTCGTCGCGGCCGGTGAGGCCGTCCAGCAGCAGCCGCATCTCGGTGCGTTGACCGGAGGGGAGCTCCCGCAGCACGCCGAGCAGGCCGCGCACGAGCACCTCGGGCGCGCCCAGCAGGTCGGTCGCTCGCCAGCGCACGACGCGCGCGCCGGCCAGTCGGGCGCGGATCGCCAGCTCCTCCAGCAGGCGCGTGCGGCCGCTCCCCTCGGAGCCCTGCACCCACAGCGCCGCGCCGGCGCCGGAGGCCGCGAGCCCGAGCTTCGCGTCGAAGCGCCCCAGCGCGTCACTGCGGCCCACCAGCGCCGGAGACCCGATGAGCAGCGAGGCGTCCTCGGGCGCCTCCGCCGCGGCCAGGTCGGTCCCCATGACCTCGGCCAGTTCGGAGAGGACCTGGCGAGCGGTCGCGGGGCGCTCGCCAGGCGCTTTACGCAAGAGACGGTCGACGAGTCGCGAGAAGCCGAGATCGAGCCCGGGCACGACGGTGGACAGAAGCGGCGCGTCGGTCTCGAGGTGGCCCCGGACCACCTCGGCGACGGTGTCCCCTGCGAACGGCGGAGCACCCTGCGCGAGCTCATAGAGCATCACGCCCGCCGCATACAGGTCCGCTCGCGCATCACGCGGCTGTTGCCTCAGGAGCTCCGGTGCCATGTAGCGCACCGTCCCTCCATTCAGCTCGTCCCCGACAGGCTCCCCAGCCATGCCGAAGTCCAGCAGCATGGGCTGCGCAGGATCCCCATCGATGCACCGGACGTTGTCCGGCTTCAGGTCACCATGCACGATTCCGCGCTCGTGCAGGTACGCGAGCGTCTCGAAGACCCTCTGCGCAAAGAGCAGCAGCTGGGCGTTGTCGCCCAGCTCGATGACCGCCGTCGGGGGCTCACCCTCGACGAGGTCCATCAGCAGGTAGGCGCCGATCTCGGGATCGGAGCCCACGTCGTGGACGCGAACGCAGCCGGGGTGCGAGAGGCGCGCCAGCACCCGGAACTCCCGCAGCTTCTGCCCTGTGAGGCCGTTCGGATCGAGCACCTTCAGGGCGCGAACCTCGCCGTGTACCGTGTCGCGCACGCGGTACACGGCTCCCGAACCGCCCGCGCCGAGCAGCTCCTCCACCGCGAAGGCGCCCGCGACCACGGTCCCGGGCGCCAGCTCTGGTGGCGGCGCATCCTCGACGCCAAACGCCGCCTCAGCCCACGCAGCTCCGGGTTCGGAGTCGCCGGACTCCGCGGGAGCGTCTTCCGGAACGCCCCGCGAGCCAATGGGCTGGGCGGTGTTTGTCAGCATTCTTCCATCTTAGACCTGTCCGCGTCGCAGACGCATCCGTCAGTCCAGTTCCGAGCGCTGGGTGCCCGGGACCGGAGCCGTCGTTCCGCCGAAGCGCGTCGCTGCAGCCGAGGCGACAAGGGCGCCAGAGCCGTAGGGCGAGCCCACGGCCCAGCGCGGCGCCGTGCCGCCGTTGGTCGGCTCGATCGCCCGCGGCTGCACCGAGGCGAGCTGCGTCAGATCGTAGCCGAGCTGTGAGGTGACCGAGGACGTCAGCGGCAACGAGGTCGCCGCCTGCGCGGTGCCGATGGTCGTCGTCGTGACGGAGCGGCTCGCGAGCTGCACCTGCAGGTTCGCCGTGTTGGCGAGCAGCAGGGCCGGATTCAGCACGCCGCGATCCAGCACCAGCGAGGACGAGGCCATCCCCGATCCGTTGGTCAGCCAGATCACGCCGCGCACCGCGCTCGAGAGCGGCAGGTAGGCGTCCCAGGCGTAGCGGATGCCGCCGACGATGATCGAGCTGGACGCCATGCCCTGGCCCAGCGTGTAGCCCATCGCCGCCACCCGCAGCGTGTTGTAGCTGCTGAGCAGGGCCGGGTTGAAGAAGCTCTGGTCGAAGATGATCGAGCTGGAGGCCATGCCGCTGCCGTAGGTGCGGAGGATCACCGCGCTCTGCATCGTCGCGTGGGAGAGCAGGTAGGCGCCGTCGAAGATCGCGACCAGCGAGCTGGAGGCCATGCCGGCGCCGAAGGCACGCTGCATGTACGTCAGCTGGTAGTTCATCGTCGTGACGTCGCGCAGGGTGGCGGCGGCGGTGGGGTCCAGCAGGGCGATGAGCGAGCTCGAGGCCATGCCAGCGCCGAAGCTCGAGAGCAGGCGATAGCTGAGCTCCTCGACGCGGCTGAAGATCGCCGGGCGCAACACCCGCGCACCCTTGGCGCAGCCGCCCTGGGCGGCCAGGACGGCCTCGACCTCGAGGCTCCAGTTCACGCCCGCCGATCCGTTGGCGCTGACCTGGGCCGAGACGAAGGTCGCGATCCCGTCACGATCGGTGGTCGCGGTGAGCTGATGGGAGGAGGACCCGGAGATGCGGCCGTAGACCGTGGCGCCCGAGACCGGCGTCAGGTCGGCGTCCACGATCTCGACCTGGAAGCGCGCCATGCGGCGGCCGGCGGTGGGCTCGACGATGGCCCCGACCGGGTTGGCGAACACCTGCGCGGCGCGGCAGGCCTCCGAGATGTCGGCGTTCAGGGCGGCGTCGACCGCGGCACCGGCGTTGACGCGGCCGCTGCCCGACACCGCGTCGAACCCGCCGCTCACGCCGGTCTTGGTCGCCGTCTGATGCAGGCGGGTGCGGACGTCCTCTGGCGAATCGCCGGCGGCCAGCAGCAGCGCGACGACCGCGCTGGTCTGCGCCGCGGCGGGCGAGGTGCCGGAGACCAGGAAGTAGCCGATATCCGTCGGGTCACCCTGGCTGAAGCTCTGCGCGACCAGGGCGTCCGGGAGGCCGTTGCGGTCGACGTCGTCGGTGTGCGAGCCGCCGGGTGCCAGCACGTCGACCAGCGCGCTGGAGTTGGAGTAGCTCGCGCGGACGCCGGCGGTCGCCAGGTCGTTCGACAGATCGGTGGGGCGATAGGCGCCGACGGCCAGCACGCTCGGGAAGGCCGCCGGGTAGGGCACGAAGCTGCCTCCGCTGTTGCCGGTGGCGGCCACGACCACGATGCCCGCCTCGTCCGCCGCGTTGATCGCGGCCTGCAGCATCGGGGAGGGGCGATAGGCCTCCGGGAACACCAGGCTGAGGTTGATCACGTCGGCGCCATGATCGATGGCCCAGGCGATGCCCTCGACCAGCCACGCCTCGGTCCCAGAGTTGGACGAATCCAGCACCTTGACGGGCATGATGTTCAGATTCGGGGCGATCGGGTAGGCGGCGCCGATGCCGCTCATGAGCGAGGTCATCTCGGTGCCGTGCCCGTGGTCGTCGTTGGCGTGGTCGTCGCCGTGGACGACGTCACGCGGGGAGACGAAGGTCACGTGGGCGAGATCGGGCGCCTGCACGTAAGTCCCGCTGGCGTCGGCGCGGGTCTCGTAGGCGACGCCGGTGTCCAGGACCGCGACAGTCATCGCCTCGCCGCCCATGCCGGCGTCCACGACCGAGGGCACGTCGAGCTGACGCAGGTTCCACTGCAGGTCGCGGTAGACGGCCTCGTGCCGCGAGCGGTCGGAGGCCACCAGCTCCAGGCGCTTGCTGGTCGTGTCGCCCTCGAGCAGATGCACCGCGCCGTCGAGGGTGACCGGCACCATGCCGGCGCCCTGCATGAGCGCGTTCCCGCGGGCGTCGGCGACGATCGCCTCCCGCTGCACCGAGGCGATCGCCGCCTCGAGCGCGATCTCGCCCGGCACTCCGAGGCGGGCCATGCCCAATGCCTCGGAGTGAGAGCGCACGGTCATGCCGTGCCGCTTCGCCAGTGCAGCCAGTTCCTCGGCGCCCGTTCCCGGCCGCAGAGCGACCAGGACCTCGTCGGCCACGACGGCGACGGGGCCCTGGTCGGTCATGATCTCATGGGCTTGGGGCGCGTTCGTGCCACCAGCGGCCATGGGGACGGTCATGGGGCGAGCCTGCCCGGCGTACGCCGCGGCCACCGCGCGCTCAGGACGCGCCGCGTCCGCTCGGACGGGGGACGGCGCCAGGGCGACCGGGGAGGACGGACCGGTCGGCGCGAGGGCGGCCCGAGACGCGGTGCTTGAACGATAAGGTGAATCGTTCCGGTCGGTTGAGCCAATAAAGAGGGTGGACAGCGCACATGACACTGCCACCACGACGAGGCTTCGCAGCGAGCCACTCATGGGGTTCTCCGGGGGGATTGTAGGTTGGGCTTGGGGGGGCCCGATCTTGAACGTCGTTTACAATAGCAAGGGACGTGCCAAGTGGAAGCGCAATCGCACATCGATGGTTACCCGGGACAATTCGTCAAAGTGTCGGCCACTTCCGCGATTCGCTCAGGTGGGGCCATCGGTCCCCAGTTCCGCCGGAGTGTGGCGCCACCGCCACGCAGCAGGGCGATGTGTGGCTTGTGCGCCACACCCCTGCTCCGCGCGGGTGGTCACGCGGAAGCGCGGGGTCGAGTGCTTGTGTATGGCGCGGCCCTGGATTTCCTTACCGGGACCCGGTCGAATTGGCCGCGGGCCGCCAGCGCGCCCTCCCCGGCCCCCCGGCGGAGACCCCCGACCAAGGAGCACCCATGAGCGCCCCGACCGTGTTCTCGAGTCGCGTGGAGCGGCCGGCCGTCCTCGTGCACGGCGGCGCCGGCACCTATCTGGCGGCGACCACGGCCGAGCAGCGGCGCGAGCGGGGTGCCGCCATGGCCGAGGCTGCGCGGCTCGGCCTCGGCGCGCTGCGCACGGACGGCGGGGCGGCCGGCGTGCTCGCCGCCGTGGCGCGGCTCGAGGCCGACCCCCGTTTCAACGCCGGCCGCGGGGGACGCCTGCAGCAGGACGGCAGGTGTCGGCTCTCCGCGGCGTTGATGGACGGCGCCAGGCTCCGGCTCTCGGCGGTCTACAACGTGCAGGACTGCCTGCACCCCAGCGCGCTGGCCGCGGCGCTCCAGGAGCGCGTCGACCGCAACCTGGACGGCGAGGGAGCGCGTGCCCTGATGACGACGCTGGGCGTTCCGCTCGCCGAGGTGCGCACGTCGGCCAACATCGAGCGGTGGCGCGCCCTGGTCGCCGACACCAGCGTGGCGGACCCGGACTCGGCCGTGGGCGACGCCGGCGAGGAGGGGCTTCGAGCGGTGCGCGAGGCGGCCGCGGATGGCACGGGGACGAGCGGCGCGCTCCCGCCCGAGGACCGGCGGCACGGCACGGTCGGTGCCGTGAGCCTGGGGGCGGACGGGGTGCTCCACGCGTGTACGTCCACGGGCGGGCGCGGCCACGAGTCGCCGGGACGGGTCAGCGACTCGCCGACCCCGGCGGGGAACTACGCCTGCTCGCGCGTCGCGGTGAGCGCCACCGGAGTCGGCGAGCAGATCCTGGAGCTCAACGTGGCGGCGCGCATCGCCACCCGCATGCTCGACGGGATGACCCTGCGCGACGCGCTGACGCGCACCTTCGTCGAGGTGGCGGACCACGGGGGCGTGCTGGGCGTCATCGCGCTCAGCGCCGACGGTGAGCTCGGCTACGCCCACACCACCGAGGCATGTGGCGTCGCGTGGCTCGACGCCACCGGCGCCGCCGGTCTGGATCCGCACAGCCGCGGCTGAGCCGGAGCTGGCGCGAGGGGCCCCTCAAGCGCCGCGGCGCGATCTATTCCGTCACCTGGGTGACGAAAATTGTCATCCGGGCCTATCTCCTCGGATTCACGAGAACAATCGGCCGGAGATGCCCGCCGGCCGGGTCCAACGCGCCGGCGTGTTCCGTCGCTCCGCCGGCAGTGGTCCGCCCGGAGCGCGCCGCTAAGTGTTCTGAATGAAACGAAAAGAGCCCGCCTGGCGCTCGTTGGCACGGGGCTTGCTCAACAGGCCGCGTCGGACGCACGGTCCGCATCCATCTCATCTGCCCCCGATGGGCGTCGTCCCCAGAAGAAGGAAGTCACCAATGATTATGCGCATGCGGAACAGCAACAAGGGCTTCACGCTCATCGAGCTCATGATCGTCGTCGCGATTCTGGCCATCCTGGCCGTCGTGGCGGTGCCGGCGTTCATCAAGTACATGCGCCGCGCGAAGACCACTGAGGCGATCGACGAGATCGACAAGATCTACAAGGGCGCGGCGCTCTACTACACGACCCCGCACGTGACCCAGGCCGGCGCGAAGATCGAGTGCCAGTTCCCGCAGAACCAGGGCGTGACGCCGCTGGACGGCTCCTGCTGCTCGACCGTCGTGGCGTCGCCCGCGGACACCAACGGCGACGACCGCTGCGACTCCGATCCGGACATCTGGTCGACGGACACCTGGTCGGCCCTGAACTTCCAGATCAACGACGAGCACTACTTCGTCTACGCGTTCGACGCTTCCGGCACGCTGGCCGACGCGGGCTTCACCGCCACGGCGAACGGCGACCTCGACTGCGACGCCATCCAGTCGACGTTCCAGCGCACCGCCTTCGGCGACCCGCAGGCGACCAAGGCGGAGTGCTCGCTCCGCGGCTCGGCGGCCTTCTACGTGGAGAAGGAGACCGAGTAACCACTTGATCTGAGCCGCCCTCCGGGGCGGTCCCAGGCCTGAGACGCGCAAGGGCGTCCCCCGAGAGGGGGGCGCCCTTCGTGTTTGGGGCGCCTCGCAGCGTTGCAACGACGTCGCGGCCGCACAGGGACGTTGACGGCCGGGCCCCTCGGTGGCAGTCGGGTACCCGCGACAGCGGCGCAGGGGCGCTGCCCGCTCGGGAGCAAGCGATGGCCGAGGAAGAGGCGAAGCGAGGTTCGGGCACTCTGGCCGTTCACGCCGGCACCGACGGCGCGCAGCCGCACGGCACCGTGGCCCTGGGGATCTTCCGCACCTCCACGTACACCTTCCGTGACACGGCCGAGCTGTGCGCCCACATGACCGGTGAGCGGCCGCGGATGGAGTACGGTCGCTACGGCAACCCGACCCAGGCCGCGGCGGAGGCGAAGCTCGCGGCCCTCGACGGCGCTCAGCACGCGCTGCTCTTCGGGTCCGGCATGGCCGCCGTCACCACGACGCTCCTGGCCATGCTGCGCCAGGGCCAGCACATCGTGCTCACCGACGACTGCTACCGCCGGACCCGCCAGTTCTGCGTCCAGATCCTGTCGCGCCTCGGCATCGAGCACAGCATCGTGCCGACCACCGCCGAGGCCGTCGCCGCGGCGCTGCGCCCCGAGACGCGAGTGGTGCTGACCGAGTCGCCGACCAACCCCTACCTCCGCGTCGCCGACCTCCCCGCGATCGCGTCGGTCCTGCGCGGGCACCCGGCCAAGCTCGTCGTCGACTCCACCTTCGCCACGCCCATCAACCAGCGCCCGCTGAGCCAGGGCGCCGACCTGGTCATCCACTCGGCCACGAAGTACCTGGGCGGCCACAACGACATCCTCGCCGGCGTGGTGAGCGGCGGCCCGATCGTCGAGGCGATCCGCGACCTGCAGGCCATCCTCGGCGGCATCGTCGACCCGGAGACCGCCTGGCTGCTGGTGCGCGGTCTCAAGACCCTGCCGCTGCGGATCGCCGCGCAGAACGCCACCGCGCAACGGCTGGCCGAGCGCCTCGAGGCGGACCCTCGCGTGGCCCGGGTGTACTACCCCGGGCTGCCCACCCACGGCACCCACGAGGTCGCCCGGCGGCTGATGAGCGGGTACGGCGGCGTCATCTCGATGGAGCTGCGCGCCGATCTGGCCGGGACCAGCCGCTTCATCGACGCCACCCGCATCCCGCAGATCGCGCCGAGCCTCGGCGGCCCCGAGACCCTCATCGAGCAGGTCGCGCTGATGAGCTACTTCGAGCTGACCACCGAGGAGCGCGAGGCGCTGGGCATCCGCGACAGCCTGGTGCGTCTGGCCGTCGGGCTCGAAGACGCCGAGGATCTGGAGCGGGACCTGGTCGCCGCCCTGGACGCCATCGGGCCAGCTCACCGGTGAGTCGGGCGCGCGCGCTCGCCCGGCGCGTGCTCAGTCTTCCTCGTCCTTGACGGCCTTGACCTGGATCCCGCCGGCGTCGGCGCTGGTGTCCATGACGTTGAGCCACTTGGCGCCGGTGGTCTTCCCCGCGGACCTGCTGCTCGCCCCGGAGCGCGTCTTCGGAGCCGTGGTGTTGGTCACCGGCCGGGCCGAGACCCCGGTGCCGAGCTTGGTACGCGGCGCGGCGGCCTCGGCCTTCGCCTCCTTGCGGCGCTCCCGCTTGGATTTGGGCGGCTCCGGCTCGGCGACCTCGGCGTCGGCGGCCATCATGGTGTCGCGGAGCAGCGCCCGCATCGAGGTGGTGGGGCGCGTTCGCCCCTGGCTCTCTTCGACGGGCTCGTCTTCGGCGCGGCCCGCGGGCGCGGCCTCGGCCAGGCCGTGCTGAGTGAAGAATACGTAGTCCCAGAGCGGCAGGAGCACGGCGAAGCGCGAGTCGGGGTCCTCGTGGTGCTCGTAGTGCCACTCGCGGAGCTGGCGATACAGCGGGGTGCGCGCGATCCAGCGCGGCACGGCGGAGTGGTGCATCCGGTGCAGCGCGTCGTACGAGATCAGGGCGGTGAAGAGGCCCGCCATCAGCGCGGCCGAGGGCTTGAACCAGTTCTCCCGGTCGGCCAGGGAGAAGGGCAGCAGCGCGGCGCCGGCGATGACGATGAGCAGGAGCAGGATGACGAAAGCGGAGAACTGCAGGTGGATGTGGCTGCGGCGCGCCTCGCCCCGGGCGGCGGCCATGCCGCGTCGCGCGTTGAAGACGACGTGGTGGACCTGGCCGTGGCGGCTGAGCAGCGGCGCCTTGCTGGCGGGCGCGCCGGGGCCGTGACCGACGAATCGGTGGATGAGGTAGTCCGCCAGGCTGCCGAGCAGCAGCCCAGCGAGGAACAGCACGAGGTAGAGCATCGAGCCGCCTCCGTGCGGAGTTCGACGGACGGTTTGGGGCGCGCCGTAGGGCAGGTCCGCGCAGCGGCGGCGCTGCCGATGCGGAGACTCAACGGTAAGGCTGCGCACGGGAGCTTGCAATAGAACCGCCCCGGACGCGGTCTGCCAATCTCGGCGCGAATCGCGGCCGAAGGCTCAATCCACGAGACCGCGAGCCAGCCATCGACGTGCCCGTGCGGGCGCGTCGGCGACAGCCTCGGGATGGGTGGGGGGGAGCGGCGGCGAGCTCTTCGTCGACCAGAAGAGGATGGGGCCCTCGAGGCTGGGCATGGTGTGCAGCAGGTAGGCGGCCGCCTTGGCGGAGTAGGTGCAGTCGAGGCGCGGGCCTCCGGCGGCGGCGAAGGCGGCCGTGGCCTCGTCGCCGGCTGGGGTCCGGCGACCATAGCCGCGGCCCAGGAAGGCGCTGCTGGTGCGGAGACGGGCGCGCAACGCGGCGGGGCTCGGGCTCGGAGGGCCGCCGAGCTCCTCGATGAGCGCCGCGGTGCGGGCGGCGAGCCCGAGAATCCGGAAGTCGGCGGTCACGGGCCAGGGCGTCACGCGCACGGCGTGGACCAGCGGGGGCCCGTCGGTGAATCCGAGGCCCAGGTGCGCCGCGGCAGCAAACCCGGCGAGCAGCCCGGCGGAGGTGCAGGTGCTCCCCACCGGGAGGACGACGTGACGCGGCGCGGGGAGGCGCCCCTCGTGAACGGCCAGCGCGACCTCGAGAGCGGCGGTCAGGTGGCCGATCGCGCCGCGCGGCGTGGCCGCCCCGGGGGCCATGACCACGTCGCGCCCCGAGCGGAGCCGGCCGAGCAGCGCTGCGCGGGCGGCGGCCGCCGGAAAGAGCGCGATCGTCGGCAGGAGCTGGACGTCGGCGCCCACCGAGAGCAGGGCTCGGAGGTTCAGGGCGGCGGAGGGCGACGCGGGCTGCGGGAAGAGCAGGGCGCCAGCGTCGAGCCCTACCCGACGGGCGTGAACGGCCGTGGCCAGCGCCTGGTTGGAGCCCCAGGCCCCGGTGGCGTAGACCCGCTCGGCGCCACGGTGCACGTACCACGCGAGCATCGTCTCCAGCGGGCGCACCTTGTTGCCGCCGTACGCCTGGGCGCTGAGGTCCTCGCGCTTGGTGAAGAGATCGGCGCGGCCGAGCCCGGCCAGGCTGTCGATGGGCGTCGGCCAGTCGCCCAGGCGCACGCGGGGGACGCGCTCAGCGACGCGGGGCAGGACGGCGGCGAGGGCGTCTGTCACGCGGCGAGCTTGGGCGGGCGGGCGCGAGCGCGTCAAGGGGGCGGGGAGCGAGGTTGGACCCGC
This sequence comes from Deltaproteobacteria bacterium, assembly GCA_020632695.1. Classification (GTDB taxonomy): domain Bacteria; phylum Myxococcota_A; class UBA9042; order PHBI01; family JACKFB01; genus JACKFB01. The sequence goes on from JACKFB010000001.1 coordinate 139,258, forward strand.
GACGCGAGCGCGTGGTCTATTGCGTTGGAATGGCTGGGTTATGGAGGTGGTCGGTGGCGAGAGGGCTGCGCGAGGCGGCGGCGGCGGCCGTGGTGCTCTGGGGCTGCGCGAGGCCGGCCGCGGGCGGCGCGGACGTGGTGACCTCGCCCCAGGCAGAGGTGGTCACCTCCGCGGGCGGGGTCGCTGCCGCCGTCGCGGAAGCTGCCGTCGCGCCGGTCGCCGCCCCGCCCCCGACCGCGGAGGAGCCACGCTCGCCGGCGCAGATCCGCGCGGAGGGCAACCACCTGCGCGGCGCCCGCTCGCGGTATCTGCAACAGCACGCCCACAACCCGATCGACTGGTATCCGTGGGGACCCGAGGCGCTCCATCGCGCCGAGCGCACCGGGCGCCCCATCCTCCTCTCGGTCGGGTACTCGTCGTGCCACTGGTGCCACGTGATGGAGGCCGAGGTCTTCGAGCACGACGAGGTCGCGTCCTGGCTCAACGCGCACTTCGTCTGCATCAAGGTGGATCGCGAGGAGCGGCCCGACGTCGACGCCATCTACATGGACGCCGTGCAGGCGATGACCGGGCGCGGCGGCTGGCCGATGACCCTGATCCTGACGCCCGATCTGCGCCCCTTCTTCGCGGGGACCTATCTGCCACGCGACCGCTTCATGGCCGTGGTCCAGGCGGCGGACGAGCGCTGGCGGGGCGATCGGGAGGGCGTCGAACGGGACGCCTCGCGGGTGCTGTCGCAGCTCTCGCGTGAGCCGCCCGCAGGCGGCGAGGACGGTGGTGGCGCGTCCGCCGTGCTGGAGCTGGCGGCCCGGGCGACGGCGTCATTCGACACCACCTACGGCGGCTTCGGGGGGCGGATGAAGTTTCCGACCACGGCGCGCTGGCGCTTTCTGCTGCACGCCTGGCGCAAGGCCGGCGGCGACGCGCTCGAGGCCGGGATCCGCCGCACGCTCGACGCCATGGCGGCGGGGGGGATCCACGACGCGCTGGGCGGAGGCTTCCATCGCTACACCGTCGAGCCGACCTGGCTGGTGCCGCACTTCGAGAAGATGCTCTACGACAACGCCCAGCTCGCCGCGCTCTACTTCGAGGCCGGGGCGGCGCTGGGCGAGCCGCGGTACACGGCGATCGGGCGCAGCACGCTGGACTTCCTGCTGCGCGAGATGGGCGCAACTGGGGGCGGCTTCCACGCGAGCTTCGACGCCGACAGCGGCGGTGAGGAGGGCAGCTACTACGTGTGGACCCGGGCCGAGTTGGAGGCGATCGTCGGGCCGACCGACGGCCGCGCGCTCGCCGCGATCCTGGGTGTACGCAGCCCGGGCACCTTCGACGCGAGCCGAAGTGTGCTGTCGCGGCAGACCGACGTGGCCGAGGTCGCCCGCGCGCTCGGCCGGGCGCCGGGCGAGCTGCTGGCGCTGGTGGAGAGCTCTCGGCCGCGCCTGCTCGAGGCGCGCGCGAAGCGGACGCCGCCGCACCGGGACGAGAAGCTGGTGACGAGCTGGAACGGGCTGGCGATCTCCGCCTTCGCCCTGGGCTACCGAGCGACCGGGGACGCGCGCTACCGTGAGGCGGCGGAGGCCACCGCAGAGCTGCTGTGGCGGCTGCATCGCGCGGACGACGGGTCGCTGCTGCGCGTCTCGAACCAGGGACACGCCGAGCACGCGGCGATCCTCGACGACTACGCCTTCGTGGCGGTGGGGCTGCTCGACCTCTACGAGGCCATCGGCAGCCTCTCCGCGCTGCGGCGTGCGCGCACGCTGGTCGACGCGGCGGACCGACGCTTCGCGCGGCCGGAGGGCGGCTGGTACCTGGCCGCCGCAGGCGACGACTCGCTGCTCATCCGGCCCTTCGATCCCTACGACAGCGCCCGGCCCTCCGGGAACGGGAAGCTGCTCGAGGCCATGCTGCGGCTGGCCGCCGCCACGGGCGACCCACGGCGCTGGGAGCGCGTCGACGCCGCGATCCGGGCGCTCTCGCCGGTCCTGGCGCGGGCCGGCCTGGGGGCCTCCGGGGTGGCCGACGCCGTCCTCGAGCTGGCGGGGCCCTGCTACGAGGTGGTCATCGCCGGGGACGCCGGGGCGCCGGAGACCGGCCGGCTGCGCGAGGTCGCGGACTCCCTCCTGCCTGCCTGGGCCGTCACCAGCCTGGTGGCGGCCACCGGCCCGACCCCCGAGCAGCTCGAGGCGCTCCCGGCGCTGGCGGGCAAGGACGCCGGCGCCGCGGCCGCCAGGGCCTTCGTCTGCGTCCGCGGCGCCTGCAAGCAGCCGACCACCGAGCCGCGGACCCTTCGGCAGCAGCTTCTCGCCGGTTGGCGCCATTGATGCGATCCTCCGGGCCGTGACCTCACCGCCAGAGCCCGCCGCGCTGCAGCCACCGCCCCAGCGCCCGCCGCCCCAGCGCGGCCTCTCGTCCCCGCGCGTGTGGGTCGCCAGCACCTACTTCGCCGAGGGCTTCCCCTACAGCGTGGTCCACTCGCTGTCCGAGGTCCTCTTCAAGGAGCTGGGCGCAAGCCTGTCCACCATCGGGCTCACCTCGCTCTTCCACCTCCCCTGGAACCTGAAGTTCCTGTGGGGGCCGCTGCTGGACGGCTTCGGCACCAAGCGCCGCTGGCTGGTGCTGTGCGAGCTGGCCCTCGTCGCCCTGGTCCTCCTGCTGGCCTTCGCGTCCAGCATGTCCGCGGCGCTGCTGCTGGCGGGCGGAGTCTTCACCCTGGTGGCCATCGTCGCGGCGACCCATGACATCGCCATCGACGGCTACTACCTGGAGGCGCTGGACCCCAAGGCACAGAGCGCCTACGTGGGCTTCCGCGCGACCGCCTACAAGCTGGCGATGCTCCTGGTCCAGGGACCGCTCATCCTGCTCGCCGCCGCGTCGGGGTGGCCGGTCGCGTTCGTCGCCGCGGCCGCCGTGCTCGCGCTGCTGCTGGCCTACCACCAGCGGTTCCTGCCTCGGGTCGAGACCGCCACCCGGCCCCTGACCGACCTCCCGCGCCTCATCGCGCGACCCCGCGTCCTGCTGGGCATCGTGGGGCTGACCGTCTCCCTCGTGGCGATACGCACGGCGCTGGCGTCCGGGACGTGGCAGGCGATGCGCGCCGACGCGCTGGTCCGCGTGCCGTGGCTCGTCCACCTGGACGCGGCGGGGCTCAGCAGCCTCGGGCTCCTCTCCGCGCTGGTCCTGGGCCTCGCCTTCCTCGGCCGCCTGAAGCGCCGCCTCGCGCGCTCGGAGTCCTTCTACGCCGCCGCCTTCGTCGACTTCCTCGCCCAGCCGCGCGTCCACCGCATCCTGGCCTTCGTCATCCTCTTCCGCACCGGCGAGTCCTTCCTGCTGAAGATGCGCTACCCCTTCTTGCGCGACATCGGGATGAGCATGGAGGAGTACGGTGTGGCCAGCGGGACCATCGGCCTCATCGCCTCCTTCGCGGGCACGCTGCTCGGCGGCTGGCTCATCTCCCGCGACGGCCTGCGCCGCTGGATCTGGCCGCTGGTGCTGGCCCAGAACGTGCCGAACCTGGCCTTCATGGGTCTGTCCGCCAGCGCGACCGCCGCCGCGCCGCCTGGCCTGCCCCTGCTGACCAGCGTCATCGCCATCGAGTCCTTCGGCTCCGGGCTCGGCACCGCCGCGCTGATGGTCTACCTGATGCGCTGCTGCCGCCCGCCCTTCAAGGCCGCGCACATGGCGATCGTCACTGCCCTGATGAGCGTCAGCTTCACCATCGCCGGGGTGATGAGCGGCGTGCTGGCCGAGGCGCTCGGCTTCACGCACTACTTCGCGCTCAGCTTCGTCGCCTCACTGCCGGGGATGCTGCTGCTGCCCTTCGTGCCCTATGTGGACGGGACGACGGCCGCCGATACGGTCTCGCCCTCAGGCGACCGCTGAGGTCCCGGGGATCCACGGTCCCGGTGGATCGTCGCCCCGCGAGGTCAGCACCACCGGCCCGTCGTCGGTGATGGCCACCGAGTGCTCGAAGTGCGCGCTGATGCTGCCGTCCGCCGTCTCCACGGTCCATCCGTCCGCCAGGGTGCGCGTCTCGTGGGTGCCCAGGTTGACCATCGGCTCGATGGCGATGCACCAGCCGGCCTTCAAGCGCCGGCCGGTCCCCGGGAAGCCGTAGTTGGGGATCTGCGGCTCCTCGTGGAGACGCCGGCCCACCCCGTGACCACAGAAGTCCTGGACGATGCCGTAGCCGAACGAGTCGATGTAGCTCTGAACCGCGTGGCCCACGTCGCCGACGCGGTTGCCCGGCATGCTCACGGCGATGGCCCGGTACAAGCTCTCCCGCGTGCGCTCGATGAGCAGCGCCACCTCTGGCGCGACCTTGCCCACCGGCAGCGTCACCGCGCTGTCGCCGACGTAGCCATCGAGCGTCGCGCCGCAGTCCACCGAGAGCACGTCGCCCTCCTCGAGCACGCGGTCGCCCGGGATGCCGTGGACGATCTCCTGGTTGATGGAGACGCAGAGCGACGCCGGGAACACCTCGCGGCCGACCTGGTAGCCCTTGAAGGTCGGCGTGGCCCCCGCCTTGCGGATCCGCTCCTCGGCGCGGCGGTCCAGCTCGCGCGTCGTCACGCCGGGCCGCACCAGATCCTGTAGCATCTTGTGCACATCGGCGACGACCTGTCCGGCCAGCCGCATCTTCTCGATCTCACTCTTGGACTTCCGGACGATCATCGGCCCTCTCCCGAAGAGCGCGGGCGATACCACGCGGTTACGAGTCCCGGCAACTCCGGGTCACCAAGGCTCGCCCCGGGCGCTCAGCGCAGGGCCGTGCGCCGGCGGGATGCCCCCAGCACCAGGAGTGCGAGCGCCGCCACCAGCGCCCACGGCCCGCCAGCTCCGCCCCCGCCTGCGCAGCCGCCGCTGGACTCCTCGGCGACGATGAACGCCTCGCGCAGCGTCGTGGTGGTCTCGTCCTTGTTGATCACCGTCAGGTCGTAGGTGCCCGGCGTCATCCCGGCGGGGACCAGCGCCACCAGGAGCGTCTCGCCGACCAGCTCCACGATGCCCAGGCGCGTCGCCCCGAGCCGCGCCTCCACGCCCTCACGGAAGCCGGAGCCGGTGATGCTGATCTCGGTCGATGTCCGCGCGGTCGCGAAGTTGGGCGACACCGAATCGATGACCGGCGCCGTCCCCGCGGTCACCGGGACCTCCACGCACGCGCCGGCCTCGCAGGCCAGCCCCGAGCCGCACGGATTGCCGCACACGCCGCCGCAGCCGTCGTCCCCGCACACCTTGCCGGCGCAGCTCCCCACGCAGTTGGCGGGGTTGGCCTCGCACGCGCCCGACGCGCAGCTCTCGCCGCTCTGGCATGTGCCGCACAGCCCGCCGCAGCCGTCGTCGCCGCACACCTTGCCGGCGCAGTCCGCGGTGCAGCTCCCCGCGACGCACTGGCCGTCCTTGCAGAACTCGCCGTTGTCGCACGCGTTGCCGCAGACGCCGCCGCAGCCGTCGTCGCCGCAGACCTTGCCGGCGCAGCTGCCCTTGCAGTTCGGCACACAGGTGCCGGCGTCACAGCTCTCGCCGCCCTTGCAGACCCCGCAGACGCCGCCGCAGCCGTCGTCGCCGCAGGCCTTGCCGCTGCAGGCCGTCGTGCAGCTCCCGCCGGGGATGCAGGTGCCCTGGGAGCAGACGTCTCCCGCGCCGCAGCTGCCGCAGACGCCGCCGCAGCCGTCCGAGCCGCAGGCCTTCCCGGTGCAGGAGGGGACACAGCCCCCCTCGGGCACCTTCACGCCCAGGCGCATCACCAGATCACCCTTGAAGCCCAGGGTCTCCATGTAGCTCCACTGGACGCCGCCCCCGGTGCAGCCGCCCGCGGTGTGGTTCAGGATGTTCACCTGCGGTGTGATGGCCCCGTCGTGGAGCGTCCCCACCGGCTGGCAGCCGCACGCGTTCAGCGGCGCCTTGCAGCTGCCCGAGATGGTGCTGCCCGGGGCCTGGCAGGCCTCCCATTCCGTCGAGTAGTCCTTGGCCTCCAGCGGGAAGCGCAGCGCCACCCAGATCCGCCCCGAGAACACCTGCGGCGGATGCCCGCCGGGGTCGTCGGGGTCGAAGGTGATGTGGAGCGCCGTGTTGGGCGTGAGGTAGGTGCCCGCCGTGCTGCCCGCGCCCGCGTCGACCAGCAGATCGGTGGTGTCGATGCTCCAGTCCGGCTCCGTCTTGGGCGGCGCCGGGCCCGGCGCGTCGCCGAACCACATCTCGATGGTGGCCGGGGTCTTGTACGGGTTGATGTTCCCCTCGACGCAGACGCCCGGCACGACCAGGTCCAGCGACTCGATGGTGATGGGGTAGTCGCTGACCGATGGCGCGTAGATGACGCCGAATGCCTCGCCCTGGGCGTAGCCGGACACCGTGCGCGCCAGGGCGCTGCCGATGGCCGTCGCGGCGCTGTCGATGCCGTCCGGATACTGATCGTACTTGTAGAGCTTGGTGGCTGCGGAGGCCTCCGCGGCCAGACCCGTACCCAGACACGCGATGAGCGCCACGACAGCGGACCTGCACAGACTCTGCGGCATCGAATTCCTCCTCGGCCTCAACGGCGTGCCAGAGCATAGGGCCCCGGGCCGCTCGGGTCACCGCCGACCTGCCCCAGGTCGGTATCCGGCCCCGGGAGGCGGCGGCCGCCCGGGGCCGGATACCGCGGTCACAGCTTCGGCGGTCCGAGCAGCCACCCCCGCACCTGCTCGTCCCCGAACACGCCCGCTCCTCCGGTGAGCAGGTCACCCGTCGGCAGCTCGACCAGCGTGAACCCCACCGACTGCGTCGCCCCCGCGGGACCGAGCCGTCGGCCTCCCAGAAGCGGCGTGCCCCCATCGCTGAGCGCCACCTCCACGACCCAGGCCCGTTGCGTCTCGTTGCCGGAGAAGCGTTCGGTGCTCCCGGCCAGCAGCAGCGTGCCGGCGGCGCTGCGTACGATGTCCATCGCGCGGTCGCTGCCGTCGAGGTCCAGCGTCGAGGTCTGCGTCGGGCGGCCCTGGTCGTCCAGGCACACCAGCCAGACGTCGCTCGCGTCCCCCTGCGGGGTCTCCCCGACGGCGACGAAGCTCCCGTCGGGTTGCGCCGACACCCCCCACAGCTCGCCGGGGCCCAGGATCCACTCCGTCGACTCGCCGTCCTGACGCCCGACGACGGCCCAACCCTGGCGGGTGCCCGGCGCGTCGGCGGTGCGCACCCCGCCCACCGCCATCGACAGCTCCTCCGAGACCGCCACATCGTTGAGCCACGCGCCGTCGTGCTCGCTCCCCAGCAGGTCCACCCTCGCGTCGGCCGCGCCGTGAGGCTGCCACCGCACCCGCAACGCCGTGCGCCGGAGGTCCCACGCCCCGCTACCCGTGCGCAGCTCGCGGTGTCCCACGGCGACCACCTCGCCGGCAGCGGTGGTCGCCACCCGCGAGAGCCAGGAGGTCCCGACGTCCAGCGTGTCCTGCCAGGCGTCGTCCTCCCGACCGTCGAGGTCGTACACCCCGAGCCAGCCGTGGGGCACCTGACCGCCACGGATCCCGGCGACGACCATGCGGTCGGTGCCCAGCGCCGCCACGCCCCAGGTCCCCTTCCCGTCGCCGCCCGCGGTCATCAGCCACGGCGCCAGGTCCCCCGCCGTCCCCTCCGTCGCGCCGCCCACGGCCGCGCCGGCCACCCACACGCGCCCGTCCCCGGCCACGGCCATGTCCGTCACCAGCGTGCCCAGGCGCCAGCCCCCTGCCGGCACGCCCTCACCCTGCTCCGGCCGGGGACCCGGGGCCCCAACGCTGGGGTCCGCCGTGTCCGCCGCGTCCGTGTCGCCCTCCAGCCCAGCGCCCAGGTAGGTCTCCGGGCCCAGCCCGTCCCCGGCGCCGCGGCTCCCCTGGGGACTCCCCGGCGCTCCAATCACCTCCCCTCCCTCGCAGCCACCCACCGCCGACCCCACCAGGGCCATCGCCGCCAACGTCCCGAGAACACGGCTCATTCGCTTCATCTTGCCCCTGCCTCCGCGCGCGCTCCGGGGGCCGTCTCCCTGACGGCGTGGGCGCCCGACCCAGCCAGAGAGAGCAACCGGTGTGCCACGCCCCTCGGCCGCCGCCCCAGGCCCGCTTTGGTCGTGGCCATCGGTGCGCCTACCTGCTAACGAGCGCCCGATGACGCGCCCGCCCACGCCCGCCACCTCGCCGCGCCCCGTCGGGACGGTCGCCTTTCGCCTGCTCTACCTGCTGATCTTCTTCGTCATCGGGGGCTTCGCGAACTTCGTCCCGCTGTGGCTGCGCGACGCCGGCTGGGACGAGCCCTCCATCGGCTGGCTCACCGCCGTCCGCGCGTGCTGCATCCTGGCCTTCCCGCTCGCCTGGGGTCGCCTGTCCGACCGCATCGGCGACAGCGTCGTCACCGTGCGCATCATCGCCGTCGGCAGCTTCCTGGCCTTCTCCGCCCTCATCTTCACCACCGCCCACCTGCCGGTCACCCTGGCCGTCGGGGCCTTCGCGCTGTTCTGGGTCGGCCTCATCCCCAACGTCGACGCCACCGTGCTGGCCCAGGTACACCGCACCGGCGAGGCCTACAGCGCCTACCGCGTCTGGGGCTCGGTCGGCTTCATCGCCGGCGGCTTCGCCCTGGGCGCCCTCATCGAGGGGTGGGGGACCCGGGTCACCCCGGCGGCGCTCACCGGCGCCCTGGCGGCCCTGGCGCTCCTGGCGCTGCGACTGCGGCCCCAGCCTCGCTCACGCACCACGCACGGGCGGGGCCTCGCCGCCGTGCGCTCCCTGCTGGCCAACCCCTACGCCCGCGGCATCTGCCTGGTCGCCTTCGCGTCTCGCGTCAGCGCCCAGGGCCTCTACATCTTCCTGCCCCACCACCTGCGCGACCTGGGCGTGCGCGACGGCCTCATCCCCACCTTCTGGGCGGTCGGCGTGCTCAGCGAGATCGTGCTGATGCGCGCGGCGCCGCTGATGCTCGAGCGCCTGGGCGTGCGCGCGCTGACGGCGATCTGCTGCGCCGCCGGTGCCCTGCAGTTCGGGCTCATCGCGGTGCTGGACGACCCCTGGTGGGTGCTGCCCGTGATGGCGCTGCACGGCATGTCCTTCGGCGTGTGGTACGTCGTGTCGATCCTGTCCCTGGGACGCCACGTCCCGGAGAGTGAGCGCGCCACTGCCCAGGGTCTCTTCCAGATGATCGGCTACGGCCTCGGCGGACTCATCTCGGCCATCGGCGCGGGCTACCTGTACGGCGCCGGGCGCGGCCCCCTGATGTTCGGCGTGGCCGCCATCCTGGGGCTGGTCACCGCGGCGATGGCCTTCCTCGTCATGCCCCGGGACCCGGTGAGCCCGGCGACGCCGACCCATTGACGCCGCGTTCCCCGCCGTCGAGCCTCGATGGGTCCCCCGCCCCCAGGAGCCGCCGATGAGCGAAGGCTACCGAAACCCCTATCCCACGGTGGACCTGCTCATCGAGACCCGCCCCGGCGCCGTGGTCCTCGTGCGCCGGAAGAACCCGCCGCTCGGCTGGGCGCTGCCGGGCGGCTTCGTCGACTGGGGCGAGTGCCTCGAGGACGCCGCTCGGCGCGAGGCGCTCGAGGAGACCGGCCTCGAGGTCACGCTCTTGCGCCAGTTCCACACCTACAGCGACCCGGCCCGCGATCCGCGCCACCACACCATCACGACGGTGTTCGTCGCGCGCGCCACCGGCGAGCCGGTCGGTGGCGACGACGCCGCCGAGGCGCGGGTCTTCGACCTGAGCGCGCTGCCCGAGCCGCTGGCCTTCGACCACGCCGCCATCCTCGACGACTGGCGCCGCCGACGTTATTGAGCCCGCCCGGCCGGAGGGCCGGACCGCTCTACCAGCTCACGTCCAGCGTGACGGTGGCGGCCTGGTCCAGCGGCGGCAGCAGCAGGCGGTCCATGGCGCGGCCCACGCACTGGTGGGCCGCTGACGCGTCGGCGGAGGACAGGATCTGGCGATTGGAGAGCGTGCCGTCGGTGCCCACCGTCACGGTCACCCGCACCGGCGCCTGGGCGCGGGCGGGGCAGCCCTCGAGCGCCGACACCTCCCGCACCAGCAAGCTGCGAAGCTCGCCCGGGAGGTCCATGGCCGGCTCGGGCACGGGGCGCGCGGAGGGGACCACCGGCGCCTCGACGGGCGCCAGCGCCTCGCCGGCGGGACGCGGCGCAGGCAGCGGGAGGAGGCGCGTGGGCTGGGCGACGCTGCGCGGCGGCGCCTCGGCCAAGGTGGCGGGGACAGCGGCGGGCGCCGGGGCCTCGCCGACGGGGACCGCGGCCGGGCGTGCAGCGGAGGCGGCGACTTCGGGTGAGACCTGGAAGCGCTCGCGGAGGCCTCCGGCCCAGAACGCCAGCCCCATCCCGGCCGCCATCGCGGCTGCGCCGAGCCACAGCGTCCACGCACGCTGCGCGCTGCGCGGTCGCGCCGCCGAGCCCGTCTCGGCGAGCAGCGGGCCGGGCGCCTCCGTCTCGGCGTCCAGGGCCTCGGCGCGCGCCAGCACGCGCTCCTCGAAGCCGGACGGCAGCGCGGCGGGGGCCGTGGCCTGGGCGATGAGCTCGCCGAGGCGCGCGTGGGCCCCGGACATGGCGCCGCAGCGCGGGCAGGTGCGCTCGTGTTCTCGCGCCCAGGTGTCGGCGCGCCCTTCGAGCATCGCCGCCTCCCATCGCGCGCAAGCGATGCTGTGCACGTCGGCGGGGAGGTCGCCTCGGTCGCGTCGCTGGTCGGTCATGGTGCGTTCTCCTCGAGGTCGCCGAGCTCGGCGCGGACGCGCTTGACGGCGCGCCAGATGCGCTGCTTCACCGCAGCGCGTGAGATGTCGGCCTCCGCGGCGATCTCGTCGTAGGAGAGGCCGTGGGTGTAGTGCAGCTCGACCCAGGTGCGGTCGGGCTCCTTGATGACGGACAGCGCGTCGCGGACGGCTGCCAGGGCGCGGCCACGGGCGGCCTGGGACTCGGCGACCTCCACCGGCATCGGGCGCTCGGGGGCGGCGACGTGGTCCACCTCGACCTGCTCGGCGACGCGGATGAGGCGGCTCCGGCGGCTGCGCAACAGATCGATGCAGCGGTTGGCGGCGATGCGATGCAGCCAGGGGCGCAGCCCCGCGGTGCCGCGGTAGTTCTCCAGGGCGACCAGGGCGCGGGCCATGGTGTCCTGGGCGGCGTCCTCGCCGCCGGCGGGCGAGCCCATGCGGTTGATGCAGGTGCCGAGGATCTCGGCGCCGTACGCTTCCACGAGCAGACGGCACGCCTCCTTGCGCTGGCCGGCCTGGGCCAGTCGAAGGATTCGCGAGTCCAGGGGCTCGGTCTCGTCAAGAAGCATCCACATGCACCCCATAGGACGGAAGATGGTCGGAGCGTAACACCGGCGCCCGGGGCCTCGAAGTTTCCCAACGGCCCGCGCACGAGGGCTCCGAGGCCCCCGGATTGCAACCGGGCGTCGAACCCGATTGCGCGTGCTGGGGACCCCTGCTAAGGACTGCATCGCCCGCATCCCCGACCGTCGGCGCCGTGGGTTCAACAGACGAAGAACAAGTCGATCGGACCGGTCGCGGGGGCTCCATGAGGCAGCGGTTTTCCAATGGCGCGTTGGCGCTGGTGCTGGCGTCCGGGGCGCTGGTCCTGTCCGTATGCGGCGGGTCCGAGTCGAAGTCCTCCGAAGGCGGAGGCGACCCGGACGCCCTGAAGCTGGCGGAGAAGCTCCGGACCGAGATGGCGGCGCTGTATACCGACTGCGGGCTGGTCTCCGACGGGCGCTTCTACCTGCACCTCGTCGTCTTCGAAGCGAACGACCTGTACGAACCCGCCACCCGCCTGGACCTGAACCAGGCCGAGTGCGTGGCCGAATGCCTCCGAAGCGCGACCTGTGCGCAGCTCGAGGATGCCTCGTGCTCGCACCATGGTCCGGTCAACTCCTGCATCGGCACGTGCTGGGATTCCTTCAGGTGCGACGATGGGAAGTCGGTCGACGAATTCGACTTCTGTGATGGGATCGAGGACTGCGCGGACGGTTCCGACGAGCAGGAATGTGCGTACCCGACCTTCGTGGGCTGCGACGGCAAGAAGTACCCGCTGGCGAAGCGCTGCGCCCCGGGGTTCGAAGCTGCAAGTGCTGGCTGCGTGACCGTGACCGCCAAGTACGGCACCTGCGCGCGGCCGGAGTTCGAGTGCGCCTCCGGGGCGGTAGCTCCGGCTACGCAGCGTTGCAATGGTCTGGTCCACGAAGCCGGCGGATGTATCGACAACTCCGACGAGAAGGGGTGCGGCGAGGATGTGCAATGCGCCGGATCGGCGGAGTACATATCGCCGGAGCGGCGCTGCGACGGCAGCGCCGATTGCCCGGACGGATCGGACGAGAAGGACTGCAGCTACGCCGGGTTCGCCTGCGGCGACGGGACGATGGCGTCCAAGGCAGCCCGCTGTGACACCGTACTCGATTGTGTCAACGGCGCCGACGAGAATGGCTGCGGCTACCCTGTCTTCACCTGCGCCGACGGTAGCTTCACCGCGAGCGCAGCGATTCGCTGCGATGGGTCCCACGACTGTTCAGACGGTTCCGACGAGGAGGATTGCGCAGACAAGTTCTTCGACTGCACCCCGGATGCCGAGCTGCCTCACCGCTGGATCCCCCTCGCGCAGGTCTGCGATGGACGGCACAACTGCCCTTCCGGCGGAGCCTTCTCAGGTGCGGCCGCCGACGAGGCGGACTGTGGGGACAATCCCAGCATCTTCATCTGCAAGGACGGCGGGACCATTCCACGCAGTGACGAGTGCGACGGGCACGACCATTGCGACGACTCCAGCGACGAGCTGGGCTGCGCGGCGCTGGTCTGCGAGGGGCAGTAGGGCGACGCGGATGAGGCTCCGGTCCGTGCTTCAGTAGGGCCGGAGCATCGGGAGCAGGTTGGGGCGGCCGTCGTGGGGCCAGGTCAGCGGCGGGCGCTGCATCTGGCCCAGCGGGCACTGGCGGACCTGGCCGCCGATGGGGGCGGTGGCGCCGGGGGTGACGCCGACGGTGGAGAGCACCGACGCCATGGCGCGCAGGGCCTCCTCGGAGGCGGGCAGCACCCACAGGGCGCGGTAGCCGGGCGAGGGGCGGAAGTCGGGCGTCGGCAGGGCCGCGATGAGCGCGGTGTCGGTGGCGTAGGCGCTGCCCAGCATGTCGGCCAGGGCGCGCATGGCGTGGCGGGTGGGCGCGGCGGACGGCGGCAGGGCCATGGGGAGCGAGGGCTCGAGCGAGCGCACGGCCTCGGCCAGGCGCTGGGCGGCCTCGCCTGTGTCGCCGCGTACCCAGGCGACCTGGGGGCTGAGGCAGCCGGCCTGGTCCCAGGCGCAGAGGTCCCGCGCCAGCGCCTCGGCGTCCGCGTCGTCGAAGCCGTCGAGCCAGGCGGCCGAGAGGCGGTGGCCGTAGCCCGCGTAGCCCTTGGCGAAGGGCACCCGGGCGCGCAGCTCCATGACGGCGCGGTCGCCGCCCAGGACGACGACGGCGTCGGCCTCGGCGATGGCGGCGTCGAGGGCGTCGGTGTCCGTCGAGCTGAAGGCCCGCACCTCGACGGCCGGGTCGGCCTCGGCGATGGCGCGGGCGATGGGCTCCTGGCCGCTGGCCGGCTTGAGCAGCACGCGTGCGCCGAGCAGCCGCGCCATGAGCACGGCGCGCAGCGTGCTGGCGGGCAGGGTGGAGGCGGCGATGACCAGCACGGTGGCCGGCAGACGCTCGGGGCGCAGATCGGCGGGCAGCTCCGCGCGGACCGCCGCCATCGCTGAGGCGGTCCAGGCGCCCAGCTCGGCGGTCAGGCCGTCGCGCGCGACCGGCTCGGAGAAGCCCAGCGCGACCGTGGCCGCCAGCAGGTCGCGACCGCACCCGGAGTCGAGGTCCTGGAGCGAGAGCAGCTTCATCGGGTCAGCACGCCCAGCTCCTCGGCGGTGAGGCTGCAGCCGCGCAGCACCGCCCCGGGGGCGCGACCGTGCAGCGTCAGGCGGCCGGCGGCGTCCAGGGTGCCGAGATCGCCGGTGAGCAGCGCTGACACGTTGTCCAGGGCCAGCAGGTCGAAACAGGCCACCAAGCCGCGCTCGCCCGGCGGGAGCGGGGCCAGGCTCAGCGGGTCGACGACCTCGAGGCGCAGCCAGGGCGGGGCCTCGAGCGGCCGCCCGTAGGCCTGGCTGGTCAGCTCGGTCATGCCGTACTCGGGGACGATGGCCTCGGCGTCCAGGCCCAGCCGCTCGGTCACCAGGGCGCTCAACGCGTCCTCGTCCAGGGTGCGGCTTCGGCCCTTGAAGCCGCCGGTGAGCATCAGGCGCGAGCCGGCCGGCAGGCGGACGCGCCGGGCAGGCTCGGCGTCGAGGAGGCTGACGATGGCGAACGAGGTCCCGAGCACGACGGCCGGGCTGGCCTCGGCGGTGCGGGCCTCGAGCCAGAGCCAGGCCGCGGCGACGTCGAGCCCCTCGGGTCCCAGCGCCCAGAGCAGCGAGGCGGGAGCTGCCAGATCGGTGGCCAGCCCGGCGACCATGTGGCCCAGCGAGCTGCCCGGGGCGTCGCGGGGGTCGGGGACCAGGCAGAGCCAGGGGCGGCGCTGGCGCTCGCCGGCCAGCACGTGACTGACGAAGGGCTCGACCATGCCGGCGTGGTAGAGGCCCAGGTCGCGCACGCGCCGGGCGCCGCGGCGTCCGGGGCCGGTGGTGCCGCTGGTGCGGAAGCAGGCGGCCTCGGGCTCGTCGGGGGCCAGGTTCGAGAGATCCAGGTCGCGGAAGAGCTCGGTCGGCACGCGCGGGGCGTCGCGCCAGTGGGTGAGCGGGCCGTCGTGGCGAGCGCGGCACAGGCGCCCGTAGGCCTCGACGGTGGCGGCCTGGAAGCGGACCACCCTCGAGGCCAGCGCGTCGAAGCGGGTCGGGTCCGGGCGGGCGACGAAGTCCAGCAGGTCGCGGTGCAGCGCCGGGCGGCCTGGCAGCTCGGGCGCGGCGCTCACGGTGACTCGGCAGCCAGCCCGGCCTCGAGCGCGTCCAGGGCTCCGGCGAGCTGTTCCTCGCTGAGGCAGAGCGGCGGGGTCAGGCCGATGATGTCGCCGTCCACGCCGCCGGGCAGCACGATGTAGCCGTCTCTGAGCAGCCGGCCGGCGATGCGCGCGCCGGCGCCGGGGCTGCCGGTCTCGACGCCCAGCATGGCGCCGCGGCCGCGCACCCGCGAGCCCAGGCGCGCGCGCACGACGGCCTCGAATTCGCGAGCGCGCACCGGCGCGTCCATCGCCACCAGCGCGTCCAGGGTCGCCAGGGCCGCGGCCGCCGCCACCGGGTGCCCCAGGAAGGTGCCGGTGTGGATGGCCTCGCCAGCACTACGGCCCCAGGCGGACATGACGTCCGGCCGGGCGATGGCGGCGCTCACCGGCATCCCGCCGCCCAGCGCCTTGCCGACGCAGAGCACGTCGGGCACGACGCCGGCGTGGTCGCACGCCCACCAGCGGCCGGTGCGCCCGAGGCCGCTGTAGATCTCGTCGAAGACCAGCACCAGCCCGTAGCGGTCGGCCAGGGTGCGCAGGCCGCGCAGCCACTCGTCGGGAGGCACCACCTGGCCGCCGCGGCCGAGGATCGGCTCGACCAGGAGGGCGCCGATGGCCTCGCCGCCGGTGGCGGGGCCCGCGACGAAGCGCTCGATGAGATCGAGCGACTCGCCGTAGGGGAGGTGGCGCACGTGGGGCCCGAGCTGGCCGGCGAAGGGCGCGCGGAAGGCGGCCTTGTACGCGGTGGCGGCCAGGGCGCCGTAGCTGAGGCCGTGGTAGCTGCCCCAGAACGCCAGCACGCCCGGGCGCCCGCTGGCAAGCGCCGCGGTCTTGAGCGCCGCCTCGACCGCGTCGGAGCCGCTCAGCCCCAGGATGCACTGGGTGAGGCCGGGCGGTGCCAGCGCGGCCAGGCGCTCCATCAGGCGGATGCGCGGCGCGTTGGGGAACACGTCGCCCATGCCGTGCATGAGCGTCGCGGCCTGCTCCTGGACGGCGCGCACGACCGCCGGGTGGGCGTGGCCGACCAGCGCGACCCCGAAGGCCCCGGTGAGGTCGACGTAGCGGTTGCCGTCGACGTCCCACACCGAGGCGCCCTCGGCGCGCGCCCAGACGATCGGGTCGCTGCCGGTGCCGCGCGCCTCGCCCTGGCGCGCTCGCCGGGCGGTGATGCCGGGCGATTCGTGCCGGGCCAGCACATCGACCAGCGCGCGGCTCTCGGGGCCGGGCAGGGCCACTGGGACGTGGGGCAGGTCGCTCACGGCGCGAATGTGGCATAGTCTGGGGCCATGGGTCACCTCTTCGCAGCACGGGCGGGGCTCTTGCTCCTGGCGAGCCTCCCCGTGGCGGCCTGCCGGTCCGAGGCGGCGCCCGACCCCGAGGCGGTGGCCCGCTACGCCGAGCGCAAGGCCGCCGAGGCCCGCGCGACGCCGGACGCCAGCGCCGAGCCGGTCCGGGTGCGGGTGACGGCGCTCGACGGCGTGGGCATCCCCGACGCCGACGACGGCCCGGGCGAGACCGACGCCTATCTGGTCATCGAGCACGAGGGCCAGCGCTTCGAGACGGCCGTGGCGCCGGCGAGCGACCCGGCGGTCTGGGGCGACAGCGTCATCTTCGACGCGCGGCCGGGCGCGGGGCTGATGGTGACCTTGATGGACGAGGACACCGGCATCGACGAGCGCCTGGGTGTGATGAGCGAGCCCATGCCGCGCCTGGGGCCGGGCGAGAAGCGCGAGCTCTCGCTGAGCTTTCGCGGCGGCGAGGGCGGGGTCGTGCGCCTCCAGCTCGAGGGCCTCCCGGCGCCATGAGAGCGGGCCTGACGCGCCTCGGCTCGGAAGGACGCTGCCTGGCGACGGTGCTCTGGCGCACCGGGCGCGCCTCACCGCATATCCGCGGCTCCGACCTGCGGGACCAGCTCGGCCGGCTGGCGCTCTCGGCGCTGCCGCTCATCTCGGTCGCCGCGCTCTTCGCGGGCATGGTCATCGCGCTCCAGACCTCGCTCCAGCTCGCCCGCCTCGGCTCGGGCCACCTGGTCGCCGACGTGGTCTCGGTGTCGCTGGTGCGCGAGCTGGCGCCGATCTTCACCGCGCTGCTGATGGCCGGAAAGGCGGGTGCCGGGCTGGCCAGCGAGCTGGGGATGGTGGTGCTCTCCGGCCAGGCCCAGGCCATGCGTGCGCTGTCGCTGGACATCGACCGCGAGCTGGTCGCGCCGCGCGTGCTCGCTTGTGTCGCCGGGACCTTCCTGCTGACCGTGGCCGCCATCCTCACCGGGCTGCTGGGCGGCATGGTGCTGGGCTCGGCGCGCCTGGGCCTGAGCCCCGTCCACTACCTCAACCGCGCCGTGCACGCCCTGGCGCCGGCCGACTTCGCCTGCGGCCTGCTCAAGGCGCTGGCCTTCGGCGTGCTCATCGCCGCCATCGGCTGCCGGCAGGGCCTGCGCGACAAGTCGGACCCGGCCGAGCTGGGCCGCCACACCATGACCGCCGTCGTGGCCTCCAGCTTCCTCATCCTGGTCAGCGACCACGTCCTGACCACCCTCATCGTCGCGTGCATCGGATGAGCGCGCCGGCCTACCAGCTCCGCGACCTGCGCTGGCCGCTGGGCCCAGGCTTCGCGTTGCACGTCGACGCCCTGGACATCCCCCGGGGCCTCACCACCACGCTGCTCGGCCCCTCGGCCAGCGGCAAGTCGACGCTGCTCTCCCTGCTCGGCCGCGTCGAGTCCGGCTACTTCCCCGAAGCCGCCGCGCCGCCCACCGGCCAGCTCGTCTACCACCCGCCCTCGGGCGAACCCGTGGACCTGCTGGCGCTCGACGAGCAGGAGCTCTTGCGTGCGCGCCTGCGCGGCGACCAGATCGGCGTCGTCTTCCAGCGGGAGGGCCTCTTCGTCGACCGCGACGCCCGCGACAACGTCGCCTGGCCGCTCAGCGCCCGCGGCGTCCCGCTGGAGCGCGCCCGCGCCCGCGCCGACGAGCTGCTGGCCCGCACCGGCCTCACCCCCGACCGCCGCGTGGCCACGCTGTCGGGCGGCGAGCGCAAGCGACTGGCCCTGGCCCGCGCGCTGGCGCTGGACCCGCCGACCCTGCTCCTGGACGAGCCCTTCACCGGCCTGGACCCCTCGGCCCTGCGCGGGCTGCGCGACCTGGTCGACTCGCTGCGCCGCGAGCACCCGCGCACCATCGTGCTGGTCACGCACCAGCCCGGCGACATCGAGCAGCTCGCCGAGCACGTCGTGCTGCTCCGCCAGGGCCGGGTCGAGGCCGCTGGCCCGCTCGACGCCGTCGCCGACCCTCTCGCCCGCTACCTGGCCGCCTCCCGGACGGCCGACGGAGCCTCCCCATGACCCATCCCTCCCGGCGCGCCGACTTCTGGCTGGGCGCCGGCCTCGGCCTGGTCGCCGGCGCCGCGCTGCTCTTCTCCATCTACTACGTCCCCCGCCGGGGCCTGGACCTGGGTGGCGCCGGCCTGCCCTTCGTCGTGGTGCTCGACGAGGCCCACGGCCTGCACGCCGGCAGCCCCGTGATGGTCAGCGGCATCGAGGCCGGCGAGGTCCAGGCCCTGACCATCGCCGAGCTGCCCGGCCTGGGCTACCGCGTGCTGGCGTCGGCCGAGCTCTTCGACGGCGCGCGCTTCGGGCCGCTCCTGCGCACCGGCAGCCACTACGCCATCGCCCGCAGCGGGCTTCTGGGCGAGGTGGTGCTCGCGGTCACCCCCGGCGGCCCGGGGGCGCCGCTGTCGCCCGGCGAGCTGGTCGACGGCGAGGCCCCCGCCGACATGGACACGATCCTGGCCGATCTGGGCCACATCACCCGCCGGCTGGCGGACTTCACCGACGGTCGGCGCCCCGGCGACCCGAGCCTGCGCGCCTCGCTCTCGCACCTGCAGCGCATCCTCCAGAACCTGAAGGACGCCAGCGAGTCGCTGCCGCGCTGAGCCCCGTCAGCCGGTGACCGAGACCACGCCCAGCTTGATGAGCCAGAGGTAGAGCGCGATCCGCGGCAGCCGCAGCATCGAGACCGCCACGAAGCGTCCGTAGGGCATGTGCAGCGCCCCGGCCGCCATGCAGCCCACCGAGTACGGGATCGGCGTCACGGCGGCCAGGCCGAGCGCCCACACGCCGTAGCGGCGCACCAGCCCGTGCACCTCTGCGCCTCGCTGGGCCAGGAAGTCGGCCACGCGGCGCGTGTGACCCAGCCACCGGCCCAGCCCGAAGGAGACGTGGCCGCCCAGCAGGCTGCCCACGGTGGCCCAGGCGACGATCTCCCAGAAGCGCATCCCGCCGACCAATGCGAAGAACGAGAACGCGTCGTTGGGGATGGGCACCGTGAACGCGTCGGGCAGGAAGAAGCCCAGCATCACGCCGGGCCCGCCCAGGCTGTGGACGAAGCGGCGGCTCAGCAGCTCCAGCGGTTCGCGGAACACGACGGCGATGGCGCCCAGCACCACCATCATCAGGAGCACGCCGGCGACCACGCGGATGGCGAGGCCGCGATAATCCAGCGTGGGCTCGGCCGTCCCGGGCAGCGGCTCTGGGCTGGTGCTCAACGCGGCGACCCCCCGCGGGTGCGCGTCATGGTGCGACGACCCGGCCTTCGCGGGCCGAGAGGTAGGCGGCGTCGCAGATGCGCATGACCGTCAGGCCGTGCTCCGGACCCGGCTCGGGCTCGCGGTCCTCGAGGATCGCGCGTGCCCACTCGGCGACCTGCCCGTCGTAGGTGTGCTGGTCGCAGTGGTCGGCGCGGGCCTCGAAGCTGACCGTCTCCGCCTTGGGCTTCCAGTCCTCGACGCGGGTCAGGCCGGTGGGGAAGAGCCGCCCGTAGCCGCGCGTGCCGAAGAGCTGGGTCGAGGCCTCGGGGCCGTCCATCCAGGGGTTCCACCAGCCGCTCTCGACGATCGAGACTGCGCCGCCCTCCCATTCGATGACCACGACGCCGAGGTCGTCGACCGCGTAGCTGCCGAAGTGCGTGCCCAGCCGCGCGTAGACGCTGACCGGCTCCGGGTCGCCCAGCAGATAGCGCACCGTGTCGATGGCGTGAACGCCCATGTCCACCAGCGCGCCGCCGCCGGCCAGGGCGGGGTCGACGAACCAGCCGCTCGGCCCCCAGTTCACGTGGATGCCGTAGCCCTTGGTCTTCACGACCTCGCCCAGATCGCCGGCGTCCACGTGCGCCCGCAGCCACCGGGCCTCCCGGTCGAAGCGCCACTGGTGACCCACCAGCAGCCGCCTCCCGGTGGCCCTGGCGACGGCGGCCATCTCCCGCGCCTGGGCGGCGTTCATCGCCATGGGCTTCTCGACCAGGACGTGGCGGCCCGCCTGCATCTGCTCGATGGCCACCGGCGCGTGCAGGCTGTTGGGCAACGCGATGACCACGGCGTCGACGCCGTCCAGCGCCGCCAGCTCCGCGCTGTCCGCCACCGCGTGGGCAGCCCCGTACTGCGCGGCGAAGGCGCGTCGCTTGCTCTCGTCGCGGCCGACGATCGCGACCAGCTCGGTGTCGGGGCACGCCGCGATGGCCTTCGCGTGGGCGTTGGCGATGTAGCCATACCCTGCGATCGCGCAACGGATCCGTCCGCTCACTGCCGACCTCCCGCCCGGTTCGGCTGTTCCGGGCGGCGGTTGCATAGCATCGGCGCACCGGTGGGCGCCACCACGGAGCCACGCGCGCGCCTGGAATGCGGCTTCGTCACACCGAGCTTGTGTGGGGGCGTCGCGCGTTGTTAGGTTTGGCGCCGTCGGAGGGCAGAAGATGAAGCGCTTTGCAGTGATGATCGGGCTGGTGGCCGTCGGCCTGGCCGGGCCGGCCCGGGCAGATGACGACACGGACAAGGCGGCGCTGGTCGCCAGCGCGATGCAGATCTACGCGGGGCGGGCGGCGTTGCCGAAGCACGTGAAGGCGGCGGAGGCCTTCGCGGCGCTGGCCGAGAAGTACCCGCAGGACAAGCAGCGTCAGGTCTGGTGCTCGCGCACGGCCTACTACGCGGCCCACCGCATCGACGACTCGGGGGTGAAGGCCAAGGTGGCCGGGCGAGGCGTCGACTGCGCCAAGCGCATCATCGCCATGAACAAGGCCGACTACGAGGGCCGCTTCTGGTGGTTGATGACCCGCTTCCAGGCCGAGCAGGCCCGCGGCGTGACCAAGGCCCTGGGCGCCGCCCCGCAGATCACCGGCCTGCTGTCGAAGATGATCAAGGACCACCCCAAGCGGGCCGAGGCGTACATGGTGCTGGGCGCCATCTACCGCGGCCTGCCCGGGCCGCCGATCTCCATCGGCGACCAGGACAAGGCGCTGGACCTGCTCGAGCAGTCGGCGAAGCTGGCGCCCGACAACGCCGAGGTGCTGCTGGAGCTGGCCCAGGCCTACGCGGACATGGGGCAGAAGGACAAGGCGCGCGCGACCTACCGCCACTGCATCGACAAGGGCACGGGCCCGGCGAACCTGGAGTGGGAGACGCAGGACGCCAAGGACTACGCGAAGAAGATGCTCGCGCAGCTCGACTGAGCCGATGAGCGGCGACACGCATCGCGGCCCCCGGCGCGGGGTCATCGGGCTCGACGCGGGCGGGACCAAGACCGACGGAGCGCTGGCGACGCTCGACGGGCATGTGGTCGCGCGGGCGCGCGGGGGCCCGGGCAACTACCAGAGCATCGGCGTCGAGGCGGCCGGCCGCGTGTACTCGCGCGTCATCGGTGAGCTGCTGGAGCGGGCCGACGCCGAGGGCGTCCAGGTCGAGGCGGCGGCCTTCGGGCTGGCCGGCCACGACCGCCCCAAGGACGCGCTGGTGCTGGACGAGCTCATCGCCGAGCTGCTGCCGTCGGTGGCGGCGCGCGTGGTGGTCAACGACACCTTCCTGGTCCTGCGGGCGGGCAGCCCCCAGGGGCACGGCGTGGCGGTGGTGTCGGGCACTGGCAGCAACTGCTGCGGCGTGGCGCCCGACGGACGCGACACGCGCATCGGCGGGCTGGGCTGGGAGTTCGGCGACGGCGCCGGCGCCGGCGACCTGGGCGTCGAGGCCGTGCGGGCGGCCTTTCGCGGCGAGGACGGCCGCGGCGCCCCCACCCGGCTGAGCGCGCTGATCCGCTTGCGCTTCAAGCTCGACCGCCTCGACGACCTGGTGGACTACCACCTGGCCGACGCGCCCGCGCCTGCGCCGCCGGCGGGCCTGCTGGCGCCGCTGGTCTTCGAGGCGGCCTGCGCCGGCGACGCGGTGTCCATCGGCATCCTCGAGGCGGCCGGGCGCGAGCTGGCGCTCTCGGCGGTGCGCGTCGCCGAGCGCCTCTTCACCCCGGCCGACAGCTTCCCGCTGGTGCTGGGCGGCTCGGTGCTCCAGCTCGGCGGCCACGACGCCATGCGCGTCGCCCTCATCGACGCCGTCCACGCCCGCTTCCCCGGCGCCAACCCCGTCGTGCTCGAGGCCTCCCCGCTGGCCGGCGCCCTGCTGTTGGCCCTCGATCGCGTGCTGCGGCCCGCTCGCCCGGCGCCCGACGCCGGCGCGCGCGTGACCGCGACCCTGGCCACCCCCCGCCGCCCGGCCCTGGCCGGCGCCCTGGAGACCCCATGAAGCTCGCCATCATCGGCGGCGGCAGCACCTACTCGCCGGAGATCCTGGGCGGCCTCACCGCCCCAGACAGCGCGCTGGGCCTGACCGAGCTGGTGCTGCAGGACCCGCGCCCGGAGCGGCTCGGCCCGGTCGCCGGCTTCTGCCGCCGCCTGGCCTCGAAGGCCGGCGCCTCCTTCGCGGTGCGCGACACCGCGTCGCTGGACGCGGCCCTGGACGGCGCCGACTTCGTGGTGGTGCAGATCCGCGTCGGCGGCCAGGAGGGGCGCCACGCCGACATCCGCACCGGGCTGGACTTCGGGCTCATCGGCCAGGAGACCACCGGCGTCGGCGGCTTCGCCAAGGCGCTGCGCAGCATCCCCGAGGTGCTCGAGATCGCGCGCCGCATGGAGCAGCGCTGCCCCGACGCCTGGATGCTCAACTTCACCAACCCCTCGGGCATGGTGACCGAGGCGCTGCTGCGCCACGGGCGCGAGCGGGTGATCGGCCTGTGCAACGTGCCGATCGAGATGCACATGGAGGTCGCGAAGCTGCTCGGGCGGCCGCGCGAGGACGTGCAGCTCGACTGGGTGGGCCTGAACCACCTGGGCTGGCTGCGCAAGGTCATCGTCGACGGCGATGACCTGCTGCCCGGCCTCATCGAGAAGATCGAGCAGATGAACGCCTCCGGTCAGGCGCTCTCCGGGCCGGCCAACATCCCCGAGCTGCAGTACCCGCCCGGGTTCCTGCGGGCGCTGGGGATGATCCCGTCGTCCTACGTGCGCTACTTCTACGCCACCGACGAGATGCTGGAGTCGATCCAGGCCGCCCCGCGCTCCCGCGCCCAGGAGGTGATGGAGATCGAGTCCGAGCTGCTGGCGCTCTACGCCGACGAGCGCCAGGACACGCTGCCGTCGCAGCTCAGCAAGCGCGGCGGCGCCTGGTACTCGCGCCTGGCCGTGGACCTGCTGGGCGCCCTCCAGTCGGACACGCCCACCGTGCACATCGTCAACACCCAGAGCCGCGGCACCGTCGAGGGGATGCCCGACGACGCCGTGGTCGAGGTGCCCTGCCGCATCTCTCGCGCCGGCGTCGAGCCGACCGTCCAGGACCCGCCCCAGGAGTCGATCATCGGGCTGATGCGCCACGTGAAGGCCTACGAGCGCCTCGCCGTGGAAGCAGCCGTGGACCGCTCTCGCGACAAGGCGTATATGGCGCTCGTCGCCAACCCGCTGGTGCCCGGTGCGAGCAAGGCGCGCTCGGTCCTCGACCGGCTCATCGAGCGCGGGCTCATCTGAGAGCCGCCTCCGCGCCGCACCCGCCCCAGCCCCCATCTCTCGCAGGAAGCCCATCTTGAGCAAGCTCGCCCTCCTCGGCGGAACCCCCGTCTCGGCCACCGACCTGGCCCGCCCCTGGCCCTCCTTCGACGAGCGCGAGCGCCAGGGCCTGCTCGCCGTCCTCGAGTCGCGCGCCTGGGGCGGCTACCCGGAGCCCTCGCCGGTCGCCGCCCGCTTCGCCGAGGCCTTCGCCCGCCACCACTCCGCCACGGCCGGCGTCTGCGCCACCAACGGCTCGGTGACCCTCGAGGTCGCGTTGATGGCCCTGGGCATCGAGGCCGGCGACGAGGTCATCGTCCCGACCTACACCTGGATCGCCACCGGCGTCGCCCCCATCCACATGAACGCGGTGCCGGTCTTCGTCGACGTGCTCCCCGGGACCTGGTGCATGGACCCCGATCAGGTCGAGGCGGCCATCACGCCCAAGACCAAGGGCATCATCACCGTGCACCTCGGCTCGCAGGCCGCCGACCTGGACCGCCTGACCGCCATCGCCGAGAAGCACGGCCTCTTCCTCATCGAGGACTGCGCCCACGCCCACGGCGGCGCCTGGCGCGACCGCGGCCTGGGCTCCTGGGGCGACTTCGGGTCCTTCTCCTTCCAGGTCTCCAAGCTGATGACCGCCGGCGAGGGCGGCATCGTCATCACCTCCAAGCCCGAGCTGGAGGCCCGCGCCCACTGGATCGTCAACTGCGGCCGCAAGGAGACGGCCTACAGCGGCTTCTCCGGCAACCTGCTGGGCGTCAACGCCCGCATGACCGAGTTCCAGGCGACCATCCTCGAGGCCCAGCTCGCGCGGCTGGCCGACGACACGGCGCATCGCGAGGCCTCGGTCGCCTACCTCGAGTCCGCCCTGCGCGACATCGGCGGCCTGGTGCCGCTGGCCCGTGACGAGCGCCAGACCACGCGCCACGCCTACCAGCTGCTGATGCGCTACGACGCCGAGCAGTTCGCCGGCGTCCACCGCAACCGCGTGCTGGCGGCGCTGGCCGCGGAGGGCGTGGACCTCGACGGCGCCTTCTACGTCCCGATGCACGAGCACGAGCTGATGTGGGCCCAGACCCGGCACTGGCCGCAGCTCCGCGAGCGCTACGGCGACGGCATCAAGTCGCCGGTGGCCAAGAAGAGCCTGGACTTCCCGGTGACCTCGCGGGCCGCCTACCACGAGGCGGTCTGGATGCACTACCCCTACCTGATGGGCTCGACGGGCGACCTGGACCGCATCGTCGAGGCCGTCGCCAAGGTCAAGCAGCACGCTGCCGATCTGCTCTAGGAGGGGCAGCGGAAATAGCCGCCGGGCGTCTCGTCCACCCCGACGGCCACCTCGACCGCCCCGCCCCCCGCGAGCTGACCAAAGGGCATCTCGCGGGTCGGGGACGGCCGATGCAGCTCGCCGCCGCGGCCGCTCCACCTCGACCCCATCTCCGCTGACCCTGTGAGGCCCCGACGATGCCGCCTGTCGCTCCCACGCCGCCCGGACTCTTCGCCGCCGGCCGCAAGCACCTCGTCGTGCTGGCGCACCACGACGACGAGCTGCCCTACGCCGGGCTCCTGCGCGCGATGGGGCCCGACGTGCGCGTGCTGTGGGTGACCAACAGCGACGGGCTGGCCCACGAGGACAAGATGGCGCCCGCCGACTACGCGCGGCTGCGCTACGCCGAGTCGGTGGCGGCCATGGCGCTGCTGGAGATCCCCGAGGAGCGTCTGGTCTGCCTCGGCCACTCCGAGTACACGCTCTACGACATCTTCGCCCGCATGAGCCGCGGTGAGCTGGCCGGCGCGGTGCCCGAGCGCTTCCGGGCCATCGCCGACGAGGTGGAGGCCGAGGCCCGCGCCTTCGCGCCCGACGTGATCTGGACCCTGGCCTGGCAGGGCGGCCAGCCCGAGCACGACCTCTCGCATCTCTGCGCGGTGCGGGCGGCGCGGCTGCTGGGCGCCGAGCGGGGAGAGCCGCTGCCACTCTACGAGCTGCCGGCCTACGAGCTGGTGGTCGTGCCCCTGCGCTTCAAGCCGTGGCGGCGCCAGCCGGTGCACGAGCTGCGCCTGGACCCCGAGACCATGGCCCGCAAGATGCGGATGTTCCAGTGCTACCCGACGCAGGAGCGCATCCTCTCGCAGTTCGAGCGGCTGGTCGGCCTCTACGGGCGGGTCGCCGGGCTGGTGGGGAAGCGCTTCACGTTCGAGGACTTCGGCCGGCGTGAGGAGTTCGCGCCCGTGCCGCCGGACCGCGACTACCGGCGCTCCAGCCACATCAGCCCGCGCCTGGACTACCCGGGCGACGACTACGAGGGCACGCCCATCCGCTTCGGGCGCACGCTCGCGCCTATTGCTGCGGCGCTGCTGCCGCGCGGGTAGCGTCGCGGGTGGCGCGGCGCTGGCTGCGGTACTCGCGGATGCCGGCGAGGATGCGCTCCTCGGGGTAGGCGTAGGCGAAGAGGCCGACGCCGAGGAAGACCGCCAGCCCGGCGACCGGCGTGGCCATGAAGATGCCCGCCGGGTTCGAGCGCGAGTTGCCCAGGGTCAAGAGCCCCACGACGATGGCCTTGCCGATGCCGTCGGACCACTTGGTGAGAAAGGCCACGGCGCCGTTGTAGAGGCCTTCGCGGCGCAGGTGCGTCATCGTCTCGTCGAAGTCGATGACGTCGGCGAAGAGCACCGGCGGCATCACCAGGGTGACCGCGGTGGGGAAGGTGAGGATGAGCATCACCAGCACCGCGCCCAGGGTCGGCTCGGGGAAGAGCCCGATGACCGGCAGCGCCAGCATCCCCGTGCCGTAGATGGCGCCGCTCAAGATGATGAGGTTCTTGTGGCCCATGCGCGCGGCGATGCGGTGGATGAAGGGGAACCAGCAGAGCGCGCCGAGCAGGACGATGGCCAGGAGATAGGACATCCAGGCCTCGCCCTCGCCGGCCTGCACCCAGCCTTCGACGCCGGGCGGGCGCTCCAGCACCTGGGTGGTCAGGTAGGGCATCACGGTCATGATCATGGCGCTGGCCATGAGGAAGGCGAAGGCGATCGCGACCACGGGCAAGAACGCCGGGTTGCGGGTCGCCGAGCGCACGCCCTCCCAGATGCCCATCTGGACGTCCTTTGCCGCCGAGTGGGGCGACTCGCGGACGTTGATGAGGGGCGCTGCGCAGAGCGCGAGGCTCACCCCGCCGATGAGCGCGACGAGCTGGATGCCGGTGGGGATGTGCACGCCGAAGAGCGTGGCGCCGTCGGGGAAATGGGAGATCATCTCGCCGCTGAGCAGGCCGAAGATGGAGCCCACCGCGCCGGCCAGCCCCATCACCGAGGACAGCACGATGCGACCGCGGCCGGTGGTGGCGACCTCGGGCAGCAGCGCCGAGTAGGGGCCGAGCACGACGGTGAAGATCAGCCAGTAGGCGGTGTAGGCGGCGGCCAGGTACCAGAGGTTCGCGTCGAGGTACCAGGGGACCACCCCGACCGCGGGCGGGAAGGGCGGAAACCACAGCGCGATGAAGGACAGCACGAAGAGCGGGGTGCCCCAGAGCAGAAAGGGCATGCGGCGACCCAGCCGGGAGCGGGTCTTGTCGGACCAGTGGCCGATGATGGGGTCGCTGACCGCGTCGACGATCTTGCCCCAGAGCTGCACGCCCGCGTAGCCGGCGGCGCCGATGAAGGCGACCTTGCCGGCGGTGATGTCGTCGTCGGGCGGCAGGAGGAAGAAGGTGAGCCACGAGCTCATGATCATGCCCGACATGCTCACGCCGACCTGAGGCAGCGAGAAGGTGAGGCGCTGCGGCCAGGTCAGGTCGCGGTCGTCCTCGTCGGGCTCTTCCTCGCCGCGTGCGCTCACGCCGCCTCGACCAGTGCGTCGCAGGCCTCGAGCAGGGTCCCGGCGGTGGCCGGCCCCAGCGACATCGTCTTCTCGTAGGCGTATTCGCGGTCCTGGAACATGGCCGGCTCCAGGATGTAGCCGAACTCGTCCATGCCCAGGCACAAGAGCCCGCGGTGGGGGCCCGGCATGCGCTCGACGATGCGGTGGCCGAGCTCGGGCACCGGCTCGCCCGGGACGCTGAGCAGCTCGAGCTGGCCCAGCCGGACGTGGTGCACCTCGGTCTCGACGCTGTGGCCGCGCCAGGCGCCGGGGATGATGCCCAGCGTGGTCATCAGCTTGAAGCGCCAGTTGGCGAGCTGGAACTCGGTCATGCGGAAGCGGTGGCTGAAGGCCGGCTCGGCGTCCGGCGCGGCGGCCTCGAGGGCGCCCACCGTCGCCACCGCCAGCGCCCGGCCCAGGCGCTCGATGTAGTCCCGCCGCTGGGTCTCGTCGGCGTCCTTCGGCACGTTGGGGGTCAGCATCCCGCCCAGGGGTCCCGAGAAATACAGCGCCTCGCCGCCGACGGCCTCGCGCACGTGCCGGCGAAAGGGCCCCGGGAAGTCGGGGCTCAGCCAGTGGTTGTGCTCCCAGAGCGACTCGGGGTGGCTGGCGAAGTTGAGCAGCGTGGCGATGCGCTCGCCGCCCTCGACGGCGTCGAGGCCGATGGCGACGGCGTCGTCGTAGCGCCCGCCGCCCTTGCGGTCGTTGCGGGTCCAGTCGCTGTCCACCTGGAAGGCGGCGGTGCGGAGCGCGGCCGGGCGGGCGGTCTCTCGGGCGCGGGCGATGGCGTCGCCGATGCGCTCGACCAGGAGATCCATGTAGGCCGGGTCGACGCCCGAGCCGCGCGGGATGACCTTGAGGATCGTCGGGCCCCACAGCCCCATGGTGTCGACGCCCGAGTGGGTGTGCGTGGCGCAGACGATGATGTCGGTCTTGCGCGCGATGTCACGGGCGCGCTGGCGGATGCGCTCGATGGTCGCGCGCAGAAGCCCGATGCAGTCGACCGAGACCAGGCAGAGCTCGTCCGGGCCGCGGCGCAGGTAGAGGACGGTCGCCTCCAGCGGCTCCAGGGCGCCCACCGAGCGGCGATTGGGTGCGAAGCCGGCCATGAAGGCGCCCACCGCGTCGGGCGGTGAGATGTCCGCTCGCGCGGCGCCGGCCTCGAGCGCAGGCGCGCTCACTCCTTCGTCCACAGCTTGTAGAGCGGGGCGAAGGCCTGGACGGTGATCTGGAAGTAGTTGTCGAAGACGATGGCGTTGTTGCCCCGGACGGCCTTCTGCCACGAGAACCCGATGCTGGCGGGGACGAAGGGCAGCAGCGAGAGCGTCGCGCCGAGCTGCAGCGACTGCTGGTTGGATTGGCCGATGAGCTCGAGGCTCTTGGCCATCTGCAGGAAGTCGCGGTTGCCGTCGAGCCAGGGCGTCTGGCTGTAGGAGACGCCGTAGGCAGCGCCGAGGCCGAGGCTGGCGATCTGGATCTGGAGCTGCACCGTGGCGTCGATGGAGAAGCCCGGCGTGTAGTCGAAGTCGCCGCGCAGGCCCGAGAGGTCGGGAAAGGAGGCCGGGTCGAGCTGCACCAGGGCCGGGTCGGGCGAGATGAAGTTGGTCGGGTAGGGGCGGTGCTGCTTGAAGCCGTAGGTGAAGGTCATCTCGTTGGACGCCACGATCGAGAAGAGCCCCTTGTTGAGCAGGCGCAGGTCGAAGCCGTGGGTCCAGCCGATGGCCCAGCCGCCGATGGAGGTGTCCAGCGCCGGGCCGGTGCCGAAGAGCAGGCTGTTGTTGGCGTCCTGCACCTTGCCGGTGGGCAGGAACACGCGGGCGGTCATCGAGTTCGAGTAGTGCTCGGCGTGCTGGTAGTTCCAGGAGAAGCCCATGTTCACGTCGCCGAGCAGCCACTTGCCCACGTACCGGGTGGGCGGCGTGGCGCGGCCCAGGCGCGGCAGGGTGTCGAAGAGGAAGTCGTTGGCGCCGTAGGTCTGGGGGTCGTAGCCGGCGATGGCCGCGTAGGTCGGGTCGAAGGTGTCGCCGTTGGCGTTGATGGGGGCGATCTTCGGCTGCAGCTTCACGTCCATGAACGTGAAGGGCAGCTCGATGTAGAAGTCGAGCGGGTTGGTGATGCCGTAGGAGACCATGAAGTTGTGGCCGTGGCCCTTGCCCGAGAGCCCCAGGTCGATGGAGACGACCTTGTCGCCGTCACCGTTGGTGAACTCGATGGGCGTCGCCACCGGGCCCTTCTTGCCGTCCTCGCCGAAGCGGGCGCCGGCCGTGATGGTGGTCCACTGGTACTTGAAGCCCAGGTAGCCCTTGGGGAGCTGGCCGGTGACGCCGTAGATGTCCAGCTCGCCGATCTTGTCGAGCTCACCGAACATGTAGCCCAGGTAGCCCTTGTGCTTGCGATCGAAGAAGCCCTTCTTCTCGGTCGCCGCCTCGATGGGGGCGGCGGTCTCCACCGGCTCCGGGGTGACCGGGTCAGTGGCCAGCCCCTCTTCGAGCGAGTCGGCGGCGAGGGCTGCAGGCGGCAGCAACCCAACGAGCAGGCAGGCGGTCAGGAGCGCGCGAAAGGTGTTCATCGCGCTACTCCTGGTCACAGTGGCCGTCGTCGCACTCGATGGCGACGATGATGTTGTCGGGCAGGCAGACGGAGCGAGGGTCGTCCTTCAGCGGTTGGGCGCAGGAGTACTCCTCCTCCCAGCGGCAGTCGGCGAGGCCGGCGCACAGCCGCAAGCAGATCTTGACCGAAGCCCCGAAGGCCGGCTCGAGGTCCACGCAGGTCGCGCCCTCGCCGCAGGTGGTGTCGTCGCAGAGCAGTGAGGAGCACATGCCGTTCGGGACGCTCAGCCCCGTCGATCCGAACGCCCCGAGCAGCGCGTCGTTGACGCACGTGAACCCGTCGCAGTCCTCGTCGCCCACGCAGGCCTGGCCGACCGGGTTGACCACCGTCGTGACGTCGGAGTCCACGGTGCTGTCGGACACCGAATCGACGGGCACGTCGGGCACCGCCGCGTCCGGCATCTCTGGGAAGTAGACGCTCTCGGACTGACAGCCGGCTGCTAGAGCCGCCGCGGCGCCGAGGCCGAAGGTGAGTAGGCCGAGGCGCCATCGAGTCGGTTTCACCGGCATGTCTCCGTGACGGGGCGAGGCAGGCACGTGCGAGCGGGAGCTTACGGGCACCCAGTGTCACAATCAACCGTCACCTGGGACGATCGTCACTGCTGCGGGAATAAAGTGTCGAAGTGCCGGATCGTGGCGTCGGTGGCGCGCGACGCGCTGTCGGGGGCGAGGCGGCCGGGCAGGCGGTAGAGGTAGGGCGACATGTCCACCTCGTAGCCGCCGTGGGCGTGGTCCTCGGCCGTGGGGAGGTAGCCGATCATGCCGCCGGCGTAGGCGGCGACCAGCGTGAGGCGCGCCGGCGAGCGCTGGCGCAGCGCGACGCCGATGGCCTGGAAGGTCTCGGCGCCGTGGGTGGCGATGGCGACCTCGCCCAGGCGCAGGGTCTGGGCGGTCAGCGGGACGGTGGGGGAGGCACCGTCGGCGCCGGTCACGGCGGGCTCCCAGGGGTAGAAGCTGTCGAGCAGACGGTCGGCGAAGACGGACGGGATGTGGGTGCGCCGCCACAGCGCCTGCTTGTAGCTCATGGGGCGGCCGGTGCGCGGGTGCGGCTCCGGCTCCAGCGAGAGCGGGACCTCGCTCCGGGCGCATCCCAGCGGCAGCCCCGGCGTCGGCTCGAGCGCCGGCAGCGCCTCGAGGACCGCGGCCGCGGCGCGTCGCCCCAGCGCCTCCATGGCGGCCAGGTCGGCGGCGCGGGTGCTCCAGTCGTGGGTGGGGTTGAGGTCGCCGGTGGCGCCCTGCAGGAAGAGGCAGGGCGCCCCCGTCCGGGCCTCGACCTCGGCGCGCATCACGCCCGGCCAGACCGCGCTGGCGTGCTTGTGCCGCGGGCCGAGCGTCGTCGGATGACAGGCCACGTTGACCACGGTGGCCACGGCCTTGCCCGAGGCGTCGCGGAGCTGCAGCAGCGCCATGGTCCGATCGACCGGGCCCTCGGGGTTGGCCTGCAGCAGCGCCTTGCCGTCGGG
The DNA here is from genome assembly GCA_020632695.1 of Deltaproteobacteria bacterium. Lineage (GTDB taxonomy): Bacteria > Myxococcota_A > UBA9042 > PHBI01 > JACKFB01 > JACKFB01. Next base: position 170,987 of record JACKFB010000001.1, read on the forward strand.
GCCCAGCGGGCGGCGGTGGACGGCCAGCGAGGCCTCGGTCGCGCCCGCGTGGAGGCTCACCGGCGCCAGCGTCGCGGCCGCTCGGACGATGGCGTCGGCCACCTCGGGCACCAGCGCCTCGACGTAGGCCCTCTGCGCCGGCTTCGCGCGCTCGGAAGTGGACGCCACCGGCGAGCAGTGGCTGTGCGAGCAGGCCAGCAGCAGGCCGTCGGGCGACAGACCCGCCCGCTCGCAGGCCGCCTGGGCGATGGCTCGGGCGACCGACTCGTGGATGGCCAGCAGGTCCAGGGCGACGATGGCGAGCCGCGTCGCGCCGTCGTCGAGCACCAGGGCCGTCGCGAAGAGCGGGTCGCGCACGCCGCGGCTGCCGCGCCACCAGGCGTAGCCCGCCAGCGGCGTGCCGTCGGGCGGCGAGATGTCGGCGCGGGCCGTACCTGCGAGGAGCTCGCTCATGGGGGGCACTGTAGCTGAATCTCGGGTCGGGCGCCGCGTGCTCGTCGCGACGCGTCGCTCAGGCGCGCCCCACGCGGGCGGCCGGCCGCGGACCGGCGTCGTCGGCGCGGCGCTCCAGGTCCGTGTAGACGCGCAGGTCGGGGTGCTCGCGCAGCCAGGTGCAGGGCCAGGCGGCCTCGGCGGGCCCGTGGACCAGCCGCCGCAGCGCCTCGGACTTGGCCTGGCCGAAGACCAGCATGCGCAGGGCCCGGGCCTCGCGGATCGTCCCGATGCCCATGGTCAGGGCCTCGCGGGGCACGGCGACCCCGGGAGGCATCTCCGGCGCGTTGGCGGCGCGCGTGGCCTCGGTCAGCGCGACGACCCGGGTCCGCGAGTCCAGGCGCGCGCCCGGCTCGTTGAAGGCGATGTGCCCGTTGGCGCCCAGCCCCAGAAGCTGGATGTCCACGCCTCCGAGCGCCTGCAGGACCGCCTCGTGACGACGCGCGGCCACCGAGGGCGCCTCGCCGCGCTCCACGCGCACCAGGTGCACCGCGTCCGCCGGGATGTCCACGTGGTCGATCAGCTCGTTGCGCAGCGAGCGCTCGAAGGTGCCGTCCACCCCGGGGCTCAGCCCCAGGTACTCGTCGAGGCTTGTGACGGCCAACGACGCCAGCGACAAGCCGTCTTCGCGGTGCCGCCGGACCAGCTCCGCGTAGAGCCCGCGCGGCGAGCGACCGGCCGCCAGGCCCAGCACCCCGCGCCGCCCCTCCGCGGCACACGCCCGCGCCAGCGCGCCGATCTCGTCGGCGAGCCCGCGCGCGGCCTCCTCGCGGCTGGCCCTCTCGATGCCGACACCCACGCCCGCTCAGAGCTCCCGCGGGCGCAGGATCCCCGCGATCCGCCACCGCCCGAGCAGCGCGTCCGTCCAATCGTCGCCGTGGCCCTCGAGCAGCACCGCGTTGCCGGTGGTCATCGACACGGGCCGGCCCGTCAGCTCGCCGACCGCCTGCTCCCAGCCCGGGTTGTGGCCCAGCACCAGCACCGTGTGCAGCTCCGGGCTCCACCCGGCGGCGACGTCGCGGATGGCGTCCAGGTCGCCCAGGTACAGCTCGCGGGTCAGGGTCACCTCGGGCGGGTCGGCGAAGGCCTCCGACATCAGCTCCCAGGTCTCCCGCGTGCGCGTCGAGTCGCTGGCCCACACCGCGTCCGGCTCCCACTCCAGCTCGGCGAGCTCCTGGCCGATCAGCGGCGCGTCGTGCCGACCCCGCCCGTTGAGCGGGCGCTCGTGGTCCGACGTGGCGTCCGTGCCCCACGCGCTCTTGGCGTGCCGCATCACGATCAGTCGTCTCTCCACGCGCGCCGCTCCTCGGTCGTTCAGCTCGCCAGCCGCCGCAGGACGGTGTGCAGGATGCCACCGTTCCGGAAGTAGTCGACTTCGACCGGCGTATCGATGCGGCACAGCGCCGAGAACCGCGTCGTCCCGCCGTCCTCGGCCACCGCCGTCACCGATAGCTCCGAAAGCGGCTTCACGTCGTCGCCGATGGCGATGCTGAACGTCTCGCGCCCGGTCAGGCCCAGCGACTCCGCGGTCTGCCCCTCCAGGTACTGAAGCGGCAGCACGCCCATGCCGATGAGGTTGGAGCGGTGGATGCGCTCGTAGCTCTCGGCGATGACCGCGCGCACGCCCAGCAGGTAGGTCCCCTTGGCCGCCCAGTCGCGGCTCGAGCCCATGCCGTAGTCCTTGCCGGCCAGCACCACCAGCGGGATGCGGTGCTGCTGGTACTTCACGGCCGCGTCGTAGATGAAGCAGGTCTCACCCCGCTTCGGCAGCCGGTCGGTGGCGTAGGTCAGCCAGGGGAAGGGCCCGGCGGCCTCGGCGTCCGGGCCGAGGTAGGTCGTGTAGCCGCCCTCGGTGCCCGGCGCGAGCTGGTTGCGCACGCGGATGTTGGCGAAGGTCCCGCGGGTCATCACCCGGTCGTTGCCGCGGCGCGAGCCGAAGCTGTTGAAGTCGCCGCGCGAGACGCCCTGGCTCTCCAGGTAGCAGGCCGCCGGGCTGTCGGGCGGGATGACGCCGGCCGGGCTGATGTGGTCGGTGGTGACCGAGTGGGCCACCTTCACCAGGCAGCGCGCGCCCTCGATGGGGGCGATGGGCGGCGGCACCACCGGCATGTCGACGAAGTAGGGCGGCTCCTGGATGTAGGTGGAGCTGTCCTTCCAGTCGTAGACCTGGCCGCTGGGGGCGTCGATGGCCTGCCACTCGGGGCCGCCCTCGAACACGTTGGCGTAGCGGTTCTTGAACTGCTCGCGGGTCACGCAGCGGGCCATCGCCTCGGCGATCTCGTCGTTGCTGGGCCACACGTCGCGCAGGTAGACGTCGTTTCCGTCCTTGTCCTTGGCGATCGGGTCCTTGTGCAGGTCGATGTCCACGGTGCCGGCCAGCGCGTAGGCGACCACCAGCGGCGGCGAGGCCAGGAAGTTGCCCATGGTGTGGGGGCTGACGCGGCCCTCGAAGTTGCGGTTGCCCGAGAGCACCGAGGTCGCCGCCAGGCCGCCCTCGACGATGGCGTCGCGGATGGGGTCGGGAAGCGGGCCGGAGTTGCCGATGCACGTGGTGCAGCCGTAGCCGACGGTGAAGAAGCCGATCTCCTGGAGCGGCGCGGTCAGCTCGGCGCGGTCGAGGTAGTCCGAGACCACGCGCGAGCCGGGCGCCAGCGAGGTCTTCACCCACGGCTTCGCCTTCAACCCCAGGGCGGCGGCCTTCCTGGCGACCAGCCCGGCGCCCAGCATCACCGCCGGGTTCGACGTGTTGGTGCACGAGGTGATGGCGGCGATGACGACGTCGCCGTCCTTCAGCTCGAAGCGCTCGCCCTCGTAGGTGACCGGCTGCGGCTTGGAGGCCTCCTTCTTGCCGAAGGTCTCGCGCAGCGCCAGGTGCCAGGTGCCCTTCATGTCGCTGAGCAGCACGCGGTCCTGGGGGCGCTTGGGGCCGGCCAGCGAGGGCTGCACCGTGCCCAGGTCCAGGTGCAGGTTGGCGGTGTAGGTGATCTCGCGGCTGTCGTCGCGCCACAGCCCCTGGAGCTTCGCGTACTTCTCGACCAGGTCGAGCTGCTCGGCGCTGCGCCCGGTGAGCGCCATGTAGTCCAGCGACTTCTGATCGATGGGGAAGAAGCCGATGGTCGCGCCATACTCGGGCGCCATGTTGGCGATGGTCGCGCGGTCGGCCAGGGTCAGGGCGTCCAGGCCCGAGCCGTAGAACTCGACGAACTTCTCGACCACGCCGTGCTTGCGCAGCATCTGGGTGACCAGCAGCACCAGGTCGGTGGCGGTGGCGCCCTCGGGCAGCTTGCCGGTCAGCTCGAAGCCGACCACCTCGGGGATCAGCATGTAGATGGGCTGGCCCAGCATGCAGGCCTCGGCCTCGATGCCGCCGGCGCCCCAGCCGACCACGCCCAGGCCGTTGATCATCGTGGTGTGCGAGTCGGTGCCCACCAGCGAGTCCGGGTAGGCCTGCAGTTCGCCGTCCACCTCACGCTGGAGCACGCCGCTGGCCAGATACTCCAGGTTCACCTGGTGGACGATGCCCGTCTCGGGCGGTACCACCGAGAAGTTGTCGAAGGCGCCCTGGCCCCACTTGAGGAACTCGTAGCGCTCGTTGTTGCGCTCGAACTCCAGGCGCGTGTTGATGCCCATCGCCCGGCTGGTGCCGTAGGCGTCGACCTGCACGGAGTGATCGATGACCAGGTCGGCGCGGATCAGCGGGTTCACCTTGGTGACGTCGCCGCCCATGCGCTCCATGGCGCTGCGCAGCGCGGCGAAGTCCACCACGGCCGGCACGCCGGTGAAGTCCTGCAGCACGACGCGGCCCGGCTTGAAGGGGATCTCCTGCTCGCCGACGTCCTTGGCGTCCCAGCTCGCCAGCGCGCGCACGTGCGACTCCTCGACGATGTAGCCGTCCAGCTCGCGCAGACACGCCTCCAGCAGCACCTTGATCGAGTAGGGCAGCTTGTCCACGTGGCCGACTCCGGCTTCACGGAGCGCGTCGAGGCGGTAGACGGTGAAGCTCTGGCCGCCTGCTTCGAGGGTGGCCTTTGCGCCGAAGGGATCGCGGTCGACCATGGGGGTCTCCTTGCTGTCCGGGTCAATCGTGGCGCGGACCATACGTCCCCTCGGGGCAGAACGGAAGCCGATTTCAAGCCTCGTCACGTCCCGAAGCGGAAGGTGGTTGTGACGCCGTGGGCACCCGTGCTACCACTGCTCAGATGGCCACAGTCCTGGCCGTCTCCGGCGCGCATCGAGTGCTTTCTCGGGAGGGGGTTTCCATGAGAGTCCGAGTGGTCGTGGCCCGGTGCGCCTTCAGCCTGGCCCTCTTCGCCTCCCTCGCCGCCTGCGACGGCACCACGGTCCCTGCCGAGCCGGACGCGGTCAGCACCCCCGACGCGCTGGTGGGACCGGGACCTGACGAGACCTCGTCGGTGGAGACGCCGTCGGTGGAGACGCCGCCGGTGGAGGAGCCGCCGGTGGAGGAGCCGCCGGTGGAGGAGCCGCCGGTCGAGGAGCCCCCCGAGGACTTCGTTCCCCCCGTCGCGGTGACGCCAGTGGTGACCGGCGACGCCGATGAGCCGACCTTCCAGCAGCCGAAGGACGTGCCCACGAGCCTGCCCTATGAGCACATGCCCGTCCCCGACCCGACGGTCGAGGGATGGCAGCCCGCCCCGCTGAACCCGTATCCCCAGATGATCGATCCGCGACTCCAGGAGTCCGGCTTCGAGCACGTCCAGGCGGCGAAGCCTCTGCTCATGAAGAAGCCGGTGTGGCAGCCCTGGACCCGGGGCAGCCGCATCGCGGTGCACGAGGACACGATCTACGTCGCCGGCACCGAGATCGACAGGCTCGTGGCTCTGGACCGGCACAGCGGCGCCGTTGTCGCGTCCATCCGCCTCGACGGAGAGCCCAACCAGGTCGTGGTCTCTCCCTCTGGCCGGGTGTTCGTGAGCCTCCGCCGCACCGGTGAGGTCGCTGAAGTGAGCGTGGCCACGGCGTCGGTCGTCGATCGCCGCAGCGTCGGCAGCGAGGCGGTCGGTCTGGCCCTCACTCCCGACGCGAAGCGTCTCCTGGTGACGGACCGCTCGGGCGGCCGCCTCGTCGGGGTGGACATCGAGCCTGCGCTGGGTTCGCCCACGGAGCTGGCTTCGGGTCTGGACTTCCCCTCGGCGCTGGCGGTGTCACCGTCCTGGCTTCTCACCGTCGTCACGCGCGGGCAGAGCGTGACCCAGTTCGTCGTTGGCGGCGCCACGCTGCTCTCCGAGCATGCGGTCGACCTCCGGCTCAGCTCGCCCTACGGGGAACACTGCTTGCAGGGGCGAGACCTGCTGGTGACTGCCAATGGCGCGGTCTCGGCGGCGGTCCAGCCGGAGACCGGCGCTGCGATGGTGCTGCACTCCCAACGAATCGCTGGTAGCGACGATTCGCTGTCCGCCGATGTGAAGGCGGCGCTCGAAGCCCTGGTCCCCTTCCCCTACTACGGTGTGACCAGGTCGTGGCGGCCCAGCCACATCCAGCTCGCCCGGGCCATCGAGAACTCGGTGAGCACCATCGGCCCTGCCGGTGCCCTGGAAGAGATGGAGAGCCGTCCCGTTCGAAACCCGCGCACGTTGGAGCCGCTGACCCTCGCGATGTCAGTCGCTCGGGATATCGCGCACCACCCCACGCTCACGCTGGCCTTCGTCGCCAGCGCTGGCACCGACAGCGTGGTGATGCTCAACACCGCGCTGCCGGATCCGATGGTCGCTCCGCTCGGGACCATCGAGGTCGGCATGGCTCCGGTCGCGACAGCGTTCTCCGCCGATGGCTGGTACGCGTACATACTGGACTCGCAGTCCTTCGCGGTCAGCGAGGTGGATCTGCGGGGACTCTTCGCGCTCGGCGCGCCATCGGCGAATGCGCCGAGCTCCGGGGTCGCGTACGCGCACGCGGCACCCTTCCCATTCGGCCAAGTCGAGGCGACGGACGCGGTCGAGCTGAGCCACAGCCGCTGGGCGCGCTACGGCTCCGATCCGCTCCCTGAAGACGCGCGATTGGGCCGACGCATCTTCTTCGACGCCCGCAACCCGCGCGTCACCGGCGTCGAACGCTTCGCCTGCGCGAGCTGCCACATCGACGGAGACGAGGACCAGACGGTCTGGTGGTTCCCCAGCGGGCCACGTCAGACGCCGTCGCTGGCCGGTCGCCTCGAAGACACGGCGCCATTCAACTGGAATGGGACCCGAGAGGAGCTGACCGCGAACTTCAAGCGCACCATCGGCCGCATGGGCGGCACCGGCGCCAGCGAAGACGAGCTTCTCTCGCTCGAGCGCTATCTGTACGAAGGCTTGCGCGCGCCCAACAATCCCAACCTCGGGATCGGAGGCCTGGATGAGGCGCAGGCGCGAGGCAAGGAGATCTTCGAGGACCCGGAGGTGGGCTGCGCGAGCTGCCACATCCCTGGCGCGTACACCGACGGCCTCGCCTACGACCTCGGCGTCGCCTCGCTGGGTGAGATCGACGCAAATCTCGAGTTGGCGAAGGTGGGCCTGGCCGATCCGCTGGTCTTCAACACACCATCGCTGCGGGGAGTCTGGCACACGGCGCCCTACCTGCACGATGGCAGCGCGTCCACATTGAGCGAGGTTCTCGAGCGGACGCGCGGCCGCATGGGCAACACGGCGGACCTCACCGAGGAGCAGAAGTCCGACCTCATCCGGTACCTCCAGACCCTGTGAAGCCGTCTCTCGCGCTGCTCCTGCTCATGCTCGTCGGGACGTCGGGCGGTGCTTGCGCTGGTTCGATGAGTCGCTCGGAGGACGACGTTCCAAGGGACTCCGGCGGCGGCATCACGATCATCGACGTCGGGACCACGGAGACCGAGATCCTGTCCGGCCCGGTGGTGTGTGAGGCAGGCCAGCTCTTCTGCGCTGATGAGCGGACCCGCGCGCTGTGCGCCGCCGACGGCCTGAGCTTCAAGGCGGTGGGGTTCTGCGCCACGGGGATGGCCTGCGGCCCTTCGGCCATCTGCCGCCCGTTGATCTGCACCCCCAACGCTTTCTTCTGCGTCTCTCTCGACTACGGCGCTCGTTGCGATGGATCAGGCACCGTGATCGAGCCCGAACCGCTCCCGTGTCCAGAGAACCACCTGTGCCTGCTCTCGCAGTGCCGACCCAGGATCTGTACCCCGGACGCCACGCGCTGCCTCGGCGCGCAGGCCCAGCGCTGCGTGCGCTTTGGCACCGAGTGGGCGGAGTTGGACACCTGCGCACCGGGGGTCACCGGGTGCGGACTGTGCGCGAGCGCGACCGAGCGCTACGGATGTCCTCCGAACGCTGCAGAGGGGCAAATCGGCCCGCTGGTCCCCATCGCGTGTGCCGGGGGGGCTTCTTGTTTCGGCGGAACATGTGGGAAGGTCATTTGCGAGCCTGGCGCGCACGCTTGCAAGAGGCTCCCGAACAGCCTCGTCGTGGGACTCGCCACGTGCAGCGGCAGCGGAATCGCCTGGCAGTTCGAGCCGCCTTTCTGCGAGTCGGTCATGGCCGGATTCGAGTGCCCGCTCTGCCTGCCGAACGGGAACGTCGTCGATTGCAGCGGTGTCATGTCCGGGACGAAGCTGGACGAGGGGACACCCTGCACCGGCGACGCGGTGTGCGTCCCGCTCGAAGGCTGCAGAGCGCGGGTGTGCCAGCCGGGTGCCACCCGCTGCAACGAGCAAGGCGGGCTCGAACGCTGCGACCCCCGCGGAGTCGCCTGGCTCTTGGAGAGCCCCGCGTGCGCCCACCTCCCCTGCGTCCACTGCGCGGCTGCGGGCAAGAGCGTGACCTGCGCTGCCAACGGCTCCACGAGTTCAGCGACGTGTGCGGCCGGCCAGGCTTGCGTGACCGGGCAGGGCTGCACCCTCCTGGACTGCCAGCCAGGCAGCTTGACCTGCGATGATACTGGAAGCTTCCTCCAGTGCGGCGCCGACGGATTCGGGGAGATTCCGCTCACCTGCGGCGGCTATGGCGACTGTGCGGACGGGCCCGACGGATCCGGATGCCGGTGCGATGATGGGCCCGGCTGCGTCGCGCTGACCGGTTGCGTGCCGTCGCCGGCGGACTCCGCCGACCAGCGTCTGCGCGTCAACTTCCAGAACGGCGAGTCGGCGCTCTCCGGGCAGCGATTCATCCATCTTGCGCCCGTCGTCGTCCCCAGCACCGGTGAGGCCATCGAGGGGCTCCAGGCCGGCGGGACGCCATCGGGCCAGGGCGTGTTCCTGCTCGAGGACGGTCAGGAGAGGGCGCTGACCTGCAAGCATCTGATCTTCTCGCCCGACGCCAGGCTGGACCTGCTGCTGGTGGTGGACGTGACCTCGAGCATGTCCCCCGTCCTGGAGTCGTTGCGGGCGGGTTTGCTGCACATGGCGGTCGCGCTCGGTCAGGCGGGCCTGAAGATCCGCTACGGCTTGCTCCCCTTCAGCGATCTCGCTGCGGTGTATTCCCCGGTCCCCCTGAGCGAGGACATCTATCCGGTCGACGTGGCGCTCGGGGCCTGGACCACGGTGACCGGCGGCGACCCGCCGGAGAGCGGGCTCGACGCGCTGCAGCTCGCGCTGGACACCATGGACTGGCAGCCGGGAGCGCAACGAGCGCTGGTGCTCGTCACCGACGCGCCGCTGCACGACGCCTTCGATGGCAGCGGCAGATCGACGGTCTCGTTGGTCGATCTGCTGGGCGAGCTGGCGGGCCAGACCAGCGTCCACGTCATCGGACCCGAGCCGGGGATCTCGGCCTTCGTCCAGGCGCGCTGGCCCTCGGCGCCGCTGGTCGCCTGCGCGTCGGGCGGCACCCGGGAGACCATCGCCGAGTTCCTGGCTGCCGACGCGGCGAAGAGCACCCTGGTGCGCGGCCTCTCGGCGAGCGTCGTCTGCACCTACGCGTCGGCCGACCCCGCGGCCGAGCACACCCTGAGCGTCACCGTCCGCGCCATGGTCGACGGCCAGCTCCTCGAGGGCACGGCGACGCACTGAACGTCGATTCAGAGCGCGCGCTGGTCGCTGGTCTCCACGACGATGCGGTAGCCGAACCAGGCGTTGTCCAGCTCGGCGTGGCGAGGGGCTCGGGCGCCATCCTCGTAGCCTTCACAGGTCACGCGGATGATGCCCGGCGGGGTGGCGTCGGCGCGCTCGAAGGTGCGCTCGACCAGGTGGCCGCCCTCGTAGCGCTCGATGATGCGCTCGCCGTCGACGATGTCGGCGCGCTCGCCGTCTTCGGGCGGCGGGCCGTCGAGCCAGGGGTAGAAGACCCGCTGCAGGTCCAGGACGATGAAGCGCGGCGGGAAGGGCAGCTCCTGGCGGGTCTTGTTCTCGAAGGCGATCTCACCGTCCTGGAGCGTCAGCGTGAAGGCCGGGGTGCCCATCGGCGACAGGCCCACCAGGGTCAGCACCGCGCCGCGCTTCTGGAGCGCCGCGTCGAAGCCTCGCGTGCCGGTCGGCCAGTGGGCGGTGACCCGCTGGCGCCAGAGGAAGTCGCCGGCCAGCGCCTCCACCGGGCGCAGGGTGCCGGGGTAGGCCGCGTCGTCCGGCGGCGCTCCGCCCAGCGCGGGATCGCCCGGGGCCGGCCCGGGGTGGGCGCAGGCGCTGAGCAGCAGCAGGAGCGAGCCGACGATGGGACGCTTCACGGGGTCTCCTTCGGTGCGAGCCAGGCCAATGTCGCCGGCGCCAGCACGAAGCTGGCGGTGACGCCCACGCCGGCGACCAGGCCGATGGTCTCGAGCGCCGGGTGGTCCGAGAGCGCCAGCAGGCCGAAGCCGAACACCGTCGAGAGGCAGGCCACCAGCAGGCTCATCAGGGTCGCGGGCAGCTCGCTCGGGTGGTGGCTCTGGGCCTCGGCCATGAAGACGCCGTAGTCGACGCCCATGCTGACCACCATCAGCAGCGAGGTGAGGGCGACGAGGTTGAGCGGCTTGTCCAGCAGCGCCAGCGCCGCGACGGTCACGGCGGCGGCCATCAGCGCCGGCAGCACGGCGGCCAGGGTGCGGCGCGGCGTGCGGTAGCGGGCGGCCACCAGCAGCAGGATGAACACCAGCCCCAGCAGCAGCACCTCGGTGGTGCGGACGCGCACGGCTCGGGTGGTGCCGCGGAAGAGCTTCTCCTGGTCCAGGAAGAGCACGCCGGGCAGCCCCTCGAGGGCGGCGGCGAGTGCGGTGGGGTCGCGCACGTCCTGGAGGAAGCTCAGCCAGGCGACGCGGCCGTCGAGGGTGACCCGGAAGGACCGCACCAGCGGCGCCAGCGGCGAGGCGGCGAGGTCGGCCCAGGTCAGCGGCGCCGGGGAGGGGGCGGCGAGCAGCTCGCGAAAGGGCGCGAAGGGCTCGGGGCGGAACCCCTCGGCGACCAGGGCCTCGGACAGGCGCGGCCACAGCTCGGGGGCGCTGCGCACCGCGGCGTCGACCTCGGCCTGGCGGGCGGCGCTGGGCAGCATCGCGGCCACGGAGCGGAACGCGCCGAGGGCGCCGCGCGATTGGGCGGTGGCCAGGGCCTCGGCGGCGCGGTCGTTGGCTTGGAGGGCCGCCTCGTCGTCGGCTCCCCAGGCGATGACGAAGCGCTGCTGCTCGAAGGGCGCCACCCGGGCGCGCACGGCCTCGTCCTCGGCCAGGAGCACGGGGTCCAGCGCGTTGAGTGAAGCCATGTCGTCGTCCCAGCGGACCTGGGGAGCGGCGACGGCGGTGAGGGCGACGGCTCCCAGCGGCAGCAGCCACAGGAGACGGCGTCGCGCGCGCAACGTGTCGAAGGCGCGGGCCAGGGCGGCGGCCAGGCGCGAGGCGGCGGCGGTGGGGGCCTGGATGGGCGCGCAGAGCGGCGGCACCAGCCAACGGGTGGCGAGCAGCGCCGAGGCGATGCCGACCGAGGCGAAGACGGCCACCTCGCGCAGGCCGGGGAAGGCCGACCAGGCCAGGCCGATGAAGCCCGCGATGGTGGTGACGGCGCCGAGCCGCAGGCCGGGCCACAGGCGGGCGAGCGTGGCCGGGGGGCCGCCGGGCGAGGGGGCCAGCGTGTGGTGGCAGTAGAAGTGGACCGTGTAGTCGATGCAGACGCCGATGAGCGAGGCGCCGAAGGCCAGGGTCAGGCCGTGGATGCTGCCGAAGACGAGCAGGCACACCGCCAGCGCGGACAGCATGCCGACGCCGATGGGAAGCGACGCCAGCGCGGCGAGGCGCAGCGACCGGAAGAGCACGAGGAAGAACAGCACCAGCCCGACCATCGAGAAGATGGAGACGCGGGCGATGTCGGCCTTGATGGAGCGCTCGGCCTGGACGGCGAAACGGTTGACGCCGCTTCGCTCGAGGCGCAGGCCGGGGCCCAGGCGTCGCTGCACCTCGGCCATGGCGTCGTCCAGCGCCGAGAGCAGCGGCGCCTGCACCGCGCCGTCGAAGGCCGGCTCGCGGGTGGCGAGGAAGAGCACCGCGTGGCGGCGGTCCTCGGTGACGAAGCGGCCCTCGTGCAGCGCCACCTGCCCGCCGCGCGCGGACTCGAGGCGGTCGAACAGCGCGGGCAGGCTCAGCAGCGGGTCCCCCGGGGCGACGCGGCTGATCAGCGTGGACATGGGCAGGGCCAGGCGCCGCTTGAGGTCCCGCGCCGACGCCCGCAGGCCCTCGTCGGTGAGTCGGGCGCGCGCCCGCTCGGCGTCGGTGGCCAGGAACGCCAGGCGGCGCGGGTGGTAGAGCTCCCACATCGCGCGGTCCACGCCCTCGGGAGGGCCGCCCTCGAGGAAGGCCAGGTGCTCGCTCACCCGGGGGTCGGCGCGCAGGGCCTCCTCCAGCGCGCGGCCGGCGGCGACGGCGCGGTCGGCGGCGTCAACGCCGGCGGGCACCTCGAGGGTCAGCACCATGGTCCGGCTCAGCTCGCTGGCGGCGATCTCCCGTGAGAGCGCGCTCAGGGCCGGGTCCTCGCCGGTCGGCAGGAAGCGGGTGATGTCGGTGACCACGGCGAAGCGCGTGGCGACCACGGCGCCCAGGGCGGCGAGGACCACGGCCCCGATGGCGAGGTGGCGGCGCTGGGCGGGGCTCACCCTGTCAACGGGGGCTGACGTCGAAGAGGCGCGCGCGCTCCTCGGGGGTGAAGCGGCGCTGGGGGTCGGCCTCGAGGATGCGGGTGACCGAGTAGTCGCCCGACGCCTCGTCGACGCGGATCTCCTCGACGGCGAGGCCCTGACCCCGGATGCGGAGGCGGGTGACCAGCTCGCGCAGCGGCGGCCCGCGCGGCACCAGCTCGAGCGTCCAGCGCGGGTCGTCCGCGCCCGGCGGCTGGAACTTCAGCTCGTAGATGCGTGCGAGCCCCTCGCGGTCGCCGGCCAGCACCCGCACGAAGGACTCGACGAAGGTGCGCACGTCGGGGCGCGCGGAGAGATCGATGCGCCCGCTTCCCTCGGCGTCGGAGTAGCGCACGGCGTCCGGGGCGATGACCACGCGGCTCGGCGACGGGGCCTCGGTGTGGCGCGCCAGCAGCCCCGGCGGCACGAAGTAGAGGTGGCCGCTGCTCTCGAGGGGGGCGGCCAGCAGCGCCAGGTGCTTCGCCTCGACGAAGCGGGCCTCCAGACCGGGCATCTTCTGGAAGGCGCCCAAGAGCGAGTCCAGCGTCACCGGGGTGGCGTCGGGCGCCGGGGTGCGCGTCGGCGTCGGCTCGGCGGCCTGGGCCCTCGCACCGACCAGCGCGAGCAGCAGCAGCCCGGAGGCGAGCGCCAGGCTACGGCTGCGGCATGCGTTCGACGATCTCACGGGGGGTCTCCGGGATGAGGCGGCCCTGGCCATCGGTGGTCGCCAGGACGGTGGTGGCGCGGGCGCTGCGGCGGCCCTGGGTCAGGTTCTGGACGACGTAGGCGACGCGGATGAGCGGCGTTCGTTCCAACACCCAGGCGGTCACCCGGGCCGTGTCCCCGTAGCTGAGCGGGTAGGTGTAGCGACAGCGCACGTCGGCGATGAACATGCGGTAGCCCATCTGGCGGATGACCGGAACGTCCAGGTCGCAGGAGCGCATCAGGGCGGTGCGGCCGGCCTCGAGGTACTCGAAGTAGCGTCCGTGCCAGACCACGAAGAGGGGGTCGCAGTCGTGGAAGGGGACGTCGATGTCGACGCTGACGGCGTGGGCGGGCAGCTTCACGAGGGCTCGGTCCCGGGCTGGTAGCTGACGCGACCCGCCGCGCAGGTGCCGTCCTCGCGGCGGATGTCGAAGTCGACGTGCGGGGCGGCTTCGGTCCAGCTCAGGCGCAGCTCCAGACGGTCGCCGGGGAGGATGCGCTTGTGGAACTTGACGCCGGTCACCGAGCACAGCTCGCCCAGGCCGGGTCGGGCCCGGGCGACGGCCGGCATGACCAGCTCGTGGAGCTGCACGACACCGGCCAGGATGGGATAGCCGGGGAAGTGGCCGGCGTAGAAGGCGTAGTCCTCGGGGATGGTGACGTGGACCCGTGCCTCGGTGCCGTCGGCGGTGGAGCGGATGATCGGCGCCGACAGCTCGAGGGCGGTGGTCAGCGGCGCGCCCTCGGGTCCCAGGCCGAAGAGCCGCAAGAAGCGCACGGGATCGAGGCGACCGAGCAGATCACGGGGGATCTCCGACTCCACGATCACCCGCTCCACTGTGGCGATGCCCGCGCCCGCCAGCGCGCTGCGCGCCGAGGCGGGAGACAGCGCGGGCGAGGCCGCGGCGGCCAGGACGCGCGGGGTGTGGCCGGGGGCGCAGGGGAGGGCGAGGGCTCCGGCGTCCTCCGCGCCGGCCTCGGCCACGAGCGCCCGGGACACGGCGTCGACGCGGTCGGCCAGAAAGGGCGCGGCTCCGTCGACCAGGCCGGCGATGGGGCGCAGCGCCAAGCGCGAGGTCTCGCGGCCCACCGGGACCTCCGCTGGCACCAGGACCAGCTCGGCGGCTTGCGCCGCGCCGAGCGTCGGTGCGGCGGGGCCGAGCGGGCGCCGGGTGCGGAGATGCCACGGCACCGTGACCACGGTCGGCGCGCTCGCGTCCGCGTCCTCACCGATCAGCCGCGAGAACGAGCCGCCGGCCACCAGCGGCGCCAGCACGCCCGCCACCAGGCCGAAGCAGGTCAGCGGCGACACGGTCACCAGGGCGCGCCCGTCCAGGCCTCCCGCGGCGGCGATCGCCCGGGCCGCGTCCATCAGCGCCGGCCCGTCCCAGACGTGCCGCGCGCCGAAGGCGTCGACGAAGACCGCGGCGACGCCGGGGGGCGGCGACAGCTCGGGCACGCGCCGCGGGGCCTCGCGCTCGTCCGCGGCCGCCAGCAGCGGGCCGACCTTGGTCGCGGCGCCCGCCTTGGTGTCGTGGAAGAGCGCCGCCACGCCGGGCGCGCTCTGCAGCGGGCCCACGCTCTCGCGGCGCGCGTCCATCGGCAGCAGCACCGCGTGTCCGGCGGCCCAGCTCGCCAGCAGCGCGGCCGCGAACGCGTACCGGTCCTCGGAGAAGACCAGCAGCACCATCGAGCCGGGCGTCGCCGCGGGCAGCACCGCGCGCAGCGCGTCCGCGTCGCGAGCCAGCTCGGCCGCGCTCCGGTCGCCCGCTCCGCCGAAGCACACGGCGTCGGTCGGCCCGTGCCCGGGCCGGTGCTCCCCGGACCTCTCCTGGCTCGGCTGGCTCATGGGGCCTCGGGGGCACGACGGCAGCCGCACGCGGCGGGCGCGCGCCTGCCCGGTCCGGTCGCGTGGCCACCGTGCAGGGGCCCGAGCACCCTCGCGCGGCGCGGGCGCGCGGTCATCCCGCTTCGGACGCTGCGGCTTCTGCGGCGGCGGCGTTCTTCGCCTGACCGGCGCGCACGAAGGCCGCCAGGCTCGCCACCGAGTGGAAGTTCTGGCGGTTGTTCTCGTCGTCCGCCGAGGTGCGCACGCCGAACTTCTTGTGGATCGCCATCGCCAGCTCGAGCGCGTCGATGGAGTCGAGGCCCAACCCCTCTACGAAGAGCGGCTCGTCGGTCTTGATGTCCTCGGGATTCACATCCTCGAGCATCAGCGCATCCACGATGAGCTGCTTCAGTTCGGTCTCGAGCGTGTCCTGCATCCTCTTCTCCTAGCGGCCGTCGGCGCGCGGCGGCGCGATCGACGCGTCCTGGTCCAGCGCCAGCCCTCGAAGGCGCCTCTCGATGGCCTGGAGCATCCCACGGCTGTCGTACCCGAAGTCGGCCGGATCCACCGGATCCAGGACGTCGAGGGTCAGCACGGGGCGCTGGGCAGGCGGGCGCAACAAGGGCACTTCCTTGGAAATCCACACGGGCCGGCACCGGATGACGACGGGCACGACGGGCACGCGGGCGCGGCAGGCTATCTCAAACGCGCTCCTTCGGAAAGGACGGAGATCGCCTGGCGGGGAACGCGAGCCCTCCGGGAACATCATCAGGCGGAAGCCGTCGTTCAGGCGCGCGACGCCCGCCTCCACCACGCGCGCGGCGTCCAGCGGGTTGCCGCGGCCGCCCTCCAGGTGGCGCGCCCCCTCGACCAGAGGCCGCAGCCACGCCTTGCGGTAGAGGTCGGCCCGCACCACCGCGCACAGATCGGTCACCGACGCGAAGAGCGCCGAGCTGTCGGGCAGGGTCGGGTGGTTGGCCACGATCACGAAGGGACCGTCGGGGAAGCGCCCGCGCAGCGAGCGGTGATCGAACTCGAGCAGCCCGCACCAGCGCAGCACGTCGTGCATCAGCCCGAAGGCGCGCCGCACGATGGCCTGCACGCGACGCCCGCGGCGATTGGGGTCGCGGGTCGGCAGCATCAGCCACGCCATGAAGAGCGCGTAGCCGAAGGGCGCCATCACCGTGTAGACGGCCACCACGCAGGTCGCCAGGGCCGTGCGCCAGAGCTGCCCGGGGTTGCGCCAGCGATGGCGTGCTTCGCCCGGCGAGGGATCAGCGACCGGCTCCGGGTGCGCGGCTCGATGACCCGCTTCGTTCGACATGCGGGCGAGTCTACCGAGGGCCGTCGCGCCGGGCAACGTGGCCCACGGCCGCCCGCGGCTCGCCAGTGCGCCGCCGGATTGCGCTGGTACGTTGGCCGGATTCATCGTCTATACTCCGCCCCCGCGCCGACCCCGGGCGCGTCACTGGCATCGGGACGTGGAGGAAGTGATGGGCTCGAGCGCTCTCGCACAGGCGGACGGCAGGTCCTTCGATGTGGTCATCTGCGGCGGCGGGCTCGCCGGGCTGACCCTGGCGCGGCAGCTCCGACGCGAGCTCCCCGACCTGTCGGTGGCGCTGATCGAGCGCACCGCCCGGCCGCTGCCCGACGCCTGCCACAAGGTGGGCGAGTCCAGCGTCGAGCTCGGCTCGCAGTACCTCGAGCGCCTCGGCCTGCGCGACTACCTCCACGCGAACCACCTGCTGAAGTTCGGCCTGCGCTTCTTCCCGGGCGGCGGCCACATGCCGCTGGAGCAGCGCACCGAGCTCGGGCCGGCGAACGACCCGATCATGCCCTCGTACCAGCTCGACCGCGGCCGGCTCGAGAACGACCTGCGCGACATGGACGCGGCCGACGGCGTCGTGATGCTCGAGGGCGTCACCGTCCGCGACATCGCCCTCGGCGAGGGCGGCGCCCCGCACACCATCACCGCCGAGTCGGGCGAGGCCCGCGCCACGCTGAGCGCCGGCTGGGTGGTGGACGCCACGGGCCGCAACGCGCTCTTGCGCAAGCGCCTCAAGCTCAAGCGCGGCAACGCCCACGACGCCAACGCCGGCTGGTTCCGCATCGAGGGCCGCTTCGACGTGGCCTCGCTGGTCCCCCGGACCGCCCACGACTGGCACTCGGCCCCCTTCGCGCCCAAGCGGTGGCTCTCCACCGTCCACCTCATGGGCGAGGGCTACTGGGTGTGGCTCATCCCGCTGTCCAGCGGCAAGACCAGCGTCGGCGTCGTCGTCCACGACTCCGTCCACGGCTTCGACTCGGTGCGCAGCCTGGAGCGCTGCCTGGACTTCATCCGCGCCCACGAGCCCCTGCTGGCCGACGCGCTCGACGGCGCGGAGATCCTCGATTTCCTCTGCCTCAACGGCTACAGCCACCAGGTCGCCCGCTGCTGGTCGCCCGATCGCTGGGCGCTGGTGGGCGAGGCCGGCGCCTTCGTCGACCCGCTCTACAGCCCCGGCACCGACTTCATCGCCTTCGCCAACAGCTTCACCACCGAGCTGATGCGCTTCGATCGCGCTGGCGGCGATCTGCACGACCGGGTGCGCGAGCTGAACATCCAGTACCGCTCGCTGGTCTCCGGGGCCACCGGCATCTTCCGTCACGCGGCCCCGGTCTACGGCCACGCGCGCGCCATGGCGGCCAAGATCTACTGGGACAACTTCAGCTACTGGTGCTTCCCCTGCCAGTACTTCCTCCAGGACATCTACCGCCTCTCCGGCGCCGAGCACGAGGCCTTCGGGCAGGTGGGCGCGCGCTACGTGGAGCTGTCCGACTACGCGCAGGTCCTCGTGAGCACCTGGGCGCGCATGTGCCCCGAGCCGCCCGAGGGCGGCTTCATCGGGATGCCCCAGTACCCGTCGGCGCTGGTGGACGTCCACCTCGAGCTGGCGGACAAGCGCACCCCCGACGAGACGATGGTGCACATGAAGCGGCGGCTGGCGGAGGCGGAGCAGATCGTCGCCGAGCTGCTCATCCGCATCGTGCTGGAGCTCGGGCCCGAGCGCGGGCGCGAGTTCATGGAGAGCGCCGGCGTGGCCGAGTGGGACCTGAGCATCGCGCCGGGCCGCTTCGAGGCGGAGTCGCTGGCCGGGCGCCCGCGCCGCCGCGCCCTGCCGGCGATCACCGTCGACCTCGAGCGCAACCTCGGCCCCATCCGCTACCACGCCGAGCGTGAGGCGGCGATGCGGCTGCTGGGTCACCGCGGCTCGAAGGACGGCGAGGCAGCGGTCGCGTGACCGGGCGCCCCGGCGACGACGAGGACGCCGCCGCGCGGGTGATGGAGATGTTGGGGGGCAAGTGGATGACCCAGATGGTCTCCACGGCGGCCTCGCTGGGCATCCCGGACGCGCTGGCCGACGCTCCCCTGGGCACCGACGCGCTGGCCGAGGCCCTCGGCTGCCACGCGCCCTCGCTGGGGCGCCTGCTGCGCGCGATGGCCGGCGGCGGGCTGGTCGAGGAGGATCTCGATGGCCGCTTCGCCCTCACGGCGCTGGGGGCGCAGCTCCGGCGCGGCGCCCTGGGCGAGCTGGCGATCTTCGTCGGCTCCGACACCCAGTGGCGACCCTGGTCGGCCCTGGGCGAGACGATCCGCACCGGCCAGCCGGCCTTCGACCGCGTCCATGATCGCAGCCTCTACGAGCATCTGGAGGCCCACCCGGCCGACGCCGCCATCTACGACGCGGCGGTCGACGCCTTCACCCGCCACCAGGCCCGCGCCCTGGCCGCCTCCTACGACTTCGGCGCGATCGGGACGCTGGTCGACGTGGGCGGTGGGCGCGGGACCCTGCTGGTCGAGCTGCTGAGCCGCTTCGAGGGCCTGCGCGGCGTGCTCTTCGACCTGCCCCACGTGGCCTCGGCGGCGCGCGCGCACCTGGCCGACCGTGGGCTGGCCGACCGCGTGCGCGTCGTGGGCGGCGACTTCTTCGAGGCCGTCCCAGAAGGCGCCGACGCCTACGTGCTCAAGCACGTGCTGCACAACTGGGACGACGCGCACGCCACGCAGATCCTGGCCCGCTGCGCCGACGCCATGGCGCCCGGCGGCGTCGTGATGGTGGTCGAGAGCGTGGTGCTGCCGGGAAATCGCCCGGACGCGACGCGCCTTCTGGACCTCGAGATGCTGGTGCTGACCCACGGCGGCCGCGAGCGCACGAAGCCGGAGCTGCGCCACCTCTTCCACGAGGCCGGCCTGCGCTTGCGCCAGGGCCTGCCGCTGGCCGAGGGCGTGCGCCTGCTGGTCGGCGCGCGCCGCTGACCCGCCGAGGGCCCGCGGCACCTCCACCGGCTCTCAGTCGGGCGGCGCCTCGGCGTGGTAGAGCGTGAGCAGCGAGGTGGCCACCAGGTCCTCGCCGTCGGCGACCTCGCACTCGAAGTGGCTCAGCATCTCGTTGCCGCGTACGCGCCTGGCCGAGATGACCAGCCGCGTCCCCACCGGCACCCAGGGCCGCAGGATGTCGAGGCGCCGGCACCCGATGATGACGCCCACCCGCACGGCGCCGCCGCCGGTGAAGGCCTCGTAGCCCAGGCACGCCGCCACGGTCTGCGCCATCGTCTCGATGCCGACCACCGCGTGGACCCGCCCCTCGCGCACGAAGGGCGCCCCCTCGCGCACGGTCAGCTCGCAGCGTGCCTCGCCGGGCGCCCAGTCCAGCATCCGGTCGATGAGGATCATCGGCGGCGCGTGCGGCACCAGCTCGGATATCGGAGGCCAGGTGCTCACTGGCAGGGTCCCAGCAGCTCCACGCAGCGGCCGCTGCCCTCGCCGCGGTCCAGCCGCAACACGCCGGTCTGGCCTCGCAGCGCGGCGTCGGCCAGGTCGAGCAGGCCCATCTGCGGGTTGCGCGCCAGAGCGTCGCTGACGGCCGCCCCGGGCAGGGTGGGCTCGCCGACGAAGGGGCCCCGGAACCGCGCCAGGCAAGGGCCGTCCGTGCCGGCAGGCGTCACGGCCAGGGCGATGGCCAGCGCCTCGAAGCGCTCGGGCTCGGGGACCAGGTGCGGCGGGGCCGCCTCGTCGGCGCACACGATCAGCACCGGCTCGCCCCGCGTCAGCACCAGCGCCAGCGCCTCCACCAGGGCCATGGCCGGGGTGTCGTGGTCGGCCGCGATCGACGTGGTGAAGCCGCGGTTCCCGGCGGCGATGGAGATCACGCCCGCCGCGGCGTTGTGTACGCTCAGCGCGAAGCCCATGGGCGAGAGCTCGCCGTTCTCGCGCCACATCTGGTCGAGCAGGCCGATCATCGTGGAGGCCTCGCCCAGCGCCGAGCCGAACACCGTCGGCGCCGTCGCGAGCTCCACGCCGGAGGCCATGGCTGCCTGGCTGGCGACCTCGGCCAGCGCGCGGGTCAGCAGGCTGGCCCGGCGGCGCGCCCGCGGCTCGATCCACAGCGCGCTCGGCGGTGGGGCGGCGGGGTCGGCCACGCCTCCGACCCAGTCCACGGCGCTCGAGTAGCCCGGGGTCCAGAGGCCGACGCCGGCGATGCAGAGCGTGTCACTCACGGCGCGCTCACCAGGACGGACGTGTTGTTGCCGCCGAACGCGAAGCTGTTGCTCAGCACGTGGCGGAAGCGGCCGCGGGTCGTGGTCAGCGGGACCTGGACCTCGATCCGCGCGTCCAGCGGCGCCGCGCCCAGCGAGCCGGGGATGAAGCCCTCCTCGATGGCCATCACCGCCATCGCCGCCTCGGTGGAGCCGGCCGCGCCCAGGGTGTGCCCCGTGTAGCCCTTGGTCGAGACCACCGGCACCTGGGCCCCGAAGATCCCGGCGATCGCCTTGCTCTCCGCGATGTCGTTGAGCGGCGTCCCGGTGCCGTGGGCGTTGATGTGGTCGATGTCCTCGGCGGCGAGGCCGGCCTGCGCGAGCGCCTGGGTCATCGCCTCGGTGGCGCCGCGGCCCTCGGGGTGGGGCGCGCTGATGTGGTAGGCGTCCGAGGTCTCGCCGACGCCCGCCAGCAGGGCCCGGGCGTCGCCGCGCCGCTCGAGGAGCAGCAGCGCGCCGCCCTCGCCGATGCTGATGCCGTCGCGGCCCTCGCCGAAGGGGCGGCAGGCGCCGTCCGACAGCGCTCCCAGCCCGCGAAAGCCCATGAGCGTCATCGCGCACAGGGTGTCGACGCCGCCGGTGATGACCGCGTCGGCCAGGTCGGCTTCGATGAGGCGGGAGGCCGAGGCCAGGGTCTTGGCGCTGGACGTGCAGGCCGTCGAGACCACCCAGGAGGGGCCGGCGGCGCCGGTGAGGCCGTGCACCACGTGCAGCAGGGCCCCATAGGTGTGCTGGCGGCGGAAGTCGTACTCGGCGGGCATGACGCCGTGCTCGACGAAGTAGCCGTAGGCGCGCTCGGTGGACTCGGCGCCGGCGGTGCTGGTGCCCAGGACGATGGCGATGCGCTCGGGGCGCCAGCGCGCGCGCGCGGCGGTCAGGGGGCCGTCCAGCTCGGCGATCAGCAGCCCCACCATGCGCGCGATCCGCGTCGACCAGGGGCTCAGCGCGCCGGTCAGCGGCTCCAGCTCGCGCGGCATGGCGCCCACGGCCGTCGGGAAGGACACCGCCACCGGCGAGGGGCCCAGACCGGACCGGCCGGCCTCGAGCGCGTCCCGCACCGCCGCGCGCCCGATGCCGAGCGCGTTGCAGAGGCTGTATCCGGTGATGGGGAGGGGCTCTTTCATCGTCCGCCGGCCCAAGGGGCCGCGGAACATAGCAGAAGGCGCCGAAGACCAGCAATCGCCGCTCCGACTCCCGCCAGGGGGGGCTGCCTGCGCCTGCGGTCCGCACGGCTGCCTTCGCTGCCGAGCGGCCCGGGGGGATCACCGCCGCTGGCGGGCCTCGAGGAGCATGCGCTGGAAGGGGTTGTCCTCGCGCCACACGTCGCCCGTCAGCACGCTGGTGACGCCGGCCACCATGGGGCCGTCGGCGGGGGCGTCCAGGAGGAAGTGCTCGATGAAGCGGGTGTTGTAGAAGCGGTGGATGAGGGCGGCGAAGGTGCGGTAGCCGCGCTCCATGTGGTCGGAGAGCGGCGCCATGGCGTCGTCGGCGGCCTCGCTCCCGTCGGCCAGGCGCTCGGAGAGGGCGCGGGCCAGGCGCGCGCCGGAGACCAGCGCCAGCGAGACGCCCGACGAGAAGACCGGGTCCAGGAAGCAGGAGGCGTCGCCGATGCAGGCGTAGCGCGCACCGTGCGGGGCCGTGTTGCGGAAGCTGAAGTTGCCGATGACCCGGGTCTGGCCGCGCTCGGCGCCCGCGGTGAGGCGGCGGGTGAGCGGCGAGTCCTGGAGCAGCGCGTCCAGGAGCCCCTGCTCCATCGTCGCCTCGCGGCTGACCACGCCGACGCTGAGGCGCTCGCCGGGCAGCGGGATGAGCCAGGCCCAGCCGTCCTCGCGGATCAGCACCTGGATCTCGCCGCCCGGGCCGATCTCCTGGACCGCGGCGTCGCTGAGGCCCTCGAAGTGGGTGAACACCGCCGCCTTCCCGAAGGCCTTGTAGGGCGACACCGTGCGCCCGCGCCGCGCCAGCAGCCGATCCTGCCCGGTGGCGTCCACCAGGTAACGCCCGCGCTCGCTGCCCGAGTCGCAGCGCACCTGCACGCCGTCGGCGTCGATGGCGACCTCGCGCACGGTCTGCCCGTGCCGGATCTCCGCCCCGGCGGCCTCGGCCCGGTCCCGCATCTGCGCGTCGAAGCCCGCGCGCACCACCTGCCAGGCGTGGCGCGGCGGGCCGGGCAGCGCCTCGCTGAAGTCGAAGCCGGCGGCGCGCCCGCTGCGCTCGTCCACGAAGCGGGCGCCAGCCTTGTGGCGGAACACCTGCGGCTCGGGGCGCACCCCCAGCTCGTCCAGAAGCGTCAGACCCAGCGGCAGCAAGGACTCGCCGATGTGGAAGCGCGGGAAGACCTCGCGCTCCAGCACCAGCACCCGGTGCCCCGCTCCGGCCAGCAGCGTGGCGGCCGTCGTCCCCGCCGGGCCGGCGCCGACGATGATGACGTCCCACCGGGCGCTCACCCGAAGCCTCCGTCGATGCCGATGACCTGGCCGGTGATGTATCCGGCCTCGGGGCTGGCCAGGAAGCTCACCAGGGCGGCGACCTCGTCGGGCTGGCCCACGCGCCGCATGGGGATCTGCTGCAGCACCATGTCCGGGACGTCGGCGATCATCTCGGTCTCGATGAGCCCCGGCGCCACCGCGTTCACCGTCACCCGGCGCTTGGCGACCTCCATCGCCAGCGCGCGGGTGGCCCCCAGGATGCCTGCCTTGGCCGTGGCGTAGTTGACCTGGCCGCGGTTCCCGCGCGTCGCCGACATCGACGACATGCTGATGATGCGGCCGAAGCGCTGCTGCACCATGGGCATCACCAGCGGGCGGGTCACGTTGTAGAAGCCGTCCAGGGTGGTGCGGGTGACGGCCTCCCAGGCCTCCCAGGTCATGGTCGGGAAGATGCCGTCGCGGATGATGCCGGCGTTGTTGACCAGGACGGCGATGGGCGGGCCGTCGGCGAGCAGGCCGTCGATGGCGGCGGCGCTGGCCTCGCGGTCGGCGACGTCGAAGCGGGCCAGGCTGGCGCGGCCGCCCTCGGCCTCGATGGCCGAGCGCACCGCCTCGGCCGCCGCGTCGTCCGAGCGGTAGTTGACGATCACCTCGTAGCCGTCCCGGGCGAGGCGGCGCGCGACGGCCGCGCCGATGCCGCGGCTGCCCCCGGTGACGAGCGCCCGTCGCGCCGGGGTCACCACGCGCTCGGCAGGAACCAGAGGCACGCCATCGCCACCAGCGTCGCCGGGAGGGCGGCCAGCAGCAGGCCGAGCGGGCTGATCCCGTCCTCGCCGAAGCTCGGCCGCAGGATGCCGTAGCCGGCCGGGTTCGGGGCGTTGGCGATGACCGTCAGGCCCCCGCCGGCCACCGCGCCCGCCAGCAGGGCGAACTTGGAGGCGTCGGTGATCCCGTCCACCAGCGACCCCAGATAGGTCAGGGCGGCGTTGTCGGTGACGGCCGTGAGCGAGGTCGCGCCCAGGAAGAGCTGGACCTCGCCCAGGCTGCCGATGAGCGGCTTGAGCCACCACTTCTGGAAGCCGCCCAGGGTCACCAGGCCGCCGAGGAAGAAGCCCACCAGCAGCGCCTCGCGGAGCTGCAGGCGGTCCTGGTGCTCCTCGGTGACGGCGACCACGCCCAGGAAGAACAGGAAGATCCCCATGAACACGACGATGTGGTGGGAGTTCAGCACGACCCCCGCCAGGAAGAGGCAGTGCAGGAGCACCAGCCACATCGGGACCGGCGGGCGCTCTTCGGGGGCCGCGAAGAGCGAGCCCTCGTCGAAGTCGGCCTCGCGCTCGCCCATGCTGACCAGCTCACGCCCGAAGATGGCGCACAGGCCGATGGTGTTGATGAACACGGCGGTCGCGGCCTTCCACCCGAAGTGCCCGATCATGTGGGCGTTGTCGAAGCCCCAGGTCGACGCGACCATCAGCACGGGAGGGGCGGCGAAGTTGCTCAGGGTCCCGCCGATGCTGACGTTCACGAAGAGCACGCCCAAGGTGCCGTACATCAAGCGGTTGGTCATGCCGCGGTCGTAGTAGCGGCGCTTGAGCACCAGCGCGGTGACCGTCATGGCCGCCGGCTCGGTGATGAAGCTGCCCAGCAGCGGACCGACGATGAGGGCCACCCCGAAGAAGGAGAGGGCGTCGGGCAGGGGGATGAGGCGGGCGAGGGCGGCGATGACGCGGGTCGCGAGCTGGATGACCGGGCGCGTGGCCGCGACCGCCATGATGGCGAAGACGAAGGCGGGCTCGGTGAACTCGAGGGTGTAGGTGGCGTTTCGGCCCTCGAGGTAGCCGACGACGAACTCCTTGCCGTGCAGGAAGCTCAGCACGCCGATGAAGAGGCCGGCCCAGAGCCCGAACACGACCTCGACCTCGGCCAGCACGTGCAGCAGGTTCTCGCCGATGGAGCCCGAGGGGTAGCGGTGCGCCATCACCTCGAAGCGCTTCACCGAGAAGGTGTGCAGGATGGCGATCCCGAACAGGATGGTCGCCACCAGCTCCGCGGGCGTCGGATGGCTGACCGCGATGTCGGCTGGGTTCATCCTCGGGCACTCCTCGCGCTGGTGCGGACCGGCCGGTTTGATACCGCGGCGGCCCTGGACGCGCAATCGCAGCCTCCCACTGTACCTCCCGCGCCCCTCGCACGGAGGCCCCGCGCCCCACGCCGAGCGCTGGCGCCGCGCCGGGCGACACGCCTGGGACCCACCCGCTGAACGGTTGGAATCTTGTGGACTTGTACCCGCCCGGCCCATAGTCCCGCCCGATGGCAGGACGACCCAGGATCGCGCTGGTCCTCTCCGGCGGCGGCGCGCGAGGCGCCTACGAGGTGGGGGTGCTCAACTGGATCGCCGTCCACCGGCCGGCGATCCTCGAACACATCACGGTCATCACGGGATCGTCGGTCGGGGCGATCAACGGCTGCTTCCTCGCCAGCCGCGGCCTCACCCCCGACGCCGTGCTCGAGCTCGAGGACCTCTGGGCCAACCTCGAGATCGGCGGCGTGCTGACCTTCTCGACCCTGCACGCCGCACGCATCTTCGGCGCCGGCGCCCGCCGCCTCGTCGCCCGCCACGGCCACAGCCCGGCCACCGGCTTCTTCGAGACCTCGCGCTTCGAGCAGCTCGTCCGCGACGCGGTGCTCTGGGACCGCATCCCCGACCTCGTGCGCCAGGGGCGCTTCGACTCCGTCGCCGTGACCGCCACCGAGATCGGCTCCGGCGGCACCCACATCTTCGCCGACCACCGCCACGACATGCCCGCGCCGCGCTGGCCCCACGATCGCTCCCTCATCGGCCACACCGCGCGCATCCGCCTGGAGCACGTCCTCGCCTCGGCGTCGATCCCCTTCCTCTTCCCGCCCGTGCGCATCGGCGACTTCTGGTACACCGACGGCGGCCTGCGCCAGAACACCCCGCTCTCTCCGGCGTTGCGGCTCGGGGCGGACCGCCTGCTGGTCGTCGCCCTCGCCGCCCGCAGCGCCCGGGTCGAGGTGCCCGGCGTCTTCCCGGGCCTGGGTCAGCTCCTCGGCAAGCTCTTCAACAGCCTCTTCCTCGATCGCATGGCCTGGGATCTCGACCGCCTCGACCGCATCAACGATCTCCTGACCGCCGGCACGCGCCTCTACGGCACGGAGTTCATCCCCAAGCTGCAGTCCGAGCTGGGGCGCTTCGGCCGCCGCCCCTACGACATCGTGCGCTACGTCAGCATCCGACCCGGCGCCGACGTCGGCATGATGGCCGCCCGCGTGCTGCGAGAGCCCCACCGCATGCACACGGTCATGTCGGGACCGATGCGCTCGATGCTGGCCTCGGACAACCTGGCCAGCGCCGACGCCGCCAGCTTCGTCCTCTTCGACGGCGCCTTCGCCCGCGACCTCATGTCCCTCGGCATGCAGGACGCCGCCGCCAGCGCGACCCAGCTCGACAGCCTCCTGGATTGATGGCCGGCCGCCCGCGCCTGCCCGCGGCTTGTGGCAGCGCAGGGCCGGTGATAGCTCTCACCGGGCCACACCGCCGGAGGTGCTTCGATGCGCGTGACCATGGTCAAGAAGCTGCTCGCCGACGGCTCGGCCTGCCGCAAGTGCGCGCAGGCCGAGGATCTGCTCCAGCGGCGCGGCGTGTACGACCGGCTCGACGAGGTGGTCATCGCCCAGGAGGGCGACCCCGAGTCGCCGGGCATGAAGCTGGCCCGCGAGCACGAGGTGGATCTGGCGCCTTTCTGGATCGTCGAGGACGGCGACGGCCCGCCCCGCATCTACACGAGCGCGATCCAGGTCTTCCGCGACGTCCTGGCGATCCCCCGCGGCGCGCCCCCCGGCCCCGACTCCGACGACCTGGACTTCGACGCCGCTCGCCAGAAGCTCGCCGGGATGACCCCCATCGAGATCGTCCAGTGGACCCTCGAGCGCTTCGGCTCCGACTGCGCCATCGCGTTCTCCGGCGCCGAGGATGTCGCCCTGCTGGACATGGCCATCGAGACCGGGCTGCCCTTCTCGACCTTCGTGCTCGACACCGGCCGGCTGCACACCGAGACCTACGAGTTCGTCGACCAGGTGCGCCGGCACTACAACATCACCATCGACGTGCTCTCGCCCGACGCGGCCTCCCTCGAGGCGCTGGTGCGCGCCAAGGGGCTCTTCAGCTTCTACGAGGACGGCCACCAGGAGTGCTGCGGCATCCGCAAGGTGGAGACCCTGACCCGCGCGCTGCGCCACCGGCCGGCGTGGATGACGGGCCAGCGCCGCGACCAGAGCCCGACGCGCGCCGACGTGCCGATCCTCCAGACCGATCCCCGCTTCTCGGGGCCCGACCGCACCCTGGTCAAGGTGAACCCGCTGGCCGAGTGGAGCGAGGCGGAGGTGTGGGCCTGGATCCGCGACCGGGGCGTGCCCTTCAACCCGCTGCACGAGCGCGGCTACGCGTCGATCGGCTGCGCGCCGTGCACCCGGCCGACCCACCCGGGCCAGCACCCGCGCGAGGGGCGCTGGTGGTGGGAGGACGCGACCAAGCGGGAGTGCGGGCTTCACCTCGCCGGCACCGCCACCAACCGCCGCCGCCGCTGACCGCCGCGGCTCGCCCCGCGGTTGGAGCCGCCGCCGCTGAGCGCCGGGGCGCGCCCTGCGGTTGAAGCCGCCGCGCAGATCGCGTAATTCCGTGCGTCCGCGGACCGCGCGAACGGAGACCCCCATGGACGCCCACGCTCACGATCAGGCCGGCGAGCACGACAGCTCGCTCCACCGCATCCGACACAGCCTCGCCCACGTGCTGGCGCAGGCGGTGCTGAAGCTGCGTCCGGGCTCCACGCTGGGCTTCGGCCCGGCGATCGCCGACGGGTTCTACTACGACTTCATCCTCAGCGAGCCGCTCACGGAAGACGACTTCCCCGAGCTCGAGAAGACGATGAAGCACATCATCAAGCAGAACCAGCGCTTCGAGCGCGAGGAGCTGGACCGCGCGGAGGCCCTGGCGCGCCTCGACGACATGGGCGAGCCCTACAAGCGCGAGTACGCCGAGGAGCTCTTCGAGAAGAAGGGCATCGAGCAGCTCAGCTTCTACAAGAACGGGCCCTTCCTCGACATGTGCGAGGGGCCCCACGTCGAGTCGACCCGCGAGATCCCCGCGGGCGCCTTCAAGCTGCGCAGCCTGGCCGGGGCCTACTGGCGCGGCGACTCCGACAACGTCATGATGACGCGCATCTACGCCTGGGCCTTCGAGTCGCGCGAGGCGCTGGACGCCCACGTGAAGGCGTACCAGGACGCGCTGGCCCGCGACCACAAGAAGCTCGGCAAGGAGCTGGACCTCTTCGTCGTCGACGACGAGATCGGCAAGGGCCTGCCGCTGTGGCTGCCCAACGGCACCGTCATCCGCGACGAGCTGGAGAAGCTGGCCCGCGAGCTGGAGTTCAAGGCCGGCTACGTGCGGGTGGCCACCCCGCACATCGCCAAGACCTCGCTCTACTACAAGACCGGCCACCTGCCCTACTACGCCTCGCACATGTACCCGTTCATGGAGCTGACGGAGACGCGCGAGGGCGAGCACGGCACCGAGGAGGAGGTGCGCGAGACCTACTGCCTCAAGCCGATGAACTGCCCGCACCACCACAAGATCTTCGCCGCGCGGCCGCGCAGCTACCGCGACCTGCCGCTGCGGCTGGCCGAGTACGGTCAGGTCTACCGGTTCGAGGACTCGGGGGCGCTGTCGGGGCTGCTGCGCGTGCGCGGCATGGCGATGAACGACGCGCACATCTACTGCACCGAAGACCAGGTGAAGAGCGAGTTCCTGGCGGTGATGCGGATGCACCAGGAGGTCTACGATATCCTGGGCTTGACCGAATACTACTTCCGCTTCTCGACCTGGGATCCCGAGGATCCGAAGGGCAAGGACAAGTACATCGACGACCCGGAGGGGTGGGAGACGACGCAGCGTCTGGTGCACGAGGCGATGGTGGAGAGCGGCGCGCGCTTCGTGGTCGGCAAGGGCGAGGCGGCCTTCTACGGGCCGAAGATCGACGTGCAGTTCAAGACGGTGACCGGGCGCGAGGAGACCGCGAGCACCAACCAGCTCGACTTCGGCATCGCGCAGCGCCTGGGCCTCGAGTACGTCGGCCCGGACAACCAGATGCACCGCCCCTACATCATCCACCGGGCGCCGCTGGGGACCCACGAGCGCTTCGTGGCCTTCCTCATCGAGCACTACGGCGGCGCGTTCCCGACCTGGCTGGCGCCGGTGCAGGTGCGCGTGCTGACGGTGGGTGAGCGCTTCGACGAGCACGCCGAGAAGCTGGTGGCGGCGCTGCGCGGCGAGATGGTGCGGGCCGAGATGGACCGCTCGTCGGAGACCATGGGCAAGAAGATCCGCAACGCGGTCACCAGCAAGATCCCGAACGTGCTGGTGGTGGGCGAGCGGGAGGTGGAGGACGGCACCGTGACGCTGCGGCGCTATGGCGTGCAGCAGCAGGAGACGCTGCCCTTCGCGGCCTTCCAGGAGCGGCTGCTCACCGCGATCCGCACGCGCAGCCAGACGATCTGAAGCGCGGAGGGAGCGGCCCCGCGATCAGCGCGAGGTCAGCTCCAGGTTGTGCTCCTTGGCCGTCGTGTGGGCGTCGAAGATCTGCGCCAGCCACAGAAACCAGCCGACGAAGATCGGCGTGAGCACCAGCGTGCCGATGAAGACGCCCACCCCGCGGCCGACGCGCCCGGCGTAGACCTGGCCGGCGCCCGGGATGAACGCGCTGAGCACCGCGGCGACGGTGGGGTTCTTGTAGAGGTGCGGCGGCAGCGCGTGCTGCGGCAGCCCGGGCGGGAACACGACCTGGGGCGGCTGCGGGGCCTGACGCTTCATCATCTTCTGCTCGAGGCCCGACGCGCAGACGTCGCAGTAGTTGCGACCGAACATCTTGTTGCGGCAGGTGCCGCAGACGCCGTTGCCGCAGTCGCAGCAGACCGCCACGGCGTCGATCCCGGTGTGGATGCTGCAGTTCATCCGCGCTGCCTCCGATAGATGACCGGTCGATCCAGCTCCTCCCAGTCGGGTACGAGCAGCTCCTGGCCGACCAGCCAGGTGAGCACCTGGTCGGCCTGGCCCGGGTCCAGCCCGTGGTCCTTGACCGCCTCGTCCTTGGTGACCTGGTCGGCGGTGAGCGCGCGGAAGAACTTCAGCGCGCGCTGCTCCAGCACCTCGCGCACGTGACGGCGCCACAGGCGCACGCCGCCGTAGATCGAGGCGGCGCCGAGCGGGATGGCCACCAGCACCGCGGCCAGCGAGGCGCTGGCGGCGAGCATCAGCGCCCAGATCGCGCCGCTGATGGGGAGCCACGCCAGCCGCTGGGCGCGGGTCGAGGGGGGCTTCGGCGGGAAGGGGTTGGGGGCCAGCGCGCGCGGGGCCACCACCATCACCGCCCCGGAGCCTGCGCGCGGGCCCTGGCCGGCGCTCGCGCGCGCCGAGCCGCCGCGGCGACGCAGCGCGGCGCACACCGGGCAGGCGATGCGCCCGGCTTCGCCGCGATCGCACTGGTGGCAGACGAAGCGGCCGCAACGCGCGCAGGCGCCGGTCGCGGCTTCGGTCGGGTGGGTCTCACAGGTGCTCACGACGTCAGTAATCCACACGGCAGAGGGGCGCCACAAGCGAGCGGCCACCCAACGTCCCATCCGCCGGGCCGATTCCGCTGCGTGGACCGATCGCGCGTCCCACCGTTATCATCCGCGGGCCACCCCCTTCGGCCGGAGCCGCCTCGATGCCAGAGCTGGACGCCGCCCGCCTGCGGCAGCTGGTCGCCGCGTTCATCCGCCCGGCGGGACTGCGCCTGGAGGGCCTCTCCGAGGGGCCCGACGGCTTCCGGCTGGGAGGCTTCGTCCTGGCGGCCGATGCGCCTCGGTTCACGGGCCCCGGCGGGCAGTCGGGCGCCCTGGGTCGCGCCTCCTGGTTCCGGCGGGAGGCCTTCAGCCTGCCGGGCGACGAGGCGCCCGCGCTGGCCGCGATCCTGCACGTGGCCGACCGCGGCGCCGACGGGGAGCCCGACGAGCGTCTGGTGGGCTGGGTGCCGGCCTCGGCCGAGGCGGACCTGGCGCGGTGGCTCGCGCGGCTCAACGGCGAGCTGGTCGAGCGCCTCGAGGCCGAGCGGGACCACGCCGCCGAGGGCGCCGAGTTCTTCGAGCTGGAGCCGGGCCCGGACCTGCCCTCGCTCGAGCCCGCGCCGCGCCGCACCGGCCCGCGCCTGCGGCTGGTCGAGCCGCCCGAGTAGGCGCGCATGGGCGCGCAGGCGCCCTCGGCCCGCCCCCAGGTCAGCCCGCCCTCAGATCGTCCGCTGCCGCGCCGTCGCCAGGGCGTCGTGCACCATCTCGTGCCGCAGCTTCGGGTCGCCCCAGGCCGCGCGCATGGCCGGGCTCAGCTCGGCCAGCGGGTCGAAGTACATGAAGAGCCGCCCCTCCTTCACCGAGGGCGCCGTGTAGACCGAGATGCCGGTCTCGCGGTCGTAGTGCTCGAAGCTGTGCACGTCGCGCTTGCCGCCGCCGCCGGGCGCGTCCACGACGAAGGTGGGCGTGTTGAAGCCGGCCGTGGCGCCACGCAGGCGCTTCTCGATGCGGATGCCGCGCGCGACCGTGGTGCGCAGGTCCTCGGTGCCCCGCACCAGGTCGTGGATGTAGACGTAGTACGGGTGCACGTTGATGTAGCCGAGGCGCCGCCCCAGCTCGATCATCGTCTCGGCGGTGTCGTTGACGCCGTTCTGCAGCACGGCCTGGTTGCGCACGGTGATGCCGCGCTCGAAGAGGCGCTGCATCGCGTCCTCGCTGTACCCGGTGATCTCGTTGGGATGCGCGAAGTGCGTGTGCAGCACCACCTCCTTGCCGAGCTTCCGCCCGCGGTCGACCACGGCCGTCAGCGCGTCGAGCCACGCCTGGTCGGTCAGCAGCTTCATCGGCATCACGGCCGGGCCCTTGGTCGCATACCGGAAGCGCCGGATGTGCGGGATGTCCAGCAGCCGGTCGCCGATCTCGCGCACCTGCTCGGGCTTGAGCCGGTAGGCGTCGCCGCCCGACACCACCACGTCCTCGATCTCGGGGCGCTCGGCCAGGTACTGGAAGGCCGCGTCCCAGCGGGCGCGTGTCGCCTTGATGCTGACCTTCTCGACCTCGTCGGTGGAGCCGCCCACGGCGTAGCTGCGCGTGCAGAAGCGGCAGTAGACCGGGCAGGTGTCCAGCACCAGGAAGAGCGCCTTGTCGGGGTAGCGGTGGGTGAGGCCGGGCACCGGCGCGTCCGCCTGCTCGGCGAGCGAGTCCAGGGTCAGCATCGGGTGGTCGGGCTGGAGCTGGGAGGCCAGCGGCAGGAACTGGCGGCGCAGCGGGTCCACGTAGGGGTGGTCCCAGTCCATCAGCGCCAGGA
This sequence comes from Deltaproteobacteria bacterium, assembly GCA_020632695.1. Lineage (GTDB taxonomy): Bacteria > Myxococcota_A > UBA9042 > PHBI01 > JACKFB01 > JACKFB01. The sequence goes on from JACKFB010000001.1 coordinate 203,471, forward strand.
TGTACGGCGTGATGCGCACCGACATGGGGGCGTGGTGGAAGCCCTGCTCCACGTCGGCGATGAAGTCGCTGCCGACCAGGTCGCGCACGGCGGCGATGAGCTTCTTCGGGCTGGTGATGGCGTTGCGGTCCTGCCAGGCGTGATCGAGGAAGGTCTTCTCGTCGACCTCGGCCCAGCCCGGGATGCGCTGCCAGAAGGCGTCGCGGCGCAGGTTGCGCCAGGTCAGCGTCGCCGGGTCGACCGGCGGGCGCAGATGGCGCGGGCGCAGGGCCTCGTCGTCGCCCGCGGCGATGGTCCGGGGCTCTGCGGTCGGGTCTGGCTGGCTCGCGCTCATGCGGGGCTCCCAGGGGTGCGTCGGGCGTGGGGCTGCGGGCCGGAACGCTTGCACGATCGCGACGCCGTAGGCAAGGCTGGGACCGGGTCGCGGTGGCCCCCGACGCGGAGGACGACGATGAGCGGGACCCTGCACCTCGAGCGCGACGGCGCGGTCGCCACCGTCACCCTGGCGGCGCGCACGATGGCGCCCGCATTCTTCGACGATCTGGGCGCGATGATGGCCGAGCTGGCCGCCGACGCCGAGCTGCGCGCGGTGGTGCTGCGGGGCTCCGAGCGCTGCTTCAGCTACGGGCTGGACCTGCCGGCCACCTTCCGCGAGCACGGCGCCCTCTTCTCCGGCGGCGGTCTGGCCGCCCCGCGCACCGAGCTGCTGCGCCTCATCCGCCGGTGGCAGGCCTCGATGACCACCGTCGCCGAGCTGCCGGTGCCCGTCATCGCCGCGGTCCACGGCCACTGCATCGGCGGCGGGCTCGACCTCATCAGCGCCTGCGACGTCCGCCTGGCCTCGGCCGACGCCACCTTCTCGCTGCGCGAGGCCCGCGTCGCCATCATCGCCGATCTCGGCAGCCTGCAGCGCCTGCCGCCGATCATCGGCCAGGGCCACACCCGCCAGCTCGCCTTCACCGGCGCGGACATCGGCGCCGAGCGGGCCCGCACCATCGGGCTGGTCAACGACGTGTACGCCGATCGCCAGGCGCTGGACGTGGCCGCGCGAGCGCTGGCGGCCGAGATCGCCGCCAACCCGCCGCTGACGGTGCGCGGCATCAAGGAGGTGCTGGCCTACGGCGACGGGCGCCCCGTGCGCGACGGCCTCGAGTACGTCGCCGCCTGGAACGCGGCCTTCTTGCAGTCCGAGGACCTGGGCGAGGCCGTCTCGGCCTTCATGGGCAAGCGCCCGCCCGCCTTCAAGGGCCGTTGACAGGACCAGCGAAAATAGCTGCCGGGCGCCTCGACCACCCCAGCGGCCGACTCGGCCGCCCGCAACCGCTGCGAGATACGTGGTGGTATCTCTCGGGTTCCGGACGAGCGATTCGACTCGCCGGCGCGGCCGATTCACCTCGGCCCAAATCTCCGCTGCTCCTGTGAGGTTCCGCCCTGTGCGCGACATCTGTTGTTGTGGGCGGCCCCGCGGAGGTATCCTGACGCCATGAAACGACTCATCCTCGCCGTCTCCCTGGTCTGTCTGAGCTTCTCCCCGGTGCTGGCGGCCGGCCCGCCGGCCCCGACCTGCGAGGGCCTGGACCTGCTCTCCACGCTCAGCGGCCTGCACTCCACGCCCGAGCTCAGCGTCACCCGCCGCGGCGGGCGCGTGGTCGTCACCGACATCGTGCGCAGCCGCGAGCTCTTCACCGCCGACTGCCTGGGCGTGCATCCGCCTGCGCTGCTGCCCTTCGAGCGCCCCGGCCGCGACCGGGCGGCGCGCAGCCTCGTCCAGAAGGACCGCGATGGCGCGGTGCTCTACACCGTGTCGGCGACCGCTCGCGGCGCGACCATCTGGACCTTCGCGGCCGGCGCCTTCGCCGAGCGTGGGCTGCACGTGGCCTCCTTCGACGACGACGACCTCACGGTCACCGACGACGAGGGGGCCCTGGTCTTCCAGCGGCAGACCTCCGACGTCGGGGCGTTGATCGAGCGCGAGGGCAGGGCTTACGGTTGTGGCTGTGAGCGGACGGTGGCGCCCGATGGACGGGTCGCGGTTCGACCGCTCTGAGCGGGTGACCCCGCCTCCTCCCGTTCCCTGGCTGGCTCCTGTGTTTCCAGGCACTCCCGGGCTGCGCTCGCGGGCTGGCGGCACGCACCCTCGGCTCTCGAGCACCTGGAATCACGTCGCGGGCGCCACGGGCGCTCCGCACCTGGGAACTCCCTTCGATCTCCTGTTCCATCGGGAGCCGACCGCGTCCCGCGCGCTGGTGGCCCGATGCTGGCGCAAGCTTCGGCGCGCCGGAGCGAGGCTGCCGTGCACAGCATGACCCCCGATGCCCCCGGTTCCGATGACGAGCTGTTCCGCGCCGCCGAGGCGTGGATCGCCGACGATCCCGACCCGACGACCCGCGCCGAGCTGCGAGCGCTGATCGACGCCGGCGACGCCGCGGCCCTGGCCGAGCGCTTCGCCGGACCCATGGAGTTCGGCACCGCCGGGCTGCGAGGCCTGCTCGGCGCCGGGCCCGCCCGGATGAACCTGGCGACGATCTCGCGCGCCGCTGCCGGGCTCGCCCGCCAGCTCATCGCCGACCTGCCGGACGCGCGCCAGCGTGGCGTGCTGGTGGGGCGCGACGGGCGGCGCATGTCTCCGGAGCTGGCGCGGCGCACCGCCGAGATCCTGGCAGGCCACGGCGTGCGCGTGCACTGGCTGGAGCACCCGTCACCGACGCCGCTCTGCGCCTTCGCCCACCGGCACCTCCGCAGTGCGGCGGCCGCGGTGGTCACGGCCAGTCACAACCCGCCGGAATACAACGGGTTCAAGGTGTACGGCCTGGCTGGCGATCAGATCGTGCCGCCCCAGGACCACCGCGTCGCCGAGCTGATGGTGGCCGCCGGGCCGGTCGCCGAGCTGCCGCGCGCCGAGTTCGACGCGGCGGTGGCGGCCGACCTGGTCCACCTGGCCGGCCCCGAGGTCGAGGGCGCCTATCTGGGGGCGCTGGACCTGCAGTGCGTGGGTGTGCAGCCACCGCCGGCCGAGCCCACCATCGTGCTGACGGCGCTGCACGGCGTCGGCGCGCGGCTGGTCGAGGCGGCGCTCAGGCGGCGCGGGATGACGCGGCTGGTGCAGGTCGCCGAGCAGGCCGAGCCCGACGGCGAGTTCCCCACGGTGCGCTTCCCGAACCCGGAGGAGCCGGGCGCCTTGGATCTGGCCTTGCGCTACGGGCGGGACGCCAAGGCCGATCTGGTGCTGGCCAACGACCCGGACACCGATCGCTTGTGCGTGGCGGTTGCCGACGCGGCCTCCGAGAGCGGGTTCCGAGTGCTCACCGGCAACGAGGTCGGGGTGCTGCTGGCGGACTGGCTGCTGACGCGCCGCGCCGAAAACGGCACCTTGCCGGAGCGGCCCTTCGTGGCGACCACCATCGTGTCCACCACCATGCTGCAGCGCATCGCCGCTGCCCACGGCGCCACCTGCGCGGAGACGCTGACCGGCTTCAAGTGGATCTGGGAGGCCGCGCTGGCCCACGACCCGACGGGCGAGTCCTTCGTGTTCGGCTTCGAGGAGGCGCTGGGCTACTGCGTCGGGACGGTGGTGCGCGACAAGGACGGCATCGGCGCGGCGCAGGCCGTGGCCGAGTGCGCGGCGGCGTCGATGGCGCGCGGCCGGACGCTGCTCGATCGCCTCGACGAGCTGACCCGGGAGCACGGCGCCCACGTGACGCGACAGGTGTCCACGGTGCTGCCGGGCCTGGACGGCAAGGCGAAGATGGCGGCGGTGCTGGCGCGCATGCGGGCCGAGCCGCCGGAGCACATCGCCGGCGTCGCCGTGGCGCGGGCGCGCGACCTGGGAGGACCCGACGCGGAGGCCAGCGGCCTGCCGCGCAGCGACGTGCTGACCTGGTGGCTGGCCGACGGGACGCGGCTCATCTTGCGGCCCAGCGGCACCGAGCCGAAGCTCAAGAGCTACATCGAGGCGCGCGAGCCGGTCGCGGCCGATGAGACGGTGGCCGCGGCCGTGGCCCGGGCGAACGCGCGGGTGGACACCCTGGCCCAGTGGATCGCGCAGGCGGTGTCGGGAGGCGGCAATGGCCGATGAGGGTGCGCAGCTCGAGATGACCGAGCTGGTGCTGCAGGAGAAGGACGCCAAGGCGAGGCTGGAGGCCATCGAGCGGAAGCTCGTCGAGCCCGAGGCGCGCTTCGACAAGGCCAGGGAGCTGCTCCTCAAGGCGAAGGCGGCCTACGAGCGCTGCCTCGAGGAGGTCCGGCCGCTGCGCTCGGACAAGATCCTCGTCGAGGGCGAGCTGTCGCTGCTGGCGGACAAGAAGCGCGAGCTGCGGATGCAGGCGCGGCTGGCCGAGGGCGGCGGCATCCGGCCGGGGACGGCCGAGGCGGTGGAGGCGCTGCAGGAGCTGGCCGGCGACCCGGCCGAGGCGAAGCTGCGGCAGGCCACCGACGAGGCGGCGGCGGACCAGGCGCTCGAGGCGCTGAAGGCGAGGCTGGCCAGCGAGTGAGCGGGGGCCGGGCGGTCCGCCCCACGCGTCGCCTCAGATCAGCTCCTCCCGGGGCAGCGCGGCGCAGCGGGTGAAGAAGTTGCCGAAGTGGCCGATGACCTCGACGAAGCGGTCGTAGGAGATCGGCTTCTCGATGTAGGCGTTGGCGCCGTGGCGGTAGGCCTGCAGCACCTCGGCCTGGTGGTGCGCCGTCGACAGGATGACGATCGGGATGTGGCAGAGCGCCCTGTCGGTCTTCACGGTGCGCAGGACGTCGCGTCCGTCGACCCGCGGCAGGTTGAGGTCGAGCAGGATGACGTCGGGGCGCGGCGAGCGCAGCGGATCGGCATAGCCGCCTTGCCGGTAGAGGTAGTCGAGCACCTCCTGACCGTCGGAGACCGTCGTCAGGATGTGCGGCACCATCGCCTCGTTGAGGGCCTCGCGCGTCACGAGCACATCGCGGTCTCGGTCTTCCGCGAGCAGGATGCGCAGCATGCGGGTCTCGCCGCTCACATGGCCTCCAGGAAGCTGGCTGGTCGCGGCGTGTGGAGAGGGCCGCAGTCTTGCGCGAGCGCGCCGTCAGGCAGTGTATCCGCAAGCGAAGCTCGTGACCACATGCCTTGTGCTGCGGCGCGTCACGCCGTGCCCTTGGGGCCGCGCACCTCTGCGGCTATGCTGGCCGGCATGGTACTGGCGCGCACCCATGACACCGGCGGGGACCTCGCCCGGTCGCTGGCTCGACGGCTGGAGGGCGTCGACGACCACGCCCAGCGCGGGATGCTGGTGCGGGAGTTCGTCGATGGCCAGGAGGCCGCCGAGGCCGTCCGCGCGATGCGTTGTCTGGTCGTGGAGGCGCTCTACGGCAACCTGCGCGCGGTCTGGCTGACCATCGCCCGCGGGCTGTTCAGCGGCGAGCTGCCCTACGACGTCCTGGGCGAGCTCTACCGCGCGGCGGTGGATCTTGGCTTCGACGAGATGCGGCACCTGCTCATCGGTGGCGACGTCTCGCACAAGCGCGCCAGCGACGGCGAGTTCCCGCGCGACGAGGTCCTCGAGTCGCTCACCCTGGGCGAGCGCAAGGCCAAGGCGCGCACCTACGACGCGCAGATGCTGGCCCGCCTGGTCTACGACTCGGACCCGCACGTCGTTCGCATCCTGCTGTCCAACCCGCGCGTCACCGAGGCGTTGGTGCTCAAGCTGGCCGCGCGCCGCCCCAACCGCGGGGTGATGCTGCACGAGATCGCCATGGCGCCGCGCTGGCTGGCGCGCCCGGCGATCCAGCGCGCGCTGATGCTCAACCCCTACTCGCCGGTGCGGTTGACCGTCACCCTGCTGCCGCTGCTGGCGCCGCACGAGCTCAACGAGGTGTGCGAGGACAAGAGCCTCCACCCGCTCAGCAGCGCGACCGCCCGCCTGCTCCTCGGGCTGCGCGGGTGGCAGGCGCCGACCATCCACTGACGCCCCCCGGATCCGTACGCCCGATGGGGGCCGGCGGGTTGCGGGACCGGGCCCCCGCTGGTAATCAACGGTGGAGACGTCGGAAGGTTCGAGCAGGCGTTCGCGCAGGCGTTCGTGCCCGCACCGCAAGCCGACGTGGATTCATCGATGTCCGGGCTCACGCGATCCACGAACGACGCGCGCCTCGGCCATCCCCCCCAGGGGACACGCCCCACGCCACGAGGAGAACCAGCCATGGCTTTCACGCTGCCCGACCTTCCCTACGCCAACGACGCGCTGGAGCCCGCCATCAGCGCTCGCACGCTCTCGTTCCACCACGGCAAGCACCACGCCGGCTACGTCACGAAGCTCAACGCGGCCGTCGAGGGCACGCGCTTCGCGTCGATGGACATCGTCACGCTCCTCAAGAGCATCGACGAGGTGCCGGCCGACAAGCGCAAGGCCGTCTTCAACAACGGCGCCCAGCACTTCAATCACAGCTTCTACTGGACCAGCATGACCCCCAACGGCGGCTCCAAGCCGTCGGGCGGGCTGGCGAAGGCCATCGACGCCGCCTTCGGCGACCTGGACGGCCTGAAGAAGAAGCTCACCGATGCGGCGGGCGGCCACTTCGGCAGCGGCTGGGCGTGGCTGGTGAAGACCGCCGACGGCAAGGTCGAGGTCCGCGACACGCACGACGCGGACTGCCCGCTCTTCCCGAGCCACGGCGACCTCAAGCCGCTGCTCACCATCGACGTGTGGGAGCACGCCTACTACCTGGACTACCAGAACCAGCGGCCGGCCTACCTGGACAAGGTGTGGGGCCTGCTCGACTGGAACTTCGCCCAGAAGCAGTTCGAGGGCTGAGGCACAGCGCTCGCCGCGCGGCCGGGGCCCTGCTTCCGGACGCGCGGTGACGCGGGCCTCCGGCGCTGCCGCTCGGGGTCAGGGCCAGCAGCCCGGGTCGTCCGCGTCGCGAAAGCGGATGAGGATCCCGAAGTCCGGCGAGGTCGCCGAACTCGACGCGTCGCTGGCCACGATGAGCCCTCCGGCGCACGCCTCGTCCGGCTGCCAGGCCGCGGCCTGCAGCTGGACGTTGCCCGTGCCCCACCATGGCTTGTCGCCGAAGTCGGGCACGGACATGTCGATGAGAGCGGAGGGATCGAAGGCCGTCGCGTCCAGCGGCCGGTGTTCGATGACGACCGCGCGCAGCGGGGTTCCGATGGCCCTGCCTACGATGAGCGCCCTCCGGCCGTCAGGGCTCCAGGCGATCGCGTTCGGGCTGGCCGCGGTGCCCACGCCCGGCAAGGTGGCCAAGGTCCAGGCGCCGTCGAAGACGTAGAGCTTGTTCGTGGTCCAGGCCGTGAACACCCCGTAGCTCCCGCCGGGCCTCCACCCGCCGCCGCCCGGGTTGCCGAAGCCCGGGCTCCATCCGTTGCCGGCCAGCAGGTCGCTGGCCAGCACCCAGGTCTGGCTCGAGGCCCCATCGAGGCCGTCGCCGGTGACGATCGCGTCGCTGCCGGCGTAGAGCGACGGGCTCGCCCACATCAGGTCCCGCAGGCCCGCGCCCGCATAGGCCTTCGACGCCACGACGCCGTCTCCGTCGCGCCAGACGAGCAGGGTATTGATGTAGGATCCTCCGCTCTTGCGCGAGGTGCCGACGGCGAAGCGCTCGCCGTCGGGGTTCGGCACGACGGCGACGCCATCGCCCTGCGTCAGCGCCAGCGTCGTGACCTCTCCGGTGCCGTCCCCCTCGATCGCGATGCGCCACAGCACGCCGTCGCCAGCCGCGTCAGTGCCCACGGCCAGAAAGAACTCGCCCGCCGGGTCCGCCACCAGGCCTTCCACGCTGCCCCCCAGCGCGGGCAGCGCCGTCATCGCCGAGTCGTCCAGAGCAAAGCGCCCCAGCTTGCCCCCACTCCCAGCGATCAAGGCCCACCCGCCCCACGGATGCCACGCCACCCGCCGCAGATCGTCGAGCAGCACGATGTTCCTGATCCGATCGTAGACCATGTGATGCGTCAGCGGCGTAAACGGCACCGGCGGACCCAGGAGGTCGGCGGCAGTGTCGGCGACAATCTCGGCCCCGGCGTCGGCCCCGGTCTCGGCCCCTGTCTCGGTCTCGGCCCCGGTCTCGGCCCCGGTCTCGGCCCCCGCCTCGGCCCCGGTCTCGGCCCCGGCCCCGGTCTCGGCTCCGGTCTCGGTCTCGGCCCCGGTCTCGGCCTCGGTCTCGGCCCCGGCCCCGGTCTCGGCCCCGGCCTCGGCCTCGGCCCCGGTCTCGGTCTCGGCCCCGGTCTCGGCCTCGGTCTCGGCCCCGGTCTCGGCCCCGGTCTCGGCCCCGGTCTCGGCCCCCGCCTCGGCCCCGGTCTCGGCCCCCGCCTCGGCGTCGGTCCCGTCCCCGCCCGCGGCGTCCTCCCCGACCGTGGCGTCCGCGAACGCGATCGCGACGCAGGCGCCGGCCGCGCAGCGTGTGGTCGTCGGGCAGATCTGCTCGTCGACGAAGGTTCCCGTCTCCGGTTCGCAGAGCTGGACGATGCTCCCGCGGCAGATCCGCGCGCCCGCCAGGCAGGCCGGGTCGGCGGAGTCGGAGCACGCGGGGAGCGAGGCCAGCGCCAGCGCCAGCGTGAATGATGTGCGGGACATGCGCGACACTGTGGCAGAGCCGATTCTGCGACGCGAGCCCGAGCCTCGCTCGGCTGCGACCGCCGCGCACCGGCTACACCACCGGACGGGCAGGTGATAGCCTGTCCTGATGTCCCAGGCGTTCAAGGCATCCGAGGCGCTGCGCCGCACCTTCGACGTGCTCGCTACGCGCTTCCCCACCTTCGCCGGCCTGGTCCTGCTGGTGCAGAGCCCGCTTCTGCTGCTGCGGCTCGCCTGGAGCTCATCGCCCCCGACCACGGCTGAGGGCCGCCTCGCGGTCGCCATGCTCGAGCTCGGGGGCGAGTTCGTCACCGGCGCCCTGGCCTCGGCCGCCGTGGTCTACGGCGTGTTCCAGACCCTGCGCGGCGCGCCGGTGAGCTTCGGCGAGTGCCTGCGACAGGGTCTCCGCTCGTTGCTGGCCGTACTGGGCGTGAGCTTCGCCGTCGGCCTGGCCATCGGCGGCGCGCTGCTCATCGCCCTGCTGCTGCCGATCTTCGTCGTCGTGTGCGTTCCGGTCGCCGTCGTGCTGTGGATCCAGCTCTATGTCGCCGTCCCCGCGGCCGTCATGGAGCGCCTGGGCGTCGCCTTCTCGCTGTCGCGCAGTCAGGAGCTCACGCTGGGCCGCCGCCCGCAGGTCTTCGGCATCGTCCTCTTCGTCGTCCTGGCCTTCTTCGTCCCCGGTTTCGCCCTCGGGCTGCTGCTGGCGGGCTTCCCGGCGGTCCTGCACATCGCCTCGGCCATCCTCGGCGTGGTAGCCGCCACCTTCGCCGCCGTCGCGGCCTCGGTCGTCTACCACGACCTGCGCGTCGACAAGGACGGCATGGCCACCGAGGACCTCGCGGCGGTGTTCGATTGACCCGCCGCCTCCAGCGCGCGCTGCCGGCGCTGCTCCTGCTGGTCGCAGGCCTGACCGCGGCGCCTCCGGTCCGCGCAGCGGAGGATGATGCGGTGCGCGAGGCGCTCACGCGAGTCGTAGCGGAAGGCCGCTACCAGCAAGGTCTCCCCGCGCCCTCGGCTCCGCGTCGGACCGGCGAGCCAGGGCCACCCTCGCCGATCGTGGAGCTGCTGCTCACCGTGCTCGGCGGCGCCATCGCCGTGGCGGTCCTGGCGGCCCTCGTCGGCATCGCGCTGCGCGCCGTCCGCACCCGCCGCCCGGGCGCGGCCATCGGCGAACCGGCGGCCACGCCGCAGCCGGCCCACGCGCCGGCCCCCGTGGTCTCCGACCTCGACGCCCGGGCGCGCGCCGGTGACCTGGACACCGCGATCCGTGAGCTGCTGCACCGCGTCCTGGGCTGGCTGGTCGCTCGCCAGCCCGCGCTCCGCCCCGCGTCCCTCACCAGCCGCGAGGTGCTGGCCGCCAGCGACCTCCCGGCCCCCTCCGCCCTCGCCCTCCGAGAGCTCGTCGACGCGGTCGAGCGCGCCGTGTTCGCCGGCCGCCCCGCCAGCGCCGACGACTGGGCGCGATGCCACGCGGCATTCACCCGCCTCCAACGCAGCCTGGAGGCCCCCGGGTGAGCCCGACCTCCCCCGAGGCCTCCGCTGCGCCCTTCGCCCGCCGCGCCCTCGCGCCCGCCCTCGCCTTGGGGGCGGTGTCGCTCGTGGCCGCGCTCGTCTACGGGCTCTGCGGCGAGGCCATCCTCGGCCCACGCAGCTCCGGCACCGACGCCTTCAGCCGCTCCCTCATCGGCCACCACGCGCTCGTCGCGCTGCTGGAGGCCACCGGCGTGCGCACCACGGTGCGGCGATCGGATCGGCTCGGCGGGCTGGGTCCGGGGCGCGCCCTGCTCATCGCCGAGCCGACGCTGGACGACGAGCCCGCCCAGGACCTGGCCGACGACGCGCTCCTCGACGCCATCGACGCCGGCGCCGACGTGTTCTGGGTGCTCCCGAAGTGGCGGGGCGTCGAAGACCACGAGCGTCCGGGGTTCGTCGCGCGCCTCGACCTGCTCCCGGCGGAGGACGCCCTGGGCGCCCTCAACCAGGTGGTCACGCTGACGAGCGACGTGGTCACCGAAGGCCTCGTGCGCACCGGGGTGCCCATCGACGAAGCCTGGACCACGCCGTGGGGCCCGCTCGAGGTGACCCTCCCTGCGCCCCAGCTCCTCACAGCCGGGATCCCGGATCTGACCCCGGTGGTGTTCGGGCCCCAAGGCGCGCTGGTCGCCCGGCACCCCAGCGGCGTCTGGGTCGTCTCCGACCCCGATCTCCTCAACAACGCCGGCATCCAGCGCGGTGACCACGCGCTCATCGCCCGCCGCCTCATCGCCGACGCCGCGGGCGCGTCCACGCTGGTGGTCGACGAGGTCGTCCACGGCCACGCGCGTCCCCCGGTGATCTGGGTCGAGCTGGCCACCTTCCCGCTGGTCCTGGTGACGCTGCACGCGCTGACGCTGTTGCTGCTCTTCGTCTGGGCCGGCCTTGCGCGCTTCGGCGAGCCCGAGCCCCTGCCGCCGCGCGTGCTCGCGGGCAAGGCCACCCTCATCGCGGTCGGCGCCGAGCTGCTCACCGCCGGCGCCGATCTTCGCGAGACGCTCGCGCGCTACCTCGCCCTCGCCAACGCATCGGCGGCCAGCTCCCTGGGGCTGCCGACCGAGCTGAGCCGGGACGAGCGCGACCTCCGCCTCGCCGAGATCGCGCGCGAGCGGGGCCTCCGCGATGACCCCGCCGCGCTCGCCGCCGCGGTCGAGCGCCTCCCCCATCGCCGCATCATCGCGGCCACGTCGCTGGCTCGCCGCATCCACCGCCTCCGCCTGGCCCTCGAGGCCCCCGCCCTGACCCCCTCGGAGCCGCCATGAACCTCGAACATCTCGCCGACCTGACCGAACGCCTCCGCGCGCAGATCGCCCGCGTCGTCGTAGGCCACGACGCGGTGGTCGACGCCCTGCTCACCGCGCTGCTCGCCGGCGGCCACGTCCTGCTCGAGGGTCCGCCGGGGACCGCCAAGACCCTGCTGGCGCGCGCCTTCGCCGCCTCGCTGGGCCTGGGCATGAACCGCATCCAGTTCACCCCCGACCTGATGCCCGGCGACATCGTGGGCACCGATCTCTTCGACTTCCGCACCAACACCTTCTCCCTGACCCGCGGGCCGGTCTTCACCGACTGCCTGCTCGCCGACGAGATCAACCGCACGCCGCCCAAGACCCAGTCCGCGCTGCTCCAGGCCATGCAGGAGCGCCAGGTGACCCTGGACGGCACCACCCACTCGCTGTCCGAGCACTTCATGGTGGTGGCCACCCAGAACCCCATCGAGCAGGAGGGCACCTACCCGCTCCCCGAGGCTCAGCTCGACCGCTTCCTCTTCAAGATCCAGGTCGCCTATCCGTCGCGCGACGAGGAGCGTCGCATCGTGCGCCTGCACGGCCTGGGCACCGCGATGCCCGATCTGGCGGCCTTCGGCGTCGAGCCCCTCATCACCGGCGACGCGCTGCGAGCCGCCCGAGCCCTCGTCGCCGGACAGCGGCTCTCCGACGAGGTCGCCGACTATGTCGTGGATCTCGTGCGCGGCACCCGCGAACAGCACGCCATCCTCCACGGTGCCTCGCCGCGCGCGGCCGCGATGCTCTCCGGCGCCTCCCGCGCCCTGGCCGCCCTGCGCGGCCGCGACTACGTGCTCCCCGACGACGTGAAGGTGCTCTACCACCCCACGCTGCGACACCGCGTCGTGCTCTCGCCCGGCGCCGAGGTCGAGGGCCTCACCCACGACGCGGTGCTCGACCGCATCCTCGCCACGGTGGCGGCTCCCCGCTGATGCTCAGCCCCTCGCCACGATCACTGCGCCTGGGCCTCGCCGGGCTGGCCATCGCCCTGGTCCCCGTGCTGTTCGCGCCGCAGCTCTGGCCGCTGTGGCTCGCCTTCTGGCTGGTGGGGCTCTCCCTGGGCGCCCTCGACGCCGCGCTCTGCGTCGGTCCGGACCGGCTCGCGGTCAGCCTCCAGCTCGACGAGAGCATCGCGGTGGGCGCCTTCGCCCACGCGCGCCTCCAGGTCCGCTCCTCAGCCCCCGGACCCTTGGTCCTCGAGCTGCGCCTGGCGCTCTCCCAGCACTTCGACCGCCTCCCGGTCCTCCGCGGCCGGGTCGAGCGCGGCTCCCTCGACCTCGAGCTGACCTTGCGCCCCAGCCGCCGCGGCCCCGCGACCATCGACGCCATCTGGCTGCGCTGGCAGGGCCCGCTGGGACTGGTGCGCCGCGTCCATCGGCGCTCGCTGTCCGTGGCGACGCGCGCGGTCCCCGACCTGACCCATGTCCGCCAGGCGGCCACCGGCGTCGCCACCGAGCTGGCGTCTCGCGCCGGCTCGCGCGTCGAGCGCTTCGTGGGCGACGGGTCCGAGTTCGACCGCCTCGTCGAGTTCGTCCCCGGGCTGGACCGCCGCGCCATCGACTGGAAGGCCTCCGCCCGCCACGCCCGGCTGCTCTGCAGGCGCCACCGGGCCGAGCGCAACCAGCAGGTCGTCCTCGCCGTCGACACGGGCCGCCTGATGGCCGAGCCCACCGGCGGTCTCCCTCGCCTGGACCACGCGATCCACGCGGCGCTCTCGCTGGCCTGGGTGGGCATCGAGTCAGGCGACCGCGTCGGCTTCTTCTCCTTCGCCGAGCGGCCCGGCGCCTGGCTCGCCCCCCGCGCCGGTCGGCCGGCCTTCCGGTCGGTGCTCCACGCCGCAGGCGCGCTCGAGTACACGGCGGCCGAGACCAACTTCACGCTGGGGCTCACCGAGCTGGTCACCCGCCTTCAGCGGCGCTCCCTGATCGTCGTGCTCACCGATTTCGTCGACGCCGTCAGCGCCGAGCTGATGGTGCAGAACCTCGGGCGGCTGGCCAGGCGCCACCTGCTCATCTTCGTCGCCCTGGCCGACCCGGGCCTCCAGGCCCTCATCGCGGCGCCGCCCGACGACATGGACTCCATGCACGCCGCGCTGATCGCCGAGTCGCTGCGCACCGACCGCGAGCAGGTGCTGCGCCGTCTGGCCCGCGCCGGTATCCTCTGCGTCGAGGCGTCCTCCGAGCGCGTGTGCCCCGCGCTCATCGACCGCTACCTCCAGGTGAAGCGTCGGGAGATGATTTGACTCGCCACCCACGCCCGGTCGCCCGCCCGTGAGCGCCTTCACCCTGGGCAGCGTAGCCTTCCGCCTCGAGCGCGAGGAGCACTGGCGCGAGCTGGAGGCGCTGGTCGTCCGCGTGGAGCGCGGCGGCGTCCACACCTTGAGCACCAGCGAGCTGGCGCGCCTCCCCCAGCTCTATCGCGGCGCGGTCTCGGCGCTCTCGGTCGCTCGCGCCATCTCCCTCGACCAGGGCCTCGTCCGCTACCTGGACGCGCTCTGCGCCCGCGCCTACCTGGTCGTCTACGCTCCGCGGCGCCCGGCGCTCCAGGCCCTGGGCGACTTCTTCAGCCACCGCTTCCCCGCGCTGGTCTGGAACCTGCGCCGCCCGCTCTTGCTGGCGATCGCGCTGCTGTTCGCCGGAGCGGTCGCCGGCACGGTGCTCACCCTGGACGACCCGGCGCGCTTCGACACCTTCGTCGACGCAGCCTACGCCCAGGAGCGCGGGCCCGACGCCACCCGCGACGAGCTGCGCGCGGTGCTCTACGACTCCGAGGAGGCGACCTCGCTCGGCTCCTTCGCCAGCTACCTCTTCACCCACAACGCCAAGATCGGCCTCACCGCCTTCGTCGTCGGGCTGGCCGCGTGCATCCCGGCGCTGCTGCTCATGTTCATCAACGGCCTCACCCTCGGCGCCTTCCTCGCCATCCACCTCCAGCGGGGACTCGCCCTGGATCTGCTGGCCTGGCTCAGCCCCCACGGGGTCACCGAGCTGCTCGCCGTCTGCCTCTGCGGCGCCGCCGGTGTCCAGATCGGCGCGGCCGTGCTCTTCCCCGGGCGCCACCGTCGCCTCGACGGCCTGGCCCGCGCGGGCCGTGATGCCGCGACCGTCGCCGCGGGCGCCATGGCGCTCTTCTTCATCGCCGCCCTGCTCGAGGGCTTCTTTCGCCAGCTCGTCCAGGCGATGCCGGTGCGTTTCGCCGTCGCCGCGCTCACCGCCGCCGGCTGGTCCGCCTACTTCCTGCTGCTGGGTCGCCGCGCCGCCCGCACGCTGCCCCGATGATCGACGCCTCCGCGCGCCTGTCCCTGCTCACCCCGGAGCAGGTCCCCATCCACTTCGAGCTCGCCTCCCTCGGCGCGCGTACCGCCGCGCTGCTCCTCGACCTGCTCTTCATGGGCGCGGCCCTGATCGTGTACGCCCTGGCGGTCGGCTGGCTGGCCGACCTGGTCGGCGACCGGGTCCAGGCGCTGGGCGGCCCCTTTCTCCTGCTCGGGCTCTTCGCGATCTTCAACTTCTACTTCGTCGTCGGCGAGCTGCGCGGCCAGGGACGCACGCCGGGCAAGCGCCTGGTGGGAATCCGGGTCGTCGCGCGCGACGGCGGCCCGCTCTCCGCCGGGCTGGTGCTGGCCCGGAACCTCACCCGCGACTTCGAGATCTACCTCCCGATCCAGGTGCTCGTCGCGGGCGACAGCGTCGCGGCGCTCGGCCCACCGTGGCTCCGCGGGCTCTGCTTCGCGTGGTTGGGGCTGGTCTGCCTGTTCCCGCTCCTCAATCGCCACCGCGCCCGCCTGGGCGATCTGCTGGCCGGCACGCTGGTCGTCGAGCAGCCCACGGCCACGCTGCTCCCCGACCTGACCGCCGAGGCCGGCGCCGACCCCGACGCCGCGGCGCAGGCCGGCTACCGCTTCACCGACGCCCAGCTCGACGTCTACGGCATCCACGAGCTCCAGGTGCTCGAGCAGGTGCTGCGCCAGCCGCCGGAGCAGCAGGACACGGCGCTCCTGGACAGCATCTGCGCGAAGGTGCGTCGCAAGATCGAGTGGCCCCCCGACGATGCGGTGAACGATCCGCGCGCCTTCTTGCTGGCCTTCTACGCCGCGCAGCGCCACCGGCTCGAGCACGAGCTGCTCATGGGCCGTCGACGCGCGCGCAAGCGCCGTTGAGCGGCCGCACGGAGAGGCCGGTCGATCCCCGGCGACGGGACCTCGCCCTGGCGCGCCGAGCGCCTGCGGACGCCCCCGGACTAGGCGGCCTTGGGCGCCGCCAGCCCTCGCTTCTCGGCGATGCGCCCGGCGATCTGCATGGCCATCGCCATGATGGTGATCTGCGGGTTCACGCCGATGGCCGTCGGGAAGATGCTGGCGTCGGCGACGTGGCAGCCCGGCAGGTCCCACAGCTCGCCCGAGACGTCGATGACCGAGTCCTCGGCCCGGCCGCCCATGCGCGCCGTGCCCATCAGGTGGGGCGTGAAGAGCTCGACCTCGCTCATGCGGATGCGCGAAGGGTCGATGCGGCCCAGCTCATCGGCGCTGCGGATGGACGGCAGGCTGATGAAGGGCAGCAGCACCTCCTCGGCGCCCATGGCGAACCACATCTCCGCGAGCAGCCGCGCGCCCTTGAGGAAGCGCTCGTGGTCGTGGGCCGTGACGTTGTAGGTCGCCGTCGCCATGTCGAAGGGGCCCCGGCGCACCCGCCCGGTCGTCGAGTCCTCCACCAGGCAGCCGCCCACGATCGACTGGTTGTAGCGCTGCATCACCTCCCAGCTCTTCGTGCCGATCATCGGGAGCTGGGTGGCCATGGCCGCCGGCGGGATGAAGTTCTCGGCCAGCACGATGCCCTCGTCGTGGAACTCGCGCACCTGGCCGACCTGGCTCACCCCCTGCCACGCCTTCACGTCGAAGGGGAAGAGGCCGATGAGCTTCACGTTGGGGTGACACAGGAAGTTCCGCCCGAGCTGCCCGCTCTGGCGCGACAGCTTGTGCTTGAGCAACAGGTGCGGGGTCTGGATGGCGCCGCAGGCGATGACGACGGCGTTGGCGCGCACCTCGACGGCCACGCCGCGCCTCATCCGGACCGGGTCGATGGCGTGGCCGGCCACGCCGACGCAGCGCCCGCCCTCGATGATGAGGCGGTCGATGCGCACCTCGGTCAGGCAGCGGGCGCCTGCGGCCATCGCCGTCGGCATGAAGGTGACCAGCGTCGACTGCTTGGCGCCCGTGGGACAGCCCAGCACGCAGTTGTTGGAGCCGACGCACTCCTGCTGGTTGCGAGGGTTCTCCGAGTAGTTCCAGCCCATGCGGCGCGAGCCCTCGCGCATGATCTTGTTGTCGGCGCCCACCGACTCGGCTCGCTGCTGCCTGGCGCTGACCCGCGCCTCGACCTGCTCGAAGTAAGGCTCGAGCCCCTTGGACGAGAGCTCCTCGGCGCCGGTGTCCCTGGCCCAACCGGCCAGGATCGGGTCGGGGGCCCGGTAGGCCATCCCGCCGTTGATGACCGTGGAGCCGCCCACGCACCGCCCCTCCACATAGGGGATGGGTGGCTTGCCCAGGATCACCGTGCCGCCGCCGTCGCGGTAGAGCCTCGGCACCGACTCGCTGGTGTAGGCGCTGAAGGTCTGGGTGGGGTGCCAGCCGCCCTCCTCGACGAAGGTGACGCGGAAGCCCGCCTGGGCCAGCTCCGAGCCGACCACGGCGCCGCCCGCGCCGGTCCCCACCACCACCACGTCGGCCTCGAAGCGCTGCTCGCGCGCGTAGTCCGGGTATCCCAGGATCATCGGGTGACCTCCTCGGGCAGGTCCATCAGCGCGTCATCGGGCCGGGCCGCCTCGCCCGCCATCAGGCGTCCCCGGAAGCTCACCCGCGAGCGGATGAAGGGCACCGGCTCGTAGTGCATGGCCGTGTGCACCTCGGGCTGGTCGTAGTAGCCGGCCAGCATCAGCGCCTTCACGGGGTAGAGCACGTTGCGGACCAGCGCCCACCGGGAGTGCATCATCGCCGCGAGGTGCGCGGTCGCCTTGGCCGGCGGGAGCATCCGCAGGGGCCGCAGCCCGCGCAGCCGCCACAGCGGCGACCAGTCCACCAGGCGGCACAGCGGCCCGAATGCCCAGCGGATGACCGGGTTCATGTAGACGAGCTGGCCCAGGACGTAGCCCTCGACGCGGTCGATCGTGGCCGGGAAGTCGGGGCCGTCGGCCACCGGGCAGATGAGCGGCACCAGCGCGCGGAAGGCGCGGCGCGACCCGGCGCTGAGCGTCTCGGCTTGGGCGCGCACGAAGCGGTCGCCGGGCACGGGCGCGGCCGCCGGAGCCACCGCCGGCGTAGCGGCGACCGCGGGGGCCGGGTGGACGGATTCAGCCACGGGTCTCTCCTTCGACGATCCGCCCGAGCATGGCGCGCAGGCTGGCGTCGGTGCGCCGGAAGTAATCGGTGAGCGAGGCAGCGGCCCCGGCGGCGTCGCCACGGCGGAAGGCCGCCAGCACCTCGTCGAGCCAGGTCTCGTAGCCGGGGTCGATCACCCACAGCGACGGCATCTGCGTGATGATCGCCTCGTAGACGTCGATGAAGCTGTTGGCGATCCAGCGCACGGTCGTGGAGTGGGCCGCGTCGATGAGCGCGTTCATCCACGCCAGCTCGCCCCGTCCGAGCGCCAGCGGCTCGGCCTGGCGAAACGCGGCCTTCTGGGCTGCCGCCGCCGCCTCGAGCCGCGCCAGGTCTTCGGGCTGGGCCCGCTCCACCGCGACGGCGATGGCCAGCTCCAGGACGGCCGCGCGCGCAGCCAGCGCGTCGAGCAGCACCTGCACGCGCTCGGCCGGGTCGGCGCCGTGCATCAGGAAGGGCGCCAGCAGCGTCAGCCGCCCGGTGCGGCGGAAGTCGGCCACCGTCACGCCCTGGCCCTGGCGCACCGTGACCAGCCGCTCCTGCTCGAGCGCGCGCACGGCCTCACGCAGCGTGTTGCGGGTGACCTCGTACTCGGCGGCCAGCTCCCGCTCGGGGGGCAGCCGCGACCCCGCCGCCAGCGCGCCGCTGAGGATGCGCGCCTGCAGGTCCTCGTGGACCGACCCGGCCCGCTTCGGCCCGCCGCCCCTCGTCTCGCCCGTCTCCGTCACCGCCACCATCGCCCACGCGCCTCCGCAATTGGTTGAACCAATTTAAACTGGTTGAACCAATCCGCGTCAAGCGCGGAGCCCGAAGCGCGAACGCACGCAGCGCGGTGAGGCCGCTACTCGACCGGGCGCAGATAGTCGGCGTGGACCGTCGCCTCGAACTCACCCAGGCGGACGGTCTTGCCCGACACGGTCTGCCAGTCCTGCATCGGCCAGCGCACCCGGATGACCTGGATGGGCTCGTCCGGCTTCGGCGTGAAGTAGCGGGTCGCCTTGCGCGTCTCGCCGCCCAGGATCACACCGACCTGGCCCGGCGCGGCGACGACATCCTCGCTGGCCCCGGTGTCGACCGGCTTGAAGGTGCCGGCGCGGTTCTCGAGCCGGACCTTCTGGCCCGCCCGGTAGGTGAACCCCTTCCAGTGGACCACCGGGTGTTCGGTGTACTCGGCCGGCTCGCTCTTCTCGGCGGCCTTGGAGTGGGCGCAGCCCGCCGCGGAGGCCGCCAGCAGGCAACTCGCGGCCAGCGCGGCCAGGCTGTGGAGCAGGATGCGGGCCTTGGGCCCCCGAGCGATGCGTGGGTTCATGTCGACCTCTCCCGCGTGTCCGGTTCAAGGTGCTCAGGATGCCACGGTCGGAGGTCGCTGCCCACGGCGGGCCCGGCCTGGCGGCGACTCAGCCGCAGAGATCCATCACGAGGCGCTCCATGACCAGGTCGTCCTCGAGGCCGCTCGACTTCAACCGCAGATCGGTGGCGTAGAGCGTGTCGTAGATGCGCCGGAGCGTGGTCGGGCGGAACTGCGCGGTCTGGGCCCACAGCTTCTTGGCGACGAACTCGTGGATGGAGAGCTGGCGCTGCACCGAGGCCAGGTCCAGGCCCTCGTCGCGCGCCTCGCGCACCTGCCACAGCAGCCGGAAGTGCCGGATCAGCATGGCGAGGATGCGCAGCGCCGGCTCGCGCTGCGACAGCATGGCGTGCAGGTGCTCGAGCGCCGGGACCAGCCGCCGCTCGCCCACGGCGTCGGCCAGCTCGAACACGGTGTGGGCGCGCGTCGACACCAGCAGCGCCTCCACCGCGGCGCTGGTCACCGGCTGACCGGGGCCCACGTACAGGCTGAGCTGCTCGACGACCATGCGCAGCTCGAGCAGGCCCGTGCCGGTGAGGTCGCCGATGAGGCGCGCGGTGGCGTCGTCGATGGGGTGACCCAGGCGCCTCGCCTCGCCGGCGATCCAGGGCGGCGTCTGCCACGGCTTCAGCGGCTCGAAGCTCAGCACGGCCCCGGACTTCTTGATGCGCCGTACCAGCGAGGTGGTGCCGGTCAGCTTGGAGGCCACCAGGATGAGCGTGGTCTGCGGATCGGGGGCCTGGGCGTAGTCGGCGAGGGCGTCGCGATCGGTGGTGCGCTTGTCCAGCACGTCGGCGCCGCGCACCAGGACCGCCTGCTTCTGTGCGAAGAGCCCCAGCGAGCGGCAGGCCCCGAGCACGTCCTTCGCGCCGCGCCCGGACTCGGCCAGGTCGACCCGGGTGATGGCCATGGTGTCGTCGGGGTCGCCGACGGCGGCGCGCAGGATCTCGCGCACCGCGGCGTCCACCCAGAGCCGCTCGGGACCCTGCACCAGATAGAGCGGCTTGGGCCCGTGGGCGCTCAGCTCGCGCGCCAGATCGGCGATGGGGTCGGCCATGGGCGCAGCATGGGGCGGGGGCGCAGCGGCGGTCAACCGGGGCGTTGTGCCGAGCGCGGGTTCGGGATAAGCCCCAAGCGCGAGACCCGAGGAGGCGGCGCGATGGCGGAGGTACGGGCAGCGGCGTTGGAGAAGCGGTCGGACGCGCTGTGGGGGCGGTATCGCTTCCGGTTCGCCGAGAAGCCGCGGGCGACGCGCGATCTGGCGGAGATCGACCGCATCCTGGCCGAGGCGCGGGCGCTGGTCGAGGAGGCCAAGGCGCTGCCGGACGGCGGCCAGGCGCTGCTGCCGGTGCTCGAGGAGCGCGCGAAGCACTACGCCATGGAGCGGGACGCCATCCGGGAGGCGCGGGCGGCGGGCCCCGTCCAGCTCGAGGCGGCGGTGCTCGGGACGCGGGCCAACTTCCTCATCGCCCGGTACCACCGGCACTTCGCCGGCCACGAGCGGCGCACCCGCGACCTGGGGCTGCTCGACGAGCTGATCGACGAGGCCGAGGGCCTGCAGCGCGGGATGGCGCGGCTGGTGGCGCGCGCGAACCTGGACGACCTCCGCAAGGACCTGGAGATCGTCAGCGAGAACCTGGCCATCTACCGCAACGAGCGGGAGGCCGTGGCGGAGGCACAGGCCGCGGGCACGCCCCAGGACCGCGCCGGGCTGCTGGCGACGCTGGCCAACCAGCAGTTCGCCATCTACCAGGCGCGCTTCGCCGGGCGCTCGCGGCTGACGCGACGTGCCGGGCTGCTGGAGCGCATGCTCGGCGAGCTGGGGCGCATCGGCGGTGAGATGGAGGCGCTGCGCGCTGGGGGGCTGGCCGACCCCGGGCACGCACGCAACATCGGCATCGTCGCCGAGCGGCGGGCCGCCTGGCGGGCCGAGCTGGCCGCCATCGAGCAGGCGCAGGCGGAGGCGTCGGCCCCGACGCGCATGGACGCGCTGGGCGCCGAGGGCAATCGCCTCATGGCGGCCTACGACGCGGACTTCGCCGGGCAGGACCGGGCGACCCGGGACCCGGAGGCGATGTCGGCGCTGGCCGATGAGCTGGGCGACGTGGAGGCCGAGCTGACGGCGCTGGCCACGCGCTTCGACCTGGACCCGCAGGACGGGCCGCTGGGGCTGGTGCGCGACGCGCTGCACATGTTCGAGCGCGAGGTGAACCACATCCGCGAGGCGCGCCTGAACTGAGCTGCGCGGGCCGGCCGGCGCCGGGCCGAGCGGATCGCCGGCGACCTGCTCGCGGGACCCGGAGCCCGGAGAGCGCTGGTCGGCAGCCCGGAGACCGACGCGCCGGGCCTCCGGGGATGCAGGAGCCGGCCGCACGACGGGCCCAAGCCCGGGCACTTCCTCAGAAAGCGCGCAGGAAGATGTTTTCCGGCAGGCCGGCGCGGATCCAGAGCGCGGTCCCGACGAGGAAGACCACGAGCAGGGCGGAGCCCAGATGGGTCGCCAGGATGCAATCGCCAGTGGTGGGGCCGCGGCGGATGCGCGGGTGGATGAAGGCGAGCTGGACTGCCGGCGCGGCCAGCATCAGGCCCTCACGGAGTCCCACGAGGCCGGCGAGCAGGGCGGCGGTCAGCACGGCCGCCGAGCCCAGCAGCAGCCCGTGGATGATCTGCTCGGCGCGGCGCGGGCCGTGCACGACGGGGTAGGTGGGCACCCCGGCGAGGCGGTCGCCTTCCAGGTCGCGCAGGTCGTAGAAGATCTCGTAGGTCAGCTCGAAGGGGACGAAGAAGGCGAGCAGCGCGGCGACGCTGAGCCAGCCGCCGGGAAGCGCCGGCGCGGCCGCGGTGGCGACCAGCGGGTAGGCCACGCCGGTGAGGCAGAAGAGCGCGGCCGACATGAAGTTCTTGAGGAAGTAGAGATCCTTGAAGCGGCGGAGGCCGCGCAGGGTGGGCACCAGCGGGATGCTGTAGGCGGCGCCGATGAGCTGGACCACCAGCCGCCATGGCGTGAGCGAGGGCACCAGCGCGTGGGAGAGGGCGAAGGAGCCGACCTCGACGACGAGCCAGGTGACGATGAAGGCGCGCCGGTGGCGGGCGACCCGCTCGGTGCCCCGGATGCCGTTGGCGAGGTCCTCGGTGAGGTCGGTGATGCGGTTGAGCAGGTTGATGAGCAACCAGTCCACGCCGCCCAGCAGCGCCACGCCCCACACGTAGCGGCCGGTGAGGAGGTAGCCGAAGACCACGCAGGCCACCACGCCGATGAGCACGATGTGCAATCGGAGGATCGAGGCCAGCTCGCCGAGGGGACCGTACGCGGTCGAGGGCACCGGGGGCGCCTGGGGCAGCGCCGCCTGCATGCCCGCCGCGGGCGCGGCAGCCGGCGGGCCTCCGCGGTCGGGTGGGCAGGGAGGGGGCCGCTCGGCGCTCGGTGGGTTCGTCTGCACGTGGTCCGACGCGTCAGACCCGCAGCTCGGCCGCGATCGCGCGTAACAGCTCGCTCGCCTCGCGGTAGGGCTCCGAGCGGCTCAGCGCCCGCCGGCCCAGCAGCACGGTCGCCTGGGTGTCGTCCTGGAAGGCGGTCACCTCGATGACCGACTCGTCGCGCTCGGGCGGCTTGCCCCCCGTCTCGGGGAAGCCCGAGCGGGAGAGCGCCGAGAACAGCGCGTCCAGCACGCCGCTGCGGATCGAGCCGGTGCGCGTGGTGCGCTCCTCGCCCAGGTCCAACTCGAGCTGGGCCTCGCCGTCCGCCCACACCGTCAGCTCCTGGCGCTCCGGCTCGTCGGTGTCGTCATCGGGCCACACGTCCACGCCGTAGACCACGCACAGCCCCGGGTCCCGCCCGCGGAAGCGCCGCAGCCAGAGCTCGACGTCCTCGCCGCCGCCGCTGGCGCCACGCCCGCTGCTGTCGCAGCCACGCACCACGTGTAGCCGCAGCGCCCCGCACTCGATGACGTCGCCGTTGCGCAGCACGTGCTCGTCCACGCGCTTGCCGTTGACCAGCGTGCCCCGCTCGGTCTGGAGATCGGTCGCGATGAGCACGCCCTCCTCCCAGGTGATCTCGCAGTGGTCCGGCTCCAGCTGGCGGCCGGCCACCGAGATCTCGCAGGCAGCGTCGTCGCCCACCGCCAGCACGCGGAAGGTCTCGTCCATCGTCTCGTGGCACACGCGCCCGTCGGCGTCGGTGAAGACCAGATGCCAGCTCGGCGGGCCCATCTCCTCCGCGTCGTTCCAGTCGTCGCCCCACCCGTCGTCGGCGGTGGCCACGCCGCCGGTCTGTGCGACGAAGCGGATCGGGTAGTGACCGCAACGCATGCGGTCGCCGCTCTTCACCACGTGGCGGCTGACCCGCTTGTCCTCGTAGAAGGTGCCATTGGTCGAGTCCAGGTCCTTCACGACCAGCTCGTTCCCGTCCCAGCGCACCGAGGCGTGCCGCCGCCCCACCGAGCGATCCTCGAGCCGCACGTCGACGTCGGGGTTCCTGCCCAGGATCAGCTCCCGGCCGCGCGGGATGTCCACGCGCACCTCGCCGTGGCCGGCGTGCTCGTAGATGAGCTGCCAGTTCGTCTGGGCCGGCCGCGCCGCCGGCGCCCCGCCCCCCGCCCCGGCCTCCGCCTCGATGCGGCAGAGCAGGTCCGCGCAGACGAAGTGATCGCCGCCGCGCAGCGTCGCCGACTGGACCCGCGCGCCGTCGATGAGGGTGCCGCCGCTGCTGCCGAGGTCGCGCAGCTCCACCACGTCGCCCGACCAGCGCAGCTCGCAGTGCCGTCGGCTGATGCCCGGGTTCGGGACCTGGATGTCGACGCCGGCCGCGCGCCCCAACACCAGGGCCGTGTCGCGCAGCAGCGGGACGCGACGTTCCGAGCCGGTCGTGTCCACGCAGATGAGCGTGAAGCCAGCCGGCGCCGCCGGCCGCGTGCCTTGGGTCCGCGCCGGATCGGGCGACGCCTCCTGCGCCGAGGCGCCACCGCCGCCCTCGCCGCGCGCGCGCCGCGGTGGCGGGTCGAAGTCGTCGTCCTCGGCCGCCGCACCCCGGCCGCGTCCGCGCGACCGACCCAGGTCCTCGTCGGGAGGGCCGAATCCGTCGTCCACGGCCCCGAACCCGTCGTCAGCAGCCCCGAACCCGTCGTCCAGCAGGGGGACGCCGCCGCTGGGCGACGCCGAGAACCCGAACTCGTCCAGCGCCGCACCGCCCGGCGGTGCCTTGCTGAAGCCCCACTCGTCGACCTCGCCGGCGACCGGCCCGGGCGCGGGTTCGGCCGGCGCATCGTCAGGCCTCCGGCGCCGGCGCGGGACGTCCACGTCGTCTTCCGCTGGCGCGCGTCGCCGCTGCGGCGCCTCGTCATCGATCAGCCGCACCACCAGCGCCCCGCACCGGATCGCGTCGCCCGGCTGCAGCGTCTTCTGCTCGATGCGGGTCTCGTCCACCCAGGTGCCGCCGCTGCTCCCCAGGTCCTTGGCCTGCACGGTGCCGCCCGACCAGGTGAACTCGCAGTGCCGGCGGCTCACCGTCGGATCCTGGACGCGCATCTCGCATCCCTCGAGTCGCCCCAGGGTCACCCGCGGCTGCGAGGGGCCGAGCTCGACCCGGATCCGACCGTCTCCGCCATCACACTCGAGGTACATCGCAGCCATCCGCCTTTGAGGGCTCGCACCGCCCCGGGGTCGAAGCATGGGATGGCCGACCGGCGTCGTCAACGATGGTCTCGGCCCGCGCTGAGCCCTTGACGGGAGCGCACGAAACAGGCCACTTGGAGGCCACCACGAGCGAGCGGGTCCATGACGAACGACGACTGGCGCGAGCTGTTGCGCTTGTGCGCAGGGGGTCTCCCTGACGCTTTGCCGGCGGCGGGCGAGCTCGCCCACAACGCGGCGATAGGGGACGCGAGCGTGCCGCGCGTCCCCGCGGGCCGGCCCTGCGCGCAGGCGCCCGTCTTCGCGGGACCCGAGGGGACCGTGCTGCTGACCCGCTACGCCGACGGCCGTGAGACGGCGCCGATCGAGCTGACGGCCGGCCGCGCGCTGCACTGCATCATCTCGGGCGAGCTGCACGAGCTGACCTGGCGAGGACACGAGGGGAGGCTCGTCCAGACGGGCATACGCCGCGTGAAGGGCCCCGACGTGCTGCTGGCGAGGCCCCCCTGGATCCAGAGCCTGGTGGCGCCCGGGGGCGCGCTGGTGCTGAGCCTGCTCACCGTCGAGGTCGACGGCATGCGCGTCTACGACCCCGAGAGCGGCGCCAGCGTCGTGCTGCCCTTGGGGCACGGCCCCTGGCTGCCAGCGGATCCGACGATCGGTCGCGATCGCCGCGAGACGCTGGGCCACTCCCAGGGCTGAGCCGGCGGACCCCGGGCGAGCGGAGCCACTCGGAGGGCTCCGATCCTCCGAGCATCATTGAATGTGGGGCCCCTTTGCGGCTATCCTGTACGCGCGCGGCCCCCTCGATGTCGTCCGCCACGCCCTCGGGCTCATGGCGGAATGTGTGGAGAAATTCACCACTCCTGACATGGCGATCCCACGCGGCGCGAGATGGGGCACCGACAAACCCTTGCCAGCACGGCGCGAGAAAGTTCGACGAAGCTGGCACGAATCATGAACAGACACAGTGAAGCCTGGCGGCACGTGACTCGGGAGGAATGAAGATGCGTTCGCGGACACGATGGATGAGCCCTTGGCTCCCTGGCCTCGCGCTGGCAGCGGTGGTCAGCATGGGTGCCGGATCCGACAACGGCTGCCTCGGCACGCCAGGCGAAGACGGTCCTGGCTTCGGCCAGGCCGGTGAGTGCGCCGTAGCGGCCGACTGCGAGCAGTTCCTGCCCGATGTCGACTGCGTCGGCGAATGGGCGTGTACCAACACGGTGTGCGCGTTCGAGTGTGGGTCCACCAACGCATGCACCAGCGACGCCGACTGCGCCGGCGGTGCCTGCGTCGACGGCGTCTGCGAGAGCGTGGTGCCGCCGCAGTGTACCGACGACGCTGCCTGTCCCCCCGACTCGGTCTGCGACAACGGCGTCTGCGTCGGCGTCGGACCCCCGGGGTGCCTCACCGACCAGGATTGCCCGGTCGGTCTGATGTGTCAGGCCAGCCAGTGCGTGCCGGTGACCAAGCCGCCGACCTGCGCGTCGGACGCGGACTGCGGCCCGGGCGACCACTGCATCGCCGGCGTGTGCATCGGCGTGAAGCCGCCGATCCAGTGCAACAGCGACGCGGACTGCGGACCCGACGCCACCTGCGAGTGCACGCCCGACCCCAACTGCCCGGTCTGCGACGTGTGCCTGTTCCAGTGCGTGCCCAAGGTGCCCACTGGCTGCATCGAGACGGGCTGCTCCGGCGAGATCTGCGCCGGCGAGACCATGTTCACTCCCTGCGTGTACGAGCCCTGGTTCGAGTGCCTCGAGCTCACCAAGTGCGGTCAGTTCGCCCCCGACGGGAGCTGCGGCTGGCAGAAGAACGCGGCCTTCGAGCAGTGCCTGAAGGACCACGCCGGCCCCAAGGACTCCTGCACCACCGACTCGGACTGCGGCCCGGGCCAGTTCTGCTCGCCCGGTCTGTGCCCGGGCGCGCCCTGCACCCCCGACTACTGCCCGCCCTGCTACGGCACCTGCGAGGACATCGAACCGAACGGCATGTGCTATGGCAGCGAGACCTGCGACGCCGGCTTCCACTGCAGCGTCGAGGACGGCGACTGCCTGCCGCCTCCGGGCTGCGGTCCCGGCGCTCCGTGCCCGGCCGTGTGCGCCGGCTACTGCGTGCCCGATGAGCCGCTGCCCTGCAGCAGCGACGCGGACTGCGCGCCGAACGAGTACTGCGGTTGCTCGTGGGACACGTTCGCCGCTGGCGACGCCGAGGCGCCCGGCGCGGCGCCGCCCTGCCAGCCCCAATGCCTGCCCAAGGAAGAGCCGCCGCTGAGCTGCCAGAGCGACGCCGACTGCGCTCCGAATGAGTACTGCGGTTGCTCGTGGGGCGGCCCTGCGCCCGACGGATCCGGAGGCGCCCCGGCCATCCCCTGCCTGCTGGAGTGCCTGCCGAAGGAGGAGCCGCCGCCGAACTGTCAGAGCGACGCCGACTGCGGTCCGAATGAGTACTGCGGTTGTTCGTGGGAGGCCTTCGCTCCCGACGGATCCCAGGGCGACGCGGCCTTCCCCTGCGTGCTGGAGTGCCTGCCGAAGGAGCAGCCTCCGATCCCCTGCGAGGCGGACTCCGATTGCGCCGCCGGCCAGGTCTGCCAGGTCGAGTGCCCCCCCTGCGCGTGCCCGACGCCGTCGGGTGATCCCGCCGACCCGGCCTTCGCGCCCCCCTGCCAGTGCGAGCCCTGCGGCGGAGTGTGCGTGGACGCGCCCCCGGAGCAGTGCAGCTCGGACGCCGACTGCGGCAAGGGCGAGTTCTGCGGCTGTGGCCCCTTCCCGGGGATGCCCAACGCCCTCATCGCCTGCTGGATGCAGTGCATGCCCATCGAGGAGCCGCCGCCGGAGTGCCAGTCCGACGCCGAGTGCGGACCGGGCCAGACGTGCGACGTCGTGTGCCCCGATTGCGCCTGCCCCATCGACCCCACCGACCCGGCCGGCGTGCCGGCGCCCTGTGACTGCGGGCCGTGCTACGGCACCTGCGTCGACCTCCCGCCCCAGCCCTGCGGCTCGGACGTCGAGTGCCCCGCTGGTGAGATCTGCGGCTGCGGTCCCTGGACCGGCGTGGATCCGGCCGGCAAGATCGCCTGCTTCCCGCAGTGCATCCCCGACCCCACCCCGTCCACCTGCCTCGAGGACGCCCAGTGCGGCGCCGGGCAGTTCTGCAACACCGACCTGTGCCTGCCGCCGCCCGGCTGCGTCCCGGGCGAGGCGTGCGACGCCGTCTGCTACGGGCAGTGCGAGGACGTGAAGCCCTCGAGCTGTCAGGCCGACGCCGACTGCCCCAAGGGTTTCGCCTGCCAGTGTGCCGGCGGGCCCTTCCCGGCCAACGCCCTGGTGGCCTGCCTGCTGCAGTGCGTGCCCGTGGAGCCCACGACGGGCGAGTGCATCTCCGATACCGAGTGCGGACCGGGAGCGCACTGCAACACGACCGACTACTGCCTGAATCCGCCCTGGTGCAAGCCCGGGACTCCCTGCCCGCCGGTCTGCTATGGCCTCTGTGAGCAGGGCATCCCCGCAGGTGCCTGTTCGGACACCGTGCCATGCCCGGACGGACAGACCTGCGTCATCGAGGCGTGCGACGGGTGCACCTGCGTGCCCGGCCAGGACTGCTCCTGCGCCGACAGCATGCAGTGCTACGGCAAGTGCAGCGAGAAGCCGCCGGCCTACGACTGCAGCTCCGATGCGGACTGCAAGGACGGCTACTACTGCTCGCTCGAGGTCTGCTCGTCCTGCGTCTGCGCCGACGGCAACCCGGACTGCCCCTGCCCGGGCGAGCCGATCTGCCAGGGCAAGTGCACCGAAGAGACGCCGCAGCCGGTGTACTGCTCGGACTCCTCCGAGTGCCCCGCGGGTCAGGTGTGCGACATGGCGATGTTCGCGGCGCCTGCCATCCCGTGCACGCCGGAGTCCTGCGGTGATCCCCTGCCGCCGCCGCCGGGCATCTGCGTGGACGCGCCGAGCGGCGAGTGCATGCCCAGCGGATGCTCCGGCCAGGTCTGCGCGAACGAGCCGGTGACCACCACCTGCGAGTGGCAGCCCTGGTATGCCTGCTACAAGCTGGCGAAGTGCGGGGCCTTCGGCCCGGGCGGCGCCTGCGCCTGGAGCGAGAACCCCGAGTTCGTCCAGTGCATGGCGGATTTCGGCACCGCGCCCTGACGAGGGGATCGGTGTGAACCATGTCGATGGCGCCGGGCTCGGTCCGAGCGCCTCGACACCCTCTGAGAGGCCCGGCATCCAATGAGCTCGCGGCAGGCGGGGGCGACGCTCCTCCTGCCGCGAGACCTCGCGTGGGGTGACGGTGTAGGATCGGGGCGCCCACCCCGACCCGCCGGAGCCTCGGATGCTGCAGCCCATCGACAGCCCCTACCTCGTCCCCTTCGACGGCAGCTTCCGCGTCGACTCGGTGGCCCAGGACAAACCACCGCGGGCGCCTGGCGAGGACGCCCTCGAGGACGCGCTGCGCGAGCGGGTCGAACGCCTGGGCGACCTGCAGGAGCGCCTGTACGCGGCCAACTCCTACGCGGTCCTGCTGGTGTTCCAGGCGATGGACGCGGCCGGCAAGGACGGCACGATCCGGGCGCTCCTCACCGGCGTGAACCCCGCGGGCTGTCAGGTCAGCAGCTTCAAGGCGCCGTCGGCCGAGGAGCTGGACCACGACTTCCTCTGGCGCACCGCTCGCAAGCTCCCCGAGCGCGGGCGCATCGGCGTGTTCAATCGCAGCTACTACGAGGAGGTGCTGGTCGTCCGGGTGCACCCGGAGCTCCTGGAGGCGCAGAACCTCCCGGGCCCGCCGGACCTCGAGACGCTGTGGCGCGACCGCTACGAGGCCATCCGAAGCCACGAGGCGCACCTGGCGCGGAGCGGCGTCCTCGTGCTCAAGTTCTGGCTCAACGTCTCGCGCGACGAGCAGAAGCGGCGCTTCCTCAGCCGCATCGACGAGCCCGACAAGAACTGGAAGTTCTCCGGGCGGGACGTCGAGGAGCGACAACACTGGGACGCCTACATGGAGGCCTACGAGCAGGCGCTCAACGAGACCTCTCGCCCCGGGGCGCCCTGGTTCGCCATCCCGGCGGACGACAAGGACTGGATGCGTCTGCAGGTGGCCGACATCGTGGTTCGCAGCCTGGAGGCGGTGGATCCGCAGCCCCCTGCGCTGCCAGACGACGAGCTGGCCAGACTGGGGGAGTACCGCGCGCGCCTCGTCGGCGAGCCTTGACGGGGCTCGGCGGGGTCCCGGCTGCTCGAGAGCGTCGCTACTCGAGGAGCTGCGCGGCCTCGGCCATGGTCTGCGGGGCGCCGCCGGACACCGTCGGCGTCGAACGCATCGCCTCGAGCTCGGCCTCGCGGCGCGCGATGGCGGCGCCCATGGTGGGCACGTCCCAGTCCACGGTCACGAAGGCCTCGGTCGCCGACACGATCTCGGCCAGCCGCGCGGCGAGCCGCTCCAGGTGGCGAGGCGTCGGCACGTCGCCGCGGCCGTCGTTGTCGAGGTAGATGCCGTACATCGCCGAGGCGGCGATGGGCTGCATGGTCAGCTCACGCCGGTAGAGGTCGAGCTCGGCGTGGCCGCCGGTCTCCACGTCCACCAGGACCGCGCGCACCTGATCCTGCTTGCCGCGGATCACGTGGCCCACCGCCCAGTGGCCCTCGAAGGGCGATCCGTCGTCGTAGGGCGCGAAGAGCGCCATCGCGCTGGGCTGGAGCGGCTGCTGCAGCTCCTCGATCGCCAGCTCGACGGGGCCATGCATCGCGTGGTCCTGCTCGCCAAGCCCGCAGGCCGCCGCGTCCCCGGCGTCGCATGCCGGCAGATGTAGCAAGGCCACCCCGCCGACCACCGCACCACCGAGACGTGAGAGGAAGACGCGCCTGTCCCTGTTGAAATCCGTGCTCACGGCCCACACCTCCGCTTCAATCGCCCATGACACGACGATGCTAGGCCTCTGTGCGCCCGGACACAATGTTGGGCACCCGGCGGGTGATCACCGCCGGGGCGGAGGCCGGCTCAGTCCGGACCGCGGAAGGCCGAGCGGCGATCGCGCAGCGCCCGCCTGCCGAGACGCAGCAGCTCCACCCCCGCGGATGCCATGCCGCCCGGTCGGAGCTTCGAGCCGGCGACGTCGTGCCAGGTCGCCAGCGGCACCTCGAGGAAGTCGGCGGCGGTCAGGGAAGCGCCCTCGGCCCCGTTGACGAGTCGCCCGAGCAGCTCCACGTCGAAGATCCAGCGCGAGCTGAACGGCGTCGACAGCGCCTGGCGCAGCGGCTCTCCGGCGCGGAAGAGCTTGGCGCCGCACTGGGTGTCGTACACGCGCAGTCCCAGCACCATCGACGCGGCCGTGGCGAAGACGCGACCCAGGTAGTGACGGCCCGGGCTGCGCTGGATGTCCGCGCCCAGGCGGGCGATCCGCGCCCCCATGGCCACCTGCGCGCCGGCGCGCATCAGCGCGTCGAGCAGCCGCAGCATCTCGCTGGCAGGGGTGGCGAAGTCGGCGTCCAGATATCCGGTCACCTCGGCGCCGCCGGCCAGGGCGCGCAGCATCCCGTGGCGCACGGCCTCGGCCTTGCCGCCGTTCTGCGCCATGGCCATCCACTGCACGCGGTCCCCGGAGCCGGCGGCCAGGCGCCGCAGCAGGTCCTGCGTCCCGTCGGTCGAGCCGTCGTCCACCAGCAGCACGCTCACCCGCGGGTCGGCCGCCAGCGCCCGCACCTCTGCCTCACGCAGGCGCTCGGCCTCGTTGTAACAGGGGATGACGATGGTCGTTCGGGGGCGCTCGGTCATGGTGTGCCGGCGCCCCTTCTACCTCGCCGAGGGCGTCAGGACGAGCCCCATCCGGGCCGCCCGACCGAAGGCTTCGCGAGCGGCCTCCTCGGGCAGGCCGTGGGCCCGCGCCGCGTCGGCGGGGTCCAGCCCCTGGTGGGCGACGCTGACCGCGAACAACAGATCGTCGATGGCCTGGTGAAAGGCCACGCGCCCCGTGTCCGGGCGGCGCCACAACAGCGCCACCTCGGGACCCTGGTCGCGCGTCGGCAGCGGCAGGTCGCGGCAGCCCTCCACCCAGCGCGCCATGAACGCCGCCACGGGGCAGGGCAGCTCGAGGATCGACAAGGTCGGGTTCACGACGGGCCCCGCCAGCGCGTCAGGCGAGGGGATCTCGGCCTCGTGGACGTAGGTGGCGAACTCCTCCCACTCCCAGGACGCCAGCGCCACGTGGAAGGGGACCAGCGCCTCGTCGCCCGCCTGCTCGCGCTCGGAGAGCCAGCCGGGGAAGGGCCGCGCGGCCTCGTTGAGCTCCCAGGAGGAGGGCGGCATCTCGGCGTAGAAGGCGCGCGTCAGCCGTCCCCAGCGTTCGGGCCCCAGCAGGGTCATCAGCACCGGGAAGTTCTTGTCCAGCGCCGTGCGCACGTGGCCGGCGACGAAGCGACGGTAGATGTCCAGCCGCCCCGGATCGCACCCCAGCTCCGCGGCCCCCGCGGCGACGGGGAGCTCCTCGCGGATGACCCGGTGCATCAGCGCCTGGACCTGCCTCAGGGTCGCCATGGGGTGACCTCCCCTAGGAGCGTGTAGCGGATGAGGGATTCAGCTGGATCGGAGGTGCTTTCGAGGTGATTCGGCGAGGTGCAGCGAAGCGAAGCCGTTTCCAGGATTCGAGGCAGACCAAGGGGTCTCCCGCAGCGGTTCTGGGACGCCGAGGCGCCCGAAAGCGCCCGGAGCCGATGAATCATCTATCCGCTGCACGCTCCCAGCACCCGCTCGCCGACGGCGCGGATGGCGTCGTTCTCCGCCAGCAGCACATCCAGCGGCGGGATGTCGTTGTCCCACTCGAGCAGCGTGGACACCGGGCCGGTGCGCTCCAGCGTCCAGGCATAGAGATCCAGCACCTCCGGGATGACGTGGTCTCCGTGGGTGTCGATGATGACCGTGCCGTCGTCGTGGTGGCCGGCCATGTGGATCTGCACCACACGCTCCAGCGGGAGCGCGTCGATGAAGGCCCGCGGGTCGTAGCCGTGGTTTCGCGCGTTGACGTAGACGTTGTTCACGTCGAGCAGCAGGCCGCAGTCTGCCCCGACCAGCACCTCGCGCAGGAACTCGGCCTCGCTCATCGTGCTGGCGTCGTAAGCGATGTAGTAGCTGGGGTTCTCCAGCGCGAAGGGCACGCCGAGCCTCGCCTGCACCGTGCGCGTACGCTCGATCACGTGGGCGACGGCCTCGTCGGTGAAGGGCAGCGGGACCAGGTCGTGGTACTCGACGCCGAAGGCCGAGCTGAAGCACAGGTGATCCGAGGCCCACAGCGCGCCGGTGGCCTCGCAGAGCGACGCGTAGCGCTCGAGGTAGGCCTCGTCCAGCGGGTCCACCGACCCGATGGACAGGGCGACGCCGTGCAGGACCATCGGCCAGGTCTTCGCCGCGCGCAGCGTGACGTCGCGGGGGCGGCCCCCGAATCCCATGACGTTCTCGACCAGGACCTCGACGAAATCGACCCGGTCCCGGGCCTCGAAGATGCCATCGAAGTGGGCGCGCCGCAGGCCGACGCCGTAGCCGAGGAAGGGCAGCCCCATGCGTGCCGTCACGTGTGCCTCACCGGCCCGGGTGCGGGGACGGCGCGCGGGAGCCCCGGTCTCGGGCCTCCCGCGCGCGCTCGTCGATCAGCCGCCGCAGGAGCCGGCGCCGCAGGACTTCTCGCCGCCTTCCTCCGTCTTCTCGCCGCAGGAGCCGGCGCCGCAGGACTTCTCGCCACCCTCGGCGCCGCCCTCGTGAGCCTTGTCGCCGCAGGAGCCGGCACCGCAGGACTTCTGCTCCGCCTTCTCCGAGGACTTGGTGCTGCCGCAGCCTGCGGATCCGAGGGTCAGCCCGCCCAGGGCCAGTCCGAGCGCCATGGTTCCGATCGAGAGCTTCTTGCCGAGATTCATCAGGGTTCTCCAGGTACGAAAGGGGATGGAGGGAGCCGCGCGGCTCCCGAGGTCGTCGAGGGTTGCAAGGGGGTTCGGGACGCCCGCCCGGAGGCGAGCACCACGCACTATGCCCCGAGGTCGAGGCGGGTTACAGCGAGGCACCCTCGGCGGCCAGGGCGATCGCGAGGTCGCGGGCCCCGTCGCGGTCCGGCGGAGATACGGGGCCGCTCGCCGAACGGATCACTGCCCCGACGCGGCTGTGGCGATGACCCGGGCGTCGATGGCGACCAGGCCCCGCTCGGTGATGACCAGCGGGTTCACGTCCAGCTCCTCGATGCTCGGCACCGCGGTCACCAGATCCGAGATGCGCATGAGCACCTCGGCCAGCTCACCCCGGTCCAGGCGCGGGCGCCCTCGCGCGCCGTCGAGCAGCGGCTGCGCCACGATGCCCTCGATCATCGCCTGGGCGTCTTCGCGGACGATGGGCGCCAACCGGAAGGTCACGTCCTTGTAGACCTCCACGAAGACGCCGCCCATCCCCACCATCAGGAGCGTCCCGAAGTCGCCATCCCGCGAGGTGCCGACGATGATCTCGGTGCCGCTCACCTGCTGCTCGACCGTGAAGCCGGTGATGACGGCGCCGGGCTGGTGGCGCGCGACGCTGGCCCGGATGCGGTCGCAGGCCTCGCGCACGCCGTCTGAGTCGATGACTCCGAGCACCACGCCCCCCACGTCGCTCTTGTGCAGCACGTCGGGCGAGATGAGCTTCACCACCACCGGATAGCCCAGGCGCTCCGCCAGCGCGGCCGCCTCGTCGCCGTCCTCGGCGGTGCCGCTCTCGTTGTAGCGCAGCCCGGCGGCCGCCAGCACGTCGCGGGCGCGGGCCAGGTCCAGGTTGCGCTGGCCAGCGCGCTGCGCCTCCGCCACCAATCGCGCGGCGCGTTCGAGGTCGGGCGCCGGCAGCGCGGACGCGTCCCAGGGAGCCGTCCGGGTGCGCCGCTCGAAGCGCCCGCGGGCCACCAGCGCCGCCATCGCGCGCACGGCCGGCTCGGGGGTGTCCAGCTCGGGGACGCCGCGCTCGTCGAGGTATCGGCCCAGATCGGTCCCGATGAGCCCGATGAAGCTGCAGACGATCGGCATGGTCCAGGCCGGGTTGGCGTGCGCCCTGGCGATGGCCTCGGCGGTGGCGCCCGGGTCGGTCATCGCCTGCACCGTCATGATGAGCACCACCCCGTCCACCTCGGGGGCCGCGCCCAGGATGTCCAGGGCGGCCGCGTAGCGCTCGGGGCCCGCGTCGCCGATGATGTCCACCGGGTTCTGGCGTGACCACACGGACGGCAGCACCGCGTCCAGCGCGGCGTGGGTGGCCGGCGAGAGCTCGGCGAGGCGCAACCCGGCGCGGAACGCCGCGTCGGCCGCGAGCACGCCTGGACCGCCGGCGTTGGTGATGATGGCGATGCGGTCGCCCGCCGCCGGTGGCTGCAGCGCCAGCGCGCGGGACCAGGAGATCAGCTCCTCGACGGTCTGGGCCTGGATGACCCCCGCCTGGGCGAAGGCGGCGGCGTAGGCGCTGGCCGAGCCGGCGAGGCTCCCGGTGTGGCTGGTCGCCGCGCGCGCGCCTGCGGCCGTGGCGCCGCCCTTGATGGCGACGACGGGCTTCTTCGCGGCGGCCGCGCGCAGCGCCTCGAAGAAGGCGCGGGGGCTGCGGGCGGCCTCCACGTAGAGCGCGATGGCCTTGGTGCGATCGTCGGCGGCCAGGAAGTCCAGCATCTCCTGGTCGGCGACGTCGGCCTTGTCGCCGAGCGAGATGGCGGCCGAGAGCCCGAACTGCTCCTGGCGGGCCAGGCTGATGATGCCGGTGATGAGCGCGCCGGACTGGCTGAGCAGGCCGATGCCGCCCGCCGGGGGGGCGGCCGCCGCGAAGCTGGCGTTGAGGCCCGACGCGGGGCGCAGGATTCCCAGGCAGTTTGGGCCCACCAGGCGGATGCCCTGGGCGCGGGCGCGGCGGGCGACCTCCTCCTGGAGCGCGTGGCCTTCGGCGCCCATCTCGGAGAAGCCAGCGGTGATGAGGATGGCGGCGCGCACGCCGTGGCGCGCGCTCTCGTCGATGAGATCGGGGATGAAGGCGGGCGGGATGGCGACGACGATGAGGTCGCAGGGCGCGCCGATGCTGGCCAGGTCGCGGTGCACCGGCTGTCCCAGCAGCTCGCCGCCCTTGGGGTTGACCGCGTGGACCGGGCCGGGGAAGCCGTCCTCGCGGCGGGTGCCGGCGATGCTGCCGAAGAGCAGGTTGCGAAACACGGCGTAGCCGACGGAGCTGGTGCGGCTCGAGGCGCCGATGACCGCGACGGAGCGGGGCGTGAAGAAGGGATCGAGCGGGTGGGCATCGGACATGGTGGGCTCCGGGCGCGCGGGGATGGCTTCGATTATCACGCCGGGCTCTCCTCGACCACGCGGCGGCGCGACGCCCGGCGGCGGCTGCGGGGCTCGGCCTCGGCCTCGGGCTCGGGCTCGGGCTCGGGCTCGGGCTCGGGCTCGGCCTCGGGCTCGGGCTCGGGCTCGGCCTCGGGCTCGGCCTCGGGCTCGGGCTCGGCCTCGGGCTCGGCCTCGGCCTCGGGCTCGGGCTCGGCCTCGGCCTCGGGCTCGGCCTCGGGCTCGGGCTCGGGCTCGGGCTCGGGCTCGGCCTCGGGCTCGGGCTCAGGCTCGGGCTCGGCCTCGGCCTCGGGCTCGGCCTCGGCCTCGGACGCGGGCTCAGGGCGTTGCGAGGTCGCTGACCACCACGGCCAGCCCGGGCTCGGAGAGCTGCAGCCACAGCGTCTCGCCCTCGGCCAGGGCGACGGACTCGGCTCCCAGCCCCTGAGCCTCGGCGTCGTAGAGGCGGCGCGTGTAGGAGCCGGCGTCGAGCCCGGCGACGCCGACCAGCCCGGGGCCGTCGTGGGCGAGCAGCACGGCCGTCCCGCCCGCGGGCAGCCGGAAGGCCACCGGGTGCAGGCCCGCGCCCGCCCCCTCGACCGCGAGCCCGACGCGCACGGCGCCGGGCGGCAGCGACAGCACCGCGCGCCCCAGCAGCCTGGCCTCGGCGGACGCGCCGGCCGCGGGGAGCACGCCGGTGCCGTCGTCGAGCCAGAGCCAGCCGCCGGGCGTCGTCGGCTCGCACACGGCCAGCCGTCCCAGCGACCACGCGGCGTAGTCCTGATCGGCCATGCGGTCGAGCAGCAGCTCGACCCGGTCCGGGCCGGCGTCGACCATCCCCGGCCACGCGCCCAGGCCGGCCGCCAAAGCGGTCACGGTCTCCGGCGCCGGCGGCTCTCCCTGCTCCTCGGTGGCGCCGGCGTGGGTGAGCAGCGCCGGCGGCACCGGGAGTCTCGCCGGGAGCTTCTCGGCCCAGGTCACCGCCGCGCCGGCCGTGGTGGCCGAAGGCAACCACCAGTCGACCACGTGGCCGGCGGTCTGCAGACGCGCGTCGGCTGCCGCCACGGCGTCGACCACGGCCTGGACGGTGGCCGGGTGACCGTCGGCCTGCCACAGCGCGTCGACCACGTCCGGCGTCACGCCGTGGGTGGTGACCAGGTGCTCGACGGCGACGGCGACCAGCTCGGCGTACTCGTCGGGCGAGTCCAGGGGGCTGAAGGCCTCGGCGTCTCCGGGCGCCAGCTCCACCGAGAGCACCACGCGCAGCTCGGGCACCAGCGCGCGCAGCGGCAGCACGACGCGGGTCATCGTGTCGTCCAGCTCGGTGAACTGGAAGCGCGTCGCCTCGGCGTGCTGTGGGTCGTCGTCGTCGTTTTCGCCCTGGGCGCGGTGCGCGACGAGCTCCTCGTAGGTGATCTCACCCGCCTGGAAGCTGGCGTACCAGTCCCGCGCGCCCTCGACGCCGCCGCGCAGAGGCACCCGCAGCCAGCTCACGCCCAGCCCGTCGGCTGCCAGCGCCAGGGCCCCGTCGATCGACGCCTCGAAGACCTCGCAGCCGTCCTGACCCGCGTCGGCGGTGGCGCCGGCACCGAACCAGGTCTGCCCGGTCTGGTCCGGGTCGACGCGCAAGGTCGCCACCGCGACCGGCGGCACGTCCCAGGTCACCTTCCGCTCGCGCGCGGTGCGGTTGCCGGCCGCGTCGTAGGCGAAGACGAACACCGTCTGCGGCCCCGGCACCAGATCCAGCGCGAAGCGGAAGGCGCCGTCGACCAGCTTCTTCGAGACGTCGCGCTCTACGCCGTCGCCCCCGAGCACGGTCAGCCGCACGACGCCCACGTCATCGGTGGCCGTGCCGGCGAACTCGACGCTGCCCTCGTCCAGCACTGCGCCGTCCAGGGGCTCGGTGATGGAGACCTTGGGTTTCTCGGCGTCCTTTGGGGGCGGCGTCGCGTAGGTGACCGAGACCGTGGCCGAGCCGCGGTTGCCGGAGACGTCGTCGGCGACCACGGTCAGCGTGTTGGCGCCCCTGACCAGCGTCACCTGGAAGGCGTAGGGGCCGGTGCGGCCGATGTCCTGGGGGACGCTGCGCTCGGCGCCCCCGTTGAGCGTGTAGGCCAGCGCGACGATGCCGCTGTCGTCGTCGACCGTACCGCGGACGTCGACGAGCGGGACGCTGACCACCGACCCCTGGGCCGGCTCGGCGATGACCACCTTGGGCAGCTCGTCGACGCGGGTGGGGCCGGGGCTGTCGCCCGACGTGCAGGCCGCCAGCGCCGCGGTGAGGAGCACGAGCGGGAGCGTGGCGCGTTGGAGCTTCATGGGCGGGCCTCCGAACCCCCGTTCTACCCAGCGGGGCAGCCCGCGTCGAGGGGCCCGGGCTTTCATCGGGCGTGTGACAGGATGATGATGGGCGCGGTGGCGCGGGCGGCGCGGTGGCGCGGGCGGCTGCGGCTGGCGCCCGGTGTTCCCCCATGGGCGTGGAGCGATGGATGCGGCGGATTGCGGTGGCTGCGCTGTGGCTGGCGGTGGGCGGGCTGGGGGCTTGCGGAGGCGGGGGCGGAGGTGATGCCGGGGCCGGGGCCGATGCCGGGGCCGGGGCCGATGCCGGGGCCGGGGCCGAGACCGGGGCCGGGGCCGAGACCGGGGCCGGGGCCGAGACCGGGGCCGGGGCCGAGACCGGGGCCGAGACCGAGACCGGGGCCGAGGCCGAGACCGGGGCCGAGACCGGGGCCGGGGCCGAGACCGAGACTGATCTCGGGGGGGAGGTCGGGCCGGGGGAGCGGGCCTGCAACGGGGCGGCGGTGCTCTGCGGGCGGCGCTTCGACGAGGTGGCGTTCGCGACGGCGCACAACGCCATGTCCAACGCTGACGACGAGTGGGTGTTTCCCAATCAGGGGCACGGCATCTCGCGCCAGCTCGAGGACGGGGTGCGGGGGTTCATGTTGGACACCCATGACGACAAGGGCGTGGCGATGCTCTGCCACGGCACCTGCCTCGCCGGTTCGGAGCCGCTGGTCGATGGGCTGGGACGCTTCCGCGACTTCCTGGACGCCCACCCCGACGAGGTGGTCTCGATCATCTTCGAGGCCTACATCAGCGCCGAGGCCACCGCCGCCGCCTTCGAGGCCGCGGGGCTGACCGGGCGACTCCACGCTCAGCCGCCGGGTGCGCCGTGGCCGACCCTGGGCGAGCTGCTCGACGCGGGCACCCCGATGGTCGTGTTCACCGACCGCCCCGACGGCGGCCCCGCCTGGTACCACGACGTGTGGGAGCACGCCTTCGAGACCGACTTCTCCAACCAGACGCCCGCGGACCTCGACTGCCGCAAGGGCCGTGGCAGCGCGAGCAACGCGCTCTTCATCCTCAACCACTTCCTGACCGACCCGGTGGCCTTCCCCGAGCTGGCCGAGAGCGTCAACCACGACCCCTTCTTCCTCGACACGGCGGAGGCCTGCGAGGAGCGCTGGTCGCACATCCCCAACTTCGTGACCGTCGACTTCTACGACATCGGCGATCTCTTCGCGGTCACCGACGCCCTCAATGGGCTGGGCACTCGACCTCTCGAGCCTGCCCCACGGCCTGCACCCGAGGCCCCGTGAGCACCGGGGCGTCGGCGCCGTTGAGGCGCGGTCGCACGCGGCGCAGGTAGCGCGCCACGGTGTCGCGGTCGGACAGGCCGTCGGCGGGCACCACGATGCGGTCCGGGTGCACGTGCATCAGGATGGGCCGCAGGCTGTCGCCGCCGCGCGCGATGAAGCTGTTGGTCACGATCCGGTAGGTGCGCTCGGGGTCGATGGGGGTCCCGTCGGCGAGCGTGACGCGCACCAGGCGGTCGCGGTCGTCCACGTCGATGTCCCCGTCGCCGTCGCGGTCCACCGTGGGGCAGGGGTCCCGCGAGAGGTCGTAGGTCACCTGCAGCCCGGCGACCTGCATGACGCCGTGCCCGCCGGCGGTGCCCACCCGCAACAGCTCCAGCAGGACGGAGCCCGGGAGCTCCATGGTCGCCACGGCGTTGCCGAAGGGGAGGGCATCGTAGAGCTGGCCGTAGGTCACCATGCCGGCCGGCAGGTCGTTGCGCAGCCCGCCCGAGTTCACCAGGCACACCTCGCTGGTGGGGACCTCGTGCAGCAGCACGTCGCACACGAAGCTGCCGAGGGCGTCGGACTGATACCGGTCGCGCCCCAGCGGCTCGAGGATGCGCGAGCCCAGCACCTCGGCGCGCAGCTCCGCCACCTGGGCCTCGGCCGGGGCGAGCAGCGCGTCCACCCGGGCCGCCGTGGCGCCCGTCTGGGGGCCGTCCAGCGGGATGGGCGGCGCGACCTCCACGTGGGGGCGCTGCTCCGGGTCCCGGGTGATGTGCAGGCGCGAGATCGCCTGGCCGTAGCGTCCCGACTGGGCGACGACGATGCCGGCGACGCGGTGGGCGATCTGCCGGTGGGTGTGGCCGGCGAGGATGACGTCCACCAGGCCCTTGGGCAGCACGCGCGCCATGCGGAAGGCGGCGCTGTCCTGCTCGCAGCTCGTCACGTCGTCCGGAGCGTCGAAGCGTTGGCAGGCCCCGCCGAGATGGGCGAGCACCATGACCAGCTCCGCTCCCTGTTGCCGCAGCGCGAGCGCCTCCCGGGCGACGGCCGCGGCGGCGTCGGTGAACTGGAGGCGCTGGCCCACGTCGGGGAAGGTGATGCCGGGGGTGTCCTCGGTGATGACGCCCACCAGCCCGATGCGGAAGCCGCCCCGCTGCACCATCATCGAAGGTTGCAGGTGCGGCCAGGCGGGTGGCCGCCCGGTGACGCGGTCGATGAGGTTGGCGGCGAGCACCGGGAAGTCGGTCTCGGCCAGCCGAGCCTCGAGCGCGCCGAAGGGGTCGGTGCCCCCCTCGCGCGCCGTCCCCACCGGGCCGTAGTCGAACTCGTGGTTGCCCAGCGCGGCCGCGTCGTAGCCCAGCGCGTTGAAGAGCTGGACCCCGAGCTCTCCCTCGCTGCTGTCGGAGAGCAGCGTGCCCGACCACATGTCGCCGGAGTCGACCAGCAGCACGTCGTGGCCGCTGGCACGCTCCTCGTCGACCACGTGGGCGAGGCGCCGCATGCCGCCGAGGGCGCCGCTGTCGTCGGTGGCCGTGTAGAAGCCGTGCAGGTCGGTGGTCTGCAGCACGACCAGCTCACGCGCCGGCGTGGCGCAGGCGCCGAAGGCCAGGGCCAGGGCCCCGAGGATCAGGTGGGCGGCGGATCTCACGGCGCCTCGAAGTTCCACGCCTTCGCGGCGGCCAGGCGCGGTCGGAGGAACTGGTCCACGAAGGCCCGGTGCGCCGCGTCGGCCTGGTAGGCCGGCAGCGCGTCGACCGCGTCGAGGCGCACGATGAGGCTGACGTCCCATGAGCGCAGGCTCTCGGCGTCGGCGGGGACCCCCACCTCGATGGCGCGTACGCCGGCGACCTCGGGCATGACGCGCCGCGCCTCGGCGACGACCGCCGCGCGCCCGGCGTCACTGGCGTGGGCGTCGTCGAGCTTGAACAGGACGATTCGGGTGATCATCGGGTTGGCCTCGGA
Organism: Deltaproteobacteria bacterium; assembly: GCA_020632695.1. Lineage (GTDB taxonomy): Bacteria > Myxococcota_A > UBA9042 > PHBI01 > JACKFB01 > JACKFB01. The sequence continues at coordinate 245,022 of JACKFB010000001.1, forward strand.
GTGTTCACGATGCGCGCGCTCACGGGGTGGCGCAGCGGTGGTCGTCGCAGCCGTGGACGCGGGCGGTGAGCTGGAAGCTGCGGTCGCCGAGGTCCGGATTCGAGACGTAGCTGGCGCCGGCGCCGGTGGAGGTCCAGGTGGTGCCGCCGGGGTAGGGATCGCCGGACTTGGAGCCGCTCCAGAGCACCACCGGGCCGTTGCAGGCGTCGGGCGTGCAGGGGGGCGCGGAGAACGCCGTGCCGGTGAGCACCAACCAGACCATGGTGCCGGCGGCGATCTCGGGCGGGGCGGGCAGGTCGATGATGACGTCGCCGGGGCCGTTGAAGACGAAGTCCGCCAGCGCGACGGTGTTGCTCCCGGCCCCGCCGGGGGGCGCTCCGGTGGTGACCGTCAGCTTCATCGGCAGCGCCTGGGCGCTGGGGCCGATCAGGCGGACCAGCAGCTTCTCCAGGCGCACCGAGCGCGTGAGGGTGAGCTGCTGCGCGGCGCCATCGATCTGACTGATGGTGGCGTCGGCCAGCGGCCCCACCAGGGGTTGTGCGACCTCGGTGATCGGGTCCGAGGTGGGGCAGACGCTGGCGTCGTTGCAGCAGGTGCCGCCGGCGCAGCAGATCTGGCTCTGGCAGTAGCCGCTGGCGCAGGCCTCGCCGCTGTCGCAGCTCTCGCCGTTGGCGGACCGGGGGAGGCACTCGTCGAAGGTGCCGTTGCCGTTGGTGTCCTGCAGGTCGCAGAAGGCGCCTGTCGCGCAGTCGGCGTCGCTGCTGCAGGTCACGCCGCAGCCCTGGGGCCCGCAAAGCCACGGCCCGCAGTCGGGAGGCGCGCCGCCGATGCACTGGCCGTCCGCGCCGCAGGTCTCCAGCCCGTTGCAGGGGTCGCCGTCGGTGCAGACCACCGTCTTGCCGGCGACGCAGCCGGTGGCGGGCGCGCAGGTCTCCAGGCCGTTGCAGGGGTCTCCGTCGTCACAGGTGAGCGCCGTCCCGGGCAGGCAGACGCCGCCCGGGGCGCAGGTCTCCAGCCCGTTGCACGCGTCGCCGTCGTCGCAGGGCACCGGCGTCCCCGCCACGCAGCCCTGGGCCGGGTCGCAGGTCTCCTTGCCGTTGCAGGCCTCGCCGTCGTCGCACACCGGCGGCGTGCCCGGCCCGCAGCCCGCCGTCGGGTGGCAGGTCTCCTCGCCGTTGCAGGCGTTGCCGTCCGAGCAGGCCAGCGGCGTCCCCGGCACGCAGCCCTTGGCCGGCTGGCACAACTCCAGCCCGTTGCACACGTTGCCATCCGAGCACTTGGGCGCCACGCCGGCCACGCACCCCAGGATGGGGTGGCAGGTCTCCTTGCCATTGCACAGGTTGCCGTCGTCGCAGTCGGGCGGCGCGCCCGCGAGGCAGCCCTTGGCCGGGTCGCAGGTCTCCTTCCCGTTGCACAGGTTGCCGTCGTCGCAGGTGAAGCCCACCGCTGCGACGCAGCCCTTGACCGGATCGCAGGTCTCCTTGCCGTTGCAGGAGTTGCCGTCGTCGCACACCAGCGCTTTTCCCGGCACGCAGCCCGTCGCCTCGGCGCAGGTCTCCAGCCCGTTGCAGACGTTCCCGTCGTCGCACGCCAGCGGCTGGCCCTCGCAGACCCCGCTCACGCAGGTCTCGCCTCCGGTGCACGGCTTGCCGTCGGAGCAGCTCGTCCCGTCGGGCAGCACCTGGGTCACGCACCCCTTGCCCGGGTCGCACACGCCCGGCCGACACGGCCCCATCGAGAACGCCGAGCAGTCCACGGGCACACCGCCCCCGCACACGCCCCCCGAGCAGGTCGAGCCGATCTCGCAGAAGAAGCCGGCGTCGCAGGGCTCGCCGTCCTGTTCCGGGTCGGCGGACACCTCGCAGAGGCCCGACTTGCACTCGACCTTCGTGCAGGGCGGCGCCGTGTCGGCGACCTCGGCGCAGTTCGCCACGGTCGCGCAGCCACAGGCGCTGCCGACGCACTTGCCGGCCACGCAGGTGTCGTTCTTGGTACAGGCCACGCCGTCCGAGCAGGCGGTGCCGTTCTCGGGCGCGTGGGTGCAGCCGTTGGCGGTGGTGCAGCCGTCGGCCGTGCAGTCGTCGCCGTCCGAGCAGTCCACCAGCGACCACGCGTCCGCGTCCGCGGCCAGGTCGCAGTGCAGGCACTTGTTGCCCGGCGACACAGCGCCGTCCTCGTAGCAGGTCCCGCCGACGCGGCAGACGTCCAGGCGCGGCGCGCTGACGCACTCGCCGTCGACGCAGGTGTTCTCGGTGCACGGGTCGCCGTCGTCACAGGCCTCGGGGTCGTCGGAGCTGCAGCCGGCGTCCACCTCCACCTCGACCTCGGCCGCCACCTCGGCGTCGGGGGTCGCGTCCGGCGTGCTGGCGTCCGCAGCGTCGACCTCGGCGCCTGCTTCGGCCGCGTCCACCGCGTCGGCCGCGTCGCCGGGGCCGATCGTGTCGCCGAAGCCCACGTCGCCGTCGTGGGCCACGTCGGCTCCGCCGTCGCCACCGCCGCTGCAGCCCATCAGCGCGAGCGCCGCCCAAGCGACCACCCACGGCGTCCTCTCAGCCCGCCACCTCGTCACCGTCCGCTCCGGCGGTGCCCATCTCGCCGGGCGTCCGCGGGGCCCACCATAGCGAGTTTTCGCACCCGGTGCCTACCGCCCCCCGCCAGACCCGCGCACTCCCGCCCGCGACGCGCTCAGCCGTCCTGGTGCGGGCGCCCGGCGTGCGTGGCGCACTCGGGGCAGATGCCGTGCGAGAAGATGGCGTTGGCATATTCCCGGACCGCGTCGCAGAGGGGCCGCCAGACGTCGTCCGCCTCGTGCACCGACCGGCAGTGAGCGCAGATGGGCACCAGCGGCATCACCGGGTGGGCGCTCCCGCCCAGGTCACGCCAGGCGGCGCGGTGCTCCGGGCCGATCGCGCGCACCAGCGCCCAGGTCACGCGGCCGGTCGGGATGTCGACGCCGCTCACGGCGATGTCGACGGCGAACTCGAAGCCCTCGGCGTGGAGCAGCGCCACGGTGACGCCCGAGCCCAGCATCCGCGAGCGCTTGCCGGGGCTGAGCCGCGCGATCACCGCCTCGTGTGCGTCGCGCGATCGCTCCGGCAGCAGCGCGTTGAGGCTCAGGCCCAGCATCGCGTCGCGCTCGTAGCCGAAGAGCGCGGCCGCCCGGTCGTTGACCGCACACAGCCGCCCCCCGCCGTCGACGAGGAAGGCCGCGTCGGGGGCGCCCTCGATGAGCGCACGACAGCCAGCCTCGGCGAGCAGGAGCTCGACGGCGTCCCGCCTGCCGGCAGAGGGCATTGTGGTCGAGGTTTCGGTGGACATCATCTCGTCGAGGAGCGGTTCGAGAAGCGGCCATGCGCGCGATCGTCCGCGAGCGACGGCCGGTGCACTGGACCCCGGGTGACTCGCGACCCCGGGACTCTACGCACGATGGCGCGTGCATCAACACCATCGGCCGAATTCCATTCCCGCTGAGCGGATTCGACCGTGACCGTCCCGGGGCACCTGCGTATGCTCGACCGCGATGAGCGCGCACGAGCAAGCACCCGAGTGGTTCGAGCAGGCCCTGGCCGACCGGGCCGCCGAGGCGTGGGTGGAGGTACGCGGCGCGCGCATCCATTATATGAGGTGGGGTGAGCCGACCCGGCCGGCGCTGGTCCTGGTCCACGGGGGCGCGGCCCACGCGCGCTGGTGGAGCTTCCTGGCGCCGCTCATCGCCCAGGACCACTACTGCGTGCTGGCGCTGGACCTCTCGGGCCACGGCGAGAGCGACCACCGGCCGAGCTACGACGGCGACTTCTGGCCGCACGAGATCCTCGGCGTGGTCGCCGACGCGGGCGTCCCCGGCAAGCCGATCCTGGTCGGACACAGCATGGGCGGCCTGGTGAGCATCGTGACCGCCGCGCGTCACGGCGACCGCCTCGCCGGGGCCATCATCGTGGACTCGCCGGTGATGCGGCCCGACCCCGAGAGCGAGGAGCGCGATCGGGTCAAGGCGTTCCGCAATCCCAAGGTCTACCCCGATCTCGAGACGGCGCTGGCGCACTTCCGCCTGGTGCCGACCCAGCCCTGCGACAATCCGTGGATCCTGGACCACATCGCGCGCAGCTCGCTGCGGGAGCTCACCGAGGAGGCCGACGGCAGGTCCGGCTGGACCTGGCGCTTCGATCCCGGCGTGTTCGACAACGGCCGCCTGCCGATGAGCGAGTACCTGGCCGGCGTGCGCTGCCGCGTCGCGCTCTTTCGCGGCGAGCTGTCCAAGGTGGTGCCCCCCGAGGTCGGCGAGTACATGTACGAGCTGCTGCAGCGCAACTCGCCGCTGGTCGAGATCCCGCAGGCCCACCACCACCTGATCCTCGATCAGCCGCTGGCCTTCGTCGCTGCGCTGCGCGCGATCCTCGCCGACTGGGAGCACTCGCTGCCCCGCCGCCGCCCGCCCGCCGCGTGAGCGACCGGCGGCGGGCCCCCCGGCTCAGCGGCCGAGGATCTCCTCGAGGAAGTCCTTCATCGAGCTCCAGCTGCGGCGGTCGGCGCGCGCGTCGTAGGCCACACCCTTGCTGGGATCGTCGCCCGCCCCCTTCTGCGTGAACGCGTGGACGGCCCCGGAGTAGCGCGTGAGCTCCCAGGTCACCTTGCCCGCGTCCAGCTCGGCCAGCAGCGCGTCGATGTCCTTGCGCGGCACGTACGGGTCGTCGGCGCCCTGGAACATCACGACCTTGGCCTTGATGCGCTTGCCGTCCTCGCGGTTGGTCGAGTCCAGGCCACCGTGGAAGGAGACCACCCCCTTCAGGTCGGCGCCCGTGCGCGCCAGCTCGAGCACGCCCGTACCCCCGAAGCAGTAGCCGATGGCGGCCGTCCGCTCGGGGTCGACGTTGTCGAGGCTCAGCATCTTCCGGTAGTTCGCCAGCAGCCGCTTGCGGAAGAGCGCGCGGTCGGACTTGAAGCGGCCGGCTGCCTCGCCGGCGGCCTTGGTGTCCTTGGGGCGGGTGTCGGCGCCGTACACGTCGGCCACGAAGGCACCGTAGCCCAGCTCGGCCAGCATCCGCGCGCGCATCTCCTCGTTCTCGCCCGGGCCCATCCACTGATGGACGACCATCACCGCCGGGACGCGCGCCTCGGCGGTGGCGAGGCGGCCGGTGTCCAGGAAGAAGCGCCCCTCGTACTTCACGCCGTCCTCGGTCCAGTTCACCGGGGTGACGCTGATGGTGGCCACGACGGGTCCGGCGAGCGCCGCGGGGGCGCCGAGGCCGAAGAGGCCCAGGGTGAGCAGCAGTCGGGCGGCGGCGGGCAGGCGGGCGCGATGCATGGACGTTCTCCGTGTGTGGCGGGGGGAGTGCCTGAGGGCACCGGGTATCGTAGCACGAGCGGCCCGGGCGGCTGCCAGCTCCGGGCCGCGATGCGCCCGGGTCGGCAGCGCTCGCGCGGCGCGCGTCAGAAGCAGGTGCCGCGGGGCTCACACTGCCAATGTGCGCCGCGCAGCCGGCAGGCGAAGCGGTCGGGCGGCCCGCACTCGAGGTCGTGCAGGCACTCGTCGGCGGCCGGGTCGTGGCAGGCGTACGCCGTGATGGTGCCGCAGCGATCGCGCGAGGGGCTGCAGAGGGCGCCCGGCGCACAGTCGGCGTCGACGCGGCAGGCTGCCGGGACGCACTGGTGCAGGCAGGGGGCGTGCTGAGCTGCGCCGCAGGGCGCGGCGAGGTCGTCCACGGCGCCACACCGGCACAGCGCGCCGCTCTGGCAGTCGTCGTCGCTGCGGCAGGCGCTGTCGTGGCACTGGCAGGCCGTGCGATCGGCGCTGAGGGTGGACTCGAGGCAGCGCGCGTCCGCGCCGGGGCAGTCGGCGTCCACGTCGCAGGTGGCGGCGGCGGGGTCGCGGCGTCCGGGTGGGTGGCGGCTGCAGCGCACGTCGTCGGCCGGCAAGACGAGCTCGCAGGTGGCCGCGTCGGCGCGGTGCTCGGGCACGGGCCGCGCCTCGCCCGCCCAGAACGCGGCCTCGGGGCCGGCGGGGAGGCAGCTGTGCAGGTGCGACTCGCAGCGCCACAGGCCGTCCTCGCAGTGGCAGACCGTGTCGGGCAGGGCGCCGGGCGCGCAGCCCAGCGCCGGGAACCGGCAGGTCATCCCGGCCGGCGTGCAGGTCCAGGTGCTGCTGCGCTCGAGATGAGGCGGAGTCGCCGGGCAGGGATCGAGCGGGGCGGAGCCGTCGTCCGGTTCGGCGGCGACGTCGACTCCGGCCTCCCCCGCGTCCAGCCCGTCGCCGCCCGCGCCGCCGCACGCCGAGAGCAGCGCGACGAAGAGGGGGATGAGGCGGCTGCGGGGGAGAGCCATGGGTGAGCGTCCGCGGTCATCGGTGGCGTGGGGCCCGGCGCCTCCGGGACCTCCGGCGGTCGCCTCGCCCCGGCCTCGAGTGGAGCATGGCCCTCGCCGCCCGATCAACGCGAGCCCGGGGCTTGCCCGGCGCGCCCTCCCTGCGCCACGATCGGCACCTCTCTCCCCGCGCCCACGCCCAGGAGGCGAAGCATGAAGAACCCACCCGAAGGCTGGCCACGCATCTCGTCGGCCGTCTTCTACGACGACGCCGCCCGCGCCATCGATTGGATCTGCGAGGCTTTCGGTTTCGAGGTCCGCATGAAGATCGAGGGCGAGGACGGTCAGATCGAGCACTCCGAGCTGGAGCTGCCGGGCGGCCTGATCATGGTCGGCCAGGTGCGCGGCGCCGCGCGGCCCGAGCGGTCATGGTGCGCGACGCCGCAGGCGCTGGGCGGCAAGAACACCCAGGCGCTGTGCGTGTGCGTCGATGACGCCGACGCCCACTGCGAGCGCGCCCGCGCCGCCGGCGCGACCATCGCCAGCGAGCCGAAGACCACCGACTACGGCGAGGACTACTGGGCCGACCGCACCTACGAGGCCGTCGACCTGGAAGGCCATCACTGGTGGTTCATGCAGCGGGTGCGCAACCCGGGCGAGCCGCGCTGACCAGGGGCCCGGGGCCGCGTCAGCGCCAGTCGCGCGCGGTCCCCAGGCCGAGCTTCTTCATGCGGCTCTGCAGGGTGGAGCCGGGCAGGCCCAGGAGCTCGGCGGCGCCGCCGGGGCCGTAGAGCTTGCCGCTGGTGGCCTGGAGCGTGCGCGCGATGTGGCGGCGTTCCACCTCCTCCAGCGTCGGCGTCGGCCGGCGCTCGTCCGGCGTCGGGTCCGCCGGCAGCCCCGGCGCGTCCGCGTCGTGGAAGCCGAGGGAGCGCCCGTCGGGGCTGAGGATGGTGGCGCGCTCCAGCGCGTTGACGAGCTCGCGAACGTTGCCGCGCCACTGCTGCGAGGCGAGGTGGCGGAGGTTCTCCTCGGTCAGCAGCCAGGGGCCGCGGCCGGTGCGCCGGGTGATCGCGTCCAGGGCCGTGCGGGCGAGCACGGGCAGGTCGTCCATGCGGGCGCGCAGCGGCGGCACGCGGATGGGGAAGACCGCCAGGCGGTAGTAGAGGTCCTCGCGGAAGGCGCGGCGCGCGCAGGCGGCCTCCAGGTCGACGTTGGTGGCCGCGATGACCCGGACGTCGACGCGCACGGTGCGATCGGAGCCCACCGGCTCGAAGCAGCCGTCCTGGAGCACGCGCAGCAGCTTGGCCTGGAGATCGAGCGGCAGCTCGCCCACCTCGTCCAGCAGCAGCGTGCCGCCGTTGGCCGCCTGGAAGCGGCCGATGCGGGTGCCCGACGCGCCGGTGAACGCGCCGCGCACGTGGCCGAAGAGCTCGCTCTCGATGATGCCCGCGGGCAGCGAGGCGCAGTTGATGCTGACCATCGGCTTGGCCTCGCGGTGGCTCCAGCCGTGGATGGCGTGGGCCAGCACCTCCTTGCCGACGCCGGTCTCGCCGGTCAGCAGCACCGGCGCGTCGGTGGGCGCGACCTGGCGGGCCAGGTGCGCGATGTGGCGCATCGCCGGGCTGCGGGCCGCGTCGATGAGCTCGCAGGCGTCGTGCTGGCCGCCGACCCGCTCGCGCAAGAGCCGGTTCTGCTCCTCGAGCTGGTCGCGCAGTCGGGTCAGGCGCATGGACTGCTCGCCGTAGCAGATCACCAGCGCCAGCAGGCGCCCGAAGATGTCGGCCAGGTGGACCACCGCCTCCGGGTAGGCGCCGCAGACCTGCCGGTCCATCGTGATGATGCCGACCGGGGCGCCCTCGGCGCGCAGCGGCACCACCATGCACGAGTGGCCGTGCGGGAGATCCAGCACGCCGTCGAAGGGGTCGCCGTCGCCGTGGGCATGATCCTCGTCGATGAAGGCGCGGGCGGTGCCCTCGTCCAGGAGCCGCCGGATGGAGGGGTAGTCGGCCAGGCGCAGCCGGTGGGCGCGGACGTCGGCGCCGGAGAGCGGCCCGATGGCGACCCGGACGACCAGCTCGTCCTCGTCGGACAGCTCCATCACGGTGGCGAGGTCGAAGGGGATCATGCCGCCCAAGGCTTCGAGGGCCTCGGCCAGCAGCTCGTCCACGGCCTCGGCCGAGGTGCCGAGGCGGGCGACGGCGCCCAGGTTCCGGGTCAGGTCGATGATGGGCGAGCTGGGGACGGCGACGGACATGGGCGGCTCCGGGCGTGTCACGATATTTCGTGGGCGACAGGCCGTGTCACGAAATACCGCCGCTTCATATCACGACATTTCGTGGATCCAAGCGTTCCGGTCGCGCTGTCCGCACAGCTCGCAGTGATTCCGGCAGGTTCGGGCCTCCTGGTGCGGCGGCACGGGATTTGCTTTACTCCCCTGCGCGGTCCCCGCGGTGCGGCGGCCCAAGAACACCCCCTTCAACCCACATCAGGAGAGCAGATCATGCCGGAGCTCAAGGGCACCAAGACCCACCAGAACCTCAAGGACGCCTTCGCGGGCGAGTCGCAGGCCAACCGTCGCTACCTCTACTTCGCCAAGATCGCCGACGTCGAAGGCTACCCCGAGGTCGCGGCGAACTTCCGCGACACCGCCGAGGGCGAGACCGGCCATGCGCACGGGCACCTGGACTACATCAAGCGCGTCGGCGACCCGGCCACCGACCTGCCGATCGGTGACTCGGAGACCAACCTGAAGGCCGCCATCGCCGGTGAGACCCACGAGTACACCGACATGTACCCGGGCATGGCGAAGGCCGCGCGGGAAGAGGGCTTCAGCGAGATCGCCGACTGGTTCGAGACGCTGGCGAAGGCCGAGAAGTCCCACGCGGGCCGCTTCCAGAAGATGCTCGACACCATCTCCTGAGGTCCGCTCCCTGGCAATGCGGGACGCGTGGGTGAGGGCCGTGAGTCCCCACCCGCGCCCCCGACGAGCCTCTGGCGGCGGTGCCTCGTGCGCCGCCGCGTCAGCACCGATCCCTCTCCGCGCACGGTGAGAACATGAGCGATTCGCCCATCTCGTACCTGCCCACCTCGGGGCTGACCTACGATCCGAACGACCCGCTCTACTTCGATGCCGACGCGTTGCAGCAGGAGATCACCCGCGTCTTCGAGGTCTGTCACGGCTGCCGCATGTGCTTCAAGTACTGCGACACCTTCCCCGACCTCTTCGCGTTCATCGACGAGCGCCACGAAGGCGACGTGCGCAAGCTCACCGGCGAGGAGACGGCGAAGGTCCTCGACGAGTGCTTCCAGTGCAAGCTGTGCGAGGTGCAGTGCCCCTACACGCCGCGGGACGGCCATGAGTTCCAGCTCGACTTCCCCAAGCTGGTCGGCCGCTACCGGGCCCAGCGGGTGCAGCGACAGGGCCTGCCGCTGCGCGAGCGCGTGCTGGGCAACCCCGACGGCACGGCGGCGGTGGCGCGGGCCAGCTTCGGGCTGGCCAACGTGATGAACCGGAACGCCGCGCACCGCTGGTTCATGGAGAAGCTGCTGGGCATCCACCGCGACAAGCTGCTGCCCGACTTCGCGCCGAAGACCTTCGAGCGCTGGGCCGACGGCCAGGGGCGGCTCGACGGCGCGCCGGGCGGGGAGGTGGCGCTCTTCCAGACCTGCTTCGTCCAGCACAACGAGCCGCAGATCGGCCGCGACACCGTCGAGGTGCTCGAGCGCAACCAGGTGGACGTCCGCTGCGTGCGCGGCCTGGAGTGCTGCGGGATGCCGGCCTGGGAGAGCGGGGACCTGGAGGGCCTGCGCAAGCACGCGAAGGCGAACCTGGATCGGCTGGAACCCTACGTGGAGGCCGGCGCGAAGGTGGTGGTGATCAACCCGACCTGCTCGATGATGCTGCGGCGCGAGTACCCGGAGCTGGTGGCGCCCGAGGACCGCGCGCGCGCCGAGAAGCTGGCGGCGGCGACCCAGGACCCCAGCGAGTTCCTCTGGTCGATACGCAACGAGGAGCGCTTCTCCAAGCTGCCCGAGGAGAGCGAGGGCCCGCGCATCGCCTACCACGCACCGTGCCACCTGCGTGCCCAGGGGGTCGGCTTCAAGGGCCGCGACGTGATGAAGAAGGCGCTGGGCGCGAAGATGGGGACGGTGATGGAGTGCTGCGGGCACGACGGCACCTTCGCGATGAAGGTGGAGGGGTTCGAGCCCTCCCAGCGCGTGGGCAAGCGCGCCTTCGACGGGATGATCGAGGGCGGCGGCGAGGTGTGGTCGACGGATTGCCCGCTGGCGGCGCTCCAGTTCGAGCAGCACGCGGGGCGCAAGCCGATGCACCCGATGACCATCATGGCGAAGTCCTATCGGGGCGAGAGCCTCACCGGAACGAAGCTCTTGCCGCCGCCGCGGACCGAGGAGGAGCAGACATGAGGAAGGTACGGCGCAGCGACATCGTCGATTACGTGACCTACAGCGAGGGGCGGGACCAGGCGCGGGAGCGGGCGCTGGAGCTGAAGGTCCCGCGGCGCATCCACATCGGGCCGCACCTCACGCTGCTCTTCGAGAACACCGAGACCATCATCTACCAGATCCAGGAGATGACTCGGGCCGAGCAGATCGTGAAGGAGGCGGACATCGAGCACGAGATCGAGACGTACAACGAGCTGGTGGGCGGACCGGGCGAGCTGGGCGCGACCCTGCTCATCGAGATCGAGTCCCCCGAGGAGCGGGCGCGCCTGTTGACCGAGTGGCTGCCGCTGCCGGAGCACCTGTACGCGACGCTGCCCGGCGGCGAACGTGTGCGGCCCCGCTTCGACGAGCGCCAGCTCGGAGAGACCCGGCTGTCCTCGGTGCAGTACCTGACCTTCCCGCTGGGCGAGGCGGCGCCGGTGGCGCTGGGCTGCGACTTCGAGCGGTACCGCTACGAGACCACGCTGAGCGAGGCCCAGCGGGCGGCCCTGGGCGCGGACCTGGCGGCGCCCGAGGCGTGAACCGGGCCCCCGGCGTGCCCGCGCGCGTCGCTGGCCCGAGCGGTTTGACCGTGACCGCCACCCGTGGTGACATCGAGGCCCCACCTCGAGCTCGCAGCGACGTCCCCGGCCCTCGGCCGAGGGGCGCCAGCACCCCGGAGGTTCGCCCATGCGCGCGTCGATCCGTCTGCTCCTGAGCGCCACCGCGGCGCTGCTCCTGTTGGCCTGCGGTCCCAAGGACCCCAAGGGCGAACCCTCGGAAGGCGCCGCCGCGCCGGCCCCGGCGTGCATCGACTACCTCGACGGCCACTACTCGGCCCTCTCCTGCGCCGGCAAGGCCATCGGCGAGTCCTGCAGCATCAACGGAGACCGCGTGTGCGTGCGGCTGACCGAGGGGCCTGCCGGCACCGCCACCTGCGGCTGCCAGGGTCTGCGCCCCGGGACGCCGCCGCGCGCTGGCGAATGCCCCCCCGACACGTCGCTGGGCTGCGATTGCGGCGGCGGGGTCGTCGGCATGGCCTCCTGCGACGACGCGGGGCAGGCCGGGCAGTGCCTCTGCCCCGCCGACGAGGAGCCCTGAACCAGGATCGCGGGGTACCCTCGACCTGGTGACGATCGCGGCCCGCCTCTGTTGCGGCGCCCAAGCCGGCGTGCATGCAGGCCCGTCGAGCCGCGCGCTCGTGCAGTCCAGCCGCGCCATCGTCCCCGCGGCCGAAAAAGGCCTCAACTCTCGCCGGTGAACTTCCGTTGGTGCTCGGGTCCCCGGACCCCGTGCTCCCCAAAGGAGGTCATCTTGAGACTTGGAATCCATCGGCTCATCGGCGTCGGCGCCGTGCTCGCGATCTTCGCCGGGTGCGGCTCGGGCAGCGGCATCGAAGCGCACTACTCGGCGCACGAGACCACCGACGCCACCGCGTTCCCCGACCGCGCATCGACCCGCTTCGACGCCGTCACCCCCGGCGAGGGCAACGGCGCTCTCGCCCTGGTGCCGAGCGGCGACTTCGGCATCGGCGCCGTCTCGGCGTCCAGCGCCAGCTACCGCATGGTCGCCACGCTGGGACCCAGCCTCGGCTCCTCCGAGGCGTCGCGCAGCCCGCACTTCGCGGCGCCCGCAGACCCGCACTGACAGCCCCGGGGGGCATGCCCCCGACCTGGCCTCCCGACCGGCGACGTCCGGGTCGTGGCGCCCGCGCGCTCGAAGCAGGACTTCGGGTGCGGGCGGCACGACCCAGGCGCCGGGGGTCGGAGCTTCGAGGGCGGCCCGCGCGCCCGCACCAGTCCGCTCCAGAACTCGCGAACACCCCGACATCACTCATGGAGATTGAACGATGATGCGATTGCGCCTGATCGGCCTGGCAGCTCTGCTGCTGGGTACCGGGGCCGCTTCGGCGGCCGTCCCTGCCACCCTGACCCACCAAGGCCGGTTGACCTCCGCCGACGGTGAGCTGGTCGACGCCAACCTGCCGATCGTCTTCACGATCTACGGCAGCGCCGACGGCGACGACGTGATCTGGACCGAGAGCCACGAGGTCGAGGTCCGCCAGAGCTGGTTCTCGGTGGCCCTCGGCTCCGAGACTCCCTTCGGCCCCACCTTCCTGGGTGAGGGCGAGCGCTGGCTCGGCGTGGCCGTGGGCGGCGACGACGAGATGGTCCCGCGGACTCCGGTGGGCGCCGTGCCCTACGCGATGGTCGCCCAGGACGTGGTGGGCGACATCCATCCTGCCACCGTCACCATCAACGGCGTGACCGTCATCGACGCGCAGGGGCGCTGGGTCGGGCCCACCGCCGGGCTGCGCGGCCCCGCTGGCGCCGACGGCGAGGACGTGATCGTCACCGAGGTGCCGCCGGGCGCGAGCTGCGCTGCGGGCGGCCTGCGGGTCGACTCCATCGACGGGACGCACTTCATCTGCAACGGCCTCGGGGGCGTGGCCGGGCCCGAGGGTCCGGCGGGGCCGGCGGGCGTGAGCGTGGTGCCGACCTCCGAGCCCGAAGGCGACAACTGCCGCTTCGGCGGCGTGCGCATCGACTCCGACGTCCACACCACCTACATCTGCAACGGCGACGCCGGGGCGCCGGGTGCGCAGGGCGAGCCGGGCGTCGAGGGACCCCAGGGGGCCACGGGCCCGGCGGGTCCGCAGGGCGAGTCGGTGATCCCGAGCTCCGAGCCTCCGGGCGACGCGTGCGAGTTCGGCGGTGCCCGGTTCGAGATCGCCGGTCACGACCCGATCTTCGCGTGCAACGGCGCCCCCGGGCTGGCCGGGGCCCAGGGGGTCATCGGCCTCACGGGTCCCCAGGGCGAGCAGGGCCCGGCGGGTCCGCAGGGCCCCCAGGGCGTGGCGGGACTCATGGGCCCCCAGGGCCCGCAGGGCGAGGCCGGTCCGCAGGGGCCGGTCGGCCCGATGGGCGCGACGGGCGCCCAGGGCTCGCGTGGTCCTCAGGGCGACGTCGGGCCGGTGGGTCCGCAGGGCCCGCAGGGCGAGGTCGGCCCGGTCGGGCCGCAGGGTGAGATGGGACCGCAGGGCCCGCAGGGCGCCACCGGTGCGGTGGGCCCCACGGGTCCGCAGGGCGAGACGGGGCCGCAGGGTCCGCAGGGAGCCACCGGCCCGACCGGGCCCCAGGGCGAGATGGGCCCGATGGGCCCGATGGGTCTGCCCGGCGTGGACGGCCTGCCCGGCGCGATGGGTCCGATGGGCCCGATGGGTCTGCCCGGCGTGGACGGCGCGACCGGCCCGATGGGTCCGATGGGTCCGATGGGCCCGATGGGTCTGCCCGGCGTGGACGGCGCGACCGGCCCGATGGGTCCGATGGGCCCGATGGGTCCGATGGGTCTGCCCGGCGTGGACGGCGCGACCGGCCCGATGGGCCCGATGGGCCCGATGGGTCCGATGGGTCTGCCCGGCGTGGACGGCCTGCCCGGCGCGATGGGTCCGATGGGCCCGATGGGCGTCCCGGGTCTGCCCGGTCAGTCGGTCACCGTGACCGCCGTCTCGGCGGGCGACGACTGCGCCGCTGGCGGCCAGCGCCTGGTCTCGGCCAGCGGGACCGCCTACGTCTGCAACGGCGTGGCCGGCACCGGGGGCGGCGGCAGCGCGGCCTCCACCGACGTCACCGACGCCAACGGCGTCGTGCTCGGGCGCTTCATGTCCTACGACACCGGCGGAAACCTGTACGGCCCGGTGGTCACCTTCCGCACGCCCACCGGCTACATCGTGTCGCTGACCGTCGTCGGCGCCGAGCCCGTCCAGGGCGGGTACGTCTACTACACCGGCAGCGGCTGCTCGGGCTCGGCCTACTACAACAGCGGCTCCAGCTCGAAGTTCTACATCCGCGACGCCAAGGAGGCCTTCTGGCTCTACGCCCAGAACTCGTGGGCCGTCCTCGCCGACGTGGACGCGAACGGCCGCACGGCGACCGCCCAGGTCACGCCGTCGACCAGCTCCGGCTACAACGCGTCGAACGGCACACCCTGCGGCACCTCGACCGCCGGAAGCCTGCGCACCTGGCCGCTGGCCCCGGCCTCCACCACGACCATCGGCCTGCCCACCAGCATCGCCCCGCCCCTGGTCGTTCCCTGACCCCGTGAGCCCTCGGGGGCGAGCCCGCAAACCGCGGCCTCGCCCCCGAGTGCACACCGGCTCAGCTGTGCTATCGTCCCGCCATGAAGAAGCTCCTGCTCTCCCTGGCGCTGCTCTGCAGCCCGCTGCAAGCCTGCGCCGACGGAAGCATCAAGCCCTCCGACCTCTCCGCCACGGCGGACTTGGACACGGGCTCGGTGTCGGACGCGGTCTCGGTCTCGGACACGGTCTCGGACTCGGACACGGCCTCGGACGCGGGCTCGGTCTCGGACACGGCCTCGGACTCGGACACGGTCTCGGACGCGGACACGGACTCGGACGCGGACACGGACGCGGTCTCGGACACGGACGCGGTCTCGGACACGGTCTCGGACACGGTCTCGGACACGGACACGGACACGGACTCGGACGCGGTCTCGGACACGGGCGCTGACACCGGCACCGGGGCCGAGACCGACACCGGGGCCGAGACCGAGACCGGCACCGAGACCGAGACCGGCACCGAGACCGACACCGAGACCGAGACCGAGACCGGCACCGGGGCCGAGACCGAGACCGAGACCGAGACCGACACCAGGGCCGAGACCGGCACCGAGACCGACACCGGGGCCGAGACCGAGACCGGCACCGACGCCGAGACCGACACCGACACCGACACCGAGACGGTCGCCGAGACCGACACCGACACCGAGACGGATCGCCGACACCGCCACCGAGACGGTCGCCGACACCGCCCCCGACGGGCCTCCGCCTCCGAACACCGTGCACCGCCTGGTGATGGCGGGCGACTCCTGGTCGGTGGGCCTGGTGATGCCGACCATCGACGCGCTGGCCGATCTGGGCTTCGACGCGACGCTCACCTGGGAGGCGACGGCGGTCGCCGGTTCGACCGCCGCGCAGTGGGTCACCAACGACGGCGGCAAGCTCCTGGCCTTGGACGCCGCGCTCGACGCGGACCCTCCGGCCGAGGTGCTGCTCCTGGTCATCGGCGGAAACGACCTCAACCGCGAGATCAACGGCGGCTGGGCCAAGCTGCCCAAGTTCTTCCGCGAGCTGGCGCTCGACGACATCCGCGACGACGTCCAGAACCTCATCGGCTACGCCATGGCGGGCCGGCCGGACCTCCAGGTGGTCATGGTCGGCTACGACTACCTCCACTACGACTTCCTGCAGCTCTACGTGTCGTTGCCCGGGCTCGACCAGCAGTCCTACAACGAGGCCTTCATCGCGCTCGAGCAGCGCAAGCTGGGCATCGCCCAGGCGAACTCGCGGGTCCACTACGCCCACAACCTGGGGCTGCTCCAGTGGACCTTCGGCGACGTGCCGCACCCGCCCTTCTTCCTGCCGCCCGTGGCCTACGGACCGGGGGCCGTCCCGGCGCCGGGGGTGTGGCCGACCTACACGCCCTTCCCGGGCGGTCTCGTGCAGCTCCCCGGGCCGCTCGACTATCTGCCCGACGGCATCCACCCCTCCCTCGAGGGCTTCCGGGTCATCATCGACCACACCTTCGCCCAGGGCCTCGAAGCGCTGATGCTGCACGAGCCGTGGGGGCCATCGCCCTGAGGCGTGGCCGCCCGCGGCCCCGCTACCAGGCGACCGGCGGGAAGGCGGGCCCCGGCCGCGCGAACTGATAGCCCTGCAGCAGGTCGCAGCCGAGCGCAGTGAGCGTGTCGCGCTCCTCCGGCGTCTCCACGCCCTCCGAGATGACCAGGAGGTCCAGCTCGGCGAAGAGCCGGGTCATCGACTCGAGCACCTTCTGCTTGGTCGGGCTCTGGTGCACGTCCCGGATGAGCGACATGTCGTACTTGACCACGTCCGGCTCGAGCTGCGCGAAGCTGGCCAGCCCGGCGTACCCGGCGCCCAGGTCGTCGATGGCGATGCGGAACCCGAGCTTGCGCAGCGCGGCCACCCGCGATGACGCGTCGGGCACGTCGTCGAGGGACGCGCGCTCGGTGATCTCGAACACCACCCGGTGCGCCTGCTTCGAGAGCAGCGCGTCCGGTGAGTAGAGCGCCTCGTCGAGCAGGTCTCGGGTGTGCAGGTTGACGAAGACGAAGGCCGCCGGCGCGCGCTCCACCACCGTCGCGACCCGCCGGCGGATCGCGCGCCCCAGCTCCTCGAGGCGGCCCAGGCGTTCGGCGGCGTCGAGGATGGCCCCCGGCTGCGGCAGCGTCGGCTCGTCGGCGCGGAGCAGCGCCTCGAACGCGAAGACGCGCCGGTCGCTCCAGCTCACGATGGGCTGATAGGCCATCCACAGGGTACGCAGCACGCTGTCGAAGCTGGCCTCCAGGCTGGCGCGGTCCCCGAGCTGCCCCCCGCCGGTGCCGACGATGGCCAGCGCCTGCCGCTTCAGCTTCGCGATCTTGTGCAGGCGCACCGCGTCGCCGACCAGCTCGAGCAGCGCCCTGGGTTCGAAGGGTTTCACCAGGTAGCGCAGCGCCCCAAGCTCCACCGCGCGGATGGCGCTGTCCACGGTCGGCGAGCCGGTGATGAGGATGACGGGAACGTCCAGGTCGTGGCTGCGCACCGCGCGCAGCAGCTCCACGCCGTCGAGGCCCGGCATCCCCAGATCGCTGATGATCGCATCGAAGGACGCATCCGCCGCCAGCGCCGCCGCCGAGGTGCCATCGTGCGCCGTGACCACCTCGTAGCCGGCAGAGCTCAGCGTCCGCACGAACGCGCGCAGCAGCGTCTCCTCGTCGTCGGCGATGAGGATTCGCCCGACCTCGTGGCGCGAGGGAGTTGTCTGCTCTTCTGGCGACATCTGAAACCGTCCGGCGCTGCGGCATTCGTCATGCGCCGTCTCGGTCTGCAGGTCAACTTCCGCGGGCTGTAGCTGCAAGCCAGGGGCCGGCCAGCGTCAGGCGCCCGGCCGCGTCCCGCCCCCCTGGGCCTGCGCCGCCGCCCTCCTCCTCCCTTGAAAGCCCAGCCACCGCGTGCGATTGATGGAGTTCGAGGCGGGGTGCGCGCTGGGGACGCCCAGCCCGCGCAGCGATGCAGCCCTCGACGGATGGGCCAGGACAGCGGGGTTCCAATTCCGTGGAACACAGCTCGGAGACAGCCCCGTCATTGGTCGCACGGGTCGGGGACCAGACCGTGGCGGTCGAGGTGGCGCTCGTCTCGGAGGCCATGCGCCCGCTCCCCATCCGCGCCGGTGACGCCCTGCCGAGCTTCGTGCTGGGCGGCGCGGTGATTCGCGGCCAGGAGCTGCCCGTCGTGGATCTCCACGCACTCCTCGGTGGCGGCGCGGACCCGTCGCTCGACCACCGCCGCTTCGTGGTGGTCCACGCGGGCCAGGGAAGCGTGGCCCTGCAGGTGGATGCCGTGCTCGGGGTGCGCCGGCTGCCGCGCGGGGACCTGCGCCGCCTGCCCTGCGTGTTCGCCCGCGCCGACGCGTCGACGGCGGAGGGGCTGGGGCGCGTCGACGGCCTGGCCTCGGTGATGCGGGAGCTGCGCCTGCTGCCCGACCCGGCGTGGGCCGCCTCGGGCCCTCCCCCGGCCGGGCGCCCATGAGCCCCCGCCTCGAACCCGAGGACGTCGAGGGCTTCCGCGCGCTGGTCGAGAGGCGCTTCGGGCTGCGCTTCGACGCGACGAAGGACGACGACCTGGCCGAGCTCCTGCGCCGCCGCATGGAGGCCTCGGGGGCCAGCGGGTTCGGCGCCTACCAGCGCCTCCTGAGCGATGATGCGACGCAAGACGATGAGACCGCCTTTCTCGCCGAGGCCCTCACCATCAATGAGACCTTCTTCTTCCGCAACGCAGACGCATTTCGCGCGCTGGTCGAAGGCGTGCTGCCGGCGCTCATCGCCGCAGCGTCGCCCCACCGACGCCTGCGCATCCTGTCCGCCGGGTGTGCGTCGGGCGAGGAGCCCTACTCGCTGGCGATGATGCTGAGCGAGGCCTTGCCGGACCTGGCGTCCTGGGACGTGCAGATCGTGGCCGTCGACATCGACCCGGCCGCGCTGGCCAAGGCCGAGCGCGCCCGATACTCGTCCTGGTCGCTGCGCGCCACCCCCGAGGCCACGCGCCTCCGCTACTTCGAGGAGGTCGGCCGCGAGTTCGTCGTCGACCCGGGCATCCGGCAGATGGTGCGCTTCGTGCGCGGCAACCTCACCGACGACCGCGCCGCGTTCTGGCGGGCGGCCTCGCACGACCTGGTGTTCTGCCGCAACGTGCTGATGTACTTCGCGCCCGAGCACATGGCCGACGTCATCACCCGGGCCCACCGAGCGCTGCGCCCGGGCGGCTACCTGTTCCTGGGCCACGCCGAGTCGCTACGCGGCATGAACCGCGGCTTCCACCTGTGTCACACCCACGACACCTTCTACTATCAGAAGCGCACCGGCGCCGATGCCGCGGCGCCGGGCCCTCGGGGCACCGACTCGCCGCCCGCCGCGCTGCCGCCGGTCGGAGACTCGAGCACCTCCTGGGTCGACGCCATCCAGCGCGCCTCGGAGCGCATCGCCGCGCTGGCGCACCAGCCGACCACCGCCTCCGCGCCGCCGCCGCCGTCCGCCGGTGCCCGGTCGCTCGCCGCGGGCGGTGTGCTCGCGCCGGCGCTCGAGGCGATGCGTCAGGAGCGATTCGGCGACGCCCTGGCGCTGCTGTCGGGGCTGGCAGGCGAGACGGCCGCCGACCCCGACGCCATGCTGATGCGCGCGGTGCTGCTCACCAACAGCGGCCGGCTCGATGAGGCGCGCGCCTGCTGCGAGCGGCTGCTGGCCCTCGACGAGTTCAACGCGGGCGTCCACTATGTGATGGCGCTCTCCTGCGAGCACGCCGGGGACGTCGAGAGCGCGCTGGACCACGACCAGACCGCCGCCTACCTGGACCCGGGCTTCGCCATGCCGCGACTGCACATGGGGCTCGTAGCCCGCCGCGCGGGTGACGACACCACCGCGCGCCGAGAGCTGTCGCACGCGCTCGCGCTGCTGGCGCGGGAGGATGCGTCGCGCTTGCTGCTCTTTGGCGGGGGCTTCTCCCGCGACACGCTGAGCGCGCTGTGCCGCGCCGAGCTTCGCGCTGCGGGAGGCGAGCGATGAGCGAGTCGCCCTCGCTGGCCTCGAAGGCGCTCGCGCTGCGTCGGGCCTTCGACGCGAGCTTCGCGGAGCCCGCGACCCGGGGCGAGGTCGCCTCGGTGGACCTGCTCCTGCTCCGCGCCGGGGCGCGCCGCTACGCCGTGCGCCTGCGCGACGTGGCCGAGATCGCCGCCCGCCGGCCCGTCGTCCCGGTGCCCTCGTCGGCGCCGCACCTGCTGGGCCTGGCCGGTCTGCGCGGCACGCTGCTGCCCGTCTTCGACCTGGCCGGCCTGCTGGGAGAGCCCGCGTCCTCGTCCACGCCGGGCTGGCTGCTGGTCTGCGAGCGGGCCGACCCCATCGCCTTGGCGGTGCGGGACCTGGAGGGCCACGTTCGCCTGCCCTCCGCCTCGATCCGAGCGGTCAGCGCAGCGGATCACGACCACCGCTTCGGCAGGGAGATGGCGCACACCGACGCCGGCCCCTGCCTCCTCCTCGAGATTTCACGCCTGACCGCGGCCATCCGGGCGCCCACCAGCCCGGCCACGGCCGCCTAGGAGCACTCCCCCATGGCATCGTCCTGGACCTTTGGCCGCAAGGTCGGCGCCGGCTTCGCCGTGCTCGTGTGTTTCACCATCGTCATCGGCGTCGTCGCCGTGTCCGCGCTGCGCTCGGTGGTGGAGGACAAGGACCGGGTCATCGACATCAACGCCGCCAACCGGTTGGACGCCGAGAAGCTCAACGCGGCGGTCGAGGCGAAGATGGGCGCGATGCGGGGCTACCTGCTGGCGCCCGGCCCCGAGCGGTTGGACGCGGCGAAGCTGGCTCGGGCCGACTTCCAGGCGGCCCTCGACGCCGTGGAGACGCGGTGGCGGGTGGCGGGGATCGCCGACACGGAAGGCGCGCAGATCCTGCAGCAGATCCGGGCCGCCGAGGAGCAGCACCAGCGCACGGTCGAGCGGCTGGCCGAGCTGCGCCGCGACGTGGACTCCCTCGACCAGCTCGCTGCGCGCTTCGACGCCGAGGTGGTCCCGGCGCGCAAGCGGGTCGGGGGGCTGGTGGACCAGTTCATCGCGCGGGAGGAGATGGCCCTGGAGGCCGCGCGCCAGGCGGCGTCGGACCGGGCGGCGGCCGCCACGCGGCTCGTGGTGATGCTGGCGCTGGGCGCGCTGCTCTTGGGCATCATCACCGCGGTCCTGCTGACCCGCGCGCTGTCGCGTCAGATCGGCGCCGCCGTAGGCTACGTCCAGAGCTCGTCGTCGGAGCTGCAGGCCGCGGCCAACCAGCAGGCGTCCAGCTCGAAGGAGCAGGCGACGGCGATGAACGAGATCAGCACCACCATCAACGAGCTGCTGGCGACCTCCAAGCAGATCGCCGAGAGCGCCCAGCGGGTGGCGCGCATCGCCGAGGACACGGCCAAGGCGGCGCGGGCCGGTGAGGCGACGGTTGAGCGGACCGGCGAGTCCATCGGGTCGATCAAGCGGCAGGTCGACCTCATCGTCGCGCACATGCTGGACCTGGGCAGGAAGTCGCAGCAGATCGGCGGCATCCTCGAGCTGATCAACGAGCTGTCGGAGCAGACCAACATCCTGGCCATCAACGCGACCATCGAGGCGGCCGGTGCCGGCGAGTCCGGCAAGCGCTTCGGGGTGGTCGCCGACGAGATCCGCAAGCTCGCCGACCGCGTGGGCGGCTCGACCAAGGAGATCCGCGGCCTCATCGACGAGATCCGGGCCTCGGTGAACGCCACGGTGATGACGACGGAGGGCGGCTCGAAGGCGGTGGACGCCGGGACGCGCGAGTTCGCCGAGGTCGCCGTCGCCCTGGGCCAGATCAGCAGCTCGGTCACGGTCACCACCGAGGCAGCGCGCGAGATCCAGCTCAGCACCAAGCAGCAGTCCACCGCGGTCGAGCAGGTGAACATCGCCATCTCCAACGTGGCGCAGGCGACGCACGAGACCGAGGCGAGCGCCAGCCAGACCCTGCAGACCGCGTCGCAGCTCAACGTGCTCTCCCGCGACCTCATGCGCCTCATCGAGCCGCAGGCGAGCCGCTGAGCGAATGGCGACGGACCCCTACAAGTACTTCCGGATCGAGGCGCGGGAGCTCATCGACGGGCTGAGCCAGGGCGTGCTCGAGCTGGAGAAGGGCGCGCCTGCGGACGCCCAGGTGGCCCGCCTGCTGAGGCTCGGCCACACGCTCAAGGGGGCGGCGAGGGTGGTGCGGCAGCCGGAGATCGCCGAACTGGCGCACGAGGTCGAGGAGCTGCTGAGCGCGCACCGCGGGGCGGCCGAGGCGCTGCCGCGGGGGCAGGCCAGCGCGCTGCTGGAGCTGCTGGACCGGGCGGGGGAGCTGCTGCGGCTTCTGGATCCGGCCGCGCCGGCCGAGGCCCCGAGCGGCGCGGAGGTGCCGGCGGACGACACGCTGGAGACCCTGCGCGTCGCCATCGCCGAGATGGACGCGCTGCTGCGCGGGGTGACCGAGGCGGCGGTCCAGGTGCGGGCCATGCGGGCGGAGCTGGGCACGTCGCGGCGCCTGCAGGGGCTGGCGGGGCTGGTCTCCGATCGGCTCGCGGCCCGGCCCGGTCGCGACGACGCGCAGGCCGCCCGCGAGGCGGCGAAGGCTCGCCCGCTGGCCGATGAGCTGGGCGAGGAGCTGGAGCTCTTCAACCGCAGCCTCGCCGGCGCCATCGAGCGGGCCGAGGCGCGGCTGTCGGAGGTCGAGGAGCTGACCCACCGGCTGCGCCTGGTCCCGGCGCACACGGTGTTCGCAGCGCTGGAGCGCTCGGCCCGCGACGCGGCCGAGGCCATCGGCGTGGAGGTGGACTTCCAGACCGACGGCGGCGCCGTGCGGCTGGACGCTCAGGTGCTCTCGTCGCTGCGGGATGCCTTGATGCACGTGGTCCGCAACGCGGTGGCCCACGGGATCGAGCCGCGGGCGGCGCGCCTGGCGGTGGGCAAGCCGGCGCGCGGCCAGGTCTGGCTGTCGGTGCGCCGACGCGGCGGGCGGGTCTCCTTCGTGTGCCGCGACGACGGCCGCGGCGTGGATCTGGCCGCCGTGCGGGAGGCGGCGCTGGCCCGCGGGATGCTGAGCGCGGCCGCCGCCGCCGCGCTGGATCTGGACGGCGCCCTCGCGCTGCTGCGCACGGGGGGCCTGTCCACGTCGGGGCGGGTCACCGAGCTGTCGGGCCGCGGCATCGGGCTGGACGTGGTGCGGGCCACGGTGGCCGGCGTGAAGGGGGAGCTGGACCTGGGCAGCGAGCCGGGCGCCGGCACCACGGTGACGCTGCACGTGCCGGTGTCCATCGCGTCGATGAACGCCTTGCTGCTGGAAGAGGGCGGCCTCACCGCGGCCATCCCGCTCGAGGCGGTGCGGCGGACGCTGCGCCTGCCGGACGCGGACGTCACCCGCTCCGCCCGGGGCGAGACCGCGCGTGTCGACGAAGGCGAGCTCCCCTTCATCACGCTGCACCGCGCCCTCGGCGCCTCGAACCCCGCGCCGCGCGGGCGCCAGGTCTGGTCGGCCGCCGTGATCCACCTCGGGGGGCGCAGCGTCGTGCTCGGCGCGGGCAGGCTGCCGGGCGCGGCGAGCGTCGTCATGTGGGCCCTGCCGAGCGCGGTGCGCGCCGAGCCCGTGGTGGCAGGCGCCTCGCTGGACGCCCACGGAGACCCGCTGCTGGTGCTGGACGCGGCCGGGCTGATCCAGGCGGCCGAGGGCGCCGCCGGTCGCGAGCCGGTGGCGGCGAGGGCTCCGCGGGCGCTCGTCCTGGTCATCGACGACTCGCTGACGACGCGGCGGCTCGAGCAGAGCATCCTGGAGTCGGCCGGCTACGACGTCGAGGTGGCCGAGTCCGCGGAGGAGGGGTTGACCCGTGCGCGGGCCCGGGTCGGGACGCGCGCTCACAGCCTGTTCCTGGTAGATGTGGAGATGCCGGGCATGGACGGCTTCGGCTTCGTGCGCGAGGTGCGGCGCGACCCCGCGCTCCATGCGATCCCCGCCATCCTGGTCACCTCCCGCGACGCGCCCGAGGATCGACGGCAGGGCGAGGAGTCGGGCGCGAACGCGTACATCGTCAAGGGCGAGTTCGACCAGAACCTGCTCCTGGACACCATACGAAGGCTGGTCGGATAGCGATGGGAAGGACACGCGTGCTGGTGGTCGAGGACTCGCTGACGGTGCGGAAGTACATCGTCAGGGTGCTCACGGCGGACCCCGAGCTGGAGGTCATCGCCGAGGCGGGGGACGGCAAGCGGGGCATCGAGCTGTGCCAGAGCCTGCGACCCGATGTGGTGACCCTGGACATGATGCTGCCGGTGATGAGCGGGCTCGCGGCGACCGAGTTCATCATGGCGTACTGCCCCACGCCGATCCTCATCGTCTCGGCCTCGCTCAACCGCGGCGAGATCTTCAAGACCTACGAGGCCCTGGCTGCCGGGGCGCTCGACGTGCTCGACAAGCCCGGCGGCGGTGAGTCGGACGCCACCTGGGAGCGCGAGCTGGTGGCCAACGTCAAGCTGCTGGCGCGGATCCGCGTCATCACGCACCCCCGGGGCCGCCTCGGCTCCTTGGGACTGCAAGCTCCGGAAGGGACGCCGCCGCCGGTGTCGACCCAGGAACAGCGGAGGTCGCCGCGTCTGGTCGCCATCGGCGTGTCCACCGGCGGCCCCGCCGCGCTGGTCCACATCCTGCGCGAGCTGCCGGCGGACTTCCGGCTGCCGATCCTCATCGTCATCCACCTGAGCGCCCTCTTCGCGTCCGCCTTCGCCGAGTGGCTGGACGGCCAGAGCCCCATCCCGGTCGCCTACGCCCGACACCGCGACCACCTGCCCGAGCCGGGCGAGGCGCGTGTGCTGCTGGCGCCGCCCGACAAGCACCTGGTGGTCCGCGGCGGGAGACTGCTCCTCACCGATGACGCCGAGCGGCACTCGTGCCGACCCTCGGTGGACCTCCTCTTCGCCTCGCTGGCCGACGAGCTGGGCCCGTCCACGGTCGCCTGTCTGCTCACAGGGATGGGCAAGGACGGCGCCGAGGGCCTGCTGGCGCTGCGCCGCGCCGGGGCCCACACCATCGCCCAGGACGAGGCCACGTCGATCGTGTTCGGCATGCCCCGGGAGGCCATCCAGCTCGGCGCGGCCGAGCGGGTGCTGCCGCTGGGCGAGATCGCCCCCGCGCTGACCTCGCTCGCCCGGCAGTCCCCCGCCAGGAGGCCCGCATGACGGCGCCTCGCATCCTCGTGGTCGACGACAGCCTCACGGTGCGCATGCACATCGGCGAGGCGCTCCAGGACGCCGAGTTCGACGTGGTCCTCTGCGCCGATCTCGAGGCCGCTCGGGCGGCTCTCCGGGCCAGCTCCTGCCAGCTCGTCATCCTCGATCTCAACCTCCCCGATGGACACGGCCTCGACCTGCTCGCCGAGATGCGGGCCGCGCCCGAGACGGCGTCGGTGCCGGTGCTGCTGCTCTCGGCCGAGGAGGAGGCCGGCCTCGACGCGCGCGCCCACGGCGTCGAGTACGTGGGCAAGCCCTACGAGCTGGAAGCGGTGGTGGCCCGGGTCCGCGTGCTGTGCCGGCGCCGGCCCGACGACGCGTCCGCCGGCACGCGGCGTATCCTCGTCATCGACGACAGCCCCACCTATCGCAACCAGGTCAAGGACGCGCTCCAGGCGGCGGGCTATCAGGTCTACCAGGCCGGCACCGGCGAGGAGGGCCTCGCCATGCTCACCGAGCTGCGCCCCGACGCCATCGTGGTCGACGGCGTGCTCCCCGGCGTCGACGGGGCGACGGTGGTGCACCGCGTCAAGTCCGATCTCTCGCTGCGGCGCACACCGTGCCTGCTGCTGACCGCCGCCGAGCGCACCGAGGACGAGCTGCGGTCCCTCGAAGCCGGCGCCGACGCCTACGTGCGCAAGAGCGAGGACCTGGAGGTGTTGCTGGCGCGCGTGGCGGCTCTGCTGCGTCGCACCAGAAGCGAGACCCCCCACACGATGCCCAGCCTGCTGGGGCCCAAGCGCCTGCTGGCCATCGACGACAGCCCCACCTATCTGCACACGCTCGGGGATCAGCTCCGCTCGGAGGGTTACGAGACCATCCTGGCCTCCTCCGGCGAGGAGGGGCTGGCGGTGCTGGCCGAGCGGCCCGTCGACGGCATCCTGCTCGACCTGATGATGCCGGGCCTCTCGGGCGAGGAGACCTGTCGCCGCATCAAGCAGGATCCCGAGCTGCGCGACATCCCGCTGATGATCCTCACCGCGCGCGACGAGCGCGACGCCATGATCCAGGGGATCAACGCGGGCGCCGACGACTACATCGCCAAGTCGGCCGACTTCGACGTGCTCAAGGCCCGGCTGCGCGCCCAGCTCCGCCGCAAGCATTTCGAGGACGAGAACCGCCGCATCCGCGAGCAGCTGGTCCGGCGCGAGGCCGAGGCCCGCCTCCAGCGGCTGGTCCACTCGAACATCATCGGCGTCATCTTCGGCAACGTGGACGGCCAGCTCACCGACGCCAACGACGCCTTCCTGGAGATGCTGGGCTACTCTCGCGAGGATCTGGACGCCGGCAGGCTGCGGGCCGAGATCCTCACCCCGCCGGACTGGCGCAAGCGCGACGCCGCGGTGGCCGAGCGGCTGCGCGCCGAGGGCAGCGTCGCCTCCTACGAGAAGGAGCTGCTACGCAAGGACGGGAGCCGGCTGCCCATCGTGCTGGGGCAGGTCCTGCTCGAGGACGGCGAGACCTCGGTGGGCTTCGTGCTGGATCGCACCGAGCAGAAGCGCGCCGAGGAGGACATCGCGCGCTACACGCTGGCGCTCGAGGAGGCCAACCGCGAGCTCTCGCAGGCCAAGGAGCAGGCCGAGCAGAGCAGCCGCTACAAGTCGAGCTTCCTGGCGAACATGTCCCACGAGCTGCGCACGCCGCTCAACGCGATCATCGGGTTCGCGGAGCTGCTCCACGACGGGGTCGTGAGCCCGGAGGACCCGGAGCACAAGGAGTTCCTGGGTGACATCCTGACCAGCGGCCAGCACCTGCTGCAGCTCATCAACGACGTGCTGGACCTGTCGAAGGTGGAGGCGGGCAAGCTGCTCTTCCACGCCGAGTCGGTCGCGCTGGGGGAGCTGGTGCGCGAGGTGCTGACGGTGCTGCGCACCAGCGCCACGGACCAGGGCATCCTGGTGACCACCGAGCTGGACCCGGGCTGCGCGCAGGCCTTCATCGACCCGGCGCGCTTCAAGCAGGTGCTCTACAACTATGTCTCGAACGCGCTGAAGTTCACGCCGGGCGGGGGCAGCGTGGAGGTGCGCCTGCGGCCGGAGGGGGAGTGGGCGTTCCGGCTGGAGGTGGAGGACACGGGCATCGGCGTGGCACCGGAGGATGTGGGGCGGCTCTTCGCCGAGTTCCAGCAGCTCGACGGCGGCGCGGCGAAGCGGCACGCCGGGACGGGGCTGGGGCTGGCGCTGACCAAGCGCCTGGTCGAGGCGCAGGGGGGCTTCGTCGGCGTGCACACCGTCAAGGGGGAGGGGAGCACCTTCTTCGCGGTACTGCCGCGGCGCGCGCCCGAGGAGCGCAGCTTGCCCGCCCCGAGGCGGTACGAGGCGCCCGAGCAGGCGCCGGCGGTGCTGGTCGCCGACGGCGACGAGGCGGAGCAGGGGCGGCTGGCGCGAGCGCTGATCGCGGCCGGCTGCTCGGTGGAGACCGTGGCCGCGGGGACCCAGGCGCTGTGGCGGTGCCGCGAGCGCGCCTTCGACGCGGTGGCGATGAGCCTGCGGCTGCCCGACGTGAGCGGCTTCGAGGTGGTGCACGCGATCCGCGAGCTGGGCCGGGCGGGCCGGGAGCCACGGTGCGTGCTCACCGTGGCCACGCGGCGCGGCGCGGTGGCCGGTGTCACGCTGCACGACGCGCAGCGAGGCGAGGTCTGCGGCGCGGCGCTCCGGGAGTCGCTGGACCGGGCCGGCGTGCGGCCGGGGGCGTCGGTGATGGTCGTCGGTGAAGACGCGGGCGGCGCGGGACCGATGGCCGGCGCGCTCGCCGGGGAAGGCTTCGTCGTCGTCGCCGCCGCCTCCGGGTCGGAGGCGCTGGAGCTGGTGGCCGCCGAGGCGCCGGCCGCAGTGCTCCTGCAGTTGTGGGGGCCGTCGATGGACGCCTTCGAGCTGCTCGCGGCCCTTCGGGCGCAAGCGCCAGCCAGTGACGTCCCGGCCGTCGTGTGCCTGGACGGACCGCTCGGGGAGGAGGAGCACGCGCGGCTGAGGGGCGCGGCCGACACTGCGCTGCAGCATGGCGCCGAGGCTGGCGCGGTGGTGCTCGGCGCGCTGGGTCGCGCCTCCGCTCGCGACGCCGCAGCAGGAGAGTGAAGTGACCGACACCCCCGAGACGCTGCTCGTCGTCGACGACAACGCCATGAACCTTCGGCTGGTCTCGTTCCTGCTGAAGTCCCGTGGCTACAGGGTGCTCACCGCCACGAACGCCGACGAGGCGCTCGCGGTCTTGCGCGAGACCGTGCCGCCCGTCATATTGATGGATCTACAGCTCCCCGGGATGGACGGCCTCACGTTGACGCGCCAGCTCAAGGCCGACCCCCGCACCCGCCGCGCCTTCATCGTCGCCTTCACGGCGTACGCCATGAAGGGGGACGACGCGAAGGCCTTCGAGGCCGGGTGCGACGCCTACCTCACCAAGCCCGTGGATACCCGAGCGCTGCCAGAGCAGATCGCCGGGTTCTTCGCCCGCGCCCGGCCGGAGGAGGCCTCCCGATGAGTTCCACGATCCTGCTGGTCGAAGACAACCCCATCACCCTCAAGCTGGTTCGCACCACCCTGGCGGCCCAAGGGCTGCAGGTGCTCCATGCGCCCGATGGCGCGACCGCGATCCGCCTCTTCTGCGAGGAGAAGGTCGATCTGGTGCTCCAGGATCTCTGCTTGCCGGACATCGACGGCTACGACCTGGTCGCCCGGCTGCGCGCGCTCCCCAACGGCACGGAGGTCCCGATCCTGGTCTTCTCCGGGATGCTCTCGCCCGCCGACGAGGGGCGCATCTCGGCGGCCGGCTTCGACGATCTGGTCACCAAGCCGGTGGAGCCGTCGCGACTCGCCCAGGTCGTGCGCACCCACCTCGGGGTGTCCGACGCCGCGCAGGTCTCGCCGCTCGGGCGGGGGCGCCGCATCGTCGTCGCCGACGATGACGCAGTGCAGCGCAAGATGGTGGCATACAAGATGCAGCGCCTGGGCTTCGAGGTAGCCGTCGCCGCTGACGGGATGGAGGCCCTCGCCGAGGCGCGCCGCAAGCGGCCGGACGCCGTGCTCTCCGACGTGTTGATGCCGCGCCTCGATGGCTTCCATCTGTGCCTCGAGATGCGCCGCGAC
Source organism: Deltaproteobacteria bacterium (assembly GCA_020632695.1). GTDB lineage: Bacteria > Myxococcota_A > UBA9042 > PHBI01 > JACKFB01 > JACKFB01. The sequence continues at coordinate 274,222 of JACKFB010000001.1, forward strand.
CCCACGCTGCGCGACACCCCGATCGTGCTGACGACCAACAGCTACGTCGAGCCGGTGGACCGCGAGCTGGCGCGCAAGATGGGCGCCCACGACCTCATCATCCGGACCCCCGACCTGCGCGAGCTGATCGACGCGCTGCGGGAGAGCCTGGAGCCCCGGCCCCTCGGTGCGACGCGCGAGGCGCCGGCCGAGGAGGTGGAGCAGGAGCACATGGGCCGCATGATGCGGCAGCTCGAGCGACAGGTGGCGCTCAACGCGGGGGTCACGCAACGCTGCGCCATGCTGGCGGCCGAGATGTCCGTGCTGAAAGGCATCTCGGACGCGCTGGCCACCCACGAGGACATCGACGAGGCGCTCCGGCACACCCTGGCGGCCTGCTTCGACGCCGGCGGCATCTCGCTGGGCGCCCTCTACCTCGTCGAGGCCGGCGCGCTGAGGGTCATCAGCTTCGGCTACTCCGAGAGCTGGAGCGAGACCGAGCTGAGCACCTTCTTCGGAGAGCGCGAGCTGCTGGACCAGCTCATCGAGCGGCGCGAGCCCCTGACCCTGGTGAGGAGCGACGCCCCCGACGCGCGCGGGCAGAGCCTGCTGGCCAACACCGGCGCCGCGTCTGCGCTGCTGGTGCCCATGAGCTACCGGGACGACGCGCTGGGCGCGTTGGTGATGCTCTCGAAGTCCGAGGAGCTGGCCAACGAACACCGCACCGCCTTCGCGCACGCCGTCGCCAGCCAGATAGGCCAGGCCCTCGCCGTCGCGAAGGCCTTTGGCGACAGGGAGCGCTCGGAGCGCGCAGCCCGCGAGCAGAACGCGATCCTCCGGTCGGTCCTGGAGAGCATCGGAGACGGCGTCGGCGTGGTGGACGGCGACGGGGGCCTCATCCTGTCCAACAAGGCCGCGCGAGACATCTTCGCGCCGGTGGCTACCGCCGCGCCTGTGGGGGCGGGTACGGCCGAGGCGACCATCTACGACAGCGACACGCTGACGCCGATCGCGCCCGACCAGCTCCCGCTCGCGCGCGCGATGCGCGGTGAGCAGATGGACGGGCTCGAGTTCTTCATGCGGCGCGAGGGCGAGGCGGCGGGCGTGTGGCTCAGCGCCAACGGCCGCCCGTGGCGCGACGACCGGGGCGTCGCCCGCGGCGGGGTCGTCGTGCTGCGCGACGTCACGCGCGACAAGGCCACCCAGTCGCAGCTCATGGAGTCCGATCGCCTGGCGTCGGTCGGGATGCTGGCGGCGGGCGTGGCCCACGAGATCAACAACCCGCTGGCCTGCGTGCTGGCGAACCTCGATCTCTGTCAGCGGGCGCTGGTAGAGCGTGCGGAGGCCGAGGGGCGTAGCGACGAGACGGAGCTGAGCGAGATGCTGAACGACGCACGCGAGGCGGCCGACCGCGTGCGGCAGATCGTGCGCGACCTGCGGATCTTCTCGCGGCACGAGGAGCAGCGCACCGGCCCGGTGGACCTGCAGAAGGTCCTGGACTCGAGCTTGCGGATGGCGTGGAACGAGATCCGCCACCGCGCGCGGGTGATCAAGGACTTCCGGCCGATCCCCCTGGTCGAGGCGTCCGAGTCGCGGCTGGGTCAGGTCTTCCTCAACCTGATCGTCAATGCCGCCCAGGCGATCCCCGAGGGCGACGCGGGCGCGCACTCCATCCGGGTGTCCACGCGCATGGGCGACGATGGCCGCGTGGTCGCCGAGGTGAGCGACTCGGGCACCGGCATCCCGGAGGCGAACCTGCCCCACCTCTTCCGCCCCTTCTTCACCACCAAGGGGCCGGGCGTGGGCACGGGGCTGGGCCTGGCGATCTGCCAGCGCATCGTGGCGAGTCTGGGGGGCGACATCCGCGTGACCAGTGAGCTGGGACGCGGCACCACCTTCACCGTGGCGCTCGCGGCGGCGACCTCCACGGAGCCCGTGTCGCGGCGCCTCAAGGTGGCGACGGTGCCGCCGGCGTCGCGGCGCGCGCGCGTGCTGGTCATCGACGACGAGCCGCTCATCACCACGGTCATCGCGCGCACGCTGGCCGCCGACCACGACGTCTCGACCACGGTAGAGGCGAAGCAGGCCCTCGACCGCATTCGCGGCGGGGAGACCTTCGACGTGATCCTGTGCGACCTGATGATGCCGCAGATGACCGGCATGGAGCTGCACGCGGCGTTGGCCGAGTTCGCGCCGGAGCAGGCCTCCAGGGTGATCTTCCTGACCGGCGGCGCGTTCACCCCGGCGGCACGGTCCTTCCTCGACCTCGTACCCAACCAGCGGGTGGAGAAGCCCTTCGACGCCCAGCACCTGCGCGCGTTGGTCAACGATCGCGTGAGGTAGCGCGCCTGAGCGCCGGCGGAGTGCCGTCAGCCCTCAGGCGAGCGCGGTCAGGGTCTCGCCGATGCCCAGCGCCCCGCAGACGGCCTCTCCCTCGGCGGCGGCGAGACGCACGAGCTGCGCCAGCTCGGCCTCGGTGGCGAACACGAAGGGTGGGAGCTTCCCCACCAGCGCCTGGGCGATGAAGTGGTCGTCCGCCTCCGCCAGCCCGGCCGAACCGGGAAGCGAGGCGGGCCTCATCGCGGCGTCGGCGAAGCGAACCAGGGCGACGAGCTTCCCGACGCGGGTGGAGGTGGCGGCCGGCTCCGGGTCGTGGTGATCGCGCGCCACCAGCACCAGCGTCTCGGGCAGGCGCCACCGACGCAGCGCCTCGGCGCCCAGCTCCATGTGCGTCGTGCCGGTCAGCCCGCGCTCGGCCACCGCCAGCTCCTGCGCGCTCGCCCAGCGTCCCTCCTCGAGCTGCTGCGCCAGATCGGGCACCTCGGCGAGCATGATGAAGCGACCGATGTCGTGGAGCAGCCCCGCCAGATAGACCTCGTCGGGCATCAGGTGCCGGTCGCGCGCTCGCGCCGCCATCATGCGTGCCGCCGTCGCGGTGAGGACGGCGTGGCGCCAGATGGCCTTCTCCCAGGGCTCTCGCGGCACGAACACCATCGCCACGGCGTGGGCGGCCACCAGCTCCACCGTGCGCAGGCTCCCGATCCGCGTCACCGCAGCGCGCACGGTGGCGATCGTCGCTCGCGGCGCGCTCTCGGCCGAGTTCGCCGCGCTCATCACCCGCGCTGCGAAGGTCGGCGACTCCTCGACGATCGCGACGAGACGCTCGTGGTAGTCCTCGGCGCCGGGGTCCAGCGCCATCAGGCGCGTGAAGGTCGCCGGCAGCACCGGGAGGGCGTCGATGCGGGCTTCGATGCGGCGTCTGAGGCGATCGCGAGCCGCCGCGCCAGGAGCCAGGTCCATTCTTCCCCCGTGGAATCTGGCAGACAGGACAAAGATCACAGTCGGCCAGGCGCGGGGGCGCCGTCAAGCAACGTTACAGTGAACTGGTCCGGGGTGAAGCAACCGACGGGCCGGCGAAGCAGGCGCGATGCGCACAACCGTCAGCGATTCATGGGTCTTGCGCGGGAACCGGGCGGGGTGTGCGCCGCCGTCGCTTGGAGGGGGGGGCTGTCCCGATCTGGAACGCGTGATGCGATGCGTCTCAAGTGTGACAAGCGCCCCGGCCTGTCGATCGACTCCATGCTGCAAGTGCGAAATGGTCACTCCGGGATCAGGCTCCGCCCTTGGCCGAACCCTGCGGGACCACGGCGCAATCGCGCCCGGAACACAGCGCTCCCTGCCGGCCGGATGCCTCGCGGACGTAGCGCTTCCTGTGCGCGGCTGTGACACGATCCGTCACCAGGGCGGTGTCACATGCCGCGCGCGGCATCCTCCCAGCGCCGATCAGAAGGCCCGGTACCGGAGGTGCCCGTTGATCGCCCGCACGCCGTCCGGGAACTGGCTCAGGAAGAGCGACTTCCAGGCCGGCGGGGTGTCGCTGGGGACGTAGAAGTCGGCTCGAGCGAGCCCCGTGGCGGGTTGGAATTGGAAGATCGACTCCCCCACGCCGTAGATCAAGCTGCCGCCGCCGCCGTTCGCCCCCAAGCCGGCGACCGCGTAGGGCAGGGTGATGCGCACACGGCTGGTCGGCCCGGCGCCGTCGACCCCACCGTCGCCGCTCAGCCACACCTCGATGTCGCAGTAGCCGTCGGTCCCGAGCCGGTACTGGTAGGAGGTGCTGGCAAACTCGGGGACCGTGCCCTCGCCCCCCCACAGCCGTGAGCCGGCCGCCGCCCCCATCTGCCCGTTGGGAAACGACGAGGTCAGCGCCACGTGCTGCGCTCCGATGCCGTCCATCGGCGGCGCCAGCGGCTGCACCCACCAGCTGTCATTGGGCTGCCCGCCGACCACCCCGTCCTTGTACATGCGGATCCGTCCGATGAGCAGCACCGGCCGGCCGTTGAGCAGGGCCGCGGAGGCGTCGCTCATCGCGAAGAAGGTGGAGTCGGACTGGCTCGCGGCCGGCTGATTGCGGTAGGCGATCGAGTCGCTGGCCGGCAGGGCCTGCAGCGTGGGGTCGGGGCTGAGCCCGAAGGCGACGCCCGCGTCGGTCCCGTCGCCGTCCACCGCGTAGAGGAAGAAGGGCCGAGGCGCGGTGCTCGGCCAGTCCACGCCCGCCGTGGTCCCGAAGGTGTTGCCGGCGATCGACTTCGGCGTCCCAGGCGCGCTCTTGGCGTCGTCGAAGTAGTGATCCGCCGAATCGACCCGCAGCGTCACGTTGCCGGCCGAGTTGGAGGCCCCCGAGGGCACCACCGCGTAGCCCGGATTGGCGGGGCTGCACGGCTGGTCGTGGCACGAGATGCTGAGGCGTCCGCTGAGGTAGGTGAGGCCTATCCCGTAGACGCCTGGCGCTCCGTTCCCCAGCCAGCGGCAGCTCCCCGCGCTGCACTGTCCGGCGCCGAAGCGTGTGACGCACGCGGCGCCGTCGGCGAGCGGCGTGGCGCTCTCGACGCAGGCCCCGGCGTCACAGGTCTGCACGTGGCAGCTCGTCGCCTCGAGCTGTCCACATGCGCGGGCACAGTCGAGCGCTTCCTGGAGCGCGCTCCGCTCGGAGGCGGCGTCCTGGTCGCTCTGTTGCAGGTTGCCGAGCGCGGTCTCCTGGTCGACGTCGGTCTCCTCGAGCGTCGTCAGGCGCTCATCCGTCGACGTCCCGGCCGCTTCCAATGCGGTCAGCCGGTCGGTGTGGTCGTCGCTCGTCGACTCCAGCGCGCCGATTCGAACGGCATGGTCCTCGGCTCCGCTCTCCAGCGTCTCCACACGACCGGTGAGCTCACTGGCGGCGGTCTGGATCGCGTCGATGCTACCGGCCTGGCCCGCCAGCGTCTGGTTGATGCCGGTCTGGCCCGTCGAGAGCTGGCCCACCGTCTCTTCGACGCCCTTGGCGGCGAAGCGGCTGTCGGACTCCACGCGGCTGTAGGCGTCGACGGCCTGCACCCACATCGTGCCATCGAAGACACGGAGCACGCCGGCCGCGGAGTCGTACCAGAGCTCGCCAGAGGAGGTCGGCTCCGGCGCCACCGGACCGGTGGGGAAGCGCACCCTGCCGGCCTCGAGCGCGTAGGGTACGGAGACGATGCGCTGCCTCGGCTCGAAGGTCTCTCCGTCCACGGTCACCTCGGCCCAGAGGCCCGCGCCGAGAGCGGCGACGTCGACGCCGTCGAGCACCACCTGCAGATACCCGGCGTCGAAGTACACCTCGCTGTCGGCGTCGGCGCCGATCGATGCGCCTCCAGCCTCGGCGTCCCAGAGCGTGACGACCACCTCGGCGGGGGCATCGACGACCGGCTCGCCGTCCGCGCCGATGAGCCATGCCGTGTAGGTGATCGCCGAGGGCACCGCCAGGGCAGGGCTGCCGAGCGCCACGATGGCCGCGCCAAGGGCGAGGACGGCCAGCGATCGGCGCCGGCGGGCGGGCGAGGCGGGAGGCTCCGGTAGGTGCACGATGCGCATCCTGGCTCCTGCGATGGGGCGACGGCCCGAAGCTCGGCGCGAAGCCGAGGCACGTGCCGGACCGCGCAGCCTGGTGAGGCGCTCTTTGGACGGGGTTCGGCGTGGATCCTGTCCGCCGCGAGGCGGCGCCGTCAACGCGCGAGGCCGCCCGGGCCGCGTGCTTGGGGGTGTCACAGCCCCGACGTTGGCGCGCGCGATCGGCCCCCCGCCATGGCGCGTTCGCCCGCGCCCCCAGCGCGGCGTCGGGGCCGTGCTCTCGCGCTCGCACGCACCCGGCCGCACCCGCGCGCGCTTGCCAACCGTGGGCGAAGCGGGCTTGCTCGGAGCATGTCGCCACCGATCGCCGCGCTCCGCATCCGCGGACTGAGCCTGGGCCTCGGTCTGCCCGCGCTGCTCTTCGCGCTGCTGCAGATCCCGCCCTATTCGCCCGACTACACCGCCGTGGCCCCACCGCCCACGGGCACGCCGGGATGCCCGCCGGCCCGCATCGTGTTGCCGCCGAGCTGCCGCGCGCTCCCGCTGAGTCGCGGCGAGACCGTCCCCATGCACAATTGCGACCCGGGCAGCGACGAGGACGAGCGGTGGCGCGCCCTGGTGCGCTTCGAGGGCCTCGGCCCACGCGCACGCTGCGACTACGCGCCGCGCGTCATCGACTCGCGCCGGCTCGAGCGCGCGCTGCTCCCGACCAGCGCGCCGCGCGCCGACTCCTTTCCGCGATGGAGCTGCCGCCGCACTGGGGACGCCTGGGAGCTGGACATCGAGCTGGCGCCCTGGCGCGCGTCGGCCGTCGTCCTGACCCTCGCCCACCCCGACGGTTCCGGAGACCGCGTCTTCGCCTCGCCCCCGTGCGCCTGCGCGCCGTTCGCGCCAGCGGCGTCTCCGTGCGCAGCTCCGCTCGATTCGCCTTCTTCTTCGAGTGCCTCGCCGCCGCCCTCGCGATGGTGCTGATGTACCGTCACCGGCCCCGGGCGCCGGCCGTCCCCTCTCCATCGGCGCCACCGCGCAGGCACTGGGTGCGGGTCGCCGTCGCCAGCGCGGCCGGTGGCGCCATCATGGGCGCGCTGTCGGCGATCCGCCCGGCCGACTTCGGCGGCTTCGACATCCCCCAGCCCGCGCGCCTCTTTGCCCAGATCCCGCTTGGGGCCGCGGTCGCTGCCTTCATCGGCTGCTGGCTCGACCTCTGCCGCCGGAGCTTCGAGGCCAGCTCTCGCGGCGGCCGCGCGGCGGCGCTGGTCCTGGCGAGCGTCGTCATCGCCCTCATCGCGCCCCGGATCTACCTGGCCACTTCGGCCTGGGCGCTCCCCGGCCTGCCCGCCGGCTACGGCTACAAGACCCGCTACTACACCTACTTCGCCGTCGCCGGCTTGATGCCGCTGGTCACCGTGCGCGTGGCCCCGCGCTCGGGGCAGGACCCGCAGCGGCGTCTCCGGCTCCCGGCCGGCCAGCACGCCCTGCTCCTCTTCGCGCTCTCCTTCGGTGCCGCCGCGCTGGCGAACGGCGTCGCCATCGCCGGCGCCCGCCTGCTGCAGCCGGCCATCATGCCCGCGGGGGAGAGCGGCTTCTTCAAGCCCATGTCCGCTTGGGGCCTGCTCCTGGTGTCTGCCCCCGCCTTGCTCGGCGTGTCGCTCGGGCTGAGCCACGGCGACGAGCGCCCGCTCTGGCTGCAACGGCTCCACGCCACGCTCGTCGACGCCCTGGAGCAGCCGGACCCCGTCCGACGCGCCGCGTCCTGCCGCTCGCTCATCGCGGCCCTCTGCCAGCGGCACCTCGCCGACCCGGCCTCCCTGCGCACCCCGGCGGCCGCGCCGCTGGGGCACCACATCGGCTGGCTGCTCCAGGGCTTCGCGGACTCCGAGGCCGACCTGGACCAGCTCGCCGCGCGGCTCGGCCGGTCGCCAGCCCAGGTGCGGGCCTCGCTGCCCGAGCTGGTCGCCGCCCTCGAAGACGCCGTCGCTGCGGCCCCCGAGCCTCTGCGCGCCACGCTGGAGGTCGGGCTCCCGGAGCTGACCCGGCTCCGGGTCACCCTCGTGCACGAGCCGCCCGGGCCCACCTCGATCCACGCGCCCCTGGTGCTGGTCGTCGACGGGCGGCTCACCGACCCGCAGGCGGTGGCCTCGGTCACGGCCCACCTGGAGGAGGTCCTGAGCGCGCTCACGGCGACCGAGCGCCGGCTGCTGGCGGGCGCCAGGATCCTGGCCGAGCTGCGCGTCGCCCCCGGGGCGAGCTGGGCGTCCACGCTCCAGGTGATGCCGCTGGCCCTGGGCTGCGGCGTCTGGGCCGCGCTGAGCCCGCCTGACACGAGCGGACGCGAGGCGCGCTGCGCCGAGGCCATCGCGCACGCGATGCCGGGCGCCGGGACCGGGGAGGCCGGGCTCGCCGCGGCCGCGCTCTTCGACGCGCTGCGACAGGGCGACCGCTGAGCCGCTGGCCGGCGGCTCGGGTGTCACAACGGCTCGCGACCCGGGGCGACCATGAGGCCCGGAGCGTCGCCCATGCCCATCTGTCCAGGATGCCACCGCGAGACCCTCGCGCACCGCTGTCCGGCGGCAGGCGCGCGCTCCCGTTCTGCAGCGCTCGCGTGGTGGGGCGACCACCCGTCGGCGCGCCTCTTCGTTGCGCTCACCGGAATGGGCCTGGCCCTGGGCTTCGTCATCGCCGCGCTGACGCTGTGAGGCCGTCAGCGGGTGCGCCAGGCGTCCACGCGAAAGCGCCCGATGAAGTCCGTGCGCGTGAGGCTCGCCATCAGGCCGTGCTCGCAGCCGGTCACCCGATAGAGGTACCGGTGCGCGAAGGGGTCGCCGATCTGGGCCACCCGGCGGCACGGCTCGAAGTCGACCGCTGGGATGGCCAGCTCCTTCCAGCTCTTGTGCTGGTGGTCCCAGGTGTTGCCCGGGTCCAGCTCGAAGCCGCCGCCCAGCGCGGCCAGGCCGCTCACCTCCACCAGGAACTCGTCGCTCTCCGAGGCCTGGCTCAGCAGCTCGGGCGCCGTGAACGTGATGAGGTCGAAGGGGTTGGCGTGCAAGAGCTTCGCCGCCACCAGCAGCGCCGTCAGGTCGTCGCCGAGGGGCTCGACGCCGGCCCAGGTGCCGCCGACCCAGTCGCCGATGGGGCTCCCCAGCCGAAGGCCCGCCGCGTCGCGGGCCAGCGGCGTCCAGGTGCGCGGCACGCGGTGCAGCGAGACGGTGAGCCCGCCGCTGTTGTCCGCGTACGGGTCGACGGCGCTGAAGGCCGCGTCGTGGATGGCGACCTCGAAGTCGCCCACGTCCGCGGGCACCAGATGGACGTAGGCGTTCTGGAACGGGCACTCCAGAAGCGGCCGCCGGGCGTCACCGTCGACGACGTAGGAGACGTTGGCCTCCTGCGGCGTCAGCTCGCAGCTCACGCAGCTCGGGTCCAGGTCCTCCAGCGGCTCGTGCCAGCGGCGCAGCGCGTCCTGCACGCCCGTCTTCGAGAACTGGAAGGTCCCACGCGTCAGCAGCACATGCTCGCAGCCGTCGGCGGGCACGTCGAAGCGCACCGGCGTGTCGGAGGTCGCGGCCACACGCTGCTCGGCGATGCTGGGACCGAGGATGGCGCCGAAGCAGAGCTCGCTCTCCGTGGCCACGTGGTCTGCTGGCGGAGAGCAGGGATCGTCGGGGACCGTCTCCAGGGCCGTCGCGCCGGTGCTGGTGTGGGACCTGTGGCGCGAGCCGCCGCCGGAGCTGTCGGCCGGTCGGGTGGGGAGCAGGAAGGACGGGGCCCCAGCGGCGAGGGCGGCGGCGTATCCGGCCTGCAGGCTGGCGACGGTCTCCTCGGGGAGCGCTCGCGGTGGCGTGGCCTGTGCCGGCGCGTCGGGGGGCTCAGGCCGCGCCGACGGGGCCGCGCGCCGCTCATGGCGGCGGGGGGGCGAGGCGGCTGCGGGCGCGTCGGCGGCCGCGGGCGGTCGCGTCGGCGGCAGCCGGTGCGTCCGGCGGCGGTGCTTCGGGCGCGTCGGCCGGGCGCGAAGACCGGGGGCGGGGGCGCCTCGAGCTCGTCCGGCGCCTCGGCTGCACCGGCACCTCGCGGCGCCTGCGCGTGGGCGGGCGAGGGCACGGCGACGCCCACGCCCTGCGGTGACTCGCGGCTCGCCACCACCGCCAGCGGCGTCGGCGCCGGGAGCAGCGCGGAGGCTCCGACCAGCGCCGCGCACAAGCCCAGGCCGGCCGCGACCCAGAGCCGGGTGCGAGCGCCCCAGCGCCGCTCACGCTCACCCCACATGGCGCCACACGCCGGCCCGCGCCGGTCCGGAGGCCGCACCAGCCAGCGCGCGCCGGAGCTGCTGGGTCAGGGCCGCCGCCGCGCTGGTGGTCGCCACCTCGACCAGCGCTCCGTGGGCCAGCGCTCCCGGCCGCGCCAGGGCCGAGGCCACCCGTCGGCCGTCTTCCGCGGAGCCCACGCGGTGGACCGCCGCCTCGGATCTGCCGAGGGCGCGCGCGGTTCCGGGTGGGGCCAGCAGCACCCGGCCCGGAGCGAGCGCGTTCAGCTTCACCTCGGGCGCATCGACCGGACGGAGCTCCTCCATGGTGTCGTCGAGGCAGCCGGTGGCCATCCAGCAAGTATCTCCGCCGGGCGCATCGGGGGCGGCGAGCTCCAGCGCCGCGAGGGCCAGCGGGAGCTGGAAGCTGCGTCCCTCCACCGACGCGGCGTCGGCGCCGGGGTGCGAGAGCACGACGCGGAGGCGGAGGCTGTGCGCTGCCAGGGCCGCGAGCTCCGGGCGGTGCAGGAGCCCGTTCAGGGTGGCGATGACCTCGTCGCGCAGGCGCCCGTGGCAGGGGCGCCTTCCAAGCCACACCTCGTGCACCCGCGAGGCGGCCAGGCCGCCCGCGAGCACGGTCAGCTCGAGCGAGAGCGTGCCGATGTGGAGCTGGCGCGCGCGCTCGACCAGCAGCAGGGGCGTGCGCACCGCCGTCACCAACCCCAACGTGGCCGGGTCGGGCAGCTCGGGCGCGGTGTGGGCCGGCAGCGGGAGGCTGGCCCCGGCGACGGTGAGGGCGATGGCGACCGAGCAGAGGCAGGCGTCCAGCGGCGGGCCGAGGCCGCGCAGACCCGCCACGGGGCCGGAGAGCTGGAGCAGATCGGAGACCGCGCTGCCGAGCAGCGGGCACAGCACCAGGGCGCCGACGCAAGCGCCGAGGGCCAGCCGCCCGGTCCAGACGTCGGTGGCGCCCGGAGCGGCCGGTCGCCCGAGGCTGTGCGGGACCAGCGCCAGCGGCGCCAGGGTCGCGGCGACCAGGTAGGCGAGGTAGCTGGATCGGAGCTGGGTGGCCGGCCAGCCGCCCAGCCCCGCCGCGTCGGCCACGAGCGAGCTGCCGAAGAAGACCGCGGCGAACAGGGCCACGACCGCGGCCGCCCCGCGTCCGAGCGGGAGGGGAGCCTTCGCCTCGCGGCGGCCGAGGCAGGCGCCGAGCAGCGCTCCGCCTCCCACGAGCAACCCGGCGAGCAGCGCCATCGGGAGCAGGCCCGCCACGATGCCGCCGACGTCGGAGGGGGTGAGCAGCAGGGTGAGGGCGCCGAGCCCACCGCCCAGCGCGCCGCCCAGCGCGCAGTCGACGGCGCCGGGCCGGCGGGGCAGCGCGGACAGCTCGCGGCGGCGCGTCCGGCGTGCGAAGACCAGCAGCAGGGCGGCCGCGGCGGCGACTACGAGCCCGGCCAGGGCGAATCGCGCGATGTCGGCAGGCGAGCCCGCCATCCGGATGGCGGTGAGGTGCATGGCCTTGGCGATGGTCCAAGGTGCGTCGGGGCTGGCGCGGCGGACCAGCGCGACGTCCCAGCCGGCCCAGGCCTCGGTGCGGAGGAAGCACTCGACCGTGCCGGCCTCATCGGTGCAGTCGGTGGGCCGCAGGACGTTGCGGGCGACGATGTCGCCGGCGTCGTGGCGGAGGGCCCCCGTGCCGCTCGGCGCGATGGCGAGGGTGACCGCGCACGGGCCGGAGGGGTGGGGGGCGGAGTAGCGGACCCGGAGGCCCATGGCGCCGTCCGCCGGGCCGCGCGCAGGCGCGCAGAGCTGGTGAACGCAGTGGGTGCACGCGTCGGTCTGCAGGCTGCTGCAGGCGATCGAGTCGGTCCAGAGCGCCGGCGTAGCGCAGCGGCCATCGCCCGATGCGTGCGCCACCGGTCCGTAGACGTGCAGCGGGTCCGGGGGGCGCGGCGCGAGCTGGGCGCCCAAGAAGAGCGCGCACGGCAGCAGGATGGCCACGACGAGCCGTGCGAGCACGCGGCCGTCAGGTGGACGCGACGTCGGCAAGGAGGCCTCGCATCGTGAGACGGAAGCTCAGAGTTGGACGACCCGAACGCTGATGAGATCGTCGACGACGATACCACGGAGCGCGCCGACGTTCACGCCGCCGAAGCTGTCGCGCGGATACGCGCAGGTGCCGCTCAGCTCGGTGCCGTCGCCGAAGCTGAACTCGAGGCGGTATTCGGCGCTCGCGAGCTCGGCGGCGGGGTCGGGCGCGACGAAGCAGCGCAGGTAGCCGGCGTCGGCGAAGTAGCGCACCAGGACGGGGGCGGCGCTGGAGTGGGGCCGGACCCACAGCTCGGCGCCGTCGTGGGTGGGGGGCGAGGCGGCCGCGAGCACCGGGGCCGCGTCGGGCAGGGAGGCGTCGACGCGCGCCTGGTCCGCCCGGCGGCGGCACCACAGACAGACCAGCGGTCCTTCGACGTGGGCGGCCGCGGCGGGGGAGAGCGGCGTCTCCAGCAGCAGCTCGACCGGAGGATGCAGGTTGTTCCACAGCGGCTCGAAGGCGGCGGAGCGGGAGGCGCGAAAGGCCTCGAAGCCGGTGCCCGACGGGTGCGCGGCGTAGTAGTCGCGGGCCTGCTCATAGGTCGGCGCCAGCGCGTAGAAGAGCCGGGCGGGCGAGGCCTCGGGCGCGTCGGGGCCAGCGTCGTCGGTGTCGGGGTCGGCGTCGTCGAGGCCGCAGCCGGCGGCGTCGGAGAGCTCGCAGAGCAGGAGCCAGCCGAGCTCGGCGCGCGCATCGAGGCCCGCGGCGAGCGCCCCCGCGCCGAGCAGGTCCTCGGCCGCTGCCACGGCTTCGGCTGCCGTGATGTCCGGTCGCAGGACCATGCGGCGAGCGAGACGCTGCAGCGCTTGATAGAGGTGGACACCGGCTGGGTGGGGCGATCCAGGCGGTGTGCCATCACTCATCGGGAGGAGCCTCGGAGAGCGCAGGGGAGTGGGCGATGTCTTCGAGCGCGCCCCACACATCATACTCGTCCCAGAAGGGATCGGGTTCCACAACCACCCAGCGCGCCAGACAACGGGTGCGCCCGCGCTCGATGCGCTTGCGCTCGGCGACGCCGCCCGAGTGATTGTCGGCGTAGGGGTGGGGGGCCACCTCGTTCGCCGGAGCGGGGCCGCCGACGGTGGAGCTGAGCACGAAGCCCAGCTCGTGGATCGCCACGTCGGCGAACTCCTCGGGCGGCCGGCCCTCCCGGCAGAGGCGGCTGATGCCTTCGAGGAGCTCCAGCAGGTACTCGACGTGCAGGCGCAGCCAGCCGCTCGGCGAGCTGAGGCGCACGAAGGTGTGGCGCGCCATGCGGCAGGCGCCCGCGGCCTTGCGGGCGAGCCGGCGCTGGTCGGAGCTGGTGGCGCGGGGCGAGTCCCCGCGGCGAAGCGCGGCGGCGTACCGCGACCACGTCGGCTCGATGGCGCCGAACAGGCAGGCCAGGCGGTGAGCGTCCTCGGCGGTGGGCCAGCCCAGCGACGCGTCCATGCGCTGGCGCACCTCGGCGACGGTCTGGGTCAGCGAGCGCCACGCCACCGGCGCGTGCGCGGCCGTCGACTCGGCGAGGTGTCGGAAGAACACGTCACCGTCCCGGCTCTCGAAGCGCCGAAGCAGGGTGCCTGTGAGCGACCAGGCGTAGAGCCCGGGGGCGCGCGCCGGAGCCGAGCAGACCACCCGCGCCGCGTGCAGCCCGATGCAGGCCTCCAGCGCGGCCGGGAGCTCGCAGCAAGCCCGCAGGAACTCACGCTCGGGCGGCTCGAGCGGGGCGGACGAGCCGCCGTGTCGCCGCCTCAGCTCGCGGCGCTCGAGCAGCTCGTCGGCCAGCTCGCCCAGCTCCTCGGCCATCGCCCGCAGGAGCTGCGGCTCCTCTCGCGCCTGGCCGTAGAGCACGCGGCAGGCCAGGTCGTGGAAGGCTCCGCCCTCGACGGGATAGCCGTACTCGCTCGCCGACCGGACCCAGCGCTCACATGTCTGCACGAGGTGCGTCCCGGCCCCGGATCGCCGCCGCCCACGAGCAGCGCCGCCGATCCCCGAGGGATGGAGGGTTGAAGCTGGCGCCCACGGCGCCCGGAGGATCGAGAGGAGCCCCGAGCGTACCACCCTCATCGCCCCCCTGTGACACCCCCACCCGTCCGGAGGTCAGGGCAGCGGGCCCGGGGCTGGGGAGAGGGTGCGGCCGCTGGGGGAGGAGGCGATGCCCACGCTGAGAGAGCCGCCGACCGGGACCAGCTTGCGACCGGATGGCGCGGTGGCGACGCCGACGACGGTCGCCGGAGGGAGCGGCGTGAGCGTGAGCGGGCCGGGCAGAGGACCGCCGTCGTCGCCGTCGGTGCTCGCGTCGCCGTCGGTGCCGTCGTCGCCGTCGGGCAGCGTGGCGTCGCCGTCGACCAGATCGGGCAGATCGGGGCCGGGGTCGCCGGTCTCGGGCGCGTCGACGGCGACGTCGCCGGTATCGGTGAGGTCCGGGCCGGGATCGGCGGCGTCCGGGACCACCTCCGCCGCGTCGGGGCCTGGGTCGGCGCCGTCCGCATCCGGGCCGGGCAGGTCCGGCGCAGGGTCCGCGACGTCCGGCAGCGCCTCGGCCACGTCAGGACCCGGATCGGCCACGTCGGGCGACGTCTCGACGGCGTCGGGCAACACGATGGGCACGTCGGGGTGCGGCGAGCCGTCATCGCCCTGGCCGTCCAGCGCCGCGGTGTCGTTGGCGTCGGCGTCGTCCGCGTCGTTCAGGGCCGCCGGATCGGCGCAGGCGCCGGTGGCGAGCGCCAGGGCGGCGAGATGGAACCACCGGAAGGCGAAGCGGCCCCGGGCTGGCCGGCGGCGATGCGCTGAAGCGTGGGAGAGCACGTCCGATACCTCCGTCGAGGTCGGGCCGGGCACACCGAGATCGGAGGTGGGGTGCCGCGCGGGGGTGGAGCGCCTGTGGATGGTTCGTTCGACCGTGGCACCGCGGCTCGCTGAGGGTCAACGCCGCGCGGCCCGGCCGGGGGGTGTCACAGTCAGGGCAGCGCCCAGGTGAGCATCGCGCCCACCTCGCGTCCCAGCAGCGGATCGACCCGCACCGTCGCTGCTGACGGGCGCGTCCGCCTGCTCCCCACGACGACCATGACGACTCCGCTGACCAGCGCGGCGCCGCCGATGGCATAGAGCGCCGTCGCCGCCGCCTGGCGACGGTCGGATTTCGCGTTGAGGTCCTTCCAGCGCTGGAGGTCGTCTCCGGTCAGCACCGTGGCCCCGTTGGAGCTGAGGTCGTCCGCTTCGTCGACGGCGGCCTGACCCCAGACTGTCATCCCCGCCCCGGTCGCCGCCGCGGCCAGCCCGGTGGCCAGCAAGGTCCAGCCGGCGTTGCGCAGCCCGTGTCCCTTCCGCACCGGGGCGGGAGTGACGGGCTCGGGGATCACCGGCGTGGGCTCGGGTGTGGACTGCGGCTTCTCGACCTGGACCGGCTTCGAGGCGCCCACCGGCGGCGCTACGGCGGCGAGCGTGTAGCGCTCGGTGGCGCCGTGTCCCGCCCGGACCTCGAGGGTGCGGGTCACCGCCTCGTGGCCGGGCGCGCTCACGTCGACCGTGTGCTCGCCGGCGCGGAGCCCGACGGTGCGGGGTGCCTGGAACTCGACGCCGCCGACTCGCACCCGCGCGCCGGCGGGAGTCGCCTCGATTCGCACCCAGCCGAGCTTTCGGTCGCACTTGCGCGCGAGGATCGGCAAGGTCTTGTCGATGTAGTCCCGCGCAGGCTCGGAGGGGTCGAGGTCCGCCGCCAGCATCAGATCCAGGACGCCGTCACACGGCATGCGCAGATTCGCGTGGAGGTCCGCCAGGAGGTTGGCCAGGTCGGCGTTGGGGTCGAGGTCGAAAGCGCGGAGCGCGGCGGGGAGGGCCGCCTTGTATCTGCGGCGCCCGTGGTCCGCCCACGCCTGCTGCTGCAGCGCCACGGCCTCGCGGAGCTGATCCCTCGAGAGGCGGGCTGCGGGTTGAAAGGCGCGCAGCCGTGCGTCGGGGGGCGCCTTCGGAGCGGCCGCCCTCGCGACGGTCGGCACGAGCGCAGCGCTGGCCACCGCGAGGCCCGCGGCCAATGCGAGCGCGATGGTGGTTCGCGGCAGGGCGCGCCACATCGGGTGCGGTGTCATCAACGGGTGCAAGTGCCAGTGACCCAGCATGGCGGGGGCGGCGTGGGTGTCGTGGGGACAGGAGACTCGCGCCGCGGGCGCACCGCGAGCCTCCGCTGGTCGATATCGGACTGGGTCAGCGGTTCGCTTCCGTCCTTCCATCCCGGCTTGCTCGCCTCCAGCGTCACGGTCTCGCCGTGCTCGATGGCGTCGAGCACGGCTTCGCCTACTTGCCACGCGTCCGCCTCATCGGCAGGGATCGCTCGCGGCTCTCCGGCGCCGACGCGGTAGCTCAGTCTGGCGCCCCGCACGGTCTCGATCTCGAGCACTGGCAGCGCCTCGAGGTCGACGGCGAGGTCCTGGCTGGCGGTGAGCTTCGGGCCGGGCGCCGGCACCACCGCGCTGCGGTAGCCCGGAGCTCGCACCCGGAAGGGGCCATCGCGCCGAAGCTCGCTCAGCTCGAGGTCGACCGGCAGCGGGCCGCGAGACTCCCCGCGCGCGTCCTCCAACGTCGCTTCGGGCGTCGTCGAGGTGATCCGGATCCGCGGAACGGCCGGCGCCACGGTTGGGCTCTCGTCGCTGGCTCCGGTGGTCGGTGTCTGGCTCCCGGTCTTCGGGGGCGGCTCGGCCACCGGCGGCTCGGCCTCGCGAGACGCAGGCGCCTGCGTGGACTTCGCCTGTGCACCCTCGGGGGCCCGCGGCCCCACGACGGTCCGGGGCTCGGTCCCGGGCGTCGGTTCGCCGGTGCGGCTGAGCGCGAAGGCCGCCACCATGCCCAGCGCGACCGCGCCTGCCCCTGCGGCGAGCCAGCGCCCCAGACGGCGCCGCGGCGCGGTCACCTCGATGCCGCTCAGCCCGGTCGACGCGGCCGCGCCCAGATCCGTGGTCGAGGAGTGCCCCGCGCCGACCGCAGGGGTCAGCGCGCCCGGACGCCCCACGCGACCGTGGGGGTGCGTCGGCCCGGTGCCCGTCACCCAGTCGAGCGCCGGCGGCGGCGCGCTCTCGATGCCCTCCAGCCGCGCCAGCACCTGCTCGGCGCTGGCGGGCCGCTGGTCCCAGTCCTTGGCAAGCAGATCCTGCAGCAACAGCTCCAGGTCGTCGGCGAAGGGGACCCCGGCGGCCACCGCCAGCGACGAAGGCTCGCGCTGCAGGTGGGCGGTCATCCAGGCCACCGAGAGTCCCGCGTCCGAGGTCTCGATCTGCCACGGCGCCGCTCCGGTCAGCAGCTCGAAGAGCACACACCCCACCGCGTAGAGGTCGGCGCGGGCGTCCGCCTCCCGGCCCAGCCACCGCTCCGGCGCCATGTACTTGGGCGAGCCGATGGTGGTGTTGGACGCCGTCGGCCCGGCCGAGCCGGTGACCTTCGAGATGCCGAAGTCCACCACCTTCACGAAGTCGCGCTCGCCGAACTGGTCGAGCAGCATGATGTTGTCGGGCTTGATGTCGCGGTGGACGATGTCGTGGGCGTGCGCCTCGCCCAGGCTGCGCAGCACCTGGCGCACGATGCGCAGCGCCCGCGAGAGCGGCAGCGGCGCTTGTTCCCGAATCAGCCGCGTCAGCGGGCGCCCCGCGATGAACTCCATCACCAGGAAGAGCGTGCCGTCGTCCTCCCAGCCGTAGTCGACCACCCGCACCGTGTTCGAGTGGTGCAGGCGTGAGGTGTTGCGCGCCTCCAGCTCGAAGCGCTCGACGACGTGCTCTTCCTGGGCAAGGTGTGGCCAGAGGATCTTCACGGCGAAATAGCCGCCGGTCTGCACGTGCTGGGCCTTGTAGACGGCGCCGAACCCGCCGCTCCCCAGCTCCTCGGTCACCTCGTACTTGCCGGCGATCAGCCGACCGATGAGGCTGCCAGCCATGGATCCCTTCGCCATCGGGTGTCCGGGCAGACTCCTCCGCCACCTCGAACTCCAGGTAGAGGGGTCGTCCATGGGTCCGTCGGCCATCGGATTGCGAGCTCCCTGCGGGCGCGTCCGGGTGAGGTGTGGTGTGGGCTCACGCTAGCGCGTCGAATGGCGGGAGTCTCGCCGGGAGCGGCCGCCCAGGGGGTGTCACAGGTGCGGGCCCGCCGCCCGACCGCGTCTCGGGGGCGGAAGCTGACCCCGGGACTCGGAGGTTGTACCTTGGCGACCAGCTCCCGCACCGAGGAGGCCCCGATGCGTTCGCTCCTGACCTGCGTCTGCTTGCTGACGCTCGCTCCCCTGGCCCTCGCCGACGAGGCGCCGCCGCTGCCGGAGGTCGCCCGCGTCGTCGACCACATGGACGATCTCTACCGCTCCAAGTCCTCCGAGGGGCGCGTGGTGATGAAGGTGGTGACCGAGAACTACCAGCGTGAGCTGACCATGGACGTGTGGTCCAAGGGCGACGACGAGGCGCTGGTGGTCATCCGCTCGCCGGCGCGTGAGGCGGGCACGGCGACGCTGCGCAACGACGACGGCCTCTGGAACTACGCGCCGCGCGCCGACCGCCTCATCCGCATCCCCTCGGGCCTGCTCAGCCAGTCCTGGATGGGCAGCCACTTCTCCAACGACGATCTGATGCGCGAGTCCAGCTACGACGACGACTACGACGCCAGCCTGGCCTGGGGCGATCGCGGCGGCCAGCGCGTGCTGGTGATGACCCTGGTGCCGAAGAAGGAGGCGGCGGTGGTCTACACCAGGCTGGTCTTCACGATGACCACCGAGGGGTGGCTGCCGCTGTCGGCCGACTTCTACGACGGCGACGACGTGGTCAAGCGGATGACCTACTCCGACATCGGCGACCTGGGCGGGCGCAAGGTGCCGAAGAAGCTGGTCGTCGTGCCCACCGACAAGCCCAAGGAGTCGACGACGGTCACCTACGAGAAGATGAGCTTCGACGGCCCCATCGACGAGACGCTGTTCACGCCGCGCGGGGTGCGGCGGGTGGCCCAGCAGCGGTGAGCCTGCCGCTGGCCATACGCAACGTGTTCCGCAACCGCTGGCGGAGCGGCCTGACCATGGGCGGCATCGCCCTGGCGACGGCGCTGGTCATCTGGGTGCAGTGCATGACCAACGCCATGCTGGACCAGATGGTGCGCGGCGCGGTCGGGGTCGAGCTGGGCGAGGTGCTGATCCAGTCCGAGGCGATGGTGCGCGAGCGCAGCCTCTTCCACGCGCTGCCCTGGACCCCCGAGACCGAACACGCCATCGCCGGCGTGGCCGGTGTGGCGGCGCTGACCCCGCGGGTGGAGGCCTTCGGGCTCATCGGGCACGAGCGGCGCTCGGTGGTGGGGCGCATGATCGGCGTGGACCCGGCGGCCGAAGCGCGGGCCACCCATCTGGACCGGGGCGTCGTCGCCGGCGCCTGGCTCTCGACCGCGCCCGCCCCGCCGCCGGCGCCGCGTGAGGTGGTGCTGGGTCGCGCGGTCGCCGACCAGCTCGGCGTCGCGCCGGGCGACGAGCTGGTGGTGTTCCTGCAGGCCGCCGATGGCTCGCTGGGCAACGACGTGCTGAAGGTGGTCGGCACCGTGCGCACGGGCTCGTCGGTGCTGGACCGCACCGCGCTCTACGCCCACCTGGACGACGTGCAGTACCTCACCGCCCTCGACGGCCGCGTCCACGAGGTCGCCGTCACCCTCGCGTCTGGCGCCGACCCCGGCCCGGTCGCCGCCGCCATCCGCGCGGCGCTCCCCGATCCCGGCCCGGACGGGACCGCGCTGTCGGTGCGCCCCTGGTTCGACGTGGTGCCCGAGCTGCACGAGCTGGTCGAGTTCTCCCGGCGCTACAACTCGCTCATCTACGTCATCGTCTTCCTCATCGCCGCCCTGGGCATCCTCAACACCCAGCGCATGAGCGTGCTGGAGCGCCGCCGCGAGCTGGGCGTGCTGCTGGCCATCGGCCTGAGCCCCGCCCGCCTCGCCGGCATCGTCGTCGTCGAGACCCTGACGCTGACCGGCCTCGGCGGCCTGCTCGGCATGGCGCTGGGCACCGCGGTGTCGCTCTATCACGCGCGCAACGGCTTCGACATGGCCGCGCTCTCCGGCAACGGCGAGGGCTTCACCTACATGGGCGTCACCTTCGACGGCCGCTTCTACCTGCAGGTCAGCGCCGACGCGGTGCTCATCCCCTTCGCGGTCATCATGGCCGTCGCGCTCGCCTGTGGCCTGTGGCCGGCGCTCAAGGCTGCGCTCCTCGACCCCGTCCGCGCCATCGCCGGGAGGACCTGAGCATGTGGCGTCTCGCCTGGCGGAATCTCTGGCGCAGCCGCACGCGCACGCTCATCACCGGCAGCGCCATCGCGCTGAGCCTCGCGCTCCAGCTCATCAGCTACGGCGCCGCCGACGCGATGTACCGCCAGATGGTCAGCTCGGCCGCCCGCACCGCCGGCGGGCACGTGCTGGTACACGCCAAGGGCTACTGGGAGCGCCAGACCTCCGACCTGGTCATCCCCGACGCCCAGCCGCTGCTGGAGACCATCCGGCAGGTGCCCGGCGTCCGCGTCGCCCTGCCGCGGGTCATCGTCAACGGCCTCATCTCGTCCTCGCGCGACAACGCCGGCGTCCGCCTGACCGGCGTCGACCCCGAGCAGGAGCGCGCCGTCCAGGATCTGTCGCGCTACGTCACCGAGGGCACCTTCCTGGGCCCCGAGGACCCGCGCCCGCTGGTGCTGGGCAAGCGCGCGGCGAAGGATCTCGGCCTGAAGCTCGGCGATCGCGTCGTGCTCACCGCCACTGACGCCGACGGCGAGATGGTGCGCGCGCTCTTTCACCTCACCGGCGTGCTCGACACAGGCTCCAACGCGCTGGACTCCGCCGCCGCGTGGACGACGCTGGACGCCGCCCGCGCCGCCATCGGTCTGGACTCGGGCCTCACCCAGATAGGCGTCATCGCCGACTCCGACTCCGCCCGCGGCGCCGTGCGCGACCGCATCCGCGAGGCGCTGGGCCCACGGGCCTCGGACCTCGAGCTGCTGACCTGGGACGAGGCCATGCCCGAGCTGGTCGGCTTCATCGAAATAGACTCGTCCATGAACGAGCTCTTCGGCTTCGTCATCTTCCTCATCGTGGTCTTCGGCATCGCCAACACGTTCCTGATGGCGGTGATGGAGCGCATCCGCGAGCTGGGCCTGCTGGCGGCGATCGGCCTCGACCCGCTGCGCATCGCCGGCCTGGTGCTGCGCGAGACCCTGCTGCTGGCCCTGCTCGCCATCACCGTCGGCCTGGGGCTGGGCTACGCCGGCCACAGCTACCTCTCCATCGTCGGTATCGATCTGGCGGCCTTCTCCCAGACCGACCTCGAGGTCTCCGGCGTCATCCTCGAGGACATGGTCATCCGCTCGCACCTGGACCCGGCGCGCTGGGCCATCGCCTGCGTCGTCGTGTTCGCGCTGGTGCTGCTGAGCGCGCTCTACCCCGCCTGGCGGGCGACCCGCGTCGACCCCGTCGTCGCCATGAGGACCTACGCATGACCGCACCCGCTACCCCCGCCGCCGACGGCGCCCTGCGGCCGCTGGTCGAGGCGCGCGGCGTCACCCGCGTCTACCGCCAGGGCGAGATCGACGTGCACGCCCTGCGCGGCGTCGACCTGGACGTCAGCGACGGCGAATTCACGGCGCTGGTGGGCCCCTCGGGGTCGGGAAAATCCACCCTGCTCAACGTCATCGGCGCCCTCGACGCGCCGACCTCCGGGGCCGTGACGGTCGGCGGGCACCGCCTCACCGGGCTGTCGCGCACCGCCGCGGCGCACTTCCGCCTCGACCACGTCGGCTTCGTCTTCCAGGCCTACAACCTGCTGCCGGTCTTCACCGCCTACGAGAACGCCGAGTACACCCTGGTGCTCCAGGGGGTGCCCAGGGCCGAGCGCCGCGAGCGCGTGCTGCCGCTGCTCGAGCGCGTCGGGCTGACCGACATGATGGACCGGCGCCCGCACGAGCTGTCCGGCGGCCAGCAGCAGCGCGTCGCGGTGGTGCGCGCCATCGCGTCGAACCCGCAGCTCGTGCTGGCCGACGAGCCGACCGCGAACCTGGACAGCGAGACCTCGCGCAACCTGCTGGACCTGATGCTGGAGCTCAACCGCGAGGCGGGCACCACCTTCGTGTTCGCGTCGCACGACGAGCACCTGATGGAGCGTGTCCGCCGCGTCGTGCATCTGAAGGACGGCCGCATCGATCACGACGAGCGCCGGGATGGCATGTAGGCCCCGCGCCGCGCTCGGCGCCGCGCTGGCCTCGGTGCTGCTCGCCGCGTCCGCCCACGCCGCGCCGCCCTTCGTCGAGAGCGACGACGTCCTCTTCCGCCTGGGCGGATACGCTCGCAACCTCTCGGGCCTCCAGCTCCTGCCCGTCTCCGACGCCGACGCCGCCGCGCTGGGCCTGCCCACCGAGTCGGCGCTCTCGGCCACCGTGCTGCGGCTCGAGTGGCGCCTCGATCTCGGCCGCCGCGTCACCATCGATCTGCACCAGCGCCTCTTTCTCCAGGTCACCAGCGAGCCCGGCACCAACACGGCGCTCGGCGTCGGCACCACGCTGGCGCCCGACCGCTCCCTGGATCTGCAGACGACGATCGCCGAGAGCGACACCCTGCGGCTGGACCACGACATCGACCGCCTCTCGGTGCGCGTCTACCTGCCCTCGGCCGACCTCGCCATCGGTCGCCAGGCGATCACCTGGGGGACCTCGCTCCTCTTCACCACCTCGGACGTGTGGGCGGCCTTCAGCCCTTACGACCTGGACACCTCGCAGAAGCGCGGCATCGACGCCGTCCGCCTCATCACCCAGCTCGGCGAGCGGGTCGAGCTGGACCTGGTGCTGGCCGACCGCGGCAGCCTGGCCGACCTCTCCGGCGGCGCGCGCGCCACGTTCTACCTGGGCAGCGCCGACCTCTACCTGGCGGCGGCCAAGGTGTGGGACGAGCTGTCGCTGATGGCCGGCGTGGCCGCGGCGGTCGGCAGCTTCAAGCTGCGCGCCGAGGCCAACCTGCCCTGGAGCCTCGACGCCGACGCCCTCCAGACCCCGCGCGCCACCCTGGGCGCCGACTGGTTCGGCCCCGACATCGTGCTGACCCTCGAGGCCCACCTCGGCGGCACCGGCACCGCCCACAAGGACCGCTACCTGCAGCACGCGCTCCAGAACGAGCCCCTCAACCGCGGCGAGGTCTACCTGCTCGGCCGCTGGTACGCCGGCGCCGCAGCCTCCTGGAAGCCCATGCCGCTGCTGACCCTGAGCCTCAGCGCCCTGGCGAACCTCCAGGATCCCTCGCTGCTGCTGGCCCCCCGAGTCGCCTGGGAGGTCAGCGCCGACGTCAGCCTGGCCCTGGGAGCCTTCAGCGGCCTCGGAGCCCACCCCGAAGCCCTCCCCACCCCCAGCCTCGGCAGCGAATTCGGCAGCTTCGGCCACCTCATCTACCTCGAGCTCGCCGCCTTCTTCTGACCACGCCGGGGCATCGGGACGCAGCGCCCAATCTCTCTATCCCTGGTCGCCCTGACGGCGCCCAGCGGAAGGTTCAGCTTGCCCCTCAGTCCGAGCGCGGAAACCGCGCAGCAGGCCGAGGACGCTGATGTCTTCGTCGACGTCCGGCCAGTGGATGCCAAGGCCATCACCGAGAAGCTCCCACCCGCTCCGTTGCTCGGGACTGGCCCGCAACAAGCGAGGGAACCACGCGAGCGGCACAGCCAATCGTCGCCCGTCCACCAATTCGACGATCAACTCGTCGTCGGTCGTCGAGACGTCGCTGGCCCGCGCCTCGAACTCAACCGCCGAAGTGGCCATCCCAAGCCTCCTGGAAAAGTGTGCGGTGTTCAGTCACGAGGGCCTCGATGCGTCGAAGCTCCGCCCCACCGAATCGATAGGATGTCGCCAGAGAGACCGGCCCCAGCCAGAACTTTGCGAGCGCGCGGTCGCGCTGCACGTGGATGTGGGCTGGCTCGAGCCCTTCGTCGCTGTAGAAGAAGAACCGGTACGGTCCAAGTCGAAGAACCGTGGGCAACACCGCTCCACTGGTGGCGCGCGCTGGCGCTGATCCCCTTGCATCTCAATCTGTGGCTCGTGCGCATCCGCGGCCCCGACGCGAATCCACCCGGGAACCACCTCTGCCGCACGGCGAATTGTACACGCTGGACGAACGGAAGCGAGTCCGAGTCCGCGGGTACCGCTGGCGAGTTGCGCTTCTCGCCGGTGCCGCGCGAGGTGTCGCGCGCGGTGTCAGGCACCCGTAGTACCTGGCGAGCAGCAAGACCCCGGCGCCACCGACAGGGGCGTCGCTGGTGCCTGAATCGTCGTCTCGAGCTACCGCGCGCCTTGGCCTCCAGCTCATGCACTACCGGGAGCGCATCACCATCGAAGCCGGGAAGCGAGGCGGCGAGCCGTGCATCCGCGGTCTGCGCATCACCGTCCACGATGTCCTCGACTACCTGGCTGGCGGCATGAGCGAGGACGAGATCCTCACAGACCTCCCGGACCTGGAGTGTGAGGATATCCGCGCCGCGCTCGCTTTCGGCGCCGACCGCGAGCGTCGCCTCGGCGCTGACCCGAGCTACTGGACGACGTCCCCACAACAGCGCACGCCTGTATACGAACGAGGGCTGCCGAACGGGCGGCTGAAGCGTGCCCCAGCTCGAAAATCGGCGAGGGGAGCCAGGCAGAGAACCGGCAATCCTCCTGGCGCCTCCCAGGAGCAAGTCAGATCGCCAGCCTCGAGATCGCATTGAGAACACGGCAACGGCGAACCGCAAGAGTTTCCGACTCCTACGATGAACTCGGCATAGCCGCGCATCAGGCGTTGCTCGCACGGCGCGTCGTCCCCCTTGGTGGAGGTCAGTGGATACTCAGAGTAACATCCCGCGATCCACTCTCCGCCATTGCCAATCATGTCCTCCACGCCGTATGCACTTGCTCCGAGGGGGTGAGCGTCGACACTCGTAAAACCATGCCAAGTAGTCCCGTCACTGCAGTCGTTGCAACCGAACAATCCCCGGTACTCATCCCTACATCTGCAATTGAGTACGTTCGAGTAACGGTGGTCGTCGCACGTGGGGAACTCCTCGCCCCACGGGAAAGTTGGCATGGACTGCCGACAACAATCCGAGCGCCCGTTGGGACCACAGTGGACCGCGCAGCTGCCGCGCGCCGCCATTTCCCACTCCATCTCGGTGCACAGCCGTCGGCTCTTGGCACGACAGTACGCCGATGCTTCCTCCCAATTGAGGAGTAACATCGGTTGCAGCAACAACTCCTTGTTCACCGGAAATGCAGTGGGCGGTGGGCATGCGGCCGCCGAGCATACGCGACCATCCCCGGAAAGCGGGCAGTCCCCCGAATGCACGCAGGAGAGGAAATCAAGTGCCGTCGCCGGATACCGATCGATCGAAAACGCCGGCAGACTCACCGCGAACTGGGGCAGCTCGTCGGTGGGTACACCCACGACACTCGGGGGGACATCGTGTGGCGAACCAGCGCCTGTACCATAACCGACCTTGAGGCCCGCGTTGCCGTCGCAGATGGGATCGAGGGCCGGATTGCAGCCCATCCAGAAAGTTCCCGCGGGTACGAACACGATTCGCTTCGTGGGGTCGAGGCAGCGGCCGTCGATGCAGTCGAAGCCGGTGCCGCAGGGCGCGCCCAGTGACCCGCAGTGGCATGTCTGATCGTCTTCGTCGGTCAGCCCGTCGCAGTCGTCGTCCACACCGTTGCACGTCTCAGGCTGGCCCGGCTCGCACACGTGAACCTCACTGGCGCCTCCGTCCGCGTCGACGGCATCCGGCGTCGGCGCGGGGAACTCCGCGTCGATGTCTCCAGCCAGCTCCGGCCCCCCGGGCGACTCGCCAGCGGCGCAAGCAGCGAGGCTCAGCGCCAGGGACCAAACCGACAGCCCGATCACCCGTGTCCCGCTGACGAGTTGGCGTCCCATCCAGCCTGACCCTACAAGAACTTCACCGCGAGGAGCGCGGCTGCGAGGAGGAGGAAGGCGCCTCCGATCAGGCGCATCCGGGTGTCGCGGGCCTTGGCCTCTGGGGTCGAGCGGTCCTTCGGGCGGAGAAAGGCCCCGAAGATCAGCACCATCAAGAACGCGAGGCCGATGGCGATGTCGAGCACTGCACCCTTCACGGCGTCCCTCCCGGGTCGGTGTCCTGAGCGTGTGTCCGAGCAGAGCGTACCTGCTCGGCGCGCCAGCCGCGAGACCCGGCCGATGGGCGCAAGTCCGACCCGCAGCGCCCGACGGCCGACCCGCCACGCGATCAGGGCACCGGTAGCGAGGGTAGCGAGGTGTCAGGCACCCGCAGCCAGCGAGGAGCGAGGTGTCAGGCACCCGCAGTACGCACTTGGGGTAGCGAGGCGTCAGGCACCCGCAGGGGGGAGCGAGGTGTCAGGCACCCGCAGTACCCGCTGATCCTGTCAGGGCACCGGGAAGAAGTCCGAGTCGTAGTCGGGCAGGATCTTGTGGGCTCCGCCGGGGCTCGTGATCGCCGCGACGCCCTGGGGCCAGGAGATCGTCGCGACCTCCCACATCGACTGGTAGTCGAGTTCGACGTCGGCCGCCTCGAACACCACCGCGCCGCCCATGGAGATGCGCACCGTCGCCAGCGAGGGGCCGAAGCTTCGGTCGTTCCAGGCGTGGACGCCGACCTTGTAGGTGATCGGCTGGTCCGCCAGGATCATGTCGAGGCGCTCCCTTCGGGGCTGATCCGCGCTGTCCGTGGTGAGGTGCGGGTCGTCGTCGATGGAGGGATCGATGGTCCCCCAGTTCGGGTCGGTGTTGAACCAGAAGCAGTCGAAGCTGGTGTCGAACCAACCGTCCAGCGCCCCGTCCTGGTCGATGTCCCACCCTTCGGCCCAGGGATGGAGCAGGTGCAGGTCCAGGTCGGCGTTGTCGGCCGGGTCGTCGCTGGCCGGGTCCGGGCTCCCCGGCGTGGTCCAGGTCAACTCGATACGCAGGTCCGGGCGCACGGCGACCTCCACCGAGGACTCGGCGGGCCCACATTGGAGCTTCCCAGCGCTGTCGCGGAGCGCCAGCCCGAAGTCGTAGGTCCCGGGGACCGCCACCTGGATGTGCGGCGTCGCGCTGAAGGGTCCCGGCTCCAGCTCGGCTTGCGAGCCGGGCGGCTGCAGGACGCTCCACTGGTGGACCACCGGCACGCTGGCGCAGGTGTAGGACAGGATGCTCCGCAGGTGGAGCGTCGTGCCCGGCTCGACGGAGGCGCCCTCGTTGACGATGATCTCGGACGGAGTCGGACACGCCGGATCGTAGGCCGACCCGCTCAGCGCGATGCTGCGCTGCGGGAGGCCAGCGTTCGAGACCAGGACCACGGCGCCCTCGTCGTAGCGCGGCTCGCCCAGCACCGGCGACAGGTTGGCCACCGTCGGCGCATGCGCGACGCGGAAGCGCGCTTCGGTCCCGGGCGGGATCACCACGGGCGGGTCGGTTGTCTCCAACGACGCCCGGCCAGCAGGCATGGGCCCGGCGTCTCCGCGCGGCATCCCACCGAGGTCCAGCACGAACGCGCTCGACGGGCCCGCCTCCACGCGCAGCTCGTGCAGCACCAGGTCCGCTTCGCCCGCTTCTTCGCATCCGCGCACGGCCACCTCCGCCGTCTTCGGCGCGCCGATGGCCGTGCAACCGAACTCGAGCGGCTCGGTCCGGATGTCCATGCACACGGTCGCGGCGCGGCCTCGCAGCAGGACCACCAGGTCTCCCGAGGCGTCGTTCGTCGTCAGGGTCAGAACGGCCTCGGCGTCGCCCGCCTTGGCCGCGAGGTAGCCCACCTGGAGCCGGTCGCTGACCGCCATCGGTCCCAGGGCGATGGGCGGGTCGAAGGCCACCGCGTCCGCCGAGGTCGCGGCATCCCACTCCGCGAGGACATCATCCCCCTGCGCATCCAACAGAACCAGCGAGAACGACGGGTCGCCTTCCAGACGGAAGCCCGTCACCTCCACGGGCTCGGGCCCGTCGTTGAAGAGCTGCAACCCCTTGCGCGTGGCGTTGCCGAGTCCGACGGTCCCGAACTCCACCAGCTCGGGCGTGGCGACCAGGCCCCGGGCCGATGTGTCCGGGACGTCCGCACCGTCGACGCAGGGCGCCTGCCCATCGCACGTCGTGGTGTCTGCGGTGCCGCCCCCGCCTCCGCAGGCCGCATCGAACAGCGCCAGCATGACGACGCACGACGCCGGAATCGCCTGGCCAAGCCGCATCGAGACTTCCCTGTTCGAGGACGCGCACCGGTCACGAGAGACATCCACCCGCCATCATGGAACCGCGTCGCGACCGGACGCAAGGGCGACGACAGCAGGCCCGTCGATTCAGGGTGCGCGGCTCTCGGTGGCGACGGTCTGGGGCCACGGTTGGGTGAGCGCGGGCGGTCTGCGGTATCGTATCGGGCGATGGAGGGAGATCGATGCGCACGACCACGATGACGACGATGGGCGCTCTCGGGCTGGCCCTGGTGCTGGCCGCGGGATGTGGAGGAGATGGAGGCGCCGCCGACATCGGCGCGGACTCGGGGGCCGACTCCGGGGTCGGCGACGCGGTGCTCGATGCCGGCGGCGACGTCGCGGGCGCGGACATGAGCGACGGCGACGTCGCGGGCGTGGACGTGGGGGATGGCGACAACGACGCGGAGGGCGACGCTGACGCGGCCGACGCCAGCGGCGACGCGGAGGTGAGCGTGGACGGAGCCGACTCATCAGGCGACGTCGGCGCCGACGTGGGGCCGGAGTCGGGGGTGTTGACCGCGGCCGGGCGCGAGGCGGTGGAGGCGCAGCTACGCTTCGAGGTGGACCAGATGGCCATCTTCGTGAACATCGCGTCGGACAAGGCGGAGACCCACCCGTTGGTGGTGCGGCCGGCGCACCCCTGGACCTTCTTCACCTTCGAGCCTTCCTGCGTGGTCAACGCGGAGTTCCCCAAGGGGTGTCGGGAGGGCAGCAACAGCTTCAATCCCAACTTCGCCTTCGACCGCTACGACCCGGCCATCAGCTACGACTTCGAGTGGACCGGAGACGTCGGTGACCTGGCGGGCGAGACCTCGTTCATGGCGTCGGGTGTCCCGACGAGCTGGATCGATGGCCGGCCCGCCATGGAGCCCAACACCGACGCGCTGGTCGTGCTGCGCGAGCACACAGAGCACGACGTCGTCACGCTGGCCGCGGCGGGGGGCGCCACGTGGGACTTCGAGCGCACGGCCACGAAGGACTTCGACCTGATCCAGCCCGGCGAGCCGCTGCGCATGAGCCACTCCGATGTGACCACCGCCACGGCCATCGGCAATGTGCCCTTCGAGCGCGAGCTGCTGGCGATGAGCTACACCGGCACATTCACCGCGCTGGCAGACAGCGCCATCCAGGTCGCAGCGCAGGTCGACGACAAGGGTGCCCTGACCGGCACCGTGAGCCAGGGCCAGCGCACGCTGGCGACCGTCACCGCCGATGTGTCGATCGCCGAGCCCATCTACGAGTTCACGTGGCTCGCCCCCGCCGCCACCTACGATCCCGCCGGCTGCGTCCCCGCCTGCGGCACCCGCGTCTGCGGCCTCGAGCCCGCCTGCGGCACGAGCTGCGGTACCTGCACCGGCTCCTGCAGCCCGGCGGGACTCTGCGAGGGCCCGTAGCGCCCGGCGGGCCGCTGGGCATGCGCACTCGTCGACGCCGGCGCGTTACTTCACCTGCACGTACTGGAGCGGGATGCCCGAGGCGTGGTTGGTGGCGGCGAAGTCCTGGTTGACCTGCCAGCGGTAGGTGCCTTCGGGGGCCAGGGGGTCGTGGTCATAGAGGCTGTAGTCGGGGAAGTCCCCGACCTGGCGCTCGAGGCGCACCTCGAGGAGGTACTTGCCCGAGGTGTAGAAGGTGTCGACCGGCAGCGTGAGGGTGGTCTCGCCCGAGGTCTGCTGGGCGGCGCCGTTGCCCGCGCCGTCGCCCGACTCGGTTATCAAGCGCACGATGACCCGGGTGGTGTCGGGGGTGAAGTGCAGGGTCACCGTGGTGCTGCTCTGGGGGCCGATGGTGGCGCTGGCCAGCTCCGGCGGGGCGGTGAGGCGCGGGATGTCGGTGCCCCAGTCGCACACCGAGCGTGCCTGGACCTGGTAGACCTCGCCCTCGGCGGCGCCGGACTGCTCGTCGTGGACGGCCACGTAGTAGTCCTCGCCCGCCACGCCTTCGAAGACCACGTAGCCGGGCCGTGCCCCTCGGTCCCAGGCCAGCGCTCCAGCGCCGCCGCGCGCGCTCT
Source organism: Deltaproteobacteria bacterium (assembly GCA_020632695.1). Taxonomy (GTDB): domain Bacteria; phylum Myxococcota_A; class UBA9042; order PHBI01; family JACKFB01; genus JACKFB01. Next base: position 304,605 of record JACKFB010000001.1, read on the forward strand.
CGGCGTCCGCGAAGACCGCCAGGGGCGAGCGCGGGGTCCCGAAGGCGTCGGTCAGCGTGACCTCCACCGGGCAGTCCGGCTCGTAGGGCAGGTCGGCGTCCCACGGCGAGCCGAAGGCCGGCTCGACCTCGGGTCGCACCCGGTAGAAGTCGCGGTCGTACCAGCCCCGATGCACGCTGCGGGTCGGCTGTCCCCCGATCGGCAGCCTCGGCGCCCCCGCCGGGTCGTCGTCGGCCTCCTCGCCGCCGTCGCGCACCACCTTCGCCTGAAAGGGCGGGAGCAGCACCGGCGCCTCGCACTCCTCGTTCACCGGCGGGTCGGCCGTCAGCAGCACCCGCGACCGGCGCTCCATCATCACCCCGGTCTGCTCGTCCTCGAAGTACCCGGTGCGCCGGCAGTCGCCGGGGCAGGCGCTGTTGCCGTAGTTGTTGCGCAGCTCGCCCACCACCACCGCGATGTCGCCGGGCGGCGCGCCCTCGAGGTCCAGCACGGCGCCGCCGCTCTGCGCTCGATACTCCAGCACGCCCGCCGGCACCTCCACCGGCCCATCGTAGCTCGCCAGCGGCCACGACACGTGCGCCCCGCCCGGCGTCTGGTAGCGCACGCCGGCCAGCGCCCCCGCCAGGCACACGCCCGCCGAGCCGTCGAGGGTCGGCTCGCAGAAGGCGTCCCATTCGAAGGCGACCGCCTCGTCCTCGCCGTACATGGTCCGCGTCGGCATCGGCGCGCTCAGCCAGCCCAGGCCGTTGTCCACGCACCCGGCCGCCTGCTCCCTGAGCGACACCTCGCTGTTCGCCGGGTCGCAATCGCCCGGTGGCGCCGCGGCCACCTCCAGGTCCACCGAGGCGTGGCGCGTGCCCAGCGCCCCCAGGAAGCCGTCGCCGAAAGCCGACGCCCGCAGCGTGTATGTGCCGGCACTCGTCGCCGAGAACGTCGCCGCCGCCCCGCCGGCGTCCGGAACCACGCTGGCCCCGCCGCCGGCCACCTCCCAGGTGATCGCCGACGGCGCCACCGCGTTGGCATATCCGTCTGCCACCCGCAGGTACGCCCGCCGCGTGCCGCAGGTGTCCAGGTGCGCCTGCGACACCCGCAGGTCCAGCGCCGGCAGGCTGAAGACGGGGACCGTGAGCATCCGGAAGTCGCCGCTGCGGTACTCGGGCAGGATGTGCCCGAGGATCGACGCGTTGGCCCCCACCTCCGCGTCCACGAAGAAGGTCACGTCGAACTTCTCGAACTCCGATGGCGCGGGCAGCAGCCGCGCCCTGGCGTCCAGGTCCACGGTGGGCTTCACCCAGAGCAGGAGCAGCGCGCTCTTGTAGAAGCTCGTCGTGAGCACCGGGTACACCTTCAACCGCGCCTTGGCCGTGACGTGCCCGTCGACGCTCAGCGTGGTGGTGCGCTCGAAGCCCTCGTCGTGGATGGTCTGGAACCCGCCCGCCTCGGTCCACCGGAAGCCGACCGCGATGTCCTTGGTGGCCGTGAAGGCCGCCTGGGCGTGGAAGGCGCCCTGGGCCTCGAGGTCCAGCTCGGCGAAGAAGGTCAGGGTGGCCTCCTGGTAGACCGGCACGCCGGCGACGGCGTAGCGCAGCGTCACCGCACGGCTGAAGAGCTCCTTTCTGACGTGGTGCTCGGCCTGGCCGGCCAGGTCGTAGGTGGCCGTGGCGTCGAAGCGGACGCGGCCGCGGGCGACCACCTCGATGACCTCCGGCAGGGCGTCGCCCCAGCGCACCCGGCTGGACACGCTGGGCTCGAAGCTGAGCGCGAAGTCCAGCTTCGCCTCGCTGGTGAGGGCGGTGGACGCGCGCGGAGACAGCGGCGGCGCGTCCAGCAGCTCCACGCTGCGGGCGCGCGTCTGGGTCACCTCGACCGCGCCGTCCCGCGTCGTGCGTCGGCGCGGCGACTCGGGTCGCCAGACCAGCCCGGAGGGGATCGAGGGCGCCTGGGTGTCCTCGCCCAGGTCGGGCAGGCGCGCCGTGGTCGCGAAGGTGCCGCCGGAGAACGCGTCGGACAGCGCCGCGCGCTCGGTCTCGAGCGTGGCGGTGCCCGAGTCGTCGGTGCGCGTGACCACGCGGCGGAGCTGCCGGCCGGAGGGGTTGTCCAGGAGCACCAGGGTCCCGGCGGCCGCGTCGCCCGCGTCGCCCGAGGCCAGCTCGAAGCCGGTGGGGCTGATGGCGGTCGTGGCGACCTCGCGCAGGTCGAGCACGGGGGAGGTGACCGCGAGCGGAAGCTCGGTCACGAAGGCTGGCGTCGCCTCGCCGGGGAGGCTGCGGTTGAGGTCGGCGTCCTCGACCAGCACGACGAGCCAGGTCAGCTTGCCCGGCGGGAGGCCGGTGACCTCGAGCTCCTCGACGCCCTGGGCCTCGGCGACCGGCGGCTGCGTGGTGTCCACGTCGGGGCCGGGCGACGCGAAGACCAGGTAGCGCAGCTCGGAGGCGGGCGTGGCGTCGTCGGTGGCCTCCAGCCAGCGCAGGGTCAGCTCGCCCGGCGCCGCGGCGACGGTCTGGGCGATGCCGGTGAACTCGGGTCGCTCGCCCACCGGCGGCGGCAGCTCGGCGTCTGCGGCGCCGGCGTCCCCGTCGGGTCCCGTCGCGTCGGGGAGGCCGTGGCCGTCGCCGTCGGAGGCCTGGCCGTCCGTGGCAGAGTCGGCGTCGGTCGCCGCCGCGTCGGGGGAGGCCGCCAGGTCGGTGGAAGCGGCGTCGCGGGCGTGCGTGTCGTCGGACGACGCCCCGGAGCCGCCGCAGGCCGAGAGCAGCGCGGCGAAGAGCACGAAGGAGCACCTGCGGAGCCTCATGGCGGTCACTCCGTTCGCTGGCGATGACTGGGTTCCCGGACGATACACCGCCGCCCGGGGAAGTGGGATCCGCGCGCGTGGTCTCCCGGATATCGGCCGCTGCCCCGGACTGGCGCGCAGGCGACTTCCATGCTGACGTCACCGGGGCGAGCGACTGTTCCGCGCGGCGCGGTGCTTATCCTGGTCGCGCACTTTGGGAGGGCGGACCATGGCACGCGAGGCGCTGGCGGCGATCACGGAGCAGGGCGTGGAGCGCTGGCTGCGAGGCCACGGCCACGCAGACGCGCGCATCACCAGCATGAAGGCGCTGGGGGAGGGGCCCGAGGGCGGCAAGGCCTACGGCTACGGGCGGCCGATCCGCATCCGCTTCGACGCGGGCGGGGTCAGCCACGACGTGGTGCTGCGCACGATGTCGCCGGACCCCTTCGGGCACGACCGGCGCGCCGACCGGGTGGCGCAGATGGTGCTGTGCCAGGACACCTTCGACACGATCCCGCGGCACATCCGACCCTGGGCCTGCGGCGCGCTGGACGCCGAGGGGCGGCTGCACACGCTGCCCGGCGGCGAGCCCTTCCTGCTGACCGACTACGTGGAGGGCGAGCTGTATGCGCCGCACCTGCAGCGGGTGGCCGCCCTGGACGAGGCGCCGCCTGCCGAGCTGGCGCTGGCGCGCTCGCTGGCCCTGTACCTGGCGGAGCTGCACGCCGAGCCGGCGCCTCCCGAGGCCTGGACCCGGGCGCTGCGCGACGCCGTCGGCTCCGGCGAGGGGATCTTCGGTCTCTGTGACGCCTGGCCCGCCGGGCACCCCGTCGGGACCTCCGAGCGGCTGCTGGCCATCCAGGAGCAGGCCGTCCGCTGGCGCTGGCGCCTGTCCGGCCGCACCCACCGCGCGCGCCGCGTCCACGGCGACTTCCACCCCTTCAACCTGCTGGTGCGCGGCGGCGGCGACTTCTCCGTGCTCGACTGCAGCCGGGGCGGGCGGGGCGAGCCGGCCGACGACGTGACCTGCCTGTCGCTGAACTACCTGTTCTTCGCGCTGCTCGAGCGCGGCGAGCTCGGCGGCGCCCCGCTGGCGCTGTGGCACCGGTTCTGGGGCACCTACCTGGAGGCCAGCGGCGACCTGGAGCTGCTGGAGGTGGTCGCGCCGTTCTTCGCCTGGCGCACCCTGGTCGTCGCCAGCCCGGTCTGGTACCCCGACGTGGCCGACGCCACGCGCGACCGGCTGCTGCGCTTCGCCGAGCGGCTGCTGGCCGGCGAGCCCTTCGACCCGGCGCGGGTCGAGGAGCTCTGCGCGTGAGCGGTGACGGTACGGTGGTGTGGCTGACCGGCCGGCCCGCGGCGGGCAAGACCACGCTGGCGGCGGCGCTGGTCGAGCGGCTGCGCGGGCGCGGCGTGGAGGTGCGGTGGCTGGACTCCGACGCGCTGCGGCGGGAGCTGACGCCGGAGCCGACCTATTCGCCCGAGGAGCGGGACGCCTTCTACCGCCGGCTGGCCGAGCTCGCGGTGGACGCCGCTCGCGAGGGCGCGGTGGCGGTGATCAGCGCGACCGCGCACCGGCGGCGCTGGCGTGACGAGGCGCGCGAGGCGGCGCCGCGCTTCATCGAGGTGTGGGTGCGTGCCGACGACGAGGTGCTGCGCGCGCGCGACCCGAAGGGGCTGTACGCGCGGGCGGCCGAGGGCGCCGTCGAGGGGCTGCCCGGCGTGGACGTGGCCTTCGAAGCGCCCGCGGCGGCTGAGGTGGAGATCGCCACCGACCAGGAGAGCGTGACCTCGGCCGTGTCGCGGATCCTGGCGCTGCTGCTGGCGGAGTGAGGCGACGCGCCGCGCCACCGCCGCGGCTGGCACGGGACTTGCGGCTCTGGTGGGGTGAGCCGCGCCGCTGCCGGGCCTCGACCCGGCACGCGCGGGCTCCGCTCATCCACCCGCACCAAGGAGATCCCATGTACCAGTGGCTACCCGAGACCGCCGGACGCAACCTCGGCCTGAAGATCGAAGGACGCCTCACCCGCGAGGATTACCAGGGCTTTTTGCCCCGACTCACCCAGGCCATCGAGCGCTTCGAGCGCATCAACCTGCTGGTCGACCTCACCGGCTGCGAAGGCGTCACCGCCGGCGCGCTGTGGGAGGACGTGAAGTGGGACGCCAAGCACCTCAGGCAGGTCAACCGCTTCGCCGTCGTCGGCGACGCCTCCTGGGAGAAGGTGATGACCAAGGTGGCCCAGCCCTTCATCGAGGCCGAGTCGAAGTACTTCCCCGCCAACGGCCGCGTGGCCGCGTGGTCGTGGCTCGAAGGCAAGCCGCAGACCACCGGCGCGACCGCGCATGCCTGAACTCAGGCGGCCGCGGACGGCCCCTACCGCCGGCCGTTCGCGACCTGTCGCCACGCCGCGCCCACGGGCTTCACCGCGGGTGTGGTGGTGTCGGACCAGTCTCCGTTGTGCGCGAAGGCCGTGCCGGTGGACCGGCGCACCTGCCAGCGGCGCTTGCCCTCATGGTCGTACTGGAGCACCAGGTCGGCGCGCCCATCGCCGTCGGCGTCGAAGAGGTCGAAGGCCACCACGTCGGGCGTCGACGTGTCGGTCCAGTCCTTGTTGTAGCCGAAGGCCTCGCCGGTCGAGCGGCGCGCCTGCCAGCGCCGCTTGCCCTTGTGGTCGTACTGCAACACCAGGTCGGCCTTGCCATCGCCGTCCACGTCGTTGGCGACCGCCCCGCGCCGGCGCCGCGCCGGCGGCCCGTCGTGGTGCTCGGGGGCGGCGGCTTCCGGCTGCCCGGAGACGACGCAGTCGCAGACGAACGCGCCGCCCCGCTTGGGTCGCCACTTGCCGTTCCAGCGCGCCGGCGGAGCACAGACCCGCGGGCAGACCCGCTTGGCGTCCTCATCGTCGGCGATCTTGCCCACTTCCCGGCTGTCGACTCGCTCGGGTGCGTCCGCGCGCGCCGGCGCCGGGAGGACCAGGCAGCCGGTCACGGCCAGACCGAGGATGAACGAGATGCTCTTCATGGAGGTCTCCTGAGGCAAGGCAGCGCGCAGACCTCGCTCGGGCGAGAGCGCCCGCCGAGACCGCTCCGAGCGGGCCGGAACATGCGGTGAATCGAGGCGGCCAGTAGAGGGGACCCGGCAGCCGCTGTCAAACCAGCCCCTTCCAGGCGGGCGGGAGGCCGCCCCCGGGCGCTCACTCGGGCGAGGGCAGGCCGGCCCGGACGCGGGCCGAGATGGCGCTGAGCTCGTCCCAGCGGTACCGGTCCATCCACTCGCGCGTCGCGTCCACGACGTGGTCCACCCGGTCGGCGGCGCACCGGAACCCGACATCCTCGAGCTGCACGCTCGGCACCATGCTGCCGCGGAACGCGCCCCGGAACACCGCGGGGTCCTCGTCGCCCCAGCCGCCGCCCCGCTGCACCCGCGCCTCGCCGGTCTCCGGCCCCCGAGGCGCCACCGCCGGCGAGTGCGCGTAGTAGTCGGCGCCGTACCAGTCGGCGACCCACTCCCACACGTTCCCGATGACGTTCACCGTCTGGTGCGAGTTGTCGGGCCCGTTCAGCGGCCAGTAGCCGGTCGCCTCGCTGTTGGCCACCCCGCACTTCCCGGTGGCGGCGGCGCCCATCACCGCGTGTCCGCAGCCCGGCTCCGTGTCACCCCACACGTAGCGCGTCGCCAGCGGCCCCTGCCGCGCCACGTACTCCCACTCCGCCTCGGTGGGGAGCCGCCCGCCGATCCACTCGCAGTAGGCGCGCGCGCCCTCCCAGGTCACCCCGTTGGCCGGGTAGAGCTGGCGCGTCGAGCCGGCGCCGTAGTTGAAGTACCCGCCCGTCCGGATCTGTTCGGGCAGGCACGGCCCCAGCCGCACGCACCACTCGTATTGCTCGACCGAGACCTCGTGGCGCTGGATCCAGAAGGGTTCGATGGTCACGCGGTGGGGCGGCGCCTCGTCCTCCGAAGCGTCCGGGTCGTAACCGGGCGCCTCGGGGTCGCTCGCCTGGGCCCCCATCAGGAAGGTGAGGACGTCGGGGTCGCTCGGGCGGCGGTAGGCCAGCACGTTGTGCCCGGGCACAGGGACGAAGCATCCGAAGCGCGTCGTGTAGGCCCGGTGATCCTGCTTGGCCGTCGAGTCGCAATCCCACAGCCCGCCGATGTCGCCGTAGGAGTGCACCAGGGCGACCACCTTCCGCGCCACCGTTCGCCAGCCCAGCGCCGCTGCGACCAGCACCAGCACGACCACCAGCCCGACGACGCGCCGGCGCCGGCTACGCTGCATCTCTCACCACCTCGGACGATCTCCCCGGCTCCGCTCGCCGCCGAGTCTGCGGCTCGCCTCGACGGGGTGTCAACGCGGGGACTCCGCTCGGGGACGCCCTGGCCTCGGCCCCTGGCGTCACGCATACTCTGCCCCGCCCTCCGCGCTCCATCGCCACTGCTGGGACCCCCTCGCGATGACCCGACCCCTGGCCCTGCTCCTGCTCCTGCTCCTCGCCTCGGCGAGCCCCGCCTCGGCGGCCACCGTCATCGGCTGGCTGGGCGACGGCACGGGCCACTTCGAGGGCGCCCGCGTCCCGACGGTGTTCTCCGCCACCGAGGGCGTGCGCTGGTCGTCGGTGGCGCTGCCGAGCTGGGGCAACGCCTCGCCCATCGTGGTCGGCGACCGGGTGTGCGTGACGTCGGAGCCCACGATGCTGCTCTGCTTCCAGGCATCGACTGGCCGCGAGCTGTGGCGCCACTCGGCCGCCTACCTGGACACCGTGTCTCCGGCGGAGCGCGAGAGCGTCGGGCGCGAGTTCGCCGAGACCCAGCGCCTCGAGAAGCTGCTCGCGGAGCGTTCGGCGCGCCACGCCACGCTCAAGCGGTCCCTGCGCAAGCGCCACGGGGACCAGGCCGCCGCCCTGGCCGAGATGGAGGCCCTCACCACCGAGGTCAGCGACCTGCGCGACAAGCTCCTCGAGCGCGAGCGCTACCGCGAGCCCGAGCCCATCGCGTTCATCGGCAGCGCCTCGGCCACGCCGGTCTCCGACGGGCGCGCGATCTACGGGGTCTTCGGCAACGGCGTCGTCGTCGGGCTGGACCTGAGCGGGAAGCTCTTGTGGGGACGCTACCTGGGCCGGCCCGTGCAGATCATGAAGGGGTATCACCGCGGCCAGGCGGCGTCGCCGCGCCTCATCGACGGGACGCTCGTGGTGGGGTTCAACGCGCTCTACGGGTTGGATCCCGCCACGGGCGCCGTGCGGTGGCGCGGCGACGACTATCGCGACTTCGGCGCGCCTACGGGCATCCAGGTCGGCGGGCGCTGGTTCGTGGTCACGCCCAGCGGCGCCATCGTGCGGGTGTCCGACGGCGAGCACGTGGCCGATGCGCCGCGTGAGGTCTGGTACACCTCGCCGGCCCCCGACGGCGACACGCTCTACTACGTCGGCGCGGGCGTGGACCCGCAGTCGCTGGACCGGCGGGCGTGGGCGGTGCGGCTGCGCCCGGACGGGGCGGGGTTGAGCGTCGAGCGGCGCTGGGACACCGGCCTGACCAAGGGCAAGACCTACGCCTGCCCGCACGTGCACGGCGGCATCCTCTACGGCGTGGCGCTGGACGGCACCCTGGCCGCGCTGAACGCCGACACCGGCGAGCTCTTCTACGAGGAGCGCGTGGATCTGGGGCCCGGCGACGCGCTGGCCTCGATCGTGAGCGCCGGTGACACCCTCCTGCTGGGGGCGGAGGACGGCACCATCGCGCGCATCGAGGCGGGGCCCACCCTCCACGTGCTGGGCACCCACCAGCTCGCCGGCTTCCGCAGCACGCCCTTTCTGACCGGCGGTGTCATGTACGTGCGCGCCCTGGACCGCCTCTGGGCGCTGGGCGAGTAGCGCCTCCGGGCGCTGGCCCGCGCGCCTCCGAGGCCGAACGCCCCGATCGGGGCTGGCTGCCCCGCGCACCGGTCGGGTCCGTCGCGGAAGTGCGCCTGGAACGCCCGGATCCAGAGGCTCCGGCGCGCGCTGGCATCCCGCGTGCATCCGCTGGACCCCGGCGTCGGGGACTCCACCACCGACGCGGCAGCAGAGGCCCCCCATCGATGCAGGCCCGGACCACCCACGCTTCGCCGGCCGCGCGGTTGGTTCCCGGACGCGGCGCATGGAGCGCCATCGCTCTGCTGGCTTCGGTCAGCCTGCTCGCCGCCTGCGCGTACAACCACCCGACGGTGCCCGGAGACTCGAACTACGAGGTCGCCTCGCTGCGCTTCGAGGGCGGTGACGGCCTGGACACCGGCAGCCTGGTGACGCGCCTGGCCATCCGCGAGGCCGCCTTCCTGAGGCCCGCCGCGCCCTTCAACCAGTACCGCGCCAACGAGGACCGCCGCCGGGTGCAGTCGTTCTGGCAGACCGCCGGCTACCTGGACGCGAAGGTCGCGCCGCCGGACGTGAGGCTGGACGAGGCGCGTCGCGAGGCGCACGTCACCTGGTACATCGAGCCGGGGGTGCGCTACCGGAACGGCGAGGTGCGGGTGATGCACGCGCCCGAGGCCGCGCGCCGGTACCTCGAGCGGCTGGTGCCCTTCGGCAAGGGCGACGTGGTGGACCTCCAGCAGCAGCGCCTGGCGCGGCGGTCGATGGCCGGCCACCTGCGCGAGAACGGCTGGGCGCACGCGGAGGTCTACAGCCGGGCCTGGGTCGACCGCGAACACCACACCGTGGCCTGGGCCTACCTGGTCGACGCCGGCCCGAAGACGGTGGTGGGTCGGGTGGTCGTGAAGGGCAACGTGCGCATCCCCACCGCCGAGATTCTCGAGCGCGCGGGGCTCGAGCCGGGCAGCCCCTGGAGCCTGAAACGCCACCAACGCACGGAGCTGGAGCTGCTCGACACGGGCGCCTTCGGCATCGTGCACATCGAGGCGGGGACGGCCACCGAGTTCACGCTGGTGAAGCCTCCGCCCGACGACGGCGGCAACCTGCTGCCGCCGCAGGTCGACGACGCGGGCGAGCTGGTGCCGCGCGAGCTCTCGCCCGAGGTGGACATCACCATCCATGTGCGCGAGTCGCCCGCGGTCCAGGGCCGTGTCGAGGCCGGCACCACCCTGGACAGCCGGCGCCTCTTCGTGTTCGGCGAGGGCGGGCTCACCCTTCGGAACGCGCTGGGGCCCATGCGGCACCTGGTCTTCGAGGGCCTGCTCGGCTACGCGTGGCGCTGGCGCGACGACCGCGACGAGCCCATCGGCCTCTACGGCGACGCCCTGGCGCGCTTCGTCCGCCCCGGCCTCATCGGGCGCATCGGCGACTTCCGCTTCTCGGTGCGCCTGGTGGAGGACGTGCTGCCGGGCTACCACACGCGCACGGTCTACGCAGGCCCCGGCGGGCAGGCCACCCTGGCGCCGAACCTCAGCCTGCAGGCCGACGCCCTGGGCATCTTCTCCCACGACGTGGCCTTCGGCCCCTTCGACCCGGCCGACGCGCGCGCCGCGAAGCTGGACCCCGGTGACACCGGCGGCCTGGAGCTGCGCGCCAGCCTCATCTGGGACACCCGCGACCACCCGGTGGAGGCGCTCTCGGGCGAGATGCTCGGCCTGTGGGCGCACTTCGCGCCCGGCGGGCCGCTCGGCACCAACCGCTACCTGCGCCTCATCGCCGAGGGCCGCTTCCTGCGGCCGCTGGGCGACCTCATCCCCTTCGGGCCGGTGGCCGACGGCTTCTACGTGGGCCTGCGCGCCCGCACCGGCTACGTGCTGGGCGCCACCGACGACGGCGTCCCGGCCCAGGCACGCCTGTACGGCGGCGGCGCCTACGGCATGCGCGGGGCGGCCGAGGACGAGTTCTCACCCTGGCTGCGCGCGCTGCCCGACGCCGACGGGCGCGTCTACGCCGAACCCGTGGGGGCCATGAGCCTCTTCGAGGCCAGCGCCGAGTTCCGGTGGCTGCCCTTCCAGGGGCTGCTCGGGGCCACCATCTTCGCCGACGTCGGCGGCACGGGCAACGGCCTCAACCCCTTCGACGACGGCGTGGCGGTGGCCGTCGGGGCCGGCCTGCGGCTGCGCACCTGGTACTTCCCGCTGGCCGTCGACTTCGCCTACCGCGTCCACGACCGGAACGCCTTCGACCCGTCGCCGCACATCCAGTTCTTCATCCGCACCGGGGAGGCGTTCTGATGGCCTCCCCACGCCGGCTCTGGGTACGCATCCTCCGCATCTTCGGCATCGTCGTGCTGTCCCTGCTGGGCCTCATCGTCGTCGCCTTCTTCGTCGCCCATACGCCACCCGTGGACCGCTGGCTGCGCGACATGCTGGTCGAGAAGCTCGGCGAGCGCATGCGCGGGGATGTCGCCCTCGAGAGCCTGGACTGGGGCCTCAATGACGGGGTGACCCTGGAGGGGCTGCGCATCGACGACGCCCAGGGGCGCCCGGCGGTGGTCATCGACCACGTCCGCGTCCGCCCCATGTGGGTGAGCCTGCTGGCCGACCAGCCCTGCATCGCCGACGTCGAGGTGCGCGGCGGTTCGCTGGCGGTCCACATCGACCGCGAGGGGCAGGTCAACCTGGCCCGGCTCTCGCGCGAGCCGATGAAGCTGCCCTCGGGCGGGTTGGTCATCGAGTCCATCGAGGTCTCCGGGTTCGAGGTGCGGGTCGAGCGGGAGGGCTCGGCCGGCGTGGACGTGCGCGACCTCGATCTGTGGGCGCGCGCCGAGCTCCGCGGCGGCGATGGTGGCGGGCAGGGGCGGCTGCACGAGCTGAGCGGGCGCATGCGCGTCGAGCCCCCAGGCGAGCCCGGGCCGGGGCCCGGACCGCCGTGGATGGAGCTGGCGTTGAGCACCCTGGACCTCGACGCGTCCAGGGTCGGCGCCAGCGCCAGCCTGGAGTCCGCGCGCCTCGGGCCGGCGCTGCTGTGGGACGTCTCGGCCGAGCGGCGTCCGGGCCTGGGGGCGCCCTGGGTCAGCCTGCGTCTGCCGGGCGCGATCGTGGACATGGAGCAGCTCGCCCGCGTGGTCGGTCGGTCGCTCGGATCGGGGGCGCTCACCCTGGCGGCGGCGCTGACCGGCCCCGAGGACGCGCTGGACCTGGACGCGCGCGTCGCCCGCCACGACGCGGAGCTGGTTGCGCGCGGTCGCTTCGACCTGCTCTCCCGGCGGGCGCCGAGGTGGGCCCTGGCCCTCGACCTGGCCCCGGGCGACCTGCAGGGGCTCATGGGCCCCGCCGCGCCGGAGGTGCTGCTGGGCCTGGACGTGCTGGCCGCGGGCGAGGGTGTGCAGCCCGACACCGCACGCGGGGATCTGGCGCTGCTCCTCGCGCCGCTCGAGGTCCCCGCGCCCTTGGGGCTCGGGTCGCTGGGGCCGCTGACCGCCCGGGCGTCCTGGACTCCGGAGCAGGTGCGCCTGGTGCGCGCCGAAGCGCAGGTGCGTGGCCAGGTGGTCGGCGCCGAGGGCAGCCTGGAGCGCGGCTCGCGTGAGCTGACGGCGAAGCTGAGCACCGAGGGACCGCTCCCGCTGGGACTGCTGGCCGACGCGCAGCCCGGCGGGCCCGGCGGCGTGGCCCCGCGGCTGCGTGTGGAGGAGGGCAGCCTGAGCGCGGCGATCCGCGTGAACGGGCAGCTCGGCGCCTCGTGGTCCGCCTGGGCGGGCCAGCTCGAGGCCCACCTGGCAGCCCAGGGCGCCACCCTGGCCCCGCCGCCCCAGGCCAGCGGCCCCGACGGCGAGACCGAGGCCGTCCCGCTGGCCGACCGCGTCGCGCTGGACCTCACGCTGACCAAGGAGCGGGCCCAGCCCGTGGCCGGCGGCTTGAGCGTCGACGCCGAGGGCCTCGAGCGCGGGCGGGCGCGGCTGGACCGGCTGCAGCTCCGTGTCGAGGCCAGCCAGGCGCCCGGCGCCGCGCGCGGGACGCTCCCCATCGAGGAGGCGACCCTGGCCATCGAGACCCTGCGCGGCTCGCTGGGCGGCGTCCCGGTGCGCTTGTCCCAGCCCGCGCGGCTGGTGCTGGCGGTCGACGGGCCCGAGCTGCGCGGCACCCTCGAGGGCGCCCGCTGGCAGCTCGGCGACGGGCACCTGACGGTCACGGCGAAGGCCCTGGCCGCCCACCACGACTTCTCCGCGGCGCCGGAGCTGACCGACCTCAGCGTCGACCTCGACCTCACCCGGCTGCCGGCCCGAGCGCTGGCGCGGCTGGCCGGCTCGGGGCCGCCGCCGGTGTCGGGGCCGCTCTCCGGCACGCTGGCGCTGCGAGGGTTCCCGGCGCGGCCGGAGGCCAACGTGCACATGGACGGCCTGCTCCGGGTGGCCAGCGGCGCCAGCGCCGAGACTCCGGCGGTGGACTGGCAGCTCGACGGTGACCTGGCCAGCCAGCGCCTGACGATTCGGAGCACGGCGGCGCTCCGTCCCCGGAAGGGGGCGCAGGGCGCTGCGCCGACGGGCGAGCGCGAGGCTGGCGCGACGAAGCCGCCCCTGGTCGCCACGGTCAAGGTGGGGCTGGTGGTGGGCGAGGATCTGCTGCCGCGGCTGCGCGCGCCGCTGGACGTCGACCTGCGCCTGGACGAGACCCCGGTGCCCGACCTGCTGGCCCTGGCGCCGGGCGTCGGTCTGCCCCGAGCGCTGACCTCGGGCACGCGCCTGACGGCCGTGCTCCACCTGAGCGGCGCGCCGCGGGCGCCCACCGGCGAGCTCCTGCTGAGCGTGGACGGCCGCCGGGACACCGGGGCCTGGGGACCGCAGGTCTGGACGCTGCGAGGCCTGGTGGGGCTGGGCGCGGGCGAGACCGCCGTGGACCTGGCGCTGGCCACCGACGCCATCCCGCGGCTGCGGCTGGGCGGCAGCGTCGGCGTCGGCACCCGCCAGCTCGTCCGCGGCCGGATGTCCGCCATCGAGCGCGCGCCGCTGGAGCTGACGCTGACGGTGCCCGATCAGCCGGTGCCGACGCCGGCGCCGGATGCCGCGGGCGAGGAGGGGCGGGGGCTCCTGCAGGCGCTCGGGCCCCTGGGGCGCCTCTCCGGCGAGGGGACCATCCGCGGGAGCGTCACCGACCCGACGCTGACCGCGCGCGTCGCGTTCGATCGGCTCTTGCAGGCCTGCGGGTCGCGCGGCAAGGCCAGCCTGCAGGTCGACGCCGATCGCCGGGCGGGCAGCCTGGAGGTGGCGGTGAAGGCGCTGACCAGCGACGGCACCGAGGGGGACGAGCGCCTGCGCATCACCCTGGGGGCCGACTGGGCGTCGGTGGCCGGGGGCGGTTCGGAGGGCGGCACGGGTCCCGCGGCCGTCCAGCGCTATGGGCCCCTGCGCTGGAGCGTGCGCACCCCGTCCGCCGGGCCCATCGAGGTGGCCTGCGCGGTGCCGGTGGCGCTGGCGAGCGGGATGGAGCTCGGAGTGAGCGGCCGCTTCTCCAGCGATCTGGAGGGCCAGCTCACGGTGGCCCACGACGGCGCGCTCTGGTCGGTGGCGGAGCTCGAGGGCCAGGGCGCGCTGCGCTTCGTCGAGGGTCGCCTGGCCCTGGGCGACACCGGCCGGGTGCTCGAGGACGTGGCCTTCGAGGCGTCCATCGGCGAGGGGGCCGTCCGGCTCGACCGCTTCGAGGCCCACGAGACCGACCTCCAGCGGCGCGACCGCTCCATCCTGGCCTCGGCGAAGGTGGCGGCGGCCGGGGAGGGCTTCGGCAAGGGCAGCTTCGAGCTGCGCACCTCGAAGATGCTGGTCATGGGGCCGCTCGACGCGCCGCAGGCCGAGCTGGACCTGGCGCTCGAAGGCACCATGGACCTGAAGCCGGCCATCAACCACGTCTCGGTGGACATCAGCGAGCTCGAGCTCTACGCGCCGGCGCGGCTGATGCGCTTTCTCTGGCCGGTGACCGTCGGCACGCAGGACCTCATCGAGCAGCAGGGCCCGGACTCCCAGCCGCCCTTCCGCCTGCCCGAGCCCCCGGAGCCGCCCGACAGCGCGCCGCCGCCGGTCGCCCGCACCGCGGAGGCGGCCGAGGAGCGGCGAGAGGAGGACGAAGCCGACGCGGCCGCCGCCGCCGAGCAGCCCGCCGGCGCCGCGCGCGGCTGGGACGTGGACATCCAGTTCCCCGAGGACTTCCGGATCCGCCAGCAGGGCATGAGCTTCGAGGCCCACGGCAGCGTCCACGCCGAGCTGCGGCCCTCGGGCATCCAGGCCACCAGCGAGCTCGTGGTGGACCAGGGCCAGATGGACATGCTCAACCACACGTTCGACCTGGTCCACGGCAGCATCAGCTTCCTCGACGGCGGGCGCCCCTGGCTGGACATGACCTTCTGGCGGCTGATGCCCGAGACCGTCCAGCGCGAGCTGGCCGCCGACGGCTCGGCCTTCGGTCACGCCATCCTGCGCGTCGCCACCAGCCCGGGGATGGACCGGCTGCCGCAGATCTCGGGCGCGCCGGTCCCCTACATGCTGAACCTGATGGCGCTGCTCCACGTCGACGACGTCCCGCGCCGCTCCGGCCCGGACCTCGCCACCAGCCAGAGCCCGCAGCTCCCCACCGACATCCAGCCCCTCATCCTGAGCCGCATGAGCATGGGCTTCCCCGACCTGCTCTTCCTCGACCACGTCATCGCCTGGTCCGATCCCCTCGACGACTTCGACCGCTACGGCGAGGTGCGGCACCTGGTCGGCACCCGCTACCTCTCCGGCGGCCACGGCCGGGTCGGCCTCTTCGGGCGCCCCGAGACCGCCGGCATGAACCGCCGCGGCATCCACGCCGACTGGCTCTGGGCGCACACGCCCCGGCACACCTCGGGCCTCGGCCTGCGCGTCGGCTCCGAGCTGCGGGCCGGCCTCACCGTCTTCCACGAGTGGGCCAGCGAGAACTGACCCCTCACCGGGTCAGCGCACCAGCTCCACCGCGAAGCGCCCGCGCAGCCCCACCACCACGGCGTCCAGCCCCTCCACCGGGTCCACGCCGTCGGCCTGCCGCTGCAGCACCCACACCGCGGCCTCCTCCGCGTCCTGGGCGTCGAAGACCTCGGCGAAGTCCACCGCCCAGCCCCCGTCCTCGCCCACGCACACGAAGCCCAGCGTCCGGTCCGGGTCGCCCCGGTCGGCCACCCGTACGTGCGGCCTCGGCCGCGCGCTCACGAGCTGGCTCGCCCGCACGGCCTCCTGGAGCGGCGTCGTCAGGGTGCGCGGGTCCAGCTCCTGCCACTGATAGGGCACCGCCCCCAGCCGCTGCAGCACGCGGTAGGCCTGCACCACCTTGCGGTCGGCCTCATCGGGCCGGCAGCGGGCAGCCACCTCGCTCTGCGCCAGCGCCAGCAGCGACTCGCGGCCCTCGTCCGGCAGCGCCGCCAGCGCCTCCTCGGCGTTGCGCAGCGCCTCGTCGGCCGCCATCGCGCGCCGCACCGCCACCGGACCCAGCGCCGGCGGGGCCTCCGCCCGCGCGTAGAGCCTGCCCACCGCGTTGACCGCCGCGAAGCGCACCTCGCCCACGCGCGCCGTGCCGCCCCAGCGGAACACGAAGGGCGCGTCGTCCTCGCGCGCCATGCGCTCCAGCTCCGGAAGCAGGTCGTGCGCTCCGGCGCGGCTCGCCGCCGCCGCGGCGTTGGCCCGCGCCGCCGCCACCGAGCCTCCCAGGTCGGGCCGGAACCACTCGAAACCAGGAAGATCGAACATCGGCACCTCCCGAGCAGCACAGACCGCGGCCGGCCCCCGCCCGCCCCGTCACGCCGGGGTCAGGTCCCGCGCTCCGTCGTCGCCGCGCCGGCCATGGGAAAGCCCAGCGCGCGCCAGCGCATCAGCCCGCCCGCCAGGTTGGCCACCCGCTCGAACCCTGCCCGCTCCAGCAGGAGCGCGGCGTGGGCCGATCGCGCGCCCGCGGGACACAGGGTGATGAGCGGCCGGTCGCGGGGCAGCTCGTCGAGGCGCTCCCGCAGGGCGCTCAGCGGGACGGAGCGCGCGCCAGCGATGACGCCCAGCGGCGTGGCGCTCACCTCGGCCGCCTCGCGCACGTCGACCAGGGTGACCTCGTCCTGGTGCTCGTGCACCCAGGCGGGCTCGATCTCCAGCACGCCGGCGTAGGTGCGCACCACCGGGCCCCAGGTGGGCGCCGCCGGGACCTCGTCGCCCTCGAGCGGGCGCCCGCAGCGCAGGTTGGCGGGCAGCGCCACGTCCAGACGCTTGGGGTGGGGCAGCCCGAGGTTGTCCATGTAGCCGACGAAGTCGCGCTTGCCGACCTGGTCGCCCAGGCGCGGGTTGAACGCGCGCTCCTCGGCGACGGTGGTGACGGTGCGCCCGTCGTAGTCGTGCGCCGGGTAGAGCAGGCAGTCGTCGGGCAGGCTGAGCACCTGGGTGCGCACGGAGTCGAAGAGGCGCTCGGCGCTGCCCTGCTGGAAGTCGGTGCGGCCGGCGCCGCGGATCAGCAGCGCGTCACCGGTGAACGCCATCGTCCGGTCGGCCAGCACGTAGGTCACGCAGCCGTCGGTGTGGCCGGGGGTGGCGCGCACGTCCAAGGCCACCGAGCCGGCCTGCACCCGGTCGCCGGGATCCAGCAGCAGGTCGGCCCCCTCGGCGCCGGACGCGCGGCTCATCGCGATGCGGCTGCCCAGCGCCGAGCGCATCAGCCAGGCGCCGGTGACGTGGTCCGCGTGGACGTGGGTGTCCAGCGTGTAGCGCAGGGTCAGGCCCAGCTCGCGCAGGAGCGCCACGTCGCGGAGGTGCTGCTCGAACACCGTGTCGATGAGGATCGCCTCGCGGGTGTCCTCGTCGGCCAGCAGGTAGGTGAAGGTCCAGGTGGGGGCGTCGAAGAGCTGGCGGAAGATCATGGCGCCTCCTGTGCCGCCGTGACCTGGAGCGTCGCCGTCAGGGGCGCCGCGTCCGCGTGGGGGGCGGCCACCAGGCCGTAGGTGCCGCCGGGGACGGTCCAGCCGCTGGCGGCGACGTCGTAGATCGCCAGGGCGTGGCGCGGCACCTCGAAGCGGGCGGTGGCGCTGGCGCCGGCGGCGACGCTCACCGGGGCGGCGCCGACCAGCAGGCGCTCCGGGCGCTCCAGCGCGCCGGCGGGTGGCTCCAGGTAGAGCTGGACCACCTCGATGCCGTCGCGGGCGCCGGTGTTGGTCAGGTCCACCTCGACCGAGAACGTCGGCGGGTCGGCGGCGAGGCCCGCGGAGTCCACGCGGACGGCGTCGTAGCTGAAGGTCGTGTAGGAGAGGCCGAAGCCGAAGGGGAAGAGCGGCGCCGTGCCCTCGTGCTGGAGCCAGCGGTAGCCGTGCCAGTAGCCGTAGGTGACCTCGAGGCTCTGGTTGTCGAAGGGCGGCAGATCGGCCTCGGAGGTCGAGAAGACCATCGGCAGGCGCCCCGAGGGGTTGGCCTTCCCCAGCACCAGATCGGCGGCCGCGTGCCCGCCCTCGACGCCCGGGTACCACAGCATCAGGACGGCCGCCGCGTCGTCGAGCCAGGGGTCCATCGTCAGCGCGCCGCCGCCCATGAGCAGCACCACCGCCGACGGGTTCAGCGCGGTGGTGGCCGCGATCAGCTCGGGCTGGTCGCGCGGCAGGGCGAGGGACTCGCGGTCGCCTGCGCCCACCGAGCTCTCGCCCTCGTCGCCCGAGCGCAGCCCGGCCGTGACCACCACCGCGTCGGCGTCGGCGATGGCGGCCTTCGCCTCGTCGGTGAAGGGATACTCGGCGATGTGCGTGACGGTCGCGCCGACCTCGGCGGCTGCAGCCTGGAAGCCCTCGAGCACGGTCACCACGTCGGTGGGCCGCACGTCGCTGGAGCCCGTGTCGCCGATGTTCTCGGCCGCCGCGAGGCTCCCGACCACCACCAGCGACGCGCCGGCGCCCAGGCTCAGCGGCAGCACGCCGTCGTTCTTCAGCAGCACGCCGGCGCGGGTCGCCACCTCACGCGCCAGCGCGCGGGTGGCGGCCGTCTCCAGCGCAGAGGGGTCGGGCTGGGCGGGCGCCGAGTCCAGGTCGAAGCAGAGCTGCGCACGCAAGATGCGCCGCACCGCCTCGTCGATGACCGCCACCGGCACCTCACCCCCCTCGACGGCGGCCACCAGCGCGCTACCGTAGAAGAGCGCCCCCGGCATCTCGATATCCAGGCCCGCCAGCGCCGAGTCCACCGTGCTGCGCGTGCCCAGCAGCCAGTCCGACATCACCGGTCCGACGAAGCCCCACTCACCCTTCAGGATGTCCCGCAAAAGGTGTGGGTTCTCGCCGCAGTAGGTGCCGTTGACGAGGTTGTAGGCGCTCATCACGGCCGCCACGTGGGCGCCGGTGACGACCCGGCGGAAGTGCGGCAGATACACCTCGCGCAGGGTGCGCTCGTCGACGGTCACGTCCACGTCGAAGCGCGTGTCCTCGATGCTGTTGACGGCGTAGTGCTTGACCACGGCCAGCACGTCCCGCGACTGGACGCCCTCGACGTAGGCCGCACCCATCTCGCCGAGCAGCCACGGGTCCTCGCCGTAGGTCTCCTGGGAGCGGCCCCAGCGCGGGTGCCGCAGCACGTTGATGCACGGCGCCAGCAGGGTGTCGGCGCCGTGGGCGCGCGCCTCGGTGGCCATCGCCGCACCGACCTCGCGCTCGAGCGCGGCGTCGAAGGTGGCCGCGCGCGCCACCGCCACGGGGAAGGCCGTCGCGTTGCCCGCCACCTTGGAGACCCCGCGCGGACCGTCCAGCATGACCAGCCCGGGGACGCCCAGCTCGCTGATGGCCGGGGTGGCCCAGCCGTTGCGCGCGCCCGGCGAGCCGACGCCCGCCATCTGGTCCACCTTCTGCTCGAGCGACATCTGGGCCATCAGCGCGTCGATGCGCGCCTCCACCGCCTGCCAGTCCGCCCCGCACCACGCGTGCAGCCGCAGCTCCTCCGCGGTCGGGCCGACCTCGGCGTCCGCCGCGTCGGGGGCCGCGTCACCGGCGGCGTCCGCGTCCGCTTCGACGAGGTCGTCGGCCCCGCCGCCTCCGCCCCCCGAGGAGCAGGCGCACATCAGCGCGCCGAGGACCCAGGCGGCCGCGAAGCCCGAACACCCTACCCGACGCAGCGATGGTGAATGCATGGCCGTCTCATACCACAGTCCGGAGCGCCGGAACCCTAGCGCGTGGCTCGCAGGCGGCGCTGGGCCAGCAGTCGCTGCACGAACTCGGGCGTGACGCCCAGCGTGCGCGCGGCCTCCTCCACGTCGCCGCCCGCCGCGGCCAGCGCCGCGTCGATGTCGCTCATCGCGCCGTCGCCGGCCAGCGAGGTGGTCTTGGCGGCGACCTCACCGCCGACGCGCGCACCCGCACCCGCGTCGGCCTCCTCGGTGCTGCGCGAACGCATCTCGTAGACCCAGGAGGCCTCGCCGATGGTGACGCGGTCGCCGTACCGGAGCTCGACCCGCCGCTGGGCCACGCCGTTGACCAGGGTGCCGTTGCCGCTGCCCAGGTCCTCCAAGAGCAGGCCCGAGCCGATGGGAGTCAGGCGCACGTGCTCACGCGAAGCCAGGCGGTCCACCGTCTGGATGCGGTTGGTGGGCGAGCGGCCGATGGTCACCCCGTCGCCCTTGACGTGGAACTCGCGCCCGGCGACGTCCCCGGACACCCCGATGAGCCAGTCGAGCTTGGCCTCATTGGGCTGGGTGAAGTGCCCGCCGACGTCGAACCCGCTCGCGGCGCGGCGCCCCGGCACCCGAGGCCGCTCGACGGCGGGCTGACGAACGCTCCGACGCCCCCGCACGAGGAGCGCCGCGGCGACCAGCACGACCACGACGATCGCGACGATGACGATGGGACTCACGGCGACTCCCCGACCGGAGGACCGAACCCTGGGATGACCTGATAGGAAGCGAGTGTAGGGAGTGGCTCCTCCCACGCGCAAGCCGCGAGACCGCTCGGCACCCCTCGCCGGGAAACCGCGCCGCTCACCCCGGCCCCGGCCCCGGCCCCGGCCACGGCCCCGGCCCCGGCCTCGGCCCCGGCCCCGGAGCCGCGTCAGACGCTTCGCCGCTTGTGCGGCCCTCCGCGAGTGCCGGCCAGGCGGCGGCTCAGGCGGTCGGGTCCATTGACTTGGAGTCGGCGCGGGCATTGGATTGGCCATCTGCTGGGCAGGGGGCGTCGATGGGCGAGTCGCGTTGGGGGCTGGCTGGGGCTTTGACGGCTTGCCTGATGGTGGGTTGCGGTGGCGGGGCTGCGAGTCCGGAGGCGTTGACCGAGCGGCTCGGCGGACACGTCTGGAGCTACGAGGAGTGGGTCCACTTCACGGCGGAGGACGACGCTTCGCAGGAGACCGACGCGCTGTGGCTGGACGTCGACGGCACCTACGAGCGCTACCTCGGGTTCGACCCCTACCAGACCGGGACCTGGAGCATCAGCGCGGACCGCGCGCTCGAGCTGGTCCCGGATGGCTCGCCCGGCGCGACGACGCTGCGCCTGCCCGTCACCGACTCGTCGAAGTCCAGCCTGACGCTCGAGATCCCGCCGCCCGCCGGCGCCGAAGGGGTCGTCCCGCCCAAGTCGCGCACCTACGGCGCCTCGGAGACCTGCCCGCCCTATCTCTCGCGCATCGATGGTGCCTACGCTGGATATTTCCTCGACATCCACGAGCCCACCACGCAGTACGAGGGCTGGCAGGCCCTGGACTTCGACTCCGAGGGTGACCTCCACGTCATCGCTGGGCACTTCGACGTTCACCAGCGCGGCTTCTACGCGACCACCTTCGGCGCGCGCTGCGGGCTCACCCTCCATGGGTTCGCGCCTGAGACCGCCGCGGTCATGGAGATCGACGCCGCCGACCTGCTGCACGTCGCCTACGCCGAGGGCGTCGCCGTCAAGTACGCGACGCGGCCTGCGCGCGCCGCAGCCGACGTGCCCTTCACCGTCACCGAGGTCGGCACCAACACCGGCAGCGCGCCGACCTTGGCTCTGGCCATCGCCCCCGACGGCGCGGCCGCCATCGTGTCCTCGCGCGACGACCTGGGCTACACCGTCTACCAGAGCCGCGACCCCGCCGCCGCCAGCCCCGACTGGCAATTCGCGGCGCTGCCCATCTCCAAGGAGGCAGGAAACAACCTGCTCTTCGGCGTGTCGGCCGCCTACGACGCCGAGTCGCGCCTGCACGTGGCCGCCACCAGCGAGGGCACCGTCATTACGGTGTTCCGCGACGACGAGGGTCAATGGACCGAGCTGCCGTTGCCGCCGATGCCGGTCGTGGGCTCGTTCTTCGAGGGGCCCAAGGCCTTCCGCATCGACGGCGCCGGCCGCTGGCATCTGGTCGCCGGCTCCATCGGGCAGCCCCCGAGCGGCTTCGGCCCCGGCGGTCCCGGCGCGCTGGTGTACGGCACCGGCACCGCCGACGACTTCACCTGGACCGTCGTCGGGGCGGGCGGTACGGCCAGCATCGACCTGGACGACCGAGGGCGGGTGCATCTCGGTTCCTTCGACCGCATCTTCGGCGGGCTGCACACCATCATCGACGGCGACACGATCACGCGATTCCGCGCGCTGGGCCGCGAGGCGACGTTGGACCGCGACACGATGGCGGCCGGTCCCAAGGGGCGCGTCGGACTGGGCTCGGCTGCGGCGGTTCAGGTGTCGCTACCCCCTGACGAGCTGCCCGAGGCGACCACCACGGTCCGGGTGCGCCTGACCGACGCCCAGGGCGCCCGCGTGGTCTTCCCCGAGCTGGGCCAGTCCTGCGCCGACGAGTGCAGCTTCGAGGTCACCACCGGGCGCTGGATTCGGTGGACCACGGAGACGCCAGCGGGCATCGCGCCCGTGCTGACCGGGGCCGACGCCTGCCGGGGCCGCGAACTGACAGGCGATTGCTGGCTCCTCGCCGCGCACTCGGGCTGCCCGGCCGGCGTGTGCCCGCCGGACCTGGACCTGCGCTTCGCCAGGTCCGATCTGGTCGCCTTCCACGACGTGGTGCCGGCCGCCGAGCAGAACGTCGGCTGGACGCCGGGCGGGCCCGGAGCCACCGCGGGCGGCGGGGTCGCGATGACGCTGGCGAGCAACGTCAGCTCGATCGGCTCGCGGGTGGTGCGCTGGTCGCCGGAGCTGACGCCGCGGGGCGTCGTGGCGTTCCCGGCTTGGGGCGGCGCGCGCACGGCGGTCTGGCGGGCGGACGGCGGCGCGGTGGTCTTCGGCGCGGCCGAGGCCGGCGCGACCATCGGCGCCGAGACTGGCTTCGCGGGCGAGCAGGTCGCGGTCGGGGTCGACGCGGCGGGCGCGGTGCAGTGGGTACACCGCGGCGCCGCGGCGGTCTTCCCCACGGGCCCGCCGGTGGTGGCCGGCGACGAGGTGGCGTTCTTTGGCGACGGGGCGGTCGTGCGGCTGCGGGCTGACGGCACGCCGCGCTTCAGCACGCCGCTGCCGGGGCCGGGGGACCGCGTGGACGCCTCGCTGGTCGCGGACGGCGAGCGCGTGCATGTGCTGGGGCCGCTGAGCGAGCTGGCCTCGCAGTCGCTGGCGTGGTCGACGCGCTGGACGCGGCTGGGGCCGACGGGCGCGGTCGAGGACGAGCGCGACATCCCGGGCTGGGTGCTGGGCGCTGCGCGAGACGGGCAGGGGCGCCTCGTGATGGCGCTGGCGCTCCGTGGCGGGCAGCCCTGGGACGGCGTGACGGTGCCGACCGACGCGCTGGCGCTGGCCACCTACGCGGCGGATGGCACGCCGGTCGCGCTGGGCGCTCCGGACTCGCGGCACTTCGCGGCGGCGGGCGACTTCTCCGGCTGGGCGCCGCTGGCGGCTGGCGTCGCGCTGCGAGACGACGGCTCCTTGGTCGTGGCCGAGGAGATCAGGCCCCGCGTGACGGCGGTGTTCGAGTTCAAGCCCGACGAGGTGGCTTGGAGCGTACAGCTTGGCGCGCAGGCGGCCTTCGGCGGCTCGGCTCGGCCCTTCGCGCCCACGGGCTTCGTGCGCGCAGGCCCGCACCTGCTGTTGGGAGGCCAAGCCCAGGGCAGCTTCGAGTACGGCGCCGTCTCGGCGAGCTTTCAGTCCCTGACGCCCACGATGGTCGAGCTTCCCTGAAGGCCCGGGCCTCGGCCCCGGAAGCCAGCCGTCACAGCCGAGCGGCGCCCACCGACGCTTGCAGCTCGAGGAAGGCGTCGATGAGGGGCTGTGTCCAGTCGCTCTCGGCGACCGGATTGGGGACGATGACGCGGACCTGCCAGTCGCGGCCCACCTGCTCGTCGAGGACGGGGCGAAGGTGCGAGCTGGCTCGTGCCGGCGTCGGCCCCTCCTCGGCGGTTGCAGTGCGGCTCGCGGCGAGCGATACAGGGTGCGCCTTCTGGCACAACCCACCTGCCCAGGAGTCTCGCCATGCTGCGCGTGATGACCTTCGCGTCCCTGCTTTCCTGCGTCCTGCTGCCTGCGGTCGCCTTCGCCGAGACGCCCGCCGAGAAGGGGCGTCGCATCTCCGCCGAGGCCGAGAAGGCCGGGGACGGCTTCAAGAGCGAGTCCTCGCTCATGACCATGATCCTGATCAACGCCCAGGGCGACCGGGTCGAGCGGAAGATGCGCTCCCGCACCATGGAGGTCGACGGCGACGGCGACCGGGCCATCATCACCTTCGAGTGGCCCGCCGACGTGAAGGGCACGAAGCTGCTGACCTGGAGCCACAAGAAGGACGAGGACGACCAGTGGCTCTTCCTGCCCTCGCTCAAGCGGGTCAAGCGCATCAGCTCGCGCAACCGCTCGGGCTCGTTCATGGGCAGCGAGTTCGCCTACGAGGACCTGGGCAGCCAGGAGCTCGACAAGTACACCGACTACAAGTGGCTGCGGCAGGAGACCGTCGACGGCCGTCCGGTCGAGGTCATCGAGCGCGTGCCGACGGACCGGCGCTCCGGCTACAGCCGGCAGATCGTCTGGATGGACACCGGCTACCAGTGGCCGGTGAAGATCGAGTTCTACGACCGCAAGAACGAGCTGCTCAAGACGATGACCTTCTCGGGCTGGAAGCAGTTCGGTCGCTACTGGCGCGCCGGCGGCATCAAGGTGGAGAACCACCAGACCAAGAAGTCCAGCGAGCTGTCCTGGGAGGACCGCAAGCTCGGCGTCGACGTGTCCGCGTCCGAGTTCGAGAGCGCCAACCTCGACGAGTAGGGCCCCTGACGTGCGAGCGCTCCTCTTGATGCTCGCGCTGGCGCTGGTCTCTCCGGCCGCGCTGGCGAAGACCCGCAGCCGCGGCAGCGTCGGCCTGGAGGGGCGCGCCTTCTGGGGCTTCTGGGAGAACGACCGCCCCACCGAGGACCTGGGCCTGGCCCTGGAGGCGCGCGTCGAGCTGGCCTGGGACGAGGACATCTGGAGCGCCCGTGCCCGCGTGTTCGGGCGGGTGGGCGCCCTGGACCTGGACCGCAGCATCCTGGCGCCCGAGGAGCTCTACCTGGGGATCAGCACCGACCGGGTGCGGGTGCGCGTCGGCGCCCTGCTCTTCAACTGGAGCGCCACCGAGGCCTTCCACCCGGCCGACGTGCTCAACAGCCGCAACTTCGACTCGAACCTCGAGAACGCCGAGAAGCTGGGCGAGCCGATGGCCTGGCTCGAGGGGCACCTCTGGGAGGGCGCCCGCTTCGAAGCCATGTTCATGCCGGCCCGCATCGACCCGCGCCTGCCCGGCCCGCGCTCGCGCCTGGCCTTCATCCCGAGCAGCTTCGACCTGGGCGGCACGCCGGTCGCGCTGACCCTGGGCGACCCCCTCTGGACCGACCGCGACGGCCACGTCGGTAGCGGCCACTTCGCCCCGCAGTGGGGCGCCCGCATCAGCCAGGTCGTCGGCGACGCCGACATCTCGCTGCAGGCCGTGCGCCACTCCGATCGCAGCCAGCCCGTGTTCGTCGCCACCGACGACGCGCTGCGCCAGCTCGGCAGCACCGGCAGCCTGGAGCTGCGCCCGCTCTACAGTTTCGTCACCCACGTCGGTCTCACCTACACCCAGGTCGTCGGCGACTGGGTGCTCAAGCTCGAGGCGGCGTACCGCCACTTCCGGCGCACCGACACCACGGGCCTCGCCCGCACCGGCATCTTCCCCCTGCAGCAGCGCGACCACCTCGAGATCGCCGGCGGCCTCGAGTACGGCTGGCTCTGGCCCGGCACCGACGCCGAGGGGACGCTCCTGCTCGAGGGTCAGGGCTACGTCTACCCCGACGGCCGTGGCGACCAGTTCGAGTCGCCCTTCGAGAGCGACATCCTCATCGGCTACCGCCACGCCTTCAACGACCTGGCCGGCCGCGAGCTGCTCTTCACCCTCATCACCGACGTCACGACCGGCCCCGAGCTGCTCATCAACCTCTCGTATTCGCAGCGTATCTCCGACGTCTGGTCCATCGCCGCCGCGCTCCGCGTGGCCCACGCGCCGGCCCCCGCGGGCGCCATCCCCGAGGGCCTCCAGGTGCTCGACGGCGACCACCAGCTCCGCCTCACCCTCACCCGGCACTTCTAGGAGAGATCCGTGACCGACGCCCATCCGCCCGCCTCCGGCATCAAAGGCCGCGTCGTCGGCTTCATCATCGGCCACCCCTGGGTGTCCCTGCTGCTGGGCCTCGCCTGCTTCGGCGCGCTGATCCCCGGCGCCGCGCGGCTGGCCCCCGACTTCACCTACCGCGTCTGGTTCAACGACGACGACCCGCTCATCGTCGAGTTCGACGCCTTCGAGCGCCGCTTCGGCAACGACGAGGCCGCCATCGTCGCCGTCCACAGCCCCTCGGGCATCTTCGACGCCGACTCGGCCGCGCTGCTCTTCAAGCTCACCGAGCGCCTGTGGCGCGTGCCCGAGGTCATCCGCGTCGACTCGCTGGCCAACTACAACTGGGTGCACGCCGAGGGCGACGACATGCTCGTGGAGCCCATCCTGCCGGAGGACGCGCTCCTGGATCTGGCCGACGCCAGCGCCGCCAAGGAGGGCACGGCCCCCGCCGCCGCCCTCACCCAGGCCCTGGCCGAGCTGGACCCCGCCGACCGTGAGGAGCTGGATACGGCGCTGGCCGAGCGCAAGACCGTGGCGCTGAACCACGAGACGCTGCCTCGCTACCTCATCAGCCCCGACGGCAACACCGCCATCCTGCTCGCCTCGCTGAAGCCCGCCATCGAAGGCGGCAGCGACTACGAGGACGTGGTCCTGGGTATCCGTGAGATCTTCAAGGACTACGAGGGCTTCTCCGACCACAGCTTCTACCAGATCGGCGCCCCGGCCATCAGCTTCGAGTTCAAGGACGCCAGCGAGCGCGACCTGTCGACGCTGCTCCCGCTGGTCTTCGGCTTCGCCATCCTGTGTCTGCTCGTCGCCTTCCGGCGCGTCAGCGGCATCGTGCTGCCGCTGGTCGTCACCTTCCTGAGCGTCGGCGCGGCCATGGCGATCGGCGGCTGGCTCGGCTACTCCATCAACAACCTCACCTCCATCGTCCCGCAGATCCTGCTGGCCATCGCCCTGGCCGACTCGATCCACATCCTCTCCAACTTCTTCCGGGCGCTGCAGAAGGGCGCCGACCGCAAGACCGCCGCCCGGCACACCCTCGAGAAGAACTTCCTGCCCACCATCCTGACCAGCGTGTCGACCGCCATCGGCTTCTTCTCGTTCTCGACCGCCGCGGTGGTCCCCATCTCGATGCTGGGCACCATGACCGGGCTCGGGACCCTCTTCGCGTGGTTCTTCACCTACACGGTGCTGGGCTCGCTCATCGTCATCCTGCCCATCGAGGCCCGCGGCGCCGTCACCGGCGAGCATCTGGGCGGCGTCACTCCCCGCGGTATCGCCTGGGCCGACCGCCTGGATCGCCTGCACCGCCCCATCCTGGTCGGCGCCGGCCTGGTCGCCATCCTGACCGCCGTGCTGGCCGCCCGCACCACCGTCAACAGCGACCCCTTCGAGTACTTCCCCGAGGAGTCCGACCTCAACGTGGCCGCCGACTTCCTCGAGGCCAACGTCGGCGGGGCCATCCCGGTCGAGATGGCCATCGAGTCCGGCGCCGACGAGGGCATCAAGGACCCCGACTTCATGCGCCGGGTCGAGGCCTTCCAGACCTGGGTCGAGCACAAGCCCTACGTCACCAACGCCGTCTCGCTGGTCGACATCCTCAAGGCCACCAACCGCTCGCTGCACGCCGAGGCCGCCGACCAGTACCGCCTGCCCGACAGCCGCAGCGCGATCGCCGAGCAGTACCTCCTCTACACGATGAGCCTGCCCCAGGGCATGGACCTCAACGACCGCGTCACCATCGCCAACGACGCCCTGCGCGTCACCACCAACTGGGACATCCACGACTCCAACCGCATGATCTCCGAGGTCGAGCAGCTCAAGCGCGACGCCAAGGAGCGCTTCGGCCTCGACGTCGTCATCACCGGAAAGTCCCAGCTCTGGCAGCGCATGAACCCGGCCGTCGTGCGCTCCTTCGTCGTCTCCATCTCGGTCGCGCTGGTGCTGATGACCCTGCTGATGATCCTCGTCTTCGGCTCGGTCGGCCTGGGCCTGCTCGCCATGGTCCCGAACGGGCTGCCTCTCATCATCGGCGGCGCGTTCCTGGCCGCCGTCGGCAAGCCGCTCGACGTGGGCACGGTCATCGTCTTCAGCGTCTGCCTGGGCATCGCCGTCGACGACACCATCCACTTCCTCGCCAACTTCAACGCCCTCACGAAGCAGGGCTGCAGCGCTCACGACGCCATCGCGCGCATCTACAGCAACACGATGCCCGCGCTGGTGACCACGACGGTGGTGCTGGTGGCGGCCTTCGGCATCTTCGCCTTCGCCTCCTTCGTCCCCAACATCTACTTCGGCGTGATGGTGGCCTTCATCCTGTCGGTGGCCCTGGTCGCCGACGCCTTCCTGCTCCCCGCGCTGCTCATCTGGCGCGCCCGCCGCCAGCAGCCCGAGGCGCCGGCCATGGCCTCGCCCGCGCCGGCCGCCTGAGCGCTGGGGTTCACCGGGCCGGCCACGCCGCGACGCGCGCGGTCCACAGCGCGCCGCCGGCGTCGAAGGCGACCGAGCGACCGTCGGGCGACAGCGCCGGGTGGTCGGCCATGGGTGGCGCGCCGTCCAGCCCGAGGATGCGCGGCGGCTCGGCGTCCAGCTCGGTGATGTGCATGCTGCGCGTCAGCACGCGCTCGCCGTCGTCGGTCTCCCGCACGAAGGCCACGCGCGCCCCGTCGCTGGAGAACACCGGGCTGCGTCCCGGCCCCAGCGCCGCGCCCGCGCCCGTCTGGAGGTCGACGACGTGCAGCCCCGAGCTGAGCCCCAGGAACACCACCCGCCGCCCGTCGGGGGAGCGCGCCGCGCAACAGTAGCGGTCTCCCTCGGGCGAGAGGCGCCGCAGCCTCCGGCCGTCGCGCAGCCACACCTGGTCGTCCTGGAGCAGCACCCAGCTCCCCGGCGTCGGGTTCTGCGGCGGTGCCAGCGCCCGACCCTCGAGGTCCACGGCCGCCATCGGCACGTCGCTGCTGCGCTGCCCCGGCACCCGCCACGCCAGCGCGTCGCTGGACTGCCACAGGGGCGCGTATCCGCAGGCCGGCGCCTCGACCAGCGTGCGCGCCGCGCCGCCGCGGGAGGGGACCACCGCCAGCCGATCCAGTCCCGGCCTCGTGAACGCCAGGGTCGCGCCGTCCGGCGACCAGAGCGGCGCCGAGGCATCGCCAGCCTCGGTGACCCGAGCGAGCTCGACCAACGACACGACCTGCGTCGCCTCCAGGGCGCGCAGCTCCGGGGCGGGCCGGTCGTCGCGCCCACCGGTCGCGACCTGCAGCGCCCCCGCGCGCGTGCCGGGTGCGTCGGCGGCCCCCGGACCGCACGCGGCCAGCAGACCCGCCACGAGCGCCACGTGCCCGCGTCGCCTGCGCACGACCGCCCACAGCAGCAGCGCCAGCAGCAGCCACCCGACCTGCGGGGCGCCGCCCGCGCCCTGGCACCCGCCGCCCGCCTCTTCGGCTGCGCCGGCGCGGGGCGGCAGCACGGTGGCGTCGCCGAAGGTGATGACCCGCGGCCGGGGGCCCGCGACGTCGGGCGCCGCGTCGCCGCCGGCCGAGTCGGCGGGGGGCCCAACGGTCTCGAGGCCCGGATCGGCCGGCGCGTCGGCCGGCGCGACGTCGGGCACGCCCGCGTCTGGCGGCTCGCCTTCGTCCGGCGGCGCCGAGAGGTCGGGGCCCGGGTCGGGCGTGGTGCTGGTGTCCGGTGTGCTCACGTCGGGCATCCCGGCGTCCGGCACCGGCTCGGCCACCACCGGCACGGGAGCCAGCCCCACCGAGCACCAGGTGGTCGCCCCGGCCAGCACCGCGCACGCTCGCGAGGCGCTGACGTAGCCGGCCATCGACGCGGTGACCGTGCACGTGCCCGGCGGCCGCTCGAAGAGCCAGGCGCCGTCCGGCGACGCGGCCACCGCGCTGCCGCCGGCGGTCCCCGGGCAGCTCGCCGTCACCTGGGCGCCCGGAAGCCGCACCGACAGGTCGGCGCTCCCCACGCCCTGGTCCTCGTAGACCACACCCCGCAGGGTGCCGGTGGTCGGCGTCGGCCCCGGCCCCTCGCCCGGCTCCAGGCCCAGCGACGCCCGCAGCGCGTCGAGGTGAGCCTGGGCCGCCTTCTGCCGCTCTGCCGAGCTGCCCAACCACTTGGCGTCCTCGTCGCAGTTGGTGATGAAACCCAGCTCGCTCAGCGTGGCCGGCATCACGGTGTTCACGATGACGTAGAAGCCGGCCGTCTTTCCGCCGCGGTCGGCCAGGGGCCACGCGGCCACCATGGCGTCCTGGATGCGGTCGCGCTGGTCCACCGACGCTGCCGAGCTGCTGGTCGCGCTGTAGGTCTCGATGCCCGTGGCCGCCGGGGTGGCCGAGTTCGAGTGCACCGAGGCGAAGCGGACCGCGCCGTTGTCGTTGGCGTAGGCGGCGCGCGCGCCCAGGGAGACGAACACGTCGGTGGTCCGCGTCATCAGCGGCTTCAAGGCCGGATCGGCGGCCAGCAGGTCGCGCAGCGCCAGGCCGGTGGTGAGGTTGATGTCGGCCTCGGACAGCCCGCAGCCCTGGGCGCCGGGGTCGGTGCCACCGTGGCCCGGGTCGACGCAGATGGCGATCTGCGCGCTGGCTTGCGCCGAGAGCAGCAGCAGCAGGGCGCCGATCGCAGCGCCGAGGGACCGAACGCGTTGCACCGCACACCCCTCCCCGGCGGCGGACGCCGCCCGCGGCGATGGTAGTCGAAGCGCGGACCGGTGTCCCGGGCCGAACGGGAGCCTCCGCCGCGAGAAGCGCCGTGATCCCCTGCTGGTCTGCGAGTGCGGTGGACGGCGGCGGGGTGTAGAATCGTCGCGTGGGCGAGAACTCATGACACCAAGACCGCCGCGATGATCGACGTCTCGAGTCTCTCGGGCCGGGACGGACTCAAGCTCCGGTTGGAGCGGAGGATCCAGCATCTTCCTGTGCTCCCGGCGGTGCTTCTCAAGCTGCTGGCCCTGGATCGCACGGCGGACCGGTTCTCCGACGAGGTGCTGCGGCTCATCGGCGCCGAGGCGAGCTTCACGGCGCGGGTGCTCGGCGCGGCCAACTCCGCCGAGAGCGCCCCGGCCTCGCCGATCACCACGCTGCGCGCGGCGATCACGCGCATCGGCAGCGCACGCGCCGTCGATCTGGTCACCGCCGGCGCCGTCACGCGGGTGTTCGTGCCGCGCGAGCCGATGGAGAAGGCGCTGTGGCGCCACTCGCTGCAGGTGGCCGTCGCCGCCAGCGCGTTGGCGCGCGCCGCCCGCGACCCCGAGGTGCCTCCCGCGGAGGTCTACCCGGCGGCGCTGCTCCACGACGTGGGGCGGGTGGTGATGTTCCTCGAGGCGCCCGAGCTCTTGCGTCTGGTCGACGAGGGAGATTGGGACTCGCCGGAGCTGCTCATCGCCGCCGAGCGCGAAATCTGCGGGGTCACCCACCCCGAGCTGGGCGCGGTGGCCTGCCAGCAGTGGGGGCTGCCGGAGAGCATCGTCCACGCGGTGCGGGTCCACCATGACCCCCTCGCCGGCCGCGCAGCGACGAGGACCGGCAAGCTGGTGGCGCTGGTGCAGCTCGCCGACCTCGCGATGTTCCCGTCGGCGCTGCCGGGCACGCCCGGCTGGGACGAGGCGGGCGAGGCCCTGGTCAAGAAGGTGCTGCTCCCCAAGCTTCCGAGCTTCGTGCACCTGGACGCCGCGCAGCTCCACGACCTCATCGGGGCCGCCGTGGGTCAGTCCGAGATGACCGCCCGCGCGCTGGGTTTCGGCGAGGATCCGTCCGCGGCGTGAGCGGGGCTCGGGCCCGGGTGCGCTCAGCGGGGTGGGCCCGCCGACCGTCTCGGCTCAGAACACGTCCTTCTCGGCGCGGCGGCGGGCCAGCTCCTCGACCGAACCGGCGCGGACGAAGGGGTTGAAGCCGCGCTCGTCGTCCAGGGTGGAGGGCAGGGTGGGGCGGCCGGCGGCGCGCTCGGCCTCGGCCCAGGCCAGCCGCTCGCGGGCGGCGGCGTTGTCGGGCTCGGCGTGGAGCGCGTAGCGCAGGTTCGCGACCGTGTACTCGTGGCCACACCAGACCCGCGTCTCGCCGGGCAGGCTCATGAGCGTCTCGTTGAGCGAGCGGTACATCATCTCGGGCGTTCCCTCGAAGAGGCGCCCGCAGCCGGCCTGGAACAGCGTGTCGCCGGTGAACACCTCGCCCGCGCCGGCGTACGCGACCGCGCCCCTGGTGTGGCCAGGGATGTGCCGGACACGCAGCTCGACCGTGCCCAGCCGGAAGGTGTCGCCGTCCTCGTGGAAGACGGTCTGGCCGCGGATCCGGCCGCGGTCGGAGGCGTGACCGTGCACCGCGAGATCCGGCCAGCGCCGCAGCAGGCCGGGGACGCCGCCCACGTGGTCGCCGTGGTGATGGGTGCAGAGGACGGCCTCGGGGGTGAGCCCCGCTTCGTCGAGGGCGTCGCACACCGGGACGTCCACCGAGGGGTCCACCACGGCGACCGCTCCGGTCTCGCCGCAGCGCAAGATGTACGCGTAGTTGTCGCGCAGGCAGGGGACCAGGGTGATATCGAGCCTCTCCATGCCGTCATGGTTGCAGACCGGGCGGGTGCCTGTCACGTCGGCGGCCCGGCCAACCCTTGCGCCGCAACGATCCGACCTCTACCCTCCTGCCATCGCACACGGCACTCCAGCGGGGAGATTCACCATGCCTCTACGCGCAACCGCACCCGGCGCCCGCCGGGTCTCGTCCCTCGCCCTCGCGCTCGGCCTGTCGGTCGCCCTCGCCCTCGCCGGCTGCGACGACGGCGGCAAGATCGTCACCATCGACACGGTGCCATCCGACGTGGTCGCCGACACCGTCCCCGACGCGGTCGCGGACACGGCCCCGGACACGGTCGCGGACACGGCCCCGGACACGGCCCCGGACACGGCCCCGGACACGGTCGCGGACACGGCCCCGGACACGGCCCCGGACACGGCCCCCGACACGGCCCCGGACACGGTCGCGGACACGGCCCCGGACACGGCCCCGGACGCGGCCCCCGACACGGCCCCGGACACGGCCCCCGACGTCGCCCAGGACCTCGAGCCCGAGGTCGAGGAGGTCCTGACCGGGCCGCCCTCGGTGGTCAGCGTCGTGCCGCTCGACGGCGGCTTCGCCGACAGCCAGTCCAAGCCCGACATCCGCGTCCTCTTCGATCGTCCGATCGACATCGCGGCCATCGGCGGCGACAACGTGAGCGTCAAGGAGGCCCAGGGCGAGCCCGAGAGCTACGTCAGCTACAAGGAGGGCAGCTCGCCGAGCGAGCTGGTCATCGGCCTGGTCAGCCCGCCGTTCTTGAAGGCCGGCGTGCTCTACCGCGCGCGGGTCAAGGGCGTGAAGTCGCTCGACGGCTCGGTGATGGTGGGCGAGTACACCTGGACCTTCAGCGTGGGCGGCTGCGGCGACGGCACCTGCAAGGACGGCGAGTCCATCTGCACCTGCCCCAAGGACTGCGGGCCCTGCAACGGCTGCTGCAAGTGGCAGGGCGGCAGCAGCTACAGCTGCGAGCCCGGCAAGTCCAAGGACAGCTGCGGCCAGAACGGCCAGTCCTGCGGCGTCTGCACCGGCAGTGACCAGTGCATCGACGGCAAGGGCTGCGGCTGAGCATTCGGGGCCGCTGTCCGACGGCGACGCGCGCCAGCGCAACGATCGTGAGCTGTACCGGATGCGTCTGGACGGCACGCACCTGCTCCAGCTCACCAACGACCTGGCTTGGCTCGCCGAGAGCGCCCGCGTCGTGCCGCCGGCGCCGGCTGGCACGTAGGCCCGCTTGCCCCGCGTTCAGCGGTACGACACCATGTGGCGATGGACGAGACCTCCGAGGCGACGATCGGCGGGCATGCGCCCGGCCGGCGCCGAGCTCGGTGAAGCACCCTTCCTCGGTGGCCGACGCCGTGCCCGTCGGGACCTACGCCCGGCGCCTGGCCGACGTGGACGCGTGTGTGGGCGCGCGCCTGCCGCGGCTCGGCGGGCGGGCCCTGGATGTCGGGTGCGGCCTGCGGCTGGCGCGGGGCGCCGACGGCCGCCTCACGCCCTTCGCGCCGACCTCGGAGGAGCTGGCCGCCAGCCTTCCCGCCCTGGGCGTCACAGCGGTCGACCCGGCCCTGCCCGAGGCCTGCGTTCGCGTCGGCGACGCCTGGGTCATCATGGACGCCGCGGGCCGGGCCAGCGCGTGCCTGCTGGCGGCCCGCGCCCAAGGCGACACGGTGCAGCTCGAGCGGCTCGCCCACCACCCGGACGGCGCGCGCCTCGCGGCGCTGTGCCGAGCGGAGCTGACGCCGCGCGCCGAGACCTGGTGGCGCGAGGGCCGGGAGCAGGCCGAGCGCACCGGCCGCGCCACCGTGCCCCTCGCCATCGAGCAGCTCGGCCCGCTGGCCGCGCTCCCGGGCCTCGCGCCGGGCCGCGGGCCGCTGGTCGAGCTCCTGCACCGCCCCGTGGAGCGCCACGCCGAGTCCGTCGGCACGTCGCTCATCGCTCGGAAGCAGACGCTCGAAGGCCTGGCGGCGTCCGGCGCCGGCGAGCCCTTCGACCTCATGCGAATCGCCAACGTCACCGCCTTCATGCCCGACGGCCCGGCCGGCGCGCTGCTGCGAGCGGCCGCTCGCGTGGCCCGCGAGGGCGCCTGGTTGGTCGAAGCCGGCACCGTGGCGCTGGGTGGGGAGGCCGTATTGACCGCCCTGGCCCTCGCCCGGAACACTGGCGGTGTCTGGAGCCCCCGGGAGCTGTGGCTCTCTCCCGCGGGGACGCCCACCTTCCTCGCCCGGGGCGGCGCCGAGCTGCCCGCGGTGTTGGGGCCCGCCGGCCCACCGCTGGTCCGCGCCCTGGTGCAGGCCGACCGCGCGCTCCGATCGAAGGGCGCCGAGCCCGACGCCCCCACCATGGCTGCCGCCCTCCAATCCCTCGGCCATCGCGCCTCGAGCGCTGCCGGCCTGCCGCTCGTCGGCCTCTCCGTCACCACCTGATGCCGCCGTAGAGGCCCGAACGAGCGATCAAGTTGACAAGTTGGCGACTGACCCTGTCCGGTCCGGCGGAATTCGATGTCCCGCTCACGCGTCGGCGGGCGCGGGCGTAGCGGTCCTCGTCGGCCCATCTTCGCCGGAGGAATCCCCATGAGCTCGGTCCTGCGTCTGGCGCTCGTCCTGCTGACCTTGGG
This sequence comes from Deltaproteobacteria bacterium, assembly GCA_020632695.1. Taxonomy (GTDB): domain Bacteria; phylum Myxococcota_A; class UBA9042; order PHBI01; family JACKFB01; genus JACKFB01. Next base: position 339,905 of record JACKFB010000001.1, read on the forward strand.
AGCCAGCAAGCCGCATACGACCGTCGAAGCGGCCCCTGCAGGCGGTGCGCCGCTGACCGTGCGCTGGGACGAGGGCGCGGCCGTCCTGCGACAGTGGACCGCCGCCGAATCCAGCGGCCGCGAGGAGCTCTGGAGCGCGGTGGGGCCCATGACGGCGGTACGCGAACGCGTAGAGTCGATGGGCGAGAACCGGATGTATGCGACCGACCACCTGACCGTGAGGCAGACCCGCGGAGACGCCTTCGATCTCGACGCGTGGCTCGAAGAGAGTGACCAGCTCCGGGCGCTCCCTCCGGCATCGGCGGCGGCGCTCGTGGCGAGCCGGAAGTCCGGCGCTCGCGCGTTCAGCGTCGATGATTGGTGGCCCGCGCGGAGTGCCGTGGCGCTGTCCGTCGAGAGTGAGGGCTGCGAGATCGTCCCGGCGGTGTGCACGCTACGCACGTTGCGTATCCTGGTGCGCCCGCCCGAGACCTGGCGCCCGTGGCTCGACGCCGCGCTGGCCGGCCGCGGGGTGCTGCGCGATCATCTCGCGGGGCGCGTCGCCGGGCTGAGCGAGCCGGCGCAGGCGCGACTGTTTGGCGCGGTCCTCGCCGGTCAGGCGGGCGAACTCACCGTGCTGGTCGGGCGCCGGGTGGGGCGACCCCGCGTGGTGGTGACCGGGTTCGACGACCAACCGCGGGTCGAGCTGTGCGTGCGGGTCGAGCGTCTGCTCCAAGACCCGTGGAAGGGCCTCGACCTGCCGGGTCGGCGCAGCTGCTTTCACACGACTGTCCCGACGGGCTTCGACGCCACCGCGGCGGCAAAGACGCTGCGCTGGCTCGGCCCGCCGGGCGCGCGGCTGCTGATCGTCGCCCGCGACGCCCTCGAGGGCGAGCGCTCGGCCGAGGTCGTGCGTCTGACCGCGCGCGCGACCGCCATGCTCGACACCGCCTGGCCGCAGGTGCGGAGCGGCCGTTGAATCGGGCGACGACGCTGTCCGATGGGGTGCGTCGGCTGGCCTTCTCGCGCGACCCTTGCCTCCAGCCTGAGCCACCACGCGCGTCGCCGTTCAACGCGTGGGGGCTCGGTCACGAGGCTGGCAGGCCGGCCGCCGGCTACAATCCGCAGGCCGCGGTGAGCGGATAGGGCGCCCACCCTGGCCGGATCTTCACGGCGAAGGTCTGGATGCGACGCTCGCGCCCGCTGCCGGTGTCGGTCGGTGAGACGACGGTGCGATCCGTCAAGTAGACGGAGCCGTCACCGGCCCGCACGGCCCCGCCCATCTTGCGCGTCCAGTCGAAGTCGTCGTCGGCCCGCCCGATGCCGTACGGCAGCACCCCGGCGAACGCCTGAATCTGGCCCTCCGGTACCACCGCGAAGGCCACCGCCTCGACCACGGCGGCCTGGTCCGTCCGCACCGTGACCCCGTGTTGTTTCCACGTGCGCACCCGCGCCTTCCCCGCCTCCGCGCGGTCCTTGCTCGGCTCACCCAGCCCCGCGAGCAGCCCCTGCACCGCGGGATCCGACTCCTTGCGCCCGAGCAAGAGCAACAGGCAGTCACCCTTCCCCGCCCTCCCGAGCAGGGCCTTCCTGATCGAAGCCGTCCGCGGTCCTCTCGGAGTCTTCGTCGGGACGCTCGAACCCCGGTACCCCGAACGCTCAGCGGCCACGCGTCCGTCCTTCACCACCGTGACCGCCCAGTAGGTGATCCCCTGGCGCACCACCTTCTCGACGGTCGTCGTGACGGCCCCCGGATCGCTCGGATGGGTGACCCGCACCGCCGGCCCGGACCCGCCAAGGTAGGGCTGCCAATCCCACCCCTCGAGCGGCCCGACGGAGATGCACGTCTCGAGGTTCCCGGTGAATCGCTCCCACGTGGCGATAGGGTACTCGGAAGCCCGCAGCTCGCAGCGCAGGCTGTCGCGCGACGCCGCTCTTCCCTTGCCGGGGATCTTCGAGTTCGACACCGTGCACGGCTTCTCCGCTCCGTACATGGTGAACGTGGACGCACTCGACTCCCCCTTCGGAGTGACGCGCAGCCCGCGGAAGCCATCGGCGGTCGCGTCGATCGCACGCTTCCAGTCGCGGCACAGACCCTCTACCGCCTGCGCCGGAGACGCCACCAGGCCGAGGCAGGCCGCCGCCCCACATAGAGCCACGCCCAACCTCAGGAGACCGCCCGTCACCTTCGGCCGCGTCGTCACTACTTTCGTCCCCACGATCGCCCCCTTCTGCGTTCGAATCTTGCCGTCACGACCTCAGGGTCTGACCCCCGCACTACCCATTACTCGCTGGCGCGCGCCTCATTCACGTGGGGCGCTCAGGGCCAGCTTGACGGCGGTGTCGGCGCTGACGAGCTGGACGTGCGAGGGCAGGAGCTGGGTCATGGGGACGAAGGCGTTCTCGAGGTTCAGGCCGCCGTCGCTGGTCATGTAGATCGCGGTAACCGTGCCCGGCGGATAGCCGCCCAGCTCGTCGGCCATCTCCTGGGGTGACAGGAAGAAGGGCTTCTCGGTCTTGCTTTGCGTGCCGTGGATGCCTCGCCACTCGCGCGGCTTGAAAAGGACGACCTCGGTGCCGTCGTCGCCGGTGAGCACCTCGAAGAAGCGGTCCTTGGGCCACCAGGGGAACGCGTTGAGCATGTAGGGCACGTTGACCGGGAACACGCCGCGGACGGTGCCCTCCGCTCGGGCGTACCGAGGCAGGAAGTGGTCCTCGGCCACGTCCCAGGTCTCGAACCAGTCCCAATGCACGACCCCGGTGACGCCCAGGACGCGGGCGTCCTGCTCGGTGGCGGTGACGAAGCGTGCCTGGTCGGCCTCGTTGAGCGACGTGGGGTAGGCGTACAGGTGGCCGCTGGGCGGCAGGATGAAGCTGTCCCGGCCGGTGCGGCGGCTCGCGGCGTAGTACCACTCGAGCACGTCGGGAGCCATCCAGGTGAGGTGCGGCGAGACGCTCCAGCTCAGCGGCGCGCAGGCCTCTTCCGCCCCCTCGCACTGGGCGATTCGCTGGCGGATCCACGCGCTGCGGGTGGTCATGATGAAGCGGACGTTGTCTCCGTCGCCGACCACGAAGGCCACGTAGGTCTTGCTCGGGTCGTACACGACCTCTTCGGGCGGGTTCCCCTGCAGCTCGCCGGCGCTCTCGATCGGCGGACGGCGCGTCGAGAAGAAGGACAGGTTGCCGGTCTCGGTGGCGATCGCCCCCATGTTGCGGGAATCCAGGCACCGCGTCTGCGCCTCGTACAGGTAGCCGCCGATGTTCCACGAGTTGTTGTACCCGTAGACGCCGACCGGCGTCGGCCAACCGCTCTCGTTGACGACCTGGGTCAGGACCTCGTGCTCGGGGTGCGGGTCCACGCATCCGTTGATGAGGAAGACCACGAAGAGCTTCTGCGAGAAGGCGAGGTCGACCATGGCCGCCGGCATGTCCCGGCTGAGCGGCGGGTCCTCGAGGGAGTCCGGCTGCGTGTCGTAGCCCGGGTTCAACATCGCCAGCCCGGTGGTCTGCGCCCCGTACTTCTCGAAGACGTACTGCGTCGCCTCGAAGGGAGCGCTGTGCGTCGCGAGCTCCTGGGTCGCGTCGAAGGCGGTGCTCTCGCACGCGATATCCAGGTCCACGTCCACCGGGAGCGCCCCGAGCACCGACGCGACCGTGAGGATGTTCGGCAACAGCGCCTGCTGCTCCGAATACGAGTAGCGCACGCAGGCCGGGAAGGCGGCCACGCACCGTTGGACGAAGGCGCTGGCCGAGACGACCTCGCCCGGCACGAGCTCCAGCTCCTCGAGCCACTTCGCGTCGGCCGCGTCCATCTGCACGTAGACGGAGCCGCCGAGCGCGCGATTCTTCAGCCCCGCGCAGGCCTGCACGGCGAGCTGCATGGGCGCGGACACCTCGGCTCCGACCTCGACGAGCGTGAACTCGCTCGCGTAGACGGGCGCGGCGTCTGCCACGTCGTCCGAGACGTCTTCGGCGTCGGTGCCGTCGGCCCCGTCGGCCACGTCCGCGTCCCCGCTCAGCTCGGCGCCGTCGGCGGCCGCGCCGGGATCGCCGCCGCAGCTCGCGAGCAGCGCGGTGACGAGGACCGCCGCGATCCGCGCGCCGCGCGCCATGCAGGAGGATGCCATCCGCAGACCCCGGGTCAGGGGCGAGGCCGGTGCGCCCCGCGTGGGTCGCATGGTCGCCGAACGCCCCCGCGCGGGCAACCGACCGGCCTCGGTCGGCGCCGCGCGCGGTGCTCGGCGGGACGCGGCAGCCTCAGGTGAGGGGACCGAAGCCCGCGAGCTGTCCGCGAGGACCCGGCCCATTCCCCGTCTGTCCATCGGGGGGCGTCCGCCGCCGCCGCTCCTGGCTGCGCGCGATGACCGGACTCGAGGAGGCTACCGCACGCGTCAGGCGGACTCGACGCGCCAGGCGACGGTCTCGCCGGCGCGGAAGGGGACCAGGGCCTCGCCGGCGAAGGGCAGCTCGGTGGGGACGGGGCGTTCGGCCCGGCGGAGGGTGACCCGGGCCTGGGCGCGCGGCAGGCCGTAGAAGTCGGCGCCGAAGTGGCTGGCGAAGCCTTCGAGGCGGTCGAGGGCGCCCGCCTGGTCGAAGGCCTCGGCGTAGAGCTCGAGCGCGGCGTGGCCGGTGTAGACGCCGGCGCAGCCGCTGGCGCACTCCTTGCGGTCGCGGGCGTGCGGCGCGCTGTCGCTGCCGAGGAAGAAGCGGGCGTCGCCGCTGGTGGCCGCCTCGAGCAGGGCGCGGCGGTCCTCCTCGCGCTTGAGCACCGGCAGGCAGTAGCGGTGCGGCCGCACCCCGCCGACCAGCATGTCGTTGCGGTTGAGCAGCAGGTGGTGCGCCGTGATGGTGGCGGCTACGCGCGCCGGCTGCGAGCGCACGAAGGCCACCGCGGCGCGGGTGGTGACGTGCTCGAAGACCACCCGCAGCGTGGGGTGCCGCGCGAGCAGCGGCCGCAGGCGGCCCTCGATGAAGGCCTCCTCCCGGTCGAAGATGTCCACGTCGTGGTCGGTGACCTCGCCGTGCACCAGCAGCGGCATGCCCGCGTCGGCCATGGCGTCCAGGGCGTCGTCGACGCGGCCCAGGTCCCGGACCCCGGCGTCGGAGTTGGTGGTGGCCCCGGCCGGGTACAGCTTCACCGCCTTCACGTGCCCGGTGTCCCGGGCCCGCCGGATCTCGTCGGGCGCCGTGCGCTCGGTCAGGTAGAGCGTCATCAGCGGCTCGAAGGACGAGCCGGACGGCCGCGCCTCGAGCACGCGCTTGCGATAGGCGAGCGCATCGGCGGCGGTGGTCACCGGCGGCACCAGGTTCGGCATCACGATGGCGCGGCCGAACACCCGCGCGGCGTCGCGTACCGTGCGCGAGAGCGCCTCGCCGTCGCGCAGGTGGAGGTGCCAGTCGTCGGGTCGCGCGAGCGTGAGCGCGTCGGCGGCCACCCGCTTCAGCCGGCCAGCGTGACGACGTGGCGCGGGCGGATGCGGTAGATGAGCCGGACCTCGCCGTCCTTGCGGAAGGGGTAGGGGCGCTTGCCGAGGTAGACCTCGGCGAGATCGTCGATGTGGGCGTCGGCGCCCTCCTCGTCGATGGAGACCACGTCGCCGCGCACCTCGAGCCAGCGGAAGGGGCTCTGGGTGTCGATCGCCAGCACGGTCACCCGCGGCCGCTCGCGCATGTTGAGGTCCTTCTGGCGGCCCTTCGCCGAGTTCACCAGGATGTCGCCGCCGTCGACGCTGCACCACACGGGGTTCACCTGGGGCTGGCCGTCGGGCATCAGGGTCGCCAGGCTGACGACCAGCGGGCCGGTGAGGAGATCGAGGAGCTCTACGGGGATGGTGGCGCTCATGGGGTGATCCTGGGCCGCGCGGCGGCAGCGAGGGGGAGGTGCGGGTGGGCTGCGTAGGGATGGCGTCGTCCGGAGGCGCGCCTCGTGTGCGGTGAGGCGGCCGCGGCGGCGCGGGCTCGACCGGTCCCGGCGGGCTCGGGCGAGCGGCTTCGACTCTAGCACGCGCTCGCGCGCACGCGACAGGTCAGGGCGAGGTGGCGCAGGCGGCGACGGCGGCGCCCGTGTCGCAGGCCAGGCCCAGCGCGCCGACGACGCAGCTCGTGTCTCCCGGCGGGATGCTGGTGCCGGCGATGAGGCCGGCGCAGGTGCCTCGGCAGCGGGCGGCCGAGCTCTCGCAGGAAAGCGGCGACGCGGAGCAGGCCTCCACGCAGGGCTCGGGGATGGCGGCCTCGGCCACGCCGTCGCAGGCGCTCTGGGCGTCGCAGGCGGCGTAGCGCCGGCAGGTGGCCTCGGCGTAGGCGCCGGCTCCGGCGGAGAAGCCGGCCACGCAGCTCGCCACGCACTGCGGATCGAAGGGCGCGCCGCAGTCGCCCTCCAGGTGGGTGCAGAGCGGCTGGCAGAGCGCGTCGCCGGTCCCGGGCGCCGGCGGGATGCAGGTGATGACGCTCGGGCAGGGCTCGGCGGCGGCGCAGGCCGCGATGGCCGTCACCCGGTCGGTGTTGCCGAAGTAGCCCGACGAGCAGGCGGTGACGCAGTCGGCCTCGGCGAAGCCCGGGTCGAAGCTGCCCTTGCAGGAGTCGAGGCGGGCGCACAGGGCCTCGCAGTCGGGCGAGCTGGGCAGCAGGCACTGCAACCACAGCGCCGCCTGGGCTTCGTCGCTGGGCGGGCAGGTGCTGGCGGCGATGCAGTCGTCGGCGTCCGCGGCGGGAGTGAGGCCGCCGGGCAGCAGCAACCCGGTGCAGTAGGGCGCGCAGACCGCGGTGTCGGTGAGCCCGCCGAAGTCGCCGCACAGCGCCACCATGGCGGCGCAGGCGTCGGTGCAGCCCGGGGGATCGGTGGCGGGCGGGGTCTCGCAGGGGGTGACGTCGCCGCATCCGGCGGCCTGGAGGCAGCCGGCGAAACGGAGCGCGACGGCGCCGGTGCCCACGCCCACGCAGGCCGCGACGCAGGCGTCGGCGGTGGGCCAGCGGTGCCGGAGGGAGGTGTCGGCGTCGCAGTAGGTCTCAGCCGACGCCTTGTAGTAGGGGCGGCAGTAGCTCAGGCACTGGTCCTCGGGCGTCGGCTGGGCGTTGGTGCAGGTGCTGAGCTGCCCGGTGTCGCAGGCGGGGTCCAGGGCGTCGACGATGCAGGGGAAGAGCGCGGCGGTCGCGGGGTCGGCGTGGACGGTGCCGGCGCAGGCCGCGCGGCAGAGCTCGGGCTGGTCCTCGGGGAGGTCGAGGATGACCAGCAGATCGCACTGGTCGAGGGCCTGGCACGTCGCGTCGCAGCCGGCCGCCGGTCCGAGGGGCGGACCGTCCAGCGCGCAGTCGGTGGCGTCGCAGCCCTCGGCGTAGCAGGCGTAGTTGGCCAGCCACCAGCCGTTCTCGGCCGAGAGCGCGCCGCACGCTGCCTCGCATGCCGCCTGGTTGCCGCCGAGGGCGCCGAAGCCGCAGGCCTCGCCCGCGTCCTGGCAGAAGAGCTGGCAGCTCGCCGTGCGGAACTCTTCGGGCACCGTGATGGGTGTGGCGTCGGGCCCGACCCCGTCAGGGGTGCTCGCCGTGTCGGAGCCGTCCACCGCGTCCAGTCCGCCGACCGCGTCCGAGCCCTCGACCGCGTCCGAGCCGTCGGCCACATCGGCGTCCGCCGCACCGTCCAGGCCCGAGCTGGTATCGCCACCCGCCGGGCCACCGGACCCGCAGCCCAGGCCCAGCAGCGTCAACAGCGCCAAGCCCCCCACACCCGCCCGCGCCACTCCCCCAGCCATCGCCGCCTCCATGGTGACCCGATGGTGGCAGGATGCCGCGCCCAGGCCAAGACCCACCGCCCGGCACCCGCGCTGGAAGGTGGGAGAGACCGCAGCGGCGGTGGGAAGGAGGACGCGTGTCGAATTCCGTCGACGCGCCCGAGCGGCTGTCCCTTTGACGGCGGTGGTATGGGCGTCCCAACGGGGCGGAATCCGCACGGCTCGAATTTTTCTGCGAAACGAATCGGGTCCAGCCGGTCATAGGAGTTGCACAGGGGCGGCGCTCTCGGACGCCGGAATCCCTCCAGGCCGGTCCAGAGGGCGGGAGGTCCCCATGAACCGACCGCGCCGCGTCGTGCCCCACACGACCTACATGCTCACCCGCCGCACCATCGGCGGCCAGTACCTGTTCCGGCCCGACGGCGAGCTCCCCGACATCTTCGCCTACTGCCTGGCGCTGTGCGCCGACCGTCACAACATCCGCGTCCACGCCTGCTGTGTGCTCAGCAACCACTGGCATCTCGTCTTCACCGACGTCGACGCGGTGGCCGGGCGCTTCCTCCAGGACCTGCACTCGCTCATCGCCCGCTGCGTCAACCGGGCCCGCGACCGCCGCGAGAGCCTCTGGGCCGTGCGCGAACCCTCGCTGGTCGAGCTCGTCGACAGCGACGCGGTCTGGGACAAGCTCGTCTACACGCTCGGCAACCCCGTCTCCTCGCGCCTCGTGGCCAGCTCCCGCGCCTGGCCGGGCTTCCAGACCCGCCCCGAGGACATCCTCGCCCCGCCCCGCGTCATCAAGCGCCCCAAGGCCTACTTCAGCCACCACGGCGTCGAGCCCGAGACGGTGACCCTCACCCTGACGCTCCCCCCGGCCCTCGAGCACCTGCCCGCCGCCGAGTACGCCAGGACCCTCTCCGACCGCCTCGAGGCCCACGAGTCCAACCTCCGAGACGCCATGCGCCAGGCCGGCAAGCCCTTCCTGGGCCGCGAAGCCGTCCTTGCCCAAGACCCCTTCGCCCATCCAACCCGCCACCCCAAGAGCCTCATCAGCCCCGAGATCGCCTGCCGCGACAAGGCCACCCGCATCGCCAGGCTCAACCTCCTGGCCGACTTCCGCCGCCTCTACGCCGAGGCCCTGGCCGCCTGGCGCCGCGGCCTCCGCGACACCGTCTTCCCCTACGGCACCTACCAGATGGCCCGCCTCCACAACGTGACCATCGCCCCCGCCCCCACGTAGCAGGCCCCCGCATCCCCGCTCGCCGCTCCGTCGCCAGCCCGCCTCCAGGGCCAAGGCCCACCTGCGCCCGCCCGCCGAAAATCACCCCAGCGTCGTCCGAAGTTCCCCTCCAATCACGCCCGCCAACCCCCACTGAATCTCCATTCAGCGCCCCACCACGCACCGCCGCGAACACCTCTCCCGCGTCCGCCCCGACGACGAGCATCCATCACGCGGCAGTCCTCCATCATTTCAATCTCTTAGCAGTACTCGGAGTTCTTAGCAGCGCAGTTTGGCTGTGCCGTTTCGACCGACTTGATACACGGCCAGTCGCCCGCCACCAACGGGGACCAACGCACGATGAGCGTGGGCGGGGTCTAGAAATGAACCAGCGGGAAATCCGTCGCGTCCGATGCACCTCGTGAGAGAGCCCAGGCGTCAAAGCTACGTCCATCTCATGGATCGTGAAGTGACGTCGAGCTGCAGCCGCGTCGAGGCCAGCCCGCGCGCGACAGCCCGCGCCATCACCACGCCCATCCGCGCCCGGCACCACCCGGCCCCGCGCTACACCGCCGGCACCGTGAAGTGGAAGCAGCACCCCGCGTTGGGGGTGGCGTCGACCCAGATGGAGCCGCCGTGGGCCTGGACGATGCTCTGGGCGATGTTGAGGCCCAGGCCGGCGCCTTCGCCGCGGGGGTTCCGGCCGCGGTTGAACTTGCGAAAGATCAGGGCGGCGTCGGCGGCGGTGAGGCCGGGGCCCTCGTCGCGCACCGAGAAGCGCAGCATGCGGCGCTCGCCGACGCGGCCGTCGAAGCTCTCGCGCGCCGCCGAGATGGTCACCGCCGTCCCCGCCGGCGCGTAGCGCAGGGCGTTGCTCAGCAGGTTGATGAACACCTGCTGGATGCGGCGGCCGTCCACCATCGCCGCCGAGATCCCCGCCTCCAAAGCGACGTGCCACTCCACGTCGGCCTGCACGGCGGCCTGGGTCAGCACGCTGGTCGCCTGCTCGATGAGGGCCGCCGGCTCGACCGGGCTGGCCTCCTTCAGCTCGTAGCTCCAGGCCTGACCGAGCTGCTGGATGTCGGTCACCAGCCGCTTCATCCGCTCGCCCTCGCTGGCCGCCACGCGGATCAGCGTCGTGACCAGCTCCGGCAGCTCCACCCCCTGCAGCTTCCACTGGGCAAGCTCGGCGAAGCCCACCACCGCCGCGATGGGCGTCCGCATCTCGTGCGCCACGATGGAGACCACCTCGTGCTGGGCCACCAGCCGCTCGCGCATGCGGATGCGGTCCAGGGCCATCCCCAGCAGATACGCGAGCTGCTGCACGCTCGGCAGCACCGAGGCCAGGTCGGTGTCCACGTGGTGCGCGCTGTCCGCGTAGAGCAGCCCGGTCACGCCCCCCTCGAGCGGCACCGGCACGCACAGGATCGAGCGCAGGTTCATCGCCAGCACGCTGGCGGCGGCGGCGATGCTGGCGTCGTCCTCGACGTTCTGCAGACACACCGGCGTGCGGTGGTCCAGCACCTGGCTGGCCACGGTGCGGCTGTACGCGTCGATGCGCCCGTCCCACGAAGCGCCGCTGCGGTCGGCGATACCCTGCGAGATGCGCAGGCTCTGGTGCTCGCGGGTGGGCGGCACATACACCGTGCCGCGCGCGGCGCCGGCCAGGTCCACGGCCGCCTCCAGCACGATGGCCGCGCACGCCTCGGCGTCCCACACGTCGGCCAGCCGGTTCAGCACCGCCCCGATGGGGTTCGGGTTCGACGCCGCCGCCCGCGCCTCGGCCGCCGCCAGGTCGATGCGCCGCAGAAGCCCCCGGGACCGCTCGAGGAAGAGCACGGCCTGGCACCGCTCGAACGCGGCCACGGCCCGCCCGGCGATCCCCAGCGCCCCGTCCACGTCGTCTTGAGCCAGCGCCAGCTCGGCGCGCGCCATGTCCAACCGCGCGGTGTCCAGGCTGTCGCCCTCGCTCGCCGAGACGGCCTCGGACAGCGCCTCCGCGGCGGCGTCCAGCGCCCCCTGCCGCAGCAGCGCCGTGCCCCGGATCCGCGCCAGGTGCACGATCTCCGACCGCAGCTCCAGCTCGCGCGCCCGCGCCAGCGTGTCGGTGGCCTGCTGCACCGCCCCGGCCAGGTCCCCCTCGTCCAGGCTCAGCTCGGCCAGGCGCCGCCGGTTCTCGACGATGTCGCTGTGGGCGCCGATCTCCTCGGCCAGCCCGATCGCCTCCGCGTAGCCCGCCCGCGCCTCGGCGCCGCGCCCCTGCAGCGCCCGCGTCTCCGCCAGATTCCCGGCGATGATCGCCGCCACCCGCTTCGACTCGGCCCCACCGCGTCGCGCCAGCGCGCGCTCGAAGGCCTGCTCGGCCCGCTCCAGCGCCCCGCGCTCCACGAACATGTAGCCCAGGTTGTTGCCGAGGATCATCTGCTCGGCGTGGTCGTCGACCAGCTCGGCCACCCGGATGGCCTCCTCCCAGTGTTCGGCGGCCTTGCCCCAGTCGCCGCCCAGGTAGCACGCGACCGCGGCGTTGTTCCGCGCCTTCCCCAGCGGCCCCAGCGCCCCCGCCCGGGCGTAGGCCTCGGCCGCCGCGTCGTAGAGCGCGGTCGCCGCCGGAAAGTCGCCGGCGACGCGGCGGCAGGTGCCCAACGCCATCTGACCGTGGGCCACCCCGAGCGCGTCGCCCGCCTGCTCGCACAACGCGATGGCGGCCTCGGCGTGCGCGGCGGCCTCCTCGGGCCGGCCCTGCTGCCACCCCAGGGTCGCCAGCTCGCGTCGCACCTCGGCCATCAGCGGCGCGTGCACGGGCGCCAGCTCCACCTCGGCGGTCACCTGCAGCACCTCGCGCGCGCGGTCGGGCGCGCTGGCGACGCGGAACACTTGGGCCGCCTGGAGCCGCGCGCGCGCCGCGTCGACGGGATCGGCGGCGGCTGCGGCCAGCTCGACCAGGCGCTCGGCGCCCGCCTGTGCGGCCTCACCGTCGCCGAGGCGAGCCCGGGCCGCCGTCAGCGCGCACAGCACCCGCAGCGGCGAGAGGTCGCTCGGCAGACGCTCGGGCTGAGCCAGGGCCTCCTCGAGCGGCGCGATGGACTCGGCCGCCTGCCCCAGGCTCTGCAGCGCCATCCCGAGGCGGGCGGCCACGGCGACGGTCTCGTCGGCGTCGTCGCCTTCGGCCAGCAGCGGACGCAGCGCGCCCAGCTCGCGCACCTCGGCGGCCAGGTCGCCGCTCGCCGCCGCCTCGTGGGCGGCCGCGCGGCCGTAACGCACGGCCTCGGCCGGCAGCTCCGCGGCGCGGGCGTGGCGCGCCAGGTCGCCCGGCGCGGCACCGGCGTTCGCGAGGCGCAGCAGCGCACGCCGGTGGGCGCTGGCCCACCCAGCCTCGTCCACGGACCCGCGCACCGCGTGGCCGAGCTCGGCGTGGGCCGGGCCGAACGCGTCGTCGGCGCCACGCTCCACGAGACCGGCCGCGCAGAGCGCGTCCAGCGCCGCCCGGGCCGTCTCCGCGTTCTGGGAGGCGACGTGGGCGATGGTGGCCAGCGGGCGCGGGGCGTCGAGGACGGCGACGGCCGCGAGGGTGTCCCGGGCCGCCTCGGGCAGGGATCGGAAGCGCATCGCGAGCAGCGCCTCGATGGGGGAGGCGCCGCTGTGGGCGTCGCCGAGGGCGCGGGCGGCGACGAAGCGCCCCTCGCGGCGCGACAGCCCGCCGGTGGCGGCCAGATGGCGGACGAGCTCCAGCGCCAGGGCGGGGACGCCGCCGGTGGCCCCGTGGATCATGGGCGCCAGCTCGCGCCGGTCGATGGGACCGCCCAGCGCGGCCTCCACCAGCGCGCCGGTATCGGCGGCGTCGAGGGGGCCGAAGGCCACGTGCGCGGCGGCGCGGCGGGATTGGGCGGCGACCAGGGCCGAGGCGACGCGGGCGGGGCGCTCGCGATCGGCCACCGCCAGGACCAGTGCCAGGGCGCTGGTGTCGATGGCGTCGAGGACGGTGGCCAACAGCGCCGCGAGGGCCGGGCTGGCGAGGTCGGCGTCGTCGATGATCACGGCGAGCGGGCGCGCGGCGGACACGAGGAGGTGCTCGGCGAGCGTGTCGGCGCTGCCCGCCGGGAGCGCGGTGTCGAGGGCCAGGGCGACCGCGGCGGCCAGGGAGGCGGGGTCGTCGCGGCCCGGCCGACAGCGGAGCACGGCGCAAGGCATGCCCACGAGCTGGGCCTGGATGCGCGCCGAGGCGCAGAGCTCGGTGCGGCCCGTGCCGGCGGGGCCGGAGAGCACCAGGGCGTTGCCGCGGCCGGCGTGGGCGGCGCGCAGGGTGGCGTCGATGGCGGCCTCCGCGTCGGCGCGGCCCGGCAGCGGCGGCGCGACGACCGCGGGGCGGACCGAGAGCGGGTCGTCGGCCACCAGGGAGAGCAGGGCCTCCAGGGCTTCGGCGGCGCTGGCGGGGCGCCGGTCGGGGGACTTCTCGAGCAGGCGGGTGACGAAGCCGGACAGCGCGGGGTCGATGCCCTCGCGGAGCCGGTGCAGCGGCTCGGGGACCAGGCTCATGTGCCGCGAGATGGAGGCGCCGGCGGTGTCGGCGAGGAAGGGGTTGTGGCCGGCGAGGGCCTCGTAGAGCACGACGCCGAGGGAGTAGAGGTCGCCGCGGCTGTCCTGGGCGGCGCCGCGGGCGCGCTCGGGCGGGAGGTAGGCCGGGGTGCCGCTGATCGCGGTGGTCGCGCCGCTGAGCGAGAGGCCGAAGTCGACCAGGCGAGCCGAGGCGTCCGGGGCGCTGTCGACCAGGATGTTGCTGGGCTTGAGATCGCCGTGGCACAGGCCGTGGCGCTCGAGATAGACCAGCGCCGAGAGCGCCTGGAGCGCCAGGCGGGTGACGGCGTCCGGGCCGCCAGCGCCCGACAGCGGGGCCGCGTCCAGGAGCTCCATGGTGAAGAAGGGGCCCGCCGCCGAGGCGATGGACAGATCGAAGAGCCGGATGACGTGCGGGTGGCGAAGCGCGGCGGCGGCCCGGAACTCGACGACCAGCTCGGCCGGGTCGGCGTCGGCGCGCGAGAGCACCTTCAGCGCCAGCTCGCGCTCCAGCACCTCGTCCCACACGCGCCAGACGGTGCCCATGGCACCCCGGCCCAGCTCGGCGAGGGCCCGGTATCGGCGACCGAAATCTGGGACTCCCGACACTGGCTGCGCGGCTCCGTTCATCTGGCCCCCTCATGGTCGCCGTTCGCGTCTGGCGTCGCAGCCGAACGTGCGCTGGCCGCAGGGGACGGCCAGGACTCTCGACGGAATGGTCCACCGCGCGCCAGCATCCTGCAAACGGGTGCGGGCGCTTTCATCTTTAGGGCGCGTCCGGTCGCGACCTCGCTCGGCGGTGGTGGGGCGGGAGCGCTGGCGCCGTCGTACAGGGCGCTCTGTGGAAAACGCCTACAGGATCCGCGGGGCGCGGCCGAAGGTCAGTCCAGGGCCGCTTTCGTCGGGCGTCGAGCTCGGCGTTGAAACAGACCACCGGCCCGGGTGGACGCGATGAAGACGATCCTGCTCGCGGACGACGAAGACAACCTGCGCACCCTCATCCACATGACGTTGAGCGATCCGCGCTACCGTGTGGTCGAAGCGCGCAACGGCGCGCAGGCGCTGGAGCTCACCCAGGAGCTGACGCCTTCGCTGCTCGTGCTGGATTGGACGATGCCGTGTCTGGACGGCATCGAGGTCACGCGCGCCCTCAGGGCGGACGCGAAGAGCTCGGGCATCCCCATCTTGATGTTGACGGCCAACGGCGGTGAGTCCGACGTCGAGCTCGCGCGGTCGGTCGGTGTCAGCGAGTACCTCACCAAGCCGTTCAGCCCGCTCGAGCTGCTCGACACCGTCGAGCGCCTCCTGGGCGACTGACCCGCGTCCACGCACCTCTTGGCTTCAGGAAAAGACGATGCAGCTCGCGATGGACATCCCGGGGCACCCGCGCCCCCCCACGGACACGGAGGCCGACCCGCTTCCGGAGCTGACGCGTGAGCTTGCTCGCGAGCGCATGCTGCGCGGCGAGGCCGAGGAGTGCCTGGCGGCCACGCGGCTGAACGACGAGCTCAAGACCGAGCTCCTGCGCGCGCTGGTGCGCTCGATGGCCACGTCCACCCTTCCCCCGGCCCACGCGCCGAAGGACGCCGCGGCGACCGCCCAGACCCTGGCCGATGCGGCCGAGGCGTGGCGCCGGTCACGGGATCTCGCCGAGCGCGGCCTCGCCTGGTTCGAGTGGTTGGACCGCTCGCCGCGCGACATCGGCGGGCGCACGGACCTGGGCGAGCTGCTCCGCCTGATGGCCGCCCACACCCGCGACCTGGCGCCGGCCGGCGTCGAGGTCGAGCTGCGGATCCCCGACCGCCTGCCCGCCGTGCTCGGCCGGCGGCGCCATCTGGTCGAGGTGCTCCGCGAGGTGTTCGACAACGCCACGCGCTTCGCCCGCGGCGAGCAGCCGGTGCGCATCGCCGCGCTCGTGGACGGGCGCGCCGTCTGCGTCAGCGTCATCGACGACGGCCCCGGCTTCGACCCGGCCATCGCGCCGCTTCTGCTCCGCCCCTTCAGCCGGGCGCAGCGCTCCGGCGACGGCGGCCTCGGCCTGGCGCTGGCCGCGTCCATCATGCGCGCCCACGGCGGCTCGCTCGAGCTGACCAGCCCGGGCCTCGGCATGGGCGCGGAGGTGCGCCTGCGCTTCCCGGCCGCCCGCACGACCTCGACCGGGTCCTCGCGCGTGCGACCGCTCCCCGAGGCCGACAACGACCACCCGGCGGCGCCGGCGCCGCGGCCCGATGACGCCGCGACCCGCCAGGCGCTCATGGAGAGCCAGCTCCTCCTCTATGCGCGTGACCTGACCCAGGTCATCGCCCGCGAGCGTGGCCGCCGAAACGAGCTGGAGAACGCGCACCGCCAGATGGCGCGCTTCGCCCAGGACCTCAAGCGGGCGCTCTTCACCGAGAAGCTGCGCGCCAACGAGCTGGACGAAGCCCAGCGCGGGACGCTGACCGCCCTGCTGCGCGCCGCGCGCTTCAAGGACCAGGAGACCGCGGCCCACATCGAGCGCCTCAGCCACTACTCGCGGCTCATCGGGCTCCACGTCGGCATGGACGCCGAGGAGGCCGACCTGCTCTTCGCCGCAGCGCCCATGCACGACATCGGCAAGATCGGCGTCCCCGACGCGATCCTCATCAAGCCGGGCAAGCTGGACGAGGCCGAGTGGGCCGAGATGCGCAGGCACCCCGAGCACGGCGCCGGGATGTTGCGCGGCTCGTCCTCGGAGCTGATCCAGCTCGCCGCCGACATCGCGCTGACGCACCACGAGCGCTGGGACGGCACCGGCTATCCGAACGGCCTCGTCGGCCAGCGCATCCCGCTGGTGGGACGCATCGTCATGCTGGGCGACATCTACGACGCCCTGCGCAGCCCCCGCCCCTACAAGGCGGAGATGACCCACGAGCAGGCGTCCGACATCATCCTGAACGGCGACGGCCGCACCAGCCCGACGCACTTCGACCCCGCGCTGCTGGACGCGTTCCGCGACCTGGCGACCGAGATGGCGGGGATATACGACGGCTGCCGCGACACGATTTAGCGTCGATGGGCGATGCGACCGCTGCGGCCACCGCTGGCGGTAGCGCGCCCTCGCGTCAGGCCTGCGACGGGCTGAAGCCCGACTCGGCCTGCGCTCGGTTGCGCCACCGCCAGCGGCGGCCTCGCAGGCCGCCTCGCCCATCGCACACGGGGGTGTAGTCGCTCGGGGTTGGGGCTGGTGGTGGCGGGCCGGGATGTCGGGACGCGGCCTTTGGCCGCGGGCTCGGCCTTCGGCCTCGGCGTCGGGCTCGGCGTCGGGCTCGGCGTCGGGCTCGGCGTCAGGCTCGGGGTCGGGCTCAGGCTCAGGGGCGGCCTCGGTCTCGGGTCGGGCTCGGCCTCGGCGTCGGGCTCGGCCTCGGCGTCGGTCTCGGCGTCGGGCTCGGCCTCGGCGTCGGGCTCAGGCTCGGACTCGGTCCCGGTCTCGGCCTCGGTCTCAGGCTCGGCCTCGGCGTCGGTCTCGGCGTCGGCCTCGGCCTCAGGCTCTGGCCCCGGTTGCGGTGCCGGCCTCGGCCGCGGTTGCGGCCCAGGCTCGGTTGCGGCCTGGCCTTCGGGTCAGCGGCGGGCGGGGTCAGGCGGGTCGGTGGGGCTTCGTGCAGCGCGGTGGCGGCGGCCAGGACGTCGCCTCCGGCGCGGCGGAGGGCCTCCAGGACCCGGCGGCGGATGAGGGCCTCGGGGGCCAGGGTCGACGACTCGGCGTCGGGCGCCTCGTCCGTGGGATGCAGGAGGCGGGAAGCGCTGTCGGGGAGCTTCATGGCCATGAGATCACCGCGGCGCGGACTCGGACCGCGCGAGAGCGGACGCCCGCGGGAGGGCGTCGCGGAGGATGTAGCAACAGATGTCCATGGGATCGGCACGGTGGGCGCCGCGCTTGATCGCTAATTGAGGTCATCTGTCACCGGTCGCTCGGGGTACCGAGCGGCGGCGGCACAACTCGTCGAAAAGACGAGGCGCAGGCCGGGGTGGCGTGCCGTCGAGCCCCGGGGACCTCACCGGGTCAGGGGTGTCCTCGTGTTCGGACCCGGCGCGGCAGCGACGTCTCTTCAGGGGCTCGAGCGGGGAAGGCGCTCGCGCGGGCAAGAAACCGAGGCGCGCGCGGCCCTCGAGAGACGTGAGCCAACCGACCGGCCGGAGAAGCCGAAGCCAGCCTCTCAGGCGCTGGCGGCCTGGGCGCGGCGCGGCGGCGCCTCGACCGGCGCGTCGTCCTGGGCGGGTGCGCTCTCGGGCCGGGCGACGGCGCGGATCGGGGTCACGGGCGCGAGACCAGCCGCCTCGGCCGGGAGGACCTGGCGAAGGGCGGCGACGATGCTGAGTCCGGTGGGGTAGTCCATGGGCGGACCCTAGCTCGGACCGCCGCGACCTCCAAATCAAAAGTGCAACATTATCAGAGGCTTGAGTGAAACATGTTTCACTCCGACGGGGCGGGCGCCGGCTCGTAGAACTGGGAGTACCACTTGCGCAGCTTCATGATGGGGCCGTCCGCCTTGCACAGCAGCGGGGGCTGCCGGTAGGCCTTGTTCTCCCAGATCTGCACGTCCTCGAGGAAGCCGGTCGTCAGGTTCTCGATGTAGGCGTTGGCGAAGGCCTCGTCCCGTGAGCGGTCGCCGCTGGGGCGGATGGCCACGCCGAAACGCAGGTCCAGTGTGCCGTCACCGACCATCGTGTGGGCGTTGACCAGCAGGCTGTGCAGGAAGCCGCGCATGTCGGTGATCTGGAAGCCCGGGCCGTAGTAGGTGGCCTCCAGCTCGAACCGGTCCTTGCCGCCTCCGCGCGGGTAGGCGATGCCGGCGTTGTGCTGGATGGCCTTGTGGCCATCGAACTCGTTGACGAAGCGCGCGACGTGGGTGCCGTGCACCGGCTCGAAGTGGGCGATGTCGACGACGTTCTCGACGATCTCCTTCGAGTGGGTGCGGATGCTGATCTTGCTGTGGCGCCACGGCAGCCACTCGTCGGAGCCGTGGTTGGGCAGCGTCGGCACCTCGAAGTCCGGCGCGGCCCCGTCCGGGTGGTACCAGACGTGCACCAGGCCGTTGCGCTCGATGACCGGCCAGGTGCCAAGCGCCGCCTTCTTGGGGATCTCGTCGCAGTAGGGGATCTCGACGCAGCGGCCGTCGCCCTCGAAGCGCCAGCGGTGGAAGGGGCAGACGATCGAGGTGCCCACGACCCGGCCACCCGCGCCCAGCGCCGCTCCGAGGTGCGGGCAGTGGCCGTCGAGGATCCGCGCGACGCCGTCCTCGCCGCGGTAGGCCACCAGCTCGCGACCGAAGTAGCGGAGCTGCAGCGTGCCGCCGACGGGCAGCTCATCGGAGAAGGCCACGATGAACCAGCCTCGGGGAAAGCCCTCGAAATCATCGAATCGGCGCCGCTTCACTGGAGGCCTCCGTGTCCACGATCCCTGCGCCCACCCAGGCGCCGACCGCGAGATAGAACGTGTTTCACTTTGCTCACTGCACCACGCTTTCAGGCCGACCGCAAGGCGCGGGGCGCCCCTCGGCCCGGGTCCCTTTCCCCTGACGCCGCCTTGGGTTACCCATGGAGTGCCCTGGTCGCCCGGGAGGCCGCATGTCCAGCGCCCGCCGCCCCAACCCCGTCCTGCCCGTCGTCCCCGCGCCTCGGGTCGGTCGATGACCCGCCATCGCCGCGCCTCGCTCGCGCCGGCCGCGTTCTTCGCGCTGGCGGCCGCGCTGCCGGTGGTGGAGCTCCTGGTGGCCCGCCGCGCGCTGCCCGACCCCATGGCCTCCCATTTCGCTGGCGACGGCCGGCCCGACGGGTGGATGTCCTTCGATCAGGTCCTGCTCATCCACCTGCTCGTCGGCGCCGCCCAGGTGCTGATCTTCGGCGTGCTGCCAGCCTGGCTCGGCCCGCTGATGCAGCGGCGCGCGCGCTTCATCCGCGTCCCGCGAGGCCTCAACGCCCGCATCTACCGCGACGAGTCCACCATCCGCCGCGCCGCCAGCGATCTCCGCCACTACATGCACGCGCTCGGCGCCTGCATGGTGCTCACCCTGGCGTCCGCGGGCCACGGCACCATCCAGGCCAACCTCGCCGCCGACTCCCGCCTCGAGCCCGTCTACGTGATCGTCCCCCTGGCGCTCACGCTCGCCTGCGCGCTCGGCGGCACCGCGTGGCTGGTGCTGCGCCTGCGGCGCCTCTGACACCCGCCCCTCCCCGACGGGTGGCCGGCAAACCGCTACCGCGCTAACATCCCCGCCATGACCGCGCTCGCCATCATCGGCGGCCTGCTCCTCGCCCTGGTCATCTACGACCTGACGCAGCGCAAGCACGCCATCCTGCGCAACTTCCCGATCATCGGCCACTTCCGCTATCTGCTGGAGGCCGTCGGGCCCGAGCTGCGCCAGTACATCGTCACCGACAACGACGAGGAGCGGCCCTTCTCGCGCGACCAGCGCCGCTGGGTCTATTCGTCCTCGAAGAAGGGCAACAACTACTTTGGCTTCGGCACCGACAACGACCTCGAGCAGGCGCCGCACACCCTCGTCATCAAGCACGCCCCCTTTCCGCTGCCGCACCCCATCGCCGGCAACACCAACTTCGATCCCGCCTGCCCCATCCCCTGCGCCAAGGTGCTCGGCGCCTGGCGCGGGCGCGCCAAGGCCTTCCGCCCGGCCTCCATCGTGAACCTCTCGGCCATGAGCTACGGCTCGCTCTCGGCCCCGGCGGTCGCGGCGATGAACCGCGGCGCCATGCTGGCGGGCTGCCTCCACAACACCGGCGAGGGCGGCATCTCCGACCACCACCGCCACGGCGGCGAGCTGATCTACCAGCTCGGCACCGCCTACTTCGGCAGCCGCGACGAGTCCGGCTGCTTCTCCATGCCGCACCTGCTCGAGACGGTCGCCTCGGCGCCGGTGCGCGCCCTGGAGATCAAGCTGAGCCAGGGCGCCAAGCCCGGCATGGGCGGCGTGCTCCCCAAGGCCAAGATCACCGCCGAGATCGCCCGCAT
This sequence comes from Deltaproteobacteria bacterium, assembly GCA_020632695.1. Lineage (GTDB taxonomy): Bacteria > Myxococcota_A > UBA9042 > PHBI01 > JACKFB01 > JACKFB01. The sequence continues at coordinate 360,363 of JACKFB010000001.1, forward strand.
CCGCGGCGTCTCGATGGGCCACGACGTGGTCAGCCCCGCGGGCCACTCGGCCTTCCACGACATCAGCAGCATGCTCGACTTCATCGAGATGCTCGCCGACGCGACCGGCCTGCCCGTCGGCATCAAGTCCGCCGTGGGCGAGCTGGCCTTCTGGGAGCAGCTCGCCCACACCATGGCCACCACCCAGCGCGGCCCCGACTACATCCAGATCGACGGCGGCGAAGGCGGCACCGGCGCCGCCCCGCTGGTCTTCTCCGACCACGTCGCCTTCCCCTTCAAGATCGCGATGAGCAAGGTCTACGGGCGCTTCGTCGAGGCCGGCATCGCCGAGCACATCGTGTTCATCGGCGCCGGCCGCCTCGGCTTCCCCGAAGAGGCCGCCCTCGCCATGGCGCTTGGCTGCGACATGGTCGGCGTCGCTCGCGAGGCCATGCTGGCGGTCGGCTGCATCCAGGCCCAGCGCTGCCACACCGACCACTGCCCCACCGGCGTCGCCACCAACAACCGCTGGCTCATCCGCGGCCTCGATCCCACCCAGAAGTCGGCGCGGCTGGCCAACTACATCATGGTGCTGCGCAAGGAGATCCTCTGGCTGGCGCGGGCCACCGGCGTGGTCCACCCGGCGCTCATCGGCCCCAACCACTTCGCCATCGTCGACAGCCGCTTCCGCTCCCTCAGCCTCGAGGAGGCCTTCGACTGCCGCCTGCCCCAGCCCGACGCCAGCAGCGAGCGGGTGGCGGAGCTGGCCGAGCTGATGGAGATGTCCGCGCCGGCCTGAGGGTCAGCGATCGCCGAGCATCCGCTCGATCCGCTGGAGGTTGGCCCGGTGTTTCGGGTCTTCGGGCGCCAGCTCCACCGCGCGGCGGAAGTGCTCGGCGGCCCCTCGGAGGTCGCCCGACTGCGCCTGGAGCACGCCCAGCGCCTCCTGGACCGGCGCGGCCTCGGGTCGCAGCCGCGCGGCGGCCTCCAGATGCGGGCGCGCCTCGGCCTTGCGCCCCATGGCCAGCAGCGCCCCACCCAGCCGGAAGCGCGCGTCGGCGTCCGCGGGCGCCGCCTCGACCGCGCGTCGCAGCTCGGCGATCCCGTCCGCGGCCCGCCCCTGCTTCACCAGCGCCGAGCCCAGCGCCACCCTCAGCGCCACGGGAGCCTCCGCCCCCGCCGCCGCCTGGAGCCGCGCCACGGCCTCGGCCGCCCGGCCCGCCTCCAGGTCCAGCTCGGCCAGCTTCATCACCGCCAGCGCGCTGCCCCCGGCCGCGACGCGCTCCAGCGCCTCGACCCCGGCCCCGCCGTCCAGCGCCCCCAGGTTGTTGATCGCCGGCGCGTAGCCCGGGTCGGCGCCCAGCGCCCGCTCGAAGCGCCCCCGCGCCGCCGCGACGCGCCCGGCGGCCTTGTCCACCAGCCCCAGCGTGGTCAGCGCCGCCGGCTCCCCCGGCACCCGCTTCAGCACCTTGGCGGCCGCGGTGGCGGCCTCGGCGTCGCGCCCCAGCTCCTGCAAGGTCACCGCGAGGTTGGTCAGCGCGTGCACGTGCCCTGGCTCGAGCGCCAGCGCCGCCCGGTACTCGTCCACCGCCGCCTCGCGCTCGCCGCGATCGCGCAGCACGTTGCCCAGGTTGTAGTGCGCGCGCGCCGGGTCCTGACCCTGGGCCAGCTCCCGTCGGTACTTCCACTCGCGAAGTGCTATCCCGCCGTCGGCCCGGGCGGGCACGAAGTCGAGCGTCACGTTGCCCATCTCGTCGACGGAGCGCTCGCCGGTGCGGACGCGCGCCGGCGGGATGTTCGGGTTCGACGGGTTGTGCTCCGAGTTGTCGTAGACGATCTCGAGGTCCAGCACGCTGCCGGCCTCGACGGGCACCGGCTGCGCCCAGCGGTACTGGTCCTGCCAGACGAAGTCCCAGTTCTCCACCCGCAGGATCTCCAGCGGCTCGCCGCCGGGCGGGGTCAGCGTCAGCACGAAGCGCTTGCCCAGATAGTGGGCGTGGGGGAACGCGCTGTAGAGCTCGCCGTCCACGGGCAGCGTCAGCTGGTCGGTGACGCGGTAGTCGGCCTCGCCCGGGGGGATGTCGAGCGGCACGTCGCCGATGCGGACGGTGAGCGGCCTGCGTGGCGGCGGCTCGGCGGCGAAGTAGAGGCCCAGGCGGACGCCCACCGGCTCCGGCTTGCCGGTGGGCTGCATGTGGAGCTGCAGCACCAGGTCGGTCTTGCGGTCCAGCTCCCAGGCGGTGCCGGCCGGCCCGGTCAGGCCGCTCGCCCCGCTGGAGCCGGGCGCCCACACCAGGTAGAGGCCGGGCGACTGCACGTCGCCGGTGTCCATGCCGCCGAAGCCCGGCTCGGGGTCGGCGGCCGCTGCCCGGCGTGCCCAGCCGGTGCGGTCCACGTTCAGGATGGCGTGGTGGACCACCCGCGGGTTGAGCGGCCGGAAGTCCCAGGCGCGCACCCAGCGGGAGTCCGCGCTGGTGCTGGCCAGCGGCGCCTCGATCACGAAGTTGCGGTAGTAGTCGGTGCCCTCGGCCGGCAGCAGATACTCGGCCGGGACCTCGACGACCAGGTCGGGCTCGCCCATGGGCCAGCCGCCGGGGAGCTCGGGGATGGGCGGCCGGAGGGCCGGGTCGCCTTTCAGGTAGCCGCCCGCGGCCCAGGCGGCGATGGTGGCCTTGTCGGCCTCGTCGAGGCTGCGGTCGTTGGCGAAGCCGCCCGGGTGGCGGGTGGTGGCCTTCCACGGCGGCATGTAGCCGGTGCCGACCACCTCGGCGATCTGGTCGGTGTGGTCGGAGACGCCGGCCCAGGTGAGCAGCTCGAAGGGGCCCGACTGGCCCTCGCGGTGGCAGACGCCGCAGTGGGCGTCCAGGATGGGCGCGACGTCGCTGGCCCAGGTGACGGGCGCCGGCTCGGCGGGCTCGGCGGGCTCGGCGGGCTCGGGCGCGGCGTCGGGCGGAGCCGCTGCCGGCGCGGACGTAGAGGCCGCCGGCGCCTCGGTCCCCCCCTGGGGCGGGCCCCCGCACGACGAGGCCGCCAGCAGCACGGCGAGCAGGAGCGGCCGGCCTCCGCGCAGAGCGTGCGCCCATGCGCTCAAGGGGTCGCGCCCTCGAGCGGCGGGATGTAGCAGCCGATCGCCTTGGTCTCGGCGACCTCGGGCGGCTTGCCCGCCAGGACCGCGTCCACGGCCTGAGCCAGGTAGCGCTTGCTCGCGTGGGGCCGCGCGCGCCCGAACTCCACCCACATGTCGTCGATGCTGCCGGTGTAGGCCAGCTCGCCGCCCGCGAACACCGCCGCCGACGGCGTGACCCTGGCCTGCGCCCGGGCCACGAGGCTGTGCTCGGGGTCGCGCAGGGCGCGGATGCCCGGCGCCTTCAGGCCGTACTCGGCGAGGTGCGTGGCGATCTGCTCGGGGCCCTCGTCGGGATCGGGGTACACCAGCGAGAGCGCGACCCGCCGGCTGGCGAAGTCCTCCGCCAGCCGGCGCAGCTCGGGCGCGTAGCGGTTGGCGATCGGGCAGTCCGTGCGCACGAAGACCAGCACCTGCGCGGCCGAGTCGTCCTCGAGCGGGTCCACCGCACGCCCCTCGAGGTCCACCACGCCGGCCGGCCCCGCGCTGCACGCCGCCACCGCCGCCAGCAGCGCGCACGGCACGGCCAGCCGCAGGACACGCAGGGCTCGGGAGGGCGCAGACACGGCCGCGACTATAGCGCGCCTGCCCGCGATGCGAAGCTCCGATGTCGCACCGCCAGGGCCCCGTGGCGCCCCTGTCGCCCTCCGTGCAACCTGCTATGCTCCGCGCTCGCGGCGCCACGGCGCCTCGCACCACCCCACCCGATACCCCGAGGTGCCCGCCGTGGACGCCACCGTCGCGCCGCCCGCGCCGACCACCCACGCCCTGACGCTGCGCAGCTTCCTGGCCGGCTCGGTGCTGGCGGTCTTCCTCTGCGGCGTCAACTCCTACCTGACGCTCTCCTTCGGCGTCATCGAGGAGGGCCCCACCATCGCGGCGCTCTTCTTCTTCGCGTTCTTCTTCCTGTCGCGAAGACGCATCTCCACCAGCGAGCTGGTCATCGTCGCCACCATGGGCAGCGCCGGCGGCAGCCTGGGCTTCATCACCAACTTCTACGCTGCCAAGGCGATGACCGGCACGCCCTACACCTTCTGGGAGATGGCCTTCTTCGCCATCGTCACCAGCCTCGTCGGCCTCGCCTTCGTCATCCCGCTGCGCGAGCTGCTGGTGCTGCGCGAGAAGCTGCCCTGGCCCGGCTCGAAGGCCACCGCCGCCATCATCACCGCCCTGGCCGAGGGCGGCGACCGGCGCCAGCCCATGTACCTGCTCGCCACCGTCGTCATCGCGATGGCCTACGTCGTGCTCAACGACGACGGCGGCTTCGGCCTGGTCCCCGAGGGCACCGAGCTGGCCATCGGCGGCCTCGCCGCCTTCGGCGCGGCCATCGCCTGGTCCCCCTTCGCCATCGGCGGCGCCTACCTGATGGGCTTTCGCACCTGTGTGGGCTTCCTCTTCGGCGGCATCACCCTGCTGGTGATGGCCCCCTATCTGCCGACGCCGTCGGCGCCGCACCGCTACGTGTGGCCGGGCATCTCCTTTTTGGTCAGCTCCGGCCTCACCATCATGGCCGTCAACTGGCGGGTCATCTCCGACTCGATGCGCTCGCTCTTCCGCCTCCGCAAGGTCGCCACCGAGGGCAGCGTCGACGACGACCCCACCCTCGAGCCTCGCGTCTTCGTCATCTTCTCGCTCGTGGCGCTGGCCGCCGCCCTGGCCTTCATGGTCCTGGGCATGGGGCTCTCGGTCGGCCTCGTGCTGATGCTGGTCATCGTCGGCGGCTTCATCCAGAACATCATCGCCACCCGCGCCGCCGCCCAGACCGCCTTCAACCCCGCCCGCGTCATGGGCGTGCTCCTGCAGGGCCTCTCGGCGCTGATGGGCGGCTCGGCCGCCGCCGTCAACCTCACCGGCGCCGGCTTCGTCGCCGGCAGCGGCGCCCAGGCCGGCAACCTCACCGGCGACATGGCCTACGGACGCTGGTTCCGCGTGCCTTCGCGCTGGCAGTTCTGGACCCAGCTCACCACCCTCATCCCCTGCGCCCTGGTCTCCGCCTGGGTCTTCACCAACCTGCAGGCCACCACGCCGGTCTCCCTCGAAGGCGGTCAGCTCCCCGCCCCGGTCGCCAAGATCTGGGCTACCAGCGCGCTGATCTTCGACGGCAGCCAGCCCATGCCCGACGGAGCGCTGACCGCCATGCTCATCGCCGCCGCCATCGGCGTGGTCTGGGTGCTGCTCGAGACCCGCGAGCACCTGCACTCCAAGATCCCCTGCTCCATCGGCTTCGGCCTCGGCCTGGTGCTGCCGGTGTCCTACGACTTCTCGTTCTTCCTCGGCGGCTTCCTGATGTGGATCGTCGGCCGCCGCATGCTGAAGCTCGGCGACCTCACGCTGACCACCATCGCCGTCGGCTGCATCGTCGGAGAGGGCCTCGGCGGCGTGCTCAAGCCGGTGCTGGCCCTCCTCGGCGCCATCAAGTAGTCGGGCGACTGGCGCGCGGCCCGCGGCTCACTGTTCGCGCCCGCTCTGCCACAGCGCCTCCTCGCCGCCGCGCACCGCGCCCCGCAGCATGGCCGCCACGGACTGCCCCAGCCGGTCGCCGACGCTCATGCGCCGCTGCCACGCCACCGAGTACAGGTCCGCCTCGGCGCTGGCCCGCAGCAGCAGGTCGTCCGAGGTCCCCAGCGAGTCCACCAGCCCCAGCTCCAGCGCCTGGGTGCCGTACCAGTGCTCGCCCGTGGCGACCCTGTCCAGGTCCAGCTTCGGGCGGTGGGCAGCCAGGAAGCTCTTGAAGAGCCCGTGGGTCTCGTCGAGCTGCTCCTTGAACTTCGCGCGTCCCCGCTCCGTGTTCTCGCCGACCATGCTCAGCGTGCGCTTGTACTCGCCGGCGGTCAGGTGCTCCACGTCGATGGCGTGGCGCTCCAGCAGCCGCCGGAAGTTCGGCACCGCGGCCACCACCCCGATGGAGCCGACGATGGCGAAGGGCGCCGCGACGATCTCGTCGGCGACGGCCGCCATCATGTAGCCCCCGCTCGCCGCCACCTTGTCGATGGCCACCACCAGCCGCAGGCCCGCCTGCTTGACCCGGTCGAGCTGCGACGCGGCCAGCCCGTAGCCGTGCACCATGCCGCCCGAGCTCTCCAGCCGCAGCACCACCTCGTCGCCGGGCGTCGCCTGGGCCAGGATCGCGGTGATCTCCAGCCGCAGGCTGTCCACCGCCGAGGCGCGCATGTCGCCGGAGAAGCTCAGCACGAAGACGCGCCGACGCGGCGGCGCGCCGGGCTGCGCCGCCGCCCCGCTACGCGCCCGCCGCTCGCGCTTGCGCTGGCGGGTGAGCAGCTTGCGCATCGGCTTGGGCAGGGTCTGCCGCCTGAGCGCGTCGCCCATCGCCTCGTAGACGCGGTTGAGCTCGCCGATGACGAGCCGGCCATCGTGTTCGGCCGTGCCGCGGCTGCGCAGGCGGGCCCGCATGATGAGCCCGATGACGAAGAGCGCGGCCACCACCACCGTGGCCGTCTCGAGGAGGAAGAGCCCGTAGTCTGCTAGAAAATCCATCGCCACCTGATAGGCGCCGTTGGTTGCCGGACAAGTCAGCGCGAAAGCGGCGGGGTGCCCAGGACGGCGTAGGGGTCGATGATGGTCGGGGCGCCGCCGGAGAGCCAGGTCTCGACGAAGTGGCGGAGCTGCAGGGTGCCCTCGAGGCTCGATGGCATGTAGTCGTGGGTGGCGACCTCGGGCGCCTTGCCGGCGTCGCGCGTGATGCGGTCGAACTGGAAGAGCCCCTCGGTGCGGGTGCCGCCGCCGGCGTTGGCCGTCACGGGCGCCGGGCCGGCCAGCGGCACCAGCCCGATGGGCGTGAGCACCGGCGAGAGCTGCGGCAGGTCGAGGGCGCGGGCCAGCGAGCGGCTGGACGCGTCGGGGATGGTGTCGTCGTCGATGACGAGCTGCAGCAGCATGTGTGGCGGCGGCTTCTGGTCCACGCCGGGCAGGCGGTCGGCCAGCACGTGCGGGGCCCAGTTCGAGGCGTCGCCCCGCTCGATGGCGGCCTGGACGACGGGGAAGACGCGGGCGACGTCCGCCGGCGTCGTGTCGTCGTCGCCCAGCAGCAGCGCGAAGGCCTGGAAGCGGCGCGCGTCGGAGATGATCGAGGTGACCTGGCCGCCGGCGAGCTGCAGCCCGGCCATCTGGAAGCGATCGGTGAGCGCCAGCAGCTCGATGGCCATGATGCCGCCGAAGCTCTCGCCGATGTACGCCATGCGGTCGAGGTCCACGTCGGGCGCGCCGTCGCTGTCCAGGTCGCCGTCCAGCTCGAGGAGGCGGAGGAGCTGCAGCTTGTCGTAGGTGGACTGGCGGAAGTTGTCGCGCAGGCGCCGCGGGTGCAGCGAGATGGGGTCGATGCCCAGCGAGAAGAAGTCGAAGAGGACGAAGGAGTCGTCCTCGGGGGCGTCGGGGTGCTCGCCGTGGCCGACGGCGTCGATGGCGACCACCGCGCAGCCGAGGGGGCCGACGATGCGCGCCATCGCCGCGGCCACGTCGCGCCCGTGGGCCAGGCCGTGGCCGAAGAGCACCGTGGGGAAGGGCGCGCTGCCGGTGCTCGGCAGCCAGATGGACACCGGCAGGCGGTAGGTTCGGGCCGGCGCGCCGCCCTGCCAGTCGCCCGACGCGTCGCGCCAGCTCCAGGCGGAGAACGCGCCCTCGCAGTGCGAGAGCTCGCCCTCGGGGACGCAGCTCCGCGGCGCCTCCCAGGTGTAGGTGCGCTGGCGGATGTCGGCGGCGATGGCCTCCGACTCCTCGGTGATGGTCTGGGTGGTGAAGGTCAGCATGGCGCTGACATCGCTGTAGGTGAGGCCGGCCAGCTCCAGCGCGTCGAGCAGCCGCGTGCCCAGGCGGACCAGGCGCGGCTCGAAGGCCGTGCCGTAGAGGATGGCGCGTAGCGTCGGGCTGGCCTCGACCGCCTCGCCGTCGGCGGCCCGCAGCTCGCGGGTGGCGATGAGCGCGTGGCGCGTGCCCGGGCGAAGCGGCAGCATCGGTGTGACCAGCAGGCCGTGGTCCTCCAGGCGCCGCACCTCGAAGGGGACGCGCACCGCGGTGGTCTCGCCGAGCTCGAGCAGCATCAGCGCCGGGCTCTCCAGCGAAGACGGCACGCCGGAGGGCAGCTCGCCAAGCTCCGCGTCGAAGGCGAGGGCGATGGCCGCCGTCGTCCCGAAGCCGTCGAGCCCGTCGAGCCCCTCCCACGCGTCCCGCACCAGCCCGGTAGAGGCGGCCACGAAGGGCACCTCATCGTCCAGGTGGACGGTGACGCCCGTAGGCGACCCCGGATCGTCCACGGTCCACAGATCGTCGGGGAAGGCCGGCGCCCTGGTCTGGGCCAGCGGGTCGTAGACGAAGCGAGCCCCCGGCGCCACCGGCCCCGCGTCGACCTCCTCCCCGCCCCCACCGTCGGTCTCGGCCCCGGCCCCGGTCTCGGCCCCGGCCCCGGCCTCGGCCCCGGTCTCGGCATCGGTCTCGGCCCCGGTCTCGGCCCCGGCCTCGGCCCCGGCATCGGCCCCGGCATCGGCCTCGGCCCCGGCCCCGGTCTCGGCCCCGGCCCCGCCTCCCCCGCACCCCTGCGCCAGCGCCACCGCCAGCGCCACCGCCCCGACCAGCGCGCCCCCCCACCGGCGCGCTACCACGGCAGCACCTCGCCCTGCGCGTGCCAGAAGGTCCCGCTGTTCTCCAGGGTGAGCTCCTCGATGCGGTCCAGCAGCGCCGCGGCGGCCTCGGCCGGTTCGCTCTGACCGCTTCCGCCGGTCATGTCCGTCCGCACGTAGCCCGGGTGCAGGATGGCGACGGCGATCTCGCGCCCGCGCAGGTCGTGGGCCAGCGACACCGACGCCGCGTTGAGCGCCGCCTTGGACATGCGGTAGCCGTAGGCCCCGCCGGAGCTGTTGTCGCCGATGGAGCCCATCCGGCTGGTGATCATCGCGATCTTCGCCGGCCTGGCCATCCTGGGCAGCAGCGCGCGGGTCAGCCGCAGCGGCGCGATGGCGTTCACCTCGAGCTGGCGACGCACGCCGTCGAGATCCAGGTCGTCCAGCCCGCCCCGCAGCAGGATCCCCGCGTTGTTCACGAGCAGGTCCAGCGTCACGCCGGCCAGGCGCGTGGCCAGCGCGGCGACGTCCGCGCCCGAGGTGACGTCCACGTCGTCCTCGATGCGCGCGGGCAGCGCGGCCAGCTCGGGCGAGCGCTGGCGGCACACGGCGACCAGGTCGTATCCGCGCGCGATCAGGCCGCGGCTGAGCTCCAGTCCGATGCCGCGGTTGGCGCCGGTGACGAGTGCGGTGGGCATGCTGACTCCCGGTCCGGGGGCGCGTTCCTCGCGCCGTGCGCGGGGCAGCATAGCGGAGAATCCCTCGCAGGGAAGGCCCCGTCCGCGCAGCATCCGCCCTCCTGACTGGACGGCCAGTCAAGGCGCCGCTACACTGGCCGCGTGCCCGGGAGCCCCGCATGACCCATCAGACCCCACTGCGCACCGAGAACGAGTCGGTGTTGCGCATCCTGGACGGCGCCGCGCGCTGCTTCGGCCGCCGCGGCTACCACGGCACCTCGATGCAGGACATCGCCCGCGAGTCGCAGGTCTCGAAGTCGCTGCTGCACTATCACTTCGACTCGAAGGAACACATCTTCCTCGAGGTCCAGCTCCGCGTCATCCGTGAGGTGCGCGCGCGCATCACGACGCTGGTGGCCGGCTCCACCGGCGGCGCCCCCCTGCACGAGGCGCTCGCCGAGGTCTTCGCGTTCTTCGAGCGCGAGATCGACCAGATCGCCATCCTCCTCGAGCTGCGCAACGTCCTGGCCATCCACCCGAGCTTCGGGACCCACCTGCGCGAGTTCCGCGAGGCCGTCATCCAGCTCATCGTCGACGGCATCCACGAAGTGCTGGGCTCCGCCGCCGACCGCCTGATCCTGCCGCCGGAGCGCCTCGCCCCGATGCTGGGCACGCTCTTTCACGGCCTGCTGGTCGATCTGGCCTTCGCCGCCGACCAGCGCGACCGCGAGGCGACGCGTCAGGTCTTCGAGGACTTCGAGCTGCTGATCCTGCGCGCGCTGCTCATCGACGCCGCCTGAAGGGAGGCCCTGCCATGTTCGGATACCGCCGCCACCACAGACGCACGCTCGCCTACGGCATGTTCCAGCCGGAGGACCACGGCCTGGCCGCGAAGAACGCTCGCGTGCTCGAGCGCATCTACCACAAGGGCCAGCGCCTGGCCTGGGACGGCAAGGAGGTGCTGGACGCGCTCATCGCCGAGCACGGCCCGCCCACCATGCCCGAGGAGACCAAGCAGGCCCTGGGGCGCGTGTTCGCCATCATCATGTGGGGCGAGCTGGCCGCGTGGCGCATCAGCGCGGAGCTGGCCGACGAGATCGAGCCGCTCGAGCCGAAGATGGCCGCCACCAGCCAGGCCCACGACGAGGCGCGCCACTTCTACGTGATGCACGACTACCTGGAGGCGCTCGGTGCGCTGCCCGACGGCATCGACCCGGGCGCCAGGCGCGTGCTCGAGGGCGTGATGAACGCGGACAGCCTCGCGAAGAAGCTGCTGGGCATGCAGCTCATGGTCGAGCCGCTGGCCCTGACGCTCTTCCACGTGGTCAAGCGCCTGGACCTGGAGCCGGTGCTGACCCATCTGCTGCCCTACTACGAGCGCGACGAGGCACGGCACGTGGCCCTCGGCGTCCAGTACCTGCCGGCGCTGCTCGAGGGCGGCGGCCTGCTGGCCAGCCTCGACATCCTGCAGTACCAGTTCCAGCTCATCACCTGGCAGCTCTGGTCCAGCTACGGCGTGGCGCGTGACGTGGCGACCCTGGGGCTCGACCCGCGCGAGCTGGTCCGCGTCGGCAAGGGCAAGCAGCTCGCCGCGCTGCGCCAGGTGTTCCACGACAGCCCCGTGCCGGTCAGCTTCCCCGAGTCGATCTTCAATCGCTATGTGGAGAGCGTCGTGGAGCTGACACTGCCCGACCCGACGGGCGCGCGGAGCCTGACCACGCGCATCCGACGCGCCATCCAGGCGGCGGTGTCACCCATCGAGCTGCAGGAGGTCGACGTGGACCCCGGCATACGCGACGACCAGGTCCCCCTCATCCGCGGTCTGGGCGCCGACGACGACCCGCGCGAACCCGCCATGGAAGCGGTTTGACCGCGTAACGCGCGCGGATCTGCCAGGATCTTCCGGGCCCTTCGCAGATCCGCATCCATTTTCGGCATACCCCGTTAAGTTCCTCCGGCGGCGATTCGTTGAACCCAGAGTAGGCAGGACGATACGGCAGGCGAGCCACCCGGCGACGGGCGCCGCGGCCCCGCGTCCGGAACCACTGGGAGCGCACGAGTCACCATGAGCCCGCACACCCACACCGAGCCCAACGCGATGAAGAGCACGCCCGAGGCGCTGCGCATCATCGCCGAGCTCGAGGCGCAGGTGGCGAGGCTGCAGGAGCAGGTCGAGGAGCTCGGCGCCTACCGCGAGCTGGCCCACCGCGACGCCCTGACCGGGCTGCGCAACCGCCGCTACTTCGACGAGCGCCTGGCCGAGGAGATCTCCCGCGCCGGCCGCTCCGGGCAGTACGACTTCAGCGTCCTGCTCATCGACGTGAACGGCCTCAAGGTCATCAACGACACGGACGGCCACCAGGCCGGGGACCGCGCCATCCGCGAGGTCGCCGCGTTCCTCGAGGCCAGCTTCCGCCAGTACGACATCTGCTGCCGCATCGGGGGCGACGAGTTTGCCGTCCTCCTGCCGGGGATGGCAAACCACGAGCTGCCCAGGGTGCTCGCCCGTCTGCACCGCGCCATGGTGCACGCGCAGCGTCAGGGCGTCCTCACGGTGGGCATCGCCGTCGGCGCGGCCACCTGGGGGCGCGCCACCTCGGACGCCGCCTCGCTCATCGCCGCCGCCGACGCGGCCATGTACGCTGCCAAGCTCCGGATGAAGGAGGGCGGCGACTTCACGACGGCGGTCGAGGCCATCGCGCCCGCCGCCGAGGCCACCCGGCCATCGGTTCTCATCCCGGTGCTGGCCGCGCGCATGTTCGCGCCGCCTGCGCCGGGGCTACGCACGCATCGGGACGCCCGCCGCGCCTTCACGCGCGCACGCTGGCGCCCCTTGCCCGGACACGACCCCCCGCCGCCGCCACAGCGGGCGCCTGGGTGGTCGGACCATGCCTCTGGGGGGAGGTTTTCGGACCGTCGGGGACCCCGCACGCGAGGGGGTTTCGCGGAAGGGATCATTGGCTCCTTACCTCTGACGCGGTTGAGCTGATACTCCGACGATCCGACGAAATCTCGAGGCGGTCGGGGCCTGTTCTCCGCCGCGGCCGCCTCGAGATTTCTTCTTCTACGCTGACTCGCAGCACCCCCTCGCGGCCCGCGCCGTGAGGTTCGCCGAGAGCCGCCACCGAGACGCCCCGGGCGGCTCGTCGGCGCAGTGAAAGTGCTCAAGGCACCGCCAGGTCGGGCCGTTGTTCGTGGATGCCCCACACTTCGAATCGAAGGACGGCTCTCCATGAACGCTGCCCAATCCTGGAACGACACCCGCCTCTTCATCGAGAACCTGAGCGCGCTCGAGGAGGTCGATCCCGGGCTCGCTGCGCGGCTGTCGGAACCCGTGGGCACGGAGCACGTCATCTTCGGCGCGGACGGCGACGTGGGGCTGCGCTGGCGCGGCGAGACGCACCCTCTGGCCGTCGAGTCGGCCAGCGACGAGCTGGAGTGGCTGGACCTCGAGAGCGGGGCGCCCGTCATCGTGTTCGGCGTCGGCACCGGCGACCAGCTCCGGCGCGTCCTCGACGCGACCGAGGAGACGCCGGTCATCGCCTGGGAGCGCGACCCGTGGCTGCTCGGACTGGCCATCGGCTTCTTCGACTTCGCCAAGGAGCTGCGCTCGGGCCGCCTGCGTCTGGCGCTGGGCGCGGACCTCTTCGACATCCTGTCCGAGGCCTCCAACGACCCGAACGCCATCTTCCACCCGCTGCTCACGGCGGTGTACCGCAACGAGTGGCGGCTCTTCTGCGAGGGCGGCGCGCGTCCTCGGGCGCTGGTCTCCACCGGCGGTGCGCTCTGCGACGAGGTCTCCGACGGCCTGCTCGCCGCGGGCAAGGCGGTCTACACCCTGGACCTCCACAGCCTCTCGGCCGTGGAGATCGACCACGCCATCGTCAAGTCCGGCGCCGACCTCCTCGTGGTCGCCGAGTACACGGCCACCCTGGCCGAGTTCTGCGCCGACCGCGGTCTGCGCCTGCTCATCTGGGAGGTGGACCACCACACGCTCCCGGTTGCGGCCGCCACCGGACCGACCGCCCACGTCCGGGTCTGCACCTCGGCGCCGGCGCGCCAGGCCGCCTGGCGTGACGCCGGCTACGAGCAGGTGCTCCACGTCCCCGTCGGCGCCGACGTCGAGTTGCGCCGCCCCATCACCTTCAAGCCCGCCGACATGGCGCGCTACCTGTGCTCGGTGGCCACCGTCGGCCCCAGCCTCGTCGACGAGGCTCGGCGCGCCCAGGGCCGCTTCATCGGGATGGTCACCGCCTGGCTCGGCCGCGGGCTCGAGGGTTCCCACGAAGCCAAGGAGCTGTGCCGCGCCCTGCTGACCATGCAGCGCAACGAGGGGGGCCGGTTCTGCCTGCCCGAGATCCTGACCGAGAGCTTCCCCGACCTGCTGGCCTGGTGCGACCCGTCGCGAGACGAGGACCCCGCGATGCTCGTGGGCCTGGTCGCCGCGTCGGAGCGCCGGCTGCGCCTGATGGAGTCGCTGTCGCGTTACCGCCCGCACGTGTGGGGCGACCCGGGCTGGCGGGCGACGCGCGACGCGGGCGTCTGGTACCGCGGCCGCGCGCCGGTGGGCTTCGAACGCAACAAGGTCCACGTCGGCGCCCAGGTCAACGTGGTGCTCGACATGCTCCACGAGCCCGACCACGTGCCGGCCGTCGTCTTCGAGACGATGGCTTGCGGCGGCCTGGTGCTGGCGCCGCACTCGCCTGCGCTCGAGGCGCTCTTCGAGGTGGGCGTCGAGGTGGTCACCTGGCGCAACGAGGCGGAGCTGCACGCGCACACCGCGCAGCTCCTGGCGCACCCCGACAGGGCCCGCCGTGTCGCCGAGGCCGGCCTGCGCGCCGTCCGCGAGCGCCACACCATCAGCGCTCGCCTGGAGCAGATGCTCGAGGGCTGACCCGCGACGCCCCCGCACCCGCCCGTGCTCCGTGCGCCCCTCGACGGTGGCCGCGGGTCGGGTTACAGTGGCCATTCGGGCCGCTGCGGCGGGGGTCCGGGAAGCGGAGAAGCGTTGTGGCCGTCTCCATCCAGTGGGATCCAGACGCGGGGATCGTGCGCCTTCGTGCGCGGGGCGAGGTCTCGGGCCACGACGTCGTGGACGCGATGCGGGCTTTTGCTGGCGCCTGCCCCTTCGGGTTCGGGCGAGCCCGCGCCTGGCTGAACGACTATCGCGAGGCCCGGCTCGACGGCATGACCGACGAGGTGGCGCGGCAAATCGAGGAGATCAGCGTCGGACTGTCGAAGGTCAACCCGACCCTCGTGGTCGCGCATATCGTCCCCGAGCGGGCCGACGGCGAGGTGTCCTGGGAGGCCCATATCGGGGAGTCGGGCTGGCTGATGCGCACCTTCCGCAGCGAGGAGCACGCCCAGGCGTGGGTGTCGATGATGGCCCCAGAGGCGACGAAGGAGGAGCTGCACTGACGGCGCGGTCGGCGTCCGGGCGCATCGATGGCCTCCTGGCGCCCGGCCAGCGGCTCATCGCGGCACTTCCGGCGCGCTAGACGCCCAATCGGCGGCAGTCTCGATATGACCGCGCGCGCCGGTTCACGGGGGCGTCGCGCGCTCGAATACGGGCGCGTCGGCCGGTATGACACGCTGAAGCAACGCGCGATTGTATGGGTCGGCGAGCGCGTGCCCGACCCAGGCGTCCGGCGGGCCCGTCACCGCGCGTCGCAGCTGGGCCGCCGCGGTGGCGCCGTCCTGCCGGAACGCGGCCACCATGGCGCGCTGGAACGCGACGCGTCGCAGCTCCGCGGCGCGGGCCCCGGGGTCCGCCGGCAGCGCGGCCTCGACCGCCGCGAGCGCGCGCTCGGCGCGGTCGAGGTCGTCGTGGAACGCGTAGGCATCGAGCGGCTCCACGCGGCCGGACTGGGCCAGGTACCAGGAGGCCGCGGAGGTGGCCATCTGCCAGTCGGTGCCTGTCAGATCGAACTCGGCCGGCAGGTGCGCGGGGTCGATGCGGCGCGGCGGCGGCTGGCCGAGCGCGTCGGCGACCGCGTCCGCCATGAGCTGCGCGATGCGCACGTGGCCCTCCAGTCGCGGGTGGTGCAGATCGACGAAGAAGCGGTCGTCGAGGCGGACGCCGTCGGCCCGAAGGGAGGCCTCGGGATCCACGCAGCGCGCCAGCCCCTCGGCGCAGAGGTCGCGCAGCAGCTCGTTCTGCGACGGGGTGGCGCGGCTGCGGTCCCGATCGAGCATCACCGCGCGGTCGAAGGCCTGCCAGGCCTCCGGCGTGCGGCCCAGCGCCTCGAGCGCCCGCCCACGCAGCCAGCGCGCGCGGGCGAACTCCGGGCTGATGGCGACCGCCTGCTCCGCCAGGTCCAGCGCTCGCTCCCCGTCGCCCGCGGCCAGACGCGCTTCGGCGTTGGCGAGCAGCGCCTCGACACGCGCTCGGTCGGCCGCGCCGACGTCTTCGCCGTGGACGGACCACTGGGGCGGAGAGCCCGCCTTGTTGGACATGGGCAGCGCCACGACCAGCAGCGCGCCCGCCGCGCGGCACGCCTCGGCGATGATGTGCATGTCGCGGTCGTAGTTCGCGTCCAGGGCGCGGCGCTCGGCCTCGAACCCCGCGGAGGGGACCGTGGGCTCGGAGCTCTGGTGCTCGTTGTGGCCGATGTGCACCAGCACCACGCGCGGTCGGTAGGTCGCCGGCTCCGAGAGCACGGTCATCAGGTGTTCGGGCAGGCCGCTGACCAGGGAGCTGCCCGAGACGGCGAGGTTCACGACGTGGAGCGGCGCGCCGTCCAGCGTGTGTCCCAGCGCCCAGGCGGCCAGGCGCGGGATGTCGAGCTGGGGCCAGAAGCAGTCGCCGGTCATCGTCGAGTCGCCCCAGGCGTAGAGGCCCAGGGCGCCGTCCGGGGGCGGCGTGGCCGGTCTGGGGCCGGGGCCGCGCACCCAGCGGGGCGCGGGGAGCGCCCGGCGGGCCAACGCGTCGAGCAGGAGCGCCGAGCCGAGGAGCGTGCCGCCAGCCAGGAGCGCGGCGGCGAGGCGCACGACCGGACGGGCGGTGGGTCGGACGACGCGTCGGGGGGACGGGAGGAGGCGCCGCGCGCCCGCGGTGAGGAGGAGGGCGAGCAGCGCGAGGGCCAGCAGGGCGAGCGCCCAGCCTCCGGGGCCAGCCTTGCGCGCCAATCGGTGCCAGGAGGATTCGTCGGGGAGGAAGCCGCGCAGCTCGGGCCGGTCGGCGCGGGCGGCGATCGCGGCGGGGGTCTGTTCGGGGCCGGGCGAGGCGGGCTCGGGAGGCAGCTCGCGCCAGGGGAAGTCGCCGTGATCGTTGGCGCGCAAGGTGTCGAGCACGGTCTGGAGGGCCGGGTCGGTGGCGGAGGGGACGGGGGGCGCGAGCGCGAAGGAGGGGAGGCGCCCGGCGGCGGGGTCCGCGGTCGAGGGGTGGCGCAGCAGGAGCTCGGCGCCCGAGGGCGCCAGGGTGATGTGGATCGCGTCGCCCTCGATGGCGACGGAAGCGACGGCGCCCGCGGCGATGGCGGGAGCGAGGAGGGAGCGGACGCGGGACTCGAGGCCGGGAGGGATGACGAAGCGGGGCGGGGCGGTGGCGGTGGCGGTGGCCGGGGCCGGGGCCGAGGCCGAGGCCGAGACCGAGTCCGGGGCCGAGACCGAGTCCGAGACCGAGACCGAGGCCGGGGCCGAGTCCGGGGCCGAGTCCGAGACCGGGGCCGAGACCGAGGCCGAGTCCGAGACCGGGGCCGAGGCCGAGACCGAGGCCGAGACCGAGGCCGAGACCGAGTCCGGGGCCGGGGCCGAGTCCGGGGCCGGGGCCGGGGCTGGGGTCGTGGCTGCGAGGGCGCAGATGATCAGCAGGAGCCTCACGGGCGGATGATGCGTCGCCGGCGTGTGATTCGCCAGTCGGCGGTTGGGGGCGGACGCGGGCGCGTGTCGTGCTCCTTGACTCGGGCGGCGCGGCGTCTACCGTGGGGCCCTTCCGGGCAAGGGGTGGGCGTGATGCCGGCAGTGGTGGAGGTTCGCGGGGTCGAGAAGGACTATCCGCTGGGGAAGCTGACCGTGCGGGCGCTGCGCGGGGTCGACCTCACCATCGACGCGGGTGAGTTCGTGTCCATCGCGGGGCCTTCGGGCAGCGGCAAGACGACGCTGCTCAATCTCATCGGCTGCGTGGACGTGCCGACCCAGGGCAGCGTGAGCGTCGACGGACAGGCCACCAGCTCGCTGGATGACAACGGGCTGACCAACCTGCGGCTGCACAAGCTCGGCTTCATCTTCCAGACCTTCAACCTCATCGGGGTGCTCGACGTGTTCCAGAACGTCGAGTTCCCGCTGCTGCTGCAGGGCGGCATGGACAAGGCCGCGCGGCGCGCGCGGGTCGAGGCCATCGTCGACGCCGTGGGGCTGACCCCGCAGCTCCGCCAGCGCCCCAACGAGCTGTCGGGCGGGCAGCGCCAGCGCGTCGCCATCGCCCGGGCCCTGGTGACCGGCCCGCGCATCGTGCTGGCCGACGAGCCGACCGCCAACCTGGACAGCCAGACCGGCGCCAACATCATCGACCTGATGAAGGAGCTGAACGCCAAGGACGGCACCACCTTCATCTTCTCGACCCACGACGCCGAGGTGATGCGCCACGCCAACCGGGTCATCCGGCTGGCTGACGGCCTCATCGTCGACGACGGGCGCGGCGCACCCCGCGCGGAGGTCCCCGCCCCCGCGAGCCCGGCCTGATGGGCGGCGTCGCACAGCTCCGCCTGATGGTGGTGCTGGGTCTGCGCAGCCTCTGGACCCACAAGGTCAAGACGCTCACCGTGGGCTCGCTCCTCTTCTTCGGCACCTTCCTGGTCGTCGTGGGCACGGCGCTGCTGGACTCCATCGAGAGCTCGATGGCCCGCAGCATCACCGCCAGCCTGGCCGGCCACATCCAGCTCTACGACGCCGACGCCAAGGACCCGCTGGCGCTCTTCGGCAGCGGCTTCATGGGCTCGGACGACATCGGCGAGATCCCCGACTTCGCGCCGGTGAAGGCCGCGGTCAGCGCCGTGCCCAACGTGGCCGCCGTCGTGCCCATGGGCATCGGCATGGCCACCATCTCCACCCCGGTCGAGCTGGACCAGGTCTTCCTGTCGCTGCGCGAGGCCGTCCGCGACAAGGACCAGGCCCGCATCGACGCCCTCGCCAAGCGGACACGCGCCATCGCCACCGACCTGGTGACCGAGTACGCCAACCGGGCGAAGATCTCCACCGACACCGAGCGCATCGCCAAGGCCCAGGCCGACCTGGCCCGCGTGCTCTCCGACGCGTTCTGGAAGGAGCTCGAGGACTCCCCCGAGCTGAGCATCCAGTTCCTGGACTCGCACATCGCGCCGCTGGCCTCCGACGGGCGCCTGGTCTACCTGCGCTACCTGGGCACCGACCTGGACGCCTTCACCCGCGACTTCGACCGCTTCCAGATCGTCGAGGGCGAGGAGGTCCCGTCGGGCCACCGCGGCATGCTGCTCAGCAAGACCTTCTACGAGAAGCAGCTCAAGCACGCCGTCGCCCGCTCGCTGGACCGCATCCGCGACAAGCGCGTGCAGGGCACCACCATCGCGGGCGACGCGCTGCTGCGCACCATCGCGCGGGAGCTGCCCAAGCAGTACCAGCGCATCACCTACCAGCTCGACCCGGCCGACGCCGGCACGCTCGAGGGCCAGCTCCGCGAGCTGCTGCCCCAGGTCGAGGGCGGGCTGCCCGAGCTGGTGCAGGCCTTCCTCGCCGTCGACGACGCCAACTTCGACGCCCGATATGCCGCCTTCTACGAGCTCATCGCTCCGCACATCAAGCTCTACGAGGCGCGCCCCGGCGACGTCATCACGCTGCGCGCCTTCACCAAGGGCGGCTACCTCAAGTCGGTCAACGTGCGCGTGTTCGGCGTGTTCCGCTTCAGCGGCCTCGAGACCTCCGACATGGCCGGCGCACAGAACCTGGTCGACATGATGACCTTCCGCGAGCTCTACGGGCAGATGACCCCCGACAAGCGCGCGGAGCTGGCCGACATCAAGGCGAAGGTCGGCATCGAGGACATCGACCGCGCCTCGGCCGAGGACGCGCTCTTCGGCGGCGGCGCGCTGGTCGAGGAGCACCAGGACGACGAGGCCGGCTTCGACGAGTTCCGCGGCGTCGACCTCGCCGGTCAGGTCGAGCGCCTGCGCGAGGAGGCCGCCGCGCCCTTCGACCAGACCGCCGTCGACAACGGCCTGGCCCTCAACGCGGCGGTGCTGCTGAAGGACCCCGAGCGCCTCGACGAGTCGCTGGCCGCCATCCGCGAGGCCCTGGACGCCGCCCACCTCCGCGTGCAGGCCACCGACTGGCAGTCCGCCTCCGGCATGGTCGGCCAGTTCATCACCGTGGTGCGCCTGGTGCTCTACATCGCCATCTTCATCATCTTCCTGGTGGCCCTGGTCATCATCAACAACTCGATGATCATCGCCACCATGGAGCGCGTCGCCGAGATCGGCACCATGCGCGCCATCGGCGCCCGCCGCCGCTTCGTCCTGGTGATGTTCCTCTTCGAGACCGGCGTGCTGGCCCTGCTCTCGGGCGGCCTCGGCGGCGCCGCCGGCATCGCCCTCATCACCGCGCTCGGCCACTCCGGCATCTCGGCTGGCGGCGTGGACATCATGGTCTTCCTCTTCTCCGGCCCCTTCCTCTATCCCAGCGCGGGCATCGACCAGCTCCTGCTCGGCGTCACCGCCATCATCGTGGCCAGCCTGGCCTCGACGCTTTACCCCGCCCTCATCGCCACCCGGATCCAGCCGGTGGTCGCGATGCAGCAGAAGGAGTAGGCGTGGGCGTCTTCCTCCGTATCGCCGCTCGGAACATCATGCTGGCTCGCCGGCGCACGGCGCTGCTCGGCGGCGCGCTGGCCCTGGTCACCATGCTGCTGGTGCTGCTCCTGGCGCTCTCCGCCGGGCTCTCCGACACCATCGTGCGCTCGGCGACCACGCTCAGCGCCGGCCACGTCAACGTGTCGGGCTGGCACAAGCTCACCTCGCGCGACGCGGCCCCCATCGTCATGGACGCCCAGAAGATCCGCGCCATCGTCGAAGCGGAGACGCCGGGCCTCGACTACACCATCGTCCGCCACCGCGGCTGGGCCAAGGTGGTCAGCGAGGCGACCTCGCTCAACGCCGGGCTCGTCGGCATCAACTACGCCGAGGAGGGCCGCCTGATGGCCCAGCTCCAGCTCGCGCCGACCAGCGAGTACAAAGACGGCGGCGACGACACGAAGGTCGGCGACTTCTCGGAGATCGCCAGGCCCGGCACCGCCATCCTCTTCGCCGGGCAGGCCCGCCGCCTCGAGGTCGGCGTCGGCGACGTGCTCACGCTCAGCACCGAGACCTCGGACGGGCAATCGAATACCGGCGAGGTCCGGGTCGTCGCGGTGGCCAAGGACATGGGCATGCTCAGCAACTGGAGCATCTTCGTGCCGACCCAGACCATCCTCGACATCTACCAGCTCAAGCCGGACACCGCGGGCGCCATCATGGTCTATCTGAAGGACATCGACCGGGCCAGCGAGACCATGGACACGCTGCGCGACGTGTTCATGCGCCACGGCTACGGCGTGATGGACCACAACCCCGTGCCCTTCTTCATGAAGTTCGAGTCGGTCGCCGGCGAGGACTGGACCGGCCAGAAGATCGACCTGACCATCTGGTCCGACGAGGTCTCGTTTCTGCAGTGGGTGGTCACCGCGGTAGACACCATCTCCTTCGTACTCATCACCGTGCTGCTCATCATCATCGGCGTCGGCATCATGAACACGATGTGGATCGCCGTGCGCGAGCGCACCGGCGAGGTGGGCACGCTGCGCGCCATCGGGATGAGTCGACGCCGCGTGCTGCTGATGTTCCTGCTCGAGGCGCTGCTGCTCGGCTTCTTCGCCACGGTGGTCGGGGCCGGCCTCGGCGCCGCCATCGGGCTGGCCGTCGACGCCGCGGCCATCCACGTGCCCGTGGCCGCCGTCCAGGCCATCCTGATGACCGACGTGCTGCATCTCCAGGTGCAGCTCACGGATGTGCTGGCCGCCATCGCCGTGTTCACCGTGGTGACGGCGCTCTCCGCGCTGGCGCCCGCGCTCCGCGCCGCCCGCCTCGAGCCCGTCACCGCCATCCACCACATCGGCTGAGCGCCCCCGGTCCCTGGCCACGGCCCGGCCGCCCGGCGCTCGCCCCACCCGAAGGAGTCCCCCATGTTCCGCACCCTCGCCGCCCTCGCCGTCGTGACGGCCGCGCTGCTGCCGGCGCCCCCGCCCGCCCGCGCCGAGATGACCCAGGACGCGATGGTCCGCGCGCTGAAGACCATCGACGACCGCCAGAGCAACTCCGGCGACTACAAAGCGCTCTCCTTCATCGAGCAGAAGGAGAAGGGCAAGACCGACCTGTTGTACGAGGCGGTGGTCTACCGGCGCGATGAGGACGACAAGCTGATGATCCTCTTCCTCAAGCCGAAGTCCGAGGCCGGGAAGGGATACCTGCGCATCGACAAGAGCCTCTTCATGTACGACCCGACCACCGGCAAGTGGGAGCGCCGCACCGAGCGCGAGCGCATCGGCGGCACCAACTCGCAGCGCGCCGACTTCGACGAGTCGCGCCTGGCCGAGGAGTACACCCCGAGCTGGGTCGAGGAGTCGAAGCTGGGAACCATGACCGCCGACCACCTGAAGCTGACCGCCAAGCCCGGCGCCGACGTGGCCTTCCCGGTGCTGGAGATCTGGGTGGACCAGGCCACGGGCAACATGCTCAAGGCGCAGGAGTACGCGCTGTCGGGACGCCTGATGCGCACCGCCTACTACCCGAAGTGGTCGAAGATGTTCAGCTCCTCGAAGGGCGCGGACATCTACTTCCCCAAGGAGATCCGCATCTTCGACGAGGTCGAGAAGGGCAACCAGACCACCATCGTCATCCAGGACGTGGACCTCTCGTCGCTGCAGGCCAACATGTTCACCAAGGCCTGGCTCGAGAGCAAGAGTCGTTGAAGTACGGTGCCTTAGCGGTCCTCGCCTTCGCGTGCCTCGGGTCGGGGGTGGCCCGAGCCGACGACGACGCGCCGCCCGACCGTGACGACGCGATCTTCGGCGCGCCCGATACCCCCGACACGGCGCCGCCCGCCACCCCGCGCGACCGCGACGCGGCCATCTTCGGCGACGACGACCCCTCGCCGGTGACCCCGGCCCCGGAGAAGTCCCTGGCCGCACGGGTCGCCGCCGCCGCCGACAAGCTGGCCATCGGCGGCCGCCTCTACCTGCGCCTGGACTGGTACACGAGCGAGGAGGGCGAGCCGGGGAACTTCCCCCTGGCCAGCCCGAACCTCCTCGACCTCTACCTCGACGCCCGCCCCAACGACCGCATCCGCGCCTACGTCCAGGGGCGCCTGCGCTACGACTACACCGTGCGCAACGACGAGGCCGCGACCACCGACGGCGGCACCGCACCCGCCACCAGCCTCGTCGGCACCCGCGACGGCCTCGAGACCTCGCTCGACCAGCTCTGGCTCAAGTTCGACATCGCCCATCGCGTCTTCGTCACCCTGGGCCGCCAGCCCATCCGCTGGGGGACCGGCCGCTTCTGGAACCCCACCGACTTCCTCAACACCTCCTTCCGCGACCCGCTGGCCGTCTTCGACGAGCGCCTGGGCGTCAGCCTGCTCAAGGTGCACATCCCCATCGAGTCGCTGGGCTGGAACCTCTACGCCATCGCCGACCTCTCCGGCGCCGACCGCCCCGAGCGCATCGGCGGCGCCCTGCGGGCCGAGATGCTGTTGGGCCCCGCCGAGCTCGCGCTCTCCTTCGCCGACCGCAAGGCCGAGCCGACCCGTCTGGGCGTCTCGATCTCGTTCCCGCTGGGGCTCTTCGACATCAACGGCGAGCTGGCCGCGCTGCACGGGGTGCGCTCACTGCGCTACAAGGGCAAGCTCACCCTCGACCCCGACAACCTCGAGCTGCCGACCTCCGAGAAGCAGGACGACGAGTGGCTCTTCCGCGCCACCCTGGGCGCCGAGGTGGGCATCGGCTACGGCGACAACGACGCGGTCTACTTCGGCGCCGAGTATTTCTTCAACGAGCTGGGCTACGACTCGGAGAACCTCTACCCCTGGCTGGCGCTGGAGGGCGAGTTCACCCCGCTCTACCTGGGGCGCCACTACCTGGGCGTCTACGCGCTGCTCACCGCTCCGGGCCGCCTCGAGGACATGACCTTCATCGCCAGCGCCATCACCAACCTCTCGGACCGTTCGGGGCTGCTGCGCTTCGACTACCGCGTCCGCCTGCTGACGCACCTGGACTTCAACGCCTACGCGAGCTGGCACTACGGCCGGCCGGGCGAGTTCCACTACAGCCTCGAGGTCCCCGCGGTCCCCGGCGTGGACGGCCTGGAGAACGGCGTGCGCGTGTCGCCGCCGCTCATCGACGTCGGCGTCGGCTTCATCGTGTCGATCTGAGCCACGACCGTGCTGCGGTCGCGCTCCGGGGCGCTCGGCCGCGCTCTGGAGGGGCGGGGCGCGCTCGCACACGGGCGGTTGGTTTTCACCCAGGCATGTGCACTTGCACACAAGTCATGGGGCAGGCAGCGCCTTGGCCAGCTCCGCCAGGAGTACCTCGAAATCAAAGGGCTTGCTCAGCGTGACGCTGGCGCCCCGCCGCGCGGCGAGGGCCTCGGCGTGCTGGCTGGCCTCGACGGCGAGCAGCAGCACCGCCGAGTCCGGCGACCGCTCGTCCACGACCTCCAGCAGGCCCATCCGCTGTCGGTCGCCGAGGCGCTCGTCCAGGATCACCGCCAGCGGCTTGCGGGCCAGACGCGCGCGCAGGTCCGCCACCGAGATGGCCTCGACGACGGCGTAGCCCGCGTCGCCCAGCCGCTCCACCAGCGCCCAGCGCAGCAGGGGGTCAGCGGTCGCCACGACGACGGTGGCGCTCTGCGCACGCTGTCGCAACGCCGCTTCGCTTGGGATAGTCTCGAGCATCGTGGCAGATGGCGAAAGCAAGGGCCGTGCCAGCGGGGTGCGGTGGGCGTGCGGGGAGCCGAGTGATGGTTCGTAGCGTTGGAGAAGCTGGCACGGCCGCGAGCGTGCTCGTCGACATCGACGTGGTCATGGACCTCTACGAGGGCCTCTTCGTCGTGCTCGACCGCGAGGGTCGCGTGCAGGCTTGCAACGCGCGCATGGCCGAGCTGCTCGGCCGCTTGCCGTCCGACGCCCGTGGGGTCGACTGGTTCGAGAGCATCATCGCGCCCGAGGACCGGGTCGAAGCGCGCGCCCACTTCGACGCCGTGCTGAACTGTGCGGTCGCCGGCGCGCTGCCCTTCGAGCGCTCCATCCAGACGCGCGCGGGCGGCCCGCGGCGCGTGCGTTGGCGCTGCGGCGTGCATCGCGGTGCGGAAGGCGCGGTCACGAGAGTCCTGTGTTCCGGCATGGACGTCACCGAGATGGTCGAGGCCCGCTCGGCGCTGGCCCAGGCCGAGCGCTACCGCGAGGACATGACCACCGCGCTGGACGCCTCGAGCATCGTCGCGGCCACCGACCAGCGCGGCATCATCAAGTACGCCAACGACACCTTCTGCGAGATCTCGGGCTACTCGCGCGAAGAGCTGCTCGGCCAGGACCACGCCATCCTGAACTCGGGGTACCACTCCAAGGCCTTCATCCGTGACCTGTGGCGCACCATCGCCCAGGGGCGCGTGTGGCGCGGCGACATCCGGAACCGCCGCAAGGACGGGCGGCTCTACTGGGTCGACACCACCATCGTCCCCTTCCTCGATGAGCGCGGAAAACCCTATCAGTACCTGTCGATCCGTTCCGACATCACCGAGCGCAAGGCCGCCGAGGCCAAGCTGCGAGACCAGGCCGCCCTGGCGCGTCTGGGCGAGATGTCGGCCGTGGTGGCGCACGAGGTGAAGAACCCGCTGGCCGGCATCTCCGGCGCGCTGCAGGTCATCGGCTCGCGCATGCCCGCCGATGCGCGCGAGCGGAAGGTGCTCGACGACATCGACAAGCGCATACGCTCGCTGGACGCGTCGCTGTCGGACCTGCTCACCTTCGCCCGCCCGCGCGCGCTCAAGGTCGGCGACGTCGACGTGCTGGAGCTGGTGCGAGCGACCGCCGACCTGGTGCAGCAGGACCAGAGCGTCACGCACCCGTCCTTCACGGTCGAGGGCGAGCCGGTGACGGCCAGCGTCGACGCGATGCTCTTGCGCGAGGCGGTGCTGAACCTGCTGCTCAACGCCTCGCAGGCCATGGACGGGCAGGGCGAGGTGCGCGTCATGGTGGAGACTCGCGGCGACGACGTGGTGCTGACGGTGGCCGACCAGGGCCCCGGCATCCCCGAGGCGCACCGCGAGAAGGTCTTCGAGCCCTTCTTCACGACGCGGACCCGTGGCACCGGCCTGGGGCTCGCCAACGTGCGCCGCACCTTCGAGGCCCACGGCGGCAGCATCGACTTCGCGTGTCCGGCCACCGGCGGGACCCACATGATCTGCAGGCTGCCGCGGGGCGAGGGCGGCCGTGACGAGTCGTGAGCTCGTGGTCGCGGTGCTGGCCGCGCTGTCGCTGGCGGCGTGCGCCGGCGAGACGGAGCCGAGGCCTCCGAGTCCTGAGCAGCTCGCCCCCTCGGCCGGTGTCTCGGGCGTGCTCTTCTGGGACGTGACGCAGGTCGCCGGCCTGGACCTGGTCCGCACGCCCGTCGACGACTACCTGACCGTCCCCGACCGCTTCACCGGCGGCGTGTGCGTGCTGGACGCCGACGGTCGCGGCGCGCCCGACCTCTTCTTCGCGCTGCGCGAGGGCGCCGGCGCCCGCTCGACCCTGTACGTCGCCGACCAGCCATTCGCCTACCAGGACCAGACCGAGCGCCGCGGCCTGGGCCACGTGGGCGAGGGCTCCGGCTGCCTCGCCTTCGACGCCGACGGCGACGGCGACGACGACCTGCTGGTCACCCGCCTCGGCGGCATCTCGCTCTTCGAGCACCGCGGCGACCGCTTCGTCGACGTCAGCGGCCGCATCCCGTTCACCGCCCACCCGGGTGACCTCTTCACCTCGGCGGCCGCGGGCGACCTGGACGGCGACGGAGACCTGGATCTCGTCGTCGGCGGCTACGTCCGCTACGCCCCCGAGCTCATCGAGCCCGGCACCAGCTGCGCCCCCAGCGTCTGCACCGCGCAGCCGCACCCCTTCCCGGCCATCTCCAGCCGCCTCTTCCTGCGCGACGGCGACACCTTCCGCGACGTCACCGCCGAGCGCGCGCCCGAGCTGGCCATGGCCTGGCGCACCACCGTCGTCGCCATCCGCGACCTGGACGGCGACGGGCGCCCCGACATCTACGCCGCCCACGACCTCCAGGACTGGAACCAGGCCCTCATCCAGGACGCCGACGGCACCTTCCACGACCGCGCGGTCCAGCTCGGCCTGGCCCACGACCGCAACGACAACGGTCTCGACGCCATGGGCTTCTCCAGCGGCGACATCGACGGCGACGGGCGCCTGGACCACGTGCTCACCGGCTTCACCAACGACGCCACCGCCGTCTTCATGTGCCAGCCCGACGGGACCTGCCCCGACCAGGCGGACCAGGTCGGCACCACGGCCCTCGAGCAGACCTTTCGCTGGGGCGCCGCCCTGGCCGACTTCGACCTCGACGGCTGGCTGGACCTGGCCGAGGCCACGGGCCACGTCTTCTCGCAGCCCGAGCTGGACGCCTTCGACCAGGGTCCCCAGGCGCAGCCCACGAACTTCATGCGCGGCGACGGAGCCGGCCACCTCATCGCCCACATCCCGGTGCCCGAGGACGGGCTGGCCACGCGTCGGCTGATGCGCGGCATCGCCGTGGCCGATCTGGACGACGACGGGCGCCCGGACCTCGTCCTCGCGCCGTCCAGCGGCCGCCCGGCGCTGCTCCGCAACGTCATGGCGCCGCGGGGCCACTGGCTGCGGGTCGTGCTGCCGCCCGGGGCCGTCGGCGCCGTCGTGCGGGCGACGCTCCCCGGCGGCCGCGTGCTCATGCGCCAGCGCACGGCCGGCGAGGGCTACCTCGGCAGCTTCGACAGCCGCCTGCTCTTCGGCCTCGGCGACGCCCTGTCGGCCGACCTGGAGATCACCTGGCCCGACGGCCACCTCACCACCCGCGCCCAGGTCCCCGCCGACGCCGAGGTCACGCTCGCGCCCTGACACTGGCCCTCACTCGCCCTCGGGCGCGCGCTCCAGACCCTTCGGTGGCGCGGCACCCAGCGGCACCATCGCGCCGCCCCGCACGGTCCAGGTCCCCTCGCCGCCGAGCTCCGTCGGCGTGCGGTACGCGATGAGCTCCGGGTCGCGAATCAGCAGGCAGTCGTTGGGGATCGCGCGCCCGCTGGCCAGCCAGATGCCCGTCGCCAGCTTCGAGCGGTGCCCCAGCGCGCAGCCCACCACCTTGGCGTGGGTGTCGTGCAGCTCGCCGTCCAGCATCACGCGCACGGTCCCGCCGAAGTTGGCGTCGATGGGGTAGCTGCCCGGCGTCGCCAGCGCGTCGCGGCCCATGATGCTGCTCTGCACCGTCTCGAAGCTGCAGAAGGCCCGCGGGTAGATGACGCAGTCGCGGATGAGCGACTTCTGCCCGACGAAGACCTCGTCGCCGATGGTGCTGGCCTCGACCATGGCGCCCGGCATGATGGACACGCCGTCGCCGATGCGGCTGAAGAGCACCCGCGCGAAGGGCCCCACCTGCACGTTCTTGCCCAGGGTGCTGCCCTCGACCACCGCGGTCGGGTGGATGTCGCAGCCGCGGCCGATGGTGTTGAGCCGCGCCAGCACCTTCCACTTGTTGAAGGACAGCGCGCGCAGCACCGCCCACAGCACGCGCAGGATGCCGCGCAGCTTGGGCGCGCGCCGGAACTCGGAGGCGCCGGCCGCCTGGCTGGCCCACACGATGTGCACCCAGTGGTGCAGCGTCATCACCGGGTGGCGCGGCAGCGGGATGACGATGGGGTCGCCGCCGGTGAGGTTCGCCATCGCCGGGAAGTCCAGCGTGAGCAGCTCCTCCTCGGGGTCGATGACCACCTCGACGGGCGCCTCGTCGCCGCCGCTGACGTAGCGCACGGCCTCGAAGCGCCAGCCGGCGGCCACTCGCTGCACCTGCGGCTGCACCGGCGTGGTGCGCGCGCCGAAGGCCGAGTCGGCCAGCACCAGCACGGCGTTGCGCCCGGCGGCCTGCTCGACGAAGCGCTTCAGCACCGGGCCCGTCGTGTAGAGCGTGTCCGGCAGGACCAGGGTGGGGGCCCGCAGCTCGGCGACCCGCTCCAGCCCCGCCTCGCGAAGGGCCAGCTCCTGCCAGTACGAGAGCGGGCGGTTGGCGATGAGCACCTCACCCATGGGGTCATCGAAGGGCTGGATCCGCCGCCCGGTGGCCTCCACGAAAGCGCGCCCCATCACCCCTCCCGGCCGCGGCCGCTCCGAAGCCCACGGCTCCGCCGACGGCGCCGACGCCAGCCATTTAGCCTCCTGGCGCCACGCCCGGCAAGGGTGACCCCGGCCGCGCGGCCGAGCGCCACGCCGATGGGCTGGTCATCCCCGCGCCGAGCCTCGATACTGGCGCTCCATGCAGCGAGCCCCTTCGAACCCGCGCGACCACGCGGCCTGCCGGCGACAGAGCACGGACGCGAGCCGCCTCGCGTGATCCGCGCGCTGCACAAGCGGGTGCACCAGCTCTGGCTGCACCTGCTCCATGAGCACACCGAGCCCTCGCGCATGGCCGCGGCGGTCTTCCTCGGTTGCGTGGTCGGCTGCACGCCGCTCTTCGGGCTGCACCTCTGGGTCTGCGTCGCGCTGGCCTGGCTCTTTCGCCTCAATCAGATCGTCGTCTACGCGGCCGCCAACATCTCCATCCCGCCGCTGGCGCCCTTCATCGGGTTCGCCGCCGTGCAGCTCGGCGAGCGCCTGCTCCACGGGCGCTGGATGGCGCTGGAGCTGGCGGAGTTCACCTGGCAGAACGCCCCGAGCCTGGCCGCCGCCTTCTTCGTCGACTGGCTGGTCGGCGGGACGCTGCTCGGCGCCGCCGTCGGGCTGGTCGCGGGTGCCTTGACCTGGGGCGCCCTGTCGGCGCGCCGCGCCCGCCGGCGCCTGCAGGACGACCCGGCCCACGCGGCCATCGTGGCGGCCTCCGCTCGCTACCGCGGCCTCCGGAACCAGTTCCGCGTCTACGCCCACATGAAGTACCGCATGGACCCCTGCTATCGGGCCATCGCGGCCCTGGTGCCGCCGGGCGCCTTCACCGTCGACCTGGGCACCGGCCTGGGGATGCTCCCGGTGCTGCTCGGCCAGCTCGGCGCCGGTCGCCGCGCGCTGGGAGTCGAGTGGGACGCCCCCAAGGCGGAGGCCGCCCGCCGCGTCGCCAGCGAGCTGCCCGGCGTGGACATCGTCGAGGCCGACGTCCGCGAGTTCGAGCCGCCCGCCTGCGA
The DNA here is from genome assembly GCA_020632695.1 of Deltaproteobacteria bacterium. Classification (GTDB taxonomy): domain Bacteria; phylum Myxococcota_A; class UBA9042; order PHBI01; family JACKFB01; genus JACKFB01. The sequence goes on from JACKFB010000001.1 coordinate 390,127, forward strand.
CGTCATCTCGCTGGTGGACGTGCTGCACTACTACGACGCGCCCGCCCAGCGCACCCTGCTGGCCCGCTGCCGCGCCGCCCTCGGCCCGGGGGGCCGCCTGCTCATCCGCGAGGGCGACCGCGACCGCCGCGGCGGCGCCCGCCTGACCCGCTTCATCGAACGAGCCTCCACCCGCCTGGGCTGGAACCGCGGCCCCAGCGTCCAGTTCCGCGCCGGCGCCGACCTCCGCGTCGACCTCGAGTCCCTGGGCTTCAGCGTCCGCACCGCCGAGGTCGCCGGCACCCTCCACCCCGGCAACCTCCTCCTCATCGCCGACCTCCCCCCCGCCGCACAGCCTGCGGACGAGCAGGGCCCCGCGCCCTCCTCCGACTCCGCCACCGGAGCCCCCGCGCCCCCCCTGGCCGCCACCCCCGCCTGACCGGCCCACCCGCCCACCCGCACCGTCACGGCCGCAAGCCATTGCGCAGACGCCAGACCAGCAGCTAGTCTCGACGCCGAACGTCGAGTCCTGCGCGCAGCTCCCGAGCCCGGCGACGCACCGATGGGCTCGAGCGCCGTCGTCACACCGCGCTCGCTCGACACCACCGAGGCTCAGCCCATGCCGCCGTCCCGACGCCTGCGCGCCTATGTGCATCGCCTGCTCGAAGGCAGCCCCACGCGCCGCGACGCTCGCGCCGTTCAAGCCGCCATCCAGCTGCTCATCGTCCTCAATGTCGCGGCCGTGGTCGTCGAGACCCTTCCCTGGGTGGGCGGGCCGTTCGGCGCCTCGCTCGCCGCCTTCGAAGCGGCATCCGTGGCGGTCTTCCTCACCGAGTACCTGCTCCGCCTCTGGAGCTGCGTCGAGGCTCGCGCGCTCCAGCACCCGGTCACGGCCCGACTGCGCTGGGCGCTGACTCCCATGGCCCTGGTCGACCTCCTGGCCATCGCGCCCGCCCTGATGCCCTGGTCGAGACTGGACCTGCGCACGCTGCGCGCCGTGCGCCTGCTCCGTGTCTTCCGCCTGCTCAAGCTCGGCCGCTATTCCCGGGCGGTGCGGGCCCTGGGGCGCGCTTTCGCCTCCAAGCGAGAGGAGCTGGTTGTCGTCGGCTTCGGCGTCGTCATCCTCATGATCCTCGCCTCCTCGCTGCTGTACTACGCCGAACATGAGGCGCAGCCCGAGGCGTTCAGCAGCATCCCCGCCAGCGCCTGGTGGGCGGTCGCCACCCTGACCACCGTCGGCTACGGCGACATGTACCCCGTGACCGCGCTCGGCAAGCTCGCCGCCGCGTTCGCGGCCATTCTGGGCGTCGGTCTGGTCGCCTTGCCCGCTGGCATCCTTGCCTCGGCCTTCAGCGACCACCTCGGCTCTCGAGCCCCGGGCCCTTGTCCCCACTGCGGCCGCCGCCCCGACCAGGACGACGAGCCCGGGAGCTGATGGCCCGACGCCTGGGTCAGCCCAGCGCGGCGTGGCAGTCGTCGCAGACCAGGAAGCGGCCTCGCGGGGCCAGGGGGCGGCCGGCGCAGCGGGGGCAGAGGCGACAGGTCGGCGGGGAGGCGGGCTCCACGGCGTCGGCGTCGAAGAGGTAGATGTAGCTCGGCACGAAGGCGTCCAGCTCCCGCCTCGCCGCCTCGCCGCGGCGATTGACGGCCGAGCCGGGGTGGCGCAGCTCCGCCGCCGCGAAGGCCTCGTACTCCGCGGAGTCCAGCCACAGGCGGTAGAGCGCGCCGTGGACGCGGTGCCAGTCCGCCAGGGCGTCGGCGACGCGGCGGGCCTCGGCGTCGGGGACGGGCAGTGAGCCCGGCGACACCTCGCCCCGACAGTCGAGGCAGAGCAGCGGGTTGGGGCCGAGGGTGTCGCACAGCACCACGGCCCCTCGCGCCGCGCACCGACACCGCTCGTCTGCGGGCGTCGGCGCGCGGGCCAGCCTGTACCATGGGTCGTCGGCAGGGCTCATCCGGTCACTCTCGCGCCGTCGCGGCTCGCCGCGCTTCGCGCCCCCTCAGAGGTTGCCGAGGACCAGATCGAAGCGCTCGAGCAGGGCCCCCTGCGCGCCGCAGGATACCACCCAGTCGTTCGGGGCCGCGACGCCGCTTCCGCCGCCGCAGCCGTCGGTGCGCGCGCGCAGGACGCCCAGCCCCAGCCTCGCCAGGAAGGTGCGCCCGCGCTGGAGGTTCCAGTGCGCCAGCGCCAGCCCCCCGAGCATCAGCACGCGCCGCACCACCGCCGGACCCTTGAAGGCGCTGGCGGGCAACGCCACGACCAGCGCCGCGATGACGCTGGGGTCGACGCCGTCGGGCAGGCCGTCCGCGTCCGAGTCGGTGGCCAGCGGGTCCAGCCCCAGCCCCAACTCGTCGCCGTCCAGCACGCCGTCCCCGTCGGTGTCGGCGCTCAGCGGGTCGGTGCCGGCGGTCAGCTCCTCGCCGTCGAGGAGGCCGTCCCCATCGGTGTCGGCGCTCAGCGGGTCGGTGCCGGCGGTCAGCTCGTCGCCATCCAGCACGCCGTCGCCATCGGTGTCCGCGTCGAAGGGGTCGGTGCCCAGGGCCGCCTCGTCGGCGTCCGACACGCCGTCGCCGTCCGAGTCCACCGAGCCCGCGCGGTTCAGCAGCACCGAGATCGACCGCCCGTCCTCGTTGGTCACCGCCAGATCCGTGGCGCCGTCGCCGTTCAGGTCGGCCGCCACTACGTCGGCCGGCGTGCGTCCGACCCCGTAGGCCACCGGCTTGCCGAAGTTCCCGAAGCCCAGCCCGCCCAGCACCGCGACGCTGTCGTCGAAGCGCCGCGCCACGGCGATCTCCGGCAGCCCGTCGCCGTCCATGTCCGCCACGGCCAGCCCCGTCGGCAGCGCGCCGGCCTGATGGCGCCTGGGCGTGTCGAAGGCCCCGCCGCCCAGGCTCAGGACGCTGAGCACGCTCGCGGCCTCCACATCCAGCACCGAGGCCTGCGTGTCGGCGACGACCAGATCGTCCAGCCCGTCGCCGTCCAGGTCGCCCGCCTGCACGTCCGTCGGCTCGCCGTCGATGGCGACCTGCGACTCGGGCCCAAATCCGCCGGCCCCGTCGCCCAGGAACACCGACACCGAGTCCGCGCCGTTGGCCGTCGCCAGGTCGGCGTGGCCGTCGCCGTCGAAGTCGCCGGTCGCCACCGCCAGCGGCCGGACGAACACCGAGTCCCCCGAGACCAGCAGGTGCGGCGTCTCGGTGAAGGTCCCGTCGCCCAGGCTGAGCAGCACGACGACGAAGCCCTGCAGGCTGGAGACGGCCAGGTCCTGGTGCCCGTCGCCGTTGAAGTCCGCCCGCGCCAGCCCCGTCGCGCGCACGAAGGGGCCGAAGGCCGTCGCCGGGCCCAGCGCGCCGCCGCCCGTGCCGTCGAGCCGCACGAGCTGCGCCGTGTCGAAGGCCGCGGCTACGTCGGGCTCCGCGTCGCCGCTCAGCTCGCCGACGACCACGCCCGCGGGCTCGGCAGACGTCGCGATGGCAGCGTACGGGCGCGCCACGAAGGTGCCGTCGCCCGCGTTGTCCAGCACCGTGAGCCGCAGCGGGTCGAGGACGGGCGCGTCGGGCGCCGGGGGGACGGTCTCGATGTGCGTCGTGGCCAGCTCGGGCAGGCCGTCGCCGTCCAGATCTCCCGCCTCGATGGGTACTGGCGCGCCGGCGATTGCGTAGCGGGCGTCGTTGCCCAAGGTGCCGTCGCCGCGGCCCATCAGCGCCGAGACGCGGCCGGGCAGGGTGCAGCTCGGGCTGACGTTGCAGGCCTCGCCAGAGGAGAACACGACGTCCAGGTGGCCGTCGCCGTCGAGATCGCCCAGCGCAGCACCCCAGGGCGTCCGGCCGGCGGCCCACGCGGTGGGTGTGAGCCCGCCGGTGCCGTCGTTGAGCAGCACGTGGACCGTGCCCTCCAGGTAGTCCACGCCGGGACGATGCACCGCGACGAGGTCGGGACTCCCGTCGCCGTCGAGGTCGCCGGCGGCCACCGAGATCAGCCGGAAGCCGTCGGGCACGGCCGTGTTGCCGCCGTCCGACAGCGACCCGTCCGCCTCGCCGCGCAGCACCGAGATGCCGCCGCCGTTCAGGTGCGCGGCGACGACGTCCAGGCGCCCGTCGCCGTCCATGTCCGCCAGGGCGACCGAGAACACCGAGGCCGCCTCGGTGGCGTACATCACTGGCGGGTCGAAGCCGCCGTCGCCGCGGCCGGGAAGCACCCCGACGTTGGGGCCCGAGGCGGTGAAGAGGCCGGCGACCACATCGGCGAGGCCGTCGCCGTCCACGTCCCCGATGGCCACGTCGCTGACGTCCTCGCCCATCGCGTACGAGGTCGCGGCGCCCAGCCCGCCCAGGCCGTCGCCGAGCAGCACCCAAACGGCGGCGCCGCTGACGTCGGCCAGGACCACGTCCGCCAGCCCGTCGCCGTTCAGGTCGCCGACCGCGACGGCGTTCTGCTGCCCGCCGGCGGCGAAGCTGACCTCGCTGCCGAGCACGGGCAGCCCCGAGCCGCCGCCGCGCAGCACCGCCACGCCTCCGTCATGGGCCACCACGAAGTCGAGCTGACCATCGCCGTCCATGTCCGCCAGAGCCACGTCCCGCGGGGAGGTCGCCCCGACGTCGAAGTCCCGCCGCGGGCTGACGATCCCCGGCGCCGGCGCCAGCAGGCCCTCACCGTTGCCCAGCAACACCGAGATCGTCGCCGCGCCGGCGTTGGCGCTGACCGCGTCCAGGTCGCCGTCGCCGTCCAGATCCCCCAACGCCACCGAGCGAGGATCGAAGGACACCGGGAACTGCGCGCGATCGAAGATGGGCCCTGCCGCCATCGCCGCGCCGACCCCGGGACCGAGCACCGAGAGGATCGCCAACCCACGGAAACAGAACGAAGAGAAGCGCATGAGGGGACCTCCGCCAGCCGGACCAGACCTGTACGAACCGATGCGAGGGACTCTGCCACACCCCAATCCGCCTGGGTAATCCCGGGGCCTTCGCGCGGCGCACGCCGCTCTCGCGGACCTCCGAGGGTGGCCCGACGATGCGGACTGCGATCGTCCCTTCCGGACTGTGGGCTGCCACACAGCGTCGGGTGCGGCAGCTCACCCAGCCCCTGCGGGCGCGGCGGCGTGCACCGGCGCGGGGCCGCACCCACGGCGGCCAGCGCGAACCGTCGCTCCAAGCGGGAGGGTGGCACGGGGCTTGCTCGCTACACGAACCATGGAATGGCTGATCCTGGGTCCGCTCCTCCTCGTGGTGGGAGTGCTGCTCGCCGTGCTGCTGGTGCCCTTCGACCTCCGGGCGGAGAGCGCCATCGACGCAGCGGGCGTGACGGGCCGGGCCGACGCGCGCTGGGCCGGTGGTCTGGCGCACTTCGCCATCGCGTCGGGCGAAGGAGTCTCGCTGCGGTTGATGGGAGTGGCAGTGCCGCTGCCCGCCCGGAGCGAGCGCCGCGCTGACCACGAGACGGGCAGGGACCAGGCCGGGCGCCGGGGTGAGCGCGCCCCACGCGGCCCCGGGTGGGCGTGGCGCAACCGTCAGGAGCTCGGCCGCATGTTCGGCAGGCTCTGGCGCACGCTGGGGCTGCGGGGCGGGGTCGAAGGCCTGGTGGGCTTGGGCGACCCCGCGGACACCGCGCTGCTGCACGGGGTGCTGAGCGCGCTGGCGCCGCGTGGCGCCACCTTCGTCGTGGCGGTCGAGCCGGCGTGGCTCGACGAGGCTTTGCAGTTGCGTGGCTGGGCGCGAGCGCGCCTGTGGCCGGCGCACGTGCTGGTCGTGAGCCTGGGCTTCCTGCTCCGGGCAGAGGACCGGCGCGTCCTTCTGGGTGGGGCTGACCTCGGACAGACAGGAGAGCGAGATGGGTGAGATGGACCAGCTACTCGAGCGGCTGGGAGCTCGACTGAAGGAGATGGCGCGCGCGAACGCCGTCGTGGGCGAGACCATCAGCGTCGGAGGCCGTCACGCGGTCCCGCTGTGCGAGCTGAACCTCGCCATCGGCGGAGGAACGGGCCAGGGCGAGGAGGGTGGCGCTACGGGCAGCGGGATGGGCGGCGGGGCCGGGGGCGGCGCGAAGGCGACGCCGGTGGCCGTCATCGTGGTCGAGGGCGGGCGAGCGCGAGTGCAGATGCTGCAATGACGGTGGGATCGCGGGCGCGACCGGCGGCCGGCGGCGACGCTGCTGTGCAGCCGCGCGCGCCCCTCGAGAGGGTGAGGAGACGAGCCATGAAGAACGTGATCGAGAACGTGGACCGGATCATCGATCAGGTCGCGCAGGTGGCGAGCAGCGAGGTCATCGCCGGCGCGCCCATCGAGCTGGACGGCGTGACGCTGGTGCCGCTGTCGCGCGTGAGCCTCGGCATGGGCGGGGGCGGCGGCGAAGGCAGCGGCGAGATCCCGGCGTCCAAGGGCAGGGCGGCTCGCTCGAGCCGCGGTGGTGGGGCGGGCGGCGGCGGCGGTGCGAAGGTGCGCCCCGTGGGCGTCATCGCCTTCACCGACGCCGGCATCGAGGTGCTCCCGATTCCCGACCGCAAGGGGAGCCTGGACCGCCTCGTGGAGCGGATCCCCGAGTTCCTGGACATGTTCAGGAAGAAGGGGGCGGCCGGCTGACGGCGCTCGGGCCGCTGTCCTCCCAGGGAGGTCGCCGCTGGCACGCGCCGCGGCCGCGTGCTCAGTGATGCAGCGCCGCGAGCGCGTACAGGCCTCCCAGGCCGGCGAGGAAGCACGCGAAGTGAACGACGCTCGTGCCCAGAGCGTGGCCCTTGTTCAGCTCGGGCACGAGGTCCGAAGCACCGATGTACAGGAAGTTTCCAGCGGCTAGCGGCACCAGCCAGCCCACGTCGAACTGCCTCGACGCAGCGTAGGCGACGAGGCCGCCGGCGAGGAAGGTCGAGCCAGAGAGCAGATTGAGCCACAACGCTGCGCGCTTGCTCCAGCCCCCATGGATGAGCACGGCGAAGTCACCGAGTTCCTGAGGGACCTCGTGCGCGGCGGCGGCCAGCCATGCGGCGATCCCAAGCTCGATGTCGACGAGGAACACACCGGCGATCGCGAGCCCGCCGAGGAAGTTGTGCAGGCCATCCCCGACGAGGACCAGGTAGGTCAACGGCTTCCGGCAATGGGCAGACGCGCGGTGGCAGTGGTGCCAGTGGAGGAACTGCTCGAGTCCGAAGAAGACGGCAAAGCCAACGGCGACCCACGCGAACGCGGACTGCGGCGCCAGGCCGATCAGCGACGCCGGCAACATGTGGAAGAGCGCGCCGCCGATCATCGAGCCCGCCGCAAAGGCCACGAGCGGGAGGAGCAGCTTCTGGAGCGCCGACTCGCGCAGGACCAGCGTGACGCTGCCCACGAGGGAGATGGCGGCCATGGCCACGCCGCCCAGCAGGATCCAGAGGAACACGCTCATGGTGGTCGTCCCAGGGGTCGCCGCTGTCATATCACCGATCCGCACGTGGGCTCGGCGAAATCCCGGCCCCCAGGGTACCGGTGAGCGGCTGCTCGGCCACGCCCAAGCCCGTGTGCTGGGAGATGGCCGCCACCCAGCGCGCGTCACGACGGTCTCGGGACCTGCGGGCGAGCGACGCTGCATCGAAGAGGTCGCCCCGCGGCCCGGGACTGTGATAGCTGCGGCGCATGGACGCACACGCCTTCCTGGTCGTTCTCGCGGTCGTGCTGGGCGTAGCTGCCGTGACCACGGTGGTGTTCCAGTGGCTGCGGCAGCCGGTGGTGCTCGGATACATCCTGGCCGGGCTCATCGTGGGGCCCAGCGTCCCGGTGCCGCTGGCGGCGGACCGTCAGGACGTCCAGGCGCTGTCCGAGCTGGGCGTGATCCTGGTCATGTTCTCGCTGGGCCTCGAGTTCAGCCTCCGGAAGCTCTTCAAGCTGGGCCCGACCGCCGGCCTCACGGCGCTGCTCGAGACCAGCCTGATGCTGTGGCTCGGCTTCATGGTCGGACGGCTCCTCGGCTGGTCCACCATCGACAGCGTCTTCACCGGCGCGATCGTCGCCATCTCCAGCACCACCATCATCGCCAAGGCCTTCGAGGAGCGCCGCGTCCAGGGGCCCGTCCGCGAGCTGGTGGTCGGCGTCCTCATCGTCGAGGACCTCATCGCCATCCTCTTCATGGCGACGCTCACGGCCATCGCCACCGGCACCCACCTCTCCGCCGGCGAGATGGCCGCGACCACTGGGCGCCTGGCGCTCTTCCTCGTGGGCCTGATGGCCATCGGCATGCTGCTGGTCCCGCGCACCTTTCGCGCCATCGCCCGCCTCGGCCGCCCCGAGACCACCCTGGTCGCCAGCGTCGGGTTCTGCTTCGCCATCTCGCTGCTGGCCTACGAGTTCGGCTACTCGGTCGCCCTGGGCGCCTTCATCGCCGGCTCGCTCATCGCCGAGTCCGGCGAGGGCCGGTCCATCGCGCACCTGGTCCAGCCGCTGCGCGACATGTTCGCCGCCATCTTCTTCGTCTCGGTCGGGATGCTCATCGACCCGGCGATCATCATCGAGCATTGGGGCACCGTCCTCGCGATCGCCGCCCTGGTCGTCGGCGGCAAGGTCGTCGGCGTGACCGTCGGCGCCTTCCTCACCGGCAACACCGTCCGCATCTCGGTGCAGGCGGCCATGACCCTCGCGCAGATCGGCGAGTTCTCGTTCATCATCGCCGGCCTCGGCCTCGCCCTGGGCGCCACCGGCGACCTCATCTACCCGGTGGCCGTCGCCGTCTCCGCCATCACCACCCTGACGACGCCGTGGCTCATCGCCGCCTCCGGCCCCGTCGCCGAGCGCATCGACCGCCACCTGCCCCGCCGCGTCCGCACCTTCACCGCGCTCTACGGCTCCTGGGTCGAGCAGCTCCGCGCCCAGCCGCGCCAGCAGACCCGCGCCGCGACCATCCGCCGCCTCGTCAGCCGCCTGCTGCTGGACGTGGCCCTCCTGGCGGCGATCCTCATCGGCACCTCCGTCGGCATGGACCGGATGAAGTCCGCCCTCGAGCGCGGCCTCGGCGTCGACGGCGGCCTCGCCCACCTGGCCATCGTGGCGGTCGGCATCGCCCTGGTGGTCCCGCTCAGCGCCGGCATCCTGCGCATCGCGCGGCAGCTCGGCCTCATCCTCGCCGAGACCGCGCTCCCCGGCGTCGCCGACGGCGTCGTCGACCTGGCGGCCGCTCCCCGCCGCGCCCTCGTCGTCACCCTCCAGCTCGCCATCGTGCTGCTGACGGGCCTCCCGCTCCTCGCCCTCACCCAGCCCTTCCTCGGCGGCGTGTACGGCCCCATCGCGCTGGTCGTCCTGCTGGTCGTGCTGGGCTTCGCCTTCTGGCGCGGCGCCGCCGACCTCTACGGCCACGTCCGCGCCGGCGCCGAGACCATCCTCGAGGTGCTGCTCAGCCAGGCCCGGAGCGACGACCTTCCCCACCCGGGAGCCCCGCTCCCCGCCGGCCCGGCGCCACCACCACCGCCGAGCCTCGAGGTGCTGCACAGCGTGCTGCCCGGCCTGGGCACCCCCACGCCGGTGCGCCTCGACGAACGCAGCCCGGCCGTCGGCCGCTCCCTGGCCGACCTGAACCTCTCCGGCATCACCGGCGCCGCCGTCCTCGCCATCATGCGCGGCGACCGCGGCCTGCTGGTCCCCGCCCCGGCCGAGGTCCTCCACGCCGGCGACGTTCTGGCCCTCGCAGGCACCCAGGACGCCGTCGAAGCAGCCACCCGCCTCCTGCAGACCGCCCCGCCGGCACTCGACACCACACCCCACTGACCCGCCGCGCCCGAAAGCGCGGCACGGACGCGGATGGCGGCCTCATCGATGCCGCATTCGGTCCACGCGATACTCTCGCGCGGCTGTGAGAGGTCGAGACGCCCTGTTCCGGTGGCACATCGATGTCGGAGTCATTGGCATGGCCGCGGAGAATATCCCCGAACTTCCCAGCCCGTGCGAGAGCTGGCGACCCGACCTGTACGTCGGCAGCTCGACCCAGGGCGTCCGCCGGATAGCGCGCCTGGAGCCCGGTGGCTGCATGCTGGGCGCGGGGGAGGCGTGCGACGACGCCCAACAGTGTGCGTCCACGGTGTGCAGCGACGACATGTGCGCGCCGCTGGAGTGACGGGTCCGAAGCCGGACGTCCGCGGTCCCGGGAGCCTGTAGCGCATCAAGGACGGTCGAGCGCATCAAGGACGTCGCGCAGCGGTCCTGGAACGCCGAGCTGGCCGAGATCGCGTCCGAAGACGGCTCTCATCGATGCGGTGCAGGCTCCTGGCGTGCTCCTGACCCCACCCACGAGGGCGGGGCGTCGGAGAGCCACCAGGCTTCGAACTCGCCGCGGCCCTTGAGCTCGATCGTGCCTCGCCGCTCGGTGTGGAAGCCGGCTCCCAGGGCGTCGCGGGTCGCAGCCGAGATCTGGATGCGCCCCGATTCGCCGTGGCTCTCGAGCCGGCTCGCGATGTTCACGGCGTCGCCCCACAGGTCGTAGCTGAACTTGCTGCGCCCGATGACCCCGGCGACCACCGGGCCGGTGTGGATGCCCATCCGTACGTCGAGCGGGGCCCCGTGCTGGCGACCCAGCTCGGCGAGGGCGCTGCGCATCTCGAGCGCGAGGCGTGCGACGGCCTGGGCGTGGTCGTCGCGGGGCTCCGGCAGCCCTCCGACCACCATGTAGGCGTCGCCGATGGTCTTGATCTTCTCGAGACCGTGGCGCTCGGCGAGCTCGTCGAACTCGGTGAAGATCCGGTTCAGCAGCCCGACCAGCTCGACGGGGTCGATGCGCGTGGCGAGCTGGGTGAACCCGACGATGTCGGCGAACAGGATGCTGACCGCGGCGTGCGCGTCGGCGATCGCCTCTTCGCCCCCCCGCAGGCGCATGGCGATCTCGCGCGGGAGGACGTTCAGCAGCAGGCGCTCGGACTCGGCAAGCGCCCCGCGCAGCGCCAGGGTGCGCTCGGCGACGGTCTGCTCGAGGCCGACGTTGATCTCCTCGAGGCGTTCGTGGCTCTCCTCGAGGCGGCCGATGGTGATGCGGCCGGCGAGGACCAGGATGACCAGCTCGAGGGCGGGCGCCACCACCAGCATGGCGTCGTCGATGGGCGTGGCGTGGACGGGGACCAGGCCGCTGAGCCGCAATCCGATGGCGACGCCGTAGGCGATGAGCCAGAGGCCGATGGCGGCGAAGGTCCACCGGCCGGGGTAGAGGAAGACGCCGAGGAACGCGAGCAGGCCGATGCCGAGGACGTAGACGGCCACCACGGCGCCGGGGGCGTGGACGATGCCCCAGGTGCAGCCGAGCAGCGAGGGCACCATGAAGACCACGAAGGCGGAGTCCGTGCGGCCCTGCCGCAATCGTCGCAGGCAGAGCAGGGCGCCGATCACGATGCCGGCCATGTTGACGGCCTGCACCAGGAGCGGCCAGCCGCCGCCGGTGCGCCACGCCAGCAGGCAGAGCAGGCCGAGGACGAGCGCCCCGAGTGCTACGACGCGAGTATAGGCGCGCAGCACGTCGCCGTGATGTGCGATGCCAGGCGCGGCCTGGGCCCCGCGCGGGAAGGGTCGGTCTCGAGCTCACGGCGGCCACTCCATCCACCCCCGGCAGCGCGAGGCGACTCTAGCCGACTGCCCACCGAACCGCACGCGTCCCGCGGCGCGCCGCCCGGCGGGCGCCCGGCGGCCGTGGTCCGTTGACTGCGCACGGGCCGATTGATACGTCTGGAGCGTTCCCGCTGGACCGCTGCAGCCCGCGGCGACGCGGCCGGCCGAACCGGCGTGTCCGCGCCCTCCGACACACTGACGCACCCGCGCCCTCCGACACTGGGGAGACGACGATGGCCGAGCTGGTGACCTGCTTGTGGTTCGACCGCGGCGAGGCGAGCAAGGCAGCGGAGTTCTACGCCGCCACCTTCCCTGACAGCCACGTCGACCGCGTGAACACCGCGCCGGCCGACTTCCCGGGCGGCACCGAGGGTAGCGAGCTGACGGTCGAGTTCACCGTGCTGGGGCGACGCTTCGTCGGCCTCAACGGAGGCCCGAACTTCACGCCGGACCAGGCCGTCAGCTTCATGGTCATCACCGAGAGCCAGGAGGAGACCGACCGCTACTGGGACGCCATCCTCGAGAGCGGCGGCGCCGAGAACGCCTGCGGCTGGTGCAACGATCGCTGGGGCTTCTACTGGCAGATCACCCCACGCCGGCTGCTCGAGCTGACGACCAGCTCCGACCCCGACGAGGCCAACCGCGCCTTCCAGGCGATGATGACCATGATGAAGATCGACATCGCGGCCCTCGAAGCGGCCGTAGCGAAGGGTTGAGCGCCCCGCCCACCCGAATCCACACGAACGGCTGACGCCGGAGCGGCGCCCCTCCGCGGCCACCTTGTGCGGCGTGCGGGGGGGCTGGAACCTGTGCTTCAGGACCGCCGATGTCGCGCACTGAACACAAGTGCGAACGAGCGTCTGGTCCAGGACGCGGCGGCCTTGGCCATATGCGGGGTACGGGAGACAGCAACCTGCATCGCCCGCACGTCCGCGCTGCCATGGAGCGACCGCAGCAGCGATGCGGCTGAGCGTTCGCGAGCCGCTGGCAGTCGGAGGCGGGATGAACGCTCAGTTCGGGCACAGCCCGTGAACGACGTTGTCCGACTCGTTGGACTCGCTCACGGCGTTGTCGTCGTCGACTGAGATGTCGAACTCGCAGTCGCCGGTCCGAGTGCATGGCATGGGGACGAGGAAGGGGCCCACGACGACGGAGCCGCCCGCCGCGATGGGGGGCGTGCTCAGCACCTTCGTTTCGCCAGTCTGCCAGGTTATCTTCGTGTGTGTCGTCGCTGCCACGGCACGCGACCCATTGTTGGAGACGACGACATCGAGCCCACCGTTCGCGCCGGCTCGACAGTAGTCGAATGGGACCCCCTGGTCGCGTTCCCGAAGGACGTGCAGGTTCGGTCCGCATCCCAGCGTGAACAGCAGCGCAAGAGAGCAAGGCCCAACGAGGATCATCACGCGACTCATCGTCATCCCTCCGTGGTTCGGCCGGACCTGTCGCCACGACGAGTCGTCATCCGTGACTCGAGGACGCCAAGCAGCCCGACCGTGAATCGTGAGCCCAGGCTTGCCGATGTGCGGCTCAACTGTCAACCCGCCCAGTCGAGTCTCGCGCCACGATCTCCCTCGCTGCGCGTGGCAGCGGGCATCGCGGATGGCAGACGCGGCCTTCAGCCGCTTCCGCGGTGTCGAGGTCTTTGGTACTACTGGGGCGTGACCCCGTGCCGCGCGCATCTCCTCGGCGGCCTCGTCCGCCGCGGCGCCAACGGTGGACGCGACGAACCCAAGGGCGTACTGCGGGGGGCCGACACCGTGGCGCCGGGCGCCCGCCGCTCTCATCGGGCAATTTGACCAGCTGTGTCGTTGAACACCGGTGTCGGCATGGTGCCGGCATGGTACGTTGAGGCGTCGCCGGGTGTGGCGCGTCCAACCGGACCGGGCGAACCACATAGGCCGTCCCACTGCACAAGAGGTGTATCCTCATGCGAGCCGAGCTTGACGCGGCGGTGGCGACGTTCGGAAGTTGGGTCAACGGCGCTGGCGAAGGGTTCTGTCCGAAGGAAGAAACCCTGCAAGGGTGGTTCTGCGCTGCTCTGCTGCAGTCGAAGGTAGCTGAGCACCCTACGCAGATAATCCAGGAAATACACCTGGGCGACGCCACTGAGCTGAACGCACTTCCGCCGCACCTGCGCGAGCGCCGAGGTCAAACCCGGCAGGGTGGTCGGGCACACTGGCGGTACGACATCGCCGTGCTGGCGGAACGCGCGGCCGGTGCAGTTCGCGATCTCGAGAGGTTGAGCCGTCCCCCCCGACTCTTGGTCGAGATCAAGGCCCTGAACAGCGCAGGCACCTTGAGCATGGCCAACCTGCGCTCGGATCTTCGCAAGCTCGACCTCGCTCGCGAGTACCTCGACCGCCTCTGGCCCCACGCGGGCAGCGCGAGCCAGGAGACCATCCTCCTGATGCTGATCGTCGCCACGGATTGCAACGGAGTCTCATCGCGCGACGAGGTCGACGTGCGAATCGAGCGGATCGAGAGGGGGGTCCCAGCCCTGCACAGCAAGTTCGACAAGGTACAGGTGGCGTTGATCTTGCCCACGACACGCCGCTGAGCTGACCGTGGTGCGTGCACAACCGAGCGCGGTGTCAGTCCTCGTGGTACGCCCCAAGGGAGCACGGCGTCAGACCCGCATGTCAGCACGGTGTCAGACCCGCGTGCTCGTATCTTGACCCGCTGGTATCCTGCGGTTGCGCCGGGAGGGACGTGGAGTTCGAAACGCACTGGGTCGCCAAGTGAGACCGTTGCGTAGTTGGAACCCACGCCCCTCTTCGGTCGCGCCACACGTTCGAACGGTTGCCGGAGCCTGGTCAGACAGAGCTCGCATGCACGAGTAGGAATCGGGGCGCGACCTCCGACGCGGTCTCACTGTAAGTCGAAGGAGATGCGCGTGAACAGAGAGAATGTCTATGTCGGGCTCGATGTGGGTAGCGCGAACGTGGATTACTTCGTCCGCCCCTTGGGCGAGGCAGGTGTGGTGCGTCGTACGGCTGCCGGCATGCGTCGTCTGGTCGGGCATCTGAGCAAGTACGACGTGTCGGTGGTCGTCCTCGAGCCGACGGCGGGCTACGAGCGCAGCGTGCTCGGTGCGTTGCATGCGGCGGAACTGCCGACGAAGCTGATCCCCGCTGATCGTGGGCGCAACTTCGCTCGCTCCATCGGAAAGCGAGCGAAGACGGACGCGATCGATGCGTGCATGCTGGCGCACATGGCCGAGGTCGCGGTGGGCGACATCCGATGCTGGACGCCGCCCACGCCGCTTCAGGAACAGATGCGCGCGCTGGTCCATCATCGCGCGGCCCTGGTCAGCAGCCTCGAGATCCAGCGCAAGCGCGGGGCCGCTGCGACGGTGCCGGCCATCGTGGCGTCCTCCAAGCGAGTCGTCCGACATCTACAGACCGAGCTGAAGCGCATCGAGAAGCAGATGAACGCACTGCTCGCGAGCGAACCCCAGCTCGCGCGGCGAGTCGCCATCCTCGAAGCAGTCAAGGGCGTCGGACGAGTCGTCGCGCTCACGCTGCTCTCCGAGATGCCGGAGCTGGGTACGCTCTCCAGGCGCGAGGCAGCGGCGCTCGCGGGAGTCGCCCCCTACAACAACGACAGCGGCAAGAAGCAGGGCAAACGGTTCATCCGAGGCGGGCGCGACCGCGTGCGTGTCGCCCTCTTCATGGCGGCCCTCGTCGGCCTGCGACACAACCCGGTCATCAAAGCACACTACGCGAGGCTGCGCGCGCGAGGCAAAGAAGGGAAAGTCGCTCTGGTGGCCTGCATGCGGAAGCTCCTCATCCATCTCAACTCGCTGCTGAGGATCGAGCCAGAACCCAGCCCGACAGCCGCGGGCTGAAAACCAATTCCGATACGGTTGCTACGCACTTGGGTCGGCCGGGCGGGGGCGGTTCGGTCGGCTGCGCGGCGTGCTCTCGAGCGATGACCTCGCCTCTCGGGATCAGAGGTACAGGGGATTCGAGCTCGGCGTTCGGCATGGGTGCAGGTGTCCTGGCTCAGTCCGAACGTGACTCCCGAGGGCTCTGTGCTATGGAGCCGCCCCAAGGAGTCGCCCGTGAGCAAGCAGAAGCGAGACCGTCGGAGCTACAGCGTCGACCAGAAGGCCGCGATCCTGCGCCGTCACTTGGTGGACAAGGTGCCGGTGTCGGACCTTTGCGACGAGTACAAGATCCAGCCCTCGGTGTTCTACGGCTGGCAGCGCCAGTTGATGGACAACCTCTCGGCCGCGGTGGAGGTCGTGGGGGGCCGCAAGAAGCCGTCCCGAGAGGCGGAGCTCGAGGCCCGGATCGCCGCCCTGGAAGCCAGGCTGGCGAAGAAGGACCGCGTCATCGCCGAGATATCCGAGGAGTACGTCACCCTAAAAAAAGAGCTTGGGGAGCCCTGAACGGCCGCTGGGTTCCCCACGACACGAGGGACGAGGTCGTCGACTTCGTTTCCGGCTGGTCCGACAAGACCGAGCTCCCCGCGAGACGCTTCGTCTCGTGGCTAGGCGTCGCGCCCGGGAAGTTCTACGCCTGGAAAGGTCGGTACGGCATGGCCAACGAGCACAACGGCAAGGTGCCGCGCGACCACTGGATCGAGGACTGGGAGCGGCAGGCCATCCTGGACTACCACGACAAGCACGTCCTCGAGGGCTATCGCCGGCTCACGTTCATGATGCTCGACGAGAACGTGGTCTGCGTCAGCCCGTCGACCACCTGGCGCGTCCTTCGAGCTGCCGGCCGGCTCGACCGATGGAACCGCACCCCTTCGGCCAAGGGGACGGGCTTCGTGCAGCCGGACAGAGCGCACGAGCACTGGGACGTGGACATCGCGTACGTGAACGTCTCCGGGACCTTCTACTATCTGTGCTCCATCCTCGACGGCTACAGCCGCTCCATCGTCCACTGGGAGATCCGCGAAGCGATGAAGGAGGCGGACGTCGAGGTCATCATCCAGCGCGCCCGCGAGCAGGTCCCGGCCGCCAGCCCGCGCATCATCTCAGACAACGGCCCACAGTTCATCGCCCGTGACTTCAAGGCCTTCATCCGCATCACCGGTATGACCCACGTGAGGACCGCGCCCTACTATCCGCAGTCCAACGGCAAGATCGAGCGGTGGCACAAGACCTTGAAGTCCGCCGCTATCCGGCCCAAGGCCCCCGAATCCCTCGATGAGGCCCGGCGCGTCGTCTCCGCCTTCGTCGCCAGCTACAACAACAGCCGCCTGCACAGCGCCATCGGCTACGTCACCCCCGCCGACAAGCTCGCCGGCCGTGAGCAGGAGATCTGGGCCGTGCGCGACCGCCGCCTCGAAGCCGCCCGTGAGCGTCGCCGAGCCCAGCGCCAAGGCGCTCGACAGGCCGCATGACCTTCCGCTATCACACCAGCAATCCAGTCACGTTCCCGCTGAGCCAGTACACAGGCTCCACGACTCCGGGCGCTGATGCTGACCAGCGCCAGCGGCTGCCGAGCGCGGCCACGGCGCCGCCCCGGGCGAGGTAGAGGCCGAGCTCGACGGGCACGGTGGGGCCGTCGAAGCGGCGCGTCAGCAGGGGGGTAACAGTGTCGGCCTCCCCAGCACGCACTCGAGGCTCGCTCGTCTCGCCGCTGATGGGGTTCCGCCCCGGGGACCCGGGGCGGTTGCCCGGTGCGGCGCGGATTCTACGGGGGGACCGAGCGCGCCGGAGAGCCCCCAGGCGCGCACGCCGCGACGGGTAGGGCGGGCAGGTTGCGCAGGCTTGCGTGGTGCGGCGGGAAGGAGCCTCCATTCGGCTCGGCCTCCCGGTCGAAGCTGCTGGCGCAACTCGGAGCGCGCGTGGCCGCGCCGATGCGTTCAAAAGAAAAGGCGGGGCCCGGGGGCTCCGCCTTTCCACGTTCGCTCGACGGTCGACCCTCAGGTCGGCCGCTCAGTCCCTGTGGGGACTACCAGCGATCGCCGCCGCCGCCGCCGCCGCCGTAGCCGCCGCCGCTGCGACCGCCGCCGCCGCTGCGGCCGCCGCCGCCGGCCCGCTTGTCCTCGGCCTCATTGACTCGGATCGGGCGTCCGTCGAGCGTGGAACTGTCCATCTCCTTGGCGGCCTTGTCCGCCGACGCGCCGTCGGTGAACGTCACGAACCCGAAGCCGCGCGAACGGCCGGTCTCGCGGTCGGTGATCACCTTGGCTTCGGTGACCTCGCCGAACGAGGAGAAGGCCTGCTCGAGGCTGGCATCATTGGTGTCCCAGCTGAGACCACCGACAAAAAGCTTCTTCGACATCTTTTGACTCACTCTCGGGATGCGGGGTGCGAGCACTTTCGCGCCGCGCCCCGGGCTCGGACGATTGGCGCCCGATTCCACGGCAGAACCGATATTGGTGCCGCCGATGACCCGCATGAACCATGTATCTGTCGGAAAGAACAGCACCGAGTCGCCTGAGTCCGACGAATTTCCGCGGACGCACATCACGCGCCCCTCCGCGCAAGCTGGTGCTGTGCGGTCTCAGTGTCACACCGCCGCGGTACGCATATCTCTCGACGCGCGCGCCGGTTCGTCATCTGACGCCAAGCCCCGGGCTGGTCGACGCGATGGTTCCGAGCCGTGCACCACGACGAAGGCGTCGAGGACGAGTTGGAGTGAGGCGAGCGCAGTCTCGGCGCGATCCGAGGCACGGGCGCCTCTGCGGGCGGAGCGGCGCGGACGAGCCGCTAGGGCATCACCCGCCGTGGTTGACCCCCCTCGGGCGTTCCCATGGAGCATCACCCGCCGTGGTTGACACCCCTCGGGCGTTCCCATGGAGCGCCATCCGCCGTGGATGATGCCCCTCGGGCTTTCTCATGGAGCGCCATCCGCCGAGGACGATGTCCCCCGGGCGTTCCCATGGAGGATCACCGTCCCCGGTTGATGCGTCTTCCGCGTTCCCGCGAACCAAAGCGGGTCGGGGAGCAGGCCCCCGCGGCGCTTCCATTCATTTGGACCTCGCCCAACTTCCTGCACGCGGCGGCGGTTGAGGTTCGCTGGAGCGTCAACGTGTTCGCCCGGAAGGCGAACCCCGCCTTGGTCGCACCATCGTCGGGACGGTCCAGTGTCAGACCCCCGTGGTATGCGGTTGTGGGCGGTCGCGGGCGTTTCAGTCGGCTGCACGCAGCGCTCCCCGGCCAGGCGAGCAGGCAGCGGGCTCTGCCAGACGCGGAGTGGGGGCAGGAACCTGCATCCCGCTTGCCGCTTGCCGCTTGACTACCGAAACATTTGTTCAGTATGCTTGCTCCTTCACTGACGGGGAGCGAGATGATGGCGGAATTCCTCTGCGACGCCGCGCCGCAGGCCTGCTCGAACGAGGATCTGGGGGACCGAATCACCGAGCTGGCGGCTCATCTGAACGCGGCGAGCTGTCGCTTCCTCGAGCTCGTCGGGGAGTTCGACCGCAGACGAGCGTGGGCGCAGTGGGGCATCGCTTCGTGCGCCCACTGGCTCTGTTGGAAGTGCGGCATCGGGCTCGGCGCCGCCGGTGAGAAGGTGCGCGTGGCGCGGCGGCTCGTGGAGCTTCCGCGGCTCTGCGAGGCGTTCCGCTCGGGCGTGCTCAGCTACTCGAAGATGCGGGCGGTCACGCGCGTGGCCACGCCGGAAAACGAGGAGTTCCTGCTACGCGTGGCGCGGACGGGCACCGCGTCGCATCTCGAACGGCTGTGCCGCGAACGGCGCCGGGTCGAGCGGGCCGAGGACGAGAGCGAGGCATCGGAACGCCGACACGCTTCGCGAGCGCTCTCCTGGTGGTGGGACGACGACGGGTCGCTCGTGCTGAAGGGGCGGCTCTCGCCGGAGGACGGCGCGCTGCTGGTGCGGGCTCTGGAGGCGGCGCGGGACGTGATTCGCGAGGAGGCCCGCGACGCCGGCGAGGGGGGCGGGGGTCTCTCCGCGGAAAGATCCGACGCTCTGATGCAGCTCGCCGAGTCCTGGCTCGCTCGCGGCCCGGGCGAGCTGGCGGGTGGAGAGCGGCACCAGGTGATCGTGCACGTCGACGCCGCGACGCTGGCCGACCCGGAGACCGAGGGCCGGAGCGCGGTCGAAGGAGGCCCGCGCCTCTGTCCCGAGACGGCGCGGCGGCTCGCGTGCGACGCGAGTCGCGTCAGCGTCACAGACGGCGGACACGGCGAGCCGCTGTCCATCGGCCGCCGCTCCCGGACCATCCCCTCGGCCATCGGCCGCGCCCTGCGCATCCGCGACGGGGGCTGCCGTTTCCCCGGCTGCCAGAATCGGCGATTCGTCGACGGCCACCACATCCGACATTGGGCCAGTGGCGGAGAGACCAGCCTCGACAACCTCGTCCTCCTCTGCCGCCGTCACCACCGCCTCGTCCACGAGGGCGGCTTCGAGGTGGCGCGCGAGCGCAGCGGCGAGCTCCGGTTCCGCACTCCCGAAGGCTGCGTGCTCCTCGCCTCGCCGCCGCTGCCAACCCTCGCCCCCGGCGCACCCGAGCGCCTCGCCGCCGCACACCGCCGCCGAGGCCTCGACATCGGTCCGACGACTACGCTTCCAGGCTGGCGCGGCGAATCGATGGACTACACCATCGCCCACGGCATCCTCGCCGACCTGGCGCGAGCAGGTCCGGGGTAGGCCGAAGCGGTCAGGTACCTCAGGTCAGGTCCCGGACTCGCTGACCTCGGTTGATGTTCCGCGACGCGCCCACCGCGGGCCTCTGTCTGGAGTACGTAAGTTCGGGACGCAGGAGTGCTCTGCAGCGTGGGGCGGACGGGAGTCAGCGAGGTCGGTGGGGGCGAGCTCGCTCGCACCATTGCCGCGACAGGCTGATTCGGGTGAGGGGGGCTCGGTCTGGTGGCGTCTTCGTCGAGAGCGACGCGATCAGGTGGTAGGCGCGCCGAGGGTCGGGGTAGCCGCGGATTGCGACGACCCCGTGGTGGAGGTCCGACCGAAGCGAGAACACGAACGCCAAGAACACTTCGTATCGCAGGTTCTTTCGCGCCTCTGGCGATTCCGCGGTCGGCTGGTCGTGTCGGATGGAGGCGGACCCGCCGCGCTCGATCAACGCCGCTCCCAGCGCCGACGCGCCCGCCACCCAGGCACGTTCTTCCGGCGTCAGCTTGGCCCACACGACGGGTATGGACGGCGAGCAGCGCACGGCAGGCCTGGCGGCCACTTGGACCGGCAGGCCGGCGCATCCCGTCAGCAGGACGCAGACGAGCAGCGCCAGACCTGTACCAGGGGCGCGCGAGGTCGGGACTCCGCACTCCGCGTAGCCCGCCGCCGTCCGCCGGTCCGGCGCGTGGCTCGCACGCCCTGGTGGTCGCGCGAGCTTGCGGTCAGCGCGTCGGCCCCGCTCGGCGCTGGCCATTCGCGCGCCGCCGCGAGCGGCAGAGGCTGGGGCGGTCCGGGCGAAGTCGCGCATCGTCGTCCAGAGTGGAGCTGGCCGTGCTGGATGCACCCAGCGTAGGGCGGCGGGCCGGCGAAGGGCAAGTCGTGGCGGCGTGGCTGTGGGCCGGGCCCGCGTTCTCGGTCGCGCGCGGTGCTGTCCTTGGATGTCCAGCATTCTACGGCGTCGGCGTCGGTCAGCAACGGTGTCGCGATGTGTGTCCATCGTGGCAATAGGCCACGCGGCGGGGAATTTCGGGCCGCCTGCCGCGGCGATCGAAGGCCCCTCCGACCGCCGCGGGAGCCGGCAAGCGGATGAGAGCACGCCGCCGCGCGTGGCTCCACCTGCTGGCATCCGCCTTGCTTCAGTCGCCCGTCAGCAAGGGCCCCGGCAGGCGCGACGCCGCTCGGGAGCTCCCGGCTCTCCATCTGCCCAAGGAAGACCGATGCACCGGATCCTGCTCTGCGGCCTGCTTCTCGTGGCGCCCTGGACTGCCGCCTGCGGCGACGAAGACGACGGCCCGGACGGTGGCATCATCGTGCTGCCCGACACGCGCATCGGCGACGGCGCCGACCCTGGCGAGCTCTCCGACTCGGGCGACGCGGGTGGCGGGGGCGACACGGCCAGCGGCGGCCTGGGCCCCGAGCTGGGCGACGACGTCGCGACGGTGGACACGACGGCGGACGGCGCGCCCGTGACGGATTCGGTCACGGTAGACACCACGGCCGCCGGCGCTCCGGTGACCGACGCCATCACGGTGGACACGACGGCGGACAGCGCTCCGGTGACCGACGCCATCACGGTGGACACGACGGCGGACAGCGCTCCGGTGACCGACGCCATCACCGTGGACACCTCGCCGCCGGGCGACACGCCCTGAGCGCTGCGGCGGGCCGAGCGCCCTCAGAACACGTTGAGCGTCTTCGTCTGCCCCAGCAGGGGGATCTTCACGTCGACGTCGCCGCCGAGCGTCAGGCCGATGCCGGTGAGGGTGGAGCAGCTCGTGGAGATGACCTTCGCGCAGACCTTGCCGTCGAAGCGCAGACCCAGCAGCGGGGGGCCGCCCGCGGCGATGACCTCGGCGGTGCCGGTGCCGGTGACCTGCCCGCCGACGGCGCCGAAGCTGAAGCCGGCCTGGCCCGCGGCGCTGGCGCGCCAGACGAGGCCGGCGGGGGTGAAGACGTAGTCGCTCTGGAAGGTGGTGCCGCCCACGACGAGGCTGGCGCTGCCCAGGACGGCGGTCTGCGACGGCGAGTGGGTGAAGGTGACGGAGCCCGTGAGGCTGGTGCCGCCGACGGGGAAGCTGATGCCGCCGGGCGCGGTCAGCGAGAAGGTGCCTGCGGTCGAGACCTGGCCGCTGACCTCGGCGGAGGCGCCGAGCACGCTGAGGGTGCCCGCCAGGGTGAGGCCGGAAGGCAGGAGCTTCAGCGATGCCTGTCCGAGCGAGAAGCCGGGCAGCGCCAGCGCCGCCTGGCCCGTGAGCGAGAAGGTCTGCGGCGTGACCACCCCGGAGAGGGTGGCGCTCAGCGCGCCCAACGCGAGCTGGCCCTGGAGATTGAGCCCGAACATGCCGCTCTCTGACGTGACGCTGACGGTGCCGAGGTCGAAGCCGGCGACCCCGAAGGCGCCCGAGCCGGTCAGCGTCCAGCTCCCGTCGGTGGCGACGAGGACGTGGGCGTCGAGCTGGTGCGTCCAGGCCTGCATGGTGCCGTCGATGGTGAAGCCGCTGGCGCTCGACACGCGGACGCGGCCCTTCTGCATGTTGAAGCCCGCGAGCCCGAAGGCCGCCTCGCCGCTGAACTCGTACGCGCCGTCGAAGGCGACGCGGCCGGCGAGCTGGACCGAGGTGCCGAGCTGCGTGACCTTGGCCGACGCGTCGAAGCCGTCCTGCGCCAGGGTGACCGTGGCTGCGCCGCTCTGGAGGCCGGGCAGACCCGCCGCGGCCTCTCCGCTCAGCGTGAAGTCGCCCGACTCTCCGACGCGTGCGCTGAACGCGACCTGGCCGAGGACGGGCACGCCCATCTGCAGGTCCAGCACGAAGCCCGCGTCGTCGAGCCCTCCCTGGACGCTGGCCACCGGGAGCCCGGCCACCGAGCAGGTCGCGCCCCCCTCGCCGAAGTCGCACTGCACCAGGGTCTCCAGCCGCTTCAAGAAGGCACCGAAGTCCATGTTGAAGGCGCCACCGCGGATGCGCAGGCCGTCGTGGCTGTCGATGATGAGCTGGACGCCGGTCAGGGAGAAGGGCCCGGCGACGAGGTCGACCTCGGTGGTGAAGCGGAAGCCGTCGGCGTTCACGAAGCCCCAGGCGCGGCCGGTCTGCTGGAGCGTAAGCGTGCTGAAGGCCTCGAAGAGCGGGCCCGCGTCGCCGCTGGCCAGCAGGGCGCCCGGGGAGAAGCCCTCGCCGGCGAAGTAGAGGCCGGAGGGGCCCGCTCGGAACGAGGCGCGGGCGAAGGTGACCTCGACGGGGCCGGCGTGCACCAGGAGGCGGTCGGAGTTTCCGGACAGCTCGAGGCCTGCGAGCACCTGCTCGGCCGACTGGCCGCTGCCGAGCGCGCTGAGCGCGTCCTCGAGCGCGCCGAGGTCGCCCGAGACGAGGCTCTCGCCGAGCGGCTCGACAAGCTCCACCGCCTCGCCAACGTCGACCAGGACCTCGCCGTCCACGAACACGTTGGCCGGCAGCTCGGGGATGGGCAGGAGCGCCACCTCGCCGGCGCGCCAGATGTGGCCGCGCGTTTGAAAGGGCGCGAAGCGGCCGGCGTCGTCGACCACGTCCACGCGGCTGCGCAGGCCGAGGTGGCCGCCTCGGGAGAGGCCGAGGCCGACGTTCTTGACGAGGTCGCCGGTGCCGGACGAGAGGGCCTCTCCACTGACCTCGACGATGAAGCCCGGGTCGGTGGGGTCGACGGCCACCACGCCGTGGTCGCCTTCGTTGACGTTGACCACGATGGCGTCGCCCAGCTCGACGCCGACGCCGGTCGACGCGCTGGCGTAGACGTAGGGCCGGCTGTCGATGAAGGGCCCGTCGAGACCCAGCGCGCGGAGCTGGTGGCCATAGCCGTAGCCCAGACCCAGCGACGGCGCGCTGGTCGTGGCGTCGGCGCCGGGCCAGGTCGAGAGCCCGCCGAGCAGCGGGGGAGCGTCGAGCTGGCCCGACAACCCGAAGGGTGTGCCGCAGGCGACCGTCGCGCCGGTGGAGCCGGGCAGCACCACCGTGCCGTAGGGCGTGACCAGGCCGATGGGGCTCAGCGCCACGTAGCCGGCGGCCTGGAGCGACCAGCTCGCGTCCAGCTCGAGGGTCACCGGTCCGATGCTCGCGGTCAGCCGGTCGCCGTCGAGGGCACAGTTCGAGTAGTCGGTGACGCCGAAGGTGGGCGGCACCCCGCAAGCGTCGGCGAACCCGTCGCCGTCCACGTCTTCGCAGCCGAGGCCGCCCTGGGGGACGCCGCCTGCGAACTCGCAGTCGACCGCGCTCACGCCGGTGCACGCGTACGCTGGGGTGCAGCATGCGCCGACGGTGGACGGGACGAACTCGTGGTCGGGGAGCGCCTCGCACTCGCTCGCGGCCAGGACCGTGCACTCGGTGGCGTCGCAGCATTCGCCCGCTGCGTCGGGCACGAAGTCGAAGCCGTTGACGTAGCAGTCGATGTCGCTGCCCGTCTCGCAGCCGAAGGGGGCGCAGCAGGTGCCCGTCACCGGCGCCCGGGTGAGCTCGACGTAGAGGCTGTAGGAACCCGTGGGCGCGACGCTGAGCGCGCCCGGCGGGAGGTGCCCCGCGCTGACGACCTCGTAGGTGCCGAGCGCGCCGCCGCTCGTCCCCGACAGCGCGACCGGGATCTCGGCGGCGCCGAGCTCGACGGCCCCTGTCCAGCCGAGCTCGAGCGCGCCGACGCTCAGGGTCAGCTCCACCTCGCCGGCCGCGCCCAGGCTCCCGTTGACGGCGACCGCGTGGGTGGCGCCGGAGCTGAACCAGGAGCCCCCGCCCTGGCGGTATCGGCAGCCCGCCTCGCCCAGCGCGTTCACCTGCGAGGCCAGGCCCTGGTCGATGAGCGCGTCGAGCGAGCCGTTGCACTCCCACTCGAAGGCCGTGCCCGGGTTGCCCACGCTGACCTCGCCGCTGGCTGCGAAGACGCCCTCGAAGGCGCCGCCGAAGGGGCCCGGGTAGAAGCAGCCGCCCAGCAGTGGCGCGACGCACCCCACGGCGGGGTCGCACTGGTCGAGGGAGCAGGGGACGCCGTCGTCGCACAGCCGCGGCGAGCCGATGCAGGTGCCTTCGGCGCAGCGGTCCTCCTCGGTGCAGGGGTTGGCGTCGTCGCAGGGCAGGTCGAGGGGCACCTCCACGCAGCCGAGGGCCGGATCGCAGCGCTCTGCCAGGCAGGGGGTGCTCGTCCCGCAGGACGCGTCGCGCGGCGTGTGGACGCAGCCGCTGCCGGGGACGCAGGTGTCCTCGGTGCAGTCGATGAGGTCGTCGCAGGCGTCCGCGGCGGCAGCGTGGACGCAGCCGACGCCGGGCTCGCAGGTGTCGACGGTGCACCCAGCGCCGTCGTCGCAGGCTCCAGCGATGGGCGCGTTGATGCAGCCGTCGACCGGGTCGCAGGTGTCGGCCGTGCAGGACAGCCCGTCGTCGCAGGCGGCCACGGGCGCCACGTTGGAGCAGCCGCCGAGCGGGTCGCAGGTGTCGACGGTGCAGAGGACGCCGTCGTCGCAGAGCGCGAGCGGCGTGACGCTGCGGCAGCCCGCCTGGCCGTCGCAGATGTCCTCGGTGCAGGCGTCGCCGTCGTCGCAGAGGGCTTGCGGGTCTTCGTCGATGAGGCCGTCGCAGTCGTCGTCGACGCCGTCGCAGCTCTCGACCCCGGCGGCCGGGTCGCCCGCTTGGATGGGGACGTGCTCGCAGGACCAGGCATCGCCCGGGAAGGCGCAGAGCACGCAGGGGGCGCTCTCGGCGGTGCCGTCGGGCGGACCCGTCGCCGGCAGGACCAGCAGCGCGCCGCCGGCTCCCCGGGTCCACACCGCAGCCGCGGCGCCGCAGTCGGAGGCGATGAGCGCGGACGCCTGGGTGGCGTCTGCGAGGGCCGCGACCTCGGCGCCGGCGAGCTGGCAGCCCAGCTCGCCCGCCTCGGCGCTCAGGGTGCCGGCGTCCTCGGCGGCGAGCCCGAGCAGGCAGACGTCGCCCTGGCGCGTTCCCCCCGCGGGACAGCCGGGCTCGGGCACGCAGGAGTCCGCGGTGCACGAGTCGCCGTCGTCACAGCGCGGCGCTGCGCTGACCTCGCAGTGGCACGCGCCGACGCAGAAGACCTGTTCGCAGACGTTGGTGAGCTTGGACAGGCAGTCGCCGTCGACCGCGCACTCGCAGCTCGCGTCGGGCGAGACGTCGCCTCCATCCGCGCCGGCGTCGCCGTCGGCCGCGGTCTGAGCGTCGGCGTCGGCCGCCGTGTCGGCCACGGCGTCGGTGTCTGGAGCGGCGTCGGTGTCCGGAGCGGCGTCGGTGTCGGCCCCGGAGTCGGCGTCGGCGTCGGCGTCGGCGTCGGCCGGGACGTCGGTCTCGCTGTCGGCGGCGACGTCTTCCACCACGCCATCGTCGGGTCCTGCTGCGTCGTCTGCGCCCGCGTCGCGTCCCGTGCCGTCGGGTGCGACGTCGACGAGCGCGTCGCGCTGGCCCGCGTCGGCCGACTGCGTCGCGGGCTCGCACGCCAGGAGAAGCGCGCCCACAACGGCGCAGACGATGGGGCTCCATCGGTCCATCACGGCGCTCCCGAAGAGGGGACGGGGTTCTCGGCGGGTATAGCCGGCGCCCACCCCTGGATCAACGAAGGGCGTGCGCGAGCTCCCGCCACCGGGACGGAGCGCGCGCCTCAGCGGCTGCTCGGCGCCGCGCGAGCCAGGAGGCGCCGGGCGACGCGGTCGGCGCCCTGGCCGTCGACCAGCGCGCGGGCGGTCTTCGCCATGGCGGCGCGGTCAGCCAGGGGCCGCCAGCAGGCGGCAGGCGGCGGCGGCGAGGGCGGCCGCGTCCAGGTCGGCGTGCCAGCCCAGGCTGATGGCGGCTCCGGCGGCGTCCAGGTTGGCGGCGATGTCGCGCTGGTTGTCGGCGACGACGACCAGCACGGCCGGCAGGCCCGGAGTGGCAGAAGCTCCCAGCAGGTGCTGCCGGCGGCAGCCACGGCGATATCGGCGTGGGCCATCAGCTCGGGCATGTTGCGGGCGTCGCGGTGGATGGTGACGGGCAGGTCGGCCAGGGCCGAGGCGACGGCGTCGGCGCGGGGTTGCTGCCGCCCAGCACCAGGGTGACGTCGACGGGCGGCTCATCGGCGGCGTGCTCAGCCAGGGCGCGGGCGGTGGCCTCGCTGAGCCCAGCGGGGTCGCTGCCGCCGAGGGTGACCAGCACCCGGCAGCCGGTCCGCGCGGCAGGGGGGCGCGGCGTCGAGGAACTCGTGGCGCAGGAGCGCGTAGCGGGTGCCGAGGAGGCGCTCGGCGTCGGGCGCCAGGGGCGCGTACCACGCCTCGGAGGCGCCCAGGTTCTGGTCCAGCAGCAGGTCGCAGTCGAACCCGTCGACGCGGTGGCCGTCGTCGACGACCAGGGTGGTCGCGAGCTGGCGCAGCGCGTGCTGGAAGCCGCGGTCGAACACGTAGCCGTCGATGACGCAGGCGTCGGCGCTCGAGCAGGCCAGCTCCGACGTGGCGCGCAGGTCGGCCGCGCCGCCCGCGGGGCCCAGGCACCGACGCCAGCTCCACCCCGCCTCGCGCAGGCGCTGGCCCAGCGCCGGCGGCAGGTCCACCGCGGCCAGGGTGACCGGCCCGGCCTGGGCCCGCTGCCACGCCTCGGCCAGCGCCAGGCACCGCATCACGTGGCCGGCGCCGATGGCGGGGCCGGCGTCCGCGCGGATGAGCAGGCGGCTCACGGTGGGTCGGCGGCGCACCGGAAGCCGTGGCCCTGGCTGGTGAGGTCGGGAGCCAGAAACGAGTCGCGCAGCTCGGGCAGGATGAGCGAGTCGCCCTCGCGCCACTCACCACCCTTGGCGTAGGCCGGCTTGTCGTCCGGCGGCGGCCGCGAGGTGTCGGCGCGATGCTCCACCACTCCTTGACGTTGCCGACCTGGTTGATGGTGCCGTAGGGGCTGGGGACCTCCGCGTAGGACTCCACCGGCACCAGCCCGTCGGGCAGGCCGGCGTACCCCAGGCAGGCGTGAAGAACTCGCCGCGCTCGACCTGGGCGTCGGCGCAGCTCAGGTCGTCGCCCCAGGGGTAGGTCAGCCCGGCCGGACCGCGGGCCGCCTTCTCCCACTCCTGCTGGGTGGGCAGGCGCTTGTGGGCCCAGCGGCAGTAGGCCTCGGCGCGGAACCAGTCGATGTAGTTGGCCGGCAGGTCGAGCTGGTCGTCCCGGCACTGGGTGGGCGTCAGGTCGTCGACCTGGGCGCACAGCTCCACGCGTCGTCAGCCCGTGCAGCCGCCGTCCGCCACGCAGTCCAGGAACTCCGCCGCCGAGACCTCGGCCCGGTCGATGCAGTAGTCGGGCAGGTCGACGGTGGCCTCCAGCGGCGGCGGCTGAACAGGAAGGGCCCCGCCGGCACCGCGACCATGCCCGCCGGGCAATCGAAGGGCGGCGGCCCGATGTCACCGCCAGCATCGGAATCGCCGGTCGCGGCCCCGGTCAGCCCCTGGCCCCGGAATCGGCCTCGGCCCCGGAATCGGCCTCGGCCCTGAATCGGCCTCGGCCCCGGAATCGGCCTCGGCCCCCCCGGCCCCGGCCCCGGCCTCGGCCCCCCGCCCCCGTCACACGCGCCGACGACCGCCCCGACGAGGCACAGCACCGCACGCGACTTCGGGACACCGAGACCTCCTGGGCCCGCCAAAGCTACGCCGGGCGCCTCGGCGCGCGTCAAACCACGTCGAAGTGCCACCGGTCCCGCTGGGGTCCAGCTCGCTCGCGCGCAGCCCGATGGCGTCGCCGGCGACGAAGCGCGCGCTGCCGTCCGCAGCCGCGATGCCGCTGGCGCCCGGCAGCGGTCGCGTCGTCGTCTGCCATGCCCGCGCCAGGTCCTCGGCGTACACCTTCAGCTCGATGGGCGGCTCGTCCAGCCGCACGTAGAACTTCGTCGGCGTCGCGCCCAGCACCGTCCCGACGCGCGCAGCGGTCGCTCGTCCGCCTCCGGCGCCGGTCGCCCGCCAGCAGGTCGTCGATGGCCAGCTTTAGCGGCGTCCTTGGTGAGCTGCGACTGCACCTCCTTGGACCGGTTGGCCGCCTCGATGACCGCCTCGCGCAGCGCCGCGTCGGCCGCGGTGTCCTGGTCGGGCGGCGCCAGTCCCAGCAGCTCCAGCGCCTCCTTGTGGGTGAAGATGCCGGCGATCTCGCGCATCGGCGCCGAGAAGCGCGCGTATCCCTCGACCCCAGCGCGTAGTGCTGGCCGGGCGTCGCCGCGAAGAGCGAGCGCACGTTGGTCAGCCGCACCTGCCGCTCCAGCGCCGCTCGCAACCGCGCGTGCTCGGCGTCGCGGGGCAGGCGCTCAGGTAGTCGCTGAGCGGCTCGTGGTCGCCGTCCGACGCGCCGCCGCCAGGCGAAGCGCTCGCGGTCCAGCCCATGGGCCGTGATGATCGCCTCGATGGACTCGGCCAGCTCGGCCAGCCGCTCGGGCGGCGGCGCCTCGTGGACGCGGTACACCGCCTGCAGGAGCCGCGCCCGCGGCCCCATCGCGCGCGCCAGCAGCTTCGCGCCCTCGATGTTGCACATCAGCAGCGAGCTGCTCGTTGTGGCGCTCGACCTCCGAGGCGCGAGTCGGTCACCAGCTCCAGTCCCTGGCCCGCCACCCGGCGCCAGCGCCACGTCGGCCCCGATCCGCTCGTAGTCCACCACGTCGCGGAGCCTGGCCAGCGCCTGCCGCTGCCCGCCGACGACGCGCAGCAGCTCCAGGCTCTCGCGCAGCTCGGCCGCCGGCAGCGGGTGGGCCGCCGGATCGTCGTAGAAGCGCTGCACACCGTCGTAGGAGAGCTTCGCGCGGCTGCGGATGCAGGCGCGCTCGACCCACCCCCGTCACGCGGCCCTCGGCGTCGAGCTCCATCGTGAAGACGACGGCGCGGCGCGGAACGTCGGGGTTGAGCGAGACCAGCCCCTCGCTCAGGGCCCGCGGCAGCATGGGCACGCTGAGCCCGGGCAGGTAGAAGCTGGCCCCGCGGGGCGTCCCTCGGCGAACAGCGCGCCGTGGGCCTGGACGTAGTGGGCGGCGTCGGCCAGGGCGTAGCGCGCGACGTGCCCGCCGCCGGGGCGCGCGGGCGAGGTGCAGCGCCTGGTCCAGGTCGCGCGAGTCGCTGTTGTCGATGGTGCAGAAGGGCAGCGCCTCGAGGTCCACCAGTGAGGGGTCGTCGATGCCCGGCGCCGTGCTCAGCGCGGCGACCTCGGCCCAGGCGGCGTCGGGCCAGGCCACGCGCAGGTGGTGGCGCTCGACGAGGCCCCAGATGCGCGCCAGCCCGGAGCCCGGCGTAGCGAGGACCTGGCGCTGGCTCGCCTCGCCCTGGCGGAAGCGGCGTACCACCGTGCCCTCGGGCAGGTCGTCCAGCTCGGGCGCCGGGACCGCGTCGCCGCGGGTCCCGAAGAGCACCAGCGTCGTCCGCGCGCCTTCCCGCCGGACGCGGCCGACCGCTTCCTCTCGTATGGGCGCCGTCATCGGCGACAATGTACAATGTTCCCGCCGCGGGGCCACCGGCCGCCGCACCCGACCGCCGAGGCCCTCCTGCCGCTCGCCACCACCCAGCTCGCCCGCGCCCTCCGAGCGGCCTCCCTCGTGCTGGTGGCGGCGCGCGGCGGCGTGCAGCAGCAGCCCGCGGCTGAGCGTGCAGGTGTGCAGCGACCTGGCCGTCCCAGGCTGAGCTGGACGCCGTGCGGCTGGTGCTCTTCGACGGTCAGCGCGAGGTGGAGCGCTTCGCCCGCGTGTTCGAGCTGGTCGAGTGCCCGGCGGGGCGGGTGCGGACCTTGCCGCAGGTGGTGGAGGTGCCGAGCCCCGGGGACGGCCTGGCTGCGGGTCGAGGGGCGGGACGGCGTGCTGATGCTGAGCGCCGAGGTGCGGCTCATCGCCGGGGACGGCGAGGACGCGCCGGTGCCGGTCAGCCTGGTGGCGGCGTGCCTCGGGCAGGTGTGCCCCAAGGGGCAGACGTGTCTGATCGATGGGTGCGCGGCCGCGCCGTACCACTCGGAGACGCCGATGCGGTGTGCGGCGGCGGCGGGGGAGTCCGATGCCGGGGGCGGGGGCGAGACCGATGCCGGGGCCGGGGCCGACTCCGGGGCCGGGGCCGAGACCGGGGCCGGGGCCGAGACCGGGGCCGGGGCCGAGACCGGGGCCGGGGCCGAGACCGGGGCCGAGGCCGGGGCCGGGGCCGAGACCGACTCCGAGGACATCGGACCTTCCCTCTGCTCGCCGGGGTCGCCGTTCGGTGGGGGGGCGCTGTGAGCCGGCTCCTCGGCGCGGCGCTGGTCGCGTGGGTCGGCCTCTGGGGCTGCACCGACGCCAACCTCTACAGCCCCAGCGCTCCGGCGGCCGAGGCGGATCGCGTCGCCGTCTCCGGGCGGGTGTGCACCGACGATCCGGCGGTCGCGCGCTTCCCGCTGCGCATCGTGCTGCTCGTCGACGCCGCGGCCGGGCCGCTCTTCAGCGACTTCGACCCGCAGGGCCAGCGCATCGGCGTGCTGCAGGCCTTCATCAACTCGGCGCTGGGCCGGCCCGAGGCCTCGCTGGCGGTGGTGCGCTACGCCGGCCGCTCCGCCCGCCTGGCCCCCAGCGAGGGCAGCTTCACCCGCAACCCCGGCCAGCTCCTGGGAGCGATCGGCCAGCTCGCCATCGCCCAGCCCTGCCTCGGCGCCGACCAGTGCCGCGACTGGCAGGACGGCCTGCGCACGGCGCGCTCGCTCATCGAGGGCGACATGGCCCAGAGCCTCGCCGGCACCCGGGTGCTGACCCAGTACGTCGTGCTGCACATCGCCGCCGGGCCGCACTCGCCCATGGCCCGTGCCGCCGACTGCTGCGCGCCCAACGACGCGGCCTGCGTGGACGAGGGCGACCACCCCTCGGCCACCTGCCAGGCGCAGCGCGACGCGGAGCTGGTCCAGAGCCTGGTACAGGCCGTGCGCGACGCGGGCGCGGGCGGCCTGCGCTACCACACGCTGCAGCTCGCCGCGGAGCCCGACGCCGACGCCAACGACGACGTGGCGCGATCGATGAAGCAGATGGCCTTCGCTGGCGGCGGCACGGCGACGCGGGTGGGAGGCATCGGCGGGTTCACGCCGTCCTTGCTGGACGTCCTGGACCTGCGCGCCGAGCTGCGGGCCAAGCGGCTGGTGGTCTCCAACCGCAACGCGCGGCCCTCGCCCGATGGCCCGCTCGCCGACTCGGACGGCGACGGGCTTTCCGACCGCGACGAGGCCGCCGCTGGCACGGCGCCCGACCTCGCCGACAGCGACGGCGACGGCATCGGCGACCTGGTCGAGATCCTCGTGGGCTTCGACCCGCTCGCCAAGGACGTGCCGGTCGCCTGCGAGGCGGTGGACCCGCTGGCCGACACCGACGCCGACGGGCTGGGCGACTGCGACGAGGTGCTGCTGGGCACCGACATCTCGCTGGTGGACACCGACGGCGACGCGCTGCCCGACCGCGAGGAGGTCATCGGCGGGACCGACTACCTCAGCGCCGACGCCGAGGCGGACGACGACGGCGACGGCATCTCCAACGGCGACGAGATCCGGCAGCACTCGGACCCGCGCTCGACCGACCGGGCCGACCAGCTCGCGTTCGCCTACCGCTACGAGGTCACCGACGAGGGGCTGGTGGTGGAGCTGCTGCCCGACGCGCTGGAGCGCACGCCCGGCGTGGAGATCCTGCGGCCGTCGGAGGGGACGACCGCCGGCGTGGGCGCGCTGGTCTACACGGCCTCGACGGGGACCCTGCAGTGGCGCGACGCCGGCGACGCGCAGCTCGGGCCGCCGGTGGCGATCGGGGAGGGCGGCGAGCTGTGGCTGCCCTCGTCGTCCTTCGCGGACATCCAGGGCGAGGAGGGGCGGCGGCTGCTGGTGCGCGTGGAGCCGGCGCTGCTGGCGCCGGGCGACGTGGCCGAGAGCGTGCGCATCGTGCCGCGGGCCCGGCAGTGCCTGACCTACACGGTGCGCAACATCCGGATGATGCCGACGGTGGCGGTCGAGGGGGCGGAGGTCGCGGGCGGCAACGCCATCGTGCTGGCGCTGGCCGAGGCGCCCGAGGACAGGCTGGCGGTGCCGGGGCCCTTCCGGCTGGCGCTGGTGCCGGTGCGCTTCATCCCGCCCGATGTGCGGGTGCCGGGGGCGGCCACGCTGGAGGTGCTGGACGAGGAGTTCGTGCGGCCGCGGCTGCCGCGCTGAGCTCCGGATGCTCGAGCGCGAGGGGGGCGCTCTACTTGAAGAGCGTGATCAGGATGAGCAGCAGCAGCATGCTGATGGTCACGCCCTGGAGGATCAGCGAGGCGCGGGCGGCGTCGGCCTGGGGCGTGAGCTGCGGCTCGGAGAAGACGGCCGGGCGCAGCGCGGTGGGCGCGGCGGGCTGGCGGGGCGCGTCGATCATCTGGGTCGGGGCCTCGGGGCCGGACGCGGCGCGCGCGGGCGTCTGGCGCGGCGCCGGGGCGGGCGCGCCGGACTCGCTCGCGCGCCACGGCGCCAGCGCGGCGAGCAGCTCGCGGGCCGAGGCGTAGCGCGCCGACGGCTCCTTGGCGGCGGCGCGCTCGACGACCGCGCGCAGGTCGGCCGGGATCTCCGGGTGGTCGGCCAGCGAGAACGCCGGCCCGTCGAGGATCGCCATCACCAGGTCCATGGCCGAGTCGCCGTCGTAGGCGTGCTCGCCGGTGAGCATCTCGCCCAGCACCAGGCCCACCGCGTAGAGATCGGTGGCGGCGGTGAGGTGCTCGCCTCGGATCTGCTCGATGGGCATGTAGCGCGGCGTGCCCAGGGTCAGACCGGCGCGGGTGATCTGCGACTCGTGCTCCTCGCTGACCATCTTGGCGATGCCGAAGTCCATCACCTTGACGTGGTCGGGGTCGTAGGCGAGCGGCGTCAGCATGATGTTGTCGGGCTTGATGTCCCGGTGGACGATGCCGTGGGCGTGGGCCTCGGTGAGCGCGTAGAGGGTCTGGCTGGCGATGTGGACGGCGCGCGCCGGCGTCAGCGGCCCCTCGGTCTCGAGCAGCGAGGTGAGGGTGCGCCCGTGGAGCAGCTCCATGGCGATGAAGAACACGCCCTCGTCGGTCTCGCCGTAGTCGAACAGGCGCACGGTGTTGGGGTAGGCCAGGGAGGCGGCGATGCGGGCCTCGCGGCGGAAGCGGTCGACCGCGGACGGCTCGGCGCGGGCGTAGGTCGTGAGCAGCACCTTCAAGGCCACCGGGCGGTCCATGTCGATGTGGCGCGCGCGGAACACGACGCCGAAGCCGCCGCGGCCCAACACCTGCTCGATGGTGTAGCGCTCGGCGATGACGTCGCCGACGGTGGGTTCGCGGACTTCCATGGCGGCCCTCCAGGTGGCTCGGGGCGCCCGCATGATGCCTCGCGCGGCGGCGGCCGTCACCGCCCGTTGAGGCTCCAGTCGTAGTCGAGCCAGCGGATGTCCAGCGAGCCATCGCGCACGCGGGCCGCGGCGTCGGCGGGCAGGTGGGCGGCGACGAAGGCGCGCACGCTCCCGCCGCCGCGCTCGAAGTCCTCGCCGTACCAGTCGAAGATCTTGGAGAGCCACAGCACCCCGGCCTCGGCGTCGAGGCGGTTCTTCGCCGGGTCGCCGACGAAGCGGCGCGCCTGGTCCTCGAGCTGCGCGTCCAGCCGCGCCGCGACGTAGGCCTCCGAGCGCAGGGCCGGGCAGCTCCTCGACGCGCAGACCAGCGCCATGTGGATGCGTGGCTCGGCGTAGCGCTTGCGCAGCACCTCGTGCTCGATCCAGTCGAGGCTCACCGGCTCGGGCGAGAGCCCCAGGCGTACGAACTCGCGCTTCCAGGGTCCCCGCGGCCAGTCCAGCTTCTTGAAGCTCTTCACCGGCCAGGCCTCGAGCACCCGCTCTACCGTCCAGGCGTTGTAGGCGTTGATCCAGAAGGCCATCTGCTGCTCGCGAGTCCAGCCCTCCATGCTGCGCGGCGCGGCCAGCTCCTCCAGGTAGCTCTCGAGCGCGGCCCGACCGTGAGCCCGGAGCCCGCTGTAGTCCACGACGCCGTCGTCCACGTACGCCGCCAGCAGCTTCGTCCAGGCGGCGTGGGTGTGGTCGAAGGCGCGCGCGGGCGCCGGCTTCGCCTCGCTGGCCCCGGCGGGTCCGCAGGCCCCCGCCCAGAGCGCCGCGAGCAGCCACGCCGTCGTCAGTTGTCGGCCGGCTCGTGCCCCCACACCGCCTCCTGCTCCGCCGCGGCCCTTATGCGGTCGCGCCCCGGAGGGTACCATCGCGCCATGACGACACCACAGCCGCCGCGCTTCCGCATCGACCCCCGAGACCCCGCCGCCCTGGCCGACTGGCTGCGCGCCCGCGGCTGGCTGGCCCCGGACGAGCCCATCGAGGACCTGGCGCTGGCCGGCGAAGGCAACATGAACCTGACCCTGCGGGTGGTCACGCCCGCGCGCAGCTTCATCGTCAAGCAGAGCCGCCCCTACGTGGAGAAGTATCCCCACATCCCAGCGCCCGCCGAGCGCGTCTCGGTGGAGGCGGCCTTCTACCGCACCGTGGCCGAGGTCCCCGCCCTGGCCCGGGCGATGCCGCGTCTGCTCGGCGCGGACGACGGCGACCGGGTCCTGCTGCTCGAGGATCTCGGCGAGGCCAGCGACCTGATGAGCGTCTACCGCGGCGTGCCGGTAGCTCCCTCCGAGCGCCGCGCGCTGCTCTCCTGGCTGGGCACGCTCCACGCCCTGCGCGTCACCGACCCGGACCCGCTGCTCGCCAACCGCGCCATGCGCGAGCTGAACCACGCCCACATCTTCGAGCTGCCGCTGGGCGACGTCGACCTGCTGGACCTGGACGCCATGACCCCGGGCCTGGCCGCCGAGGCCGCCCGCCTGCGCCACGACCGCGCCTGCGTCGACATCGTCCGCGCCCTGGGCCGGCGCTACCTGGGCGGCGGCGACAGCCTGCTGCACGGCGACTTCTACCCGGGGAGCTGGCTGCGCACGCCCGCCGGCATACGGGTCATCGACCCGGAGTTCTGCTTCGTCGGCCCCCCGGAGTTCGACGTGGGCGTGATGCTCGGACATGCGATCCTCGGCGGCGAGAGCCCGGACGAGGCCTTCGCCGCGGTGACCGACGGCTACGAGGCGCCGGCCGGCTTCGACGGCGCGCTGGCGGGCGGGTTCGCAGGCGTGGAGGTCATCCGGCGCCTCATCGGCGTCGCCCAGCTCCCCATCTCGGCGGGCATCCACCAGAAGCGCGAGTGGCTGGCGGTCGCGCGCCAGCTCGTGCTCGAGGCCGCGGGCGTCGCGTGAGGGCGGCCGCCCGGACGCTGGTCGCCCTCGCCGGCCTGCTCGGTGCCTGCGCGCACGCCCCCGCGCGCCGAGCGCCGGAGCCCTCCGCCACCGCGGAGCCGCTGGCCGTCTGGCTCGACGTCGACACCGCCGCCGGCATCCCCCAGCGCGACATCGACGACGCCGTCGCCATGATCCAGGCCTTCCGCTCGCCCGAGCTCGCCGTGCGCGGGGTCTCGGTGGTGTTCGGCAACGCCCCCCTCGCGGACGCGCTGCCCATCGCCGCCGAGGTCACCGCGCGCTTCGGGCCGCCCGGCCTCACCGTCGCCGCGGGCGCCGCCTCCGCCGACCAGCTCGGGACGCCCACCGCCGCGACCGACGCGCTGGCGGCGGCGCTGACCCGGGAGCCCCTCGTCATCCTGGCGCTGGGTCCGCTGACCAACGTCGCCACCCTGCTTCAGACCCACCCCGAGCTGGCGCCGCGCATCACCGAGGTCGTCGCCGTCGCCGGCCGTCGCCCCGGGCAGCGCTTCACCACCGGCACCACCAACGCCCGCGGCCACCGCGACTTCAACTTCGAAAAGGATCCCGAGGCCTTCCGCGCGCTACTGGCGGGCGAGGTCCCGCTGACCCTGGCGCCCTGGGAGGTCTCGTCCAAGGTGTGGGTCACTCCGGTCGTCCTGGACGGCTGGTCCGCCGGCTCGCCGGCCTCGCGCTGGCTGGCCGACGCGGCTCCGAGCTGGCTGGCCCTGTGGGAGCAGACCTTCGGCGTCTCCGGCTTCAACCCCTTCGACACCCTGGCCATCGCCACCGTCACGCGCCCCGACCTGCTCACCTGCGAGGTGCTGCCGGTCGACGTGCGCGTCGGACCCGATGACGTGACCGACCCGGCGATGCAGGGCGGCAGCGACCGCCCCGACAAGCCCTATCTCGTCGTCGACCCCGACGGACCCGGGCCCCGTCGCGCTCGCTACTGCTACGACGTGGACGCCTCGTTCGTCGACGACCTCACCGCCCGCCTCACCGCCGACCCCGTGAGCCCATGAAACCCACCTCCAAGAGCCGCCCCGCCGAGTCCGGACGCGACCGCCTCATCGCCGCCTTCCTCCTCGCCGCCCTGGTCTCGGCCGGCCTGCACTTCGCCCAGCCGTGGGGGCGCTACGTCCTGTATCCCTTCGCGCTCCTGGCCACCTGGGCGCACGAGATGGGCCACGGCCTGGCGGCCCTGCTCTTCGGCGGCTCCTTTCACGAGCTGGACCTCTACCCCGACCTCGGCGGGCAGGCCCTGCACACCGCCGGCGGCTTCTTCGCGCGCCCGCTGGTCGCGATGGCGGGGCTGCTCGGCCCGGCCATCGCCGGCGGCGGCGTCATCGTCCTCGGCGCCCGCTCCGAGCGCGCCGCCCGCGGCGTCATCGGCGCGCTGGCGGCCATCGTCGCGCTCACGGTGGTCATCTGGGTGCGCACGCTCTTCGGCGTCGTCGCCATGAGCCTCATCGCCGCGGCGCTGGGGCTGCTGGCCGCGCGCGGCGGCGAGCTGCTGAAGCTCTTCACCACCCAGCTCATCGGCATCCAGCTCTGCCTCGGCAGCCTGGCCGACTTCGACTACATGTTCAGCCCGGGCTTCACCCGCGACGGCAAGCCGATGCTGTCGGACACGGGCACCATCGCCCAGTCCTGGCTTCTGCCCTACTGGTTCTGGGGCGCCCTCATCGCCGGCCTCTCCGTGCTGATCCTGGCGACCGCGTTCTACCGCGCGTGGATTCGCCCCTACCGCCGCGCATGAGCACGTCGGGCGGCGCCCCTGCGCTCTCGATTGTCGCTGTCCGGGGCCGGTGCTATGTTCCGCGCCGTCCCCGCCGGCCGCGCAGAAGCGGCCTGGGAGGCTCCCTTGGCGACCATGACGATGCGTGCCGAAAGCTTCGAGGGGACCGCCCGGACGGGCGCGATGATCGGGTCAGCGCGGGCCCCGAGGCTCCGCGTCGACGCGCGATCGAGACGAGTGACGCTGCGTGAGCAGAGCGGGGCTGGCGCCAACCCGGCGTCGGCCCGTGAACAGGCATCGACCCAGGTCAAGGAGCTGGACATGGAGAGCGTGCGTGAGCAGTTGTCGCTGAGTGGTGATGACGAGGAGTGGGAGGACGAGGAGGCGCCCGACACCGGCGACGACGATGACGACGACGAGTGGGAAGACGACGACGACGATGACGACGAGTGGGAAGACGACGACGATGACGACGACGACTGGGAAGACGATGACGACGACGACGACGAGGAGGACTGAGAGCCTCCCGTAGCGTCGAGGAGCATGTAGCGGACGGGGGATTCAGGTGGGGCCCAGGTGATGCGGCGAGGCGCGACGAAGCGGAGCCGTCTCCACGCTGGGTGCGGAGCGCAGCGCCCGTCGACGACGGGGTCTACCGCAGCGGTCCTGGCACGCCGAGGCG
Source organism: Deltaproteobacteria bacterium (assembly GCA_020632695.1). Classification (GTDB taxonomy): domain Bacteria; phylum Myxococcota_A; class UBA9042; order PHBI01; family JACKFB01; genus JACKFB01. The sequence continues at coordinate 428,850 of JACKFB010000001.1, forward strand.
CCCGAGAGCGCTCGGAGCCGACGAATCGTCCATCCGCTACAGGCTCCCTATCGGTGCTCTAGCGGACGTCCTCGACGCGCGGGTCGTCGCCGAGGGCGTCCCGCACCGCGTCGCGCAGATGCGCCAGGGCGGGTGAGTCCGGATCGGTGCGGCGCGGCAGCAGGCCGCGACGCGCCTCGGCTTCGATCGTCCACACGCCGTCCTCGGCCGGCCCCTCGAGCGCCACGGTGACGTCGAAGCGCTGGCCGCCGACCTCGACGTCGAAGGCGTGGCCGTGGGGGGTGACCCAGCGATTGCGGGGCGGCATGTCGCGGCGGCTGAGCCCCCGAATGAGCGCCTCGGTCAGCGCCAGTCCGGGAGGTGGTGTGCCCTCGATTCCCGCTGGAGGGGGGAGCTCGCTGTCGGCGTCGGGCTCGGCGTAGGCGGGGGCCTGCACCTGGAATCGTGCGCTCATGGTGTCCTCACGCGGTAGGGTCCGAGCACGAGTCTACACCCGTCCGCGAGGGGAGGGCGACACCGCCGGTCCATGGGAACTCGTTGACCCGACGGGCGCTGCGCTGCATCATCGCGGGCCTCACCGCATCCCCTGCTCGAGGTCGCGATCCACTGCGTGCCGCGGAGCTGTGGTCGACGGAGGCTCGCATGAAGCTCGGACGTCTCGGATGGATCTGCGCGCTGGCGGCCGCCTGCGCCGCGTGCGACGGCGGCAGCGGCGAGACCATCATCATCCCGCGGCCCGACACCAGCCAGCCCGACACCACCGGAAAGGACGTCTCCGCCGACGCGCTGCCCGACGTGCCCGGCGACCTGCTCCCGGACCTGCTGCCCGACGTTCCCGGCGATCTGTTGCCCGACGTGCCCGGCGACCTGCTGCCGGACGCGCTGCCCGACGCGCTCCCGGACGCGCTGGCCGACCTGGGCCCCGAGCTCGACGTGTCGGCCGACGTCCCGGTCGCGACCTTCACCGTGTCGCTGGAGACCGCCGACGGCGCGCCGGCCACGTCCATCGCCGCTTCCCACACCCTCGGCCAGACCCAGTGCCCGCAGCGCCTGGGCAGCATCACCGTGGTCAACGGCAGCGCCGCGCCGGCCGCGCTCTCGCTGAGCCTGAGCAAGGGCGCGGCCCTCACCTTCTCGCCGACCGCGTCGGTGAACGTGGGCGCCGGCGCCAGCCTGAAGATCGGCATCGACTTCACCTGCGCCAACACCAACGACATCGACACGACGGTGCTCGTCGCGTTCGGCAACGCCGCCGGCAAGGGCGACACCAGCTACCCGGTGAAGCTCACCGTGTCCGACCTCCCGCCCACCGGCTGCCTCAGCACGTCGGATCAGGCGGCGATCGCGAGCGACGATCCTGCCGGCGTGGCGCGGAGCGAGGGACAGAACTGCTTCCTGGCTGGCAACACCGAAGATGGGCCCTATCGGGCCTGTGTCGAGGCCGGATTGCTCGACAAGACCGGCATCTCGGACGCCTGCGCCGTCTGCTACGCCGACCTCTCGCTGTGCGCCAAGAACGAGTGCCTCGTGGAGTGTCTCGCCTCTCCCGCCGCCTGTACGGCCTGTCAGGGCGACAACGGGTGCACGACCGACTTCTACGCGTGCAGCGGACTCCCCGAGCCGCCGACCTGCAACGCCTCTTCGTGCCTGGACTCCACGCCTCCGGAGCCCACCTGCACCGGTGGCATGATCGTCACCTACGCTGCCAAGGCCACCTGCTCCGACTCGGCCGCTGGTCCCGTCTGCACCCACCCTGTCGCCACCCAGACCCCCTGCGCCGGAACCTGCTCAGGCGGCAAGTGCGTGCTGGATCCCTTCCAGTATACGTTCGCGAAGACCTCGTCCTTCGTGACGTCGGTGAGCCTCGGGGACGACACCTGCTGCTTCGACTTGGACGGCAACGGGACCAACGACAACGGCTTCACCGCGCTGCTCGGTCTGCTGGGGCAGTTCCTCGGTGACGTCGACATCGACACGGCGCTCCAGGACGCCATCGACTCCGGCGATCTGGTCCTGCTCTTCGAGACACGCGGTGTCCAGTCCCTGACGAGCTCGCCGAACGTGCAGGTCAGCGCGATCTTCGGCTCCCACCTGAGCAGCGTGAGCATGGCCAAGTCCGGGCACGGCGAGTTCGAGGTGCCCTATGACGCCTTCTCCCAGGTGGATGGCTCGCTGCTCTCGCAGATGGCCGGCTCGATCGCGAGCGGAACGCTGAGCGCCGGGCCCGGGGACGGAGAGCTGCGCCTGCGCGTCGAGGCCCAGGTGACGGTCGGCGCCAACGGGGAGGGCCTCACGATGGCCCAAGGGAAGGTCGGCGGGGTGCTGCCCATCAGCGCCTTCGCCGATGCGTACAACACCGCATTCGCCGACTGCGGCTGCCTGGGGGTGCCCAAGGGCGCGCCCATCGTCACCGTCGTCTCCACGGACCCGAAGAAGCTGAAGCTGGGCTGCACCGCGGGCTTCAACGCCGGCACGCCGACCTGCGGCGGCTTCGATCCCGAGAACTGTCAGTCCCTGGCAGACAACAAGAGCCTCATCTGCCCGTCCCTCGGCATCCTGCCCTTCGACCAGGACGCCGATGGAGACGGGCAGAAGGACTCGATCTCCTTCGGCCTCGAGTTCCAGGCCGTCAGCGCCTCCATCGTCGGCGTGTTCTGAGCCTCAGCGCGCCCGAGCGCGCGCGCTGAGACGGCGAGCGAGGGGCCAGAGCAGCATCAGCAGCAGCAGCACCGGCGCGTGCCCCACCAGCAGGTGGGGGCCCTGGGTGATCGGGCAGTGCAGCAGCAGCGCGGCCAGGCCGGAGACACCCGCGAAGACGGCGAAGAGCGCGTCGCGGCGCGCGTAGGGAAGGGGATCGCGCTCGAGGCCTGCGAGCAGCAGCAGGAGCGGCAGGGCCAAGGCCGTGCCGAAGCCGAAACAGGCCATCGCCCGCGGGATGAGGTCGGGGCCGGTCCCGGCCAGCGAGGCCGGGTGGTCCAGGTGGGCGGGCGGCAGCAGCCCGACGGCCAGGGCGACCAGGCACGCGGCGAGCAGCAGGGGAGCCAGCAGCGTGGGGCGGATCACCGGCAGGCGCTCGCGCAGCGTGGCCGCGAGCACGGCGGCGCTGAGGAGCGCCATGACGGTGAGCTCCGCGAGCAGGCGGCCTGTGGGGTAGAGCGCCAGGTCGACGCGGCGGCGCAGCAACAGCACGCCGAGCAGCACGAGGGCCGCGCCCAGCATGGCCATGCCGGCGCGGGCGGGCGTGGTGCGCGAGCGGAGCCAGGCGAGGGGCCCCCGCTCGGCCTCGATGCCGCGGCGTGTGTCCTCGCGCAGGCTCGCCAGCAGGTCGGCGCCGAGCGCAGGCGCGGGCCCGGTCCCACGGGCGGCGTCCAGCGCGCGGCAGGCCCCGCAGGTCGCGAGGTGCGCGCTGAGCGCCGGGTCGTCGGAGCTCGCGCCGGCGGCCACCCGTTCGCGCGCCAGCTCGCATACCATCGGTGTGTCTCTCGGCTGCATGCCCCTCCCCCCTACTCTGTCCCGGATGGCGGCGTCTGGTTACGGCTGAAGGGCGCCAGCAGGCCGCGCAGCGCCTCGTAGCCGCGGTGGGCGCGGACCTTGGCGGCGCCCGTCGAGCAGCCCGCCACCTCGGCGACCTCGGCGAAGGAGAGCCCCTCGAGCCAGTGCAGCTCGACGGCCTCGCGCTGCGCCTCGGGCAGGCGCTCCAGCGCGGCGTGGAGCGCGCGCGCCGCCTCGGCCGCCACGGGATCGTGCGGGGCCACCGACGGCAGGTGCGACGCCACCTCGTCGAGCTCGACCGTGCGCAGGCGCTTCGGCCGATAGTGACGGCGCACCACGTTGAGGGCGATCGTGAAGAACCACGGGCGCAGCAGCGCGTCCGGGCGGAAGTCCCTCCGCGCGCGGTGGAGCTGCAAGAAGGCCTGCTGCACGAGATCCCGGGCCACGTCCGGGTCGCGCACCCGCCGCCCCACCAGCCGACCGATGACCGGGGCATAGCGGGCGAAGAGCTCGGCGAACGCCGCCTCGTCGCCGCCCACATAGCGCAGGAAGAGCTCCTCGTCGGTGCTCTCGGGCGCCGGGGCCGCGCCGTCGCCCGCGGCAGGGTCCTCCGTGGCCTCGTCCCCGGGTGCGTCAGCCATGCCGCATTTGATCTCCCCTGGGGCTGCGTGTCCAAGAACAGCGCCTGGGGCGCCCGCTGGCGGTGACGAGGCCCGCGCTCCCGATTGATGCGAGGGCCCCGGGGGATCGGCTATGCTCGCCGCGTCCGACTCGATGGGGCCCGCGTGACCACTGCCGCCAGCGCCAGCAGCGTGCCGAACTTCAGCGCCAGCACCGACGCGACCAGCGCGCCGGCGAGGCCCTGGTACATCGTCGGGGCGCTCTTCGATCGGCTGGTCTTCATCGGCAGCCCGCTGCTGGCCTTCGCCTTCGTTGCGCTGGTGGCCTCGCCCCGAGCGCCGGGCGGCTCCATCGCCTACACGGGCGCCACCCCCCCTTGGCTCATCCTGATGGCGGCGCTCTTCACCTTCGGTCACGTCAACCTGACCGTGGTGCGCAGCCACATCAACCCGACCGTCTATCGCCGCTACCGCCGCCGCATGATGCTCGCCCCGGCGCTGCTCCTGCTGGCGCTGGCGCTCTCATCGGAGGTGCTCTTCGTCATCGCGCCCATCGCCGTGCTCTGGGACGAGTGGCACTCGGTGATGCAGACCTTCGGCTTCGGGCGCATCTACGACAGCAAGCGCGGCAACGACCCCCACGTCGGCCGCCGCCTCGACATGGGCATGTGCTTCACCTTCGAGTGGCTGCCCTATCTGGTCGCCCTGACCTTCGTGCGCCCGGCCGAGTTCATCCCCGCCACGGGCTTCGACCCCTCGCTGGCCTGGCTCCACGTGGTCGCCGACAAGGCCGCGTTCCTGCGTTGGCCGCTCATCATCGGCGGCCTGGCCTACGCCGTGTTCTACGTGGTCTCGTACCTGCGCCTCGGCGCCCGCGGCTACCGCATCGCGCCGGCCAAGCTCGCGCTCTACACCACCACCGGCGCCGCCAACATCCTGGCGCTCAGCTACTACTCGATCCTCGACGGCGCCATCATCGGCAACCTCTACCACGCCAGCATGTACGTCGCCCTGGTGTGGTTCAGCGAGCGCAAGAACCTCACCACCTCGTTCTCCCTGGACCGCTGGCGCTTCGGCGCCCTGGCCACCTTCGTCGTCGTGGTCGGCTCGGCCGGCGCCCTGGCCTGGCTGCGCCTGGAGACCATGCAGATCTCCTGGCTCATCGCCTTCTGGCTGATGACCTCGCTGGCGCACTTCTGGTTCGACAGCTTCATCTGGTCGGTGCGCCGCCAGGAGGTCTGAGCGGCCGAAGCCGTCCGCGACGAGCGCCACATCCGCGTGGTACCAAGCGAGCATGACCGTCGACGTGCTGACCAAGGTCCTCATCGAACGCTCGCTGCGGGAAGTGGCAGCATATGCGGGCGATCCCGACAAGGCGCCCGCGTGGTACGTCAAGAACGCTCTGCTCGAGAGCGAGGAGCGGTCGCCGTAGTGCTCGCGCGCTACCGCCTCGTTCGGGGCCGCCGCCCTCCGGACGACCCGCTTCCCGCCGGTGCCCGGATCGATGTCCGCATGCACACGCGGCACGTGCTCGCCCCGAAGCGAGACATGGTGGAGCGCTACCTGGCTGCGGCGAGCGACGAGGCGTGGGAGCGCTTCAGAAGTGATTACCTCGCACTGCTCGAGCAGCGCTTCCAGAACGATCCCGGGCCCTTCACGAGCCTGGCCGACCGAGCGCGCGACACCGACGTGTACCTGGGCTGCAGCTGCCCCACGGCCAGGAACCCCGACGTGAGCCGCTGCCACACGGTCGCGGCGCTCGAGTTCATGCGGAGCCGCTTCCCGGACCTCGACATCCAGATGCCGCCGGGGACGAGCTAGGAGCCTCACCACCGCCGCGTCCTCATGCGCTCATCCCGGCGCCGCTCTCGGCCGCCTGCGCCCGTGATCGAGGTCGCGGATGTGCGAACCTGTGTACCGGTACCCGACTCCGCCCACCACCGAGGCGCCGTGTCGTTACAGCGCCCACCGTCAGCTGTTGGCCCGCCATGCTCGGAGCCAGCTCGGCGAAGAGCACCAGCGCGCTGTCGCGCAACTTCCGCCGGAAGTCTTCGCCGCCCTCCTGCCCGTCGGATTCTTCCTGCGGGAAGGGATCCCGCCACCCCCCGAGTGGACTGGCGGCGGCTGATACCGCCCTGACACCTCGCCCGCACAGGTACTGCGGGTATGGCTGGCACCTCGCCCTCGCCCTGACACCTGCCCCTGCGGGTGCCTGGACACCGCCCCCGAGCCGTTTTCGGCGCCAGCAGGACGGGCTGGTGTTGCGCCAGCTTCGCCGGCGGAGCAGCGGCCAGACTGGTCGAGCACTGGTCGGAGGGACTGTGCGCGCCGTCGGAGCTTTCGAGGCGAAGAGCCACCCGTCCGCGCGTTGTACCGTCGCCGCCGGCGAGAGGATCGTGACGATCATACGGCACGGGGCGGTGGCGGTGCTGCCCCCTCACTGGCGGTGCCGTGCGTGACGGTCGGCGAGGCCGCATCGAGGGCATCCGTTCGAAGGGGGCTGCCCTGGACAGCCTGACGGATCGGCGCCGGCACTGTGATGGAGAACGCGAGATGCCGGACGGTGTCGACATCGAACGGCTCATCGGGCGCGACGGGGAGTAATCCGGGCATCTCCCGGGTGTACGCGACGAGCAGCCGCTCGGCGCGCGCGGCTTCGAGGGCTACGCCCGGCCCTAGCACCTCCACCAGGAATGCGCCGGGTCGGCTCGCCTCGAACTCATCATCCATCTCGGAGAGCAGCGGCGGACCGAGCCTGACGACCGCCCGCGCCAAGAGGACCCGCGCTGCCAGGAACCAGCGGCGGCTCGTCACATGGTCGAGCCGGGCCGTGAAGTCGTCCAGGTCGTCGCAGGCGAGGAGCTCTCTGGCTACCTCCGCTGCGAAGAATGCACCGATCCGAACGAGCTGGGCCTGCTCATCGGTCAGCGGCGCTCGTCGCTTCATCGCGCGCAGCCCCCGCTGCAAGACCGGGAACCAGCTCAACTCGTCCTCGCGCGGCGACATCTCGAGCACTTCTGAGTACATGATCTCCTTCTGGAAGCTTCCCCAGACATCTTAGCGGCGCCGCTTGGGAGGGCAACGCTTGTGGCCCTGAAGCTGGACTCTGCTGCTGCTCCGCGGGGAGGTGGTGCGGACTTTGACCACTGGACGTGTGCGAAAGGGCCCGGTCCTGGGGGGGCGGGGGCGGAACTCGCCGGTCCTTGGAGAGGATCTGGCGTGGCACGGGGGCTGCAGACGGTGCATCGGTGCATGCGCGCCGCTCTCGAATCGCCCGGCGCTCGCACGGAGCAGCTCATGGATCTCACGGGAAGGACCGCCATCATCACCGGCGCGGCGGGCGGAATCGGGGCTGCGGCGGCGCGCCTCTTCGTCCGGAAGGGCGCGCAGGTCATGCTCGTCGATCGCGAGGAGGCGTCGCTCAGCGATGTGGCCGCGCCGCTCGGGGAGCACGCGGCCTGGTTCGTGGCGGATGTCAGCGACGAGGAGCAGGCGCGCGCGTACGTCGCCGCGTGTGCGGAGCGCTTCGGCGGCGTGGACATCCTGTTCGCGAACGCCGGCATCGAGGGGCGCGTCGCGCCGCTGGTGCTCCAGGAGCGCGAGGACTTCGTGCGGGTCTTCGAGGTGAACGTGCTCGGCGTGTGGTTCGGCATCAAGCACGTGGTGCCGATGATGGCCCGGCGAGGCGGCGGGAGCATCGTCGTGACCTCATCGGTGGCCGGGATCATCGGCTCCGAGGGGCTCGGGCCCTACGTCGCCAGCAAGCACGCCCTGATGGGTCTGGTGAAGACGGCGGCGCAGGAGCTGGCCGTGGAGGGGATCCGTGTCAACGCGGTGAACCCGGGTCCCATCGCCAATCGCATGATGGCGTCGATCGAGAGCCAGGCGAACCCCGACGCGCCCGAGCGGGTCCACACCGCCTTCGAGCAGCTCATCCCACTGGGGCGCTACGGCAGCAGCGAGGAGGTCGCGGAGGTGGCGCTCTTCCTGGCCAGCGGCGCCAGCTCCTACTGCACCGGGGGCGCCTTCCTGGTCGACGGAGGCTTCGTGTCGATGTGAGGGCCAGGCGGTCTGGCTGACGCGCCCTCGTGCGCTGGCGCTCCGCGGCGATGCTGGCATGATCCGGGGCAGAGGAGGCCTGCCATGCCCGCACCGAATCGTCTGCAGCGCGCGCTCGCGCCCATCGACCGTTTGCCCGGCTTCGCCCGCACGGCCGCGCGATCGCTCGTCGTGGGGCGCGCGGTGCCCTTCATCGGGACCGCCGGCATCCGGGTCGAGGAGCTGACCACCGAGCGCGCGGTGTTCACGCTGGCGAACCGGCGGGCGGTGCAGAACCACATCAAGGGCGTGCACGCGGCGGCGACGGCGCTGGTGGCCGAGACCGCCACGGGGCTGGCCCTGGGGATGTGGGTGCCGGACGCGGCCGTGCCGCTGCTGAAGTCCATGCACATCGACTACGTCAAGCGCGCCCAGGGCGGGCTGCGCGCGGTGGCGCGGGTGCCGGAGGCCGACCGCGAGCGCATCCTCAGCGAGCCGCGGGGCGAGGTGCAGGTCGAGGTCACCGTGACCGACGCCGCGGGAGAGGAGCCCGTGCGGTGCACCATGGTGTGGGCCTGGGTGCCGAAGAAGCGTTGACGCCGTGAGCCCCGACCGAGCCTCCCAAGATCGCAGAATTGAACGAGCGGTCAGTCTGGAGGCCCCCGCGAAACCCACGGAAACTGCACGCTTAATTGACCCCAAGCTTGCGCGGAGGGCCTCCTCGCAGGCACCCTTTCGCCTCCTCAGGGGGTGATCTGCCTCCATCAGCCAGGGGTCGCATGAACTCCTCGATCTCGCGTGTCATCGGCGCCTCGCCCTTCGGGGAGCCCGATCTCCGCCTCGTGAGCGCGGTTGCCCGCGCCGGAGCGCTGGGACTGCTGGACCTGGGAACTTGCGGCCGCGCGACGACCGTGGCGCTGGCCGAGCTGGCCCGGATCGCTCCGGCTGGGGGTTTCGGCGTCCGGGTGCGCCCTGGCACCAGCGTCCCGACCTTGCCCGAGGCCGCCCGCGTGGTCGTGATCCAGGCCGGCCAACCGCTCGAGCCCTTCCGGGACCGCACCGTGCTGGTGCAGGTCACCAACCTGACCGAAGCCCAGGCCGCCGAGGCCGCGGGCGCCGACGGGCTCATCGCCAGCGGCTCCGAGTCCGCCGGCCGCGTCGGCGAGGAGTCGGCCTTCGTCCTGCTGCAGCGGCTGGCCCCGCGAGTCTCGTTGCCGATCTGGCTGCAGGGCGGCATCGGCTGCCACACGGCGGCCGCGGCCGTCGCGGGCGGCGCCGCGGGCGTGGTCCTCGATGACGCCCTGGCGCTGGTACGCGAGTCCCAGACCCCGGTGGAGCTGGCCACCGCCCTGGCCGCCATGGACGGCAGCGAGACCGCCGTCATCGCCGGCCACCGCGTCTACGTCCGCCCCGACCTGCCGGGCGCCCGGCCCGACGTCGCAGGCCCCGCGGCCGACCGCGACGCCGCGCTGGCGCTCGTCGGCGGCACCGACCTCCGCACCCGCCTCGTCCCCATCGGACAGCTCGCCGCCGAGTCCGCGCACCTCGCCCGCCGCTACCCGACCGCCGCCGCCCTGTGCCGCGCGGTGGAGCTGGCCATCGACGAGCACCGTGCCACCGCCGCCCGCCTCGGCGCGCTGGGCCCGGACGGCCCCCTGGCCCGGCAGTTCGGCACCCGCTACCCCATCGCCCAGGGGCCGATGACCCGCGTCAGCGACCGCTCCGCCTTCGCCGACGCCGTCGCCACCGGCGGCGCGCTGCCCTTCGTGGCGCTGGCGCTGATGCGCGGGCGGCAGGTGCGCGCGCTCCTGGAGGAGACCGCCGCGCGGCTGGGCGACCGCCCCTGGGGCGCCGGCATCCTGGGCTTCGTCCCGCCGGAGCTGCGCGAGGAGCAGCTCGAGGCCATCCTGGCCGTTCGCCCGCCCGTGGTGCTCATCGCCGGAGGCCGCCCCTCCCAGGCGCGCCCGCTCGAGGCCGTCGGCATCCAGACCTGGCTGCACGTCCCGTCGCCGGGGCTGCTGGAGCTCTACCTGAAGGATGGGGCGCGCCGCTTCATCTTCGAGGGGCGCGAGTGCGGCGGCCACGTGGGCCCACGCGCCAGCTTCCCGCTGTGGGAGCAACAGATCGCGAGGCTGCTGGCCAGCCCGCTGGTGGGCGAGGTCTCGGTGCTCTTCGCCGGCGGCATCCACGACGAGCGCTCGGCGGCGATGGTTGCGGCGATGGCAGCTCCGCTGTCTGCCCGAGGCGCCAAGGTCGGCGTGCTGATGGGCACCGCCTACCTCTTCACCGAGGAGGCCGTCGCCGCCGGCGCCATCCAGCCCGCCTTCCAGACCGAGGCGCTGCGCTGCGAGCAGACCGTGCTGTTGGAGACGGCGCCCGGGCACGCGACCCGCTGCGCGGAGACCGAGTTCGTGCGGGCCTTCCGCGCCGAGCGCGCGCGCCTCGAGGGCGAGGGGCTGCCGACCAAGGAGGTGTGGCAGCGCCTGGAGGAGCTGAACCTGGGGCGGCTGCGCATCGCGTCCAAGGGGCTGCGCCGCGAGGGCGCCGAGCTGGTCAGCGTCGACGAGGCGGGCCAGCTGCGCGACGGCATGTACATGATCGGCCAGGTGGCGGCGCTGCGCGACCGGGTCACCACCGTGGCCGAGCTGCACCGCCAGGTCAGCGAGGGCGGCGTGGCGCTGCTGCGCGACGGGGCGCCCGACCGGAGCGACGACGGGCCGGCGCCGGGCCCGATGGACGTGGCGATCATCGGCATGGCCTGCGTGTTCCCTGGCGCCGAGGACCTCGAGACCTACTGGGCCAACATCGTGGGCGGCGCCGACGCCATCACCGAGGTCTCGCCCGAGCGCTGGAACCCGGACGTCTACTGGGACCCGGAGTCGCACGGCGGCGACAAGACGCCCTCGAAGTGGGGCGGCTTCCTCGGGCCCATCCCCTTCGACCCGCTGACCTACGGCATCCCGCCGCGCTCGCTCAGCTCCATCGAGCCGGTGCAGCTCTTGAGCCTGGAGATGTCGCGCCGCGCGCTCGTCGACGCCGGCTACGGCGCGCGCGAGTTCGACCGCGAGAAGGTCGGCGTGGTCTTCGGCGCCGAGGCGGGCAACGAGCTGGCCGGCGCCTACGGGTTCCGCGCGGTGTTCCCGCAGCTCGCCGGCGAGCTGCCGGAGGCGCTGGACAAGCACCTGCCGCGCCTGACCGAGGACTCGTTCCCCGGCGTGCTCGCCAACGTCATCGCCGGGCGCGTCGCCAACCGCCTGGATCTGGGCGGCCCGAACTACACCGTCGACGCGGCCTGCGCCTCGTCGCTGGCCGCCGTGGACCTGGCCGTCAAGGAGCTGCTCACCGGGGCGGCCGACATGATGCTGTGCGGCGGCGCCGACCTGCACAACAGCATCAACGACTACCTGATGTTCGCCAGCGTGCACGCGCTGTCGCGCAAGGGCCGCTGCCGCACATTCGACAGCGAGGCCGACGGCATCACGCTGGGCGAGGGCTCCGCGGTGGTGGTGCTCAAGCGCCTGGCCGACGCGCAGCGCGACGGCGACCGCATCTACGCCGTGCTGGCGGGTGTGGGCGCGTCCAGCGACGGGCGCCACCTGGGGCTGACGGCGCCCCGCAAGGACGGGCAGAAGCGCGCCGTGGACCGCGCGTACCGCCGGGCGGGCCTGTCGCCGTCGGAGGTCGGCCTGGTCGAGGCCCACGGCACCGGGACGGTGGTCGGCGACAAGACCGAGCTGGCGACGCTCACCGAGACCTTCTCCGCCGCCGGGGCTGGGGCGCAGAGCTGCGCGCTGGGCTCGGTGAAATCGCAGATCGGCCACACCAAGTGCGCCGCCGGTCTGGCGGGCCTCATCAAGGCGGCGCTGGCCATCCACCGCGGCGTGCTGCCGCCGACCCTGCACGTCCAGTCGCCCAACCCCTACTGGCAGCGGGAGCAGAGCCCCTTCGTCCTCCACAAGGAGGCCAGGCCCTGGGCCGATGCGCGCCGCCGCGCGGGCGTCAGCGCCTTCGGCTTCGGCGGCACCAACTACCACGCCGTGCTCACCGAGGCCCCCGACGCGTTGGACCCGGAGCAGGCGCTGGACGCCTGGCCGGCCGAGCTCTTCCTGTTCCGCGGCAAGGACCGCGAAGCCGCCACCCGCCGCCTCGACGCCGTCGCGCGCGCCCTGGCCGCCGACGAGCGCTGGCGCCTGCGGGACCTGGCCCGCACCATCTCGCTGGCCGGCGACGGCCCGGTGCAGGTGGCGGTGGTCGCGACCAGCGTGGACGACCTCAGCCAGAAGCTGGACGCCGCGCGGCGCTTCGAGCGCGACCCCCGCGGCGTCTTCGTGGCCGGCGAGGCCCCGGCCTTCGAGGCGGGCGCGCTGGCCTTCCTCTTCCCCGGCCAGGGCAGCCAGCGCCCGGGGATGCTGGCCGATCTCTTCATCGCCTTCCCGCAGCTCCGCCGCTACCTGCGCCTGGGCGCGCCCTGGGCCGACCGGATGCTGCCCCCCGCCCCCATGAGCGCCGAGGAGGCCGCCGCCCAGTCCGCGGCCATCACCGACACCCGGGTCGCCCAGCCCACCCTGGGGATCGCGGGCCTCGCCATGGCGGACCTGCTCGGCACCCTCGGCGTGGAGCCGGCCCTGCTCGGCGGCCACAGCTACGGCGAGCTGGTGGCGCTGACCATCGGCGGCGCCATCGACCCCGACGACCTGCTGCCGCTCTCCGAGGCGCGCGGCGCGGCCATCCTCGAGGCCGCCGGCGACGACCCGGGCACCATGGCGGCCGTCGCGGCCTCCGCCGATCGGGTGATCGCCGCCCTGGGCGACGCGCCCGACATCGCCCTGGCCAACCAGAACGGCCCCGACCAGACCGTCATCTCCGGCCCCACCGCCGCGGTCGAGGCCGCCGTCGCGCGGCTGTCCTCCGCGGGCCTCAAGGCCAAGGCCATCCCCGTCGCCTGCGCCTTCCACAGCTCGGTCATCGCCGGCGCCCGGGAGCTCTTCGCCAGGGCCGTCTCCGGCGCGGCCATCGGCGCGCCCACCGCGACGGTCTACTCGAACACCACCGCCGAGCCGTACCCCACGGCGCCGGACGCCATCCGCGCGCGCCTGGCCGAGCACGTGGTCGAGCCGGTGCGCTTCGCTGCGCAGGTCGAGGCGATGTACGCCGCCGGCGCCCGCATCTTCGTCGAGGCCGGCCCTGGGCGGGTGCTCTCCGGGCTGGTGCGCTCGATCCTCGGCGAGCGCCCGCACCTGGCCGTGGTCTGCGATCACCCGCGCCGTCACGGCCTGCACCAGCTCCAGATGGCGCTGGCCGAGCTGGCCACTGCCGGGGTCCCCATCGATGCCACCGCGCTGCACGCCGGCCGCGACTCGGCCATCGTGGAGCTGTCGCAGCCCTCGCCGCAGCGCATCCCGGCATCGGCCTGGCTGGTCGACGGCTTCCTCGCGCGGCCCGCCCACGGCGAGCTGCCCGAGAACTCGCTGCGCCCGACGCCGCACCCGCTGGTGGACGGCCTCGGCCAGGCGCCGGCCCAGCCCGCCCCCGGGGCGGAGCGCGACCAGGTCGTGATGCAGTACCTGGACTCGATGCGCCGCCTGGTCGACACCCAGCGCGAGGTGATGCTGGGCTATCTGGGCGCCAGCCCTGTCCCGGCGCCCATCTACGACGCCATCAGCGCCGAGGTCGCCCCGCGCGCGGCCAACGCGGCGACGCCGGCGGTGGTCGCCTCCAGGACGGTGACCGAGACGGTGGTGGTGGCGGCCGCGCCCGCCGACGCGAAGGGGCTCTTGCTGGGCATCGTCAGCGAGCGCACCGGCTACCCCATCGAGATGCTGGATCTGGACCTGGACCTCGAGGCCGACCTGTCCATCGACTCGATCAAGCGCATCGAGATCCTGGGGGCGCTGGGCGAGCGGATGGGACTGGGCGACCGCGACGACAGCGAGCGCGACGCCGTCATCGAGCAGCTCGCCGCCGTCAAGACGCTGCGGGGCGTGCTCGAGTGGCTCGAGAAGAAGCCCGGCGCCGACGAGGCCCCCCCGGCGGCTGAAGCGCTGGCCATCGAGGATGCCTCCGCCGAGCAGGACCCGGTCGTCCCCGAGGGCGTGGTGCGCTTCACGCTCACGGTGGAGGAGGCGCCGCCGAGCCGCAGCTCGCGTTCGCGGGTGAGCGGGCGACGGGTCGCCGTGACCACCGACGGGCACGGGGTCGGCGAGGCGCTGGTGCGGAAGCTCACCGAGGCTGGCGCCGACGCGCGGCTGGTGGCGCCCGACGCGCCGCTGGGCGCCGTGGACATGCTGGTGGACGTGGCGGCCCTGGACGGCGCCACCCCCGGCACGCACGCCAAGTCGCTCTTCGCGCGGACGCGCGAGGCGCTCGATGGCGGCGGACGGGCCCTGCTCTCGGCGACCGCCGGCGGCGGGCGCTTCGGGGCCGGGAACCAGGATCGCGGAGCCGCCGGATCGGGCGGCGCGGCCGGGCTGCTGAAGACCGTCGCCAAGGAGCGGGCGGACCTGCGCGTGTCGGTGGTGGACCTGGACCTGGCGCAGCCGGCGGAGACTTTGGCCGGGCAGCTCCTCGACGAGCTGTCGGCCGACGAGCCCCTCATCGAGGTCGGCTACCGCGGCGGCAAGCGGGTGCGCCGCAAGGTCGAGCCGCAGTCGCTCAACGGCCACACGCCCCGCGAGAGCCTGTCGGACAACCCGGTCATCGTCATCACCGGCGGCGCCCGCGGCATCACCGCCCGCATCGCCACGGCCCTGGCCGAGCGTGGTCCCTGCCGCCTCGAGCTCATCGGTCGCTCGCCGCTACCCGACGCCGACACGCTGGTCGACCCGGCGCTGACCGAGGCGCGGGACCGCAAGGGCGTGCGGCGCGTGCTGGTGGACAGCGGGCTCTACTCCAGCCCGCGCGAGATCGAGGCCGAGGCGGCCCGGGTGATGGCCGCCCGCGAGATCCTCGAGACCCTCGACGCCATCCGCAGCGCCGGCGCCGAGGTGGTCTACCACGCCTGCGACGTGCGCGACGCCGAGGCGCTGGGAGCCGTCATCGCTGACGTCTACGCGCGCCACGGCCGCCTGGACGGCGTCATCCATGGCGCCGGCGTGCTCGAGGACAAGCTGCTCGCCCAGAAGACGCCGGAGTCCTTCGGGCGCGTGTTCGACACCAAGGTCCAGGGCGCGCTCACCTTGCTGCAGAGCCTGCGCGGCCCGGCCGAGTTCGTCGTGTTCTTCGGCAGCGTCGCCGGAGCATTCGGCAACCGCGGACAGGTCGACTACGCCGCCGCCAACGACGCGCTGGACAAGCTGGCCCTGCACCTGGCGTCGCTGCCCGCGTCCGAGCGCCCCGCCCGCCGCGTGCTCTCCATCGACTGGGGCCCGTGGGCCGGCGCCGGCATGGTCACCCCCGAGCTGGAGCGCGAGTACGCCCGCCGCGGCATCGGGCTCATCCCGCTGGAGGCCGGCGTCGAGGCCTTCATCGACGAGCTGATCCGCGGCGACGAGGCGGACGCCCAGATCATCCTGATGCGGGCGACGCCGGCGAGCATGCAATGACGCGGCGCTCGGGGGCGCCGGCCAGCAACGAGCCCGACGGCGGCGTCGCGATCATCGGCATGGGCTGCGTGTTCCCGGGCGCCGCCGACCTCGAGACGTACTGGCAGAACATCGAGAGCGGCTTCGACGCCATCTCCGACGTGCCGGGCGCGCGCTGGGACCCGGTCTATTACGACCCCGACTCCAGCGCCGCCGACCGCTTCTACTGCAAGCGCGGCGGCTTCGTGGACGGGCTGGTCAGCTTCGACGCGCTGGGCTTCGGCGTGATGCCGGTGGCCGCCCGCGGCGCAGAGCCCGACCAGCTCGTCGCGCTGGAGGTGGCCTCGCGCGCCCTGGCCGACGCCGGCTACGACAAGCGCCCCTTCGCCCGCGACCGCACGGCCGTGATGCTGGGCCGCGGCAACTACATCGGCGCCGGGATGACGCGCCTCGAGCAGCACGTGCGCACGGCCGAGCAGCTCGTGACGGCGCTGCGCGTGCTGATCCCGACCCTGGGCGAGGCCGACCTGGCCCGGGTGAAGGCCGAGTTCCAGTCCAAGCTCGGCGGCTACGGCGCCGATACGGCCATCGGTCTGGTGCCCAACCTGACGGCCTCGCGCATCGCCAACCGTCTGGATCTGCACGGGCCCGCCTACACGGTCGACGCGGCCTGCGCCAGCGCCCTGGTGGCGGTGGACCAGGCGGTGAGCGAGCTGGCCTCGGGCCGCGTGGACATGGCGCTGGCGGGCGGCATCCACCTCTCGCACGACGTGGCGTTCTGGTCGGTGTTCTGCCAGCTCGGCGCGCTCAGCAGGAACCAGCAGATCCGGCCCTTCGACCGCCGCGCCGACGGCCTGCTCATCGGCGAGGGCACCGGGGTGGTGGTGCTCAAGCGCCTGGCGGACGCCGAGCGCGACGGCGACCGCATCTACGCCGTCGTCCGCGGCACCGGCACCGCCAGCGACGGGCGGGCCTCGAGCCTGATGGTCCCGCGGGTGGACGGCCAGCGCATGGCGCTCGAGCGTGCCTGGGGCGCCGCCGGCCTCGACCCGGCCACCGTGGGGCTCATCGAGGCGCACGGCACGGCCACGCCGGTCGGCGACCAGGCCGAGATCGAGACCCTGCGAGCCTTCTTCGGGCCACCCGAAGAGGGCGCCCCCCGCGCGGGCCTGGGCTCGGTGAAGTCGATGATCGGCCACGCCATGCCTGCCGCCGGCATCGCCGGGCTCATCAAGGCGGCCATGGCCGTCTACCGCCGCACCCTGCCGCCGACGCTCCATGCCGAGGAGCCGCTGCCGGCCATCGCCCACACCCGCTTCCGCCTCATCGCCGAGGCCGAACCCTGGGTGTCGCGCACCGGCTCGCTCCGCGCCGGCGTCAACGCCTTCGGGTTCGGCGGCATCAACGCCCACGTGGTGCTCGAGTCCCACGGCGAGGTCTCGCGCCGCCGCCGTCCGGTGCCCGTGGGCGCCCACGTCGAGCCCATCCTGCTGCTGGCCGCCGCCGATCCGTCGGCCCTGGTGGCGCTGCTCGACGCGCACCCCGCCCCCAACCAGGTCCACGGCACCGGCCCCTGCCGCCTGGCGCTCACCGACCCGACGCCGGCCCGGCGCGCGCAGGCCCGCGAGGTCATCGCTGCGGGCGAGGCCCGCGCCGGCCGCGACGGGCTCTGGTTCTCCCCCGAGGGCCTGCTCAGCCGCGGCGGTCGGCTGGCCTTCATGTTCCCCGGCGTCGAGGCCGACTTCGACCCGAAGATCGCCGACATCGCCGAGCACTTCGGCCGCCCTGCGCCCGTGTTCGAGGCCGGCACCGCGCTCGAGGCCCAGGGCGCCAGCGTGGTCGCCACCGGCAGGCTCCTGGCGGAGCTGCTCGGCGAGGTGGGCCTCCGCCCCGACATGCTGGCCGGCCACTCGGTGGGCGAGTGGGCGGGGATGCTGGCGGCCGGGATCATGCCCGCCGACGAGTTCGAGGCCTTCTTCGCCGAGATGACGCCCGGCACCCTCGAGGTGCCGCCGGTGGTCTTCATCGCCGCCGGCGCCTCGGCAGAGCGCGTGCAGGCCGCGGTGGCTGGCGGCGTCGGGGACACGGGCATCGCCAGCCTGCACCTGAGCCACGACAACTGCCCGCACCAGTCGATCCTCTGCGGCTCCGAGGCCGCCGCCGCCCTGGCCATGCCGCGCCTGAAGGCCGCCCGCATCCTGGCCCGCGAGCTGCCCTTCCGCTCCGGCTTCCACTCGCCCGAGCTGGCCCCGTACCTGGAAGCCCACCGTGGCAACCTGGCCCGCTTCGGCTTCCGGGCGGCGACCATCCCGCTGTGGTCCGCCACCACCTGCGCCGAGTATCCGGCGGAGCACGACGCCATCAGCGCGCTGGCGCTGGAGCACCTGGTCAAGCCGGTGCGCTTCCGCGAGCTCACCGAGGCGATGTACGAGGCGGGCGCGCGGGTCTTCGTCCAGCTCGGCAGCGGCAGCCTGGTCGGCTTCGTCGACGATACCCTCCGCGGCCGGCCGCACCTCACCGCGTCCACGGCCGCCCCGCGCCGCTCGGGCATGGACCAGCTCCGCCGCGTCGCCGCCATGCTCTTCGTCGAGGGCGCGTCCCCCGACTTCGGGCGTCTGGGGCTGTCCCCGCCGCGGGAGGGCCGCTCGCGCCCCGGCCTGATGGCGCTGGAGCTGGGCGTCCCGCTGGTGCACCTGGACACGCCGCTCGACCTGGCGCCGAGCGCGCGTCCGAGCACGTCGGAGACCGCGGACCCGGTGCGCGCCGCCTTCGACCGCGTGCTCCGCCAGGTCCAGGACGCCCAGGCCGCCGTCGGGCGCGCCTTCGAGTCCGGGCCCCAGCCCCGCGCCGCGGCGCCCGCTGCCGGCCCGCCCGCGCCCGAGGCCCCCGCCAGCCAGGTCCAGCGCCGCCACCTGTCAGTGCGCACCGACCCCTACCTGATGGGGCACTGCCTCATCCCGCAGCCGCCCGACTGGCCCGTCGTCTCCGACCGCAACCCGGTCGTGCCGATGACCATGTCCATCCGCATGCTGATGGACGCCGCCGAGGCGCTCGCCCCGGGCCGCGTCGTGGTGGCGGTCGAGAGCGTGCGCGCCTCGCGCTGGGTGGCCGTGGAGCCGCCGGTCGACGTCGAGATCGTCACCACCTGGCTCGACCGCGACCGCCTGCGGGCCGAGCTGCGCGGCTACTTCGAGGCCACGCTGGTGCTGGCCGACGCCTGGCCCCCCGCGCCGGCGGCCGCCGACGCGAGCCTCACCGACGAGCGCCCGTCGGAGGTCGACGCCGAGGCGCTCTACGCCGAGGGCTGGATGTTCCACGGCCCGGCGTACCAGTCGGTGGCGGCCCTGGACGTGCTGGGCAGCGACGGCATCCGCGGGACCCTGGTCGCGCTCGAGGCGCCGGGCGCCCTGGTGGACGCTGCCGGGCAGCTCTTCGGCTACTGGGTGATGCGCACCGCCGAGAAGGACCGCCTGGCGATGCCCATCAAGGTCGCGCGGATGAGCGTCTACGGGCCCGAGCCGGCGCCGGGCACCCTGGTGCAGTGCGTCGTGCGCATCCGCGGCATGAGCGTGCGCGACGTGAAGGCCGACCTGGAGCTGAGCGTGGACGGGCGCGTCTGGGCGCAGATCGACGGCTGGGAGGACTGGCGCTTCGAGACCGACGACCGCGTCTGGGGCGTGATGCAGGCGGCCTCCCGCCACCTGTACGCCACGATGGACCCGGCGGGATTCGCCATGGTCGATGATCCGGGGCGCTCGGCGTCCTCGCGGGACTACCTGGCGCGGCGCTTCCTGGGCGAGGCGGAGCGCGCGGCCTGGAACGCGGAGGCGCCGCGGGCTCGCACACCGTTCTTGTACGGGCGCATCGCGGTCAAGGACGCCGTCCGCGCGTGGCTGGGCGAGCGCGGCGGGCGGCCCATGTGGCCCGTGGAGGTGAGCGTCCAGAGCGACGCCGAGGGCAGGCCGCGGGTGAGCGGGCCCTGGAGCGAGGATCTGCGCGTGTCCATCGCCCACAAGGACGAGCGCGCCGTGGCGATCTGCTGTGAGGGGCGCGACCCGGGAATCGACCTCGAGCTCATCGCGCCGCGCGACGACGCGACGGCGGCGCTCATCTCGGTGCCCGAGGAGCTGGAGCTGCTCGAGGCGTCGGCCAGGGCCGAGGGGGCGTCCCGCGACGAGTGGGTCACCCGGGCCTTCGCCGCCAAGGAGGCGCTGGGCAAGGCGCGGGGCAGCGGCCTGAGCGGCAACCCGCGGCGATTCGTGATAAGCGATGTGGCCATCGACGAGGCCGGCGTGCGCCTGCTGGTCGACGGTGTGTGGGTCTGGACGGCGCGACGTGGCGACCACATCGTCGCATGGACAATCGGGTGATGACCGTGAACCGAGACGAGACCCTGGCGCAGGTGGCGGACATCATCCGCGAGGTCATCGGCGAGGCGTGGGTGGACGAGACGCCGATCGGGATGGAGACCTCGTTCAGCGACGACCTCGAGCTGGAGAGCATCGAGTTCGTGGCGCTGGCCGAGCGCCTGCAGGAGAACTACGGCGACAGCGTGGACTTCGTCGGCTGGCTGTCGCAGAAGTCGCTGGACGACATCATCGCGCTGCGCGTGGGCGAGCTCGTCGAGCACATCCTCGAGTGCGCGAAGGGGTAGGCCCAGAGGAGCGCGTGCGGTTGCACGCGGTCGAGCTCGGTGCGGGAGACCCGGTGGTCATGCTGCACGGGCTGGTCGTGGGCAACCTGGCGAGCTGGTACTTCACCGCGGCGCCGGCGCTGGCCGAGCGGCACCGGGTGCTGCTCTACGACCTGCGCGGTCACGGGCGCAGCGAGCGGCCGCGGGCGGGCTACGACCTGGAGACCATGACCGACGACCTGGAGCAGGTGCTGGCCGAGCGCGGCGCGGCCGGCGGCCCGGTGACGTTGGTGGGTCACAGCTACGGGGCGCTGGTGGCGCTGCGTTTCGCCGAGCGACACCCCGAGCGGGTGGAGCGGCTGGCGCTGGTGGAGGCGCCGCTTCTGCCGGGGCACGCCGATGACCTGCTCGGCTTCCTGAAGCTGCCCGAGGACTCGATGATCGACGCGCTGCCCGCCGACCTGCGCGGCGCGCTGGCCCAGGGCGGCCGCCGCGCCCGGCGCCTGCTCGACGGGCTGCTGGGCCTGGCGCTGGAGACGACGCTGCTGGCCGACCTCGCCGCGACGCGCCCGCCGCCCGACGAGGCGCTGGCCGGCCTCACGTGCCCGGTGATGGCGGTGTACGGGACGGCCTCGGCGTGTCTTCCCGGCGCCCATCGCGTGCGGGCGCTCCTGCCCCACGCGCGCGTCGAGCAGCTCGCGGGCGGGCACTACCTGCCGCTCGAGAAGCCGGCCGAGCTGAGCGCGTTGCTGGTCGACTTCACATGCGCGCCGCCGGGGGCCACCCATGGCTGAAGTGCTCGCCAACGGCCTGCGCTTCCACGTGCAGCGCATCGGCGCCGGCCCGAGCCCCGTGGTCTTCATCCACGGGCTGGTGATGGACAACCTGTCGAGCTGGTACTTCGCCGCCGCCACCCAGGTGGCCCGCGAGGTGCCGGTGCTGCTGTGGGATCTGCGCGGCCACGGCCGCACCGAGCGCCCCCAGAGCGGCTACACGGTCCCCCAGATGGTCGCCGACCTGGCCGCCGTCCTGGACGCCGCCGCGGTCGAGGGGCCGGTGCACCTGGTCGGCAACAGCTTCGGGGGTCTTCTGGCCCTGGCCTTCGCCATGGCGCACCCCGAGCGCACCGCCAGCCTGGTGCTGGTCGACGCGCACCTCTCCGACGCCGGCTTCGGCGCCGAGATGGCCGGCACCCTGGGGCTCGAGGGCGAGGCCCGCGACCAGAAGATCGCCGAGTCCTTCAAGGACTGGCTGGGCCGCCACAGCGAGCGCAAGCGCAACCGGCTCGCCGAGTCCGCAAGCGCGCTGGTGTACGGTACGACGCTGGTCGCCGACCTCCAGGCCTCCGAGCTCTTCGACGACGCCGCGCTGCGCGCCATGGACGCCCCGGCTCTGCTACTCTATGGCGAGAAGTCCGACATCCTCCACCGCGGCGAGCGCCTCGCCGCCACCTTGCCGCGGGCCGAGCTGCGCGTCGTCGCGGGCGCAACGCACTCGGTCATCTGGGAAGCCACCGACACCGTCCGCGACGCCATCATCGAGTGGGCCAAGGAGCATCGCTGAGCCATGGCGCGCTACCTCTTCGTCGTCCCGCCGCTCACGGGGCACATCAACCCGACCGTCTCGATCGCCGCCGCGCTCGAGCGGCGTGGCCACGAGGTCGCCTGGGTCGCCCATCCCGGCGCCGCCCGCCCGCTGCTGCCGCCGGGCGCGCGCATCTTCGAGCTGGACGACCGCATCCCCACCGAGCTGCGCGACGAGATGGCCGCCCGCGGCCGCGCCAATCGCGGGCTTGCGGCGTTCAAGTTCCTCTGGGAGGAGTTCTTCCTCCCGCTGGCCCACGCCATGCTGCCCGGCGTGGAGGCCGCCATCGCCGAGTTCGACCCGGCCCTGCTCATCGTCGACCAGCAGGCCATGGCCGGCGGGCTGGCCGCGCGACGCCTGGGCCGCCGCTACGCCACCCTGGCCTCGACCTCGGCCGGCGTCACCGAGTGGCTGGCCGAGCTGCCGCTGGTCCACGAGTGGCTCGACGAGCGCCAGGCCCAGCTCCAGCGCGAGGTCGGCCTCGAGCCGGTCCCGCACCCGGACCGCTCGCCCGATCTGGTGATCATCTGCTCGGCGCCCGCCCTGGCCGGCGAGGACGTGGACTGGCCAGCCCACTACCGCTTCATCGGGCCGTCCATCGCCGCCCGCGCCGACGCCACGCCCTTCCCGTGGGAGCGCCTCGACCCGTCGCTGCGCGGCGTGCTGGTGTCGCTGGGCACCGTGAACGCCGAGCGCGGCGAGAAGTTCTACCGCGCCGCCGTCTCGGCGCTCTCCGAGCTGCCGGTGCAGGCCGTCTTCGCCGCGCCGCCCGATCTGGTGGGCCCGGTGCCCGAGCACTTCATCGTGCAGCCCTGGGTGCCGCAGCTCCAGCTCCTGCCACACCTCAGCGCCGTCGTCGGCCACGGCGGCCACAACACCACCGTCGAGGCCCTGAGCTTCGGGTTGCCGCTGGTGCTCGCCCCCATCCGCGACGACCAGCCCGTGGTCGCCCGCCAGGTCGAGCTGGCCGGCGCCGGGCTGCGCGTGCGCTTCGGCCGCGTCGACGCAAAGGCCCTGAAGAGCGCGGTGAGCGCCGTGCTCGACGAGCCATCGTACCGTGAGGCCGCCGCGCGCATCCGCGACGCCTTCGCCCGCGCCGGAGGCCCCGAGGCCGCAGCCGACGCCCTGGAGCGCGCGACATGATCTGGCTCTTCCTCCTGATCACCCTGGCGCTGGTCGCCGAGGGCTTCCGCCTGCGTGCGCGCCTCGCCGCGCTCCCGCGCCTTCCACAGCCGCCGGCGACGGCCCCGCCCCAGACCCACCGGCTCCTCGTCGCCGAGGGCGTCCACCTGCTGGCCCCGGTCGAGCAGGCCGCCCGCGCCCACGCCATCGACGCCGGCCTGGATCTCCTCGACGTCGTCCCGGGCAACCTGCCGGCGCTGCAGGCCCTGAACCTCGCGCAGGTCGTCGACCCGAAGAAGCTCGGCTCCGACCCCTTCGCCCCCCTCGGCGGCGCCGGCCACGTCGTCCTGGTCCGGCCCGAGCTGCTCGCCCGCGCCGGTCTCAGCCCCCGCTACCCGCTGACCCGCGAGTCGCTCTCCCAGCTCGTCGGCGAGCTCGCCCCCTACGCGCCCACCACCAGCGCGCCGGCCATCGCGCCCCAGCTCGCCTCCCTCCGCGAGACCGTCTCCGCCCGCCTCGCCCAGCTCCAGTCCTACGGCCGCGCCCAGGTGCTGGGCCTCATCTACGGCCTCCCGGTGCTGGTCGCCATCTTCGTCCTCGCGGTCCTCACCTCGCCGTGGGTGGGGCTGCTGCTCATGCTCGCCTGGCACCTCCACCCCATCATCGCCTTCATCGGCGCCTTCCCCGCGCCGGCCGACGCCCCCGAGGCGGCGCTGCAGCGCATGTATCGCGAGGGTCAGCTCTGGTGGGCCGCGCTCCACACCGATCCCGCCCCCGGCATCGACCGCGCCGCGCTGCGCGCCCGCTATGCCGCCGAGGTCGCCGGCGGCCTGGACCACTTCTTCGAGCCGCGCCGGACGGCCTGCCCGAGCTGCGCCTCGCCGGACCTGCGCCCCTTCATCACGACCACGGATCTCCTGCAGCAGAAGCCCGGCACCTTCCACCTGGAGCGCTGCGGCGGCTGCGAGCTGGTCTTCCAGAACCCCCGGCTGTCGCTGGCCGGCCTGAACTACTACTACGCCGACTTCTACGAGGGCCTGGGCGAGAGCGTCGCCAGCACCATGTTCGCCGTGCCCGTCGACGCCTACCGCCGCCGCGCCGCCATGGTGCTGGCCCACGCCGAGCCCACCCGCTGGCTGGACGTCGGCACCGGCCACGGGCACTTCTGCCTGGCGGTGCGCTCGGCCGTGCCCCAGGCCAGCTTCGACGGCCTGGATCTGTCGGAGTCCATCGACGAGGCCGCTCGCCGCGGCTGGGTACGCCGGGGCTTCCGCGGCCTCTTCCCCGAGCTGGCACCCCGGCTCGCCGGCCAGTACGACGTGGTCTCGATGAGCCACTACCTCGAGCACACCCGCGAGCCCCAGGCCGAGATCGCCGCGGCCCACACGGCGCTCGCCCCCGGGGGGCTGCTCTTCATCGAGCAGCCCGATCCCGACTGCAAGATGGGGCGGTGGCTGGGGCGCTGGTGGCTGCCCTGGTTCCAGCCGCAGCACCAGCACCTGCCGGCCGCTCGCCACGCCGAGCGCTGGCTGACCGAGGCGGGCTTCGAGATCGTCGCCTGGCAGCGCGGCGAGGCGCACGCGCCGGTCGACCTGGCCTTCGCGGTGATGCTGCTGGGCCGCCGCTTGGCCGGGAACCCGGGCGTCCCCTGGCTCCCCGAGCCCACGGCGCTGGACCGCGCGCGCCACGCGCTGGTGTGGGCGCTGGTGGTGCCCTTCGGCGTGGTGGCCGCGGTGGCCGACCGACTCATCGCCCCGCTGATGCGCCGCCCCGGCGGCTCCAACGCCTACTGCGTGCTGGCCAGGCGCGGCACCGCTGGCGCCAGCGCGGTCTCCCACCCCTCGGGGAGCGCCGGCGGGTCGGGCATCGCGAACCCGGCGTAGGCCTCGCACGCGCGCGGGTTCAGCTTCCGGAACAGCGCCATCATCTCGGCCCCGCTCTGGGCCGCGTCGCGCCGTGAGCGCCGCAGCGCGCCGGCGGCGGTTCCCAGCTCGGCCATGGCCCGCGGCAGCTCGGAGACCCAGCGGCCGAACACGCGCAGGCCGCTCGGCTGGGACGCCAGCGCCGAGGCGGGCGCTGGCGCGTACCCGTCCTCGGTCATGCAGTCGCGGGTGAGCCGCTCGACCAGCCGCAGCTCCACCGGATCCCAGCTCGCCCAGTCCTGCCTTATCGGGCCGGCGGGCGCTCGAGCAGCCCGCGCGAACCAGGGCAGGGGCGGCATGTCGTCGACGCCCGGCCCGAAGCGCGGGTGGTCCAGCACCTGGTCCGACCAGGGCTCGCCGACGAAGTCCAGCACGCGCGCCATCACGTCGCGCGGCGCCTCCAGCAGGTCCTCGAGCCGCACCTTCAGCGTCCGATCGACGAAGGGGGCCACCTGGCGCCGCTCGATCTCACACATGGCAGCGGCGCCGATGACCGAGCCCGGGCCCCAGGGCATCGAGCGCAGCGAGCGCACGACCATGCGCGGGTCCCGCACGATGCGCACGACGCGGGCGCCGGGCCAACAGGCGTAGATGCGCGCCAGGTGCGCGGTGTGGGACGGCGTCTTGTCGCCGAAGCGCTCCTTGCCGTGCTGCGCGGCCTTCACCCGCATCACCGCCTCGAAGACCTCGCAGAGTCGGGCCCGCGTCAGCGGCCGCTCGAGCCCCGCCATCACCTCGCGCGGGTCGAGCCGCAGCCAGCGAAAGGACGCCGAGCGGAAGAAGTACCCCAGGAACTCCTCGCCGCTGCGCCCGGCCGGGAACATGGAATCCATCAGGTGGAAGGACGCCTCGTGGGTCAGGTACACCCGCGGATGCGCCGACAGCATCATCCGCAACAGCGTCGTCCCCGAACGCCCCGTCCCCACCACGAAGATCGGCGCCGCCATCAGCCGCTGCCCCGCCCCGGTCGCCCGCCGCGAGCCCACCCCGCCGCGCCGAGCAGCCTAATCCCCTTCGCCCCGCACGACCAAGCGATGCTCGCCTCTGGAGCGGCAGGTGAGCGAGGAGGTCTCGAGGGCCACCAGCCTCGCGAAGCCCACGCGCGGGGATCTCAGCCGAGGCCGCGGGCGCGTTCGAGGTCGCGCTGGTGTGGGAGGCCCTGGCCGTTGGGGTCGTCGACGATGGTCTGCCAGGTCTCGACCGCGAGCGCGGCCTGCGCCGCGTCCGTCCTGCCG
Organism: Deltaproteobacteria bacterium; assembly: GCA_020632695.1. GTDB lineage: Bacteria > Myxococcota_A > UBA9042 > PHBI01 > JACKFB01 > JACKFB01. Next base: position 455,016 of record JACKFB010000001.1, read on the forward strand.
AGCCGTTCGTGCAGGCGTGCCCGGTCGGCCATGATGGCGTAGAGCGCGGCCATCGACGCGAGCCCCTCGCCGCTGCCCGTGGCGAAGGTGCCGAGCGTGCGCTGCGCGTCCTCGGCCGCCAGGTAGTGCTCCACGGCGCGCGCGTCGTCGGTCTCGGCCAGCCGGGCCGCCCGCGACCGCTCCAGCGCCAGCGTGCGCCCCGCGAGCTCCCACGCCCCAAGCGTGCCCCGCTCGGCCTCCAACCGCGCCAGCTCCCGCCGATACGCCGCCTCGTCCACGCGCGTCAGCGCAGCGGCTCGAAGGGACCGAGCATCTGGGAGTCGACGTAGCACCAGCCCCAGTCCTCGCCGGGCTCGAAGGACTGCATCGTGGCGTGTCGGGTCTGGTGGAAGTGCGCCGTGGCGTGCTTGCCGATCGAGCTGTCGCAGCAACCGACGTGCCCGCACACCCGGCACAGGCGCAGGTGCACCCAGCGCTGGCCGATCTCGAGGCACTCCTCGCATCCCTGGGTGCCCGGCTCGAGCACCGGCTCGTCCGTCATGTGCTCGCAAGTGGCCATGCTCACCGCTCCACCTCCAGGCGCTGCGTTCCTCGCGAGCATAGCCCCAACACCGCCAGCAGGGCGAGCGCCGCGCTCTCCCGGGCGGCGCCGCGCTGCAGCCCGCCGTTGGCCGCAGGGCCCGCGCAAAGCGTGCTTTCCGGCCCTCGGTCTGGTAGACGGCCCCTCCCGATGGACGGCGGAGCACCGCCGAGGACGCCCGAGATGACCGCCGCCGAAACCCCCGAATCTCCCAACGCTTCCGGCGGTTTTGCTGCGCTCGGACTGGCCCCCGCGCTGCTCGAGGCGCTCGCCGCCGTCGGCTACGAGAACCCCACCGCGATCCAGGTCGCCGCGATCCCCCACCTGCTGGCGGGGCGCGACCTGTTGGGCCAGGCCCAGACCGGCACCGGGAAGACCGCCGCCTTCGCGCTGCCCATGCTGCAGCGCCTGGACCTGGACCGCATCGAGGTGCAGGGGCTGGTGCTGACGCCGACCCGCGAGCTGGCGCTCCAGGTCACCGAGGCCATCAAGACCTACGCCCAACGCCTGGGGCCGGTCCGCATCATGACGGTGTACGGCGGCGCCCCCATCGGCGCCCAGCTCACCCGCATCGAGCGCGGCGTGCACATCGTCGTCGGCACCCCCGGCCGCGTCATGGACTGCATCCGCCGCGGCGCGCTGCAGCTCGACGCGGTGCGCATGGTCGCCCTCGACGAGGCCGATGAGATGCTGCGGATGGGCTTCATCGACGACGTCGAGTGGATCGTCGGCCACACGCCCGACAAGCGCCAGACCGCGCTGTTCTCGGCGACCATGCCCGGTCCCATCCGCCGCGTCGCCGAGCACTACCTGAAGAACCCCATCACCGCCGCCGTGCAGGAGGCCACCCGCACGGTGGCCGACGTCGAGCAGCGCGTGCTCTGCGTGTACCCGCGCGACAAGCTGGATGCGCTCACCCGCATGCTGGAGGTGGAGCCGTCGGAGGCCGTGCTGGTCTTCGCCCGCACCCAGGCCGAGTGCGCCGACCTGGCCGACGCGCTGGAGTACCGCGGCTTCGCGTCGGCGCCGCTGCACGGCGGCATGAGCCAGTCGCAGCGCGAGGACGTGGTGCGGCGGCTGCGCTCGGGGCGGCTCCGCCTGGTGGTCGCGACCGACGTGGCGGCCCGCGGCCTCGACGTCGAGCACGTCAGCCACGTCATCAACATGGGGCCGCCGCCGGACCCCGAGACCTACGTGCACCGCATCGGCCGCACCGGGCGTGCCGGGCGCACCGGCGTCGCCGTGCTCTTCCTGACGCCGCGCGAGCGCCACATCCGCGGCCAGATCGAGCGCTTCACCCGGCAGCGCATGGTCGAGGTGGGCATCCCCACCAACGACGAGCTGGCCGAGGGCCGCGCGCTGCGTCTGCAGGCGGCCGTGCGCTTCCGGCTCGAGGAGACCGACCTGGCCGACTACCGCGCCGCGATGGAGCAGCTCGTCGAGGCGCTGGACGTGGACCCGCTGGACGTGGCCGCCGCGCTGGCGCACCTGGTGACGCGCGAGCAGCCGCTGGTGGTCGACGGGCCCGAGCCGCGCGCCGTGGGGCACCGGCCCGAGGTGACCCACCGGTCGGCGCGCCCGGCGGCGCCCGCGGTGGTGCGCAAGTCGACGCGTCCGGCGCGGGCGCCGGTCGTCGAGGACGCCGCCTCGGAGCCGCCCGCCGCCGCCGAGGTGCCGCCGCCGAAGAAGCGGAAGCCCCGCGCCGCCGCCGAGGCCGCCGCCGCGCCGCGCTCAACGAAGCGAGCCCATCTGGCGCGCCCCGCGCGCGCCCCGCGCCGAGGCCCGCCCGCCGCCGCCGACGCCGCCCGCCGCGAACCGCCGCGCCCGTCGTGCCGCCCAAGCCGCCGCCGGCTCGGACTCAGCTCGCCTCAGGGCTCAGCTGGGCCTGGGCCCGGCGACATCGTAGGCGCGCTGACCAAGAGCGGATGTCCCAGGCGCCATCGCGCCATCGACATCCGCTCGAACCGCGCTGTCGGTGGGCGCGACTCGCCGACCGGTGCTGCTGCGGATGCGGACGCGCCTGCGCCCCCCGCCAGCCCGCCGCGACCGCGAGGCCGCCGCAGCCCCAAGTCGCGCCACCACCGGCCACGCTCCGCGCCGCGCGCAGGCCAGCCAAGGCGCCAAGGCCAGTCCCAAGCCGCCGCAACGCTGAACTGCGCGGTCGCCCGCGCAGCGTCGCGTCGAGCACGTTGTCGCTCAACCACGCGCCAGTCGGCTCATGCGGCCCTCGGCGCGGCGATATCGTGTCAGCTCGACCTCCTCGAACGTGCTCGCCGCTCCATTTAGCGGAGGAAGGTGCCCATCGCCGCCGCGACTCGCTGCCGTCGATGAAGGTGATTCCGCTGGACGCGGCCGCCTCTCCCGAGACGGTGCAGCTCTGGCTCTCCCAGGGCTCCAAGCTGGGCCTGGGCCCCGGCGACATCGTCGGCGCGCTGACCAAGGAGGCGGACGTCCCCGGCAGCGCCATCGGCGCCATCGACATCCGCTCGAACCACGCGCTGGTCGAGGTGGAGCGCGACTACGCCGACCAGGTGCTGCTGCGGATGAGCGAGACGCGTCTGCGCGGCCGCCCCGCCAGCCTGCGCCCCGCCCGCGACCCCGCCGAGGGCCCGCCGGCGGCCCCGAAGTCGCGCCCCACCACCGGCCACGAGGCCCCGCGCCGCCGCACCACCAGGCCGGGCTCCAAGGCCGCCAAGGCCCCCAAGTCCCGAAGCCGCCGCAAACGCTGAAGCTGCGGCGAATTCCGTTGACTCGGCACGCCGGATGATGACGATGGCCGCCGTCTCGACGAGCCTCCACGGCTGAAGAGGGCGCCTCGGCGCCTGCCCCGGGGGTTCGCGGTGCGGGGTTGGTGATGACCGGGCCTGCCTTCCTGCTCTTCGCGGCGACGCTGCTCTGGGGCTTCTGGGGCTTCGCGAACAAGCGCGCCGTGATGCTGGCGCACCCGCTGCACGTCCAGTGGGCCTACGCGCTGCCCTTCGCGCTCTCCATCCCCGTGTTCTGGTGGCTGGCCCGCCGGGCCGCGCCGGGCGTCATCCCCAGCGCCGAGGGCGTCGCCTGGGCTGCGGGGGCCGGGGCCTCGACCATCGCCGGTCTGCTCTGCCTCCTCTTCGCCCTGCGAGTGACCAGCGCCTCCACCGCCATCGCCGTCACCTCGGCCTACCCGCTGGTGGCCATGCTCTTCCTGGCGGTCACCGGCGCCGAGCCGCTGACCCCGCGCCGCCTGGTCGGCTGCGCCATCGTCGTCGCCGGCCTGGTCGTCCTGCAGTGGCAGCCCGCCGCCGCCCCCAGCGCCACCGCCGCCGCCATGCGCTGAAGCGCCCCCTGCCGGGAGCGCACATCCGGTCGCCGCCGCTACCGTTCAAAGGGGCTCGCCCTCGGCCTCGATGCGCGCGGCCAGCGAGGGTGGGGCGTCCTCGAGGCGGACCAGGTCGACGCGGGTCTCCATGGCGTCCATGAGCGCCGCCAACGCATCGAAGTACGCGAGCTTCGGCAGGCCCTCGACCGCCAGGTCGACGTCGCTGCCCTCATGCACCTCGCCGGTGGCGAGGCTGCCGAAGAGCACCACGCGCCTGGCGCCGTACCCGTCGACCAGCAGCGCGCGGGCAGCCGGAAGGCGCTCACGCAGCGCTGCGGCCCGAGACAGCGCCCGGGCTCGAGTGGCCTCCGCCCTCTGCCGCAAGTGCGCGGCGGCCTCTTCTGCGGTGACGCTCATGCGCCCATCATAGCGCGCCGAACGGCGGCGAGGCGAGCGACAGAGTCGGCCCGAGACGCGCCGCCGGCCCACGAGGTCCACCCTTGCCCTCCGGCGGATTGCGGTGCAGGTTTCCGGGCCGTGGACCTCGAGCAGATCACCGACCACCTGGTCGCCGAGCTGGCGCCCCTCTCCTTCGCCCAGCCGGTCACCCACGTCTACAACCCGCTCGTCTACGCCCGAGCGGCCTGGGACCTCTACTGCCGCAAGTACGGCCAGGGGCCCCGCGAGGTGCTGATGCTGGGCATGAACCCAGGGCCCTTCGGGATGGGGCAGGTGGGGGTGCCCTTCGGCGAGGTCGGCCACGTGCGCGACTGGCTGGGCATCGAGGCGCCCATCGGCAAGCCGCCGGTCGAGCATCCCAAGCGGCCGATCAAGGGCTTCGAGTGCTCGCGCAGCGAGGTGAGCGGCGCGCGGCTGTGGGGGTGGGCCAGGGAGGGCTTCGGGACCCCGGAGGTCTTCTTCGCGCGCTTCTTCGTCACCAACTACTGCCCGCTGGTCTTCATGGAGGAGAGCGGGCGGAACCGGGTGCCGGAGAAGCTGCCCAAGGCGGAGAAGGAGCCGCTCTTCGCGGCCTGCGATCGGGCGCTCCGTCGCAGCATCGAGCACTTCGCGCCGCGCTACGTCATCGGGGTGGGCAAGTTCGCCGAGGCCAAGGCCCGCGAGGTGGCCGGCGACCTGGACCTGGTCATCGGCGCCATCCCGCACCCGAGCCCGGCGAGTCCGCTGGCCAACCGCGGCTGGGCGCCGCTGGTGGACGCGGCGCTGGAGCGTATCGGCGTCACGCGCTAGCGGGCGGCAGGGCGTGCATGTGGGGGGCGCTTGGGGCAGAAAGGGCTGCCGGCGCACTTGCGTTGGCAGGCATCACCCTGGTCGCCGAGGCTACGTCGATGTCCAACAAGGCCCTCGTTGTGCTCTTCGCCGCAGGACTGCTGGCGGCTTGTGGGAAGCCGGCTCCGGGGCCCGCTCCCGCCGCGCCGCCCGTCTCGCACCCGGTGCCGCCGCAGGCCGCGGCCGAGGCCCCGGCTCCGGCAGCGGACGCGGCGAACTCGGCGCTGCCCGAGCCCCCGCGGCCCGCCGCGGTCGAGGACCCAGGCGAGGACTGGCTCATCTGGGCGCGCACGGACGACGGCTGGGCGACGCGCTGGGTACGGGTGCGCGACGGCGCCTTCGAGACGGTTGCCCGGCGCGGCGCGGTCATCCTGTCCGATGGGGCGCGGCTCTTCCGGGTCGAGCGGGACGACCGCACCGTGGACGTGAAGACCTGCGAGTGCGTGCTGGACGGCGAGAAGTCGCCGGAGTGCAAGGACGCCGGGCGCTTCACCGTGCCCGGACTGCGCGCCTTCGATCTGGCCGGGGGCGCGCCCATCCCCGTCAAGCCGGCCAGCGAGGAGACCATGTACGGCGGGGACTTCAGCGCCGGCCTCACTCTGGTCGGGGGCGTCGGCGCGCGGCTCTTCTTCGAGTCCAGCGGCAGCGGCTACTCCTGCGGCGCTCACGGCTACACCGAGGCGGTGACCGGCATCCACGATCTGGCCGGAGGCGAGGTGGACCGGGGGCTCTTCAAGACGACCGGAGACGCGCTGCCCGCGCAGCTTCGGGCCCAGGCCGCCGCCGAGCTCTTCCCCGGCTTAAAGGAGTGCGAGGGCGACGAGGCCACCCTGGCCGGCGCCACCGAGGCGATGACGCTGCAAGGCGTCCGCGTCACGGTGGGCGAGGGCGGGGCGCCCGAGGTGACCTGGCAGTTCGCCGCCGACGTCGCCTACGCCTGCTCAGCCGACTACGCCGTGCACGGTGACGCGCGCTCGGGGCTCATCGCCGAGGGAGGCGCCCTGGGCCTCTCCGGCCCGCTGCCGCCCGGCGTCCTGAAGGCGATGGCCGACCTGCCGGCGGGCAGCGTCGTGGGCTGGTCGAAGCTGGACCTCGACGCAGAGGCCCGCGCCGCCGCGCTGGCCTCCTTCCAGGCCGCGCCCGAGCCGAGCTGGGACGAGGCCCCGCCGACCGAGGCGGCCACCGAGGTCGCCGCGCTCATCGCCGAGGGCCGCACGCTCAGCGTCAACAAGGATTGGTCGGCCGCCATCGCCAAGTTCAGCGAGGCCGTCGGGCTCGACCCCGGCTCGGCCCAGGCCCTGGCCGGCCGCGGCTACGCCTGGCTGAGGACCGGCACCCTGGACTCGGCTGAGACCGACCTCACCAAGGCCATCGCGCTGGGCGGCGACGCCGTCTTCATGGCGCAGGTCTGGTACAACCTCGGACAGGTCGCCGAACGCCAGAACGACAAGGCCGCCGCCCGCTCCGCCTACCAGACCTCACTCTCGCTGCGCCCCCACCCCACGGTCGAAGAAGCCCTGAAGCGCGTCGCGCGCTGAGCAGACGCCGAGGCAGGCCGTGACGGCGCCGCGCTGAGCGCTCGAGGCTTGCGCGTCGCATCATATGCGCGTATCAAGATGTCGCGATGCCTGACTTGAACGCCAGCTCGGAGCTGCTGCGCCTGCTCGCCGATCCCACGCGGATCCGGCTGTTGGCGCTCCTCGAGGGGGAGGCGCTGACCGTGGCGGAGCTGTGCCAGGTGACCGGGCTGAGCCAGCCGCGGGTGTCCACGCATCTGGGGCGGCTGCGGGAGGCCGGGGTGGTTCGGGACCGGCGCGAGGGCAGCTTCTCCTGGTATGCGCTGGCCGAGGACGGCATGAGCGAGGCGGCCCGGCGCACCTGGGCGCTCTTGCGGGAGACGACGCGGGACCCGCTGCTGGCGCAGGACCGCGCGCGGGCCGAGGACGTCGTGCGGGCGCGGGCCGGCGGGCCGTCTTGGGCCGAGAGCGTGGCCGGGCAGATGGCGCGGCACTACTCGCCCGGTCGCACCTGGGAGGCCCTGGCGCGCGGCGTGCTGGGGCTGGTGCAGGTGGGCGACGTGCTGGACGTGGCGTCGGGTGACGGCGCGGTGGCTGAGATGCTGGCCCCGCGGGCCCGCTCGGTGACGTGCCTGGACCTGAGCGAGAAGGTGGTCGCGGTCGGCCGCGAGCGGCTGGCGCAGGTGCCGAACCTGCGCTTCGTCCGGGGCGACATGCACGCCATCCCCTGCGAGGACGCGAGCTTCGACGCCGCGCTGCTGATGACCGCGCTGGCCTGGACCCGGGAGCCGGGGCGCGTGCTGGCCGAGTGCGCCCGCGTGCTGCGGCCGGGCGGGCTGCTCTCGGGCACGGCGCTGACCACCCACGGCCACACCCAGGCCGTCGCCGCGTACGACCACCGCAACAGCGGCTTCGAACCCGAGGCGCTGGCCGAGCTGCTCAGCCAGGCCGGCTTCGAGGTCAGCCTGTGCGCGCCCACCTCCCGCGAGCGCCGCAGCCCGCACTTCGAGGTACTCACCTTCCACGCCCGGCTGCCCGCCGCGCGCTGCTGACCCACGGAGCCCCGCGCCATGAGCACCCCCGACCCCACCACCGCCCGCACCGCCCGCGTCGCCGCCCTCCACCAGGCGCTGCGCGAGCGCATCCTGGTGCTCGACGGCGCCATGGGGACGATGATCCAGGGCTATCAGCTCACCGAGGCCGACTACCGCGGCGAGCGCTTCGCCGACCACCCTCGCGACCTGCGCGGCGACAACGACCTGCTCACCCTCACGCGCCCCGACGTCATCGCCGCCATCCACCGCGCCTACCTGGAGGCCGGCGCCGACATCCTCGAGACCAACACCTTCAACTCGACGACCCTGTCGCAGGCCGACTACGCCCTGGAGCCGCTGGCCCGCGAGCTCAACCGCGAGGCCGCCCGCCTGGCGCGCCGCGAGGCCGACCGCATGAGCGCCGAGACCCCCGACCGCCCGCGCTGGGTGGCCGGAATCCTCGGGCCCACCAGCCGCACCGCGTCCATCTCGCCCGACGTCAACGATCCGGGCGCCCGCAACGTGCGCTACCCCGAGCTGGTCGCCGCCTACTCCGAGGCCATCGAGGGCCTGGTCGAGGGCGGCTGCGACATCCTGATGGTCGAGACCGTCTTCGACTCGCTCAACGCCAAGGCCGCGCTCTTCGCGCTGCTCGAGCACCGCGAGCGCACCGGCCTCGAGCTGCCCATCATGGTCTCGGGCACCATCACCGACGCCAGCGGGCGCACCCTCTCGGGCCAGACCCCCGAGGCCTTCTGGATCTCCATGGCCCACGCGCGGCCGCTGGCCATCGGCCTCAACTGCGCGCTGGGCGCCGCCGAGCTGCGCCAGCACATCGCCGAGATCTCGCGCGTCGCCGACACCTACGTCAGCGCCCACCCCAACGCCGGCCTGCCCAACGAGATGGGCGGCTACGACGAGACGCCCGAGAGCATGGCCGAGCAGCTCCGCGAGTGGGCCGAGAGCGGGCTGTGCAACATCATCGGCGGGTGCTGCGGCACCTCACCCGACACCATCCGCGCCATCGCCGCCGCCGTGCGCGGGGTGCCGCCGCGCCGCATCCCGGAGATCCCGCCGCGCCTGCGCCTGGCCGGCCTGGAGCCGATGGTCAAGGGCCCCGACTCGCTCTTCGTGGACATCGGTGAGCGCACCAACGTCACCGGCTCGGCGCGCTTCCGCAAGCTCATCCAGGCCGGCGACCACGAGGGCGCGCTGGAGGTCGCCCGCCAGCAGGTCGAGAGCGGCGCCTCGCTCATCGACGTCAACATGGACGAGGGCATGCTGGACAGCGAGAAGGCCATGCAGGTCTTCCTGGACCTGGTCGCGTCCGAGCCCGACATCAGCCGGGTGCCGGTGGTCGTCGACTCGTCCAAGTGGACCGTGCTGGAGACGGGGCTGCAATCCCTGCAGGGCAAGGGGGTCGTCAACTCCATCAGCCTCAAGGAGGGCGAGGAGGCCTTCCTCCACCAGGCGCGGCTGGTGCGCAAGTACGGCCACGCGGTCATCGTGATGGCCTTCGACGAGCAGGGCCAGGCCGACACCGCCGACCGAAAGGTCGAGATCTGCGCCCGCTCGTACCGCCTGCTCACCGAGCGGGTCGGCTTCCCGCCCCAGGACATCATCTTCGACCCCAACATCTTCGCCATCGCGACCGGCATCGAGGAGCACGACGGCTACGCGGTGGCCTTCATCGAGGCCACGCGCCGCATCAAGGCCGAGCTGGTCCACGCGCACGTGAGCGGCGGCGTGTCCAACGTGTCGTTCTCGTTTCGCGGCAAGAACGCCGTGCGCGAGGCCATCCACTCGGTGTTCCTGTACCACGCGATCCGCGCCGGCATGGACATGGGCATCGTCAACGCGGGCGCTTTGCCGGTCTACGACGACATCCCGGACGAGCTGCGCGAGCGGGTCGAGGACGTGGTGCTCAACCGCCGGGCCGACGGCACCGAGCGCCTGCTCGAGATCGCGTCTTCGGCCGGGCCGGGCGCCAAGGGCGTCGAGGAGGACCTGGCGTGGCGCAACGCCCCGGTGGGCAAGCGCATCGCCCACGCGCTGGTGCACGGCATCACGCGCTACATCGACGAGGACACGGCCGAGGCGATGGAGGAGCTCGGGCGGCCGATCCTGGTCATCGAGGGCCCGCTGATGGAGGGCATGAACGTGGTCGGCGACCTCTTCGGCGCCGGCAAGATGTTCCTGCCGCAGGTGGTCAAGAGCGCGCGCGTGATGAAGAAGTCGGTGGCCTGGCTGCTGCCGCACCTGGAGGCCGAGAAGCAGGGCGGCGCCGCGCCGAAGGGCAAGGTGCTCATGGCCACGGTGAAGGGCGATGTCCACGACATCGGCAAGAACATCGTCGGCGTGGTCTTGCAGTGCAACAACTACGAGGTCATCGACCTGGGCGTGATGGTCCCGGCCGAGCAGATCCTGCGCACCGCGCGCGCCGAAAACGTCGACGTCATCGGGCTGTCCGGGCTGATCACGCCGTCTCTGGACGAGATGCGCTACGTCGCCAGCGAGCTGAAGCGCCAGGGCTTCGAGCTGCCGCTGCTCATCGGGGGCGCGACCACCTCGGAGGTCCACACGGCCGTGAAGATCGCCCCGGCCTACCCGGGCCCCGTGGTCTACGTCACCGACGCCTCGCGCGCCGTGGGCGTGGTCGGCAACCTGCTCAGCGCCGAGCAGCGCGACGCCTACGTCGCGTCGGTGGGCGACCGCTACGAGTCGGTGCGCGAGGCCCGCGCCGCCCGCACGGACGGCGTCGGCCGAGCCACCCTGGTCGAGGCGCGCGAGAACCGCCTGGCCATCGACTGGGCCACCGAGCCGCCGCCGCCGCCGCCGGTGAGGCCCGGCCTGACCCTCATCGATCCCCAGCCGCTGGCCGAGTTGGTGCCCTTCATCGACTGGTCGCCCTTCTTCCAGACCTGGGAGCTCAAGGGGCGCTTCCCGGCCATCCTGGAGGACCCGGCGGTCGGCCCGGCGGCGACCTCGCTCTACGCGGACGCCCAGCGCATGCTCGAACGCATCGTCGCCGAAGGCTGGCTCGAGGCGCGCGGCGTCGTCGGGCTCTACCCGGCCCAGAGCGACGGCGACGACCTGGTCATCTACACCGACCGCTCGGCCACCGGCGTGCTGGCGCGCATGCCGATGCTGCGCCAGCAGGCCCGCAAGTCCGCCGACCGGCCCAACTTGAGCCTCGCCGACTACCTGGCGCCCATCGAGAGCGGCGTCGTCGACACCCTCGGGCTCTTCGCGGTCACCGCCGGGCACGGCATCGAGCGCCAGCTCGCCCGCTTCGCCGCCGACCACGACGACTACAGCGCCATCCTGCTCAAGGCCCTGGCCGACCGCCTCGCCGAGGCCATGGCCGAGCTGGTCCACGCCCGCGTGCGCCGCGAGCTGTGGGGCTACGCGCCCGACGAGCCCCTGGACAACGCCGCGCTCATCGCGGAGCGCTACCAGGGCATCCGGCCCGCCCCCGGCTACCCCGCCTGCCCCGACCACACCACCAAGCGCGTGCTCTTCGACCTCCTGGGCGCCGAGACCCAGGCCGGCATGCAGCTCACCGAGAGCTTCGCGATGCTGCCGGCGGCCTCGGTTGCCGGCCTCTACTTCGGCCACCCGCGCGCGCGCTACTTCGGCATCGGCCGCATCGAGCGCGACCAGGTGGCCGACTGGGCCGCGCGCCAGGGCGTCGACCTGCCCACCGCCGAGCGCCTCCTGGCGCCCAGCCTGGGCTACGACGATTGATCGGTCCGGGCGTCGCCGGCGATCCAGATGGCCGGAAACAAAAGGCTAAAGGATCGCGCCGATCCCGACGCTAAGCCTGGACATGGCGACTCGACCCATGAAGCGCGCAATGGTTGGCAGGCGATCACCGACGATGCACGGACCGCAAGACTTCCGGGCGATCATCCAGCCCGACACGGCGCTCGGTGGCACCGCGCCCGACCACAAGAAGCAGACGGCCTCTGCGCCGCCGCGCCCCTCGCTGGCGCCGCCCGTCGCGCCGTCGCCGCCGTCGCGCGCGACGCCTCCCGAGGACGCCACCCGGTTGGAGCTCCCGCGGGTGGGCAGCGGCCTCGCGCCGGTGCCCGCGAACGAGGCCGAGCGCCTCGCCGAGCTGAACGCCGCGCAGATCCTGGACACCGGCCGCGAGGCCCGCTTCGACCGCTTCACCGAGCTGGCGGCCGACGTGCTCGGGGCCACCTTCGCCACCCTGGGCCTCGTCGACAAGGAGCGCGTCTGGAACAAGTCGTGCTTCGGCGCCGACGTGGCGGAGGTGCCGCGAAACCTGTCCTTCTGCGCCCACACGATCATGGCGCCCGAGCTGATGGTCGTCGAGGACACCGCCGTCGACCCGCGCTTCGCCCACAACCCGATGGTCACCTGCGCCCCGTCGATACGATTCTACGCGGGCGCGGTGCTGCGCGGCGCGACCGGGCAGCCCATAGGGGTGCTGGCCATCTATGACACGGCGCCCCGCAAGTTCAGCTCCGCCGACGCGACGCGGCTGCAGCGGCTGGCCGTGCTGGCCGAGACCGAGCTCTTGCGTGAGCAGCGCGCGGCGTCCTTCCGCGACCAGGTCGTGCGCGACGCCTACTACGACGCGCTGACGGGCCTTCCGAACCGGCGCCTGTGCCGCGACCGCCTCGAGCACGCCATCCGCTGGGCCGCCGGCCTGGGGCGCCGCATCGCCGTCATCCGCGCCGACCTGGACCAGTTCGGCGCGCTCAACAGCCGCCTGGGCCGCGAGGCGTGCGACCGCGTGCTGACCGGCGTGTCCGAGCGCCTGGTGGAGTCCCTGGGCCAGGCCGCCACCATCGGGCGCTGGCAGGACGACGAGTTCGTGGTGCTCATGCCGTCGCTGGGCGCGAAGAGCGCCGCCGCCGAGGCCGCGGTCGCGGTCACCCGCGCCATCGACGAGACCTTCAGCCTGCAGGGCAGCACCTACACCATCACCGCCAAGGTCGGCGCCAGCGTCTACCCGGACGACGGCGGCGACGCCGACACCCTGCTCGCCCACGCCGGGGCCGCGCTGCGCAGCGCGCGAGGTGCCGCCGGCGGCCGCTATCGCTTCTACACGGCCACCTTCGACGCCGCCGCCGCGCGCCACCACTTCATCGAGCAGCGCATGCGCGGGGCGCTCGACGCCGGCCTCTTCAGCGTCCACTACCAGCCCAAGGTCGACGTGCGCACCCGGCGCCTGCTGGGCGTCGAGGCGCTGCTGCGCTGGCAGGACCCCGAGCTGGGCGCCATCAGCCCCGGCGAGTTCATCCCGATCGCCGAGGAGACCGGGCTCATCATCCCGGTGGGCGACTGGGTGCTGCGGGAGGCCTGCCGCCAGTCCAAGGAGTGGGAGCGTGAGCTTGGCCGCAGCGTGCCGGTGGCGGTCAACGTCGCCGGGCAGCAGCTCCAGGACCCGGGCCTGGTCGAGCGGGTGCGCGCCGTCCTCGAGGAGACCGGCCTCGCCCCGAGCGGGCTGGGGCTGGAGGTCACCGAGAGCAGCCTGGTGGAGGACACCGAGGGCATCATCGCCAAGATGAAGGTGCTGAGCGAGCTGGGCATCGAGTTCTACATCGACGACTTCGGCACCGGCTACTCGTCGCTGAGCTACCTGCGGCGCTTCCCGATCCGCACGCTGAAGATCGACCGCGCCTTCGTCACCGACATGGTCGACAACGCCAACGACGCCGCGATCGTGCAGGCCATCATCGCGATGGCGAAGAGCCTCGACCTCCGCGTGGTCGCCGAGGGCGTGGAGACGCGCGAGCAGGCGCTCTTCTTGCGCGCCTATCGCTGCGACGAGATACAGGGCTACCTCTTCGGCCGCCCCATGGCGCCCGACGCGCTCGGAGCCTTGCTGATGGCCGACGCGCCCCTGGGCGGGTGAGCTGCGGGCCGCACTCCGGCACGCTCGGGCGGTTCGACTCTCGGAACCCCACTGAAGCCACGGGCGCCTTCTTGTAGGATGATGGGACTTCCCTGTTCGCCCACGTCCCGGAAGGTGTCCCATGCGATCCGCGGGTCTGCGCCGCTGCGCCCTGCTGCTCGGGCTGCTGCTGCTGCTCACACCCGGCTGCGGGCTGGCTGACGGGCGGGGGGCGGCTGCCCGCGATGGGGGCGGCGACGCCGGGGGCGACGCGAGCGCGGTGAGCCCGGACGCCGTCGACGCGCCGCTGAGCGTGCTGGGGCTCTCGCCGGGGCGCGGAGACACGGACGGCGGGCTGGAGGTCCGCATCCACGGGACGGGCCTGCGCGGCGTCGTGGAGGTGCGCTTCGGCGCGACGCCGGCCGCCGGGTGGTTCACCGAGGGCGACGAGTTCGGCGTGGCGACCACGCCGGCACATCCGGCCGGTGTGGTGGACGTGGTGCTGCGCGACATCGACGGCGCCGAGGTGCGCCTCGAGTCGGCCTTCGTGTTCGAGGAGCCGGTCGCCGTGTCGGCGGTCGAGCCGGCGACGGGCTCGGTGCGCGGCGGCGAGACGGTGCGCGTGGCGGGCAGGGGCTTCGGCCCGGATGCGGTGCTGACCATCGGCGGGCGCCGCGCGCCCCAGGTCGCCCTGCTCCCCGACGGCAGCCTCAGCGCCCTGACGCCCGAGGGCGTGGCCGGCAGCGCCGACGTGTACGTGCGAAGCGGCTCGGGCCTGGGCGCGCTCCCCGGTGGCTTCACCTACACCGAGGCGCCGACGCTGCGGCGCGTGGTCCCCGCGGCCGGTCCGCGCCAGCAGCCGACCCGGCTGGTGCTCGAGGGCGCAGGCTTCACAGCGGACGCCCAGGTCAGCGTCGGCGGGCTGGCCGCCCTCGATGTGGTGGTGAGCTCGCCGACCCGCCTCGAGGCGACGGCCCCCGCCCTGGCCGGCCCTGGCGACGCAGTGACCGGCGCCGTGGTCGTGACGGTGGCGGCGGGCGAGGCCGCGCTCGAAGGGGCCTTCACCTGGCTGCCCGACCTTCCGGGGCCTCCCACGGTGCACGCCGTGGTGCCGGGCGCCGGGCCGCTCTCGGGCGGCGGCGCGGTGGCGGTGGTGACGTCCGGGTTCTCCGATCCCTCGGGCGCCAGCGTGCGCTTCGGCGCCGCGACAGCCCAGGCGGCGCCGGGCGCCTCCGGCCCGGGCGTGCTGGTGGTCCGCGCCCCGTCGAGCGAGGCCACGGGCCCGGTGGACGTGCAGGTCCAGGCGCCGGACGGGAGCGCCACCCTGGCCGCCGGATACACCTACCGGGCCGAGCCGCTGGTCGTGGAGGTCACGCCCAACAGCGGAGCGGCCGGCGGCGGCACCCGCGTGGTCGTGCACGGCTCGGGGTTCACGCCCGACGCCACCGTGCGGGTGGGGCCGCTTTTGGCCACCGACGTCAGCTTCTTGGACGCGGGCACCCTCGAGGCGACGACGCCCCCCGGCAGCCCCGGGCTCGCCACCGTGCGGGTGCAGCAGCAGGGCGGCGAGAGCGCGCTGGCCGGCGGATTCCACTACACCGGCCCGCCCGCGGTCGACGCCATCTCGCCACCCCAGGGCAGCGTGGCCGGCGGGACCCTGGTCCTGGTGCACGGCGCCGGCTTCACGGCCGGGACCGCGCTGCGCTTCGGCGAGAAGGCGGCCCGAGACCTCGTGGTGCTGGGCCCCACGCTGCTCGAGGCGCGCACCCCGTCGGGCCTCGCCGGGCGCGCCGACGTCACGTTGCTGGTGCCGGGCGAGGCCGCCGCCGTGGCCACCGGCGCCTGGCTCTACTTCGATCCCGGCGCCGAGGCCGGGTTCTGGGGGCCGCCCATCGACCGCAACGTCGACGTGACGGTGTACGACACGGTGACCGGCGGGCGCGTCTCCAGCGCGATGGTCGTCGTGGGCCCCACGGCCAACACCCCGGCGCGCGGCTACTCCGACGCCCACGGGCAGATCACCATCGGGCGCCGCGACCTGTCCGGCCCGCTGACCCTCAGCGCCAGCAAGGTCGGCTACGGCGTGACCTCCATCGTGGACGTCGACGCCAGCCACGTCGCGCTGGGTCTCGGGCCCATCCCCCAGTGCTCGGACATCCCCGACGACACCCCGTGCAACCCGCCGCCCCAGGTGGGAGCCACCCTGGACGGGTCGGCGTCCGGCAACTTCAAGGGCGTGAAGATCCCGTGGGGGCGCTGCGACCTCGCCGGCCCCACCGCGGGCGGGCTGTGCGACGCGTGCGACACGGACGAGGACTGCGGCGGTCGCCCCTGCGTCGAGATCCCCGACCAGGGGCGCTACTGCACCGTCGGCTGCCAGAGCCCCGCCGACTGCCCGGCGGGCTACGGCTGCTACCCGCTGGGTGGCAGCATCGGGCTGGCCTGCGTGCCCGCCGGCGGCGAGCTGCGCACCTACTGCGACGTGACCAACCCCTCGATGTACTCCAACGACCCGATCCCCTATCCGGGCGTCCTGGTGGGTCCCGACGGCCACTTCGACACGCCCACGCGTCTCGGCGACCAGGCGGTGTTCTGCTGGAGCGGCATCGAGGAGCAGGGCCACTTCACGCCCCAGCGCCTGGGGGTGGTGCGCCATCGCGGCGCCTACGTGGACGGCGACATCGTGTTGGCCGACGTACACCTCGACCACGTGCTGAGCGCCGAGGTGCCCGTGCTGCTCGACCGCCCGGCCCTGGGCTCGCCGCTGAGCGAGTCCGTGCAGCTTCGCAGCTTCATCGATCTGGGCGGCGACGGCGTCCTGGAGCTGCCCCCGGTCACCGGCTTCGGGCGCTCGGCCCTGGTGCCGACGCTGGTGCCCGCCCTCACCGGCGATCTGGCGGATGCCTCGTACTCGTTCATGGCCTTCGTGAGCAGCAGCGAGGCCCCTGAGGGCTACTCGGTGACCATCCGCACCGGCGTCACCGCCATCGACTCCGACCAGGCGCTGCGCCTGGGACCCGACGGGTTCGAGCTGAGGCCCGGCTTCGCGACCACCGTCCGAGGGATGACCCCGGTGGGGGACACGCTGCTGGCGGTGGGCGAAGACGGCCTCATCACCCGCAACACCGGCGGTGACTGGTGGGCGGTGCAGCCCTCGGGGACACGCCAGACGCTGCTCGCGGTGTCGGCGGCGCCCGGCGGGGCGGCCATCGCGGTGGGCGAGGCGGGGCTGGCGCTGCACTACGACGGGCTGGTGTGGGAGCCGGTGGCCACCGGCGCCGAGAACCTGGACCTGCAGGGCGTGTGGATGGCCGACACTGAGCGCGCCTGGGCGGTGGGCGGCCTGCAGGTGCTGAGCTGGGACGGTGCGTCCTGGCAGCCGGAGGCGACGATGCCCACCGCGCCGCTGGCCGTCTCGGGGCTCGCGGCGTCCAGCGCCCAGGCGGAGGACACGTTGGTGGTCGCCGGATCCAGCGGCCTGCTGGCCCGGCGCGAGGCGGACGGGTTCCGGGTGCTGCCGACGGGCACCGCCGCACGCCTCGAGTCGGTGTGGGTCGCCCCCGACGGCAGCGCGTTCGCGGTGGGCGAGTTCGGGGTCGCGCTGCGCCTGGTGGGCGACGAGGTCATCGTCGACCCCACGCCGAACACGCATCATCTGTACTCGGTGTGGGGCGACGAGGCCGGCACCGTGTGGGCCGTCGGCGCCTTGGGCACCATCCTCGCCTGGGACGGAGAGTCCTGGAGCGACCGCAGCGTGCGCGACGTGCGCTCGACGCTCTACGCCGTCTCCGGCACGGGCGCGGACACCTGGGCGCTGGGCGCGCATGAGCTGGTGCTCGGTCCCATGATGGGTTTGCCGCGGAAGCTCCAGCCGCCCGCCGGCGCCCCGCTCGACCACGAGCTGAGCTGGACCACGGACACCAGCCACCCCGCGCAGCTCGTCGTCGCCAGCTTCGGCGACCAGGCGGGGCCCTGCATCATCTGCGGGCAGCAGTTCGCCATTCCCTACACGCGGCGCAACATCTACGCGCGCGGCAGCTCCAACACCCTGCGCTATCCCGACTTCAGCGGCATCGCCGGCACCAGCGAGCCCCCGCTCGGGCAGCAGAGCATGACGCTCTACCGGGCGTGGCTGAGCGACGACTTCGACTTCGACGAGGCCACCGGAGCCCAGCTCGATGGGGCCGGCTGGACCTCGTACTCGGTGTTCCAGCGCACATTCTTCTGACCCGGCCAGTGCGGGCACCCGGTGCGCGTCTACCTGGCGTAGACCTTGTCGAACTCGCTGTACGCCGAGTCGCCACAGCTCGGGCACCTCGAGCCGCCGCACTCCTTGCAGTACTTGTGACCGCACTTCCTGCAGGTGCGGACCGGAAACCAGTTCGAGGACAGCGCCTTCTTCGCAGTGCGTCCGCATCGCGGACAAGCCGACAAGCTGGCCATGATGGCTCCTGGGCTGGAGGGGGCAGCCACCGTACCCCAGCCCCGCCTCGGGTGTCATCCGGCGACGTTCGTAAGGAATTGTAAGGTTCCCGCGCGAGCGACCGCATGGCATCAATGCGGCTCATCGACGAGCTGGTCGGAGCAGGCCTTCCCGGGGGAGGGGGGGCTGGCGTCCTTCGTTGAGGTCCAGCCGCAGTCCGGGGAGTGCATCATGCGTCGCACAACGCTTCTGGTGGCCGTCACCTTCATCAGTCTGCTCCTCGGCGCCGTCGAGGCGAGCGCCGCCTGCGTGGAGCTCTGCAACGGCCACGGTCTCTGCATCCAGGACACCTGCCTGTGCGACCCGGGCTACGCTGGCGAGGGCTGCCAGACCGTGGAGGCCGCGTGCCCCAACGACTGCGGCGGACGCGGCGTGTGCCAGTTCGGCAAGTGCTTCTGTCAGGCGGGCTACGCCGGGCCGGACTGCGCGGAAAACGTCGGCACCTGTCCGGGCGGCTGCGGGAGCTTCGGCACCTGCGTCTTCGACCAGTGCCAGTGCAAGCTCGGCTGGACCGGGCCGCGCTGTGACCAGCCCACGCTGAGCTGCCCGGGCGACTGCTCGGCCCACGGCATCTGCGGCGACGACGGCGCGTGCGTGTGCGACGCCGGCTACGAGGGGGCGGACTGCGGCACGGCCGCGCCGACCTGCCCGAAGGACTGCTCGGGCCGCGGGGTCTGCAAGGCGGGGCAGTGCTTCTGCGAGCCCGGGTTCGGCGGTGCGGACTGCAGCAGCGAGTCGAAGACCTGCCCCAACGGGTGCTCGGGGACCGGCGTGTGCCTCAACGGCACCTGCGCGTGCCTCGCCGGTTACGATGGACCGGACTGCAGCGGCGAGGCCTCCTGCCCCGGTGACTGCTCGGGCCGCGGCGTGTGCCAGCGCGGCAAGTGCTTGTGCGGGCCCGGCTACGAAGGCGGGAGCTGCGAGAAGGTGACGCCGCCGTGCGACCTGTGCTCGGACCGCGGCATCTGCCTCTTCGGCGGCCAGTGCCTGTGCCAGCCCGGCTTCGAAGGCGCGAACTGCGAGAAGACCACGGCCTGCCCGAGCGACTGCGGCGGTCGCGGCGTGTGCCAGTACGGCAAGTGCTTCTGCGCGCCGGGCTACCAGGGCGAGAGCTGCGACAAGCCCGTGGCCTGCCCGAGCGGCTGCGGCGGCCGCGGCGTGTGCCAGCTCGGCCAGTGCTTCTGCCAACCGGGCTACGAGGGCGAGAGCTGCGAGAAGGAGACCGGCTGCCCCAAGGGTTGCCTCGACAACGGCGTCTGCGCCTACGGCAAGTGCTTCTGCGCGCCCGGGTACTCCGGCGACGACTGCTCGAGCACCGACTTCACCCAGCTCGACTCCATCGGCTTCGACAACCCCATCTTCATCGGCAGCAGCGACGTCATGGTCAACGTGCTGGCGTCCAAGGCAGCGTCCGAGGTGGTGATCCAGCTCCTGGACCCGCTGAGCGGCGCCGAGCTGCAGACGACCCGGCACCTGCTCCCCTCGAACCTGGTCGCCAACGGCGTCCTGGAGACGGCGGGCTTCTCGGGCGGCGCCCCGGTCGCGAAGGGCGCGGACCAGCCGGCCTTCGAGCTGGTCTACTCCCTGGCGATCCGCAGCAGCGACCCCGGGGACCCGGGCGTCGTGCTCATCGACTTCCCCATCCGCGCGCTGGCGAGCTTCCTGCCCGCCGGGACGGCCAAGGAGGGCGCGAAGACCGTGAAGGAGGCCCGGAAGTCTGCCAAGGCGAAGTTCAAGGCCGGCGCCGAGCTCTCCGGGCGCATCAGGAGCCTGGCGCAGCTGGCGGGCCTCGGCGCGATGGACGCCGATCTCTTCCCGCCGGGGAGCTGGGCCGAGGCGGCCGAGCGCACGCTCTTCGAGGCGGGCGTCGCCGACGCCGGGTTGAGCGCCACCGTCCTGTCCACCGGCGTGGCCGTGGACGAGCAGGAGTGCTGGGACGTCTTCACGGCGTCGCTGGCGCCGTCCTGCGACGCTGCGGGCCTGCCCTTCGGCGCCTTCGACCGCCTGCCCAAGAGCTGCCGGCCGCCCGGCCGCCTGCAGTTCGACTACAAGGCCAGCAAGGACCTGGAGCCCTCGACCTTCTTCCTCGTGGGCGCCTCCAAGGCGACGATGGGCGTGCCCTTCGGCTCGGCGGTGAGCGTCTCCGGCGACGGGAGCTGGATCCTCGTGTCGGCGCGGCTGGCCGGCGACGGTGGCTTCCTGGACGGCCAGACCATCTACGTCGAGACCAAGGCCGCGGTCGGCGGCGGCCCGGCGACCATCGGCCAGATCCTCGACGCGGACGCGGCGGTCGTCCAGGTCGCATCCGAGCTGGGAGAGGGCGAGGTCTCGAGCCTCGACCTGTTGGAGCTCCCCGCGACGGAGCCGGCGCTGGCGGGGCTGACGCTGAGCGACGGCGACTCGGAGTCGGCCGACGTGTTCACGCGGCGGCGCACCAAGGGCGGCTTCGTGGTGGACATCTCCGGCATCGAGGACTTCCTGCCCGGCGGAGGCGGTGGCCGCAGCGGTGGCGGCGGCGCCAGCGGTTCCTGGGGCATCGCCGGCGGCGGAGGTAGCACGACCGCCTGGATCGCCACGAACTGCCGTGTGTCGTCGGCGGGTGGCGCGCCCGTGCTCGACTGCGGCGCGGGCGGCGGCTGCTCGATCCCGGGCGGGTGCGGCGGCGAGACCGTCATCGGACCGGAGGGCGGCACCGCCACCTCGGCCGACGGCAGCGCCTCGGTGACCTTCGGCGCGGGGATCCTCGCCAAGCCGACGCCGATCGTCGTCGAGGCCGTGGCCAAGCCGCTGGTCGACGTCCCGCGCGCCTCGGGCGTCTACGAGTTCGGACCCCACGGCTCCACCTTCCCCAAGGGCGTGGAGCTGTGCCTGACCGACGTGAGCGGCAAGGTCAACGGCGACAACGCCTGCCTCGGCTTCCTGGACGAGTCGACGAACCCGCCGTCCTGGAAGTGCGAGGATCCCTGCCTGAAGAAGAAGGGCGGGACGCTGTGCGGCCAGACCGACCACTTCACGAACTTCGCGCTGCTGCTGGGCGGCGGCTACGGCGGCAACGAGGACGTCTGCGGCAAGAACTGAGCGGCTCCGAGCGCGCGGAGGGCCTCCGGGGGGGCGCCCACGCGCGCCATCAGCGGCGGGCGTCGAGCCGTGCGGCGAGCCGGGCCAGCGCGAAGGAGAGGGTGGGGTCCGCGCTGAGCGTGCCGGCCACGCGCCGGATGGACTCGGCGTCCTCCGCGGTGGCGCGCGCGCTCAGGACCGCCAGGGCCCAACGACGCAGCGTCGCGGCGGCCTCGCCCCGGGCGCTGCGCAGCAGCGTCGTGGCGGCCTCGACGGCGAGGTCCGCGCTGCCGGCGGTGGGCTCGGCCAGCCGCCTCGCGGCCACCGTCGCCCGCGTCAGCAGCGCGCGGCGCGAGTCCACCTGGGCCGCCGCCGCCTCCACCGCCTTCCAGGCCTCGTCGCGCCGCGCGCGCAAGGCCTCCAGCTCCTTGCGCGCCTCGCTGGAGGCCGCCGCCTCGCCGGTGGACCCGGCCAGCACCTGCGCCCGCTCCCGATCGGCGGCGACCGCGGCCTCGGCCGTCTGACGGGCCGCCGCCAGGGTCTGCTCGGCCCCGTCCAGCTCGGCACCCAGGGCCACCAGCCCCGGCGCCATCGCCTCCACCTCGCGCGCGAGGCAGGCCGCGTCCTCGCCGCACGCCTGCGTCAGCGCCTCCACCGCGCGCACGTCGGCCCGCGCCGCCACCTCGCGCACCAGCGCGGAGGGGTGCTTCTCCGCCGCCTCACGCCACCGGGTCAGCGCCTCGCCGTCCAGCACCAGGACCAGCGCCCGCGTGGCCGCTGCCCTCAGATCCCCCGTCCCCGACTCGGCCGCCCGCGCCAGGCTGGGCTCGGCCGCCCGGCCCGCGGCCAGGGTGAGCTGCCACAGCCGATCGGGGTCCGGCGCCTCCGCAGCCAGCGCGCCGTCCAGCACTTCGGCCGCTCGCCCCACCGCCAGGGTCGCCGCCGTGCTCCAGCCCGGCTCCGGACCGCGAGCCAGGGCCGCCAGCGCCGCCGCGCGGCCCACATCGGGCGCCATCGCCCACACCAGCAGCAGGGCCTGCGGGTCGCCGCCCTCGGCGCCGCGGGTCAGCGAGGCCGCAGGCGCCGTCCCGTCGGGGAGCCGCACCAGCGCGCGCAGCGCCGCGTCCGAAGCGTCGTCTTCGAGCACCAGGGCGCCGAGCACCTTCGCCGCCTCGCCCACCTCCGCCTGGGCCGCGCTCCAGTCCACCCGCGTCAGGGCGTCGAGCGCCAGCTCCCGGGTCGCGGGGTCGGCGCTCGGAGCTGCCGCCAGCTCCAGCAGGACGCCGGCCAGCGCGTCGGGCGACGTCACGGCCAGCGCCGCCTTCAGCAGGATGCCGCGCTGCGGCGCGAGGGTCTCGTCGGCCAGCGCCGCCCGCAGCTCTGGCAGGGCCGCCGAGAGCTTCCAGGCTTCGACCTGCGCCGCAGCCGCCGCGGCCTGGCCGGGCCGCGCGAGCGCCTTCCGCACCGCGTCCTCGGACTCGGGCGTACGACCGAGCGCGATGAGGGCCGCCAGCGCGTCGCCGCCCAGGTGCGGGTCGGCGGCCAGACCGGCCAGCGCCGGGCGCGCGTCGGTGCAGGCGCCCTCGGTGACCCGCGCGATGGCGACCTGGACCTCCTCGCCCCGCTTCAGTTTCCCGACCCACCACTCGCAGCCGGAGGGCTCCTCCCAGCCGCAGCCCGACGCAACGCCCGCGCTCACGGCGAGCAGGAGTGCCAGCAGGCGTCCGTCAACGCGTCCCAAATTTTCGCTCCAGCGCAATGCCGGCGTCAGCCAGCGTGTCGGTCGCGAGCACGCCGCCCGCAAAAATGAACACTTGATCGTTCGGAAGAGTGATAGCCTCTCCCCCGTCCTGGCGTTGGAGGACTGCCTCGTGGGGTGCGATGGCAGAGACATCCGTCGACAGATGCAGCCGCAGTGCGCCCGCCTTGACGGCGGCGTCGAGGCGGTCGCGATTCTTCGGCTTGGCTCGGAAGATGGTGTCGCCGCGATAACTCACGTCGACCGTGGTGCCCGCCTGCTCGCTGAGCGACAGCGCGGCCTCGATGGCGCTGTCGCCGCCTCCCACGATGAGGCAACGCAGCCCGGCATAGGCCTCGGCGTCGTGGAGCGCGTAGGCCACCTTCGGCAGGGCCTCACCGGGCACGCCCAGTTTGCGGGGGCTCCCTCGCCGGCCGATGGCCAGCAGCACGTGGCGCCCGCGGTGCGTCGCCTTGCTGGTGGTGACCACGAAGGCGTCACCCTCGCGCTTGACGCCGGTCATCGTCTCACCGAGGCAGACCTCGATGCCGCCCACATCGACGACCTCGCGCCAGAGGGCCATGAGGTCCTCCTTGCTCAGCTCGCGCTCGCGGACGGTGCGCAGGCCCGGCAGCTCGAAGGGCGCCAGCATCACCAGCTTTCGTCGCGGGTAGCGCGCTACGGTGCCGCCGATCGACTCCTCCTGATCGACCACGACGAAGCGCAGGCCCGCCTGACGGGCCGTCAGCGCCGCCGCCAGCCCGGCCGGACCGGCGCCGACGATGACCAGGTCGGGCGTGGCGGGATCCTTGGAGCGCGGCCGCTTCGCGATGTGCGCGGCGGCCTGCACGCCCTGGGCGACCGCGTTGCGGATGAGGCCCATCCCGCCCAGCTCTCCCGCGATGTAGATGCCGGGCACGTTGGTCTCGAAGTGCTCGGTCACGTGGGGGATGTCCACGCCGCGCTCGGCCGTGCCGAACACCAGCCGGATGGCGCCCACCGGGCACTCGCGCGCGCAGGCGCCGTGTCCGATGCAGCTCTCGGGCTGATAGAGCTGAGCCCGACCCTCGTAGAGTCGCAGGATCCTTCCCTCGGGGCAGGCAGCGACGCAGGCCGCGCTTCCCATGCAGATCGTGGGGTCGATGACGGGATGCAGCGAGACCGGGACGCGCTTCTTCAGGTCCTCGGGCAGCGACTCGACCTCGGCTTCATCGGTCTGGTGCCCGCGCAGGCGCCGCACGATCGCCAGGACCGTGGCCACCGTCGCCAGCGCCAGCACTACTACGAAGCCGCCGAGGGCCCACTCCATCTGCACTCCCAGGGAGACTCGCGTCTCCGGCCCGCGCGCCATGCTTCGTGGGCGCGGCGGCACGTGTCAAGGTTCCGCGGCCTCCAGGCATGCAGGATCCTCGCCACCTGCGCGCTGCTCCTGGCCGTCGCGGGCACGGCGCGCGCCGAATGGCTCAGCCCGGGGCCCCTGGCCAAGGACCACAAGGCGCTGGACGTCGAGGCGAGCTGCGAGCGCTGCCACGTGCCCGGAGGGCGGGTCAGCCAGGACCGCTGCCTCGGCTGCCACACCGAGGTCGCCATCCCGCTACAGCAGAAGCGCGGCTTCCACACGAAGCTCATCACCAGCTCGGGCAAGGCGTGCGAGTCGTGCCACTCGGACCACAAGGGCCGCGACTACCCGTTGATCCGTTGGACACCGCCGGCAGCCTTCGATCACGGCAAGGAGACGGGCTTCGAGCTCGCCGGCGCCCATGCGGCCGCGAACTGCGGGAGCTGTCACAAGGACCGGCCGCGCTACATGGGCCTCAAGACGGCCTGCGCGTCGTGCCACGAGGACGTCCACCGCGGGCAGCTCGGCGCTGATTGTGCCAACTGCCACACCGTGACCGCGTTCCGGCCCGCCAGCGGCTTCTCCCATGCGCGCACGGACTTCCCCCTCGTCGGAAAACACGAGGATGTGGCATGTGCCAGTTGCCACAGCACCCGCCCCGACGGCGCCGTCGCCTACGCCCTGAAAGGCTTCAAGCGCTGCTCCTCCTGCCACGAAGACCCGCACCGCGGCCGGACCTCGCTCAGCCCGTGCGACGCCTGCCACCAGACCACCGGCTGGCACGACACGCGGGGGCTCCCGCCAGCGCACAGCCCCGCCGGCTGGCCCCTGGTCGGCAAGCACCAGTCGGTGGCCTGCCGCGACTGTCACGGCTCGGAGCTGGCGGCCAAGGTCTCGCGCGAGTGCGTGAGCTGCCACGCCGACCCGCACGCGGGCCGCTTCGGCAAGGACTGCGAGGCCTGCCACGACGAGTCGGGCTGGTCGCTGCGCGGCAAGAGCCTGACGCGCTTCGACCACGACCGCACGCGCTACCCCTTGCAGGGGCGCCACAAACGCGTCGACTGCCGCTCCTGCCACAAGGGCTCCGGCAGCTACGCGGCTACCTGGCGCGGCCTGGCCTTCGACCGCTGCGATCGCTGTCACTCGCGCTACCACGAGGGCCCGCTCACCACCGTGCCGTCGGCCACCGCCTGCGAGCGCTGCCACACCGTCCAGGGCTTCGATCCATCGACCTTCACCGACGCCGACCACGCGCGGGCCACCTTCGCGCTGACCGGCTCCCATCTGGCGGTGCCCTGCGCGAGCTGCCACCGGCGCGACCCGCCGTCGGCGCCCACCCCGCTGGACCTCGCCGCCAGCCGCTGCGCCGACTGTCACGAGGACCCGCACAAGGGGCAGTTCGACAAGGACATGGGCGACAAGGGCTGCGTGGTCTGCCACTCGACCGCCGGCTGGGGCTCGGGCGGCTTCGATCACGACCAGACGCGGCTGCCGCTTCGGGGAGTGCACGCCGAGGCCGCCTGCGAGTCCTGCCACCCGGGCGCCCCGGCGCGTCCCTACGCCGACGCCCCGCACACCTGTGAGGGCTGCCACGCGGACAAGCACCTCGGCCAGTTCCGCACCGAGCCGGCGCGCACCTGCGACGCCTGCCACGGCTTCGACGCCTGGCCCATCACCGCCTTCGACCACGCGGAGCGCGCCGGGTGGCCGCTGGAGGGCAAGCACCAGCCCTTGGCCTGCGACGCGTGCCACGGCGAGGTCAAGCTGCCGGACGGCCGCACCGCGACCCAGTACCGGCTGGGCTATCGCGAGTGTCGCGACTGTCACGCGAACCCCCACGCGGGAGGCCGGCGATGAGCTCGCGAGGCGTTCGGCGCGCCCTTCTGGGGCTGACCGCGCTGCTGCTCTCGGTGGCGGCCCAGGCGTCACCGCCGGGCATCCCCGACATCGGCGGGCGCTGCGCGGACTGCCACACCACCTCCGACTGGACCGTCGTGCCCGAGAAGGTCAGCTTCGACCACCGGCTGACGGGCTTCGCCCTGCGAGACCGCCACGCGGAGCTGGCCTGCACCGACTGTCACGGGCCGCGACTGAAGACCCGTGGGACGCGTGGGACCTGCGCGAGCTGCCACTTCGACCCGCACCGCGGGAGCCTGGGCCAGGCCTGCGCCACCTGCCACGACGCCCGCTCCTGGCGCCCCTCGGACATCCTCGTCCGCCACCGCGCCACGCGCTTCCCGCTCATCGGCGCCCACGCCGCGGCGGACTGCACCTCGTGCCACCTGCGCGGCCGGCAGGAGGTCTATCGCGGCACGCCGACGGCCTGCATCGACTGCCACGCCAGCGACTTCCGCCGCCCCGACATCGCGCCCAACCACATCACGGCGGGCTTCAGCACCGCTTGCGACAGCTGCCATTCCCAGGTCACCTTCAGCCCGGCGCGCATCCAGCACGACGTGTTCTGGCCGCTGCGAGGCGGGCACGCGGCGCAGGAGTGCGAGGCCTGCCACACGCCGCCGGTCTACGGCGGGGTCACCACGCGCTGCTACGACTGCCACCAGAAGGACTACCAGGCCGCCGCCTCGCCGCCGCACGCGGCCTACGCGATGAGCCGGAGCTGTGAGAACTGCCACACCGACACCGCCTGGGAGGCGCTGAAGCCGCACTGGCACGACACGCGCTTCCGCATCTCCAGCGGCTCCCACAGCCGCTTCGATTGCGGCGAGTGCCACTTCCAGGATGCCGTGCCGCCGGCCAACTTCACCTGCATCGCCTGCCACGGTCAGTCCAGCACCCGGCGACACCACGGCGAGGTCTCGGCCTACGTCTGGGAGAACTTCGCCTGCTACGGCTGCCACCCGCACGGAGGCCGCTGATGGGCGCGCCGAGGCGAGCGAGGACCCGGACGGCCGCGTGGGCGCTGCTGGCGCTGCTCGTCGCCGCGTGGGCGGCGGGTCCGGCGCTGGCGGCCGCGCCGGCCACCCGCGGCAAGGTCACCTCGGTTCGTCGCGGCGTGGTCTACGTGGATCTCGGGCGGGCCGACGGCGTCCGGGCGGCGGACCAGCTCCGCGCCGGCAGCGCCCGCCTGCGCATCGTGCACCTGGGCGAGAAGCAGCTCAGCGCCGAGGTCACCAGCGGCGGCCACGTCTCCGAGGGCACCGCCGTCAGCGTGCCCGAGCACGGCGCGGCCGAGTCGCTCCCCTCCCGCCCGGTGGTAACCCTGCCACCCGCCGAGACCCTGCCCGACGCCACCGTCCGCGCCCTCTGGTCGCACCCCGAGCTGGCGCGCCGCCCCGAGCTCGTCCCCTTCGAGGGCGCCGCCACCCCAGGCCTGCCGCGTGAGCGCGCCATCGCCGGCGACGTCACGCTGCTCTACTTCGGCATGCTGGACAGCGGCGTACCCGACCTCGACCTGCACGTCGCCGACCTGCGGACCCGGCTCACCGTGCGCGGCATGGCCGGCGGACGCCTCGACTACGCCCACGACATCAGCGGTCGCCTCTGGTTCGGCCCCGGCCTGGACCAACGGCGCGGCGCCGACTCGCGCCCCAACTACCGCATCCGCCGCCTGCTGCTGCGCTACCACTCGCCCGCCTGGCGCGACGAGGACCCCGCCGCGGGCGCCTTCACCGCAACGCTCGGCCGATTCCCGGTCGGCGACTCCGCCGGTCCCGCGCTCATCGACGGCGGCTCGGCCGAGCTCGGCTTCGGGCGCGGCTTCGCCCTGGGCGTCCACGGCGGCCTCGCGCCCGACCTGCTCGACACGGGCTTCTCGACCGACACCGTGGCCGGCGGCGGACACCTGCGCTGGCAGGCCATGGGCGACCCCTGGAGCGCGTCGGCCGCCGTCTCGGCCGTCGCCAGCACCTGGCAGGGCAGCTTCGACCGCCTGGACGTCGCCGCCACCGGGGGCTTCGCCCTGGGCGGCGACTTCGACCTGCGCGCCGTCGCGGTCGGGACGCTGCTCTCCGACCCCTCGGTGCTGGGCCGCTCCGACTTCGAGCTGTCCCGCGCCTTCGTCGGCGCCCGCGGCCGCCCGCTGCCCTGGCTCACGCTCGACGCCTGGTACTCGCACTGGCGCGACGTGGCCGACCGGGAGACCCTGGCCGCGGTCGGCCTCGACTACCTCACACCGCACACCCGCGACAGCGGCTGGCTCCAGCTCCGCTTCGACCTCACCCGTAGCCTCGAGCTGGTCACCGACGCCACCGTCGGCTTCGGCGCCCGCGAGTCGGAGCACCAGGGCGCCTCCGCTCGCCTCGTGCTGCGGGACCTCGCCCCCTTCCTCCCCCAGCTCTCCGCTGGCTACACCCTCAGCCGCACGCCGGTCACCCTGGCGCAGATGGCCCGCGTCGACCTCTCCATGGCGCTCCCCGCTCGCTTCGAGCTGGGCCTGGGCTACGGCTTCTCGACCTTCAAGGCCCGCCTCCTCGACGAGCGCCTCGACGAGCACCGCGTCGACGCCAGCCTCTACTGGTCCGCCAGCCGGGCCTTCCGCGCCCAGCTCGCCGCCTCCCTCGCCCTGGGTGACGCTCCCTATCAGCTCGGCCTGACGGCCCTGGCCACATGGAGGTTCCGCTGAGCGCACGAGCCCGCCAACGCACGCTGATCGGCCTCTACCTCTTCGCCGGCCTGGCCCTCGCCATCGGCCTCTGGGTCCAGGGCGCCAGCTTCTACACGACCCACCCCTGGGACCGCGCCTCGCACCCCGACTATGAGTTCCTGCGCTCGTCAGGCCCGTGGGGGCTGGGCCTCGGCATCGCCGGCACCTTCCTGATCCTCCTGAACCTGACCTTCCTCCTGCGGCGCCGCGTGCGCAGCTTCCGCCGCTTCGGTGCGCTGCGCATCTGGATGGACATGCACGTGGTCACGGGGCTCCTGGGCCCGCTGCTCATCGTCTATCACACCACCTTCCACCTCCGGACCACCGTCGCGACCGCCGCGGTCATCGCCCTGGCGGTGCTGGTGGCCACCGGGCTCATCGGCCGCTTCATCTACGCCATGGTCCCGCACACGGTGGCCGGTGTGGAGATGGGCCGCGCCGAGCTCGAGCGCCACCTCGAAGGCCGCCGCGCGCACCTCCACGCCACGGTCGCCGACGACGACCCGGTCTGGGCCCGCCTCGACCAGCTCAGCCGCAGCAGCGTCAAGGTGCCGACCACCAAGATCGGCTGCCTCATCCTGCTGCCCTGGTTCGGCCTGGAGTCGCTGCTGCTGCGCCTGCAGCTCCGTAGCCTCGGCCACGCGCTGGTCGCTCGCGCCTCGCACACGCCCGCGGACGCGACCGAGATGCTCCACGACGTCCGCGAGATCGTCCTGACCCGCAAGCGCCTGCACGTCCTCGCGGTCTACCGGGAGCTCCTGCGCTGGTGGCGAGCGCTGCACCGCGTGTTCGCCGTGGTGATGGTCGCGATGGCGGTGCTCCATGTGGGCGTCGTACTCTACCTGGGATACGGACCGACGGCGGGCGGCGGATGAAGCGCATCCGGATCATGGCGGCGGGCCTCGTCGCGCTGGCGATGCTGGCGTCGTGCGAGGGGGGCATCGGGCGCGGTGTGCGGGACGTGCCGCCGGGCAGCTGCGAGGCCGGCCAGCGCGTCTGTCACTGGGATCCCATCAAGGAGGTCGAGACGGTGCTGCGCTGCAACGCTGGCGAGGTGCCCGACGCGATCTGGCTCATCGACGTGGTGTGCGAGCCCGGAGATCTCTGCACTCGAGCCACCTGCACGCCCCCGAGCTGAACACTTCGCGGCGCCAGACACTGTCGGCGACCCTTCGCGGCTGCTATGCTGGTCGGCGTGAGCGGGTGCCCACACTGACATCGAACGGCGAGGCGGCTCATGCGTCAGCTCGCAATCGCGGCGTTCGTATGCGCTGCAGCTACCGGCTGCGGGCAACGAGTCGCCGCCGATCATCACATGGCGGCTCGCGCCGGCTTCCCTTGCGTCGAGTGTCACCGGCCGGCGTACGACGCCGCGACCGATCCCGACCACGTGGCCAGCGGATATCCCACCACCTGCGTCACCTGCCACAGCCTCGGTGCGTGGACCCCGGCCGACTTCACCGGCCACGACGCGTTCTGGCCGCTGCTCGGCAAGCACGCCGACGTCGGCTGCGAGAGCTGCCACGCCGACGGGTACGCGGGCACGCCGACGGACTGCGACTCGTGTCACCACCCGGACTACGTCGCCGCGGAGGACCCCGACCACGTGGCCGCCGGCTACCCGAGGCGCTGCGAGGTCTGCCACACGGCGGCGGGCTGGAACCCGGCGGAGTTCGAAGGCCACGACGCGTACTGG
>JACKFB010000010.1 GCA_020632695.1 Deltaproteobacteria bacterium
CCGGCCTCGGCCCTACCCCCGCCCCCGCCCCCAGCTGTCCGATCGATTTGAACGCGCGCCAGCGTCTATGATAGATGCGGCCGCTTCCCGCACGCGAGGCCCGGATGCCGCATCTCTCTCGAACGCTGCTCTCGATGATCCTGCTGGGGTCCGCGCTGGTCGCGGCTTGTGAGGACTCGGGCAGCGGTGCGGGCGGCGGGGCGGACTCGGCGGGGGATGTGGGGTTGGACTTCGGGCTGCCCGACGCCATCGTGGACGCCGGCGCCGACCTGGCCGGCTCGGATGGGCCGGGGCCGGGGGGGCCGCCGACGCTGGACTTCGCGGCCGCCACCGGCGACGACGGCGAGTCCTGCCGCGGTGAGGCCTTCTGCGCGGTCATCATCGACCCCAGCGAGTCGCGGAAGCTGGAGGTCGTCGTCAGCGAGGGCGGCGTGCCGGTGGCCGACCGGGTGGTCACCTTCAAGATCGACGGCGACGCGGCGGGCGTGGCGCAGATCTCGGCGCTGTCCGCCTACTCGGACGCCGAGGGGCGCGCCAGCGTCGAGCTGCAGGTGAGCGGCGAGGAGCCGGCGTGGTTTCGCGTGCGCGCGCAGCTCTCCGGTGCCGAGGTCGCGCCGGTCACCTTCGAGGTGGTCGTGGCGCCCGACGCGCGCGTGCCGCTGACCGTCCGCCCCAGCTACGCGGGTGAGCTGGACATCGCCCAGGTGGCGGTGCGCGCCTTCGCCCAGTCCGCTCCGGGCGTGCCGGGCTGCGGGGACCCGGTGGCGCTGCTGGAGGGCCAGACGGCCGCCGCCGGCGAGGCGCTGGCGCTGGACCTGGGGAGGCCGGCCCGCTTCCTCGAGCTGCCCGCGGGCAGCTACACCCTGGTCGCCAGCGGCGCCTCCGCCGACGGGACCGTCGTCGCGCTGGGCTGCGACGCCGACCACGCCACCGTGAGCGCCAGCTCCGAGCTGGACCTGCCGCTGCCGATGGAGGACCGGGCCCCGCGCTTCAGCGGGACCTTCGACATGACCGCCTCGGTGCCGATGGGCGACGTGCTGAGCGGCCCCTGGTCCGCCCGCAGCGCCCCGGCCTTCTCGCTGCTGGACGGCGAGCCGTCGGCGCTGGCCCTGCGGCTGTGCGGACTGGGCGCCGCCGACACGGCCCTGGCGACCCTGTGCGGTCAGCTCTTCAACGATCCCCTGGCGCCGGCCGCGGACGACGCGACGGAGACCGGCAAGGCCGCGATCGCCCACATCGCCCAGAACGTCGGGGCGCTGCAGGACCAGGGCCCCTGGAAGGCCGCGCTGGCCGGCGGCGGCAGCACCCGAGGGGTCATCGAGCGCCTCGAGCTGCGAGGGAGCCTGCGCCTGCTGGCCGAACCGACCGGCGGGGCCTGGACCGAGGACCAGGCCCAGGACGTGTGGGACGCGGTGGTCGCGCGCTACGGCGAGGCGGTGCCCTGCCCCGAGCCGGTCGAGCCCGGCTGCGGCAAGAAGAAGCTCTTCTTCGCCATGTTCCAGCCCGACTCACCGGTCGGCGGCGCCTTCTCGGCGACGATCACCCAGAGCCTCCTGCTGTCGGTGGGCTCCCACGACCTCGGGCTCCGCTACGGCGCGATGGTGGACGCCGTGCTCGAGCGCGCGCTGCTGCCGGTGCTGCTGGGCGAACCGACGGCCACCCGCTGGGAGGACCTCATCGCGCTGGCGCTCGGCGGCCCGGGCTGCCTGGCCAAGACCGGCGCCGAGGGCTGCTGCGCGCGCTTCGCCACCGCCCTGGGCGAGAGCCAGCCAGGGGCGAACAACCCGATGGTGACGGCCTGCGAGGCGTGGATCACCGCCGGCGCGCAGAGCCTGCGTGCGCCCATGGTCGGTGCCGCCGACGCGGCGGGCGCCTTCACCAGCCTGGGCACACGAGAGCCCTGCCCGGCGGTCGACGACGACGCCGACCTGGTCATCGACCGGCTGGGCGCGGCCGAGACGCCGTGCACCTTCGACCTCGTCGTCGGCGACGAGGAGGACACCGTCGCGCTGGACCTCGGGGTCTACGGCGTCCGCGCGCCCTGAGCCGCGGCGCGGCGCAGCGTGACCAGCGCGTCGTCCGGGTCGCCGCCGAGCTGCTCGAGGCCATGCTCGCGCTGGCCGATGCCGCGAAACCAGGTGAGCTGCCGGCGCGCGTAGCGGCGGTGGCTGCCGGCGATGCGGGCGGCCAGTCCGGACGCGGGCACCCGGCCCTGGAGGTGCTCGACCACGTCGCGGTAGCCCAGGATCTGGAGGCCAGGGGCGGCCGGGTCCAGCCCGCCAGCCAGCAGGGCCTCCACCTCGGCCACCCAGCCGCGGGCCAGCATCTCGCCCACCCGGCGGTCGATGCGGCGGTGCAGGACCTCGCGCTCGGGCCAGAAGCCGTACACCTGTGCCGCGTATCGCGGCGCTCCGAAGCCGTGGTCGGCCTGGAACTCGCCCAGCGCGCGCCCGGTGGCGCGATGGACGGCCAGCGCGCGGGCGATGCGCTGGCGGTCGGCGGGCGCGACCCGCGCGGCCACCGCCGGGTCGACCCGGGCCAGCTCGGCGTGCATCGCCTGGGGCCCACGGGCCTCGAGCTCGGCGGCCACCTCGGCGCGCACGGCGTCCGGCACCTCGGGGATGGGGCTCAGCCCCTGCAGCAGCGCCCGCACCCACAGCCCGGTGCCGCCGCAGAGGATCGGCAGCCGGCCGCGCGCGCGCACCTCGGCGATGGCCCGGTCGGCGCGGGAGGCCCAGGCGGCCGCGTCCAGGCGCTGGTCGGGCCCCACCAGGTCGAGGAGGTGGTGCGGGACCCGCGCGCGCTCGTCGGCGCTCGGCTTGGCGGTGCCGATGTCCAGGCCGCGATGCACCTGCGCCGAGTCCACCGTCAGGATCTCGCCGCCCAGGGCCTCGGCCAGGCGCAGCGCCAGGGCGCTCTTGCCCGCTGCCGTCGGCCCCACCACGGCGAGCAGCGGCGGCCCGTCGGGGCGCTGGCTCACCTCCGGCCCGGTCACCGCCGGTGCATCCGGCGCTCGAGGTCGGCGAAGGGCACGTTCACCAGCACCGGGCGGCCGTGGGGGCAGTTCGCGCCGAGGTCGACGTCGTCCATCGCCTCGAGCAGGGCGCGGATCTCCTCGTTGTTCAAGCGGTCGCCGGCGCGCACGACCGTGTGGCAGGCCATGGTGGCGAAGAGCAGGTCGAGCTGCGCCTCGCCCAGCGACGAACGCCCGATGTCGCAGAGCTCGGTGATGAGGTCGCGCACCAGCCCCTCGACGTCGCTCTTCGCCAGCAACGCCGGCACCGCGGTGACCTGCCAGGTGTTGCCGCCGAAGGGCTCCATGGCGAAGCCCAGGCGGTCCAGCGCGTCGCGGTGGTCGGTGAGGCTGGTGGCCTCCGACGCGCTCAGCTCGATCTGCAGCGGGAAGAGGAGCTGCTGCCTGGCCAGCCGCGCGGTGCAGTAGCCGGCCTTGATGCGCTCGTAGCCGACGCGCTCGTGGGCGGCGTGCTGGTCGATGATGACCAGGCCCTCGCGGTCCTCGCAGATGAGCCAGGTGCGGTCGGCCTGCCCGATGACCCGCAGCCGCGAGAACACCGCGGCGCGCTGGCCGGGCCGGAAGTCCAGCTCCGAGGGCTGGGGCGCCGGCTCCGGGCTGGCCGGGTCGCCGGGCGGGCGCGGCGCCGACGCGGCCGGGTCGCGGGCCAGCCCCCAGGCGTCCATGGGCAGCGGCGTGGCGCGGGTCTCGCCGAGCGGCATCGGGGCCAGCGGCCGCGGCGGCGCGTAGAGCGGGTTCGGGTTGGCGCTGACCCAGGGCGTCGCCCGCAGGGTCTCGCGGCAGGCGCGGACGATGGCCTCGTGCACCTCGCCCGGCCGCACGAAGCGCACCTCGGCCTTGGCCGGGTGCACGTTGACGTCCAGCTCGTCGGGCGGCACCCACAGGTAGAGCACGGCGTGGGGGTGGCGCCCGCGCTCGAGCAGGTTGCCGTAGGCGCTGACGACGGCGTGCTGGACCACCCGGTCGCGGATGGGGCGGCCGTTGACGAAGGTGTGGACGCCGCGCGCCGTGGGGCTCTGGAAGGTGGGGTCGCTGATGAAGCCCAGCACGCGCACCGGGCCGTCCAGACGCACCTCGTAGAGATGCTCGGTGGTCTGGCGGCCCAGCACCTGGAAGATGCGGTGCTTGAGCGAGGGCGCCGAGGGGTGGTCCACGCCGACCCGCCCGTTGTGCCCCAGGCGCAGGTGCACGTGGGGATTGCCCAGCGCCGTGTCGGCGATGAGCGCGTGGATGTGGCCCATCTCGGTGGCCGTGCGCTTGAGGAACTTCAGCCGCGCCGGCACCACGTGGAAGAGGTCGGCCACCTCGATGCGCGTGCCCACCGGCCCGCCGATGTCGCGCACGGCCGGCGCGCTGCCGCCGTCGACGCGCAGCTCGGTGCCCACGCCGTCCTCGGCGGTGCGCGTGGCCAGGCAGAAGCGCGAGACCGACGCGATGGAGGGCAGCGCCTCGCCGCGGAAGCCCAGGGTGCCGATGGCCTGCAGGTCCTCGACCGTGTGGATCTTGCTGGTGGCGTGCCGCTCGACCGCCAGCACCGCGTCCTCGCGGCTCATGCCGTGGCCGTCGTCGACGACCCGGATGAGGCGGCGGCCGCCCTCTTCCACGTCGACGAAGATCGTGGTGGCGCCTGCGTCCAGCGCGTTCTCGACCAGCTCCTTCACCACCGACGCCGGCCGCTCCACCACCTCGCCCGCGGCGATCTGGTTGGCGAGCGCCGGCGGCAGCACCGCTATGCGCGGGCCCTGGGTCAATCCTTCACGATCTTCAGGGAGGGGCGCTGGCGCGGCGGCCCGGGCTCGGGAGGCGCGCCGCCGGACTCGGGCGGCGGGTCGGTGTCCCCGGTCGCCGCCCCGCCCTTGATGACCGCCAGCCCCCGGCGGGGGACGGCCTCCAGGCTGCGCGGCCCGGTGGGCGGGCCCGACGCGCGTTGCGAGCGCGCCCGCTGCGGCGCCGGGGCAGGCCAGGGCGCCACCAGCACCGGCACGCCGCCGCCCGGGTCGCCCGGCGGCGTGTCGGGCGGCGCGAAGAAGGGGTCCAGCTCCGGCGGCATCGATGCCGGCCACAGCATCCCCTGGTGCTCGTCGTCGGGCATGGTCAGGCCGAAGATGGCGTCCCACGGCAGGGTGCAGCCGAAGTTCTGGCGCTGGAACGAGAGCACCGCGTAGATGCTGTCCTCGCCGATCTCCAGCGCCGGGAGCTGGAACTGCCACGCCACGTTGAGGCGCAGCACCGTGTCCTGGCCGAAGCGCGGGGGGACCACCACGCCCGGCGCGCGCGGGTCCAGGTGGATCATCACCATGCCGCGCTCGAGCAGCTCGAGCATCTTGTCCCGCTTCTGCCGTCTGCTCTCTTCGCTCATGCTCCCCCGCCGTGGTGCTGGCGTATCAGAAGCAGGAAGCCGGGGCAATCATGGCAGCCTGCCCAGCGCCTCATCGAGCGCGACGAGCGCGTGGGCCAGCTCGCGGCGGGCGGCGACGTGCAGGCGGCGGGCGCGCAGGCGCGCGGTCTGGATCTGGAGCGCCCGCATGGGGTCGAGGGCCCCCTGGGCGCGGGCCAGGCGCGCCTGCTCGTCGGCTGCCTGCGCGGCGGGCAGGAGCACCGACTCCACCCGGCGCAGGCGCTCCGTCGCCGAGCGCACCGCCCCCCAAGCCGCCGCCACGCCGGTGGCCACCCGAGACACCTCGGCCTCCCAGGCGTAGCGCCGCCGGGTGCGTTCGGCGCGGGCCACGCGCAGGTCGGCGCCCGCCCAGCGCCAGAGCGGGATGTCGATGCCCAGCGCGAACCCGAAGCTCAGCGCGTCGGAGGCGGGGCCGACGTCGTACTCGGCCTGCACGAAGCTGAACCACGGGATCCGCTCGGCCCGCGCGCGCCACAGCGCGATGTCGGCGCCGTCCAGTCGCGACGCGGCCCGCGCCAGCGCCGGGTGACTCTGCAGCGCCTCGTCGACCAGCGCCTCCGGGTCCGCCGGGGGCGCCGCCTCGAACTGGGTGCCGCCGGGCGGGCCGGCCAGCTCCAGCGGAGCGCCGGGCGCCAGCCCCAGATGCGCCCGCAGGGCCCGGGCCGCCGCGTCGCGCGCCTCTTCCGGCAGCTCCGCGTCGGCGACCAGCTCGGCGCGCGACAGCTCGGTCAGCGCCACGTCCAGCGCCGTGCCCGCGCCCTGCGCCAGGCGCGCCGCGGCCAGCGACTGCTCCTCGGCGCGCAGGGCCTGCTCCTCGCGGGCGATGCGCGCCTCCTCGTCCGCCAGCACCAGGTCGGCGTGAAGCCGCCGCACCTCGGCCACCAGCGCCAGCTCCGCCTGCCGCAGCTCGGCGCGGGCCACCTCGGCCTCGAGCCTCGCGCTGGCGGCGCGCGCGGGGATCTCGCGCGGTCGCAGCGGATGGGCTCGCAGCGCCACCTCCAACCCGGTGGTCCCGTCGCGCACGTCGTCGAGGCGAAAGCGCGACAGCCGCAGCTCCAGGTCCTCTCGCCGGCGCGCGGCGTCCACGCCCGCCTCCACCGCCCGGGTCTCGGCCCTCAGCGCGCGGATGGCGGGATCCCGGTCCAGGGCGCGCCGGGCCAGCCGGGCGGCGTCCCAGGCCGTGGCGGCCTCCGCCGGCGGCGGCTGCGAGGCCTCGGCGGTGGCCTGCCAGACCTGCGCGGCGTCGCGGCCGGTCAGCCGCG
Organism: Deltaproteobacteria bacterium; assembly: GCA_020632695.1. GTDB lineage: Bacteria > Myxococcota_A > UBA9042 > PHBI01 > JACKFB01 > JACKFB01. The sequence continues at coordinate 6,695 of JACKFB010000010.1, forward strand.
TCACCTGGGGCGCGCAGGCCGGCGCACAGAGGGCCAGCGCCAGCGCGACCGCGCAGGCCGCGTCGCGGGCACCGCGCGAGGTCACGGTCCGGGCCAGGGCAGCTCGGTCCAGGCCGGCGTGCTGGCGCCGGCGTCGAAGAGCACGAGCACCGTGCCCGGCGACGGCGCGAGCGCCAGGGCCTCGGGCCGCGACCCGGGCCATTGCTGGACCTGCCGGACCGGGAGCAGGCCGCCGGCCGCGAGGTCCGCCGCCCTCACCTGCCACACGGCGCCGCCCTCCTCGCGCGCGCCGGAGGCGGCCGGCGTGCCGCCGATGAGCAGCGTACCGTCGGGCAGGCGCAGCAGCTCGGAGATCCCGGCCGGCACGGTCGCCCCGTCGGCGGGGGCGCGGAGGCTGACCCGGGCGTGCAGCACCAGCCCGGCCCCGTCGAGCCGCCCCTCCCCGAAGAGGCGATCGGGGCGGGCCAGCCGCCAGATGAGCGCGCGATCCTCGCCGTCCAGCGGCGACTTGAGACCCAGCAGCAGGGCCTCTCCGTCGGCGGTCATCCCTTCGATGTCGAGGGCGGCGGTGTCCTCGATGCCCAGCGCGCGCCTCTGGACCGGCTCCATCGCGTCCAGCAGGTCGGCCAGCAGCACCGAGGCCTCGACCTCCCAGCCGCGCCCGTCGGCGCGCAGCCGCGAGAAGCGCCGCCTCGCCTCCGGGCGCTTGCCGCGCTTGCTGTGGCTCTGGGACGCCAGCGCGTAGAGGCGCCCGTCGTGGCCCAGCGCCAGGCTCTCCAGGTCGTCGACCTCATCGACACCGCGGACGGGCAGCGGCTCCGCGTCGACGCGGCCGTCGGCGCTCATGGCGAAGAGCCAGGGGCGGTGCTCGGTGGTGTCGGCGAGGCCGGTGTCGTCGCTGGCGACCACGTAGCGCGAGAGCGCCGGCACCCAGACGGCGCCCGAGGGCTCGAAGCGCGAGCGCTCGGCCAGCGCCGCGGGGACCAGGATGGGGCGCGGCTCGCCGGTCTCGGGGCGGCGCGACGAGGCCACCGCCCCGCCGGCGGCGTCGCGCTCGCTGTCCAGCCGCACGTCGAGGGCCTGCCCGGGGATGAGCGGCACCGGGTCGTCCAGCAGCACCACCACGTCACGGCCCCAGACCCGATCGGTCAGGTTGGGCCGACAGCGGGTGGGCACCTCGTCGACGATGGGCCCCAGGCCCACCACGCGGCCGTGCAGCGGCGCGGCGCCGTCACGGCGCTCCCAGGCAGTGACGCGATCGCCGACGCGCACGTCCAGGGCCACGCTCTCGGCGACGCAGGCGGTCACGCGTCCGCCGCCGGGCGCGACCACGGTGGCGATGGGGCGCTCGGGGCCGGCCACGGCGCCCGCACGCAGCGAGACCGAGGCCACCTGTCCGTCGGCCGGCGCCCGCAGCGTGCGCGCCTCACGGCGGTCCAGGAGCGCGCGGATGCGGCTCTCCAGCACCTCGACCTCGCGCGCTCGCGGCGATGTCACGATGGCCACCGTGTCTCCGCGCTCGGCGTCCAGGCGCCCGCGCGAGGCCTCGACCTCGGCCTGCTGGAGCGCGATGGCCCGGCGCGCTCCCTCGGCCTCGGCGCGGAGCCGGGCGATGCGCGCGTCCAGGTCCCCCAGGCTGCCGCGTCCCTGGAGCTGCGCGCTCACCAGCGCCTCCAGGCGCCGCCGCTCGCTCTCCTGGGAGCGCAGCTCGGCGGTGACGGCGCTGACCTGGGCGCGCATCTCGGCCAGGCGCCGCTCGGCGGTCCCGAGATCCACCTCCAGCCCACGCCGCGCCTCCGCCGCGTCGCGCTCGGCCTGCACGCGGGCGGCGGCCAGCTCTGCCTCGGCCAGCGCGCGCTCGGCCCGGAGCACGTCCAGCTCGTGGTCGATGGCGGCGGTGTCCAGGGTCGCCACGAGCTGCCCCTGGCGCACGGTCTGGCCCACCTCGACCGCCACCTCGGTCACGCGCGCGGTCTCCAGCGGCGCGATGGCGTGCTCGACGCCCTGGGCGAATCCGATGACGGAGCTCCCGAGCCGCAGGTCGCGCCACACCGCGGTCGCGGCCAGCACGGAGAGGCCGAACACCAGCCAGGGACCCAGCCGGGTGCGCAGCGCGTCGAAGGTCTCGCGGTTGCGGGGGGTCACAGCTCCACCGTCGGTTCCTGCAGCAGGAATTGGATGTCGGAGACCCCGGGGACGGAGGCCAGCGCGTCGACGATGCCGGAGCGGCTCGCCCCGGTGCCCAGCCGCACCTGGTAGGCGTGCTCCATGGCGGTGCCCTGGCCGACGTCGCGCAGGGTCACCAGGGCGAAGCTGCGGGTGGAGCGCCGCAGGATCCGGGCGACGGCCTCCTCGGTGTCGGCGTCGGCCGGGGCCTGGAAGCGCAAGAGCCCGTCGGCGACCCGCAGGCTCCCCATGTCGGTGAAGGCCAGCGCGGCGGCGGCGAGGCAGAAGATCACCGTGCCCAGGATGGCGGGCGCCCAGGCGCGTAGCCCCGACGCGATGCCGGCGCCCATCGACGCGAAGACGAACACCATGTCGCGCGGGTCGCGCATCGCCGTGCGGAAGCGGACGATGGCGAGGCTCCCGGCGATGCCCAGGCCGGCGGCGATGCTGTTGTTGATCGCCAGCATCAGCATGGCGGCGATGACGCTGCCCAGGGCGACGGTCTGCACGAAGCTGCGCGAGTAGGACATGCCGCGGAAGGTCCAGATGTACGCGGCGGCGACGGCCTGGCTGAGGATGAAGGCCAGCAGCAGCGAGAAGAGCGCCACCTCGATGGGCAGGGCCTGCCCGGGTGTCCAGGCGCTGAAGATCTCGCTCACGTCCGACCTCCCCCGAAGCCGGGAACGCGCCAGCTCGTCGGCTCGACCGAGGCGCGCACTGCGGAGCCGTACTTGGAGAACGCTCGCCGCCACAGGTCGTAACGCCGGACGATGGTGACCAGCCAGCTCGGGACGGCCGTGGTGAACTTGAGCTCGAGGACCACCGGCGAGCGCTGGCCGAGGTGGGCGACCGGGTGGTCGACGCCGCGCCAGGCGCGGGGGTCGACGTCGAGGGTGAGGCGCTCGCGGGGCTGGCTGCTGATGCGCCGGTCGAAGGTGACGCGGGCGTAGTCGTCGATGGTGCTCACCCACGGCTCCCGCTCGTAGCCGACCAGCACGACCGGGCGCGCGTGGTGGGTGAGGGTGCGGACGACGAAGGCGTCGAGGGCGGCCGCCTGGCGGGGCGGCGTGTCTGCGGGCAGCCGGGCGCCGGGGGTGTCGAGCAGGCGCGCCCAGTCGGCCGGGGCGAGGGCGCGGTCCTTGACGATGACGTCGTGGTAGCGGCGCTTGACCTCGAAGAAGACGGGCGGCGCGCTGCCGGTCCGCCCCGGCGTGGGGGCGGCATCGGGGTAGGTGCGGACGCGCAGCTTGAAGCGGCTGAGCTGCTCGCGCTCGTTGGCCAGGAAGAGGTCCATGCCGGGCGTGTCGAAGTAGAGGCTGTGGATGCGGTAGGAGGCGGTCGGCGACGCGAGGGCGTGCGTGTCCAGGCGGCAGAAGGGCGCGACGGCGTCGCGTACGCGCCGCGCGGTGTCCTCGTCGATGAGGTACTTGAACTCGCGGCGCTCGATGCGAAGCGGAGACGGTGTAGCCACGCAGCGGTCCTCCCGCCGTGCTCCAGGAGCCGCGGCGCGTCCGTGCGCTGCGGGCTCCGGGGCTGGCGTGCAGTGTGCCTCAGCGGGAGCCTCGGCGACAGCCGGCAGCGTCGTCGGCGCGGGGCGGGCCCCGGTCAGGCCGGGGGAGGCTCCGGCTTCTTGCCGCGCAGGCGCAGCCATCCGGCCATCAGCAGCAGGCCGACCGGGTAGCTCAGCCACCAGTCGGCGTCGGTCCAGGCGACCAGGGTGTAGCCGGCCAGGGCGGCCACGCTCATCGCCAGCAACGCGTAGGGGAGCTGGGTGCGGACGTGCTCGACGTGTTCGCAGCCGCTGGCGATGGAGCTCATCACGGTGGTGTCGGAGATGAGCGAGCAGTGGTCGCCGAAGATGGCGCCGTCGAGCACCGCCGCGCCGCTGAGGAAGAGCAGCAGCGCGCCGTCGGGCAGCGGCGCGAAGAGGTTGGCGCCCACCGGCAGCGCGACGGGGATGAGGATGGCCATGGTGCCCCAGCTCGTGCCGGTGGCGAAGGCCACGCCGCCGGCCATCACGAAGACGGCGAGCGGGAAGAAGCGCGGGGCCATGTCGCCGATGACGCCGGCGATGTAGGGCGCCACCATCAGGTCCTCGGTGACCGCGCGGATGGCCATGGCGAGGATGAGGACGCCGACGGCCGGCAGCATGGCGACGGCCCCGCGCAGCCACGCGCCGAGCGCCTCGCCCGGGCCCAGGATGCGCTGGGTGACGGCCAGCGCGATGGAGGCGAGGGCGCCGACGCCGGCCGAGGCCAGCAGGACGGTGACGCTCTCGTCGCCGACGGCGATGAAGGCCTGACCCAGGCCGCCGAGCTGGGTGAGATCGACGGGCGTGCCGGCGGCGGCGAGGTGGCGCGCGCCGACGTAGATGGAGCCGGCGATGGTGGAGAGGACCACCAGCGCGATGGGCAGCACGCCGTTCACCCAGCGGGCGGGCGCGCCGTCCTTGACCTCGACCGGGGCCATGATGGGGCGGCGGGACCCGGACTGGCGGCCACCCGGGGAGCGCTCGCCGCGGCGGGCCATCCGCTCGGCGGTGAGCATGGGTCCGAAGTCGCGACCCATCAGGGCGATCATGAAGACCAGCAGCACGGCGAAGATGCAGTAGAAGCGGTAGGGCAGCACCTCGAAGAAGAAGGCGTAGCCGCCCGAGGCCACGGCGCTGAACACACCGAGGTGGGGCAGCGTGTCCTGGAAGTATTTGATCTCGATGCCGATCCACGTCGAGATGAAGGCGATGCCGGCGACCGGGGCGGCCGTGGAGTCGACGATGTAGGCGAGCTTCTCGCGGCTGATGCGGCGCGCGTCGGTCAGCGGGCGGGCGGCGCCGCCGACCACCACGGCGTTGGCGTAGTCGTCGAAGAAGATGGCGACGCCCATCAGCGCGGTGGCGACCTGGGTCGAGCGCACGCCGCGGGCCAGGCGGCCCAGGGCCAGCAGCACGCCGTTCATGCCGCCCATGACGATCGACACGTTGACCATGCCGAGCAGCACCAGGGTGAAGGCGTAGACCTTGAGGTTCCAGGGGTCGACGGCGGTGCCCCAGAGGTAGTCGACGCCGGTGCGCCACAGCGCCTGCATGGGGGCGAAGTCCTCGACCAGGAAGGCGCCGAGGGTGATGCCCAGCAGGAGGGCAGCGACGACCCGGTGGAAGAAGAAGGCGAAGATGATGCAGAGCAGCGGCGGCAGCAGCGAGAGCCCGCTGGGCACGCGGTGGCGGGCGTTCAGCTCGGCGGTGGGCTTGCCAGCGGCGTCGAGCAGGCTGACCGAGAGGCGGGCGGCCGCGTCGCTCATGCTGCAGTGGACCGCGAGGCGTCCCGGTGAGGCCGGGTCGAGCAGCCCGCCCAGCGCGCCGCGGGCGGCCTCCTCGCAGAGCACCCCGCCGTCGACGCTCATCCGGGACGCCGGCAGCAGGCCGCCACGGAGCTGGGCCTGGAGCTCGTCGGAGCCCGCGAGGTCGGACGCGACGCTGGTCCAGGTGCGGCTCGCCAGGCGCTCGGTGTCGGGCTCGAGCAGCCCGAGCCCCCAGGTGAGCACGACGCTGACGATCAGGAAGCCGATCCAGCGCGGCCAGCGTATGGACATGTCGCGCAAGGGCTCTCCTCGGACGTCAGCGCAGGTCCACGTGGAGGTGGGTGGTCCCGCCGGGCTCCACCCGGACGTCATAGGCCCGTGTGAGCTCGCCGTCGAGGCTCTCGAGGCGAATCGCGTGCCGACCGGCCTCGATCTCGTAACCGTAGACGGGGGTCTCGACGCCGGTGTCGGCGCCATCGAGGAAGACGTGGGCCGCGGGGATGCTGACCACGTCGAGCCAGCCCAGGCGCGCCGAGGGGACGAAGACGTTGCGGAAGGGCAGCTCGCCGGCGCGCCGGGTCACCGCGCGGATGATGCCGTCGGTGAGCCGGGCGTAGCGGCGATCGGGCTGGTTGCGCGCGTCGCCCACCTCGAAGTGGTGCTCGACGCCGTCCAGCGACAGCTCCACGCGCCAGGTGAAGGCCCCCTCCTGGCGGGCGGCGGGCGCGGCCGGGGCGTCGGTCAGCTCCAGGGCTGCGGTCTGGCGGCAGAGCTGCCACACGGCGTCGGCCTCGTCGTGGGTCATCAGGCCCATGCCGTGCAGCGGCTCGTCGTAGCCGGGGAGCTGGCGGCGATGCACCGCCATGGTGGCGCGGCCGCGGCGGGCCACCTCGTATCGGACCACCGAGTAGGGCGTGGGCGCGGGCTGGTCCAGCACCAGGCGGACGTAGTCGTCGTCGGCGGCGCCGCCGGTGACGAGGGCCGCGAGCGCGAGCAGGGACACGGCGAGCGCGCGGCGCATGGGCCGAAGTATGGACGGGGCGTCCGCGGGTTGGCAAGGGCGCTTGGCACGGCGCCCGAGGGCCGGTACCGTGCGCCCCATGATGGCGCTCGTGACGTTGCTGCTGCTGGCGCTTCCCGGTCAGGCGACGCTGCCCGCGGAGCGCGGGGGAGCGCTGGTGGGCGGCGACCCGTGCGCGCTGGTCGAGGGCGTGCCCGGCCCCAAGGACCCGCTGCGGGAGGTGCGGCGCTTCCGGGCCGGCTTCCGCGCGATGGAGCGCGCCGGCGCGGACGCCGAGAGGCTGGCGAAGGCGCATCGCGAGCTGCGGGCGGCGCTGGTGCGGCTCCTGGCCGAGGGGGAGAAGCTCTTCCAGGGCGGGGCGGGCTCGGGAGAGCGGCGGCCCCGGTGGCAGGACGCGAAGACCAAGAAGGCGCGCGCCTGGCTCCAGCGCTGGGTGATGGGCCCGAGCGCACCGCTGCGCATCGGCGAGGTGGGCTTCGAGCCGTCGCCCGGGCTGCGGGCGGCGCTGATGCTGACGGCGTGTCGCGGGCGTGACCCGGAGGCCGCCATCCGGCTCGGGCGGCGGGCCCGAGGCGACGACGAGGGCTCGGCGCGCGCGCTGGCGGCGCTGCTGCTGCTGACCGCCGGGCGCGACGCGGAGGCACGCGAGCTCTCCGACGAGCTGGGCGACGAGGGCTTCCTGGCGCCCTACGTGGGGGCGTGGCTCAGCGAGGACCCCGAGGTGCGGCGGCGGCTGGCGGCGACGGCGCGGCGGCGGGTGACCACCCCCGCCCAGGAGGACGCGGTGCGAGCGCAGGCGCGCCACCTCGACGCGGTCACGCCGTGAGGGCGCGGGACGCCGACCTGGCCGACATCGAGGCGGTCAACGCGCGCTTCCGCGAGGAGGCCCGGCGCTTCGGGCTGCGCTACCGCTGCTCGAGCTGCGCTCACGTGGACGCACGCCTCGGCGACTGCTCGCTGGGCTATCCCAACGACACGCTGCGCGGCGCGGTGCGCGCGTTGGAGCCGGACGGACAGCTCACCTTCTGCAAGTACTTCGAGCTGGGCGAGAGCGAGGTCGAGTGAGGCGCCCGGGCTGGCCCTGGGGCCCGCCCCGCCCCGCGAGCGCGCTCAGGCGATGCCCAGGTCCTGGCGCAGCGCGTCCACGTCGAGCAGGGCGCCGCCGCGGCCGTCCCCCAGGCTGCGCAGCCGCTCGATGAGCGCCTCCACGCGCGTGCGTCCCTCGGCGGTGCGCAGCGCCTCGCGCGGGGTGCGGTCGCCCAGCTCGCCGAGCGGGAGGTCCATCCAGCGACGCGTCCAGGCGAAGAGCCAGGCGCTGGCGGCCTCGGTGACGTGCGGCAGCGCGCGGAACCAGGGCCCGCCCGAGCCGCTCTGCACCCAGCCCTCCACCGCCGCGGCGAAGTCGGCCACGCTGGCCAGCGGAGAGGCGACCACGCCGCCGGCCTGCCGCAGATGCTGTCCCAGGGCCTGAAGGTCGCCCAGCGTCGTCGCTCCGGCGTCGGCGCGCCCGGCGCCCAGCTCGACGAAGGCGCGCACGGCCCCGTCGCGCTGCCAGGTCCACAGCCCCTGCCCCTCGTCGCTGAAGCTCGGGTCGCCCGACACCAGCGCGCCGATGCGCGCCGCGTCCTCGGCGCCGTAGCTGGCGCGGCACAGCGCCATCAGCTCGCCGTTGCGGTCCAGCGGCACCGGCGGGCGCGCCAGGGTCTCGAGCAGGTGCTCGGCGGCCTCCAGCAGCTCGGCCGCGTAGACCTTGCACGCCACGGCCGGCGAACCCAGCGTGCGGGGCAGCGAGTCGATCTCCGCCTGCACCGCGCGCCGCCCGCTGGCCGAGATCACCGCGTACACGGCGTCGACCAGGACACACGGCGCGTCGCTGGTGCGCACCCGCACGAGGCGCGCCTGCAGGAGCTGCCCCTGGAGCAGCTCGCCCGCGAGCCCGTCGTCGTCGATGTGCAGCGCCTCGCCGGTCTGCATGTCCCGCACGGCGACGCCGTCCTCGGTCGCGTCCTGCAGCGCCTCGTACCAGCCGATGAACGACTCACACAGCGCCTCCACCAGCCGGCGCTCGTGGGGCGCGTGCTCGTGGTCGTGCAGGAAGCGCTCGCCGATGCTGGGCTCGTCGGGCTGGGGGCGCCAGTCCCACAAGAGCCACGGGAAGAAGCGGATGCGCTCGTCGGCATCCTCGAGGATCTCGGCCTCGGCGGTCGCGACGTCCATCTCGAGGCCGTAGAACTGCTTGACGGCCGCCACCAGCGACTCGTCGAAGCCCGGCAGCGCGCTGTAGGCCATCGCGCGGCTCACCAGCAGGGGCATCGACTGCCGGTACCGACCTGTCTCCCAGGAGAGCACGTTCAGCGCGCGGCGGCGGCGCGTGCGTACACCGGGATCCGGCACCGCCTGGGCATCACTGAGGCTTCCATCATCGGGCATGGCGCGCTTCTACTTTGCGGTTTCCGGCGTTGTCAACGTCTCCCTGCGACGGCTCCGCGCGGCCGGTGGCGGCCTCGGCCCCGCCCGACTACCATCGCGTCCCGCGCAACGACGGAGGCGAAGATGGAGCGCACGCGCATCCTGGTGACCGGCGCAGGCGGCCCCGGCACCGTCAACCTGTCGCGATCCCTGCTGATGATGGACCCGGCGCCGTGGATCCTGGCCGTGGACGCGTCGCCCTACTACATCCACCTGGGCCTCGGCCACGAGCGGGCGCTGGTGCCGCGGGCCTCGGACCGCGACGCCTACCTGGACGCCCTGGCCGCGCTCTGCGTCGAGCACCGCATCGACCTGATCATCCCCAACAATTCCCTGGAGATAGCCGTGCTGGCCGCCGCCCCCGAGCGGGTGCCGGCCCGCCTCTACCTGCCGGCGCCGGCGGTGCTGGACACGGCCAACAGCAAGTGGGCCAGCCACCAGGTCTGGCGCGACGCCGGCGTGCCGGTGCCCGAGACGCGGCTGCTCGAGACGCCCGAGGACATCGAGCGCGTCTTCCCCAAGCTGTCGCGCGGCGGGCAGGAGGCGGTGTGGGTGCGCGGGGCGGGCATCCCGGGCAAGGGCATCGGCGTGGCCAGCCTCCCCTGCCGCACCCCCGGCCAGGCCCTGGAGTGGGTGCGCTACTGGGACGGCTTCGGCGGCATGATCGCCTCCGAGCTGCTCCCCGGCGACAACCTCACCTGGATGGGGCTCTTCGAGCACGGCCGCCTGGTGACCAGCCAGGGGCGAAAGCGCATCGCCTACGTCATCCCGCACGTGAGCCCCTCGGGCATCACCGGCGCGCCCGCCATCAGCCACACGGTGAGCGACCCCGAGCTCAACCGGCTGGGCGAGCTGGCCGTGCTGACCCTGGACCCGGCCTATCACGGGGTCGGCTTCGTCGACTTCAAGGGCGACCGGGCAGGCCGCCCGCGGGTGACCGAGCTGAACGCCGGGCGCTTCGGGACCACCCACTTCTTCTACACGGCCGCCGGCGCCAACTTCCCGGAGACGCTGGTGCGCCTGGCCCTGGGGCAGCCGGTCGACGTGCCCCTGCGCGACGCGCTGCCGCCGGATCTCTTCTGGATCCGCACGCTGGACGCCGGCCCCGTGCTGACCACCCGGGAGGCCATCGAGGCCGGCCGCTGGCCCCGCTTCGACGAGGCGGGCGGGCTGTGGCCTCGGGTGCCGCAGAACTTCGGCGACTTCCCCCCCGCCGCCTCCCCGATGTGGCCGCCGCCCGGTCAGTGAGCCGACGCGGCCGCCGGGCGCACGCCGGCGTCGGGGCGCCAGAGCTGCAGGCAGAGGGCGCCGTAGCGGCTGCCGGGATCGCGGCGGGCGCAGTCGCGCCAGGTCGCGCGGGCGGCGGCGCGGTCTCCCGTCGCGGCCTCGATGGCGCCCAGGTGGTAGAGCACCTCCAGGGAGCGGGCGTCGCTGGGGCTGCCGCGGGAGTAGAGCGCCAGCGCGCGGCGGATGACCACCAGCGCCTCGTGATCCCGGCCCAGCCGGTGCAGCAGCCAGGCCTCGGTGTCGAGGAAGCTGGCGGCCGGGTCGCTGCGGCGGCGCGAGGCCTCGCGCACCCGGTCCAGCGCCCGCTCCAGGTCGCCGCCCAGGCGCGCGACGGCGTCGGCCAGGTTGTCGATGGCGGCGACGCTGGCGGGGTGCCGGGCCAGCGCGTCCTCGTAGGCTGCGACGGCGCGCTCGGGCAGCCCGCGCGCCTCGTCCAGGGCCGCCACCCGCAACGCCGCGTCCCCCACCTCGAGGCTGCTGTCCTCGAGGGCCCGGGCGATGAGCTCCTCGGCGGCGAGGGCGCTGCGCTCCAGCGCGTCGGGTGACGCGCCTTCGGCCGGCGGGGCGTCCGGGTCGGGCCGGGCGGCCACCACCCCGGCCACCGCGGCGCTGGCGGCCACACGCGTCGCGCCCGGCACGCCGACCTGCACCAGCATGGCGTTCGCGGCCAGCTCGGCGCCCTCGGGATCGCCGGCGCGGAACGCCGCCTCCACCAGCTCGGGCAGGCCCTCTCCGAGCGCGGGGTAGCGGTGCACGAGGGTGGCGACGTGGCCGCGCGCCACCTCCGGCTGGTGTGCGCGCCACGCCGCCCGCGCCGCCATGGCCAGCGCCGGTGGAGGCGGCGAGTCTCCCGAGGCCGCGGGCGTCACGAAGGCCAGCGCCTGCTCCGGCGCCACGTCCCACCGCAGCAGGCGCTCCGCCGCCTCCACCCGCGCCACCGCGCCATCGGGCGCGACCGCGACGGCGTGCTCCAGCGCCTCGAGGGCCGCCGCCACGTCGCCCTCCCCCAGCGCCGCCTCCGCGAGGATGGCGTCCCTGCGCGCGGCCGCCTGACCGCGCAGCCCGTCGAGCCCCTCGAGCAGGCGGCGCGCCTCGTCGCCGCGCAGCCAGCGAGCCCACAGCTCGGCCAGCGACAGGACCAGCCCCGGCTCGCGCCCGCACACCTCGAGCATGCGGTCGGCGTACGCGCGCGCCTCGGCGTCCCGCCCCGCCCGGAGCGCCAGGATCACCAGCCTCATCGCCCGCGCCGGGCTCCCCACCTCGATGGCAGCCAGCGCCTCGGCGGGGATCAGCGCCAGGGCCGGCTGGCCGGCGTCGTCGAGCTGCCGCACCAGCTCGTCGAGGGCCTCGGGCCGCGAGCGCTCGCCGGTGCCCGCGCGCTGCACCGCCGCGACGATGGCCTGCCGATCGCCGGCCAGGGCGGCCAGCGCGGTGTCCATCCGGAGGAGGTCCGCCCGGTTCGGCGCCAGCGCCAGCGCCCGGTCCAGCGCCTCGCGGGCCACGGTCAGCTCGCCGGCCCGGAACGCCAGCTCGGCCCGCACGCTCGACACCCGCAACCGATCCGGCAGCGCGTCCGACAGCCAGGGCCGCGGCGTCGCGCGCCCCCGCGGGCCCAGCTCCGCGGCCACCGCGTCGAGCACGGCCATGGCGTCGGAGCTGCCGGAGCTTCCCAGCGGCCCCAAGGCCCGCTCGGCGTAGCGCCGGGCGAAGCCCAGATACCCCTCCTCCAACCCGGCCTGGGCGATGAGCGCCGCCGCCGCGGGGCTGGTCGACGCCACCCACCGGGCGGCCAGCCGCTCGGCGCCGGCCAGGTCACCGGTGCGGATGAGCAGCCGGAGCTGCAGGTCCCCGATGCGGTCGTCCCAGCGCCGGCTCGTCGCCAGCTCCGCCACCTCGGCCGCCGCGCCCAGGCGGTCGCGCCGCTCCAGCGTGCGGACCAGCCCCAGCACCTCGTCGGGGGCGCCGCCCAGGCCGCCCTCGACGCGGCGCACCCGCGCCATCGCCTCGTCGACCCGGCCCATGCGGGCCAGCACCTCCGCCTCCCGCGCCGCCAGCCAGGGGTTGTCGCCATAGAGCGCGACCGCCCGCCGCGCCTGGGCCAGCGCCGCCTCGGGCCGGCCGCGCAGCACCAGCGCCTGCAGCACGTCCGCCAGCGCCGCGTTGCCCCGCCCGGCGCGCTCGAGCCCGGGGACCCGCAGCATGCTCGACTGGGACTCCTCGGCGACGTCGATGTATCGCGCGAAGGCCAGGCTGGCTTCGTCGACGCGCCCGCCGATGAGCAGGAGCAGGCCCCGCAGCACGCCGTGCTCGATGGCCGGCGCCTCGGTCGCCGCCCGCTCGAGGAGCGCCAGGGCCTCGTCCAGCTCGCCAGCCTCCAGCAGCGCGCGGGCCGCCGCGCTGACGGCTTGCTCCGGCTTGCGCGAGCGGGTCACCTCGAGGCGCGCCAGGCCGACGAGCAGCTCGGCGCGGCCGTGCTCGACCAGGAAGTGCACCGCGTCGCTGAGCGGCCAGTCGTCGTCTGCGGCCGGTTGCTGCTCGAAGGCGCGCAGCGTGTGCTGCACGGCCTGGTCGACGTAGCCCGCCTCGCCATAGGCGCGCGCCACGGCCAGGTGACCCCGATCCTGAAGGCCGAGATAGCGGGCGAAGCTGCGCTGGGCCTCGGCCAGGTCGCCGGCCTCCAGCCACAGACGCCCCAGGGCCAACGCGTGCTCGGCGCGGTCGGGCGCGAGCGCGGTCGCCCGGGCATGGAAGCGCCTCGAGCGCTCGAACTGGCCGGCCGCGCGCCAGGCCCCGTCGACGGCGGCGATGACCTCGCGCGGGGCCCGGCTCCGGGTCAGCGCGGCGGTGAAGCTCTGCTCGGCGGCGTCGTGCTCGCCGAGCGCGACCTGGATGGTGCCCCGCTGGAGCAGCAGCTCGGGCGCGTCGCTCACCGGCGCCTGGGCCCTGTCGAGCAACGCCAGCGCCGCCCGCGGCTGACCGGCCCGCGACAGCGACCTCGCGGCGGTGGCCCAGGCCTCGGCCGTCCCACCGCCCAGGCGCACCCGCCGCTCCACCAGGGCCACGGCCCGCTCGGGGCTCCCCTGGCGCAGCGCCAGCTCGGCGGCCAGGTCGAGGAGCTGCCCGCTCGCCTCGCCTCCCGCGAGTGCCTCGTCGACCAGGGCGACCGCCTCCGACAGCAGCCCCGCGTCGCTCAGCACCGAGGCCGCGTCCTGGACTCGCCGCGACCGGCTTCGCGTCGCCGTGACCAGCACCCCGACGGCCCGCCGGAGCCCCTCCATGTCGCCCATGCGCTGGCGTATCCGCGCCAGCTTGGTGAAGACGCCGGAGCGCACCGCCGGCAGCTCGGCCATCATCAAGGCCTCGAAGGTCGCGCCCGCCTGCTGCAGGTCGCCGGCCGCCAGGTAGAGGTCGCCGACCAGCTCGGTGGCGCGGCGGCGCTGGGACGGCGCGGTCTGCTCGATGAAGGCGTCGAGCCGCTGGCGGGCAGCCTCCCGCTCGCCCAGGGCGAGCAGCGCGGTACCCAGCCCGCGCAGCGCGTCGCGGTCGTCGGGGCTCCGCTCCAGCAGGCGCTCCCAGGCGAGGCGGGCCAGGTCCTCGCGGTGCATCTTGGTCATGGTCGCAGCGAAGATCTCCAGCTCGCGGCGATGCTCCGGGTCGGTCGTGAGCTCGAGGAAGCGCTGGAAGCAGGCGTCGGCGCGGTCGGTCTCGCCGCGGCGCGCGTAGAGGACGCCGAGCTGCCGGTGGAGCTGCGGCTTCGTGATGAGGCCGGCGTCGACGCTGGCCAGGAAGTCCAGCGCCTCGTCCTCGTGGCCCCGCTCGAGCAGAAGGGATCCGATGCGCGCGGCCGCCTGCGACGGCGACTGGCTGGCGACGACGTGCGCGCGCCACACCGCGGTCGCGCGGCCGAGCTCGTGCCGCACCAGGTGGAGGTGCGCCAGCTCGTCGCTCAGGGGGGCGTCGTCCGGATGCAGCGCCTGGAGCTCGGCCAGCGCCTCCATCCGCAGGTCCTGCAGCTTCGGGATGTTGAGCGTCGCCTCCAGGATGCCGCCGAGCGCCGCCTCCCGTTCGTCCGGCGGCACCAGCGCCAACCAGCGCCTCAGGTGGGTGCCGGCTTCGAGGTCGTCGGGGGGACGCGATCGCTGCCAGGCCTCACCCAGCGCGCGCTCGGCCTGGCGCCGCACGCCGAGCGCCTCGGCCTCGGCCGCCCGCGACAGCCACGGAAGCGCCTGGGCAGGGTCGCCGACCTCGAGCCAGCGCAGGCCGATCGCCAGCGCCGCCGCCGGCGCGTCGGGACCGGCCGCAGCGGCCGCCAGCGCGGCCTGCTCCTCCCGGGAGTGGCCCGCCGCCCGCTCGGCGTCGGCGACGAGCAACGCCGGCCCGACCGCGCCCGGAGCCAGCCGCTGCGCGCGGCGGGCGAGCGCCAGGGCCCTGCGGTCCTCGCCGTAGCGCCACCACGCCCGCCCGGCGGCGACCAGCCCCTCCGGGTCGTCACCGACCGCGGCGACGTACTGCTCGAGCGCCGCGTTGCGCCGCGCCACCAGCCGCTTCCGGCGGTGCAGCGCCTCGGCAAGCACCAGCCGGAGCCCTGCCTGCGCGCCCGCGCGGTTGGCCGCCTGCTCCAGCACGGCGATGGCCTCGTCCATGGCGCCGCTGCGTGCCAGCAGCTCGCCGCCCTTCGCCGCCGTGGACACCGGGTCGGGCGACACCTCGATGGCGTGGGAGCAGACTCGCGCCATGTCCGCCTTCGCGCCGTAGTGCGCCAGGCTCTCGAGCCACGCCGCGGTGACCTCCCAGCGGTCCGGCGCCTCCGCGGACGCCTCCGCGTGCAGCGCCAGCGCGGCGGCGCGCTCACCGGCGCCCCGCATCACGGCCGCCCCGCGCAGGAGCCGCTCGGCCCGCTCGAACCCCGCGGGCGCCCGCTGGGCCGCCTCGCGCCACGCTCGGAGCGCCACCTCGGGCGCGACGGCCGCCACCGCGGCGCGGGCGGTGGCCTCGAGGCTCGTCGGCGCTGCGGTCGGGGACGCGCTCCCAGGCCGCCAGCGCTTCGGCCGGCGTGCCGTAGCGCGCGGTGAGCCTCGCCACCTCGGCGGCCCGCCGCTCGCCTGGCGCCCCCTCGGCCGCCCAGGCCTGGAGCAGCGGGATCCCGGCGCGCGCGTCCCCCGCGGCCAGCCGCGCCCAACCCTCCAGGCGGTGCAGCGCGTCGGCCGGCGCCCCCGCGCTGCGCGCCAGCGCGACCATCTCCAGGGCCCCCGCGCCGTCCCCGTTGGCCAGCATCCCCTCGGCGGCGGCCCGGGCGATGGTCGCCCGCGCGTCCTGCGTCCGCCGCGCCGCCTCGGGCAGCCGCGCCGACAGCGTCTGCAGCACCTCGGCCGCCGCGTGGGGCCGCCCCGCCGCGGCGCGCCGCCGGGCCACCTCCAGCAGCGCCTCGGCCCAGGCGTCGCCGATGGCACCCATCGCGGCCGGCCAGCGCAGCGCCACCTCCTCGTAGCGCAGCGCGGCGCTCTCCGGGTCCCCCGAGGCCATCGCCAGACGCGCCGCGACCACATGCGGCGCCGCGATCCCGCCGTCGAGAGCCATCGACCGGCGCGTGTCCGCGTCGGCGGTCCCCAGCTCGCCGCCGGCCACCCGCGCAGCCGCCAGCTCCGCGTAGAGCGCCGCCGTCGGCCCCGGCAGGGGCGATCTCGGCCCGCGCGGCCGCCGCGGCCTCGGCGGGCGCGTCGGGCACCGGCGGCACGCGCGCCTGCCGTGCCGCCCCGCCGCACGCTCCCAGCACAGCCAGCGCCAGCGCGCACGCCGCTGACCGCGTCAGCGCGGTGCGCCGGACCGCGCCCCTCATCGCCGGCCGAGCAGCCTCGCCGCCTCGGGCGCGAAGTAGGTGAGGATCATGTCGGCGCCGGCCCGCTTGATGCCGACCAGCGACTCCATCATCACCCGCTCCAGGTCCACCCAGCCGCGCTCACCGGCCGCGTGGATCATCGAGTACTCCCCGCTCACCTGGTAGGCGGCGACGGGCAGGTCGGTGAGCTCGCGCACCATGTGGACGATGTCCAGGTAGGGCCCGGCGGGCTTCACCATGATGATGTCGGCGCCCTCCTCCTCGTCGAGGGTGACCTCGCGCAGCGCCTCGAGCGCGTTGGGCGGGTCCATCTGGTAGGCGCGGCGATCGCCGAAGGCCGGCGTGCTCTCGGCGGCCTCGCGGAAGGGTCCGTAGTAGGCCGACGCGTACTTCGCCGAGTAGGCCATGATCGCGACGTCCTCGTAGCCCTCGTCGTCGAGCGCGTCGCGGATGGCGGCGACCCGCCCGTCCATCATGTCGCTGGGCGCCACCATGGTCGCCCCCGCCTTCACGTGGGCGACGGCCTCCTTGGCGAGCAGCTCGAGGGTGGCGTCGTTGAGGACCACGCCCTTGTCGACCAGGCCGCAGTGGCCGTGGTCGGTGTACTCGCACAGGCACACGTCGGTGATGACGCACATCTCGGGCGCCGCGTCGCGGATGCGGCGGATGGCCTGGGGGACCACGCCGTCGCGATCGTAGGCGGCGCTGCCGACGGCGTCCTTGTGCGGCGGGATGCCGAAGAGGATCACCGCCTGGATGCCCAGGTCCCATGCCTCGCGGGCCGCCTTGGCCGCCTCGTCGGGGGACATGCGGAACTGCCCGGGCATGGCGCTGATGGGGCGTCGCACCCCCTGCCCCGGCTCGACGAAGAGCGGCCACACCAGGTCGTCGGGGGTGAGGATGGTCTCGCGGCACAGCGCGCGCAGCGCGGCGGTGCGACGGAGGCGGCGGGGACGGGACTGCGGAAAGGCCATCGGCTCAACCCCTGGACAAGCGTTCGGTGATGGCGGCGGCCAGCCCGGTCATCGTATGGGTTTCGGCCGTCACCGCAACGTCGAATCCGCGGGCGCGGGCGTGCTCGGCGGTGGTGGGACCGATGGCCGCCAGGGCCACGTCGCCGACGCCGCGGCCCGTGGCCCGCAGCGCGCCCTCGAGCGCGTCCACCGCGCTGGGGCTGGCGATGGCGAGCAGCGAGAGCCCCTGCTCGAAGGCGCTCTCCAGGCGCGGCGCGGCCAGCGGGTCCGGCTCGGTCGCGTAGGCGGCGATCTGGCGCAGCTCGGCGCCGAGCGCGCGCAGGCCCTCGGGAACCACCTCGCGGGCGGCGGCCGCCGACGGGAACAGGAAGCGGCGGCCCTGGACACCCAGCTCGCGGGCCATGGCCACCAGCCCCTCGCCGGTCGCCGGCGACGCGACGTGGTCGGCCCCCAGCGCCAGCATCGAGCGCATGGCGCGCGCGGTGGCCGGCCCGACGGCCCAGGTGGTCACCCCGGCCAGGGTGCGCACGTCTCGGCCCGAGCGCACCAGCGCCTCGCACAGCGCGTGGACCCCGTTCTGGCTGGTGAGCACCAGGTCACTGAAGTCGCCGTCCCGCACGGCGTCGGCCAGCGGCCGCCCGTCGTCCACCGGCACCTGCCGGGTGAGCGGCACGTGCACCACCGCCGCGCCCAGCGCCTCCAGCGCCTCGAACTCGCTGGCGTCGTCCCGGCCCGAGCGGGTGACCCCGACCACCTGCCCCATCAGCGGCCGCGCCTCGAACCAGGAGAGCGCCGCGCGGTAGCGCACCACGTCGCCCACCACCACCACCGCCGGCGGCCGGAACGCCTCGTCGTGCACGGCGCCGGCCAGCTCGCCCAGGGTGGTCTCCAGCGTGCGCTGGCGCGGCGTGGTCCCCCAGCGGGTGGCCAGCACCGGCGTGTCCCTGGCGCGTCCGCCGCGCATCAGCGCCTGGGACCAGCGCGCGGCCTGGTGGACGCCCATGAGCACCACCAGGCTCCCGCCGACGCGCCCCAGGGCCTCCCAGTCGACCCGCGCCTCCTCGGGCTCGCCCGGCCCGCGCTCGTGGCCGGTGACCACGGTGAACACGCTGGCGGCGTCGCGGTGGGTCAGAGGCACGCCGGCGAAGGCCGGCACCGCCGAGATCGACGACACCCCCGGCACCACCTCGAAGGGGACGCCCGCCTCCACGCAGGCCTCCATCTCCTCGCCGCCGCGCCCGAAGATCATCGGATCGCCGCCCTTGAGCCGCACCACCCGCTCGCCCGCCAGCGCGCGCCGCACCATCAGCGCGTTGATGCGCTCCTGCTGCGACAGCCCCTCGCTGGCCGTCTTGCCGACGTGGATGCGCTCCTGGCCGGGGACCTCCACGCTGGCCAGCAAGGCCGGGCTCGCCAGGCGATCGTAGAGCACGAGATCGGCCCGCTCCACCGCCCTGCGCCCGCGGATCGTGAGCAGGCCCGGATCTCCGGGGCCGGCCCCGACGATGCTCACCAGGCCGGGGCCTCGCCCCTCAGCCATCGCCGCGCTCCGCCGCGCGCAGGGCCGCCATGATCTCCCGGCCGCCCGCATCGAGGAGGCGCGTCGCCAGCGCCCTGCCCAGCTCGGCCGCCTGGGCGCGCGCGCCGCTGAGCGCGTCCCGGACGAAGGGATCGCCCGAGGGCGCCCCGATGAAGCCCGCCAGCTGCAGCCGCTCACCGTCCAGCGTGGCGTGGGCGCAGGCCGGCACCTGGCAGCCTCCCTCGACCGCGCGCAGGAACGCGCGCTCGGCCGTCGTCGCGTCCAGGGCGTCCCGGTCGGTGAGCCGGCCGACCAGCTCGCGCACCGCCGCGTCGTCCTCCCGCACCTCGATGGTCAGCGCGCCCTGCCCCACCGCCGGCAGCATGTCGCGGGTCGGGTCCAGCGGGCGCGAGATGCGCCCAGCCAGCCCCAGCCGGCGCAGCCCGGCCGCCGCCAGCACGATCGCCTCCATGCCGTCCTGCCCCTCGTCCAGCTTGCGCAGCCGCGTCCCGACGTTGCCCCGCAGCGGGACCACGCGCAGGTCGGGGCGCCGGGCCAGGAGCTGCGCCTGCCGCCGCAGGCTCGAGGTGCCCACCACCGCGCCCCGGGCCAGCGCGTCCAGCTCCAGGGGCGCAGCTCCCTCGGGCCGCACCCAGGCGTCGCGCGGGTCCTCGCGGGCCGTGGTCGCGGCCAGCACCAGGCCCGGCGGCAGCTCGGACGGCATGTCCTTGAGCGAGTGCACCGCCAGGTCCACCTCGCGCGACAGCAGCGCCTCCTCCAGCTCCTTGGTGAAGAGGCCCTTGCCTCCCACCTTGCTGAGCGCCACGTCCAGCACCCGGTCGCCCCGGGTGTGGATCACCTTCAGCTCCACCGCCTCCACCGCGCCGCCCGGCAAGGCCAGCAGCCGATCGCGGATGTGTTCGGACTGCGCCAGCGCCAGCGCCGAGCCTCGGGTCCCGATGATGAGCTTCACGCGTCCTCCTCCCGGTGGTCCTCGTCGACGCCGTGCAAGAGCCTGGCGATCGCCAGCAGCTCGGTGGCGGCCGCGTCGCTCGCGTGGGAGCGCAGCGCGGTCATGGTGGGGTGCAGGAGCTTCGCCACCAGCGCCTCGGTCATCCGCGTGACCGCGTCGCGGTCCGCCTCGGTCAAGTGCGCCAGCCGCTTCGACAGCGTGCGCTCCACCTCGGCGTGCGCCAGCCCCTGGGCCCGCTGCCGGATCGCCGCCAGCGTGGGCTGCACGGCCAGCTCGGTGTACCAGCGCTCCAGCGTCTCCAGCTCGTCGCGCACCAGCGCCTCGGCCGCTGCGGCCTCCTTCTCGCGCCGCATCATGGCGTCGCGGCTGACCCCCTCCAGGTCGTCGACGTTGTAGAGGTAGATCGTGTCGATGTCGCCGACCTCGGGGGCCACGTCCCGCGGCACGGCGATGTCGACGATGAAGAGCGGCCGGTACTTGCGCCGCGGGATGACGCGCCGCACCAGCGCGGCGTCGACGATGGGTCGCGTCGCCCCGGTGGAGGTGATGACGATGTCCACCTCGGCGAAGAGCTCCTCCAGCTCGGTGAGGGCCCGCGCCCGCCACCCGTGCTTCTCCGCCAGCTTCACCGCGCGCTCGTAGGAACGGTTGGCCACGTACACGCGCTCCGCTCCGGCGCTCTTCAGCGAGCGCGCGGTCGCCTCACCCATCTTGCCGGCGCCCACCAGGAGCACGCGCGAGTCCTCGAGATCCTTGAAGATGCGGCGCGCCAGGTCCACCGCGACCGAGCCGATGGACACCACGTGCTCGCCGATGCCCGTGCGGGTGCGCACCGACTTCGCGGTGGCGAAGGTGCGGTCGAGCAGGCGCCCCAGCAGCGGGCCCACCGTACCCGCCGAGCGCGCCGCGTGGGCGGCCTCCTTCACCTGGCCGAGGATCTGCGGCTCTCCCACCACCATCGAGTCGAGGCTCGACGCCACCCGCAGCAGGTGGTGCACCGCCTCGCGCCCGCTCGAGGCATAGGTGGCGGCCTCCACGGCGCGCAGGTCCAGCCCGCGTCGGGTGCCCAGCACGCGGGTCAACGCCTCGCGCGCCTGGCCCTCCTCGTCGGGCACCACGTAGGCCTCCACGCGGTTGCAGGTCGACAGCAGCATCGCCTCGCTGATGCCCGGCTCGCCGACCAGGGCGCGCAGCACGTCGGGCATCTCGTCGGGCGCCACCGCGAAGGACTCGCGCAGCGACACGGGAGCCGAGCGGTGGCTCATTCCGAAGACGAAGAGCCGCACCTGCTACCTCATCACGTAGAGCAGGACGGCGGCGAGGGTGACCACGAAGGCCACCTGCATCACCAGCGCCGCGCGCCGACCGCGCCACCCGGTGCGCAGGCGCCGAGCGGTCAGGTACGCGTAGAGGCCCCAGCTCACCGCCGCCAGGAAGTGCTCGGGGCGCCACCCGCTGACCGGCCCGGCGCGCTCCTGCCAGACGAAGCCGAGCAGCACGCCGACCGAGTAGAGCGGGAAGCCGACGAAGACCAGGCGCCACGCGAGCTGCTCGCTGCCGAGGAGGCTGGGCAGCAGCGCCGATCCGCGCGTCTTGGTGCGCAGGCGGTACTCCTGGTCGAGGAAGAGCACGCTGAAGACGTAGGCCGGCGCGAAGAGGAGGAAGCCCAGCAGCGTCGCGCCGATGTGCAGGGCGGTGACGGCGCCCATCAGCGTGGTGCTGTCGGGCAGGCTGCCGCGGGTCGCCTTCACCGCCAGGGCGAAGGTGATGGACGCGGCCAGCGGCGCGACCACCGGGCCCGCCAGCGGCAGGTCGCGGCGGAGGCGGCTGGTCAGGAACACCGCGCACACGCCGAAGATCAGCAGGAGCAGCACCCGCGGGCCCAGGGGCAGCGCGGGTGTGACGGCCACAAGCAGCTCGACCACCGTGGCGCCGAGCAGCAGCAGCGTGCCGAGGAAGGTGGCCCACGCGCCGCGCGCTCGCCAGCGCTCGTCGTAGCGGACCAGCCAGGCCATGAATGAAGCGGCGGCCAGCCCGAAAGAGGCGGCCGCCGCGGTGAGGAGGTTCGACGTCATCGGATCCTCCCGTCAGCGGGTGTTCCCATATGCGGACCGAGCCTGGCGCCAGCGACGTGTCTTCAGGTGCTCACGAGCCGAGGGCGCATGCTGCCAGCATGAAAGCGGGGCTCGGAAGTGCCTGGAAACACATGAGCCAGCCAGGCGACGGGAGAATATGGGAACCCCCCTCCTACGTCGGGCGAACCCGGCGACGCCGATCAGAGATGCTTCCGGATCGCGTCGACGATGCGGGCCTTGGGCTGGTTGCCCACCAGCCGCTCGACCACCTCGCCGCCCTTGAACACGTAGAGCGTCGGCAGCGCCTGCACCCGCAGCCGCGCGGCGATGTTCTGGTGCTCGTCGGTGTTGACCTTGCCCACCTTCAGCTTGCCCACGTTCTCGCCGGCGATCTCCTCGATCACCGGCGCCAGGGCGCGACAAGGGCCACACCAGCTCGCCCAGAAGTCGACCAGGACGGGGATGTCGCTCTTCACGACCTCGGCGTCGAAGCTGGAATCGGTGAACTCGTGCACATTCGCGCTGGCCATCTGGGCGCTCCTTGGCGCGCCGGGTGCCGCATCGCCCCGGCGAGGGCGCGACTATAGGAACGCGCATGGGCGTGGTCAATGTCGGGTGAGGGCCGCGTCCGAGGGCTCCGGCGTCGGTCACAGCCCGAAGCTGGCGCCGTTGTCGCAGGTGCCGCGCGCGGCATCCCCCGGCTCCCAGGCGGCGTCGCGGATCTCGCAGACCAGCCGGCCGTCGATGCCGGTGACGATCACGCTGGCGAAGGCCCCGACGGTCGCCGGGTTGGTCAGGCGTACGGCGATGCCGCCGCCGGCGATGTCGAAGGCGTAGTCGAAGACGGGCGTCTCCGGGTCGAGCTGCCCCAGCCGGAAGGCGTAGTCGAACTCGAACCCGTTCTGGGTCAAGGCCAGCGTCCGCACGCTGGCGCCGTCCTCGCTCTCGCTCTCGACGATCTGCTCGGTGCCGTCGACCTCGATGTCGCCGACGTGGGCGCTGCGGTAGGCGGCGTCGACGCGGAAGACCCGCTCGGGGTCCTGGTCGATCTGGCGCTGCCGCACCTCCATCTGACCGGACGCCGCGGTGGCTCCGCCGAAGCGGCAGCCCAGGTCGACCACGAAGCGGAAGTCGTCGACGGTGCCGGAGAGCTCGGTGAGGCAGGCCTCCTGGTCGTCGAGATCGGAAAACGAGATCACGTCCCGCAGCGCCACGTAGCTGCGAAAGCGCAGCAAGAGCTCGGTCATCACCGGGCCCAGCGCCTCGCCGTCCAGGGCCAGCACCTCGGCCTCCACGTCGCCGAAGGGCGTGTCGACCGAGCCGGCGGCCGAGGTGGGGATCCCGAGGTCACACGCGGCCAGCCCCAGCGTCAGGCCCAGCGCCAGGTGGGCGAGTCGGCTGCGGCCCGCGCGGCTCACAGGCGCCCCCGGCGCAGCGCCACGTTGAAGAGCAGCCCCAGGCTGAGCATCGTGGTCAGCGCCGCGCTGCCGCCGTAGCTCAAGAATGGGAGGGGGAGACCCACGATCGGTAGCAATCCTGCGACCATGCCGATGTTGATGAAGACCTGCCAGCCGATCATGGCGACCACACCTACCGAGAGCAAGGCGCAGTAGCGATCCTTGGCCTCGCTAGCCGTGCGCAGCCCCCACATCACCAGCACCCAGAACAGCGCCAGCAGCAGCGAGCAGCCGATGAAGCCCTGCTCCTCGGCGAAGGTCGCGATGATCATGTCCGTGTGCATCTCGGGCAGATACTTCAGCCGCGACTGTCCTCCCGCGCGGCTGCCGTGGCCCCAGAACTCGCCCGAGCCGATGGCCCAGATGGCCTGCTCGGACTGCAGGTGCGCGCCGCCGGCGATGACCCCCGCCTCGGTGTCCACCTTGGCCCAGTCGGCGTTGATCCACTCGACCACCCGCTTCTTCTGGTAGTAGCGCAGCCCGCCGTACTCCCACGCCACCGGGACCCCCACCAGTCCCGCCACCAGCACCAGCACCAGGGTGCGGCGGTGCAGCCCCTCCCAGAACAGCATCGTCAGCGCCACCAGCACGATGAGCAGCGAGGTGCCCAGGTCCGGCTGGAGCAGCACCAGCAGGGTCGGCACGCCGACCATCAGCGCCGGCCGCCACAGCTCGCGCAGCAGGTAGGGGCCCTCCTTCTTGGGGGGCGCGCCGGGCAGCCGCTCCTTGCGGACGTGGAAGAAGCGCGAGAGGCCCAGGATCACCCCCAGCTTGGTCAGCTCCGAGGCCTGCAGGTTCAGCCCGGCGAAGCGCAGCCAGCGCTTCGAGTAGTTGACCTCGGTGCCGAAGAGCGTCGTGAGCAGCAGCAGCACGACGCACACCCCGAGAGCCACGTAGCTGGCGCGCTCGACCAGGCGCAGCTCCACCAGGGCCGCCAGGACGAAGATGATGCCGCCGACCATGTACCAGACCACCTGGAGGTCGTAGAACGAGTCGCCCGAGTACCAGTCGGCGTTGCGCTGGCTGACCAGGCTGATGGCCACCAGCAGGATGACGATCCCCAGGGCCAGCCAGTTGCCGACGTCTCCCAGCGCGCGCCGTGCCTTCACGGAGCCTCCTGGGGCTCGTCGGCAGGCGGCAGCTCGTCGTCGGCGGGCACCTCTTCGTGGGCGTCGGGATCCTGGCTCTTGTAGCGCCCAAGCCGCATCCACGACGAGATGATGCGCTGCGCGATGGGCCCCGCCATGCGCGAGCCGGAGCCCCCGTGCTCGACGAAGGTCACGACCACGACCTGGGGGTCCTCGGCCGGCGCGTAGGCGGCGAACCAGGCGTGGTCCTCCTTGAGCCAGGCGGCCATCTCGGCCGACACCCCGCTGCGCACCTGCGCCGCCTCGGCCGTGCCGGTCTTGCCCGCGATGACGATGCTCTGAAGCGCCACGTCGCGCGCGGTGCCGTTGGGATCGTTGACCACGCGCACCAGCGCCTCGCGGATGATCGAGAGCTGCTCCGGCGTCCCGGGCAGCCGCCCCACCACCTGCGGCGTGCTCTGATGCACCACGTTGCCGTGCTCGTCGACCAGCTTGGAGACCAGGTGCAGCTGCAGCAGGTTGCCGCCGTTGGCCACCGCCGCGAACGCCCGCGCCACCTGGAGCGGCGACGCGGTCAGCGAGCCCTGGCCGATGGCCGTGGACAGCGTGAATCCCGGCTGCCAACCCAGCGCGGTCTCCTCCGCGTGCCAGCGACGGGTGGGGACCAGGCCGGTGCGCTCGCTGACCTCGACGCCGGTGGGCTCGCCGAAGCCGAAGGCGCGCCCGTAGGTGGCGAGGCGGTCGATGCCCAGCATCTCGCCCACCCGGTAGAAGTACACGTCGCACGAGTGCACGAAGGCGCCGACCAGGTCCATGGGCCCGTGGCCCTCGCGGTTGTGGCAGTGGAAGCGCCGGCCCTTGTATTCGTAGTAGCCGGTGCAGTCGATGGTGACGTCGGGCGACACGATGGACTCGACCAGGGCCGCGAGGCCGGTGACGATCTTGTAGACCGAGCCCGGCGCGAAGGGCGTCAGCGCCTTGTTCATCAGGGGCGCGTAGGGGTTGTCGCGGATCTCGGCCCAGCGCACCGGGTCGACGCCGCCGGTGAGCTCGTTGGGGTCGAAGCCCGGCTTGGAGTAGGCGGCCAGGACGTCGCCGGTGCGCGGATCGACGACCACGGCGGCGCCCGACGCGTAGTAGCGGAACGCCTTGCGCACCTCCTTCTGGAGCTGCATGTCCAGCGTCAGCCACACGTCCAGCCCCGGCACGGCGCGCGCGAACTCGGCCTCGCCCGCCAGGACCTGGGCGTCGGCCGAGGTGGCGCGGTGCCCCCCGGCGTCCTTGATGGACAGGGACTCCCCGCGCTCGCCGCGCAGCTCCTCCTCCAACGCCCGCTCGACGCCCGAGCGCCCGATGACGTCCTGCAGGCCGTAGACGCCGGGCCAGCGCTCGCGATCGGCCGCCGTCACGCGGTTCATGTAGCCGACCAGGTGGGCCGCGTCGTACTGCATCGGGTAGTCGCGCCGGAAGTGCGTGTCGATCTCGACGCCCGGCAGCTCATAGAGCTGCGCCTGCAGCGCCGCGACCTCGTTGGTGTAGGTGCGCTTGCACAGCGGGCAGCGCAGGTTGTGGTCGACGACCTGCAGCGGCGTGTCGTGGTCGGGGCACTGCGGCCGCGTGAGGAAGCGGCGCTTGCACCGGGTGCAGCGCGCGACCTCGTGAGCGTCGCTGGTCCACTTCAGGCGCGTGCGGTCGTGGGGGCAGTAGGTGGCCTTCGGGTCGATGGGCTCGAAGACGTCGCCGTCCTGGGGGCACACGAAGCTGCGCTCGACCTCGTCGCGCAGCTCCAGCGGGCTGGCGTCGACCGGGCAGGTGTCGGCGACCAGCTCACGGCCGAGCGCGATGGGCTCCCAGACCTCGTTGTCGGCGACGGCCTGGTCGATGGCCTCGTCCAGCTCCAGGCGCTCGTCGGCGCTCAGCCCGACGATGGAGGCCAGGCGCCCCAGCACCTCCTCCCGGTCCGCGCGCAGCACGTAGTGGGGCGTGACGCGGATGCGATAGGCCGGCACGTTGCGGGCCAGCACACGCCCCTCGCGGTCGCGGATCTCACCGCGCCGGGCGGGGATGCGCTCGCGCGAGATGACGCTGATGCGGGCGCGCTCGCGGAAGTCCTCGCCGCGCAGGATCTGCAGGTAGAAGAGCCGCGCCTCCAGCCCGATGAAGAGCAGGGTGAACACCGTCAGCGCCATCCCCAGACGGCCGCGGCGGAGGTCGGCGGGGGGCGTCGCGATCAATGGAAGACCGAGTCGCTCTTGCGCGCGAGGAAGCCGTCGAGCCGGTCCAGCGCCCAGAACACGGCCGGGGCGAAGGGCGCCGTGACCAGGGCCTCGGGCAGCATGGCGCCGAAGACGAGCGAGGGCCCGCGGCTGCTGTCGCCGAAGTGGCGGTCGAAGACCAGCGAGAGGAAGAGCTCGAGCAGCGACGCGCCGAAGCTCGCCACCACCGCCAGCAGCATGACGCCGAGGATGCTGCGCAGGGCCAGGCGCTGCGACAGCCGATAGGTGACCATGAAGGCGATGACCATGATGACCATGTAGAGGCCCACCGGGCTTGCCATCACGAAGCCGTCCTTGAGCAGACCCAGGCCCAGGGCGAGGAAGAGCCCGCGCTCGAAGCGCGAGGAGAGCCCGACGTAGAGCACGACGAGCAATGCCATGTCGGGGGCATAGGCCGCCAGGTGGGCCTCGTGGAGCAGCGGCGACTCGAAGGCCAGCAGCAGGAAGGCGATGAGGAAGATCGCGATGTCCCTCATCGTTCGCCTCCCTTGCCGGGAGCTGGCGCTTCGGCCTCGTCGGCGTCGCTGTGGCCGATGACGATGGCTACCTCCTCGAGGATGGAGAAGTTCACGGCCGGCGCGACCTGCAGCTCGTAGTACACGCCGCGCTGCCGCTCCTCCAGCGAGCGGATATAGCCGACCTCCAGTCCGGGCGGAAACACCTTGTCGTGGCCCGAGGTCACGACGGTGTCGCCGACGACCAGCGGCTCGGCCTTCTGGAGGTAGAGCAGACGTGCCGAGTACTCGTCGTTGGCGCCGGTCCCCTCGAGGTTGCCGCTGACGCCCTTGCCGGCGACGCGCACGTTGATCGACGAGCGCGCGTCCACCGCGAGCATCACCTCGGCGTAGCGGCCGGACACCACCTTGATGCGCCCGACCAGCCCCTGGGCCGACACCACCGGCATGCCCTCCTCCACGCCGTCCGAGCTGCCGGCGTCGATGGACACGCGCACCACGCGGGCGAAGGGCGAGACGTCCTGCCCGATGATGTGCGCGGCGATGGTCTCGAGATCCTGGCGCTCGCGCTTGAACTGGAGCAGGTCCCGCAGCCGCGCGTTCTCGTGGCGCAGCTCCTTGGCGGCCAGCGCCTCGGCCGTCAGGATCTCCACGTCCTTGGCCAGCCTCGCGTTCTCCTCGGCCAGGTCCACCAGGGCCACGTAGCGCGACCAGACGCTCTTCACGCCGGCCATGGCGTCCGCCGCCGCGGCCTCGACCGGCGCGGTCAGCCGCAGCAGCGCCACCTCCACGATCGTGGTCTTGCGGGGGCTCCGGCCGTGGACGTAGAGCAGGAAGAGAGGCACCACCAGGGCGAGGAAGGAGCTGATCGCGACTCGATGTCGTTTCAGGAACTCGCGCACGGGGCTGCTCGGTGGGCGGGGGCGGCGGAGGATCCCGCCTGTCGGAGGGTGTTTCTATGATCGGAGCGGGCCGGGCGCCAGGGATGGCCGTCCCCGGCCCCGGCCACGGAGGGCGCGCGCCCGCCCCGATCGGGCAGCGCGTGCGGCGCGTGCGGTCCCCTGGAGAGGCGCGAGCCGGCCGGGCGACGGGAGATGATGGAGCCCCCCCTCTCAGTCCTGGAGCGCCACGCCCCGGAGCAGGGTCAGCGAGTCGAGGGCGTTGCCGCTCCCGAGCACGACGGCGCTCAGCGGATCCTCGGCGACGGTGACCGGCAGCCCGGTCTCCTCACGCAGCAGGATGTCGATGTTGCGCAAGAGGGCGCCGCCACCGGCGATGACGATGCCGCGGTCCACGATGTCGGCCGCCAGCTCCGGCGGCGTCCCCTCGAGCGCGCGGCGCACCGCGTCGACGATGGCGTTCAGGGGCTCGCTCAGCGCCTCGCGCACCTCGTCCGAGTTGATGGTGACGGTCTTGGGGATGCCCGACACCAGGTCGCGTCCCTTGACCTCCATCGTCATCACCTCGTCGGTCGGCCAGGCGTTGCCGATGGAGCACTTGATGTTCTCGGCCGTGCGCTCGCCGGTGAGCAGATTGAACTTGCGCTTGATGTGGTTGATGATCGCCTCGTCCATCTTGTCGCCGCCGACCTTGATGGACTTGGAGTAGACGATCCCGGCCAGGCTGATGACGGCGACCTCGGTGGTGCCGCCGCCGATGTCGACGATCATGTTGCCGGAGGGCTCGGTGATGGGCAGGCCGGCGCCGATCGCCGCCGCCATGGGCTCCTCGATGAGGTAGACCTCGCGCGCGCTGGCCGCCTCGGCGCTCTCACGGACGGCGCGCTTCTCCACCTCGGTGATGCCGTAGGGGACGCAGATGATGATGCGCGGCCGCACCAGGGTGCGCCGGTTGTGCGCCTTCTGGATGAAGTAGCGCAGCATGGCCTCGGTGATCTCGAAGTCCGCGATGACCCCGTCCTTCATCGGACGGATGGCCACGATGGAGCCGGGCGTGCGGCCCAGCATCTCCTTGGCGTCCTTGCCCACCGCCAGCACCCGCCGCGTCCCGCGCGCGTCCTTCTGGACGGCCACCACCGAGGGC
Organism: Deltaproteobacteria bacterium; assembly: GCA_020632695.1. GTDB lineage: Bacteria > Myxococcota_A > UBA9042 > PHBI01 > JACKFB01 > JACKFB01. The sequence continues at coordinate 35,631 of JACKFB010000010.1, forward strand.
TCGCAGGACACGATCCCCTTGCCCTTGACGTAGATGAGGGTGTTCGCCGTACCCAGGTCGATGGCGAGGTCGTTCGAGAACAGTTCGTAGAGCCAGCCGAGCATTGCGTTCCGTGGCCAAAGCGTGCGGGTCTCTAGCAGAAAGCGGGAGCAGACGCTACCTCGCGGGCGCTCTCGGGCCGGGGCCCCGCCCGACCGACCCCGCGCCGGCAGCGGTGGCCTCTGCATCTGCGCGCCCGCGCGCTCTCGACGATGTTGACGGGCAGGCCGGCGCTGGGCTAGCATCCCGCTCCCGCGCCGACTCGGCCGGAAAGCCAATCATTTCAAGCAGGTAGCCTGCCATGCTCGACATCCTGCGCAGTAACACGCGCTCGTTCATCATCTACCTGCTCTTCTCGATCATCATCATCGTGTTCGTGTTCACCTTCAACACGATCACGCCCGGCGAGGCTTGCGGTTCCTCCGGACCGGCCACCCTCGGCGCCGACTTCGCCCAGGTCGAGGGCACCACGGTGGACGCGTCGCTGTTCAACATGGCCGACGCCGTCACCATCGATCCGCCGTCGCCGACCGCCAACGACTTCAAGGCCCTGCAGCGCCGTTACGCCTACTACTCCACGCGCTTCCCCCAGCTCGGCGTCCCGATGGCCTTCGCCGACTTCACGCCCGACCCCCAGCGCATCAGCCCGGTCAAGGCCGACAAGGTCATGTACGACCTGATCGAGACCCTGCTCGTCGCGGGCGAGGCCAGGCGCGCCGGCCTGAGCGTGAGCGACGACGAGCTGAGCGAGCGCCTGCTGGCCGACGACGGCTGGTTCGACCCCAAGACCGGTGAGTTCCTCCGCGACCGCTACGAGAGCTTCGTGCGCTATCAGCTCGGCACCAGCCCGACGCGCTTCGAGTCCTTCCTCCGCGACGAGATGCTGCGCGAGAAGCTCATCTCGGTGGTCGTCGCCGGCGTCGGCGTGTCCGACGCCGAGCTGGCCTTCCACCGCAAGGCCAGCGGCGAGAAGGTGGATCTCGAGCTGGTCGTCGTGGACGCGGCGGCCACGGCCCCGCTGGTGCAGGTCGAGCCCGAGGCGCTGGCGGCATGGCTGGCCAAGAACCAGGACGCGGTGAGCCGCTACTACGACGAGCACTCGAGCGACTACAACAAGGAGGAGCGCGTCGTCGTGCGCGGCCTCCAGGTCAAGGCGACCAACCGGGCCATCGTCGAGCGCGAGACCGACGAGACCAAGAAGGCCGAGTTGCAGAAGGAGCGTGAAGACGCTCGCGCCAAGGCCGAGGCCGCGCTCACCGAGCTGAAGGCCGCCGAGGCGCCCGCAGCGCCCGAGGCCCCGGCCGCTGCCGAGGCGCCCGCAGCGGAGGAGCCGGCGGCCGAGGAGGCGGCGGTGCCCCCAGCCGAGGACGGCGCCGAGCGCGTAGCGAAGGCGGAGGCGGCGCCGGTCGAGGGCGCGGTCACGACGGAGGCCTTCGAGGCGGCCGTCACCGCGCACAGCGACCACGCCGCGACGAAGGAGGCCGGCGGCCTCTTCCCCGAGCCGCGCACCCGCGCCGAGATGGGTCGGTGGCCCTTCGGCTCCGAGGCGGCCGACGCGGTGTTCGCGCTGCAGCCGGGCCAGGTGACCGGCGTCATCGAGGTCGACAGCGGCTTCTGGGTGCTGCGCCTGGAGCGCCGCCTGCCGGCCGAGTCGCGTGGGCTCGCCGACGCGCGCATGGAGATCGCCGAGAAGCTCTACCGTCAGGAGAAGGCGGCCGAGACGCAGAAGGCCATCGCCGACGAGGTGCTGGCCGCGGCGAAGAAGGACCCCACCCAGGCGCTCGAGGAGGCGGCCCAGGCCGTCAACCAGGCGCACGGCCTGAGCGAGGAGAGCACCGAAGGCTTGAGCGCGCGGGCGACCGGCCTGTTCTCGCGTCTGCCGTCGGGCGCCATCGGCGCAGCCGCCGAGTTCGGTCAGGTCCCGGGGCTGGGCGCCGCCGAGGAGCTTGCGCGCGCCGCCTTCGCCGCCAAGGAGGGCCAGCCGGTGCTCGACCGCGTGTTCTCGGTCGAGGACGGAAAGAAGCTGGTCGTGGCGCGGGTGGCCGGGCACGAGGAGGCCTCGGACGAGGACGCCGACGACGTGCGCGGTCAGCTCCTCCGCGAGAAGCAGAAGCTCTTCTACCGCGGGTGGTACGACGACCTGCTGAGGCAGGCCACCGAAGAGGGCGACGTGGAGTTCACCGAGGCCTGGCGTGACCGCGTCAAGCAGGACCTGGACGCGTTCCGTGAGTCCGGCGGCGTGCTCCCCGGCGCCGAGGGCGTGCCCGCGGTGCCGGTCGAGGGCGCGGAGGGCGCCGCGGCTCCGGCTCCCGAGGCTCCGGCCGCCGCGCCGGCCGCCGCCGAGTAGCCGCGCCGAACCGGCCGAGCAAGCGCGCCGGACCGCCCGAGCAGCCGCGCCACCCCGCCCGCGGTCGAGCACGCTCGCCGCACCCGCGGATGGCCGCGCCACACCGGCCGGGGGCGCGCGTCAGAGGGTGCTGACATGTGCGGACCGAGCCTGGCGCCAGCGACGTGATTCCAGGCACTCGAGAGCCGATGGCGCATGCTGCCAGCATGAGGGCGAGGCTCGGAGGTGCATGGAATCACGTGAGCCAGCCAGGCGACGGGAGCATATGTCGACACCCGCTCAGGGCGTGGAGGACTCCCGCACCCGCGCCAGCGCCTCGCGGCTGGCGCTCTCGCCGAGGATCTCGCGCAGGCGCGCCAGGCTGGCCTCGGTCTTGCGCACCCACTCGTCCTGGGCGCCGCCGAGGCGACGTCCGAGCTGGATGTTGCGCTCGTAGATGTCGATGGCGCGCACGATGAGCGGGCGGACGTGCTTGCGCAGCTCCTCCTCGTAGACGTCGATCTCCTCGCGGGTGAGATCGGGAGGCACCTCGGCCGCCATCATGTCGTCGTGCATCGACTCGTAGAGCGAGCCCAGCCGATAGCCGCTGATGACCGCCACCTCGGGGTGCTGCAGCCGCAGCGTCTTCAGATAGGCGTTCTGCGCCTTGAGGAAGAGGTTGGACTTGTCCTCGAGGTCACGCGCCATGCGCTCCAGGGGCAGCCGGAAGTGGATGGCCCGGAACAGCTCCCGGTAGATCTCACCGATCTGGAACTGCGCCAGGGAGACGTAGCGATTCCCCACCAGCGAGCGGTCGTCGAGGTGCCGCCGGTAGGCGCCCAGCGCCGCGAGGTAGTCCCGCTCCGCGACGGCGAGGTCGCCGAGCTGCTGCTGCGCCTGGCCGCGGCGGGTCAGGGCCTCGATGCGGTCGGCGGTCACGATCCCCGCGAACTCCGGCACCAGCAGGCGGTCGAGCACCGCGACCGCGTCCTCCCAGTCGGCCAGCGCCTCGTCGCACGCCGCCCACTGGAAGAGCGCGTCGTGCGCGTCCTTCGAGCCGGCCGTCCGTTCGGCCGCTTCGCGCAGGTGCGGCCGGGCGTCGCCACATCGCCCCGCCTTGGCGAAGGCGAGCCCGGCGTTGAAGCGGGCGACGTTGCCGAAGCGGCTCTCGGGGAAGCGCTCCACCAGCAGCGCGTAGCGGCGCGCGGCGAGCAGGAACTCCCCCGCCTCGAAGGCGCGCCCGCCCTCCCGGAAGAGCACCTCGGGGTCCAGCACCTCGACCCGCCGCTCGCCGTCGACGTCCACCGCCGCCAGCTCCATCGGCTCGATGGCGACCACCTGGTGGCGGTGGGCGGCGCAGCCGCTGGCCCCGAGGAGCAGCGCCAGCATGAGCCCGGCGCACGCGCACGCCCGGGAGGGGGTCACGGTCGGGGTGTGCTCGTTGGGCCGGGACAAGGAACTCCTCACCTTCGCGTGGTGGCGGCGCTTCGCCGCCCGTGCCGACGGCGCGTGCAGAGGATGCCGCACGCGCCCGCGACGGTCACGCCCGGGGCCTCAGCCGTGGCCGCCATCAGGAGCCGAACGCACGCGCCGCACGACCTCTTCCAGGTCAACGGTCACCTGCTCGCCACTCTGAAGGTCCTTGAGCGCCAGCTTGTCCGCCGCGCGCTCGTCCGGGCCCTGGAGCACCACGAAGCGGTAGCCCTTCTTCTCCGCCAGGCGGAACTGCTTGCCCAGCCGCCCCGCCACCAGCGAGGTCTCCACGCCGACGCCCGCTCGCCGCAGCGCGCCAGCCCAACGCACCATCGCGCCGTAGCCCTCGTCGTCGAAGGCGGCGGCGAACACGTCGGCCGTGCCCGCCCGACCGCCGACCAGCCCCAGATCCACCAGCAGGCTGACCAGCCGGTCGATGCCCAGGCTGATGCCCACCGCGGGGATGGACTCGCGCAGGAACATGGCGAGCAGCGTGTCGTAGCGCCCGCCCGACATCACGCTGCCGAAACCCTCCCGGTCGCGCACGAAGGTCTCGTAGATGGTCCCGGTGTAGTAGTCGAGTCCGCGGGCGATGCTGAGGTCCACCTCCACGCGGTCGCCGTACCCGGCGGCCTCGACGATGTCGAGCAGCTCGGCCAGCTCGGTGATGCCCAGCCGGCCCGCCTCGCTGCCGCCCACCGCGTCGTCGAGCGCGCGGACCCCGGCGCTTCCCGCCACCGGGCGCCCCAGCACCTCGAAGAGCAGCGACCGGGCTTCGGCGTCGAGCCCGACCTCGTCGCTCAGCTCGGCCTCGACCCCCGCGCGCCCGATCTTCGGCAGCTTGTCCATCACCCGCAGCACCGCGTGGCGGCGCTCGCGCCCCTCGACGCCGACCCGGTCCAGCAGCCCGTCGAGGATCTTCCGGTTGTTGACCCGCATGACGAAGCCCGGCACCCCCAGCGCGCCCAGCACCTCCAGACCGACCATCATGCACTCGGCGTCCGCGCGCGCCGACGCCTCGCCGACGATGTCGACGTCGCACTGCAGGAACTCCCGGAAGCGCCCGCGACCGGGCTTCTCGGCGCGCCACACCGGCGCCACCTGGTAGCGCCGAAACGGCATGTCCAGCGAGCGATGCTGGGCGACCACGCGGGCCAGCGGCACGGTCAGGTCGTAGCGGAGCGCCACGTCGCGCCCCCCGTTGTCGGCGAAGCGATACAGGAGCTGGTCGCCCTCCTCGCCATACTTCCCGAGCAGGATGTCGGCGTACTCGAGCGCGGGCGTGGTCAGGGGCCCGAACCCGAAGGACTCGAACACCGCGACCACCTTGCGCAGCATCGCCTGACGCGGGATGTCGGCCTCGGGCAGATAGTCCCGGAACCCCTTGAGCACTCGCGCTTCGACCTGAGCCATTCGCCTGCCCTCCTCGGCGGGGTGTCGGTGCCGCGGGAGCGCCGGGCTTCGCCTCCTCGGACGCTCCCGCGGAGGCCGGCCGGCCCCCAGCGGCACGAGCGGTGATCGTTTAGCCCGCGCGCCCCCCGAGGGCAAGGCTGCCGAGCCCATGCAAGCCGCCGCGGATTCGCATACGATGAGGGGATGCACCTGCCCGAGCACCTCCCGCTGGCTCACCTCCCGACGCCCATCCAGGCGATGCCGCGCCTGTCCGACGCGCTCGGGGTTGAGGTGCTGGTCAAGCGCGACGACCTGACCGGCAGCCACCTCAGCGGCAACAAGGTGCGCAAGCTGGAGTTCCTGCTGGCGCGCGCCGCGCACGAGGGGGCGACCCACGTCGTGACCTGCGGCGGCGTGCAATCGAACCACTGCCGCGCGACCGCGCTGGCCGCCGCCCCGCTCGGGATGAAACCGGTCCTGCTGCTGCGCACGCCCCACGGCCGCCCGGACGAGCTCCCCGAACCGCCCACGGGCAACGTGCTGCTCGACCGCCTCGCCGGCGCGACGCTGCACCTGTGCGACCCCGCCGGCTACCGCGAGCGCACCCGCCGCATGGCCGAGCTGGCCCGCGCCATCACCGCCGAGGGCGGGCGCCCCTTCGTCATCCCCGAGGGCGGCTCCGACGCGCTCGGCGCGCTGGGCTACGTGCGCTGCGCGGCCGAGATCGCCGAGCAGCTCCCCGACGCCCTCCCCTCGTCGGTGGTGGTCGCGACCGGCTCGGGCGGCACCGTCGCGGGCCTGGCGCTGGGCTTCCGCGCGCTCGAGCTCCCCGTCCGCACCGTGGGCGTGGCCGTCTGCGACGACGAGGCGACCTTCATGGGCATCGCCGCCGACATCGCCGCCGAGGCGCGCACCCGCTACGGGCTGCAAGCTCCGGCGGACGAGGGGCTGCGCATCGTCGACGGCTTCCAGGGCCGGGGCTACGCGCTGTCCACCCCCGACGAGCTCGCGCTGCTGCGCGACACCGCCCGCCTGGACGGCCTGGTCCTCGACCCAGTCTACACGCTCAAGGCCTTCCGCGCCCTGCTGTCTCTCGCTCCTTCGGGGGCGCTGGGCCCCAGGGTGCTCTTCGTGCACACCGGCGGCATCTTCGGCCTCTTCGCCGCATCCGACGCGCTGGCGCCGCTGCTCTGACTCCCCGCTCGACCGACCCACGACACAGGGCCACGTGTACGTCTCGATACTCGGCATCTTCCTCGCCAGCTTCGCGCCCGGGGTCTCGTGGCTGGCCTACTGGTACTACCGCGCCCACTTCGGCCCTCGCCGCCTCCGGCCGGTCATCGCCTTCTTCCTCAGCGGCCTGCTCGCCGGCCCGCTGGCCATGGCCTTCTTCTCCTTTCTGGCGCTGAGCCCCTTCTACTCGGACCTCGACGCCATCGACTCGGTCAGCGAGCTCGAGAAGTTCATCTACGCCATCTTCGCCATCGGCCCGGTCGAGGAGATGGCCAAGTTCCTCGTCGCCTGGCTGGCGCTCCAGCTCTTCCCCCGCGAGATGAACCCGGCCATCGGCGGCGTGGTCTACGCGGCCGCCTCGGCGTTGGGCTTCGCCACCATCGAGAACTGGTACTACATGATCGACGTGGACGAGGTGGTATGGCACCGGGCGCTGACCCTGCCCTTCAACCACGTGCTCTTCTCCAGCTTCTGGGGCGTGGGGCTGTCGCTCTACTACACCCGCCCTCGCCGGCGCGTGTTCTGGCTCACCACGGGCCTGGCGCTCTCGTTCATCTATCATGGCCTCTACGACTACTTCCTCATCTCGGACGCGATCCCCGCGGTGGCGGTCCTCCCCCTGGTCCTGATCCTGTGGGTGTGGTTGGTGATCGCCATCCCGAAGCTGCGCGCAGGCATCGCCAACACCGACGAGGAGGATTCGTGAGCGATCTCCCCACCGAAGCAGACCGCGCGGCCCTCGCCAGCATCCGGGAGGCGCTCGAGCGCCTCGCTCGCAAGCTCCTGCTGGCGCCAGCGAGCCCGGCCGAGGTCTCCGAGGCGCTGATGGAGCTCGCCGCCCCGAGCCTGGACGGGATGCCCGCGGCCATCGTGCTCATCCCTGCCGGCGAGGTGTGCCCGGTGGTCCTGGCCGCGCGGGACCTCGACCCCGAGGCCTTCTCCCCGCACGACTGGCTGGCCGAGGAGGAGGTCGCCCAGGCGATGAGCACCGCCAGCCGCGTGGTCCTCGCCCCGGCGGACCTCGGCGTCGACGCGGCGGAGTCCGCCCGCCTTCACCTCCTCCCCCTGTCCATCGACGGGCCGGCCAGCACCTTCGAGGGCGCGCCACCCCAGGTGCTGCACGCCCTGGTCGCCCTGGCACCCGGCCCGGGCCCGCTGGCGCCCACCTGCGAGGCGCTCTTCCGCGTGCTCGGCTCCCAGGGCGCCATGCTGCTCGCGAACGCGCGCCTGCACGAGTCGGTGCGGACCTCCGAGCAGACCTACCTGACCCTGGTCGAGCGCGCCGAGCTCGGCATGGCGCTGGCCGACAGCGACCGCCGCCTCCAGCACATCAACGGCCCGCTCTCCGAGCTGACCGGCGGGCTCGCCCGACCGGGCGGCCTGCTCATCGAGCTCATCGTCCCCGAGGACCGGCCGACGGTGACCGCCCACATGCAGTCCCGCCTCGAGGGCCACGGCGACGCGGTGGAGGTGCACGTCACCGGCGCTCGAGGCCCCGTGGCCGCCCGCATCCTCGCCACGCCGCTCCTCGATGGCGGAGACCGCCTGTCGGGCTGGGTGCTCATCGTCCGCGACCGCACGGGCGAGCTCGCCCTGGAAGAGGAACGCCAGCAGCTCGCCAGCCGCGTCCAGCAGGCCGAGAAGCTCTCGGCCGTCGGGCAGTTCGTCGCCGGCATCGCCCACGAGCTGAACAACCCGCTGACGGTGGTCATCGGCTACGCGGAGCTGCTGCACGAGACGGCCCCCCTGCCCGCCCACCACCGCGCCTCGGTGGAGCAGGTGCTCACCCACGCCCGCCGCTGCGGCCGCATCGTCGAGGACCTGCTCAAGTTCGCGCACCACGAGCGCATCCGCCCGGAGCCCGTTCACCTCTCCCAGGTCATCCGCGAGTCGCTGGCCGCGGTGACCCCCCGGAAGTCGGGCGACGTCACCTTCGTCGTCGACGTGCCGCCCGACCTCCCGCCGCTCGTCGGCTCGCAGCACGCGCTGACCCAGGTGGTCACCAACATCGTCGACAACGCCGCCGACGCCGTGCACATGACCGCCGGCGAGCATCGCGTGTCGATCCGGGTGACCCGCACCGACGGCTACCAGCAGATCGAGGTCACCGACACCGGCCCCGGCATCCCCGACACGGTGCGCATGTTCGACCCTTTCTACACCACCAAGCCCATCGGCAAGGGGACCGGGCTGGGCCTGAGCATCTGCTACGGCATCGTCCACGAGCACGACGGCGAGCTCTACGCCGAGAACCTGCCCGGCGGCGAAGGCGCCCGCCTCATCGTGCGCCTGCCCGAGGCCAAGCGCACCGAGGTGGAGCTCCCCGCCCTGCCCGGATTCGGCGACGCCGTCGACGCGCCGCTGCACTTCGACCATCGACCGCGCCTGCTGGTCGTCGACGACGAGCCGGCCATCCTCTCGCTCACCTCACGCTCGCTGGCGCGCTGGTGCGACGTGGTGTCGGCCGAGACCGTCGAGGAAGCCGTCCGGGTCCTGGAGCACGACCACTTCGACGCCATCCTGACCGACCTGCGGCTGCCGGCGGGCCTGACCGGCGCGGACTTCTACGAGATCCTGGTGGAGCGGTGGCCCGATCTCGTCGAGCGCCTGGCCTTCATGACCGGCGACACCATCGGCCAGGCCAGCCAGGCCTTCCTCGACCGGGTACGGCGCCCCTGCCTCACCAAGCCCTTCAAGATCAGCCAGCTCAAGGCCTTCGTCCAGGCGCTGGTGAAGAGCGACGAGGGCTGACCCGGCCGGGCGGAGGTGGCGGGCGCGGCGCTGGCTCACCGGAGCGGTCCGCGTCGACCGGACGCCGGGACTCACCGATGGTACGTCGCAGGCGTCGGAGGCGGCCGTCGGCGGGGTCGACGCCGGGGCCGGAAGCTCTCCTGGCTGCCCCGCTCAGTCCGCCTTGGCGGCCCACTCCTGGAGCTCGCGCTCCACCTCCGGCCACTTGATGGTGCCGGCGACCGTGTCGGCGTTGCGGACCAGCTCGGCCAGGCGGCTCACGGTGATCTTGCGGATCGCCTGGGTCTGCTCGTTGTAGATCGAGCTGATGTCCAGGCTCATCACGTCCGAGGTGGGCACCTGCACGGCCTCGTCGGTCGACTTGGCGTCCGAAGGCAACACCATCATCTGCCACTCGAGCCGGTCGTTGGCCGAGTTGTTCGGGTCCTTCAAGGTGATCTGCGCGGGCTTGCCCGTGTCCTTGATCCAGCGCCCCGAGGCCACCGGGATCTTGCCCACCTCCGCCACGTCCTGCTCGCCGCGCTCCACCAGGATGGTGCGCGTCGTCGAGCCCGAGGGCCGCGCGATGCGCATCAAGGTGGTCGCCTCCTCCACGGCCGCCGTGATGGTGTCGTACAGCTGTCGGGTGCGCGTCGCGAAGCGGAGGGCGTCCAGCAGCGGGTCGTCGCTGTAGATGACCATCAGGTCCTCCATCACCCCCTCCGGGCTGATGTAGGCGCTCTCCTTCTGGAACTGGGCCATCTTCGGGATGAGATCCTGCAGCGGCTTCTCCATCTGCAGGATGTCCCCCTCCGCGCTCACGGCGTTGATGGACTCCACCGCCTCGTCCAGCGCCTCCTTCATCGCGGTGATGGCCGCGAGGGTCGGCTCGCCGCTGGCGGTCTTGGCGTTCTGGAAGTACTTGAGCTTGGTCTTCGCCAGCTCGGCGTAGGTCGCGCGCTGCTCGCGCTGGCTCATGGCCTTGCCGAGGATCGTGCCCAGGAGCACGCCCACCAGCACGACCAGCAGCATGGCGACCAGCACGGGCCCGACGCTCAGCTTGCCCTTGGTCGGCACGTCGAACGCGGCGAGGTCCTCGGCCGGCAGCGGCTGCGGCAGCGGCGTGTGCTCCTGCCCCAGCGGATCGAAGGCCTCCAGCGGCGTCCCCGCGGCCGCGTCCGCCTGCTCGGCCAGCGAGCGCGCCCGCTCGATCTCCTCGGCCGAGGCGGTGGCCGGCATCGCCGCCGGGTCGTTGACCTTCGGCGGCTCCGGCCGCTTCGTGCGGCGCTGCAAGCCGAGACGCGCCTTCAGATCCGCAGGATCGACCTTCGGCTTTCCGCCCTCGGTCGACTCGTCGCTGTCCGCCACGGCTCCCTCCCAGTCCAGCGTCGCCAGAGCGCGCTCACCGTAGCATGGAGCAATGCACTGTCAAGCCGGGCCCGCCCGCGCCGGGCCCTTCCCTGACGGGCCGATGGCGCCCTTTCTCGCGCGCCCGCCGGCCCGACGCTACCTTCGACCCATGAGCGCTCCCACCACCGCCGACGCCGACGCCCGCCGCCCCCCACCGCCCGTCGACTGGAGCGGCGCCCGCCGCGTCCACGTCATGGGCATCTGCGGCAGCGCCATGGGCGCCTTCGCCGGCATGCTGCGCGCGTCCGGCTACGAGGTGCGCGGCTCCGACCGCGCGGCCTACCCCCCCATGTCGACCGCGCTCGCCGCCATGGACATCCCCGTCTACGAGGGCTACGCCGCCTCCAACCTGGACTGGGGCCCCGACGTGGTCGTCGTCGGCAACGTCATCCGCCCCGGCTGCGCCGAAGCGGTGGCGCTCAGGCAGCGCGGCATCCCGCACTGCTCGCTGCCCCAGGCCCTCAGCGCCCTCTTCATCGCCGGGCGCCACAGCGTCGTGGTCACCGGCACCCACGGAAAGACGACCACCAGCAGCATGACCGCCTGGCTGCTCTTCGAGGCCGGCCTCGACCCCGGCTTCATGATCGGCGGCGTCACCGCGAACTTCGCGTCCAATCACCGCGTCGGCGGCCCGCGCGTCTTCGTCGTCGAGGGCGACGAGTACGACACCGCCTACTTCGACAAGGGGCCGAAGTTCCTGCACTACCAGCCGCGCACGGCCTCGGTGAACAACATCGAGATGGACCACGCCGACATCTTCGCCGACGTCGAGGCCATCGAGGCCGCCTTCACCCGCTTCGTGCGCCTGTTGCCCCCCGACGGCCGCCTGGTGGTCCCGGTGGACGACGCGCGCGCGCGCCGCGTGGCAGAGGCCTGCCCGGCCCCGGTGTGGACGGTGGGCGTCGGCGCGGAGTGCGCGGCGGACGTGTGGGCTTCGGACCTGCGGCCGGACGAGACGGGCCTGGCCTTCGAGCTCCATCTCCCCGGCCAGCCTGCCATGGCCACGCGGCTGTCGCTCTGGGGTGACCACAACCTGCGCAACGCGCTGGTGGCCTCCGCCCTCGCCTTCGCCGCCGGGGCCGACCCCGCGCGCATCGCCGACGCCCTGCCCGGCTTCCGCCTGCCCCGCAAGCGCCAGGAGCTGCGCGGCGAGGCCCTGGGCGTGCCCGTCATCGACGACTTCGCCCACCACCCCACGGCCATCCGCGAGACGATCCGCTCGGTGCGGATGCGCTATCCGGGCCGCCGCGTCCTCGCGCTCTTCGAGGTCGAGTCCAACACCTCACGCCGCCGCATCTTCCAGGCCGGGTTCGCCGAGGCACTCGCCGGCGCGGACCGGGTCTGGTTCTGTCGCCCGCTGGAGAAGGACGACGCGCTGGCGCCCGAAGCGCGCCTCGACATGGACGAGCTGGTCGCCACCATCCGCGCCGCAGGCGTCGAGACCGAGCTCATCGCCGACACCGAGGCGCTCGCTCACGCGGTGGCGGAGGCCGCCCGGCCCGACGCCGACGTGGTGCTGGCGATGAGCGGCCGGGACTTCGACGGCATCCACGCCCGGATCCTGACCGCGCTGGCCGCCCGCGAAGCTCGGTAGCCGCCCACGCGCCTTCACCCCTTCCCGAGTCACGAAGATTGTCTCGGGCGCGTGGGCGGCTACGCGGCCCGCGTCGGCGGCCGCCTCGGGGGGAGGGGCCCTGCGGGCTCTGCCCGCGGGGAGGGGGGCGCGAGGCGTCCCTCTCCCTAATATCGCCAGGTCAGCAGCCCCCGAAGGGCGAAGGCCGTCGACGGGGAGGCGCCGGTGTCGCGGTCGTCCAGCGCGCTCATCGGCAGGAGCAGGCCGGCGCTCAGGTCCAACCCGAAGCCGGCGGGCATCTCGATGCCCAGGCTGCCGTCGATCTCCACGCCGTAGTGGCGCCCGCGGCCGGGCGTCCCCGACGGGCGCGCGGCCGCCGCGTACAGCACGTCGAGGCGCGTGGTGAGCCGCGTGTCGCCCGAGTCCAGCAGCGTCCACGACACCCACGGCTTCACGTAGACCGCGTTGGTGACGCCGCCGATGACCTGCCGGAACAGGATCAGGTCCAGCCGGTAGTCGCGATGGAACCAATAGGAGCTGACGATGTTGTTCTCGGAGACGTTGGTGTTGGCCGAGTTCGGGTAGGCCAGGTCGTCCGCGACGACGATGTTCTGCCCGTCGATGACGCCGAGATAGCGCTGGTTGTCGCCGGTGGCGAAGCCGAGATCGAGGCCCAGCCGGTAGCGCGGCGTCGCCCACTCCAACTCCATGGCGCCGCCGAAGCCGCGGAAGTCCTTGCCGGTGTCGCCGAGCTCCGGGCTGCGCTGCAGGTTGCCCACCGAGCCGATCATCGCGCCCACCTCGAGCTCGAGGCGCAGCTCGGTGGCGTCGTCGGGGTGCCACAGGCTCTTCACCCAGACGCTGGGCCGCCAGAAGAAGGCGTCGCGCGGGATGAGGCGCCAGCAGTCGTGGGAGACGGCCACCTGCCCCGACGCGGTCTCGGCCAGGATGGGGCAGTCGGGGTCCAGGGCGCCCGGGTCGATCTCCGAGCTGGAGAGGCTCTGGCTGGTGAACGACGAGAACAGCCCCCAGTCGATGGCGACCCGCCTGTCGATGTCGAGCCGGCGCCGCCGGGCCTCCCGCGCGGCCGCGTCGTAGGGAGCGCTCACCAGCCGCAGCGTGAAGGTCTGCACGTCGTCGGCACGCCCCAGGTTGGTGGGCTGACCGGGCAGGCCCGGCAGGTCCGTGGTCGCGCCCACGGCCGTGAACTCCCAGCTCCCCTCGAGGCGGAAGCCCTTGAGCGAGGCTCCCAGACGCATCCCGTCGACGTAGGTGCCGTAGTCGCAGTCGGTGCAGTCGCCCGCGTTGCGCATGATGCCCAGGCCGAAGGAGTCGGGCATGCGGCCGCCCGCGAAGTCGAGGAACTCCAGGATGCGCCAGCTCCCGTACAGGTACCGGACGCGCAACGCGTCGCGAAAACGCTGGAGGCTCCCGCGGCGAGAGCTGGCGTAGGCCTGGCGCTCTTCGGCGGTGCGGAGGTCGGCGCCGCGCCCGGAGCCGGCGTCGGGGTAGAGCCCGAAGATGTCCCGGTTCTGGCGCTGCTCGGCGCTGGCCGGCGAAGAGCCCAGCACCAGGTTGTCCAGCGCCGTCAGGCCCAGGTGGATGCCCCAGGGCGGCCCCGGGCGCAGCACCGCGTCGTAGCGCAGGCGGATGGAGGCGTAGGCCAGGAGGTTCGCGTCGCCGCCGCCGTTTCGAGGCGTGTTCGCCAGCGGCTCGGGCACGCCGCTGGCGCCGCCGCCCAGGTCGCCGCCCAGCAGCAGCTCGGGCCGGAAGCGGAACTGGAGATGCTGCTCGAAGACCAGCGGGGCGGCCGTCGGCACCCCCTCGTCGCGATGGGAGATGGGGGCGGTCGGCGTCGCGTCTGGCGCCGTCGCCTCGGCCGGCTGGGGCTCGCCTGCGGGCGCGGGCTCCGCCGGAGGCTCGTCAGCGGCCCAGGCCGGTGTCACCAGGGCCAACCCGCCGAGCAGCAGCCCCCACGCCAGCGCCACGGGAGCCGGCCACGTAGCGATTTGTGCTTTCATCTCACGCATTTAGGCGCGCCAACCCCGGGTGCCGAGCCGGCGCATCCTACGACGCCCGCCCAGGGCGCGCAACGCCCGTCTGGCGTGGCGGGCCGCCACCCGGTGTCGGGCCCCGGGACCCGTCGTGAATACCTCCGCCGTGTTCCCGTCGCACCCGCCGTTCCCAGGCTTCGCGCCGCAGCCCGTGGTTTCCACCAGTGAGGTCTCCGATGCCCCGACTCATCGCCCGCGCCCTGCTCGCCCTGTCGCTCGTCCTCGGCCTCACCGGCGCTGCCTTCGCCCACCCGGCCCCCTACCCCCACTACCACCCCCGCCCGCGCCCCCGGCCGCGTCCCCCGGTGGTCATCGTGCAGCCTCCCCCGCCGGTCCACCGCACCGTGGTCGTCCAGCGGCCGGCGCCCGTCGTCGAGCGCGTCCGTGTCGTCGAGCGCGAGCCCGAACCGGAGCCCATGCGGCAGCGCCTGGGCATCGGCGTGCGCGTCTCCGGCATCGCCGTCAGCGGTGAGAAGATCGGCCTGAGCGACGGCGAGAACTCGACGATGGGAGGTATCGGCCTCCAGTTCCGCAGCCGGTTCAGCGGGCAGCTCGGCATCGAGCTGTCGGCCGACATCCTCAAGGGGGGCAAGGACAGCTTCGACCAGCGCACCATCCCGATCATAGGAGCGCTCACCTACCACTTCCTCCCCAGCTCACGCATCCAGCCCTACCTCCTCGCTGGCGCGGGCGTGCAGTTCACGCGCCTGTCCTATCTGGACGGCCGCTACACCTACAACATGACCGAGATCGCCGGTCAGCTCGGCGCCGGGCTCGAGGTGTGGCTGGGCAAGCGCGTCTCCCTGCAGGCCGATGTGCGCGGGCAGACCATCTTCAAGAACGTGGACACCCACGCCGAGATCCGCACCGACTGCCTGCGCCAGGTGGGCGAGCTCACCGGCTTCTGCGACGGCATCCACGCGGCCGACCCGAACGACAAGATGAACGTCGGGCTGCAGTTCCAGCTCGGCGCCAACATCTACTTCTGAGCGGGGGCGTGCCCGCCGGGTGGCTCGCTCATGTCCTTCCAGGGGCGCGAGCGCCTCGGCTCCTCGCGCACGGCGAGCAGCCCGCGCGCTCGAGGCCCTGAAGAGACGTCGCTGGCGCTCCCCGCTCGGTCTGGAGACGGGGACACGCTTCGAGCGAACCGGCCGGGGACCCGCTGCCACGCCGGCTTCGGGAGCCGGCGCTGCGGGTGGGAGCCCCGGCGACCGGGTCAGCCGGGCTCCTCGTCCAGCTCGAGCTGGTCGAGGATGTGGCTGAGCTGGTCGCGCACCGAGGCGAGCTGCACGATCACCGCGGTCTCGCCGGAGTGGACGGCGCCATGCACCGCCATGTCCAGCGTGTCCGAGGTGGCCTCCGCGGCCTCCATGTAGATGTCGGTGAGCCGCTGGAGGTGGTTCACGATGAAGTCGGTCAGGCGCTCGTCCCGCATGCGGATGAGCTGCCTCAGCAGCGCGACCGGCAGCGAGCCGCCCTCCCCGGCCTTCTCCTGCTCGAGGATGACCTGGGCGAGGACGACGCCGGTGAGATCGTCGCCGCTCTTGGCGTCGTGCACCTCGAAGGGCACATCGTCGCGGACCAGCTCCGCGAGCTCTTCGAGGGTCACGTACCGGCTCTCGTCGGTCCGATAGAGGCGCCGATTTCCGTACTTGCGGACGATGACCGGCTCGATCGCTTCTAGAATTGGGGGCATCCGGTGCACTCCGAGGGGGCGTATGAGGTCTCCCCGACGCGCGGATGTGGCTGCCGCGGCGTAGAGAGGCCGTACGTTCTGGCGTTCGACCGAAGGGGGCTGGGCCGCGGTCGGAATGATGGAGAGATCGAGAGACCGACCTCGCGTCCACGAACTCGGGTCGAAACGCGGAGGGTGGCCTCGGCGGAGCATCTGCGAGCAACCCGTGGTCCGGTTCGCTCACGCCCCCGGTATACAGGACGCAGAGTCCCGGTGTCACGCGATCTGCCTGTGGAAAGCGTCTCCAGGGGCGCCGCACGGCGGGGACGGCGGACCGCGGCGTCCGCCCATTTTCGCGCTCGCCAGCGCGGCGTGACCCGATCGCGGCCGCGCGGATCGGTGGCGCGGCGGTACTCCGGTCGAGCGCGCGCGAGGTCTCGGGTACAGGTCCGTCGGCCGGGGGCTTGATCTGCGGTGGTGGTGACCTCACTATAGCGCGCCCGGCGCGGAGCCCGCCGCTGTGTAAGGAAGGTGATCCCATGAGCAAGACCCCGAAGTTCGAGGAACAGGAGCCTCTCACCGAAGAGGAGCTCGTGCAGTTCCGCAAGGTCCTCGAGGAGCGCCGCGCCCGGCTGCTGGACGAGGCCGAGGAGCATGCGGAGACGGTCAAGGAAGCCGGCGCGCTCAGGATGAGCGACGAGGTGGACCTGGCCAGCGCCGAGTACGAGCAGGCCTTCGAGCACCGGCTGCGGGATCGGGAGAAGGGGCTCCTGCGCAAGCTGGAGAAGGCGCTCAAGCGCATCGACGACGGCGAGTACGGCGAGTGCGAGAGCTGCGGCAACTTCATCGGCGCCAAGCGGCTCAGTGCGCGTCCCGAGGCGACCTTGTGCATCGAGTGCAAGGAGGAGCAGGAGCGCGTCGAGAGCAAGTTCAAGAAGGAGCGCGAGGACGCCGATCAGTTCCCCTTCAAGTAAGGGGGGCTGCGGCGCGCGCTGCGGCGCGTCAGGATCCCGGGGCGCTCCGGCGCTCCCCGGGATCCCTGCTCGCGCGACTCGCCGACGGTTGGTGAGCCGCGGGGGAGCGTGGTCGCGTTGGGGTCTCTTGACCCCGGAGCCATCGCTGGCCTAAACGGGAGATACGGCGCATCGCGTGCCGACCGTCCGGGGGTCTACCGTGGCTGAAGCTTCCGAGGACATGGCCGGCGAGTTCGTGCCACCCACCACGATCGCCTACATCAGCGGTCGCCCGACGACGCTGCATCTGCGAAAGTGCAAGCTGGTCATCGAGCGGGACGACGGCACGGTAGCCGAGTACATCTTCGACCAGCCCGAGGTCACCCTCGGCGCCATGGACGACAACGACCTCGTCGTCGACGACGAGACCGTCAGCCGGTACCACTGCCGCATCTTCCAGGACCAGAGCGCCTACCTCATCCAGGACCTGGGCTCGACCAACGGCACCTTCGTCAACCGCGTGCGGGTCAAGGAGGCCTTCCTCAAGCCCGGCTGCACGGTGACGCTGGGCAAGAGCGACGTGCGGTTCCAGAGCCTGGATGAGCGCGTCGAGATCCTCCCGGCGAACCGCGAAGCCTTCGGACGTATCGTGGGCACCAGCACCCGCATGCGGGAGATCTTCGGCATCCTCGAGCGGATCGCCCCCACCGGCGCCACGGTGATCATCGAGGGCGAGACCGGCACCGGCAAGGAGGTCGTGGCGCGCACCGTGCACGAGGAGAGCCGGCGCGCCGACAAGCCCTTCGTGGTGTTCGACTGCGGCGCGGTGCCGGAGAACCTCATCGAGAGCGAGCTCTTCGGGCACGAGAAGGGCTCTTTCACCGGCGCGATCATGGCGCGTCAGGGGCTCTTCGAGATCGCCCAGGGCGGCACCATCTTCCTCGACGAGCTGGGCGAGCTCAGCCTGGACCTCCAACCCAAGCTGCTGCGCGCGCTCGAGCAGCGCGAGATCCGCCGGGTCGGCTCCAACAAGCCGATCAAGGTGGACGTGCGCGTGGTGGCCGCCACCAACCGGAACCTCGAGGAGGAGGTCAAGGCGGGCCGCTTCCGGCAGGACCTCTACTACCGACTGAGCGTGGTGCGTTTGATGCTGCCTCCGCTCCGGGAGCGGGTCGAGGACATCCCGATGCTGGCCAAGCACTTCCTGGCGGTCGGCGAGTTCAACCACAACCCCGACGGCACGCCGCGGGTCAAGGGGATCAGCCGCGACGCGCTGGACGCCCTGATGAGCTACCAGTGGCCCGGCAACGTCCGGGAGCTGCTCAACGTCGTCGAGCGCGCCTGCGCCTACGCCGACAGCGAGTACCTGCACATCGAGCACCTGCCGGAGCAGCTCTCGGGCATCGGCATCGTCCGTCGCCGCGCGTCCGGCGGCGCCGCCACCGCCAAGGACCGCGTGGATCGCTCGCTCGACAAGCCCTTCAAGGAGGCGAAGGAGGCCTGGGTCTCCTCGTTCGAGCGCGACTACATCGTCAGCCTGCTGAAGAAGAACTCCTTCAACATCAGCCACGCCGCGCGCGAGGCCGACATCGATCGGAAGTACTTCCGGAAGCTGATGAAGAAGTACGGGCTCGAGGCCAACAGCGACGACGATT
The DNA here is from genome assembly GCA_020632695.1 of Deltaproteobacteria bacterium. Taxonomy (GTDB): domain Bacteria; phylum Myxococcota_A; class UBA9042; order PHBI01; family JACKFB01; genus JACKFB01. The sequence goes on from JACKFB010000010.1 coordinate 54,144, forward strand.
GAGCCGGGCCCGGTCCCCCTGCCGAGCGGAGGCCTGGGGGCCGCGCTGTCCGCCCCCAGAGCCTGCCGCCGACGCTACTCGCAGACCCCGGCCACGCAGTGCTGCGCCATGGGGCAGGTGTCCGGCGGACCCTCGAGGCACTTGCAGTGGTCGACGTCCGCGTCGCTCCCGCTCACCTCGCAGCCCGGCGTCGGGTCTGCGCAGGCGACATCCCCGACGCAGGCCGCCACGCCGAGCAGGCAGCTCGTGGTGCCGGTCGCGCAGCCATCCCCGCCCGGGCTGGTGTCGCACTTGACCGCCACGTAGTCCTCGTCGGTGGCGTCGTCGCAGTCATCGTCGATGCCGTCGCAGGTGGCGTCATCGACGGCTGCGACCCCCGGCGTACAGGTGTCCTCGACGCTGCCCCCCGTCGCGCAGACCTGGGCCCCGGTCGACGCGCAGGCGCCCGTGCCGCAGGTGGTCGGCAACTCGATGTAGTCCTCGTCGGTGTCCCCGTCGCAGTCGTCGTCGAAGTCGTCGCAGGTCGAGTCCGCGGGCTGCGCCGCCGCCGAGTCCTCCACGCAGGTGTCCTCCACGTTGCCGCCCACGCAGGCCATCTCGCCGGTGGACGCGCAGCTCGAGCCGGCGCCGCACGTCGTCGGCGTCGGCACGTAGTCCTCGTCGGTCTCGCCATCACAGCTCTGGTCGATACCGTCGCAGTTCGCGTCCGACGCGGGAGCCACGCCGTCGCAGGTCAGCGCGTTGTTGTTGAGGCACACCACCTCGCCCGCGCAGGTCCCCGTGCCACAGCTCTGCCCCTTGTAGCGCTTCCCGTTGTCCCAGTCGGTGTACTTGATGGTCCCGGTGGGCCCGAAGAAGTCGTCGGTGACGCCGTTGCAGTCCTCGTCGATGTCGTCGCAGGTCGCGTCGACCACCGAGGCCTGCCCGTTCGACGAACAGACCGCCTCGTGGGTCACGCCGTCGCAGACCACCGTCCCATCTGCGCACTTGCCGGTGCCGCAGCTCTCGCCCAGAAACCGCGAGGCGTTCGGCGGGAAGTTCTCGACCCACGGCTTGGACCCTCCGACCTCGTAGTCCTCGTCCGTGCCTCCATCGCAGTCGTCGTCCTTGGCGTTGCAGGACTCGGCGACGCCGTGCTTGGAGCAGGTCAGCGAGGTCTTGGTGGCGTCGGTGACGTCGCAGACCACCGTGCCCTCCGCGCACTGGCCCGTGCCGCAGGGCTCGCCCTTGCTCGCGCCGGCGTCCGCCGCGTAGGGGCCGCCGTCGTACACCACCGTGCCGTCGAGGTAGTCCTCGTCGCTCTGCCCGTCGCAGTCGTTGTCCGCGCCGTCACACAGCTCCGGCCCCACGTTGCCGCTCGACGAGCACACCAGCGCCATCGGGTCGGACACGTCGCAGATCACCACGCCGCCCATGCAAGCCCCCGTCCCGCACGCCGCCTGCTTGTGCTTGCCCAGGTCGTCGGCGAAGGGCGCGGTGGCCAGGCCGATGGAGCCGAGCGCCCCGAAGTCCTCGTCGGTCTTGCCGTCGCAGTCGTTGTCCGCCTCGTCGCAGACGTCGTCCCCCGCCTGGTCGAGCGTCGAGCAGGTCAGCTTCGTCGCGTCGGTGGGGTCGCACATGACGTGGCCCGCCTCACAGCTCCCGGCGCCGCACGCGTCGTCCAGCACCTTGTTGGCGTCGCCCGCCAGCGGGCCGCCGTCGTAGGTCACGCTGCCGCCCGACTTGAAGTCCTCGTCGGTCTTGCCGTCGCAGTCGTCGTCGGCGCCGTTGCAGGTCTCCGCGACCGCCTCGCTGAGCCTGTCGCAGGTGAGCGCGGCCGCGCCGTCGCACACGACCTCTCCTCCCGCGCAGCGCCCCGTCCCGCAGCCCTGCCCCAGCGTCTTGTCGGCGTCTGCGCCGAAGGGGCCGCCGTCGAAGCTCACCTCGCCCCCCGCCTTGAAGCGCTCGTCGGTCAGCCCGTCGCAGTCCTCGTCCAACCCGGAGCACTCGTCCACCGGCAGCGGCAGCGTCACGCTGGTGCACCGCAGCGCAGCCCCACCGTCGGCGCACACCGTCATCCCGCCCGAGCACTCGCCGAGGCCACAGGGCTGGCCGAGGCTGCGCCGCGTCTCACCGTCGGGCTCCGTGTAGCTCACCGACCCGCCGCTGCCGAAGTCCTCGTCGGTGCTGGCGTCGCAGTCGTTGTCCACCCCGTCGCAGCGACCGAGCTCGTCCCCTTCCTGGTAGTTGGGGCTCCCGAAGGTGCAGGTCCAGTCGCCGAGCGTGCACAGCGCCGTGGTCTGGCCAGACTCGCCGCACGCCCCGTCCGTGTCGCAGCCGGCGTCCACGATGGAGGTCAGCCCCTCATCGATGGCGTCGTCGCAGTCCTCGTCCTCGCCGTCGCAGGTCTCAGGGCCGGCCTGGTCCGATGACGAGCACACCAGCGCGTCCAGCGTCGTCGCGTCGCACTGGGTGGTCCCCCCCGCACACGCGCCGAAGCCGCACGTCTCGCCCACCACGCGCGCGGTCACCCCGTCCGGCTCGAGCCAGGTCACCTGGCCGCCCGCGGCGTACGCGTCGTCGGTGGTGCCGTCGCAGTCGTTGTCCAGCGAGTCGCACAGGCCCAGCTCGTCGCCGCCCTCGTCGTAGTGCGGGCTGTTGTAGGTGCAGGTCCACTGTCCCGCCGCGCAGGTGGCGCTGGTCTGGCCGGGCTCGCCGCAGGCGCCGTCGGGGTCGCAGCCGGCGGCCAGCAGCTCCGCCGGCTTGGTCGCGGTGAGCGCCTCGTCGGTGGCGGCGTCGCAGTCGTTGTCGATGTTGTCGCAGATCTCGGAGCTGTCCTTGTGCTTCGAGCCGGTGGTCGTCTGCGAGTCCCCCGAGGGCATCGAATCGCAGCGGGTCGCCAGACCGCCCGGCGCGCACTCCTTGACGCCACCCGCGCACGCGCCGATGCCGCAGCTCACGCCCACGTCGAAGCCGTCGTCCGTCGCGCCGTCGCAGTCCTGGTCCACCCCGTCGCACAGCTCCAGCGCGATCTTGTCGAGGCTGGTGCAGGTGAGCCGCTTCGGGTCGAAGGGGTCGCAGACGACGCTCCCGTCCACGCACAGGCCGGTCCCACACCCCTCGCCCAGGAAGAGCCCGACGTCGCCCGGGTTGGGGCCCCCGTCATAGGCCAGCTCGGCGTTCGTCGCCGCGGTGCCCGGCGAGAAGTCCTCGTCGGTGGCTCCGTCGCAGTCGTTGTCCTCGCCGTCGCACACCTCCTTCGCGTTGGTGGCGTCGGACTCGTCGCAGGTCCAGGTCGTCGCGTCGGCCGGGTCGCACACTCGCGTCCCGTTCTTGCACTCGTCGGCGTCGGTGCCGTCACAGCCCTTGCCGATCTCGAACTCGTCGTCCGTGCCGCCGTCGCAGTCGTTGTCCAGCCCGTCGCAGGTCTTCTCCGTGCCCTGCTCGAAGGTGGCCACCGGCGTGTAGTCGCAGTCCCACCCGGGCAGCACCGCGCCCGTCGGGTTGACCCGGCAGACCGCCTTCGCCACGAAGGCCCCGCCCGATTTCGTCCCGCACACGCCGGCGGTCAGGCAGGTGGACGCGGCGTAATCCGTGAGCGCCTCGTCCGTGGTCCCGTCGCAGTCGTCGTCCTCGCCGTTGCACGTCTCGACGACCGTCTGGGCCGCGCTGCCGTCCGGGTTGGTCGAGCAGGTGGCGCCCGTGGTGTCGGGCAGGCACTCGACCACGCCCTGGCCGCAGGAGCCGACGCCGTCGCACGAAGCGTCGACGGGCATGCCCTGCCAGCCGAACCCCTCGTCGGTCATCCCGTCGCAGTCGTCGTCCAGGCCGTTGCAGACCTCGTCCGCCGCGGTGACGTCTCCGATGCAGACGACGTCGCCCGGCTCGTACCCGGGGCCGGTCACCGCCACGCACACCCGCGTGCCCAGCTCGCACTCGCCCACATCGCTGCCGCAGGGGCCCGACTGCTCGGTCTCCGGGTTGCCTTCGTCCGTCAGCCCGTCGCAGTCATTGTCGATCCGATCGCACAGCTCCACGCTCTCCGGGTTCGTCCCGGGGTCCTCGTCGTTGCAGTCCGCCGGCGGGCTCCAGTGATCGCCATCCGCGTCCTCCACCCCATCACAGGGGAGGTCATCCGCGAAGCAATCCTGGTCCACGCCGTCGCCGCACTTCTCGGGGGCCCCGGGATAGACAAAAGGGTTGGTATCGTCGCAGTCGTTCAGAGACGAGTAGCCGTCGCCGTCCAGGTCGTTGTCCGCGCAGAACTGCGCCGTCTCGACCGAGCCGCTGCAGTCCTTGTCGCAGCGGGTCACGGCCTCCGGCGAGCCCTTCAACACCGCCGGGCAGCACTTCTCGGGCGCCCCAGGGAAGACGCCCGAGTCCATGTCGTTGCAGTCCCCGGCCAGCTTGGTGAAGCCGTCGCCGTCCAGGTCGGCCTGCGCGGAGCAGCCCTCATCGGTGGCCCCGTCGCAGTCGTTGTCCTTGCCGTCGGTGCAGATCTCCTCGACCGCGTCTGCGGGGAAGGTGGAGCACTGCGCCTCCAGCTCGTCCTTGCACTCGACGACGCCGCCCGCGCACTCGCCCTTCCCGCACGGCTCGCCCAGCGCGACCGCCTTGGCGTCCTCCGCGAAGGTGAAGTCCTCGTCGGTGTGGCCGTCGCAGTCGTTGTCCTTGCCGTCGCAGCGCTCCGCCAGTCCGGGGCCCACGGCCGGGTCGCCGACCCCGCACTCCGCGCGCGCCTCCTTGCAGTCGAAGACCCCGTCGTTGTCCTCGTCGGCGCAGTGCGAGTCGCCGCCCTGGCAGTCCTGGTCGATGCCGTCGTCACAGTCGTCGCAGGGCCGCTCGGTGCCCCACGGGTTGGCTGTGGCCACGTTCGGCTCGCAATCGGCCAGCGGCGTCGGACCGGCGCAGCACCCCTCGATGCCGCAGTCGACGAAGCCGTCGCCGTCCGCGTCGCAGGCGGGGTCGAGCACGCTGAGGTGCACCTTGACGATGGCCGCCTCGAGCAGATCCACCGTGCCCTCGTAGATGGTGGCCACGTGCCCGTCGATGCGTCCGGTGACCTGCACGCGGACGGTGGAATCCGTGAAGGTGACCGTCCCGTACTGGATCTGCATGAGCACCGGCGCCGCCACCGGATCGAAGTCCGCGGTGACCGTACGCGTGAAGGCAGGGTCGGCGGCGTCCTGCGGGAAGCGCTTCAGCGCGTCACCCGTGTCCTCGATGAAGAGCAGACGCAGCTCCTGCAGCCCCTGCCCGCCCGCCGGGGCGTCGGAGCTGATCTGCAGGTGCAGGGTCTCCACGGTGGAGTCGCCGCCGCCGCATGCCGCGAGCCACCATAGGGCTGCCAGACCGAGCGAGCGGTGTCTGAGTCGGTGGATGGGCATTTCGGCGGCACCTCGTGAGAGTCGGGACTGTGCTGGGCGCGCCGAAGTATAGGACGCGCACACCCCACTTGCCAGACGGCCCGTTCCCGGGCCAGGGCGCGCTCGACGAGCCACAAAATGCGCCCGCCCCCGTTGACGCACCCGTGGGTGTGTCTACCCTTCGGCGCGCTCGGGCGCCGCGCGGCGTCCGGCGCACCAGACCCAGTATCTCCGACACATCCACCCACTCGAGCCCTCGGGAGCCGGCGCGTCGCGGCCCGGCGCCCGATCCCCCAAGGAGTAAGGAATGAAGATCAGACCGCTTCAGGACCGCGTGCTCGTTCAGCGCGTCGAGGAGGAGGAGCGCTCTCGCGGCGGCATCATCATCCCCGACACGGCGAAGGAGAAGCCGATGAAGGGCCGCGTGATTGCGGCCGGCAACGGCAAGATCCTCAAGAACGGTGAGACGCGCCCGCTCTCGGTCAAGGGGGGCGATGTGGTGCTCTTCAGCAAGTACGCCGGGACCGAGGTCAAGATCGACGGCGAGGAGCACCTCATCATGCGCGAAGAGGACATCCTCGGAATCATCGAGTAGCTCGCCGCCGTCGGCGCCCGAGGGCGACCGATGGCACCTTCCGCCTCCGCCGGGTCCCACCCGGCGACCATGCTCATCCCCATGAGGCCGCCCGCTGGGGCTGCCGTATCCAGGAGTCTTCGTCCATGGCCAAGGAAGTACTGTTCTCAGAGAGCGCGCGGGCTCGCATCCTGCGCGGCGTCAACACCCTCGCCGACGCGGTGCAGGTGACGATGGGCCCCAAGGGTCGCAACGTCGTCATCGAGAAGAGCTTCGGCTCACCGACCGTGACCAAGGACGGCGTGACGGTCGCGAAGGAGGTCGAGCTGGAAGACCACTTCGAGAACATGGGCGCCCAGATGGTCAAGGAGGTCGCGTCCAAGACCTCCGACGTGGCCGGTGACGGGACCACCACCGCGACGGTCCTGGCCCGGGCCATCTACCGCGAGGGCCTGAAGATGGTCGCCGCCGGCCACAGCCCGATGGATCTCAAGCGCGGCATCGACCGCGCGGTGAGCGCGGCGGTGACCTCGCTCCACGCGATGTCCAAGCCCACCAAGGACCAGCGCGAGATCGCCCAGGTCGGCACCATCTCGGCCAACAGCGATCCCGACATCGGGAACATCATCGCCGAGGCGATGGAGAAGGTCGGCAAGGAGGGCGTCATCACCGTCGAGGAGGCCAAGTCGATGGAGACCACCCTCGACGTGGTCGAGGGCATGCAGTTCGATCGTGGCTACCTCAGCCCCTACTTCGTGACCGACCCGGAGCGCATGGAGGCCACCCTCGAGTCGCCCTTCATCCTGCTCTACGAGAAGAAGGTCTCGAGCATGAAGGACCTGCTCCCCGTGCTCGAGCAGGTCGCCAAGGCCGGCAAGCCGCTGATCATCATCGCCGAGGACGTCGAGGGCGAGGCCCTGGCGACGCTGGTGGTGAACAAGCTGCGCGGCACCCTGAACGTCGCCGCCGTGAAGGCGCCGGGCTTCGGCGATCGTCGCAAGGCGATGCTCCAGGACATCGCGACGCTCACCGGCGGCCAGGTCATCAGCGAGGACCTCGGTCTGAAGCTGGAGAACGTGCGCCTGAACGATCTGGGCAGCGCGAAGACCGTGACCATCGACAAGGACAACACCACGATCGTCGACGGCGCGGGCTCGCAGGATGAGATCCGCGGTCGGGTCGGCCAGATCCGGGCGCAGATCGAGGAGACCACCTCCGACTACGACCGCGAGAAGCTCCAGGAGCGCCTCGCCAAGCTGGTCGGCGGCGTGGCCGTCATCAACGTCGGCGCGGCGACCGAGGTGGAGATGAAGGAGAAGAAGGCGCGCGTCGAGGACGCGCTGCACGCCACGCGTGCCGCCGTGGAGGAGGGCATCGTCGTCGGTGGCGGCGTGGCCCTGCTCCGCTGCCAGAAGGCCGTCGCCGACGTCGAGGTCTCCACCGAGGAGCGCTTCGGCGCCGACATCGTGCTGCGCGCCCTCGAGGAGCCGATCCGCCAGATCACCGGCAACGCCGGCATCGAGGGCTCGATCGTCGTCCAGAAGGTGCGTGACAGCAGCGACGCCAACTTCGGCTACAACGCCCAGACCGACACCTACGAGGATCTGGTGGCGGCCGGCGTCATCGACCCGACCAAGGTGACCCGGACGGCGCTGCAGAACGCCGCCTCGATCGCCGGCCTCATGCTCACGACCGAGGCCATGGTCGCCGACAAGCCCGAGGAGAAGAAGGGCGGCGGCGATGCCGGCATGGGCGGCATGGGTGGAATGGGCGGCATGGGCGGCATGGGCGGCATGGGCGGCATGATGTAGCCAGCCCCCCTTCGGACCTCAGCGACACGCGAAGGCCCCCGGCAGGATCACCTGCCGGGGGCCTTCGTCGTTTCAAGGGGTCCACGCCAACACGGCCGCGCGGATGCATGAGGCCACCGGGCAGCCCTCGCACCGATCTCAGCGCTCTTCGAGCAGCTCCAACAGCACCCCACCGGTGCCGCGCGGGCGGATGAATGCCACCGGGCTGGCCTCGCGCCGGTCTCAGCGCTCTTCGAGCAGCTCCAGCAGCACCCCACCGGTGCTGCGCGGGTGGATGAAGGCGACCGGGCACCCCTCGGCGCCGATCTCCGCCTGCTTGGACACCAGCGCCACGCCTGCCGCGTCCAGGTCCTCGAGCTTGCGGTCGATGTCGTCGACCTCGAGGCAGATGTGATGGATGCCCGGCCCGCGCTTGTCCAGGAAGCTCCCGATCTGTGAGTCCTGCCCGAGCGGCTCCATCAGCTCGAGGATCGACTCGCCGCAGGGCACCATCGCGACCCGGAGGCCCCGTTCGGGCAGCTCGAGGACCTCGTCGACCCGCAGCCCCAGCGCTCCCGTGTAGAAGGGCAGCACCTCATCCAACGAGCGCACCGCGATGCCTACGTGCGCGATGCGTGTCGGTCGGTTCTCGGGATCGCCCCCCGCCTTCGACTCCCCATGCTCGGCCATCGTCTCTCCCCGCCTGGACCTCGCCCCCAAGGCTGCCACTTCGATGCGCCCCGAGCGAGACAAAGCCGCTCACCGCCCACGAAGACGAGGGCCGGACCCCCTCGCGGAGGCCCGGCCCATGTCCTTCACATCACGCTGGCGGCCCGAAGGCGCGCCCCAGCCGGCTCAGTAGCCGCCGCGGAAGCGGAGCTGGTACGTGTTGGTGCCAGCCGTCGGAGCGCCGCTGCGTCGGTACACCTTCGCGTAGAACCAGGAGTTGATGGCGCTCGGCAGGTTCTCCGTGCAGTGGGCGTTCGCGTTGAGATCGCAGTTCTGCATGCCGCAGGGCGAGGTCCCCGAACATCCGCTGGAGGTGTGGTTGAAGTTCGTCGCCACGCGGTAGGTGCGCGCAGCCTGACACACCAGGTTCGAGCAGCTGTCCTCGTAGAGGTCGAACACGAAGTCACCCGGCGAGCTGCCCGAGTTCGTGCTGAGCACGATCTCGAAGCTGAACCCGCTGCCGAGCGTCCCGTTGTCCTGGATGTAGGCGCGGTACCAGTCCACGTCACCCGACGGGAGGATGGTGTTCAACGGACTGAAGTACTCGCTCGTCGGCGTCGAGCTCATGCCGCTGGACGGGCCGACCAGGATCGTGTTGGCGTCGTTGGCGCAGAAGTTGCCCTGGCCAGCGATGTCGTACGAGTCCGGGTTGGCCTCACAGCCGTTGCTGAACAAGCCATCGACGTTGAACCACGTGGCGTCGCAGTTCGAGATGTAGCAGTTCACGTTGCACCCAGGCGTCGAGTGAGCGGGCGTGCCGCACATCGCCGCCGCCGAGCGCTCCGCCGTATCGATCTGCCCGTTGCAGTTGTTGTCGATACCATCGCAGATCTCGGTGGCGCCCGAGTTCACCTGGTTGTTGCCGTCGTTGCAGTCACCGGTGGACGTCGCCGTGTAGGGCGCGGTGAAGGGCGAGCAGAGGCACAGCGCGCCGCCCACACCCTGACCGTCACTGTCACCGTCGAAGTAGCGGTTCTGGCAACCGGACGCGTTCTGCTCGTTGACGACGCTGTTGCAGTTGTCGTCGAAGGGCGTCGAGCAGAGCTCGGTGTTGCCGGGCTTCGCCTGGTTGTTGTTGTCGTCGCAGTCGCCGTTGCCGAGGGCGCGGTAGAAGCCCGTGGGCTCACAGAGGCACTTGTAGTCGTCGACACCGACGCCGTCGTTGTCGAAGTCGTAGAAGTACACGGTGCAGCCTTCGGCCCCTTCCTCATCGGTCGAGCCGTCGCAGTCCTCGTCGACCTTCGAGCCCGGCGCGTTGCAGGTCTCGATGGCCGGCATCACCTGTCCATCGCAAGCGCCCATCAGACCATCGGTGCACGTGCGCAGACCGTCCTGACAGATGCCCACGTGCCGCGTGCCAGCCGGGCCCTCGTAGCAGACCACCTGTGCCCCGTTGTCGTTGACGTGCCCGCAGGTGCCGTTGCCGTTGCACGAGTCGATGGTGCAGGGGTTGCCGTCATCACACGAGAAGACCGTGCCGCCGACGGTGCAGCCGCCCGACGTGTCGCAGTACTTCTTGTCGGTGAAGGTCAGCCCGGTGCACTTCGCGTTGTCGCACAGGTTCGTGGCGCACGCCGACGGGTCGGAGATGGCCGCGGTCACCGCGCACACGTGGCTCGGGTTGCAGTAGGCGTCCATGCGGCTACCAGAGCAGCCGCCCGGAGCGGACGAGCTGCAGGTCGGGGCCACGGCCAGGTGCTGGCAGTTGTTGGAGTTGGTGCAGCAGTCGCCGCCACCCGCGCAGCAGATGCCGCCGTTGTTGCAGGTGCCGTTGGCGCACTCGAAGGGCGCGCCCAGGTTGCACTGCTGGCCGTCCAGCCGCTTGGCCACGCAGTCGTTGGTGCGGCCGTCGCCGTCGAGGTCGTTGAAGTCGCAGAAGTAGCCCGTCGCGCACTGAGCGTGGCTGCTGCAGGTGGTCCCGCAGGCCGTGCCGCTGGCGCAGATGTAGGGCGTGCAGCTCTGCGTCCCACCATCGGCGACGCTGCCGGCCCCGTCGCAGTAGTCGGCCAGGGTCAGCACGCCGGCCGTGCACGAGGCGGGCGTCACGACCGCGCTGGTACCCCAGTAGTCGCAGGCGCCATTGCCGTCGCACTGACCGTCGAGGCCGCAGCTCGTCTGCGCCGTAGCTGCACAGTCGTCATGGAAGTCGGTGCCGAAGGGCACGTTCTTGCAGGCGCCCGTGCCGTTGCAGGTCTGGCAGCCCGCGCAGCTCGAGTTCGGGTTGGTGTTCGCCGGTGCGGAGATGCAGGCACCGTTGCCGTTGCAGGTCTTGCAGGTCCCGCAGTCGGAGCCGGCCGTCGGGAAGGTGCAGCTACCACCGTTCGGGTTGCCATCGCAGGCACCGCCGCAGGTGCCGGAGCCGGCACACTCCTCGTCGGGGTCCTGACCCGCCTCGATGATCTTGCACGTGCCCTCGAAGCCCGCGAGCTTGCAGCTCTCACAGGTGCGGCTGCAGGGACCGTCACAGCAGACGCCGTCCGCCAGGTTGCAGACGCCCTCGTCGCACTGGTTGTTGCCGCTGCACTCGCCACCCAGGCCGCGCTTCGGCTCGCAGGTCGTGCCGTTGCAGAAGTTGCCGGCCTTGCAGTCGCTGTCGACCGAGCAGGTCACGTTGCAGGCGCCGGTGCCGTTGCACCAGTAGAGGCCGCAGCCGGTCTCCGGGTCGGTGGGGAACGGGTGCAGGGTGCAGGTGCCGTCGCCCGAGATGTCGCACTGGCGGCAGGCGCCGGCGCAGGCGGTGGTGCAGCAGACGCCGTCGGTGCAGAAGTTCGTCGTGCACTCGTTGTCGGCGTTGCAGGCGTCACCGTTGGCGAGCTTCGGCTCGCAGGTGCCGGTCGGACCCGGGTTGTCACAGAAGTAGCCCGTGATGCACTCGGAGTCCTGGGTGCAGTTGGTGCGGCAGTCGAGGCCGTCCGCGGTGCACGCGAGACCACCGCAGAACTCGTCCGGCGGATCCACACAGCTGGTCCCGGTGCCGAGCCCGTCGCAGAAGTGAGCCGGGTCGCGGAAGCCGTTGGTGCAGGTCTGCGCCACGCACTCCGTGGTGGAGGCGAAGTTCTCGCAGGCGCTGGCGCCGTTGCAGACGCCGGTGTGCTGGCAGGACGCAGCGCCCTGGGGAGAACAGTCGTCGACCGGGTCCTGACCGGAAGGCACCGGCACGCACGCTGCCAGGGTCCCGGACTCGCCGTTGCAGACCTCGCAGACCGGGCAGGTGTCGTCAGGGTCGGTGTCCGCAGGCTGACCCACGGTGCAGCCGCCCACGCCGTCACAGCGGAGGCAGGGACCACACGAGGTCGTCGGCGGCGTGAAGGTGCATCCACCCGAGCCGTCGCAGACGCCGCCGCAGGTGCCGTTGCCGGCGCAGTCGTCGCCCGGGTCCGTGCCCGCCGCGCTCAGCGCGCAGGTACCGACGGAGCCGGCCTTGTTGCACTGCTCGCACTGACCGTCGCAGGCCGTGTCACAGCACACGCCGTCGACGCACTGGCCGCTCTCGCAGTGGCCGTCGCGCTCGCAGACGCTGCCGTTGGGCAGGTCGACGCGGCAGACCTCGGTGCCCTCGTAGCAGTGCGCTCCCGGCGCGCAGTTGGCGTCGTCGAAGCCACAACCCGGCGGGCAGGGCTGAGCGGGATCCTGCACCTGCTCGCCGGTGCAGTAGAGCGGAGCGATGAGGCCACAGTCCTTGGCGACAGTGGTCGTCGAGCAGCCCGTGTCGTCGGCCACGTTGGTGGAGATGCACTTGTTGGCCGAACAGGCGGGGTCCTTGCGGAAGCCCTGGCAGGTCGCCGCGCTGTTGCAGACCGACGCCACGGTGTAGGCGGCCGGGCAGTCGGTGGCGATGGCGCAGCAGTCGCCGCTGCCGCAGCAGAAGCCGTTCTGGCAGTGACCGCTCTCGCAGTCCAGACCGTCGGTGCAGCTTCCGCCGTTCGGCGTCAGCTCGGTGACCTGGACATCGAGGGTGTAGTCCCCCTCGTCGACCTCATCGAGGGCGTCCACCACGAGGTACCAGGTGCCCGGGTTGAGGTGGACGTCCAGGACCTCCATCCCGCCGCTCGGGGCGACATCCGCACAGGCGAAGGAGCCCGACGAGCAGGTGTCGGTCACGTAGAGCGCGCCGTTGAAGAGCGGCGTCGAGAGCGTCGCACGAACGCGCTGCGGGCTGGGCAGGACCAGCGAGTGGACCTTGTCGTGGCCGTCGCCGCCGGAGCAGGACCCCTGGGTGGAGTCGGCGTAGCAGGCCGTCGTGCCGGTGATCGTGTGGTTGTCTCCGTCGACCGGGATGGTGACGGCGTTCGAGCAATTCTGCCCCAGGGTCGGGTCGCTGGTCTGGGTATCCACCCAGATGCTCGCCGAGTGCAGCACGCCCGTGGTGCCGGTCGCCGTGTCACAGACCTGCACCTTCCAGAGCCCGCTCGCCTGGACGCCGTCGAGGCTGCACAGCGAGGGGTTCGGGTTCGAGAAGGGCCACGTGCTGTGGAAGTTCGCGAGTGAGCCTCCCTCGAGGTTCAGCAGGGTCGCCGAGGTGTTGTCAGGCGAGAACACCTTGACGGTGAGCTGGCCGAGGGCGGCGTGCGACACGTCGGCGCGGACGTAGACGTCGGAGACGAAGTCGTTCGGCGCCGTGACGTTCACCACCGCGGTCACGCACTGGAAGTCGTTGAAGGGCGTGTCGATCTGGCCGCTGTGGCCCACCGCACAACCCGGGCACACCGTCGTGCAGGTACCGGTCGCGCCGCCGAGGCCACCGACGCACGCGTCGGCGAGGCCGCACTGTCCGTCACCGGCGTCGATGGAGTTGCCGCCCGAGCAGGCGGCACCAGCACAGGTCGCCGCGCGCACCGAGTGGTCACACGCGCCGGCGCCGTTGTTGGCGGCCGGGTCGCAGACGTCGAGGGTGCAGGGGTTGCCGTCGTCGCAGTCGAGCGCGCTGCCGAGCTCGCAGGTGCCGGCATTGCAGATCTCGGTTCCGTCGCACGCCTGGCCGTTGTCGCAGTCCGCGTCCACGGTGCAGGCCGGCGGATCCGAGCTGGTGACGAAGAGGCTCCACTCGTTGACGGTGCCGCACTTCTGACCGCCCTTGGTGTTCTCCACGGTCAGGATCCAGTCGCCCTCGAGCAGCGTGCCGTCGAAGTCGCTCATCGCCCCGGCCGCGGGCAGCAGCCCGATGTCGAAGGTGGCGTCGAGGACGTTGCTGGTGTTGGCCGGGTCGGGCTCGAGCAGGCTCACCACGACGCCGGCGTGGCGGAGCTGCACTCGCAGCCAGCCCACCTTCTGCGTGGCGGCCAGGGTGATCTTGACGTGGGTGTTGACGTCGTCGATGAGCTTGAAGCCCGAGGTGTGCTTGACGAGGTCGATGATCTCGTCGGTCTGGTCGCAGTTGAAGTCGGTCGGGGGCGGATCGCCCGCGCCGACCTCGCCACCGCCCGGAACCTCGCAGTCACCGTTGGGCTTGCAGACCTCGCCCGTGTCGCAGTCGCTGTCGGCCTGGCAGGCGGTGCAGCTCGAGTCGGGGGCGTTCTGGCACTGGCCGCCCACGCAGCTGTCGATGGTGCAGGCGTTGCCGTCGGCGCAGCCCGCGGCGACGGTGCAGCCGCCGAACCCGTTCTGGAAGAAGTCCAGGACGTCGGCGATGTAGGCCGAAGCCGCGGCGCCATCGGCGGCGAGCTTGCTGTAGACGATGGAGGTCGCGTAGGTGCGCGAGCCGGTCGAGGGATCCTCGGCCGCGATCGAGAGGCCGGCGTTGTCGCTGACCTGGTGCAGGACGGTGCGAGCACCCGAGCCGATCTTCGGCGCCAGATGGTCGACGTCGTTCAGGTACGCGCCATCCGACGTGTAGGCCCAGGTCCCCGGGTGATGGAACCAGCTACCGGCGAGCTGACCGAAGAGGCCGCCGTCCTGCGCGACCAGCGCGACCTGCATCTTCTGCTGGAGGGCGGTCTGCGGGTCCTCGGCGAAGGTGGACGAACCCTCGAGGTAGATGTGACCGCCGCCCTCGGCGAAGGCGATGGCGGGCGCGACCTGGCTGTTCGTCAGGACGTGGTTGGAGCTGCCGCCACCGGCGGTGATGAAGAGGGCGCGGACCTGCGAGAAGTCCACGACCTGCGACAGCGACGTCACCCGCTGGTACACGACGCCGGCGCCGTCGAGCGCGGTGGCCAGGGCGTCGCCCTCGGCCGGGCTGCCGGGGGCCCAGAGCACGTAGCCCGCGCCCAGGGTCACGTCGATCTGGAAGGGGAGCGTCGCCGTGAAGCCGCCGTCGGACACCCGCAGGCGCACCGAGTAGGACCCGATGTGGGTCGGGAGCGTGGGCTTCACCTGGACCTTCACCTGCCAGACGCCCCACAGGCCGAGCTTGGTCGTCTCCTTGATGGTGACGAAGCTGGGCGCGTCGAGCAGCTCGTAGGTCAGGGTCTGCGAGTTCCACTCGACGTCGTGCGACCAGAAGGTCTTGACCTTGGTGTCGCCGAGCGCCGAGGTGATCGTGCCGCCGCTGAGGAGCTGGTCCGCGCTGCGATCGTAGGTCTTGTCGGCCTGGAGGCTCCCGACGAAGAAGGGAGCGTGGCCGGTGCCCACGATGAAGTCGTCCACGGCGACGTCGATGTTGTCGGGGGTGTCGCTGTCGACCCGCCAACCGATCCAGACCTGGTTCTGGGCCAGCATCGCGTTGGAGAGGTTGTAGGTGTAGAGCGTGCCCGGGTTCGAGCCGCTGGCGTCGACGATGTCGATGACCTCGGCGCCGCTATAGTCGTTCTCGACGGCGGTCGCGAGGACGGTGATCGTGTGGGTGCCCGCGCCGTTGTTCCACGCCATGTTGAACTGCACGGTCGCGTCATCGGCGTTGTTCGGGTCGAAGCTGAAGCTCGACAGGATGGCGCCCGCGCCCACCACGTGTCCCAGACCCACGCAGGAGGCGTGGTCGTCGGGTCCGAGGAGGCCAGCCGTCGTGTTGGTCCAGCAGGAGGTCGGATCCGTGCCCGGGTCGCCTCCGCCGGGGCCACCGCCCACCGGCGGCTCGATCGAGGGCGAGCAGCCGGGGATGGCCGCCTCACCGCAGAGACCCGCGCTGCAGAACGGCGCCGTGCAGGCGTTGCCGTCGGACTCGGGGCAGTTGCTGTTCACGGTGCAGCAGCCGCCCGTCGTGGTCTGGAGGTGCTTGCAGGTCTTGTTGGAGAGACAGATGTCGGTGGTGCAGGGATCGCCGTCGTTGCAGTCGGCCGAGACCGAGCAGCAGTTGGCGTTCTGCAGCAGGTTGCAGGCGCCGGCGCCGGTGCACTCCCACTGGAAGCAGGTCGCCGGACCGTCAGGGTCGGGGCCGCACTGGCCGACGAGCACCGCCTGGGAGCCGCCCGGCGTGCAGCAGGACGTCTGGGCCTGGTGGGTGCAGACGTTGCCGCTGCAGGTGTCGGTCGTGCACGACGAGCCGTCGTCGCAGTCCGAGGAGGTCAGGCAGCAGCCGGCCACCGCTTCGTGGTGGCAGACGTGGCTGGTGCCGCAGGAGTCGACGGTGCAGACGTTTCCGTCGTCGCACGCGTTGTCGGAGATGCAGCAGCCCTGGACGGGCAGCGACTGACAGTTGCCGGTCGCGGTGTCGCAGGACTCGGCCGTGCAGGGGTCGTTGTCCGACGGGCACTGCGCGTTCACCGTGCAGCAGCCGGGCTGCAGCTCGTGGCGGCACTTCTGCAGGCCCACGTCGCAGGAGTCGGTGGTGCAGGCGACGCCGTCGTCGCACGCATCCGTGATCTGGTTGCAGTAGTCGGGGTCGGGCACCGACACGCAGATCGGCGGCGAGTCGTTGAACGAGCAGAGGTCGATGGTCGCGGGGTCGCCGTCGTCGCAGTCGTCGGGGTGGTTGCAGCACTGGGCGCCGCCGGTACCCACGACGGGCACGCCCGGCTTGCAGACCTTGGACACCGTGTCGCACGCGTCGACGGTGCACGCGTCATCGTCGTCGCAGTCGGCGTTGCTGACGCAGCACCCGGGGACCACCACGGGGCTGTAGCGGCAGGTGCCGCCGATGCAGCGGTCGAGATTGCAGGGGTTGCCGTCGTCGCAGTCGGCGGTCGTCTTGCAGCAGAGCGGGTCGACCACCGGCGGGTTGCAGGTGTTGGTGGCGACGTCGCAGGTGTCGGTCGTGCAGGAGTCGTAGTCGTTGCAGTCGGCGTTGGTCGTGCAGCAGCCGGCCTGGTTGCTGTAGGCGCACTGGTTGTCCAGCCCGCAGCGACCCTCCGCGCAGGCGTTCGTCTGCGGCGCGTCGCAGTTGACCGGGTCCAGGACGCCGAGGAACACGTCGGTGTTGGCGTTCTTCGGCGTGCCGTAGAGGTTGTTGCTCGAGGCGCCGTACTTGAGGTTCTTGGCGGCGTTGGGGTTGCTGCCACCGGCGCGCCAGTTGGCGACGACGCTGTTGTCCACGAAGGGGTTGGACAGCGCGTAGGAGTGTCCGTTGACCGAAGGCCAGGTCGCCGTGTTGTAGGTGACGCTGTCGATGACGGTGCCGGACGCGTCCTTGATGGTCAGGGTGCGCGTGACGTCGGCGCCGCTCTCGAACTTGTCGGGCAGCGTGATGTTCACGTACTGGTACTGCGGCTTGAAGCCGCCGTTCAGCGTGGAGTCCACGTTGCGGGCGAGCACGTAGTAGGAGTGAGCGCCGATGGTCAGGCCCAGCGGCGGGCCGCTGACGGCGTTGGCGGCGGTCAGGGTGTGGGTCTGACCGGCGTCCGTCTCGATGGTGTAGCCGGTGAGGTTGATGGGCTGGGAGGTCGAGTTGTAGAGCTCGAACCACTCGCCGAGCGCGTCGTCGATGCCGCCCGGGGCGACCATCATCTCATTGATGACGAGGCCGCTGGTCGGAGGCAGCGAGCAGTAGGTCGGGTCATCCTCGTGGACGCAGACGTTGGAGACGCACTTGTCCAGCGTGCTCAGGTCGTTGTCGTCGCAGTCGTTCTTGCTGAGGCAGCAGGCGGGCTTGGCGGGATCCGGCTCGTGAGAGCACGACCCCTTCTCATCACTGATGTTGGCGTACTCGCAGGCGTCGAGGGTGCAGGGGTTCGCGTCGGCGCACTGGGTGTCGTTGGTGCAGCAGCCGATCTCCTGCGGGCCGTAGCGGCAGCGGTGCTCACCGCTCACGGCGTTGATGTAGCAGATGTGAGCCAGGCAGGGGTTCGAGGGCGTGCAGTCGGACTTGGTGTTGCAGCAGAGCGGGTCACCGTTGTCCGTGTTCACGCAGGAGTTGGTGGCGACGTTGCAGGAGTCCACCGTGCAGGCGTCGTCGTCGTTGCAGCGGGTGTCGTTGACCTTGTTGCAGCAGCCGGCGATCGACTCGTGGAAGCAGACGCCCGAGACGCCGCAGGTGTCGGTGGTGCAGGGATCGCCGTCATCGCAGTGCGTGTCGTCCAAGCACTCCTGACACTTGCCGGCGACGCAGAACGACCCGAAGGCGCACTCCAGGTCGTGGTCACAGCAGCCGGCGATCGGGCCCCAGTTGCAGACGTTGGCGCTGCAGGCCTGCGCGGAGCATGAGAGACCGTCGTCGCAGTCGCTGCTCTTCCCGCAGGTGGTCTTCATCTTTACATAGAGGGTGTTGAGGCTCTCGGGGTTCGGCAGGAACTCCCCGGCTTGGTCGACCAGCGCCACGGCGAGCTGGCGGCGGCCGATCGTGAGCGCTCCGTACGTGAAGCTGGCGGCGGTGGTGACGGGGGCGCCCACCGCGACACCGTCGAGGAAGTACTGAAGCTTGTACTCCCCGGCTCCGGTGCCCAGCGTCGCGTTCGAGACGCTGATGGTCGCGACCACCGTGTCACCGACGGTGTAGCTCTTGTTCGCCGGTGGCGACGTGAACTTCACCGTTGGCGCATTGGTCGCCGCGAGCGCTGCCGTTGCCGGCGCGTCCGATGTCTCGGTCTCCGCCGCAGACGCCGATGACGGCCCCCGCGTGGAGGTGGATTGGTCCTGCTCACATCCGGCGGTGACCAGGGCCAACGCGGCTACGAGCATCAATACGCCGTGCCCGGTACAACGGAGCCAGCCTTTCATCGCCCTACCCCTCTCTGCAGCCTGCCTGTCGATTCCGACGAGCCGGGTAACAAGCGCCCCCGCCCACTACCCGGTGCACCAGCGAGACACACGTTGCCCCTCTGGTTGGCGCCAGTCTACGATCCTGGCCACGCGTTGCAATCGGAAGGTCACGGCGCCCTCCCCCCCGGATCGGCGATTAAGCCCCGGAAAGTCCGCAGATTTCTCGGTTACATGGCCGCTGAACCGGCGCCGAAATTTCTCGGGGCGGCGGATCCTGCGCCAGCCTTTCCCCCAACGGCCCCTGTCTGGCTTGACAGGCCGGCTCGGCGACTGCTACCGAGCGAGGCCTCACGGCGGCCAAGGAGCACCCCGCATGCGACGTCCCGGCGCCCTATCGCTCGTCCTCGCCCTCATCGCATGCGCCGGCTCGATTCCGGCGCGCGCGGACGACGTCGACGATGAGCTGGAGAAGCTCATCGAGGAGGCGGGGAGCGACTCGTCGTTGGGCGGTTGGGCGGACAAGCAGGCGGAGCGCCCGCCGAGCTACCCGCGCCTCGAGCACCACGGCTATTTCCGGTTCCGCGCCGATCTGTTCTGGCGTGGCCATCTCGGCACGGTGAACCCGGACGATCGCACCCAGCACACCAGCGCGATCCCGGCGCCGCTCCGCGAGAACGCCATCAACAACGATCCGGACACCCCGTTCGCCAACCAGATCCACAGCAACGGGGCGAAGACGATCGCGGGCGCCAACATCCGGTTCCGCTACCAGCCGAAGTTCTTGATCTCGTCGTCGATGCGGATCGCCGCCACCTTCGACATTCTCGACAACCTGGTGCTCGGCTCCACGCCCGACTTCGACGGGAACCTGTCCCGCCCCGACGTCCCGCTCTCGGCCTTCGCGTCGAGCCAGGCGCCGCCGCAGTCGGGCATCAACGGGTTCCGCGACGGCATCCGTGTGAAGGAGGCCTATGCCGAATGGCAGCCGGCCTTCCTGCTGCGCCTGGGCCGGATGTCCTCCAACTGGGGCCTCGGAATGCTCGCCAACGGCGGTCAGGGGATCGACTCCGACTACGGCGACTACGTCGATCGCGCCATGCTGCTCCTCAAGATCTACGGCGTGTACATCGCGCCGATGTGGGACTTCGCCTACTCGGGCGCGACCACCGAGGACCCGGGGAACTTCTTCGGCCAGGCGAAGGATCTGGGACAGGCCGACGACGTGAAGCAGTGGGTGCTGGCGATCTTCCAGCGTCCGCTGAGCGAGGCCGAGCGGGCCAAGCGCCAGATCGAGCTGCGCGAGGAGTTCAAGCCCGCCTTCGACTGGGGCCTCTACACGGTGTTCCGCAAGCAGAACCTGGACCTGACCCAGGAGAGCTACCGGGACTACCTGGAGTCGGGCGGCCTGAAGACCTACGACTACCTGACCCTGGTGCCCCGTGACGCGTGGGTCGTGGTGCCCGACCTCTGGCTGCGCTTCGAGAAGCGCTTCGACTACACCAGCGGCATCCGCTTCGAGCTCGAGGCGGCCGGTCTCATCGGCGAGATCGGGAACGTGAGCGACGACGCCTCGACCGACGGCTCGAACCGCAAGATCCGCCAGCTCGGCGTGGCGATGGAGCTGGAGTACCAGCGCGGGCAGATCTCGATGGGCCTGGACGCCGGCATGGCGTCGGGCGACTCGGCCGAGGGCTTCGGGGTCAACGACCGCCCGGTCCTGGCCGAGGCGGACGGATCGCCGAACCGCAACGTCACGGCCTTCAAGTTCGACCGCGACTACCACATCGACCTGCTGCTCTTCCGCGAGGTCATCGGCACGGTCACCAACACCGTCTACGTGAAGCCGTACGTCTCCTACGACGTGTTCGACTCGGTCGAGGAGGCCCTCGGGGCGCGCCTCGACCTGCTGGTGGCCGAGGCGCTGGCCCCGTCGGCGACGCCCGGAGACAAGCGGCACCTGGGAGTCGAGGCGGACCTGCGCCTCTTCTATGAGGAGAAGGGCGTGTTCAACCTCGACATCGAGAGCGGCTTCCTCTTCCCGGGCAAGGCCTTCGACCTGCTGGACCAGAACGGGGATCGCCTGCGCAGCGCCAAGTTCGCCTTCACGGTGCAGACCCGCCTCACCATGCAGTTCTGAGGCGATGGCGGGCGGCGATCAGACCAAGGCCTGGGGCGGGCGCTTCAGCGAGGGGACACACGCCTCCGTCGAGGCGATGAACGCGTCGATCGCGTTCGATCGGGTGCTGGCCATCGAGGACATCGCCGGCTCGGTGGCCCACGCGCGGATGCTGCTGACCCAGGGGCTGCTCGATGCCGACGAGCACCGGATGATCGAGTCCGGGCTCGAGGCGATCGCCACCGAGATCCGGGCCGGCCGCTTCGAATTCACCGTCGCTCGCGAAGACGTCCACATGAACGTCGAGGGCGCCCTGGCCGACGCGATCGGCCCCACGGCCGGCCGCCTGCACACCGGCCGCAGCCGCAACGATCAGGTGGCGCTGGACCTGCGGCTGTGGCTGAGGCGGGAGCTGACCGCCCTCGGTGAGGAGGTGGCCGCGACCGTCGAGGCCCTGCTCGCGCTGGCCACGACCCACGCCGAGGTCCCCATGCCGGGGTACACGCACCTGCAGCGGGCGCAGCCGGTCACCTTCGGGCACCACATGATGGCGTACGCGGCCATGTACCTGCGCGATCTGGACCGGCTGCTGGACGCGCGACGCCGGACCGCCGTGCTGCCGCTCGGCTCGGGCGCCCTGGCCGCCTCGCCGCTGCCGCTGGACCGGCACCGGGTGGCGGCCGAGCTGGAGATGCCGGACATCACGCTGAACAGCCTCGACGGCGTCAGCGACAGGGACGCCGCCCTCGAGTCCCTCGCGGCGTTGTCCATCCTGATGGTCCACACCAGCCGGCTCGCCGAGGAGCTGGTGCTCTGGGCCTCGCAGGAGTTCGCGTTCATCGAGATCTCGGACGCCTTCTGCACCGGCTCCAGCTTGATGCCCCAGAAGAAGAACCCGGACATCCCCGAGCTGCTGCGCGGGAAGGCCGGCCGCGTCTTCGGCGCGCTCCAGGCGCTGCTGGTGACGATGAAGGGCCTGCCGCTGGCCTACAACAAGGACATGCAGGAGGACAAGGAGCCCGTCATCGACGCCTTCGCGACGGCGCGCGTCTGCATGGGCATCCTGCCGGCCTTGCTGGGCGCGATCCGGGTCCGCCCCGAGCGGCTGATGGCCGCGCTCGCCGATGGCTTCCTGCTGGCCACCGACCTCGCCGACCATCTGGTCGAGCAGGGCGTGCCCTTCCGGGAGGCCCACCACGTCGTAGGCGCCGCCGTGGGCCTGTGCCTGGAGCGGGGCTGCCGCCTCGAGGATCTGGACATCGAGGCGCTGCGCTCGCTGCACACCGCCTTCGGTGACGACGCGCTGTCCGTGTTGGACCCGGCGCGCAGCCTGGCCCGCCGCGACCTCCCCGGCGGACCGGCCCCGGGGCGCGTGCGCGAGTCCATCGAACGGGCGAGCGCCGCGCTGGAAGGGCTGCGCGAGCGCCTGGCCGAGGCGGGCCCCTCCGCCCTCGAGCGGGCGCTCCACGCGGGGACGCCGCTCCCACCCCCCAAGGGCTGAAGCGATGGACCACTTCACGCGGCGCGACGGCGAGCTGTGGTGCGAGGACGTCGCGCTGTCGCGGATCGCACGCGAGGTCGGCACGCCGACCTACGTCTACAGCCGGGCCACCCTGACCCGCCACTATCGCGTGTTCGAGGAGGCCTGGAGCCCGGTCGAGCATCTCATCTGCTTCGCCGTCAAGGCCTGCAGCAGCCTCGGGGTGCTCAGCGTGCTGGCCCGTCTGGGCAGCGGCTTCGACATCGTCAGCGTCGGCGAGCTCGAGCGGGTGCTCCGCGCCGGCGGGCAGCCGCAGCGCATCGTCTTCTCCGGGGTGGGCAAGCGCGATGACGAGATCGCCCGCGCCCTCGAGGTCGGCGTGCACTGCATCAATGTGGAGAGCGTCGAGGAGCTCACCATCGTCCACGAGGTCGCCACGCGCCTCGGGCGCATCGCACCAATCTCCCTGCGGATCAACCCGGACGTGGACGCCGGCACCCACCCCTACATCTCGACCGGGCTGCGCACGAGCAAGTTCGGCATCGCCATGGCCGACGCGCGCCGCGCCTACGGGGTGGCGGCGTCGCTCGCCGGGCTGCGCATCGTCGGGGTCGACTGTCACATCGGCAGCCAGCTCCAGGACCTCGCGCCGATCGCCGAGGCGATGCGCCGGCTGCTGGCGCTGGTCGACGAGCTGGCCACCGATGGCATCACGGTCGAGCACCTGGACCTCGGCGGTGGGCTCGGGATCCGCTACGACCAGGAGGTCCCGCCCTCGCCCGCCGAGTACGCTCGCCACCTGCTGGGCGAGCTGGGCGACAGGCCGCTTCGCATCGTGTTGGAGCCGGGGCGGGTCATCGCGGGCAACGCCGGCGTGCTGCTCATGCAGGTGCTGCTCACCAAGCACAACGAGGGCAAGCGCTTCGTCGTCGTCGACGCCGGCATGAACGACGCGATCCGACCGGCGCTCTACGGGGCGCACCATGGCATCGAGCCGGTGGCCGCCGTCGACTCCGAGCTCAGCCCGGCGGACATCGTGGGCCCGGTCTGCGAGTCAGGGGACTTCTTCGCGCGCGATCGCGCGTTCCCCCATGTAACCCGCGGAGCCCTCCTCGCGATGCGCAGCGTGGGAGCCTACGGGTTCGCGATGTCGAGCCAGTACAACAGCCGTCCGAGGGCCGCAGAGGTGCTCGTGGATGGCGACCGATATCACGTCATTCGCGCACGGGAGTCCGTGGACGATCTGATGAAAGGTGAGACGGTCGCGCCCGAAGCCGTCTAGACTGGGTGGTGCCTCGGCCTGGGCCGGGGGACCCGGGGTCGAATCGTGGCGCACCGGCGCCGCCCGGCCCGCTCAGACCGCGAAATTGGTTCGGGGGCTATGCAAATATTGCGGAGCCATGGCGCGAAGGGCCGTCGATGGGCCCCTGGGGATCGCGTAGCCGGGGCGAGCCGCTCCCCGCGGCGCTGGCACCAGGGGGCGCCAGCTCGGGACCCTGCGGGGCATTCGCACGATTCTTGCACACGGAGCACGTCGTGAGGTTCGACCTGAACAGAGCGCGACACGGCTTCACTCTCATCGAGCTGATGGTCGTGATCCTGGTGATCGGCATCCTGGTGACCGTCGCGTTGCCGCGCGTGCTGTCCAAGTCGCAGCACCAGCCCCTGGAAGAGGCCACGCACCAGATCATCGCGCTGACGGACATGGCGCGCAGCCGCGCCGCGACCGGGTTTGCGGCTTTCGGGCTGCAGATCGAGCCCTCCGATGGCACCCGCTCCGGCACGGTCGCCGTGTTCCAGGGCGCCGGCCCGGAGTGCGGCTCCATCGACATCAACGGGACGGCGCTCAAGACGCTGGACCTCGACGTGCTCTTCGAGGAGGCCTCCAAGGCCGAGGCCACCATCGCGGTACGGATCACCGCGCTCGTCCCCGAGTCCGCCACCCTGCTCTGCTTCACGCCCGATGGGCGCACGGTCGACGCCTCGACCAACCAGCCGGTGGCCCCCGACGCCAACGATGGCACCGACTACGCCGCCGGCGACGCCGTCATCGTGCTGCAGCAGTTCGAGGGCGGTGTGGCCTCGACCATCCCCAACAACATCATCGTCCCCTTCAGCGGCAACACGCGCTTCACGTACGGCGACGACGTGCGGAGCGCGGCCGGCCAGGGGGGCACCTGATGAACCGGCTCTCCGCCACGCGCCTGCCCGGCGGCTTCACGCTGGTCGAGGTCCTGATCGTCGTCGTCGTGTCGACGCTGGGCTTCGTCGCGCTCTTCGGCATGCAGGTGGCCACCTTGCGCGGCCTGGCGAACACGCGGCGCATCATCGAGGCCACGAACCTGGCGGAGAACTTCCTGGAGCAGCTCCGAGTCGAGTTCTCCCAGTGGACCGAGGAGCCCAATCAAGGCCTCGACGGGTCGGGTGTGTTCCCCCACCTCTCCGGTCTGCCCGTCGGCCCGGCCGCCGCGGCGGGGGCCCAGACCGACGGCGGCGAGGTGACCGGCGCGCCCGCGTGGGTCATCGGCGACGACGGCCTCGGCACCGATCGTCGCGTGAGCGTGGTCGGAGATCTGGATCCCACGGGCACCAACGCCGGCATCCGGGCGGCGTCCATCTCACCGGGAAGTGGCGATCTGGAGCAGCCATTCTGCCTGCACTATCGCCTGACCTGGCTCATCCCGAACCGCTCGATCCGCGCTGAGGTCGAGGTGGTGTGGCCCCTGGAGTCCGCCAACATGGAGGCCTTCCTGGACTGCGACACGCTCGCCTCCGCCGCGCTCGGCGATCTGCGCTCGGTCAGTCTGACCACCAACCTCTCCGTCAACACGTTCTTGCGATGAGGCGGCAGATGACCGACGCGCCTCGAGGGGCTGCTCAGAGCCGGAATGTGACGCCGCGACGCCGCGCCGGCGGCTTCACGCTGATCGAGCTGATGGTCGCCGTGCTGGTGGGCACCATCGTGGCGGCGGGCATCTACCTGATGTACGCCCAGAGCGCCAAGGGCTACCGGATCCAGAACCAGACGCTGGACGCGCTGGGCGAGCTGCGGACGGCGGCGCGCCAGGTGCGGGCCGACCTTCGGAGCGCCGGCTACAACGCGCCCGTGCAGTCGGTCGTCGAGACCTGGGTCATCCCCCCGACCGGGGTGACGTTGACCGCCGTGGTCGTGGAGGCGGACCCGGACATCCCCGTGGCCGTGCCGACCGCGAACGAGAACATCGCGCCCCAGCGGATTCGCCTGCTCGGTGATTTCTGGAGCCAGCAGGTCTACACGGCGCAGCGGGTCGCGGGCACCGAGGTGCAGATCGAGTGGAACCCGGCCGCGCGATCGGCCGGCGGCGACGGCGACGAGGACGACTTCCGGCGCATCTTCGCGACCGACCGGATGCTGCGCATCGAGGGCTACGGCGTGGCCCGGCGCGAGCAGATCATCCCTATCTCGTCGGTGACGTGGAACGGTCCGGGCGAGCTGCAGACCATCAACCTGACCGACACGGTGACGGCGGTGGGCGGCTTCGGCAGCGGCAGCGAGATCTCGGTCATCGGCTACCGGCGCTATCGGCTGGCCAATGACGTGCGACGGGACACCGACAGCCTCAAGTACGACCTGATCCGCGAGGACCTGGACCCCACGGGGGCGCCCATCGACGGCTCGGCGCTCATCGTCGCCGAGAACATGGTGGATCTGCAGGTGTACGACCTGTGCCTCAACGTGACGGCGCCCGATCCGGCGACGATGCAGCAGGTCCCCGTGCAGATCCAGTGCTTCCCGACCCTGGCCGACCTGGAGGCCTCGGGGCGCACCCTCGACACCACGCCGGCGAACGCCAGCCACCTGTTGCGGTCGATGACCGTGAAGCTGGCCGCGCGCACCCCCTACGAGGACGAGACCGTGCCCTTCGCCCCGCGCCCCTCGGTCGATGAGCCGCTGCGGGCGTTCGAGCTGGATCCTGCCGTGATCGGCGCGGCGCGGGTGTTCGAGATGGGCGTGATGACCGCCCTCACCAGCATCCAGGCGCGGAGGCAATGATGAGAAGCTGCGTCACATCCAGACTCCGCCGAGCGCTGAAGGACCGGCGCGGTTCGATGCTCATCATCGCGCTGATGGTGCTGCTCGCGCTCACCAGCCTCGGGCTGGTCGCCGTCCAGACGGTCAGCTCGGCGCTCGGATACGCCGGCAATTCGCGGCGCAGCGCCAGCGCCTTTCGCGTCACCGAGGGGGGCGCGTTCACGTCGCTCGCCTACGCCAGCTCGCTGGGGGCCGACATCTTCGTCACGAAGGTGGACGAGGCCATCGCCGGCTCGGGCAAGGCGGTCTGGGACGCTTCACAGATGGCGCCCGACGCCGAGTGGTTCGACCTGAGCGCCGAAGGCAGCTTCGGCTATGAAGGCGCCCAGGCGGTGGCGTCGGCCACGGCCTTCGGGAGCCCGGGGGTCGCGCCCTACGAGGTGAGCGTGAACGTATCACCCACCGGGATGCGGCAGCCGCTGGTGGGCTACAGCTTCGGCGGCAAGGGCGCCAGGTGCCGGTTCAAGTACCGGCTCGACTCCGAGGGGCGCGTCGGCCAGACCTTCTCCGGTGCCCCCGCCGACGCAGCGTTCGAGGTGTGGCAGCGCGTCCGCGCGACCACCTTCGTCGGACCGCTGTCCTGTGATCAGGTCTCCGGGGCGATCGGCGCGATATGACGGGAGTGCACACATGATTCGAACGAGGCGAGCGACCGCCGAGAGGCGTGGTGGCTCGAGCGGACCGGCGATGCCGGGCGCGGCTCGTCGGGCTGCCGTGCTCGGGCTCGTGCTCGCGGGCGTGCTGCCGGCGGGCACCGCCCTGGCGCAGCTCGATCCCGCGAGCACGGTCAAGCCCATGGTGCTGATCCTTCTCGATACGTCCGGCAGCATGGAGTACGAGGCGGGCACCGCCGCGACCCCGTCGGCGGAGTTCATCTCCCCGCTCTGCGAAGAGCCCTCGGTGCTGAGCCCCGCACAGGCCCTGGGCACCTACGAGAAGTCTCGCCTGCTGGTGGCGAAGGAGGTCCTGACCGGCACCATCCAGGACTACTGGTGCCAGTACGATCACCGCGACGCGAACCCCGGCGCCGAGGACTATCTCTACCCCATCCCGCAGGTGAAGGCCTGCTCGGGAGACGACGGCACGGGCTGCAAGCCGCCGGTGCAGGCCTTCGACGGCGTCTTCGACATCTTCCGCGACACCATCAAGTTCGGCTTCATGACCTTCGACTCGCTGGACTCGAACGCCATCAGCTCGGACGGGATGTGGAGCTACGGGCCCGACGCCTCCGGTTTCCTCGGATTGAATCTCGGCGCCCGCAACGCGCTGTGGGGCGACCCGAACACCCCGAACCAGTGGGATGACGCCAGCAACACCTGGCTCTACAACGACGAGGATCGCGCCCTCAACAACCGCGGGCAGCTCATCTCCCCTCCGCTGAGCGACGACTTCGGGCCCGTCCGGAGCGTCAACCGCAACGCCCAGTACGAGGTGAACACGACCATCGGCTTCTGGGGCACGCCCCTGGCCCCGATGCTCGACGACTCGCGCTACTTCCTGCTCAACGACCCGACGGTGCGCCCCTACGACCCGGGCACGGGCACGGGCGATCCCTACTCGAACTGCCGCCCGCGCACGGTCGTGCTCATCACCGACGGCCGCGCCAGCCAGGGCGAGGGCGAAGGCGGCTACCCCACCACGCTCCAGGCGGTCATCGACCTGACGAACACGCCGCCCACCGGGGTCGACGTGTACGTCATCGGCTTCAACCTGGCCGACACGGACACGAGCGTGCTGGACCAGCTCGATCCCGACCAGGGCGGCCCGGCCGACGGCGTCTACCGCGCCAACACCGCCGCGGAGCTGCAGGTCGCGCTGGCGCAGGTGCTGGCCCTGGTGCAGCCGGAGACCCAGAGCCGCACCGAGGTCACCTACACGAACGCCACCAAGTCCACGCTGGACCTGCAGTACCAGTTCAACGCGGCCTTCCAGCCCGACAAGTTCGTGCCCACCAACCTCAACGGCATCCTCGAGCAGCTCGTGTTCCAGTGCCACCAGGACTGCGCTGCGGTGAGCAGCCGCGGCTCGAGCTGCGCGCGCGACCTCATCAGCATCCACAAGCGGCTCAACGACCGTGACAACGCGACGCGCACGCTCTACACGACGGTGAAGGGCGTCCGCACGCCGCTGCAGACGAACCTGGCGGATCTGCCGACCGACGCCGACGAGATGGCCGACATCTTCGGCGTACCGCAGAGCGGCGAGCTGTCCCAGGTGACTCCCGGCTCCTTCGACGCGCTGGGCCATCCGCAGCTCTCCACCGACGTGCTCGGGCTGGCCACCGACCTGGACGTCCAGCGCGAGTACCTCCGCCAGCTCATCCAGCTGGTGCGCGCCGACGACGGCACGATGCGCACCGACCACCACATGGGCGCCATCACCCACACGACCCCGGTCGTCCAGGAGGCCCCGCGCGTGGGCCAGTTCCCGATCCGGAGCTGGAACAAGTACGTCGACACGCCGCTCACCGACACGGGCTTCGAGTACGCGCCGAAGTGCCGGCCGACGGTGCTCTACACCGGCACCCACGACGGCCTCATCCACGCCTTCCGCGTCGACCACAAGTCGAGCGTCGAGGCGGGCTGCACGGCCGTGCCGGCGCAGTCCGACGACGACGTCGGCACCGAGCTGTGGGCCATCGCGCCGCAGCACCTGCTCGCCAACGCCCACTCGCTGGTCGGCCGGTACCACTTCCTGATGGACGGGCAGATCGCGCTGCGGGACATCCTGCTCGAGCGCGGAAACCCCGTCGGGGCCGACCTGGCCGCCGAGGCGATGAGCTGGCGTTCGGTGCTGCTCGCCGGCTACGGCGTCGGCGGCCGCGGCTACATCGCGCTGGACGTCACCAACCCCCTGGCCGGGCCCAAGGTGATGTGGGAGATCGACCAGAATCGACGCTGCATCGCGGGCACGTGCAACACGGCGAGCGTCGGCGCCGACAACGACTTCGGCAAGCTCGGCCTCACCACCTCGCGGCCGGCCTTCGGCACCGTCTTCATCGGTGGGCAGGAGATCGCCATCGCCGTGCTGGCTGGCGGCGACTCGCCCGACGACAGCTCCAACCCCGAGGCGGGGCGCGTCGTCTACGTGGTCGACGTGAAGACCGGCTCCAAGCTGGCGGAGTTCTCGAACGCCACCGGCACCATCCTGGACGCGGACGGCAACGCCTCCACCCTCACCAGCGCCTTCACCGGCTCCCCCACGGTCTACTCCGACACGCCGGGCGTGGTCTCCACGCGGGCCTTCCTCGGCGACGCCGGCGGGCGGATGTGGCGCCTGGACCTGGCCAGCGAGAACAAGACCGACTGGAAGCTCCAGCTCTTCTACGACCCCTACGCCGCGGGGGGCCCCCTGGCGACCACCGACCCGCAGGAGCGGCAGCCGGCCTTCGGGCGCCCGGCGGTGGCGCTGGCCAACGCCGGCGGGGATCTCGTCGTGGTCTACGGCACCGGGGACATCGACTTCGTGAGCACCGGATCGACGGTGCGCTCCGGCTTCTTCTCGGTGAAGGAGTCGCTGGCCAGCGACGGCAGCCTCACCGCCGAGGAGCGCTGGTACCAGCTCCTCGAGCCCGAGGAGAAGGCCACGGGCGAGCCGCTGATCTTCAACAGCGTGGCCTACTTCACCTCCTACCTCTTCGACCCGCTCGACGCGTGCGAGAAGGGCACCGGGCGCCTCTACGGGGTGCACTTCACCGACAACGACGGCTCTGCAGACGCTCCCGTCGCAGCGCTCGACGAGGACGGCGACCCGCTCACCCAGGACGACGTGACCTTCGTCAGCACCGGTTCAGCGGTCCCCTACGGCGTGCAGGTGGTGGAGCGACCGGCCTGCATCCCCGACAACTCGTCGGCGCCCGCGGGCACGCCGACGCCTCCCGGCGGCGTCATCCGCGGCGATCTCGAGCTGCTGGTGAACGTGGCGCGCGGCACCGGGGGGGCGCCCAACATGACGCCGCCCAACGTGAACCCGACCGACATCGGCGCGACCAGCATCTCCCGGACCCTGTCCGCGTCGGGCGAGATGCTGCAGTCGTCTGCGTGGGGCTATGTGCTGTATTGAGGCGACGAGCGGCGCCCGCGCCGCCCGCGCGGTGATGCTGCTGGTGGCCTTCGCGCTCTGCGGCGCCTGCTCGCGGACGCCCGAGGTCGCCCCCCAGGCCGCGGCGCCGCCGCCAGCGCCCTCGCCGACCACCCCGGCGGCCCCCGAGCACCCGTCGCGGCTCGACGCCTTCGGCAACCTGCGTGGCTCCGGCGAGCGGGTGCTCGGCTTCGAGATCCCGGTCGGCGCGGAGCGGCGTGCCGAGGGCGTGCAGGGGCCCGTCTACTACGTGGAGGCCAACCGGGAGCGGCTGATGCGCTACTTCCGCAGCCGAGGGCACAGCCTCCTCGAGCGGCTGAGCGACCTGGAGATCCGCCACACCGGCCGCACGCTCCGAGGCTCACCGGACGCCCCGAAGGAGGCGGTCGTGCGCGCCACGCCCGGGCCCGGCCCCGGGTGGACGCTCAGCTTCGACAAGGGAGAGCCCACCCCGCTGGCCAAGCCAGCGCTGATCGAGCTCATCGAGGCCGAGCGGGCCTTCATCGCCGAGGGCGAAGACGGCGAGGCCGAGGCGGCGGGGGGCGAGGCCGAGGCGGCCGCGAGGCCGGGGACCGACGGCGAGCCGCTCGAGGACCACCAGGGAACGCCCGGCGCGCCCGTCGCGCATGCTCACGGCGCCGGCGCACCGGCGGCGGACCGCGCGGCGCTGAGGCGCTCGGCGCTGGAGCGGCACGTCGCTCCCGAGCGCGGCCGCGACCTGTCCAAGCGCATCTACGAGTACGTGAAGGCCCACCCCGATCGCGGCTTCCTGGACTGAGGACGGCGCTCGCGCGCGCCCTCGGCCGCCACC
This sequence comes from Deltaproteobacteria bacterium, assembly GCA_020632695.1. Classification (GTDB taxonomy): domain Bacteria; phylum Myxococcota_A; class UBA9042; order PHBI01; family JACKFB01; genus JACKFB01. Next base: position 85,149 of record JACKFB010000010.1, read on the forward strand.
GCGCGTGGGGCGGCGGGGAATCGCGGGGATCAGCCGCCTGTTGCAACCACTGGCCTGCGCGGCGAAGATCGCCTCGGCCTCGGGAGGGTGACGGTGGCGAGAACGCGGGTGAGTGGGTTGTGTTGCGGGATCCTCGGGTTGGCGCTGGCGGCGATGGCGCCGGGGGCGCGCGCCCAGTCGGATGACGCGCGGCTGGGGCTCGGGCTGAAGGCCGTGGTGCAGGGGAACGAGAAGCCCGCGATCACGGTGGCCCCACGCGAGGCGCTCCGCTCGATCGAGGTGACGTTGAAGCGGCGCGGCGACGGCGTGGTCCAGCGCCTGAAGGCCGGCAAGGTCGCGGCGGGCGAGCGCAAGGTGCTGAGCTTCCAGCAGCCGGTGGGCGTGCACACCTACGAGGCGAGCTTCACCGTGCGCTGGGCAGGGGGCGACGAGTCGCAGTTCAGCACGGTGTTCGACGCGACCCGGGTGGGCAAGCTGGAGCTTCAGATCGGTGCGGGCGACGTGGACCTGGAGGCGCGCACGCTGAGCTTTCGCATCACCAACCCGGCGGCGAGCGCGGAGCTCATCCTGCTGGGCGAGCACGGGCGGCGCCTCGGCGTGACCCAGGTGCGCTACGACGGCGAGCCGCCGGGCACCCCGCTGCGCCTGACCTGGGACGGCGTCGCCGGCGAGGTGCTGGCGATGGATCTCAAGGTCACCGACATCGCCGGGTTCTGGACGGGGATGCGCATCACGCCCTTCCACATCGAGATCCCCCACGACGAGGTGGTGTTCGAGTCGGGCAGCCACGCCATCCCGCCGTCGGAGGAGCCCAAGCTCGCCAAGACGCTGGGCCTCATTCGCGAGGCGCTCGCCAAGCACGGCAGCTTGCTGTCGCTGAAGCTCTACGTCGGGGGCTACACCGACACCGTCGGCAGCCGCGCGTCGAACCAGGGGCTCTCGACGCGGCGGGCGCGGGCGATCGCCGCGTGGTTCCGCAGCCACGGGCTGAGCACGCCGATCCACTACCAGGGCTTCGGCGAGGACGTGCTGGCCAGGCCGACGCCGGACGAGACGCCGGAGGCGGCAAACCGGCGGGCGATCTACATCCTGGCCAGCCAACCGCCGACCGGCAGCTCGGTGCCGCGCGGAGACTGGCAGGCGCTGTGAGCTCCCGCCGCGGCGAGCGACCAGCGCGCGTCGCGCGGATGGCTGCCTCTCAGAAGCCCAGCGGGACGGTCGGGATCAGGTAGAGCGCCTCGTCGTGGAAGGGCACGCCCTGGTCGTCCTCGACCCGGGCCGAGAACACGAAGCCCGACAGCGCGATCTGGGTGAAGGGGATCGTGATGGAGACCGCCAGGTTCGGGTCGGTCACGCCGCCGGTGATGGAGCCGTCGTCATTCAACGTGAGCCCCGGAGGCAGGCCCCCCTTGGGGATGATCCCCTTCACGAGGTCGGGCAGGGGCTGCTCGCTCCAGTGTAGCGGCTTCTTCCCGCCCTTGGCGGTGAGCTGGGCGTTGTAGGGGACCGGGATGCCCGAGACGACGACGATGAGGGGCAGGCTGAAGAGCTTGGTCACGAAGAGGTCCACCGGGTTGTCCCCGATGATCTCGAGCGGGGCGATGACCACCGGCAGCTCGAAGTCCTTCTGGGCCACCAGCGGCTGATCGGCGTTGTCGAACACCTTGATCGTGAAGGCGTGGAGGCCGCTCTCCTCCGGCTGGCCCTCGATGCGGCCGGTGGCGCTGAGGCTCAGGCCCACCGGGAGCGCGCCCGCTGACACACCCCAGAAGAGCGGCGGCGTGCCGCCCAGCGCCTCGAGCTGCACCGAGTAGTCCTCGCCAGCCTTGCCCTGGGGGAGCGGCGAGACCGTCTTGATGGTCAGACCGTTGGCGACCACGCGCAGGGTCAGGGCGACGGTGCGCGACTGAGCACCCTGGTCCTCCACGGTGGCGAAGAAGGGGAACTCGCCCTTCTGGGTGCTGGTCCCGCTGAGCACGCCGTCGGGTGCGAGCGCGACGCCGGAGGGGAGCACACCCTCGTCCAGGCTCCATGCGTAGGGCGGCTCACCGCCGGTGGCCTCGAGCGGCTGGGCGAAGGCTGCGCCCTGCAGCACCGGCTCGAGCTCCTCGGTGAGGATGACCAGCTCCGGCACCTGGCACAGGTGGTCGGTGCAGCGCTCGGAGCCCTCGCAGTCGGCGTCGGTCCCGCACTGGACGCAAGCACCGTCGAAGCAGACGAGCCCGGCGTCGCAGGGGCGGCGCTCGAAGGCCACGCCGGCCTTGTTGCAGATGAGCAGCCCGCCGTTGAAGCAGCCCGTCACGTCGGGTGGGCAGATGCGCTCGGGGGGGACGTCCTCGTCGGGCAGCTCGGGTGCGCCGGTCTCGCCGTCGCCGAGCGCGTCCGGCGCCACGTCGAGGGCGGCGTCCAGGTCTCCCCCGCCCGCGTCGCCAGGGCCAGCGTCCACGTCGCTGGCCACTTCCGGCGCCAGGTCCGACACCTGGCCGCCACCGCCATCGTCGGCGCATCCAGGGGCGAGGAAGGCAGCCGCCCCGAGGGCGACGAAGAGCAGGCGACGGACCACGGTGACCTCCGGGGGGGAACGACGCGGCGCAGTATAGCGGAAGAGCGCCCGGCCGCGCCTCGAAGAACGCACGGCGCGGCTTGCCGGTCCCGAAGCGAAGCTCTAAGTTCGACCCTCGCACCCTCCGGCAGGGACCCCCGTTGGCCACACCCCGCCCACCGCTCGTCGCCAGCGCGCTGCTGGTCATGCTCGCCTGCGCGCCCGAGGCGTCGGCCAGCAGCGTCGACCTCTTCGGCTACGGCGCGCGCGGCATCGCCATGAGCGGAGCCGCGCTCTCCAGCACGGGCGGTCAGGCCGCGGTCTACTACAACCCGGCCGGCCTCGCCCTGGAGTCCCGCCCATCCTTCGCGCTGGGCATCCAGGAGGCCACCTTCCACTTGCGCCAGAATGGCCGGGACGTCGGCGCCAGGCGCGCCCCCGCGCTCATGCTGGGCCTGGCGATGCCGCTGCCGCTCCGGGGCTGGCTCGACCGCCGCATCGCGCTGGGGATGGGCCTCATCATCCCCCAGAACTCGATCCTCATCGCCGACCTCCACCGCCCCGGGGACACCGACTTCGTCGTCCTCGCCAACCGCGCACAGACCGTGAGCATCCAGACCGCCATCGCCTTCCGGCCCATCGATCGCCTCAGCCTCGGGATCGGCGTGCTGACCCTGGCCGGCCTGGAGGGGGGCGTCGAGGTGGCGCCGCGCGAAGGGGGCCGCCTGGGCTCGAGCGTGCGCGACGTGGTCATCGCCTCCTACTCGCTGGTCGTGGGGATGCAGGCGAGCCCGACCGACTGGCTGTCGCTGGCCCTGACCTGGCGCGCCGAGTCGCGGGCCGACTTCGATTTCCCGGTCCAGGCGGACCTGGGCGACACGGTGCCCCTGCCGGTGCCGACCCTGGACATCCGCGGCACGGCGCAGTTCGACCCGGCCCAGCTCGCCATGGAGCTGGCGCTGCGGCCGCGCCCCTGGCTGCTGGTCGCCTTCGACGTGGCCTCCAAGCGTTGGAGCCGCTTCGACAACCCCATCGTCTACACCGCGGTGCCCGAGGACTACCCGCCGCAGCCCGTGCCCGCCTTCCACGACATCGTGGTGTGGCGCGTGGGCGCCGAAGCGACCGCCGACATCGGAGAGTGGCGCCTCCTCCCGCGCCTGGGCTTCGCCTGGGAGCCCTCCCCCGCCCCGGCCCAGACGGGCCTGCACAACTACCTCGACAACGACCGCGCGATCCTGGGCGCCGGTGTCGGCGTGCGCTGGCGGCGCTTGCGCCTCGACGTCGCCGGCCAGGTGCAGCTCTTGCGCGCCCGCACCGAGGTCAAGGACCCCGCCCTCGTGGACGACACGGCGTCCAACCCCGGCTGGCCCAGCATCCGCCACGACGGCGAGGTGGTGATCTGGTCGGTGGAGCTGGGGGCCGAGCTGTGAGCGCCCGCCGTCGCATCGCGGCGCCCGTGCTGGCCCTGCTGGCCCTGACGGCTGGCCCCGCCGCCGCCAACCCGCTGGACGCCTTCGGGTTCGGCTCCCGCAGCATGGCCATGGGCAGCGCCACCACGGCCTCGGTCGACGACTACTCGGCCAACTACTACAACCCCGCCGCGCTGGCCGCCGCGCGCGGGCTGCGCTTCGAGCTGGGCTACGTCTACCTGCAGCCCCACCTCACCATGAACGGCGCCGACGTGGGGGTCGACGCGCACCGCGGCTTCCAGGGCGGCTTCGTGCTACCCGGTGAGCTGTTTCGCCACCGCGTCGCCTTCTCGATCGGCCTGTTCCTGCCCGATCGCCAGATCACCCGGGTGCGGGCCCTCCCTCAGAGCCAGGCCCGCTTCGTCCTCTACGACAACCGCCCCCAGCGCCTGGTGCTCTCGTCGAGCCTCGCCGTCGAGATCGTCGACGGGCTGTACATCGGCGCCGGCATCACCTTCCTCTCCAACGCCCGCGGCGCGCTCGACATCAGCGGCTCGGTCGACCTCTTCGACAGCACCAAGACGACGCTGCTCAGCCGGGTGGAGGAGAACCTCGTCGCCGTCCGCTACCCCACCTTCGGCCTGCTCTGGCACGCCACCGACAACCTGCGCATCGGGCTCAGCTACCGCGAGCAGTTCTCGCTGGTGCTCGACGTGGACATCCTCGTGCAGGGCGACATCGTCGTGGACGGGGATCCCCTGGTCGAGGACGCCTCGTTCAAGCTCCGCTCGCTGAGCCGCAACCTCTTCTCGCCACGCCAGCTCACCTTGGGCGTCGCCTGGTCCATGCCCCGCTGGCTCATCGAGTTCGATCTGACCTGGCTCCAGTGGAGCCGCTTCCCCGCGCCCACGGCCAGCGTCAGCATCGACCTGGACATCCCCGACCTCCCCTTCACCATCCCCGACTCCGAGGCCATCGCCGCGCCGGACTTCCACGACATCCTCGTGCCGCGCGTCGGCGTGGAGCTGCTCGCCCACGATGGCCGGCGCGTGGCCTTGAAGGTGCGTGGAGGCTACTTCTTCGAGCCCACGCCCGCTCGCCCGCAGCCCGGCGTGACCGCCTACCTCGACAGCCGCAAGCACGGCCTCTCCGCGGGCCTGGGCCTGGTGTTCAAGGAGACGGCGAAGGTGTTCCCCGAGCCGATCGAGCTGGACTTCGGCAGCCAGCTCCTCTGGATGCACCGCCGCGCCTTCGAGAAGGACGACCCCGCCGACGCGCTCGGCGACGTGGTGATCCGCGGCCGCTACGTGGGCGCCTCCACCAACCTCAAGCTGCTCTTCTGACCATGCCCGACCTCTCACCCATCACGCGCCTCATCGCGCTCTGGGCCACCGCGGCGCTCTGCGGAGGCTGCGCGGCGCTGGGCGGCGGCGGCGGCGGCGGCGAGAACCTGCCCAACCGCGGCATCGCGCCCTACGTGCGTGTCGGCGGGGACGACGAGGAGACCCCCCTGCCCTACGCGCTCGAGGCCGAGGAGCCGGAGGCGGTGGAGCTGCGCGAGCCGTCGGCTGTGGTCGTCGACGCCCAGGTCCTGCTCTACGTCGAGCTGCGCGAGCGGGTGGGCGGCGCCGCCTCCATCGCGCGCGCCAGCTCGGACGCCTCGGGGACCAGCTTCGGACCCTCGGAGCCCGTGCTCGACCCCGCGGAGGCCCCCGAGTGGGCCGACGGCCGGGTCGGCGCACCCAGCGTGCTGCGCACCGACGGCGGTTGGCTGCTGGCCTTCGCCTACGGGGACGGCGCGGGCATCGGCCTGGCGCGCAGCCAGGACGGCCTGCACTTCGACGTGGATCCCCAGCCCGCCCTGGCGCGCGACCCCGCCACCGAGGCGTCCGTCGACGCGCCCAGCCTGGTGCGCTTCGGCGACCAGCTCGTCCTGCTCTACGAGGTGCTGGGCGTCGAGGAGGGAGCCACCCGGCGCATCGACCGGGCGCTGGCCGACGGGGACGGCGTGAGCTTCGCGCGAGCGGGGACCGCGCTGGAGGCGGGCACCGGCTGCTTCGGCGCCGACGGCGCGGAGGATCCCTGCTGGGACCGTGCCGGCGTGGGCTCGCCCGAGCTGCGCGTGTCCCGGACCGCCACCGGGCGCGAGCTGCTGCGCCTCTTCTACACGGGCTATTCGGGAAAGCGCGGCGACCTGGGCTTCGCGGCGTCCTTCGACGGGGTGACCTGGAGCCGCTTCGCGTTCAACCCGGTGGTGGCGGAGAAGCTGGACGAGCGCGGGCCCACCAACGTCCGGTTCGGCGACATCTATCTGCTCTACTACGTCGAGACCGGCAGCGGCACGGCCCACGGCATCGCCGCGGCAAGAGACGAGGCCGGCGTGCCCAGCGAGCGCTTCTAGCGGCCACGCCGCGGCCAGCGGCCAGCGGCTCAGAGCGCCGTCTTCGCCTCTCCGCGCCGCTGGGCTGCCACATGGCTTCCCAGGGACCCGCGCGCCTCGGCGTCGTGCGCGCGGCAGGCACCTGTCAGGGGCAGGGCGGGTTGGGGAGCCCGGGGGTCCCTCGGAGCTTCTGGGCGCCGTAGGTCTCCGTGGCATCACACCAGGCGGCCGCGGCGTCGTTGGCCGAGGCCGAGCCGAATGCGGGGCTGAGCTGCATGGCCACGCCGGACCCGCCGGGCCAGCTGGCGTCCCAGGCCACCTGGTCGATGAGGGTGCCGCCGCAGCGCAGGCGCACCGAGTCGAAGACGTTGTCCAGGCTGTAGCTGGAACCCCAGGCCGCGTCGAGGGAGACGCCCCCGTTGGCGTCGGGGTCCTGGACGGTCCCGGCGACCACCCGCGCGCCCGGCGCGAGCAGCAGCGGGATCGGCGGCAGGAAGGTGTAGAGCTGGCCCGTGGCGTCGGTGAGCCGGCACCCGTCGAGGGCCAGGGCCGTGTCGCTCACGTTGAGCAGCTCCACCCACTCGCCCGGATCGGGGACGCCGAGCCCGCTGCGGCGCATGACCTCGGTGATGACCAGCTCACCGGCCGCGGCAGGGCGCGGCGGCGCCTCGGCGCAGTGAGCCGCGGCGCACCCTCCGTAGGGGCCACAGTCCACGCTGCGTAGCGCGTAGGTACACTCGGCGCTCAGGTCCGCGGCCACGGCGCACGCGCCCGGCGAGACGCCGACGGTGAGCAGGTCGCCCTCGCAGGCGGGACCCGGAGGTGAGGTGCACGGGTTGGGCGCGCAGGTGGTCGGCTGGACGCTCAACACGCCGGCCTGCGACGGATCGTAGCCGTTGTCGCTGCCGTCGAGGTCGCAGGCCAGCCAGGTCTGGCCGCCGTCCAGGCTGAAGCGCGCGGCCATCGCGTGGAGCCCGAGGGTCGAGGGCGTGACCACGCCGAGCCAGCGATCCGCTCCCGTCGCCGCGGGGTCGGTCCACTCCGGATCGGGCGCGGCCTCCACCCAGGCGAACTCGAGGCCCTGCTGGGCGTCCGCTGCCGGGGGACCCACCCCCACCTGGGCCCTCACGCCGGGCGCCGCGTCCACGCCGGGCGTGAGATCGGTGGTGCCCAGATCGGTGAGCAGCCCCGCCATGGTCACGGTCTCGCCCAGGGCGACCTCGAGCAGCTCCGGCGACTCGAAGCGGCAGAAGTCGACGGTCGCGTCGGGCGGGGGGCACAGAGGGTTCGGGGCTCCCGGGGTCCCCGCGGGGGCGCCGTCCTTCGCCGGCGGCGCGGGACACCAGGCGCCGGAGAGGTCGTTCTGTGCCGCGCTCACCCGATTGCCCGCCAGCGACAAGGGCAGGCCCACCGGGATGACCCAGCCGGTGGCCGCGCTCCAGCTCACCACGTCGATGGCGGCCTCGTCGCAGGTGAGGCGCACGGATCCGGCGCCGTTGGGGAGCGCCAGCGAGGAGGGGTAGACCCCGTCGGGCGCGACCCCGCCGTTGATCTTGGGATCGGCGCTGCGCGCGAACACCAGGGACTCGCCCGGCTGCATGAGCAGGTGGTCGAGCGAGAGCTCCGCGAAGGACCAGCTCGCCCCCTCGTCGGTGCTGAGCTGACAGGCCTCCAGGCTGAGGAAGCTGCCCTCGGTCGCGTTGGTCAGCTCGAGCCACTCGCCGCTCTCGGTGAGCGCCGGCGCGATGGCCAGCTCGGTGAACACCACCTGGCCGACGGTCGGGACCTCCGGCAGTCCTACGCACTCGCCGCTTGCGCACTGCCCGCCGACCAGCGAGCAGTCGGTGATGGGCTCGGCGCTCCACTGGCAGAGCGCGCCGCCGTCCTCGACCAGGCACTGGACCGGCTCCTCGAGGTCGACGACCTGGTCCCCGTCGCAGCTCAGGGCCGGGGCCACGAGACAGGGGCTGGGCTGGCAGGGGCTCGGCTCGCTCACGAGCGCGAGGCTCTGGGAAGGGTCGAAGCCATCGGCGAGCCCGGTGGTGTCGCAGATCGAGGTCGAGTGGCCAGCGTCGACGGTCACCCGGAACGCCAGGCTCCAGTCGCCGGGCGGTGGCACGGTGAGCGCCGCCAGCCACGCGTCGGTCCCCGCCGGGGCTCCCTGCGCCGTCGCGCTCCAGGAGGCGTCAGGCGAGGCCTCGAGCCAGGTCCAGGACGCGTCCGGCTCCGAGCCGGCGGGCCCGAAGCCCAGCTCGACCAGGAAGCCCTCGGGCGTGTCGGTGCCGGGCGTCTTGGCGGTGGCCGGCAGCTCGCTCAGCCGCAGCTCCAACGTGAGGCTGGTCCCCGCCGGGAGCGTCAGCGTGGCCGGGCCCTGGATGCGGCAGGAGTCGACGGTGGCCACATCGCCGGGGCACGGCGGGTTGGGTGCCCCCGGCGAGCCGAGGTCGCCGAGGCCGAAGGGCTCGCTGGCGCTGCACCAGGACTCGGGATCGTCGTTGGAGGTCGCGTCGGTGGCGAAGGGGCTCAGCGCGGTGGCGGCGCCGGACTTGGAGGGCCAGCCGCCCCCGGCGCACTCGATGTGGTCGATGGAGACGCCGCCGCAGTTGAAGTCGATGCCGCCGCCCCCGCCCGGCAGCGCCTGGACGCCGGGGCCGAAGACGTGATCGATGACCACGCCGCCGTTTACCGTGGTGTCGCTGTTGCGGCCCAGCACGCGGAACCCGCCGACCCCGATGACCAGCGGCGCGTCGATGGTGTGGGTCTTGGTCCCGCCGAACCCGAACACGCACCCCTCGAGCTCCAGCGGCGCGGGTCCCGGATTGTAGAACTCGACCCAGGTCCCGACGAGGCCGCTGACCGCCACGGGGTTCACGAGGAACTCGGTGGCGACGACCTGCCCGGGCTCGGTCGGAGGCGCCGCGGACCCGCCGCAGCCCCCGCCGTCGGCCAGGCACACCTGCCCCAGCAGCCCGCAGTCGGTGCTCACCGGCGGGTACTGGCACGTGGGTGTGCCGCCGATGACCACGCAGACGGCGCCCTCGGTGGTGCGCTCGATGAGCGTGACCCCGGTGGCGTCGCACTCCGGCGGCGGCGGCGAGTCGCAGACCAGCCCCTCGCAGGGGTTCGGCCCCACCTCGAGCGCCGCCGCGTCCTCGGGGGCGTAGCCGTCGTCCGAACCCAGCGGCCCCAGGTCGCAGTAGACCCAGGACTGCCCCAGGTCGAGGCTCACGCGACCCGCGACGTCGTAGAAACCCTCGGCCGTGGGCGTCAGGGTGGCGGAGTAGCCGTCCACGCCTGCGGGGTCGCTCCACCCGGACACGGGGGCCGCGGTCACCCACTCGAAGCCGCCATCGGCCGGCTGGGCGCCGACGGGCCCATGGCCCAGCTCGACCACCAGCCCGGGGGCGGCGTCCACGCCGGGGCTCTTGGTCGTCAGGCCCATCTCGAAGATCTCCAGCCCGTGCTCGACCGACTCGCCGAGCTGGATGTACTCGGTCGCCGGCAACGCCAGCCGGCAGGTGTCGATGGTGGGCAGCGCCTTGACGCAGGCCGGGTTGGCGGCGCCCGGCGTGCCCAGGTCGCCGTCGCCGTAGGGAGCGACGGCGGCGCACCAGCCGATCGAGCCGTCGTTCTTCGTGGCCGTGCTGAAGTCCGGGTCCAGCGAGAGGGCGGCGCCGACGGGGACGTCGAAGAAGACCGTGGAATACTCCAGCCGGTCCACCTCGACCTTGCCGCAAACCAGGACCACCTCGTCGGAGAGGTTGTCCAGCAGCATGCTGCCGTAGCCGAGGTCGACGTCGACGCCGCCGTTGACCGCCAGGTCGGCGCTGAAGCCCAACACCAGGCGTCCATCGGCCGGGATGACCAGATCCCCGAGCGGGAAGGCGTCGGTCCCCTCGTCGCGGACGACGCAGGTGCTCAGCGCCAGGTCCTCGCTGGTGGGGTTCCAGAGCTCGATCCACTCCCCCAGCGGATCCTGCGCGGCCGTGGGGTTGATCATCAGCTCGGTGAACACGAGCTGCCCGGCCTTCGGCGCCGGAAGGCCCGGCCCGGGCTGGCAAGCGGGCGTGCAGGCGTCCAGGGCGTCGGCGTTTCCGTCGTCGCACGCCTCGCCGCTGTCGGTCACCGCGTCGCCGCAGCCCGCCGGGACGCAGGTCGTGCGGCAGGCGTCCGGCTCCGTGTCCGAGTTCGCCGCCCCGTCATCGCAGCCCTCGTCGCCCTCCATCACCCCATCCCCGCACACCGGCGGGAGGACAGCGTCCGCGTCGACGTCGGTGTCGGCGTCGGTCTCGGAGTCGATCTCGGTCCCGGCGTCGGTCTCGGTCCCGGAGTCGGTCTCGGTCCCGGAGTCGGTCTCGGTCCCGGAGTCGGTCTCGGTCCCGGTCTCGGTCTCGGCGTCGGTCTCGGTCCCGGCGTCGGTCTCGGTCCCGGCATCGGCGTCGGCGTCGGCGTCGAAGCGGGCGTCGGGGCTGGTCTCGACCGCCGCGTCGGCGTCCATCGCGTCGGGTGCGACGTCTGCCGTCACGTCCGCGTCGGCGTCTACCGGTTCGGAAGTACTCCCACACGCCACCAGCAGCGTCGCCCCGAGCAGCCAGCACGCGGTGCGCCCGGGGGGCGGGGCCGGCCGGCTTCGCCTGATGGAGCGGGGACATCTATGCACTGCAGGCTCCTGGCGAGCGCGCACGGGCAGCGCGAGGGCGCGCGTGCTACTCGAAGATCGACATGATGCCGGTGCCCAGGCCGGGGACTCCAGTCAGGCACTGGCCCTTCACGTCGTACCCGCACGTATGCTCCGGATCCAGGCACACCTGATCGCTCGGACACATGGCGTCCGGTCCGGGCTCGCAGCTGCTCTGCGGGCAGAATGGCGGGAACTCTCCAGGCGGGGTCCACTTTCCATCGCCGTCGACGTCCAGGAGGATCGCGTTGGTGATGGCCATCGGGAACACGGGGTAGAAGTCCGGCACCACCGGCGACGCGGTGAAGAAGCCCTGCAGCGCGGGGATGGCGCCGAAGGCCAGGGTGGCGGTCTGGCTGAGCTGCAGCTCGCCGAAGGAGATGTCCAGGTAGATCGGGCGCAGCAGGTTGCGCTCCTCCAGGCCCATGGCGATGACGGACACGAAGCCGTCCTGCTCGGGGGCCGTGAGCTCGAGCGGGGCGTCCCAGTCCACGACCACCTCGGGGCCGTGGCCCAGGTTCAGCACGCGCACCAGCTTGCCGGACACGTAGACCTCGATGCGGTCGACACCGAACCAGCTCGCCGTCTGCACGCGCAGGTTCAGGGTCATCGGCTGCCCGGCCGTGACCTTGGCCACATCGCCGGGGATGGCGTCGCCGATGCTGACGTCGATGACCGGCCCGTAGGTGGGCAGCGCCCGGTGGTCGACCATGGCCTCGGCGACCTCGGCGGCGTCGATGTCCGGCGCGCGCGTCGCCGGGTTGCGCACCAGCGTGCGCGGGGTCCCCGGCTCGAGCGAATCGCCGTGCGAGTCGCTGGCCGCGGTGATGGTCACGTTGAGCCCGCGCTGCAACCAGAACATCCAGTCGTCGATGACGCCGTCGTGATCGGTACACGGCGTCGTGGCCAGCTCCTCGGGCAGGTCGCCCGGCTGCTCGGCGGGATCGCACGCGTCGCCGTCGGTCTTGGCGTTGTAGACGTGGTTGAAGATCGCGTCCTGCTCGGCCGGGGTGCGCTCCAGGATGCTGCGGGCCGAGAGGAAGGCCAGGCGGCGCCGGTAGCGCATCGTGCAGTCGAAGAAGCGCTCGGTGGGATCGCAGGTGGTCAGCGGCTCGGTGCCCGTCAGCTCCGGGCAGGCCACCTCGAGCGCCGCGTAGTCGCCCTCGGCCGCCGCGTCGATGCGCGCCCGGCACCGGTTGTAGACGATGACGTCGCGGTTGGTGGGGATGCGCATGAGGTCGAAGCGCTTGGCGTTGAAGACCTCCATGGCGTCCCAGTCGCAGGTGGCCTGGCGAAACAACACGTTGCCCGCCTCCAGCTCCAGCAGCGAGCCCGAGCCGAAGCCCACCTTGGCGCGGTCGTAGTTCACCCGCTCCTGGGTGTAGGGGTTGACCCCGAGCTGGTCGACGTAGCCGAAGAACCCGTCGCGCGGATGCGCCATGATGCGCACGCCGCGCGTCCCCTCCTGCACTCGCTCGCCCAAGACCCGCAACAATCCGGGCCCGTCCTGGCAGCTCCAATCGGGCGCGCCGTGGTCGGGGATGGTCAGGGCGTCGTAGGCCAGCGGAAAGGCGATGAAGTGGCCCAGCTCGATGGTGGTCATCTCGACGCCGATGGAGGTCTGCAGCACGTCCTGCAGGCCCAGCTCGCGCACGGTGGGCCGCAGGTCGGTCACGACGTCGTGGTCGGTGCTGACCCCGAGGTCCAGGCCCTCCGCGGCGATGTTGGTGACGCGCTTGTCGAGCTTGAGCCCGGAGTCGTGGCTGGGCTCCTGGTGCAGGTGGAAGTCGCCGGCGATCCAGCCGTCGGTGTCCACCTCGTGGACCACCGTCAGCGCCTTGACCACCTCCTCGCCGGGCCCCACCTCGAAGTCGGCGACGCCGACCGAGTACTCGGTGCCGTGGCTGGCGAAGAGGCGATAGCGCCCCGGCTCGATGGTCTCCGAGCCCTCGCCCGTCGCCGTGCGGAACAGGTGCCGCACGCCGGCGCCGAGACGCCCCTCGCCCAGGTAGGGCCGCCGCAGGCCGTCGCCGTCGAGCAGCTCACCGTCGGCGTCGCGGCTCACCAGGGTCAGCTTGGCCGCGATGAGCCGGCCCTGCGAGTCGGTGATGCGCCAGGTCAGGCGCGCGGGCGCAGGCACCACCGGCGCGTAGCGCACGGTCTCCCCCTCGACGATCGTGATGCGGCTCACCTCCGAGGTCGAGGTCCGGTCCTCGTTGGTGGCCACCACCAGGTAGGTGCCCGGCGGCATGGTGGCGTGGAAGTCGCCGTCCTCGACGGGATCCAGACCCACGTCGGCGTCGATGGCGTTGAGCAGCCCCGGCGTGCCGTTGGCGCGATAGTTGGCGTCGGCGATCTCGTTGACGCTGGCGAAGGTCCGCGTCGGGTCGGGGTCGTTGAAGACGAACACGTGGGCGTTCTTCTCGGCCTCGCGCTGAGCCCCCAACACCACGCCCTTCAGGGTGCCCACCGGCGTCTGACGTGCGGCGTAGACGATGTCGGCCACCGACGCGATGTCGCCCTGCCCGACCGCGAAGTAGCGCTCCCAACTCCACGAGCTGATCTGGTCGCAGGCCTCGTCGTCGGCGTTGTCCTCCGAGCAGGTGCGGGCGGCGGTCGTGAACGCGGTGGTCGACGAGGTGATGAGCGGCACCAGCACGCGGGGGTCGGTCTCGCCCGGGGGGTTGACCGTGAAGTAGCCGTAGGAGACCTCGCCTCCGGCGGCGGCCATGAAGTCGAGGCTGAGCGGCTGGGTGAAGGTGTCGCGCCCCAGGAAGAGCTGGTCGAAGATGAGGCGCGTCTCGTCGAAGCCCATCTGGGGAGCGAAGAGGTTGTTCTGCCCGCCGAAGAAGACGAAGTCCCCGCCGATGATGCCGGCCGTGGTGCCGGCGCCCGAGTCGCCCAGCAGCCCGAGGAAGAGCGGCTGGGACTCGCGGAAGTTCTCGAGCGGCAGCGGCTCGTCGGTCGAGCACTGGCACACGGGGCAGCCGTCACTGTCGAAGCGCAGCCCGCCGGCGCAGTCGAGATCGCAGGTGAAGTTCGCGTCGCAGCTCGTCGGCGCCTCGCTGCGGCGCGCCGTGCTCACCATGCGGACGTAGGGCTTGCCCGGCTCGAGGATGTAGTCGGTCGAGACCTCCAGGTGGGTCTTCAGGTTGCCGAAGAAGAGCGACAGCGCCTCGTCCTGGAACACGCGGAGCGCGTCGAGGATGAACTGGCCCTCGCCGGTGACGCGCACCACCGCCGACTCGCCGTCGGAGCCATCCTGGATGATGGAGATCTCCGACTCGTCGGGGCGCGGCGTCAGCAGGTTGGCGAAGGGGAACACCTCGGAGAGCTGATCGTGGCCGTTGCCGTTGCGAAAGCGCGCGTCGGTGCGCTGGAGGTCGGCGTCCACGAGCGTCCCACCGAAGATCCCGGGCCCCGGCGACGCCTTCACGTCGAGGACCGCGATGCGGATGCGGTCGTTCTCGAGGATGAAGTCCCCCACCCGCGCCATCGCGACGTCGCCGCCGATGAGCTGGTCGGGCGACTCCGCGCGGTAGGCGCGCAGGGTGGTCACGTCGTCCTTGCAGGCCGGGACGGCCAGGACGAGCGACGCGGTCAGCAGCGAGAGGGCGCGGCGGTTCACAGCGAGAACTGGAGCGTCAGGAGCAGGGTCTGGTTGTCGCGGTCCACACCCTCGAGCTCGACGCGATGGGTGTAGTCCAGCATCGCCTTCAGGTGATGCCGGTGCCAGTAGTACTGAACGCCGCCGGCCAGCACCAGCTCGTCGCCGTTGTTGTCGGCGTCGCGGTTGTCGTCCAGCAGCTCGGCGCGCACGGCCAGGCCGAGGTTGGCGGCGGCGATGTAGTAGCCGAGCTCGGTCATGAAGGCGTGGCGATCGATGGAGGCGGGGATCGTCGCCGTGGTCGTCGGCACCGACTTGGGCTCGGCGGTGTCCGCGATGTACTCGGCGAGGAAGTGGAGGCCGGCGATCTTCAGGCCGAGGTCCACCTCCCAGCCGGCGCTCTTCGTGGTCTTGCCGTCGCTGTAGTAGAGCGCCGCGCCGACGCCCACGCGCAGCCCGCCGCCGGAGAGGTCCGCGACGTCCTTGCCGAGCGCGCCGAGGGGCTCCAGCGAGAGGCGACCGGCGAAGGCGAGCTTGTTGAAGCGGTTGCCGTCGAAGCCGCTGTTCTCGGCGTAGCCCTCGTGGAAGTTCGTCTTGCGCTCGAAGCCGTTGTAGGCGCCGATCGCGTAGCTGATGAGCCCGCCCAGCTCGCCCTCGAGGGTGAGCCCCACCTGCCGGAAGGGCGCGAGCGCCTGGACCCCCAGCGGGCGCTCGGACAGGGTGCCGCGGCCCGAGCCGTACAGGGCGAAGCGGGAGAACGGCACCTTGTGGGCGCCGAGGGTGAAGCCCAACGTCGGGAAGCGGCGGTAGCCGATCCAGGCGTCCAGCAGCTCCACGCTCTTGCCGGCCGTGAGGTCGATGCTCAGCGCGTAGTCGATGGCGCCCCAGGCCCAGCCCTCGACGCCGAGGCGCGCGCGGCGCAGGCGGAACCCGATCTGCTCGGCCGGGTCGCCGTCCTGCAGCAGGTTGTCGTCGCCAGCGAAGAGCGCGACCTGGGCCTGCAGGAGTCCATAGAGGGTGACCTGCGCGAAGCCTCCGTCGATGGTGACGAGGTCGCCCGCGTCGGCGGCGCTCTGGCGGTCGTCGGCGGCGCTGGCCGGGACCGCGGAAAGACACAGCGATGACGCGATGATGAGCGCGGCGGCGGTGACCCGCTGGGGGCTGGAACTCACGGTCGATCCCTCCTCGAGGCTTGAAGCGCGGCGAAGTTAGCGCGTATCGCCGCCCCTTGGAAGCCGACAGATGGCGCGCTGCGGAGGGCTCGCCTCGAGGCGCGCAACCAGGCCGCTGGGGCGGGCTCAGTCGGCTCGTACGAAGCGCCGCGAGACCCTCATGCGCCAGTCCACTCCGACGATCTCGCCCTCGCCGAAGGCCTCCCAGACGTTCTCGTCGATGACCGGCTCGCTCGACATGATGAGGTGATTGACGAAGCCGGTCGTCGTAGGCGCCTCGCACACGTCGGCGAAGTGCGGGCACAGGTCCCGGTCCGCGCAGCGCCCCTTGTGCGTCGACCAGTAGAGCTCCTTTCCCCAGCGCACCGCCGCCATCGTGAGGCCGTCGGTCACCATCAGGGTCAGCAGCGCCGGCGACGGCGCCCCCTCGACGTCGGCGATGGCCCGCACCGCCTGCACGGTGCGGCTCAGCGCCTCGGAGACGACCTCCACCCCGAAGCGCTGCGACAGCGGCGCGTCCTGGGACAGGTGGGTGAGGAAGAGGAAGAAGATCCGCTCGCTGTCGGTGTCGCCCAGGATGAAGGGGCGCAGGCGCGGGGCGACCGCCGCCTCGATGGCGTCGCGGCAGCGCGCGAACTCCGGGATGTCGCCGTTGTGGGCGAAGGTCCAGCGCCCGTGCTGGAAGGGGTGGCAGTTGAGCACGTTGAGCTCGCCCACCGTGGCCTTGCGCACGTGGGCCAGCACGGTCTGCGACGAGACCACGCCGCTGACCCGGCGGAACAGGTGGTCGTTGAGCGCGGTGTCGGCGCTGCGGGTCACGTGCGGCGCCTCGTCCACGTAGTAGGCGACGCCCCAGCCGTCGGGGTGACGCTCACTCTGGGCGGCCAGCGCGTTGTCGGCGTTGACCAGCGAGCGGTGGACCTGGCTGGAGATGACGCTGCGGAATCCGAAGAGCCTGCACATGCGGCGACGATACCAGGGTCGATGGCCCGGCGCTCGCCCCATGGCGGGGCGCCGGGCCACCGCGCCTGTCAGAGCACCACGGTGAGGGCGCTGCGATCCTCGCTCTGGATCGACATGAGGTTCGCGTGCACGCGCGGCATCACCTGATGCACGAAGAACTGCGCGGTGTTCATCTTGCCGTGGAGGAAGCGCGCCTCGGCGTCGTCCTCCAGGACGCGCCCCAGCTCCTCGGTCAGCTCGACGACCTCCGCCTTCTGCATGCGCGTGTCGTAGAGCTTCTTGGCGACGATGGCCTGCTTGATGAGCAGCCACGCCACCACGGTGTCGCCGAACATCTGCAGGAAGGGCGTCGCGTGCAGCGCCGAGTACTCGATGTCGCCCTTCATCATGCGCTGGCCGAAGCCCATCGCCACCTGGGCCACCGCGTCGCGCGCCTTGGCCACGGCGGCGATCTCGCGGCTGAAGGCGCCGTCCTTGGCCGGCCCGTTGAGGGTCTTGTTGATCTCGTTGAGCATGGCCATCATCATCACGCCGCCGCCGCGGGCGACCTTGCGGCCCAGCAGATCCAGGGCCTGCACGCCGTTGGTGCCCTCGTAGAGGCTGGCGATCTTGGCGTCGCGCAGCACCTGCTCGATGGCGTACTCGCGGATGTAGCCGTAGCCGCCGTGGACCTGCACCCCGAGCTCGGCGGCGCGGAAGGCCTCGTCCGAGCTCCACGCCTTGACCAGGGGCACGAGGATCTCGAGCTGGTGCTGCCAGTGCTTCTGGTCGGTCTCGTGGTCGGCCACGGTGGACCGGTCGTGGCAGTAGCTGGCGTAGTAGGTCATCGCCCGCGCGCCCTCGGCCACCGACTTCATGTACATCAGGTTCCGGCGCACGTCCGGGTGCTCGATGATCGCGACCCGCGGCGCGTCGGCCTTGCGGCTGTCGCGGATGTGCGTGCCCTGGATGCGCTCGCGGGCGTAGGCCACCGAGAGCTGATAGGCCGCGTTGGCCAGGCCGACCCCCTGCACGCCCACGGCGATGCGGGCCTCGTTCATCATCTTGAACATGCACTGCAGGCCACGCCCGCGCTCGCCGATGAGCCAGCCCTCGCAGTCGTTGTCCTCGCCGAAGGCCAGCTGGCAGGTCGGGGAGGCGTGGATGCCCAGCTTCTCCTCGATGGCGATGGTCGCGACGTCGTTGTACTTCAGCGAGCCGTCAGCGCCCACGCGCATGCGCGGCACGATGAAGAGCGTGATGTCGGAGTCGCCGGCGACCTTGGCCAGCACCATGTGCACGATGTTCTCGGTGAGGTCCTGGTCGCCGGCCGAGATGAAGATCTTCTGGCCGCGGATCTTGTAGAAGCCCGGCCTGCCGTCGATGGGCTGCGCCGTCGTCTTCAGGTCCGGCACCGCGGTGCCCGCGTTGGGCTCGGTCAGGCACATGGTCCCCGACCAGACGCCCTCGAGCATCTTCTGGACGTAGAGCGCCTTCTGGTCGGTGGTGCCGAACTCACAGATGAGGCCCAGGGCGCCCATGGTGAGGCCCGGCGTGAAGAGGAACGAGACGTTGGCTGCGGTGAAGAGGTCCTGCACGGCCGTGTTGACGGTGACGGGCAGGCCCTGGCCGCCGTGCTCCTGGGCGATGGGCAGGCCGTTCCAGCCCGCCTCGGAGTAAGCCTTGTACGCGGCCTTCCAGCCCTCGGGCAGCCGCACCCGGCCGTTCTCGAAGACCAGGCCGACGCGATCGCCCTGCTCGTTGAGCGGGTGCAGGAGCTTGCGCGACTGGTCCTCGGCGGCGTCGACGATGTCTCCGAAGAGCTCGGCGTCGAACTCGCCGAAGCGCTCGAACCGGGTCAGCGCGCCCAGGTCGAGGAAGTCGAAGAGATTGAAGCGGATGTCGCGCATGTCCACATGAAATTCGCTCACGACCATTCCTCCTTGATCCGCGGCGCGGTGCGTCCGCGGGAGACCATAGCGCCCGGGCCGGGCTCGGGGCAATGAAAATGAATGACGGCTCAATCAGTCGGCCGGCGGCACGGTGCGCGGCCCGCCAGGGGCTGCCACCACAGGCCGCGATCGCGGCGGGCGGGTCAGTCCCGGGTGAACAGGATGGCCGAGAGCACGCCGAGCGCGGCGCCCACGCCGTAGGAGATCCCCGCGACCGCCGGCTTCGACGAGTTCAGCTCGTAGCGGTCCGACGGGTAGTCCTTCTTCTCCTGGAGATAGCTGATCAGCGCCCAGGTCCCCACCCCGATGCCGGCGGCGGCGCCTCCAGCGCTGGCCCAGGCCCAGGGCCGCAGCTTGTGCGCCTTGGGCGGCTCCACGAAGGTGCAGGTCGCCACGGCCACCTCCCCGGCCACCACCACCACCTCGGCGTCCGCGCGCGCCTCGAAGCCCTTGAGGCAGGTGACGTGGTAGTTTCCCGGCGGCACCGCGCGCGGGTCGCTGACCGGCTTCTGGCGCTCCTCTCCGGTCATCGCGACGGTCTGCCCCTCGATGAGCACCCGCACCTTGTCCAGCGTCACCTGCGGCTCGGTGGCCACCCGCCACTGCCCCGACTGCGAGCGCAGCGACGCGATGATCGGCACCTCGATCGAGCCGCGCAGCTCCTGGGTGATGGTCTCGGGCTCGCGGTGCGGCGCGCGCACGACGAAGGTGTGGCTGCCGCGCGGGAGCTGCACCTTCGCCGGCAGCGGCCGGTAGGGGCCGCCGTCGATGGCCACCTCGGCGTCGGGCGCGTCGCTGCTGAGACGCACCGCGACGGGCTCGGCCAGCCGCGCCTCCACGTCGGCCCGCAGCCGTCGCACCTCCTTTCGCACGTTGGCCGAGGTGGGCTGGATGCGGCTGAGCACAGCCCCCGCCTCCTCGGGCTCGCCGAGATCGAGGTGGCGGTTCGCGATCGACACGAGGATCGCGTCCGAGGGGAACGCCTCGTAGGCCTGCTGGAGCTTCTCCAGCGACCCGCGGATGTCGCCAGCCTCCTTGAGATCGCGGGCCTCGTTGTAGAGCTGCTTGGCCCGCGCCGGATCCTGGGCCGCCGAGGCGTGCGGGCAGGCGAGCGTGAGCAGCAGCAGAACGCTGGCGGCGGTTCGGAGGGCGCGCAGGGCGGTGAGGCCGGCGTCGTGAGAAGGGTTCATCGAAGGGGTGCTCCGGGAGTCCGGGGAGGGGCTGGAGGGACGACCGCGGCGCGGCGCGTCGACGGATGAGCGACCACCGGCTTCTAGAACGGGACGAACTCGGGGGCCGGCTGGGCGGGCTTCGGAGCGGGAGTGGGCCGCTCGCGCTTGGGTCTCGGCTTCGGCTTCGGCTTCGCGACCGCCTTCGGGCGCGGGGTCGCGCGCGGCTTCTTTCGCGGGGCGGCCTCGGGCTCTGGCGCCTCACCGTAGAGCGGCGCCGCCTCGCTGCCTTCGGGCTCGGGGGCCAGCTCGACCGGCTCGGGAGTGTCCAGCAGCCGGTCGGGCAGCTCCAGCTCGCCCAACAGCTCGCCGATCTCCGCGCCGATCGCCGGCTCCTCTTCCGCCAGATCGACCGCGCCCTCCTCGTCGGCGCCTGGCTCCACCTCGGCCGCGGGGAGCGGCAGGCCGCCGGCGGCGACGGTGGGGGCGGCCTCGGGCGCGGCCGCCGCCGCCACCACCGCCGGGGGCGCAGCGACCGGCGGCTCCACGGCGGGCGCGGGCGCCTCGGGTGCCGCGACAGCGGGCGCGGGCGCCACCTCGGCCACGGCGCGCGGGCCGGCGGGCGCCTGGCCCGACCACCACCAGAACACGACCGAGAGCAGCAGCACCGAGAGCGCGACGCCGACCAGGGCCCAGGTCCAGAGGGGATCACGGGGCGGAGCGGCCGCGCCGCGCGGGACGGCCGCGGTCACCACCTGCGGGCGCTGCGTATCGGGGCGCCGCCTCACCTGCGCGGTCAGCGGCCGCGGAGCCGGCCGGCCCCGCATCTCGGCGTCGGCGCTGCGCACCTCGTCCAGGCTCATCTGGCGCGTCATCTCGCCCGGATCCTGGGCGACCAGGGTCTGGGCGGCCGATGCGTCGGCGAGGCTCGCCGGCCGCTCGATGAGCGCGGTGTGCTGGTGATCGCCGGCCTCCTCGAAGGGCGGCAGCGGGCCGGCCCCGGGCGCCAGCGAGGCGTTCGGCAGCAGCAGCGAGGTCTCGGCCCCGTGACTCACCGCGGCGACCGGCTGGGAGCCGGGCGGCCGGTCGTCGGTGGGCGGCAGGGGCGGCGGGACGGCGTCGTAGATCGCCGAGACCGGGCGCGTGGCCTCGGCCCCGCCCGCGCCGAAGTCCTTGAAGCCGCGACCGGACGGGGCGGCGAGGTTCTGGGTCAGCCCGGCGCCGGGGGTGCCGGTGGCCGGCATGCCCATCACGGTGGGCCGCCGCTGGGCGAGCGGGTCGGCCTGCAACTCGGGCGCCGCCGGGGGCGAGATGGCCGGCGCGCGGTCGGGCATCGGCTGGCCCATCAGGTCCGACTCGTCGATGTGGTCGTCCAGGTACGCCACGATGCGATCGGCCGGCGTCGGGCGGCGCGCGGGGTTCTTCTCCAGCAGGCGATCGATGAGCCAGGAGAGCTTGCGCCCCACGGCCCCGAAGCGCTCCAGGCCGCCCAGCGGCGGAGGGTCGTCGTGGACGTGCTTCATCACGATCGAGATGGGGTTCTCGCCGATGAAGGGCGGGCGGCCCGAGAGCATCTCGTACATCAGGACGCCGACCGAGTAGAGGTCGGCGCGCCCGTCGACGTCCTGTCCCAGCGCCTGCTCGGGCGAGAGGTAGCGGGGGGTTCCGCAGATGAATCCGGTCTGGGTGAGGTTGGCGCCGTCGGCGTGGGGGCCGATGGCCTTGGCGATGCCGAAGTCGAGCACCTTGACGAAGTCGTGCTCGCCGTAGATGTCGCAGATGAAGATGTTCTCGGGCTTCAGGTCGCGGTGCACCAAGCCGAGCTGGTGGGCCTCCGCCAGGCTCTTGAACATCTGGCGCGCGATCCGGACGACCCGCTCGGGGTGCTGCGGCCCTTCACGCAGCAGGAGCTGGCCCAGGGTGGCCCCGCGCAGGAACTCCATCGCCATGAAGAGGCGACCGTCCTCGGTGGTGCCGTAGTCGTAGACCCGGATGCTGTTGGGGTGGTTCAGCTTCGACGAGGTCCGCGCCTCCTGTTGGAAGCGCTGCACCTGCTTCTGGTCCAGGCAGAGCTGACGGTGCACCACCTTGAGTGCCACCTCGCGGTCCATCTGGATCTGCCGGGCCTTGAAGACCAGCCCCATGCCTCCGCGACCGATGAACTCGAGGATCTCGTAGCGACCCGCCCACGTGCGGCCTAGGAGCTCCTGGATTTCATCAGCCTGCGGCACCCGCCCTCCTGAGCGTCGGATTCTACGGCGCGCCCGATTCTATAGACCGCCAGCGCGCATGCAAACCCTATCGGCGGCGCCTGCTTGCCGATTGTAAGGCGCGGCCGGAGCTCGCCCGGCGCCCGGCGTCACGAGGCACGGCGGTGCAACCGCTCCAGGGCCCGCGTGGCCGCCTGGCGCAGCACGGGACCGGCCGAGCGGCTGGCGTGGCCCAGGGCCGCCAGCGCGCGCTCGCCGCCGATGACCCCCAGCGTCTCGCAGGCGGCGACCAGCACGGCCGTGGACTGCGAGGGGCGCGGCTTGCCTCGGACGCGGGTCACCACCGAGCCCGAGGTGCCGCGTAGCAGGTTCGCCAGCAATGTGTCGGCCTCGGCGCCGCTGGGCAGGGTGACCGGGCCCAGGGTCTGGATGGCGTGAACGGCCGCGATGACCAACGCCTCGCCGGACTCGACGGCGCCGAGCGCGTCCAGCAGCAGGGCCTCGACGGTGCCGAGGAAGCGGGGATCGCTCGAGCCCAGCACGGCCAGCAACGAGACGGCGCGCTGGCGGACGTCGCTGTGGCCGTCGTCCAGGGCCTCGACGAGGTAGGGCTCCGACTCACGGCCCAGCGCGCCGTGCAGGCTGAGCAGGGTCTCGGCCCGCACGGCCGGCTCATGGTGCTTGAGAAAGTCGGCGAGGATGGGCTCGGCCTCGCGGTACCCGATGGACCCCACCAGGCGGATGAGCGGTAGCACGCGATTCCAGCGGCGGGCGTTGCGTGCGATGGCGGCGACCAGGGGCCGGCCGGCGGGCTGTCCCATGCCCTCGATGATGGCGAAGATCTCCTTGCGCACGGCGGCCGACGCGCGGGTGTCCAGGAGCTGCGCGGCCAGAGGCGGCACCACGATGGGCCCGTAGGCGCACAGCAGCTCGAAGAGCGCGTCGCGGTCGGCGGCGTCGGCCTCGGGGAGGGCCTGCACGACGGCGCGGGCGCGCGAGCGGTGGAGGACCAGCCCGAGCGCGGCCGCCAGCGAGAGCGCCCGCTCGCGCGACCACGACGCGGCCTGCCGCTCCTGGGACTTGAAGAGCCGGAGGATGGGGATGACCGCCCGGTAGTCGCCGGCCTCCAGGAAGGCGGCGGCGACCTGGGCGAGGATGGTGATGGCCCCGTCGTAGTGCCGGTCCGAGGCGGCCTTGCGCACGCGCTCCATCAGCGGCGGCCCCAGGGAGTCGAAGCGGGCCATCCACTCGTGCACGCGGGCGTCCAGGGGCGGCGGGGGCTCCACGCCGGGGACGGTGGCTGGGCCGGAGGACCGCGCCTCGACCGGCGGCGGGGCCAGGGCGGTGGGATCGGGCTCTGGCGGCGGGACCCGCGCCGGGACCGGGACCTCCGGCGGCGGCTCCTCGGCCAGGGTCAGCGGCGCCGCCAGCACCTGGCCCCATCCCTCGCCGGACGGCGCCACGAAGGGGCTGGGCCGGGTGGCCGCGTCCGGGTCGAAGTCGGGCTCGGCCGACGCCGGCTCGGGGGCGAGCTCGACGATCTCATCGTCCGCGCCCAGCTCGATCTCCGGGTAGAGGTCCACCTCGTCGCGCGGGGCGGCCTGGAGGTGCTCGACGCCGTGGCGCGCCGAGGCCCGCATGATGCGTCGCGAGAGCGGGTCGGTGGCGTCGGTGCCCTCGGTGACCAGCAGGCCGTCGAGCAGATCCGCCTCGGTGTCGTGCGGCTCATCGCTGGCGTCGCCGCGCCGCCCCGCTCCCCCTGCCCTGCGCGCGCCGAGGGCCACCAGCGCCTCCTGGAAGCGGACCAGGGGAGTACCGCGCGCGTCGCGGCGGCCGCCCAGGCTGGAGGCGCCGCCGTGCCGGGCGACCACCTGGCCGCAGGCCGCGGCGATGGGCTGCACCGCGGCCGCGGGGAAGGCCGCCGCCAGCTCGGTGAGCACCAGGTGCTGGTAGGAGGGGTCGAGGCCCGCCGTGGCGAGATCGGCGCAGGTCAAGAGCGCGCCCAGGTCTCGCAGGTCGTCGGTCATCTGCACCAGCCCCTCGCAGACGGCCCGCGTGGCCGCCTCGAGCTCGAGCGGGCGGGCGCGGTCCTCGCGGGCGAGGACGCCGAGGACGGTCTGCAGCACGAAGATGTGACGGGCGACCAGCGGCGAGACGGTGCGGTCGGAGATGGGCGGCGGCGGCCCGATGGGGAGGACCTGGACCGAGCCCGAGCCGATCAGCATGCGCAGCGCGTCGTCCGGCCCCTGGGCGCGGCCCGAGCTGCCGAGCCCCCACAGGCCGACGAAGGCGTTGCGGAGGGCCGCGGGGGTGCTGCCGGGCAGGATGGAGAGCTGGTCGATGCGAGCGCTCTCGAACAGCGTGTCGAAGAGCTCGAGCATGCGGTCGCGGCTGTTGTGCGGGAGACGGGACGCCACGTCGGCGGGGCGGCCGGGGTGGGCGACGACCTCGAAGCGGCCCGGCCGAGCCTCGCCGTGGCGACGCAAGGTGACCGGCCACGAGGGCGCCCCTTCGGGCGGGAAGAGCAACCCGTGGGCCTCATCCAGCGACGAAGGGACCATCGGGTGGGCGGGGCCGAAGCTCTGGAGGTGCACCAGCGCGCGCACCAACGCGAGCAGCGCGTCGGTGAGCTGCGAGAGACGGTTCCGGGCGGCTTCGTCAGGCATGGTGGTCGGGGCCTGGGTGCGTCAGGGGCGAGCGTAGCCCGCGAGGAGACCCCCCGCCAGGACCGCCGTCCCGGGCGGGTCCTCGAGCGAGCGGCGCCGCAGCGTCGAGTTCACCTCTTCGCCAGTGGCCTCGTCGCGCACCACCCAGGGGCGCGTCGGGTCCAGGGCGAAGCGGCGCACCTCGCCGTGCACCTCCCCGATGCAGATGACGACCCCGGACGGCAGCACGCGCTCGACGACCGCGACCGCGCTGAACGGGTCGTTGGCCGAGCCGTCGCCGTCGAGATCGTCGACCCGATGGAAGAAGGCCAGATCGCCCGGCTCGGGCCGGCCGGCATCGAAGGTGCGGCCGCTGCGGGCCAGCTCCTCCCACACGGCGGCGTTGTAGCGGGCGCGGGGGGCGGAGGCCTCGATGGGGACGGCGGCGACGGAGACGAGGTGGGCGAGGAAGGTGCGATCGCCGAAGCCGTCGCGGACGCCGAGCACGCGCTGGGCGGCGGCGAGCAGCTCGCCGGGGACCGAGCCGTCGCCGAGCAGCGGGCGGGTCAGGGGCTGGTCGACCGGGGGCGGCTCGGGCGCGGGGGCGATGCGCGCGGTGGGGGGCCGCGGCGCGGGTGCGGCGGAGGCGACCGGGGCCGGGGCGGCGATCTCGGCGCGGGGCCGCGGAGCCGGGAGCTGCGCGCGCGCGGGGCGGGTGCCGGCGCCGGGCGGGCGGCGGCGACCTGGGGCTCGCGGGCGCGGGGCGGCGCCGGGCGTGCCGGCGGCGCGGTGCGTGGAGCGCGCGAGGCGGCTCGGCGGGGGCGCGTGCCCGCAGCCTTCGAACCGGCCACCGCCTTCTCGCCGCGCCACCGCGCCTCGGCGCGCCGCTCGGCGCTCACGACCGCCTCGGTGATCGCCTCGCGGTCGCGGGGCTCCCACGGCGTCAGGCCGCCGACGCCGTCGTTGAACCAGACCGTGTCGAAGTCGTAGAGCGGGTCGGCGCCCGCGCGAGGGGGCAGCCGCCCGCACGCGAAGAGGCCGGTCGCGGCGAGCGACAGGGCAATCGGGAGGGTTCGGGTCATGACCGCCGAAGTCTGAGGCTCATGCCCCAGGCAGGCAAAAAGCTCCGGGCCTTTTCCACGCGGTCCCCAGCGAGGCCCCTCGCGCGGGCCGCCCCCTGGCGCGCCCGCCCTCCCACACGGCGGCCCTGCTGCCGCAGGTTGACGCGACACCCGCCCAGGCCAATAGTCTGGGGGTCACACTGTCCCCCCGAATCCAGTAGCCGATCGCTCGCAGTCGGCCACCGTCCCTTTCCTGGAGGCGTCATGTTCGCTCGCATCTCCCTCGCGCTCACCGTGCTGGTCTCGACCGCCCTCGCGGCGGGCTGCGGTGACGACGGCGCCGCCGTCCCCGGCAGCATCACGGCGGATTGGAAGTTCCTCGGTACGTCGACCTGCTCCTCGCTGAACCTGGCGAGCCTGGAGATGACCGCGCTGCAGAACGGCGAAGTGCAGAACAGCGTCCTGGTGACCTGCCCGGCGACCAGCAAGAGCGGCTCGATCTCGCTGGGCGAGCTGCCGCCCGGCCGCTACACGGTGCAGATCGACGGCATCGACGTCGACGGCAAGGCCACCCACACCGGCTCGGTCGACAAGGTCCCCGTGGTCGAGGGCACCGACACGAAGTTCGACGAGCTGAAGACCCCGCTGCCGCCCATCGAGCTGGTCGAGAAGCCCACCACCGTCCTCGTCGACTGGGACCTGGGGGGCAAGTGCAGCTCCAGCGGCGTGGAGGAGGTCCAGGTGACCATGCTCGCCGACGATGGCAGCCCGATCAGCGGGACGCCGCCGAAGCTGGTGGCCTGCGACAACGAGGTCGTCGACCCGGAGGACCCGGAGGCCATGGTCGCCGGCGTGCTCTTCGAGAACCTCAGCGCGCGCCGCACCGTGCTCTTCTACGTGGAGGGTCGTGACAGCAGCGGCAACGTGATCCTCGACGGGGAGAGCGACCCGCTGCCGCTTCGCGCGGGCGAGGTGCACCGGCTGGTGGTGACGCTGGCGGCGCCGAGCAACTGAGGAGGCGGGCGCGGAGGGAGGCGGCCTGGAGCCGGACGCCTCCCTTGCCGCGGCGGTGGGCTGGTCTTATCCTCGTCCGAATAGAATTTTTCAGGACGAACCGTAGGAAAGACCATGTTCACACCCGATCGCGCGTTCATCGAGCGCCTGCCCAAGACGGATCTCCACGTGCACCTCGACGGATCGATGCGCCTCAGCACGATCCTCGAGCTGGCCGACGCCCGCGGCGTGAAGCTGCCCGCCACCGACGAGGCGGGGCTGGCGAAGGCCATCCACATGGGGGAGATCTGCCAGGATCTCAACGACTACCTCCGTGCCTTCGACATCACGCTCTCGGTGCTCCAGGACGAGGAGGCGCTGCGTCGCGCCGCCTACGAGCTGGCCGAGGACGCCGCCCGCGAGAACGTGCGCTACATGGAGGTGCGCTACAGCCCCATCCTGCACACCCGCAAGGGCGCGGCGCTGACCCGCATCGTCGAGTCGGTGATCGAGGGCCTGGCCGACGCGCGCCGCGACCACGGCATCGCGTGCAACGTCATCATCTGCGGCATCCGCCACATCGAGCCGCAGCAGAGCCTGCGCCTGGCCGAGGTGGCGTCGGCCTACAAGAACAAGGGCGTGTGCGGCTTCGACCTGGCCGGTGCCGAGTACGACTACCCGCCCAAGCAGCACCGCGAGGCCTTCTACCTCGTGCGGAACAACAACGTGCGCTCGACCATCCACGCGGGCGAGGCGTACGGCCCGGAGAGCATCCACCAGGCCATCCACGTCTGCGGCGCCCACCGCATCGGCCACGGCACGCGGCTGCGCGAGGACGGGGAGCTGCTCAACTACGTGACCGACCAGCGCATCCCGCTGGAGGTGTGCCTGTCGTCGAACGTCCAGACCCGGGCGGTGCGTGACTTCCAGAGCCACCCGCTGGGCTTCTACTTCGACTTCGGCGTGCGGGTGACCATCAACACCGACAACCGGCTCATCACCAACGCCACCGTGACCGACGAGTACGTGCGCGCCGTCGAGACCTTCGGCTTCGACGCGACGCAGGTGAAGCAGCTCATCATCAACGGCTTCAAGTCGGCCTTCCTGCCCTTCCACGAGCGCCAGACCATCCTGCGCCGGGTGAACCAGGAGGTGAGCGCGCTCATCGAGGAGGAGGTGGCCCGCCTCGCCGCGACGAACGCGGAGGCCCCGGTGAAGGCGGTCGACCCGGCCACGCCCCAGAAGAAGACGCCGGGCGCGACGAAGGCCGCGACGGCCGCCTGAGCGGCGCGACGACGGCCCCGCCGGGAGCTGCGCGACCGCCCGGGTGAGCGGCGCGAGGTCGGCGGTCCGTTGGAAGGCCTCGGGGTCCCCAGGCGCGGTCCGTCAGGCCTGGGGCCCGACCCGGCCCGGCAGCGCGGCCCCTACGGCGCCGACGTGCCCAGCGGATTGTCGGGGCACTGACGCGTGCAGTAGAAGTTGTCGATCGAGCCGTCATCCGACTGGATGTGATCGCACTGATAGCCCGACGGGCACTTGTCGATCTCGTCGGACTCACAGGTCAGCAGGCAGAAGTCCCCGAGGGGGTTCATGTCCTCGTCCTGGAAGGTCACGCACAGGGCCGGGTCACCGCCGCACTGGGGCGACTGGGACATGGCGTCGCAGGTGCTGCAGTCGTCGCGGGTCGAGGGGACGCACTGGCCCGAGGTCTGGTCGCAGACCTTGTCGAAGCCGCACTGGTAGTTGTGCTCGCAGCCCTTGGTCACGCACTGCTTGTTCTTGCAGACCTTCGCCGCCGTCTGGCAGTTGGCGTCCTCCAGGCAGCCGGGGATGCAGTCGCCGGTGATCTTGTCGCAGTAGCTCTCCGGCTGGCAATCGGCCGACTTCTCGCACGCCCCGGGCACCTTGCAGCGCCCGGAGGCCGTGTCGCACTCGGCCGGCAGCGTGCACTCGGCGTTCGACGCGCAGGGCGGCACACAGCGCGCCTTGGTGCAGATGAGCTTGGTGCCCGTGCTGTCGGTGGGGCACTCGTCGTCGTCGGCGCAGCCGGGAGCGCAGGCGCCCAGATCGCACTTCTGGCCATCGGGGCACTCGCCGTCGTTCTTGCAGATGCCGAGATCCTCGCAGGAGCCGCTCTTGGGCACGCACTGGCGCTCGCTGGAGCCGGCGACGGCGATGCAGTTGTAGCCCACCGGGCAGCCCGCGGCGGAGATGCAGCCCAGGCCGCAGAAGCTGCCGCCCGACTCGTAGGGCATGCAGGCGCCCTGCTCGGCGCAGGGGCCGTCGGAGGCCGTCACGCACCCGCTGCCGGGATCGCACACCGTCACGCTGGCGCAGGGCTCGCAGAGGCCCAGCGTCTGCTCGCAGTGGCGCGTGCAGGGATTGCACCAGAGCTGGCCACCGCAGTTCTGCGTCGTCTCGCAGGCCTTGGTGGTCAGCACCACGCACTCGCCGCGGCAGGTGCAGGTGGCGCCGCTCTCGGGGCAGTCGCTGTCCTCGGTGCAGGCCGGCGTCACCGGCGTCGTCTCGCCGTCGACCGTGGAGTCGGAGGTGCCGTCCCCGGAGATCACGCCGTCACCGGTAGCGGGCGTGTCGGTCCCGGTGATGACGTCGGAGCCGTCCGCGCCGCCCCCGTCGCTGCCACAGGCGGCCACGGCGGCAGGTGCGAGGAGAAGGGTCAGCGCGATGAGTGAGCGGGACATGGGGCGACCTCCAGGGCGTCGACCTTCTAGTACACGGCGAGGGCGTAGAGCCAGCCCCCGTTGCCGGGCGCGTACGCGGTTCCCCACGCGACCTCGGGCGTCGCGGCGAACCCGTAGGTGTCGTCGTAGGCCAGGACCACGCGACCCGTCCCGCGGTCGAGCACCAGCATCCGCTTCTCGACCGGCGCCAGGACGTAGCGCCGGGTGACCGCCGGCGTCCTCGGCACGCCCCGGCTGACCGTCGTCCGCCAGAGCACGGCGCCGTCGGCCGCGTCGACCGCGATGATGTGGCCATCGGCCTGCGGGACGTACACGACCTGGTCCAAGGTCGCCGGGGTCCCGTAGGCCTCGCCGGGCACTCGCCAGAGCACCGTCCCGTCGCTGGCGTCGATGCCGTGCAGGCCCGTCGCGTAGCCGGCCGCCACCAGCGTGTCGCCCACCACGACCGGCGTCGTGTCCACGTCGACGAACTCGGTGCGCTCGCCCGCAAGGTCCACGGACCAGGCCGTGGCGCCGTCGCTGGCGGCCATTGCGATGAGCTGGCCGTCGGAGAACCCGGTGATGACGTTGTCGCCCTGCACGGTCGCGCCGGCCTGACCGGTGATGGTGAACTCCCCGCGATGCGGGCGGGCGCGGTCCCACAACACCTTGCCGTCGGCCAGCGACAGGGCGGTGATGCGGTTGTCGGTGGTGGTGACGAAGGCCCGGTCGCCGCCCAGCGCCGGCTCGCTGGTGAGGTCGCCGCGCCCGATCAGCTCGCTCCTCCAGACCAGACCGCCGTTGCGCTGGTGCAGGCGGTAGAGCCGGCCGTCCATCGAGCCGACCAGCACGTCGGTGCCGACCGCCACGGGCCGCGCGACGTTCGGACCGCGCGTCTCCATCTCCCACAGCACGCGGCCGGTCGAGGCGTCGATGCCGCGCACCCGGCGGTCGGCCGAGGGGACCACCAGAAGCCCGCCCTCGGGCGTCTGGGGGCCGGCCAGCCACAGCGGCCGCCCGCCCTCGATGGGCCGGTAGGCGAACTGCTCGAGCTCGTAGAGCTGGACGGCCCAGTCGGTCTGCAGGTGCTGGGAGGGCAGGTCGCCGATGGGCTGGATGACGCCACAGGCGCCGAGGCTCGCGCTCAGCGCCAACGCGGTGAGCAGGGCGCGTCCGGACGAAGAGGGTCTGGTGGAGCCCCCCGTCACTATTCGAGCAACGCGAGCTTGGTCTGGAGCTCGGCGAAGATGTAGGGCTGACCCAGCGACAGCGCGAGGATGTCGTCGGGGTCGGCCGCGGGGCGCGGCCCGAGGGCGTCGCGGGCGGCCGTGTAGGCCTCGCGCGCGGCGCTGGCGTCGCCCGTGCCGCCGGCCAGCGGGTTCTGCAGGTCGCCGACGGCCATCAGCGCCATCGCCTTGATGGTGCCCTGGCTGGAATCGGCGATGGCCCGGTAGGTGGTCAGCGCTTCGGCGGGCTGACCGGCCCGCTCCTGGGCCTGGGCCTTCTCGAAGCGGGCGACCAGGGCCAGCGACGACTTCTCGTGCTTGTCCAGCCACTGCTGCAGGGCCGCCGGGTCCGGGCCGGCGCCGTCGGCGGTGAGCGAGGCCTGCAGGAGGGCCACGCCGGGCTCGTCGAGGGCCTCCGGGTGCTCGGCGGCGAAGGCGGCGAGGCGCTCGTCGGCGGCCTTGCGGGCGGCCTGAGCGGTCGGGTAGACCTCCCGCCCTGGGACCTTCTGGGCAGCCGGCGGCTCCTCGCCGATGGGCGACGCCAGCGGTGCCAGGGCCTCCTTCAGCGCGGTCGCCTCCGCCTGCTTGTTGCTGCGGCGCATCTTGCCGACGATCGAGGTCGTCGCGCCGATCGCGAGCAGGAGCACGGCGGCACCGACCATCACGCGCCAGTGGCGCTCGATGAAGCCCCACATGCCCTTGAGCGCGACCTCGACCTCGTCGGGCCGCTTGAGCTCTTTGCGCGACATCCGCTTGGGCTGCTTGGCCACGGCTCCGTCTCCTGGTGCCTGCGTGAGGGGCGGGCGTATAGCCAACGCCTCGCCTCCTGTCAATCGGCGCCGCCGGCCCGACCCCCGCGCGGGCGGGCCGCGATTGACAGGGTGCGCGGCCGCCGCCAATGATCTCCCGGCCTCCCCACCCGGTCGATGCCCGCGCGCCAGGAGTCTCCGTGTCCCGTCCGTTCGGCACCGCGCTGGCCGCGCTCCTGCTGGCCGCGCCGCTCGGCTCGCCAGCGTGGGCCGAGCGGGGAGAGCGCGCCTTGGGAGTCGGCGTGGGCAACCTGTCGCTGCGAAGCGACGACGCGGGCGTCGTGGTCAAGCGCCAGGCCCCCTATCTCCAGGGCGAGCTGCGCTACGCCGTGACGGATTTCGTCGAGCTGGGCGGCCTCCTGCGGGTGGGCGTGGGCCTGGGCGACGGCCGCGACCCCGAGCTGGTCGGCGCCCTGCTGGCCGAGGCGCGCTACGCCATCGACGCCCTGACCTGGGTGCCCTGGTTCGGGGGTGGCCTGGGGCTCCTGGTGCGCGGGCAGGGCCCGAAAGGCTACTTCTCCGGCGGCGGCCCCTCCTTCGACCCCACCGCGCATCTGGGCGTCGGCGTGGACTGGCGCCCCAGCCGGCGCGTCGCGCTCGGGGCTGCGTTCCGCTTCCACCTGAGCCTGACCGAGCTGGGCCAGAGCCTGGGCCCCTTCGACGCCACCCTGAGCTGCACCTTCTACGCGGACTGACGCCCCGCCACCGCCGGGAACATCGAGGTTCCATGTTGCGAGCGACCTGCGGCCTCGGCGCGTCCTCCCACGGCCCCACCGCCGTCGACCTCGCCCTGGCGGCCGCGGCGGGGCTGCCGAGGCGCCCCGACATCGCCTTCCTCTACGTGAGCGATCACCTCGCCGGCGCGGCGGAGGCCATCCGGGCCCGGGTGGTCGAGCGCACGGGTGTGCGCGCGCTCGGCGGCACCGTGGGGATGGCCGTGGCCGCCGGCCGCAGCGAGCTCAGCGACGCGCCCGGCGTGGCGCTGCTCCTGGTGTCGGCGCCCGGCGCTGGCGTGCGCGAGCTGCGGCTGGACGCGCGCGCGCCCGGCGCGTCGCTGGTGCGGGACAGCGTCGCCATCGTCCACGCCGACCCGCTGCACGCGCACGCCGCCACGGCCGAGGACGGCGCCCTCGGCACGGCCTTTCGCGTGGGCGGTCTCACCTCCACCCGCACCTCGAGCGCGCAGTTCGACTCCAGCGGCTCGGTGGCCTCGGGCTGCACCGCGCTGGTGCTGGACCACGGGTTCTCGCCGCGGGTGGCCACCGCCCAGGGCGTCGAAGGTCTGGGGCCCCTGCGCCGCGTCACCCGCGCGGTGCGCAACATCGTGGTGACCCTGGACGGGCGCCCGGCCCTGAACGTCCTGCTCGAGGATCTGGGCGTCGCGCCCGGCACGCCGACGCTCGACGACGACGAGGTCCGCCGCATGGCCGAGGGCGCGCTGGTGGCCGTGGGCCTGGCCCGGCGCGACCACGAGGCCTTCCTCGTGCGCGGACTGCTGGGCTACGACCCGGAGCGCGGGGCGCTGGCCATCGACCACGAGCCCGAGCCCGACGGGACGCTGCGCTTCGTCCGCCGCAGCGCCGCGGCGGCGCGCGACGACCTGCGGGCCCAGCTCGACCGCCTGGTGGAGGGCTCGCGTCGGCCTCCGGCGGCGGCGCTCTACTTCTCGTGCGTGGCCCGCGGCCAGGCGCTCTTCGGCCGCCCCGGCGTCGAGCTGGACCTCATCGCGGACGCCCTCGACGACGTGCCGCTGGCCGGCTTCTTCGGCCAGGGCGAGGTCGCCGGCGGCGAGGTCCACAGCCACGCGGGCGTGCTGGTGCTGCTGGGCTGAGAGCGGGTCCCCGCGTCGCCCCGTCGCCCGGCTGGCCCATGCCGGGAACGCCCGCTGTGGCTCCCCGCGTTCATCGCGCGGTCATCCACAGGACGCGAGGCTTTCACCTGGGGGAAACGCCCTCGAAACCTCCGGGCGGCATCGTCGTGGGACAGGATGGGCGGTGGGTCCATCCCAGCCAAGGAGGAGACGATGACGGACCCCAACACACGGCACCAGAACGCGACGATGGGTTCGCGCCCTTCCCTGGCCGGCCTGCTGCTGCGCGGCACCTTCGGCCGGGCGACCGGCTGGGTGCTGGTCCGCGTCGTCGGGCTGGGACACGCCCTGGGCGGCTGACGCGCTCTTGCGGGTCAGCGGCGGGCGCGGCTGCGGTCGCGCCCGCGGAGCACGAAGCGGACGGGGGTGCCCTCGAACCCGTAGGCGACGCGGAGCTGGTTGAGCAGGAAGCGCCGATAGGCCATCTGCAGCAGCTTGCCGTCGTTGACCGAGAGCAGGATGGTGGGGGGAGCGACCGCGACCTGCTGGGCGTAGTAGATGCGGAGGCGCTTCTTCTTGTGTGACGGCGGCTGGTTGCGCCGGACCACCGAAGAGAGCCAGCGGTTCAGCGACGAGGTCCCGATGCGGCGGCCGTAGCTCTGCCGCACGCGGTCCACGGTGCCCAGGATGCGGTGGGTGCGCTGGCCCGAGAGCGCCGAGATGAAGATGATCGGCGCGTAGGAGATGAACTGCAGGTCGCGGCGGATCTCCTTGACGAACTGCCCCGCGGTCCAGGTGTCCTTGTTGGGGACGGCGTCCCACTTGTTGACCAGGATCACGCAGGCCCTGCCCTTGTCCTGGATGAGCCCGGCCAGCTTCGCGTCCTGGTCGGTGACGCCGGTGGTGGCGTCCAGGACCAGCAGGCACACCTCGGCGCGGTCGATGCTCTTGAAGCTGCGCACGATGCTGATGCGCTCGACGGGCGTCTTGACCCACTTGCGGCGGCGGATGCCCGCCGTGTCGATGAGCATCGTGCGCTGTTCGCTGCGCGCGTCGAGCAGCGCCTCCTCGGCGTCGCGGAGGGTCTCCTTGAGCGACGCGATGTCCTCGGGTGCCCGCCAGCGCGAGTCCTCGATGTCGATGTCGGCCAGCCGCGGGTCGTCGGCTTCCACCGGGCTCTCGTCCGGGTCGCCGGCGTCCTCGTCGTCCTCGACGTCGCCGCCGCCCCCGGCGGAGCCGCCGTCGAAGCGACCGTAGAACACCTGCACCTCGTCGTCGGCCTCGTCGGGGGTCTCGCTCCAGTCCTCGTCGGGCGACTCGACCCACTCCCGCGCCTCGGCCTCGGCCTCGGCCTCCGCCTTCGCAGCCCTGCGCCCCTCGCGCGCGCTCTCCAGCGCCTCTCGGGCGGCGTCCACCGCGGCCTGGGCGCGCGCGATGGCCTCGGCGTCCGGCGGCCGCACCAGCCAGGTGTCGATGCTGTCGACCGTGGTGCCCGGCACGTCGCTCACCAGGAGCCTGTCCTCGCCCAGCAGGCGGTTGACCAGCGTGGACTTGCCGACGTTCGGCCGCCCGATGACCGCGACCCGCGCCGTGGCGCGCAGCGGCCTCTGGTCGCGCTCGTCGTCGCCCTCGGGGGGCAGCCGCTCGGCGATGGCCTCCGCCAGATCGAGCACGCCCGGGCCGTGCAGCGCGCTCACCGAGTAGAGCTCCTCGACGCCCAGCGACCAGAACTCCGCCGAGAGCGCCTCGTGCCGCGGCCCGTCGATCTTGTTGACCACGTGGAACACCGGCTTGCCGGAGCGCGCCAGGATCCTGGCGATGGTCTCGTCGGCGTGGAGCAGCCCGTCCGGCCCGTCGTAGACGGCGATGACCGCGTCCGCCTCGCGCACGGCGATCTCCGCCTGCGCTCGCATCGCCGGGAGCATGCCCTCCTCCGCCTCGGGGTCGAAGCCGCCGGTGTCGATGACGACCACCGGCCTGCCCATCAGCTCGGCCTCGGCGTAGTGGCGGTCGCGGGTCACCCCCGGCATGTCCTGCACCACGGCGTGGCGCCGCCCGCACAGGCGATTGAAGAGGGTGGACTTGCCGACGTTGGGCCGGCCGACGATGGCGACGATGGGCTTGGGCATGTGGGTCAGGACTCGTCGTAGCCGAGCTTCTTGAGCCCGATGGCGCGTTCGTTCCAGCGCTCTTCCACGCGGACGCGCAGATCGAGGAAGATGCGGCGCTCGCTGAAGCGCTCCAGCGCCAGGCGGGCGGCCCGTCCCACGGCCTTCAGGCGCTCGCCGCCCTTGCCGATGATGATGCCCTTGTGACCGTCGCGGGCGACGTGGACGGTGGCGTAGACGACGACCAGGCCGTCCTCGCGCTCCTCCCAGGCGTCGGTGGTCACGGCCACCTGGTAGGGCAGCTCCTGGGACAGGCGATGGAAGAGCTGCTCGCGGATCATCTCCGCGGCCAGAAAGCGCATCGAGCGGTCGGTGAGGCTGTCCTCGGGGAAGAGCGGCGGGCTCTCGGGCAGCCGCGGGCGCGTGAGCGCGTGGAGGCGGTCCACCCCGTCGCCGGTGCGCGCGCTCAGCGGCACGACCGCGATGAAGGGGTGCAGCTCGCCGAGCGCCGCCAGGTGCGGCAGGAGCTGGCCCTTGTCGGGGACCTTGTCGACCTTGTTGACGATGAGCACGCAGGGGGTGCCGGCGGCGGCGACCCGCCCGACGACGTCGGCGGTCTCTGCCAGCACGGCCTCGGGCTTGGCGACCAGGTGCGCGCCGTCCACCAGCAGGTACACGAGATCGGCGTCGCCCAGGGTGCCGATGGCCAGCTCGACCATGTAGCGGTTGAGCAAGGTCGACGCTTCGTGGATGCCCGGCGTGTCGACGTAGACCACCTGCCAGTCGTCGAAGGTGCGGATGCCGCGGATGCGGTCGCGCGTGGTCTGCGGCTTGGGCGTCGTGATGGCGACGCGCTCACCGACGAGCTGGTTCAGCAGGGTCGACTTGCCCACGTTGGGGCGGCCGACCAGCGCGACGAAGCCGGCGCGGTGCGGGTCGCCGTCGGGCGCGGGCGCGGCGTCGGTGGGGGCGGTGGTGTCGTCGGGTTCGGTCATGGGTCGGCCAGCACGGTGGCTGCGTGGGCCACGGAAGCGTCGTCGAGGTCTCGGTGGGTCACCAGGCGTCCGGTGTCGGGGCCGGTCGCCGCGACTAGGACGCCGCGGGCGGCGAGGCGGGCGGCGTGCTCGGCGGCCGTCCCGAAGTCCGGGTCCACACGATAGCAGACGAGGTTGGTCTCCACCGGGTGCGTGGCGGCGGCCACCCCCGAGCGCAGGAGCGCGGCGGCCAGCAGCGCGGCGCGGGCGTGGTCCTGGGCGAGGTGGGCGGTGTGGTGCTCGAGGGCATGGAGGCCCGCGGCGGCCAGGATGCCGCCCTGTCGCCAGCCGCCGCCGAAGCGGTGGCGGAAGCGGTCGGCCAGGGCGATGAGCTCGCGGGGTCCGCTGAGCACCGAGCCCACCGGCGCGCCCAGCCCCTTGGACAGGCAGAGGCTGACCGTGTCGCACCGAGCCGCCAGACGCTCGACCGGGTCGCCGGTGAAGGTGGCGGCGTTGAAGAGCCGGGCGCCGTCCAGGTGGACGCCGAGGCCGCGCTGGTGAGCCCAGCTCGCCCGCTCGTCGAGCGCGCGGGCGTCGTGGGCCAGGCCGCCGGCGCTGTTGTGGGTGTCTTCGAGGGCCAGCAGGCTCAGGCGCGCGGCCTTGGGGTGGTCCGGCGGGCGCGCGGCCTCGAGCTGGGCGGTGGTCGGGAGGCCGCGGGGACCCTCGATGGCGATGAGCTGGACGCCGGAGAGCGCCGCCGCGCCGGCCGCCTCCCAGCGCGCGATGTGGGCGCCGGCGTCGATGAGGGCGGCGTCGCCCGGTCGCGTGTGGACGGCGACGCCGATCTGGTTCGACATGGTGCCGGTGGGCACGAAGATGGCGGCGTCCTTGCCCAGGCGCTCGGCGACCGTGGCCTCCAGGCGCAGCACGGTCGGGTCGTCGCCGAAGCACGCGTCGCCGACCTCGGCCTCGGCCATGGCGCGGCGCATCGCAGGGCTCGGGCGGGTGACCGTGTCCGAGCGCAGATCGGCAAGCAGGGAGGCGCTCATCCGAAGAAGATCGACCGGCGTGCGGCGAGGCGGCGGTCGATGAGGGACTGCACCTCGCGGCGCACGCGCTCGTTGAGGCGGTTGACCAGCACGCGGTCGTGGACGGCGTCGGCGCCGGCCTCGGTGACGTCGATGGGCTCGCCGAAGTCGATGAACCACTTGGTCGGGAAGGGGATGAGGCCCAGCGGACCGAGCAGCGGCGTCAGCGGCGTGACGGGGATGTAGGGGATTCCCAGCGGCCGGGCCAGCCAGCTCACCTTGCCGATGAGCGGCATGGCCTCTTCGGCGCCCACGATGGCGCAGGGGACGATGGGAGCGCCGGTGGACAGCGCCAGCTTGATGGCGCCGCCGCGGCCGAAGCGCTGGAGGCGGTAGCGCTTCTTGTAGAGCTTGCCGATGCCCTTGACGCCCTCGGGGAACACCAGCACCGCCTCGTCGGCCTCGAGCAGGGCGGTGGCGTTCTCCTGGCAGGCCCGGACGGCGCCGCCCCGGGCGAAGAGCGCGCCGACCCAGGGCATGTGGTAGACGAAGTTCTCGACCAGGGCCCGCAGGCGGCGGTGCGAGGGGTGGTTCAGGCGCGCCGTCGTCACCACCATCAGCCCGTCGATGGGGATGGTGCCCGAGTGGTTGGCGACGATGAGCGCGCGCCCCGCGTCGGGGATGTGCTCCAGGCCGGTGGACTCGACGCGGAACCAGTGGTCGTGCACCCAGCGCACCAGCGGGAAGACGGCGTCGTAGAACTCGACGTCCAGCCCGAAGGGGTCGACGACGCGGTCGGCGGGCTGGAACAGGATGCGGCTCAACGCCTCGCGCACCCTGGCGGCGCCCATCTCGTCGATGATGCGCACCAGCTCGTCCAGGCCCACGCTCTGGCCCATGCGGCGCAGGGCCTCGCCGATGATGTCCAGCGAGAGCACGTCGCGCTCGGACTCGAAGAGCTCGAAGGGCGCGTCGGTGAGGTCGCCGAGCTGCGGATCGGTGCTGCGGGCGGCGCCGGGCCGGGGGGAGTCTACGGGGCTGGCGGTCATGAGGCCTCCGACAGGTCGGCCGCCCGCGCCGGGGAGCTGCGAGCCGCGAAGAAGGACTCGAGCGCGGCGCGGGTCGAGTAGCGCGGCGAGAACCCCATGGTCTCGTAGGCGCGGCTGCCGTCCGCGCAGAAGCTGTAGCGGAAGTAGTCGAGGAAGCGCCCCGGCATGTCCAGCAGCTCCAGGTTCCAGAGTGCCGTCGTCGCCGGGGCCGCCAGGACGCGGGGCAAGGGCAGCGGCAGCTTCCCGCCGAGCTTGAGTACCTGCGAGTAGTAGAGCACGCCCTCGGGCACGATGTTCCACGGTCCGGGGTGGTCGCCGCGCACGGCGAGCAGCAGCGCGGCGACGGCGTCCTCCTCGTGGAGGAACTGCATCAGCGGGTCGAAGCCCATCAGCCTCGGCAGCGCGGCGCGACGAAGCAGCTTGGTGATCAGGCTCTTGTAGGCCGGTCCGACGACCGGGGCGAAGCGCAGCGACGTGGTGATGATGTCGGCCCGCTCCTTGGCCAGGCGGGCCAGCTCGCGCTCCGCGCCGACCTTGTCGGAGACCCAGCGGCTGGCGCGCAGCCCGCGCATCGGGTGCTGCTCGCTGAGGTAGTTCGGGTTGTCCGGGTAGGGCCCGTAGACCATGGTCGTCGAGCTCATGACGACCTTGTGCACGCTGGCCGCCGCCGCCGCGTTCATCACGTAGAGCGTCCCGATGGCCTCGAGCTCGTGGGCCCAGGCGCCGGAACGCGAGGGGAAGCCGAGGAAGGCCAGGTGGCACAGCGTGGTGATGCCGTCGGCCTCCAGCGTGGCGGCCATGGTCTCGTCGGCGTCCGGGTGGGTGAGGTCCAGGCGCACGAAGCGCGTCTTGGTGCGCGCCGTCAGCGGGCGGGCGATGTCCAGGGCGACGATGTGCTCGCAGGAGGCGTCGCGCTCGAGCGCCGCGATGAGGCGCTGACCCAGATAGGTGCAGGCGCCGGTGATCGCCACCCGCGAGGCCGCGGACGAGGCCGCTCTCGCCCGCTCCCCGTCGACCCGGGATCCCTCGCCGGCTCGCTGCTTCGCCTTGGTCGCCATGCGGGTTTTTCTCCGCTCCTGCCCCTGGAAAGTCAAGGAGGATCGGCGCGTCGGGGCGCCCCGGCGGGGTCTCCCTGGCCGCCCCGCCGGGGCGCTGGTAGAGTGCGCCGATGGAGTGCCCGCGCTGCGGATTCCAGCAGGCCGACACCCTCGAGTGCGGGCGCTGCGGCATCGTGTTCCGCAAGTGGCAGGCGCGCGACGACGTCCCCGCGGGCGCGGCCGTGCCCGCCCCGGTGCCGAGCGCCGCGAGGGCTGCCGGCGTGGCGCTGCCCGGCCCCCCGCCCCCGTCCTCGGCGGGCGCCCGCGCCGCGAAGCCTCCCTGGTTCCCGATTCCCCGGCCCGCGGTCCGCGACGCCGCCAGCAGCCTGGCGCGCCTGCTCCACGCGGGGCTCGGCCTCCCCGAAGCGCTGCGCACGCTGGCCACCGGCGCCGGCCCGCGGCTGCGCGGCTGCCTCGTCGCCATGGGGACGGACCTCGAGGGGGGCGCCTCGCTGGCCGACGCCGCCTCCCGCCACCCCGAGCTCTTCGACGCCTCCGCGCTCCAGGCCCTGCGCGCCGCCGAGCGCACCGGCTCGCTGCCCCAGGCGCTCGAAGCCCTGGCCGCCCGCCTCGACTCCTCCCTCGAGGTCCGGCGGCAGCTCCTGCGCTCGGCGCTCTACCCGCTCGGCGTGCTGGCCACCTCCATCGTCCTCGGCCCCATCCCCGAGCTGGTGACCGGCTCGGCGGGCGCCTACGCCGCCAAGGTGCTCGGCAACCTGGCGCTGGTGGCCGGCCTCGCCTTCGTCGCGGCGGTGGTGGTCCCCCGCGTGCTGCGCACCACCTCGTTGGGCACGACGCTGCGGCGCGCCGCCTGGCGCCTGCCCTGGCCCGCCTCGGTCTACCGCCACGCCGTGCGCGCCACCTTCTGCCGCGCCTTCGCCGACCACCTCGAGGCCGGCCTCCCGCTCTACGACGCGCTGCAGGCCGCCGCCGACGTCACCGTGGACCCCTTCGCCGCCGACGCCGCCACCAGCGCCGCCGCCATGTTGGAGCAGGGCAGCGCCCTGGCCGTCTCGCTCGGCGCCAGCGGCTTCGTCCCCGCGGGCGACCTCATGGTGCTCATCGCTGGCGAGCGCGCCGGCACCATGGTCGAGGCCCTGCGCGGCCTCGCGACCACCTACGGCGACCGTCTGGCGCGCGGCGTCCGCGGGCTGCTCCGCGCCTTCGGCGTGCTCATGACCATCGTCATCTTCGCCTGGGTCGCCGTCGGCATCATCGAGGCCTTCACCCAGGTCAGCCAGGGCAGCGAGGACATCTTCCGGATGATCGAGAAGGAGATGCCCTACGAGTTCAAGTAGTTGCCCATGCGCCTTCGCCGCTTCCCGAGGCATGAAGGTTGTCTCGGGCGCGTGGGCAGCCAAGCGGCCCGCGTCGGCGGGCCGCCTCGGGGGGAGGGGCCCTGCGGGCTCTGCCCGCGGGGAGGGGGGCGCGAGGCATCCCCCTTCTTGATAGCCTCCCGGCGCGCGCCTACTCGGGCTTCGGCGCGACCGTGCGCTCCTTCTTCTCGGTGACCACGGTCTTCAGCTCGCGCTTGACCTCGGGCAGGCGCAGCAAGGTGATCCGGTCGACGACCCCGTCGACGATCTTCTGCTCCAGCGCCTCCTCGGGCGTGAGGATGAACCCGCCCTCCTCGATGCGCGCGTGGAGCGTCTGGGACTTCCAGTGGATGCGGTGGGCCACCCGCTCCCAGAAGCGGTCCAGGAAGCTGGTGCGGGCCTTCTGCAGCAGCACCTCGCCCGGCTCGACCTTGGGCACCTCCTTGGGGGCCTCGGCCCCGTCGGCGACCGGCTTCGGCGGCTCGGGCTTCTTGACGCCCTCGTAGGGGACCTCGGTGAAGACCATGCCCGCCGACGGGTAGATGACCACCCGGTCGGCGAAGGGCGCCACCGCGCTGCCGGCCCCGTGGACCTGGGTCACCACGACGGCCACCACCGGGCTCTGGACCGACTGGATGGTGTCGGCGACCAGCAGGACGCCCTGGGCGGTGCCCTCGGTCGCCGTGATGATCAGGTAGATCGGGGCCGTGCCCGCGCTCTCCAGGTCGAGGATCTTGTCGGCGATCTTGGCGGCGCCGGCCACGTTGAGCGAGCCGCTGACGGGGATCTGCCGCTGGGTCAGCTCCAGCGCGTGCGCCGGCAACGAGAGGGTCAGCGCGATGAGCAGGGGGCCGAGCGTTCGGAGCATGAGCAGCGTCCTCGGGGTCCAAGGCCGTCGAAGCGGGCGGGAGGGGTAGCCTGCCCCGTCGCCCGCACCATGGCAAGGCTGGACCGCGGCGCCGCCAGGCACGGCGCGCCCCGGAGGCTCAGCGCTTGCCGTAGCGATCGAGCAGCGCGGCGAAGCGGGCCTGGTTCGTTTCCTTGCTGGCCTCGCTGCCCCCGTGCTGGCGGTCGATGAGCTCGATGTGGTCGGCGGGGATGGCGTCGA
Source organism: Deltaproteobacteria bacterium (assembly GCA_020632695.1). Lineage (GTDB taxonomy): Bacteria > Myxococcota_A > UBA9042 > PHBI01 > JACKFB01 > JACKFB01. The sequence goes on from JACKFB010000010.1 coordinate 127,115, forward strand.
GGAAGCGCGTGCGGCGGGCTGGCTCCCGGCCGTGGAAGGTGCGGCGGGTGCGGCTCCAGGTCAGGTAGAGCCGGGTGCGGGCGCGGGTGATGGCCACGTAGAACAGGCGCCGCTCCTCGGAGAGGTCGCCTCCCTCGTCGATGGTGCGCTGATGCGGCATCGCGCCCTCCTGGCACCCGATGACGAAGCAGACCGGCCACTCCAGCCCCTTCGACGCGTGCACGGTCATCAGCGACACCTGGTCCTCCACGTCGCCGCCCTCGGGCTCGCGCCGGTCCAGGGCCGTGGTCTGGATCCAGTCGCCGATGTCGGAGCCCGGCCGGGCCCGCGCCTGCCAGCGCCGGATGGCCCCCATCAGGGCCTCCACGGTGCGCCAGCGGGTGTGCCCGCCCGGGCCCTCGGTCGGGTCGCGGATCCAGGCCGCCCGCGCGCCGACCTCCTCGCAGAGCTGCTCGGCCACCCCCGCCAGGTCGGCGCCGTTCGACGCGAAGCGAGCGCGCGCCCGCTCGATGACCGCGTGCAGCTCGCCCAGGGCCGCGGCCTCGGCCCGGGAGATGCCGCTCACCTCTCCGGCGCGGGCGCAGGCGGCCAGCGGCGACAGGTGCTCGGTGTCGGCGAAGGCCAGCAGCGCTTCCAGGCGCTTGGGACCGATGCCGCGCTGCGGAAAGTTCACGATGCGGGCGAAGGCCGAGCGGTCCTTCGGGTTGTGGACCAGGCGCAGGTAGGCGATGACGTCCTTCACCTCCTTGCGCTCGTAGAAGCCGAAGGCGCCGGCCAGGCGGTAGGGGATGCCGGCCAGTCGGAAGGCCTCCTCGATGGCCGAGGCCTGGGCGGAGGCCCGGAAGAGCACGCCGAAGTCGGCGTAGGGGCGGTCCTCCTCGGTGTGCGCCCGGTGGATCTCCGCGGCGACGAAGGAGGCCTCGGCGACCGGGTCCTTGCACACCACCACGCGCGCGCGCTCGCCGTCGCCCGAGTCGCACCAGAGGCGCTTCTCCTTGCGGCTGCTGTTGAGCGCGATGACGGCGTTGGCCGAGGCCAGGATGTGGCCGGTGGAGCGGTAGTTCTGCTCGAGGGCGATGGCCCGGGCGTCCGGGAACCAGGACTCGAACTGCAGGATGTTGTCGATGCAGGCGCCGCGCCAGCCGTAGATGCTCTGGTCGTCGTCGCCGACCACGCAGAGGTGCCGGTGCTCGTCGGTGAGCATGCGCACGAACTCGAACTGCACCAGGTTGGTGTCCTGGTACTCGTCGACCAGCACGGCCTGGAAGCGCGCGCGCCAGCGGGCCAGCGCCTCGGGATCGGCGCGCAGGAGCTGCAGCGGCAGCAGCAACAGATCGTCGAAGTCGACGGCGCGGTTGGCACGCAGCCACTCGATGTACGCGGCGTAGACCGCGGCGGTGTAGCGGCTGTCCGAGCGCTTCGCCAGGTCGTCCGGGCTCAGTCCGGCGTTGCGAGCGCGCGAGATGCCGGTCAGGAAGAGCCGCGGGTCGTGGCGCCGAGGGTCGATGCGCAGGCGCTTGAGGCACTGGCGCACCGCCACCGCCTGGTCGCTCGCGTCGATGAGGGTGATGGGGCGGCTGAGGCCGAGCTTGCGCGCCTCCTCCTCGACGAAGCGCAGCCCCAGGGCGTGGAAGGTGCTGACGGTGATCTCGGCCGCGGCGGCGGCCCCGACGAGCTGGGCCACGCGCTCGGCCATCTCGCCGGCGGCCTTGTTGGTGAAGGTCAGCGCCAGGATGTGCTCGGGCGGGGTGCCGGTCTCGACCAGGTGGGCGATGCGTACGGCGATGACGCGGGTCTTGCCGCTGCCGGCGCCGGCCAGCACGAGCAGCGGCCCGCCCCGATGGATCACGGCCTCCCGCTGCTGAGGGTTCAATCCGGCGAGGAGGCGGTCGGGCTCGGACATGGGCGCGGACGCTATCCCGCGCGCCGCACCGATGGAAGCCTCCGACGGCGCCGCCGGCAACGACGCGCCCGAGACGATTACTGAATTGCCGTTTGTAGGGGGCGGGGTCGAGCCCTATACTATGGACCGCGACACCTCGCCCCGGGGATACCTATGCGACTCGTCAGCCTGCGCACGACAGGACTGCTCTCCCTGCTCGCCATCGCCGGGAGCCTCTCCTGGTTCGGGTGCGCCGACAGCACGACCGGACCCCAGGGCGGCGCCGACGTCACCGGCGCCGACACCGTGGACTCGGGCGCCATCAAGCAGCCTCCGACGCCGCTGTCCGCGCTCACGGTGCAGACCGGCGTCAGCGACGACGCGCCCTCCGCGGGCGTCCCGATCCTGGTGCGCTGCGAGGTCCAGGGCCTCGCCGAAGGGCAAGGCGCGCCCCCGACCCACTGGGAGCTCTACGAGACGCCGGCGAACATCCTGTACGAGCCCATGATCGACGGAGACCACGTCACCTTCCGCTCGGTCGCGACCTACAAGGTGCGGTGCATCCTCGACGCCACGAACTGGATCGATCCCACCCCGGTCATCGTGAAGGTCGAGGCGGGCCCGGCGCTGGACATCGACACCACGGTCAACCCTGGCCAGCTCGCCGCCGGGAGCACCGCCGACGTGAGCTGCTCGGGCCACGACGAGTTCGACAACGTGGTCGAGGAGGGCTGGCAGGTCTTCGTGGCGCCGGATGGCCCCGATCCGGGCGGCACCGACGGGCTCATCCACGCCAACTTCAAGCTCAAGGCGCTGACCGTCGGCACCTACGGCGTCACCTGCAAGCAGAAGAACGGCCCCGAGGACGCCAGCCCGGCGATCGTCACCGTGACCCACGGCCAGCCCTACCGGCTGGTGACCACCCTCGGCGCGCCGAGCATCGTCGCCGGCTACTCGACGACCGTGGCCTGCCACGCCGAGGACAAGCAGGGCAACGCGGTGCCCGAGTTCCCGATGGCCATCGACATGCCGACCAAGCTCACGCTGACCGGCTTCGCGGTCTCGGGGACCATCAGCGGCAAGTACGCCGTGCGCTGCGTCCCCCAGGCCCTCGACTGGACGCTCTTCTCCCTGACCGCCGCCGTGCTCGAGGTCACCCCCGACGTCCCGGTGACGATGGAGCTGGCGCTGCAGCCGCCCAAGCCCTTCTTCGCCACCTACGAGAAGATGACCCTGGTCGTCGTCGCCCAGGACCAGTACGGCAACCCCGTGGTCGACGCCGCCACCCTGCCCGCCGACGTCACCCCGGCCGGCGCGCCGGCCAAGTTCTTCGGCGAGAAGACCCTCGCCTTCACCGAGGAGGGGGTGTTCACCATCAGCGTACGCCTCGCCGACACGCCCACGGTGGGCGACAGCGTGGACGTGCAGATCGACGGCGCGCCCCCGAGCGTCACGGTGCTCTACCCTGAGCGCGGCGCGACGCTGCAGGGCGCCAAGCCCAGCGTGACGGTGTCCGGCCTCGCCAACGACACCATCACCGGCGTGGCGGCGGTCCGGGTCAACGGCGTCCCGGCGAAGATCAAGCCCGACGGCACCTGGACCGTCATCATCATCCCGCGCTGGGGCCTGAACGTGCTCGTCATCGAGGCCGAGGACATGTCCGGCGCCGCCGACGGGACGCCCGGCCAGATCACCACCATCACGCAGAGCTTCTATTACGCCGAGAAGTACTACCCGATGGATCCCGCGCCCGACTACATCCCGGACGCGATCAAGGTGTGGCTGGACGACTCCTTCCTGGACGACGGCAACCACAACCCCACGCACCCCGACGACCTGGCCACCATCCTCGAGGGCGCCGTCGCCGCGTTCGATCTGGGCGCGATCCTGCCGCCGCCCATGTCGGTCGGCCTCGGCTACGACCTCATCCTGTCGAACCTGTCGATGAACCCGCCCAGCCTCTACCTGGACCCCTTCGACGGCGGGCTGCACTTCGGCACCAAGATCAAGAACATGTCGATCAAGGTGAAGCTGAAGGGCGAGTGCAAGGTCTTCGGCATCGACCTCTGCCCGGACTTCGGCGGCAAGCTGCAGATCGGGCTCATCGACCTGAAGGCCGACCTGCTGGCCTCGGCGAAGAACGCGGTGATGGACGTCTCGCTGGTGAACGCCAAGGTGAACCTGGAGGCGATCAACATCGACATCGACGGCATCCTGGGGTGGCTCTTCGACTGGCTCATCGACTTCCTGGTGAACATCTTCACCGGGACCATCGAGGACCTCTTCGAGAGCCAGGTGGGCGCGCTGGTGGGCGACACGCTGACCAGCGTCCTCGACTCGCTGGCGATCAACCAGACCTTCGACGTGGCGGCGCCGCTGCCCGGCATGGACGACATCTCGCTGACGCTGGCCAGCCGCGTCCACTCGCTGGCCTTCACCGACGCCGGCGGGCGCCTGGGGCTCGGCGCGGTCATCGACGCGACCAAGAAGGTCCCCCAGAACCCGCTCGGCTCGCTGGCGCGCGGCACCTGCCTCAAGGGCTACTCGCCCCTGTGGAACCTGCCCGGTCAGTCCTCGTTCGAGGCGGCGCTGTGGGACGACTTCATCAACGAGCTGCTGATGGCCGTCTGGTACGGCGGCACGCTCAACCTGTCGCTGGACGAGGACGCCATCGCCGGCCTCACCGGCGGCGACTCGGGCGGGCTGGGCATCCCGGTGGACTCGATGGCGATGAACCTCGACTTCCTGCTGCCGCCCATCATCAACGGCTGCAACGAAGACGGGCTGATGAAGCTGCAGATCGGCGACCTCTTCGTCGATGTGGACATGGTGTCGCCGCTCTTCGGCGGCGAGGGCCGGATCGGCGTCTACGTCGACGTCGAGATGACCATGGAGCTCATCACCGAGGAGACCGACGAGGGGACCACCTTCGGCGTGCTCATCCACGGCATCGACAACATCTGGTACCACTGGGAGTACGTGCCGGAGCTCTTCGAGGGCGAGGAGGCCGCGCTGCAGGAGCTGCTCGAGAGCGCCCTCATCGACGGCGCGCTGGCCGACCTGACCGGGGCGCCCATCGGCGGCATCGCGCTGCCGACGCTGGATCTCGGCGAGCTGTCGCCGCTCTTCGCCCCGGGGACCGTCATCACTCCCGTCCTCGACGCGCTGGTGCGCGACAACGGCCACACGCTGCTGCAAGGCTCGCTGGAATAGGCGACCCCACGCGCTCCTTGCCTGACGGTGCTCGGGCCGGTCGCTCGGCGCGAGCGGCCCCGGGGAGTGGACATGCCCGACGAGAAGACCCGCATCACCTGCCGCTTCTGCGGTGCGGCCAACAGCGTCCCCGTCGAGGCGGCCCTGCGCGATCTCTCCAAGCCGCGCTGCGGGCGCTGCAAGGAGGGGCTGTTCCGGGTCAACGGCGAGCCGCTGACCGACGTCACCGATGACCACCTCGCTCACCCCTGGGATCGCGAGGCGCTGGCGAAGCTCAAGGCGATCCCCTACGCCGACGAGCTGCTCTCCTCGGTGCTGGGGTCCACCCTCGACAAGATGACCCGCTTCAGCCTGCTGGCTGGCGCCGTCGAGGTGGGCGAGCGTCAGGCCCCGTCGCTGCTGCGCATCTACCTGGAGGCAGCCGGCCGCCTGGACGTGGACCCGCCGCCGCTCTACATCGTCCAGACCCCGCTGGTGAACGCCTTCACCAGCGGCGCATCGCGGCCGGTGGTCGCCGTCACCACCGGCCTGCTCGACGGCATGGACGACCGCGAGCTGCTCGCGGTCCTGGGTCACGAGCTGACCCACGTAAAGCTCGGCCACGTCCTCTACCGCACCCTGGCGCAGCTCCTCGCCCAGGGCGGCATGGGCATCCTCTCGAAGTTCCTCGGCATCGCGCGCCTGCTGGCCATGCCGCTGCGCATCGCCCTGGCCCGCTGGTACCAGATGGCGGAGCTCTCGGCCGACCGCGGTGAGCTGGTCGCCACCGGCTCGCTCGAGGTCTGCGTGCGCACGCACATGCTGCTGGCGGGCGGGAGCCGGCGCCTGGCCAGCGAGCTGGACGTCGGCGCCTTCATCGAGCAGGCCGATCGCGCCGAGGCGATGCGCGACTCCGAGCTCTTCGTCTACGTCATGGACATGCTCGGCAACACGGCGCGCACCCACCCGCTGCCAGCCTGGCGGGTGCACCACGTGCTGGCCTGGGCCCGCTCGCCGGCCTTCCTCGAGCTGATGGGTGGCACCTGGCGCCCCGCCCTGGAGCGCTCGGCGTCATGAGGGTGGGGAGGCCCGTGCTCGCGCTGGCGGCGTGGTGGGCGCTGGCGGGTTCCATCGCCTGCGATCCGACCGGACGCGCGCCGAGCGCTCCGGCGGCGCCCGCGCCCGAGCCGGTGGTCGCGCGCGCCGAGCCGCCGCCACCTCCGCCCCCGCCCCCGCCGATCCGGGATCCCGAGTTCGGCGAGCTGCTCGACGCGGCCATGGCCGGTCCGGTGTCACTGCCCGAGCCGGCCCGCCAGACGCTGCGGCGCCTGGAGCTCGCCGCCGGGAACCGCCCGGTCGTGGTCGGCAGGATCGACGACGAGGAGGCCGGGTGGCCCGCTCGCGCCGAGGCGCTGCTCGAACTGGCCGACCGCCTCCCCGAGCACGGGCTGCGCCTGGACGAGCCCGCGGCGGCGCTGGTCGCCGATCTGGAGGCGCTGCGGGTCGAGGCCCTGGCCGACGGCCGCTTCGACCGGGACGAGGCCGCCAACCACGCCCGCGCCATCCGAATGGTGCACATCGAGCACGCCTCGATCGCGCTGCTGCTGGAGCTGGCGCGCGCCCTGGGCGCCGTACGCCCGGAGCCGGGCGAGGCACGGCGCCGGGCCGAGGCCGTGTGGATCGAGGCCTTTGCCCGCTGGGAGCTCCCCCGGGCCCTGCTGGCGACCGTGCCGCCAGCGACCGAGCCCTACGACCGCCTGCGCGCCGCCCTCCCCCGCTACCGGGCGTTGGATCAGGGCGAGGGGTTCGTCCCCGTGCCCGCCGCGGTGCGCAAGGCGAGGCCGGGCAAGCGCCACGCGGGCATCGGGGCGCTGCGCGCGCGCCTGGCCCAGGAGGATCCGCTGGGCGCCGGCGCAGGCGACCTGTGGGACGCCGCGCTCACCGACGCGCTGCGCCGCGCCCGGCAGGCCTATCAGCTCTCCCGACCGCGACGGGACGCGGGGCTCATCGACAAGGCCCTGCTGGAGGCGCTGGACGTGCCTGTCGGCGAGCGCCTGGACTGCGTGCTGGCGAACCTGGAGCGCATGCGCCACAGCGATCTGCGCGACCATCCCTACGCGGTGTACATCGTGTTGCCCGACTTCCACGGCGAGGTCTGGGACGGGCCCGAGCGCCTGCTGCGCTTCAAGACGGTGGTCGGCAACACCACGCGCCACGGCGCGGTGCTGGTCAACGCCACGCCGGAGCTCACGGCACGCATCGATACGGTCATCTACAATCCGTACTGGAACGTGCCCCCGCGCATCTTCCAGGAGGAGCTGCTCCGCGACGAGTCAAAGTGGCAGGACGCACAGGCCGCGCGCGCCGAGGCGGGCGAGGATCCGCTGCCGGATTTCTGGGAGGCCAAGCGCTTCGAGGTGATGAACGCCGACAACCCGGAGACCATGTGGGTGCGCCGCAAGCCGGGCCCGGGCAACGCGCTGGGGAAGGTGAAGTTCATGTTCGAGAACAGGTACTTCGTCTTCCTGCACGACACGAGCGACAAGGCGAAGTTCCGACAGGTACGGCGGGCCTTCAGCCACGGTTGCATGCGGGTGGAGAAGCCGCTACAGCTCGCGGAGCTGCTGTTGCGGCGTGACGGGACCTGGCACGTCGCCGAGGAGGAGCACGTGCTGAGCCACACCCGCGAGACGCCCATCTCCCTCGAGCATCCGGTGCCGATCGTCGTCGACTACCTGACGGCGCGGGCCAGCGACGACGGCCGCGTCCACTTCCTCACCGACATCTACGGCCGCGACCGCGACCGGGTCGCCGAGCGATGAGGCGCTCGCAGGGATCGACGCTGCTGGTGATGGCCGCCGCATCGCTGCTGGCCCTCCCCGGCCGGACCGCCCCTCCCGACGCCGCGGCGCAGGGTGACGCTGCGGCTCCGCGGGGCGCGCCACGGCCGCTCCGGCCCGGCGAGGAGTGCAGCGTGCCGGACGACCCGGCCACCGTCGCCCGCCGCGAGCGGGAGCAGCGCACCGAGGCCTTCGCGGGCCTCACCAGCATGACCACCGACCACGCGATGCTGACCCTCGACGCCTACTGGCGCGACCGGGAAGACGCCCTGCTGGCCTCGCTGAAGGCCCTGACCGCGGCGCTCCCGGCGGCGCTGCCGGGCGAGCCGCCCGGGGAGGGCACGGAGGACCCCGCCGAGACGGCGCGGCGGGAGCTGCTCGACGAGCGTGCCCACGGCTGCAGGCTGATGGCGGGGGACGACGAGCAGGCGTGCAAGCGCTTCTGGCCCGGACCCTCCGGCGACGCGTGCGCAGCCTGGATCGCGGCTCGCGGCGTGTCGAAGGGCGACACGGCCGCGTGCGAGAGCGTTCACGCCCTCCACCGCGACTTCTGCCTGTTGCGCGCGCTCGGCCCCGCCAAGGCCTGCAAGGACCCGAACGAGCGTACGGCCGTGATGTGCGCGTTCTTCGACGAGGCCCGGACGCGCGACTGGAGCCACGGTTGCCGGGGCATCGGGCCGACCGACTGCCTGGCCATGCTGGCCGCGCTGTCCTCCGCGGAGGGCGAGGCCGCCTGCGACCGGGTCCCCGAGGTGGACGCCGCAGCCGACGAGGCCGCCGGGAGCACCGACCCCACACGCGCCCACTGCCTGGCCGTGATCCGCGGCGAGCCGGCCGGTTGCCCGACGCCGCTCTTTCCGGTCGACCACCTGGCCCAGGTGCACGCCCGCCCGCAGTGGGAGCCCCTGGTGGTCGGCGGCGTGATGGGCGGGCGCTCGGGGCCCCGGCTGGCCATCGCGGGCTCCAGCCGCTCGCCGGCGCTGTGCCGGGTCGTGTCGGTCGTCCACGACCCGGACGACGCCAGCGCGGTCGACGCCGTGGAGACCGCGATGATCGGCCTCGACCGGGCGCCCCGCCTCCGCACGGTCACCCCGATGCGGTCCGACATCGACCCCTTCCGGGTGCGGGTCGACCTCCAGACCCTCTGCGTCCCGGTCGCGCCCTGGACCGTACCCACCGCGCGCTGATCGCACGCGCCGGAGACCGCTCAGGCCGCTCCCTCCGCCTCGATCATCTCGGCCAGGCGCCGCACCGACTCGGGCGCGCACCCCTCGGCCTTGTTGTTGATGATGGCGTAGGTGGGCTTCCCCATGGCCGTCGCGTCACGGATGAGGCGAGCCAGGGTCGCGCGGGACGGGAGGTCGGCGTCGACGATGGCGGTGAAGGGCGCGTAGCGCTCGAGGGCCGCCTCGTAGGTGTTGCCGAAGCCGAGCATCCACCGGATGACCAGCGCGGGCGCCTCGGCGACGCGGGCCTGCTGCCACTGGATCTCCGGCGCCGGCATGCGCCCCCACACGTTGATGCAGTGCGCCACGCCCAGGCTCGTCAACGCCTCGGCGTAGCGCGGACCCAGCAGCGCCGGGTTGCGGACCTCCACCGCGTAGAGCGGCCCCCGGGGCAGCGCGTCGAGGAAGCGGTAGAGGTGGTCGGCGAAGCCGTCGTTGCCGCCGAGCCCGCTGAAGCGCTGAGGCGGGAACTGGAAGACCAGCGGTCCGGCCTTGGCGCCCAGCCCCTCGACGAAGGGCCCCACCACCTGGTCGATGGCGAAGGCGGGGTCGAGGAAGCGCGGGTTGGGCTCGCCCCGGTGGGCCCCGTAGCGCGCGTGGCTCGGCCAGCGCTGGGTGACCGACGCCTCGGAGGCCTTGACCAGGAAGCGGAAGGCCTCGGGCACCTGGGCCGCGTAGTCGGCCAGGACCGCGGCCTCGACCGGGGCGTACCAGGTGCGGTCCACCCCGACCGCGCGCATCAGCGGGTGCTGCGAGTAGGCGCCCAGGCCCTCCTGGGACAGCACGCTCTTGGCCACCCGCCCGCCCCAGACCAGCCCCTCCCACCCGGGGAAGGACCACGACGAGGTGCCGAGGTGGACCCGGGGCGAGAGTCGGCGCCCCAGGGCGTGCAGTTCCTGCGCGTGCTCGGCGGGCGGGACCTTCGAAGGGGCCGGCGCGGGTGGAGGCTGCGCGAAGAGCGCGAGCTGTCCCTCGTCGGCGCGGGTGCTCTGGGCCATGGCGCTCCCCGGACCCCGGTGGCTTTGATAGGATGGCCGCTCGCGCGGCCGCTCGCAAGCCGCGCGGCGGAGGCCAGACGGTGCGCGTTCATCACCTCAACTGCGCCAGCTTCCACCCCATCGGCGGCCCGCTGGCCCGCCACGACGCCGGCCGGCCGGCCCACATGGTCTGCCACTGCCTGCTCATCGAGGCTCCTGACGGGCTGGTGCTGGTCGACTCGGGCTTCGGAACCGGCGACCTGGCCGCCCCCCGGCAGCGCATCGGCGGCCTGCTGTTGCGCGTCGGCCGCCCGGCCCTGGAGCCCGCCGAGACCGCGCTGAGGCAGGTGCGCGCCCTGGGCTACCGGCCCGAGGACGTGCGTCACATCCTGCTGACCCACCTCGACCTCGACCACGCCGGCGGCATCGGCGACTTCCCCCAGGCGCGGGTGCACCTCATGGCCGGCGAGCACGCGGCGGCGACCGGGGCGGGCGACTGGCTGTCGCGCTCGCGCTACCGGCCGGCGCAGTGGGCACACGGCCCGCTCTGGGAGACCTACGACCTCAGCGGCGAGCCCTGGATGGGCTTCGACGCGGTGCGTGATCTGCGCGGGCTGCCGCCGGAGATCCTGCTGGTGCCGCTGCGGGGACACACCGAGGGCCACGCGGCCATCGCCGTGCAGACGGAGACCGGCTGGCTGCTGCACGCGGGCGACGCGTACTTCCACCGTGGCGTGGTGCACGAAGGGGACCCGGAGGCGCCGGTGGGGCTGCGGCTCTTCCAGCGGGTGACCGACACGGACCGGGACGCCCGGGTCGAGAACCAGCGTCGGCTTCGCGCGCTGGCCAGCCAGCACGGTGACGAGGTGACGGTGTTCTGCGCGCACGATCCCGTCGAGTGGGAGCGCCTCCAGGAGTGACGGGCGGGTGACGTCGGGCTCGGTCCGCGCTCAGCGACGTCGGATCCGCTCGCTGCGGAGCTGGTGGCGCGCGTCGAAGAGCCGGTGCCAGGTGAAGAGCGCGACGCCGGTGGCGCCCATGGCCGAGGCGGCCGCCAGCATGAACATGACGACGATCTGATAGAGCACGGCGTCGAGCGGGCGCTGGCCGGCGAGGATCTGTCCCGTCATCATGCCCGGCAGCGAGACCAGCCCGGCGACGGTCATGGCGTTGAGGATGGGGATCATCCCGCGACGGACGGCGCCGGTCACCGCGTCGCGGCCGGCCTCCCAGCGGGTGGCCCCCAGGGCCAGGTCCGACTCGATGAGGGCGGCGCGCTCGGAGAGGTCCTCCAGCAGCTTGTCGATGGAGAGTGACAGCCCGGTCAGCGTGTTGCCGAGCACCATCCCGATGATGGGCAGCAGGTATTGGGGGTCCCACCAGGGCTCGACGCGGATCACCAGCGCGGTCACGGTGAGCGCGGTGCTCAGGCCGGTCAGGGTCAGGGTGAGGATGGCGCGCCAGGTCGCGCCGCGGAAGGTGCGCTCGGCGCGGCGGACGGCCGTCCTGCCCGCGACGACGAGCATGAAGGCGAGGCACGCCATGACCGCCGGGGCGGAGTCGAGGCCGAAGACCCACTCCAGCACGTACCCGACCAGCAAGAGCTGCAGCACCGTGCGCACCGAGGCGACGGCGAGGCGGCCCACCAGGCCGGTGCCCAGCGCGAGGCTGGTGAGGCCGGCGATGACCACGAGGCCCGACGCGATGGCCAGATCGACCGCGTCGAGCGGGATGGCCCCGTGGGCGGCGGCGGCGGTCACTGGGAGACCGCCCGGACCAGGGGGGCCAGGTCCAGGGTGCGCGGCGCCAGACGGGAGGCCTGGACGGCGTCGTGGGTCACGATGAGGCAGGCGGTGCCGGGGAGATCGGAGAGCAGCGCCTCGACCTGGGAGGTGGTGGCGGCGTCGAGGCCGCTGGTGGGCTCGTCGAGCAGCAGGCACTCGGGCTCGACGAGCAGGGCGCGCACCAGGGCGACGCGCTGCTGCTGGCCGACGGACAGGGTGCGGGCGGACTGGGAGAGGACCGCGCTGGCCTCGAGGCCGGTGCGGGCGAGCAGCTCGCGGGCGCGCGCCTCCGGGAATGGGGCGGAGGCGACGCGGAAGGAGAAGGGGCGCGCGAGGGCGACGGCGACGGTGGTGTCGTGGAAGGCGGGCACCTGCGGCACCAGGACGACGCGGCGGCGCCACTCGGGGTATCCGACGCGCTGGGGGGGCTGGCCGTCGAGGCTGAGGCTGCCCGCCGCCGGGTCGACGAGGGTGGCGAGGGTGCGCAGCAGCGTCGTCTTGCCGGCGCCCGAGGGGCCGACCAGCGCGAGGCGTTCGCCCGGCGCCAGGAGCAGGTCGAGGCCAGCGAGCAGGGTACGGCCGCCCGCGGAGAGCGCCAGATCGCGGGCGCGGAGGCCTCGCTCGCCGGGGGCCCCGCTCACGGGCAGGCCGTCCGGGCGAGGGCGCGCAGGATGCGGAGCATCGTGACCAGCTCGCGGGCCTGCGCCACGGCGCGCACGCCCGCCGCGTCGGCGCCGGCCCTGGCGGTGTGCCCGTACAGGCCGGTGCGCAGGAGCCGCGTCCGGGCGCGAGGCGAGGCCAGTCGGAAGAGCCGGTCGGCGTGGGAGACCGGGATCACGTCGTCGTCGACGCCGTGGACGATGGTCAGGGGCACGCCCAGGGCGCCCAGCGCCCGGGTCGGGTCCAGCCAGTCGCGGTCGCCCAGCCGGCCCAGCGCCGAGCGCGCGACGGCCAGGGTGTGCTCGCTCAGGTTGCAGCCGGCGAGGAAGAGCGCGCGGGCCGCCTCGGGCAGCTCGGCCGCCAGGGCTTCGGCGACCGGGCGATGGCGAGCGGGGGCCTTCATCTCGGGGCGGCCCCAGGTGGCGGCGACGTAGCGCCTCCAGGCGCCCTCGGCCTGGGCGACGGTCTGCGCTTCGGCGTCGAGACCCTCCAGCAGGTTCAGGAACACCGCGGGGGTGTTGAGCGGGTCACGCGGCCCGGCGGCCGCGCCGTCGACCGTGTCCCCGAGGGCGAAGCGCATGGCCTCGCGCCAGTCGCAGTACCCGCCGAAGAGGACGACGCCTCCGACCCGCTCGTCGCCCAAGGTCTCGGCCAGGTGCAGCGCCAGCCGCGACCCGAAGGAGATGCTCATCACGCCGGGCCGGGCGCTCGCGGGGCGCTGCGGCCAGGCCTCGAACGCGGCGAAGGCCCGCTCGACGTCGGTGAGCAGCGTGGGCGCCAGCCGCAGGGCCATGAAATCCGGCAGGCACGGCGAGAACGCGGCGATGCCCGAGGCCGCCAGCACGGCGAGGAAGCGGCTGAAGCGGGGATCGTCGGGGCCGTCGGGGTGAAGCCCCGGTACGACGAAGAGCGCCCCCGTCGCGCGCCCGGAGGCCGGCGTCCAGGTCACCGCCCGCATGGGGCGCTCGCCCGGCCCGGCCGCGATGGACACCTCGCCGCGCACGACCGACCGCGGCACCCGGTCCCCGGGCGTCCACGGCCCCAGCCAGCGGCCCAGCCTCGAGGCGACTTGTGTGCGGCGGATCACGCGCGCCATCCTCGCAGCCCCACCCCGCGCCGCCAAGCCATGCTCGCCCGGATCGTCTCTGCTCGGCCGCGGTTGACGCCGGCGCGCCTCGCCCCCACCGTGGAGGGCGTCCATCAGGCCACCCCTGCCTCCCTCGCCCGACCGCGGACGCGCCCCCGTGAGCCGACTCACCCGCCTGCTCGCCATCCGCAGCCAGGATCGCCCGGTGCTCGCCGCCGTCGCGCCGGTGTTCGGGCTGGTCACGGCCGCCAACGTGATGACCATCGCCTTCGCCAAGGCGCTGACCATCGCCAGCAACCCCTTCTCGGCGCTGCCGTGGATGTTCATCATCGCCGCGGTGACCACCGCGCTGGCCTCTCTGGCGTGGATAGCGCTCATCGACCGCGTCCCGCCGCAGCGCCGCCTCGACGGCATCGCGACGCTGTCGGCGGTGAGCTTCGTCGCCATCGGCCTGGTCAGCGGGCTCGCCCCCGCGCGCTTCTCACTGGCGATCTATGCCTGGACCGGGGCCGTGGGGACCCTGGTGATGATCCAGTCCTGGTCCTGGTCGACCACGCTGATGCCCACCCGGCAGGCGCGCCGCCTCTTCCCCGTGCTCTCCGCCGTCGCGACGCTCGGCGCCGCGGCCGGCGGCGGCCTCACCAACGCCGTCCTCGCCGTGGGAAGCCTGCCGCTGCTCCTCTACGCCGCCGCGGCCTTGCTCGGGGTGGCCGTGCTGCTGGTGCACCGGGCGCGCCACCGCATCGCCCCCATGGCCGAGAGCCCGCAGGCCCGCGACACCGCGCCGCCGGTCACCGGCTCGCGCCCGCCCGCCCGCGACCATCGCCGCCTCCGCGCCGCCCTCGGCGTGCTGCGCCGTACGCCGCTCCTGCGCGTCCTCGCCGCCCTGGCCTTCTTCGGCCAGGCCGCCTCCATCGTGATGGACTTCCAGCTCTCCAGCGCCATGAAGCACGCCTACGAGGCCAGCACCATGGCGGGTTTCCTGGGCTACTACTACCTGGGCGCCAACCTGCTGACCGTCATCATCGCGCTGCTCGGCGCCGGCGCCCTCAACCGCCTCGGCGGCGTCGGCCTCGCCGCCGGCGTCGGCGCCCTGGTGCTCTGCTGCGGCAGCGTCGCGATCATGGCCATCGAGAGCCTGGTCCCGGCCGCCCTCTTCTGGGCCGTCGTCGCCACCTCCTTCTTCGAGCGGGTGGCCGACTTCGGCGTCGGCCGCCAGGCGCTGCAGGCCGCCACGATGCCCATCCCCCAGCGGGACGCGGACCCCGCCCGCTTCCTGCTCTTCGGCTTCGTCAACCGCCTGGCGGTCATCACCGTGGGCCTCGCGCTGCTGCTCATCGGCGACGACCTCGCCGACTACGCGGCCCTCACGCCGGCGCTCTTCGTCACCGCCGCCATCGCCCTCACCATGAGCCTGCGCGTCGGCCCCGCCTACACCCGCGCGCTCCTCGACGCCCTGGGCGCCCGCCACCTCGACCACGAGCCCGCCGTCCCGAGCTGGGCCGGCGACGCCGCCCGCAGCGCCGTGCGCCGGCTGTTGCGCTCCGACGATCCCGACCAGGTCCAGCACGGCCTCACCGTGGTCCGAGACTTCGACGTGCCCCTGCCCGCCGAGGAGTTGGAGCCGCTGCTCCGCTCGCCCGACGTGGCCACCGTCGTCTCCGCGCTGGACACCCTCGCCCGCGCCGACCTCGCGCCGGTGCGCACGGCGATGGCCTCGATGCTGGCGCCGCACCGCCCGACGCCCGTGCTCTGCGCCGCCTTGCGCGTGTTGCCGCGCGACTACACCGAGCTCACCGCGGCCGTCGAGGCGCTCACCGAGCACGAGGACCCGGCCGTCCAGAGCCGCGCCTTCATGTGGCTGCGCGGGGGCAGCCCGGACGCCGAGACGCGCGAGCGCCTCCGCACGCGCCTCCGCATCCGCAGCGGCCTGGCCCCACTCCCGGGCACCCCGGCTGGCCCCGACTCCGCCGACCAGCCGCTGCCGGGCCGCTATCTCGATCTGGTGGACCAGCTCCCGCGCTTCCTGGGCTCCGACGAGCCCGAGCTGCGCCGGCTGGCCCTGGACATCTTCGTCCAGCTCTCGATCCCCGAGCACGTGCCCCTGCTCCTGGATGCCCTGGAGTCGCCCACCTCCCGCGGCGTCGCCCTCACCGCCCTCGGGCGCCTTCCCCCCGAGCTGGTCATCGGTGCCGTCGCCGAGCGCCTGTCCGCCGATGTCGCGCCCCAGGCCTCGCGCCGCGTGCGCCTGCTCCAGCTCGCCCAGCGCCTGGAGACCCCGGAGGCCGCCATGCTCCTGGCGCGGGCCCTCGCCGATCCCCAGCCGCCGCTTCGGGGCCAGGCCGCCCGCTCGCTCTGGCACCTCGCCAACCGCCCCGAACCGCCTGCGGTCGACCGCGAGGTCATCATCGCCGCCGTGCGCCAGCACATCGAGGATCTCGTCCGCTACGCGCTGCTGGACTCGCACGTGCAGGGCGCCGGTTCGCCGCGCGCCCAGGCGCTGCGCAGCGAGATCGCCATGCGGCGGGCCCTCACCGAGACCATCGCGTTCCAGCTCCTGGGGGTGCTCTACGGTGCGGCCATCGAGCAGGCGCGCCTCAAGCACCGCGACGCCGACCCGCGGGCGCGCTCGAACGCGCTGGAGCTGCTCGACGCGACCATCACCGACGCCGAGCTGCGGGTGGTCATCACCTACCTCGAGGGCTCGGAGCACTCGCTGGGGCGCTCGTACACGGCGTCCCGGAGCGGGATGCGCGCGCCGATGCTGCGCCGCATACTGCTGGAGAGCGGCGCGCTGGCGGCCAGCTCGGCATCACAGGACATGGGGACCGCGCTGCTGCGGCCGCGCGATGGACTGCTCGGTGAGCTCTACGCCCACGCGATGAGCGAGGCGACGTCGGCGGCGGCCCCTTCCGGCGCGCTGGTGAGGAGGCGGACCTTGGACGAGACCACCCACGACGAGATGATGAACCGGGTGCTGCTGCTGCGCGACGTGCCGCTCTTCGACGCCATCGCGGCCGATCAGCTGCTGCCGCTGGCGCAGGTGAGCCGGCGGCGCTCGGTGGTCGCGGACACGGTGATCTTCGAGGAGGGGCAGCCGGGCTTCGAGCTCTTCCTGGTCCTGGAAGGGCGCGTCGCGATCGAGCACGATGGGCGGACGGTGGCCGAGCTCGGCCGCCGCGAGTGTTTCGGGGAGATGGCGATCCTGGACGACGGGCCCCGCAGCGCGGCGGCGCGGGCCATCGAGGACACCGAGCTGCTGCTCATCCATCGGGATGACTTCGACAACATGCTCGACATCGCGCCCGGCCTGAGCCGGGGGGTGATCCGGGTGCTGACGCGGCGCATGCGGGGCGTGCTGGGAGGACAGGGATGACGCGGTTGACGGGTGTGGCGTTGCTGGCGTGGACGGTGGCGTGGGGCGGCGCGTGCGCCAGCTCGCCGGAGGTGGTGCGGGAAAGCGAGGCGCCCGCCGAGGCGGCGCCGGTGGCGGCGACGCCGGTGGACTCCGGAGAGCGGGCGGCCCAGGAGCGCGCGGCGGCGGACGCGGCGGACCAGGGGGCCGAGACGCGCCTGTGGACGCCCACCCTCGACAGCCCCGAGGCCTACCTGCGCTACTCCGACCAGGTCGCCAGCGAGCGCTTCTCGAAGTTCCTCATCAACCTGAAGACCAAGGACATCTGGTACTTCGACGTCAACGTGTACCCGATGCACGCCGACTTCGTCATCGGCGCGCTGATGCACACCGATCCGACGCCGGAGCTGCTGGCCAGCCTCATCGCCAACTACGAGGAGGACAAGCCCGACTACATCTTCGGCTACCTGGCGCATCACCTCATCCAGGACGAGTGGACCTTCGCCTTCTGGGAGGGCGACCGGATGAAGCCGGAGCACGTGCGGCTGGCCTACAAGAAGCTGCGCGAGACCTTCTTCGCCGGCGACCGGGTGAAGTTCCGGCCCGACTCCCCGCATCACAAGGCGGTGGCGGCGCAGCTCACCGAGGTGCCGGTCATCACCAACGAGGAGATCTACTCCCACTCGAACTACCAGATCTTCAACGAGGGCGGGCGCTTCGGCGTGCTGCGCATCATCGACGACGTCCCGGACGAGCTGCTCTCGAAGCTCACCTTCAAGCCCGACGAGATCCTCGTGCTCAACGAGGCGATCCCCTACCTGACGGTGGTCTCGGGGGTCATCTCCCAGCAGTTCTCCACGCCGCTCTCCCACGTGGCGCTGCGGGCCAAGGCCTGGGGCATCCCCCACGCGGGCGTGACCAACGCGGCGCGCATCCTCAAGCCGCTGGACGGGAAGGTGGTCTGGTACGAGGCGCGCCCCGACGGCTACACGGTGCGCGAGGCGACGCCGGAGGAGCAGGCGAAGTGGGAGTCGGAGCGCCGGTCGGTGGAGAAGGTGGTGCTGCCCGAGCCGGACCTCGAGGAGCGCGAGCTGCGCTCGCTGGCCGAGCTGCGCAAGGACCGGGTGACGGCCTACGGGGCCAAGTCGGCGAACCTGGGCGAGATCGTGTCGTTGAAGGTGCCCGGCGCCAACGTGCCTCCGGGCTTCGGCATCCCCATCTACTACTATGCCGAGCACATGCGACGGGCGGGCCTGGACAAGCGCGTGCAGGCGATGCTCGACGACCCGCACTTCCGTGAGGACGCCGAGTACCGCTGGAAGGAGCTGGAGTCGTTGCGCAAGGCCATCGCGACCGCGCCGCTCGACAAGAAGCTGCTCACCGCCGTGGAGAAGCGGGCGCGGCAGCTCGGCTTCGGAAAGCGCGGGATCTTCGTGCGCAGCTCGACGAACGCCGAGGATCTGCGCGGCTTCAACGGCGCCGGGCTCTACGACACCATCCCCAACGTGCGCGGGCGCGAGGCGCTGTCGGAGGCGATCCGGGCGGTGTGGGCCAGCGTGTGGAACGTGCGGGCCTACGAGGAGCGCGAGCACTTCGGCATCGACCACTCGCAGGTCTACGGCGCGGTGCTGGTGCAGGAGGGTGTGGACGCGACGGCGGCGGGCGTGCTGGTGACGACCAACATCTACGACACGCGCCCGAACACCATCTACACCATCAACGCCAAGAGCGGCCTGGGCATCCGGGTGGTCGACGGGCGCAAGATGCCCGAGCAGATCCTCTACAACACCAAGAGCAAGCGCATGCGCGTGTTGTCGCGCTCCGACGAGGGGACGATGCTGGTCTTCGACGACCACGGCGGCGTCAAGGAGGTGCCTGCGCCCGCCCTGGGCACGCCCGTGCTCACCGAGGCGCGCGTGAAGACCCTGGGCGAGGTGTGCCAGCGGCTGGCGGCCACCTTCCCCGACGAGCACGCCCTGGACATCGAGTGGCTCTTCCAGGGCGACACGCTGCACATCGTCCAGGCGCGCCCCTACGTCACGCCCTGAGCGGTGGCCCAGACGACGACGGCGGGACCCGGGGCGGGCCCGAGTCCCGCCGTGTCGCGGAACCGCTGAGCTCAGCGCCGGCTAGAAGGTGGCGGTCGCCTCGATGGCGGCGCCGACCGTGGTGTCGCCCGCGTCGGGGATGTCGCCGCGGATCTCCACCAGCGCGCCGAAGTGGTCGGTGATGGTGAAGAGGTAGGCGCCGGTGACCTCGAGGCCCTTGTAGGCGGTCCCCGGAGCGCCGGCGAGCTTGTCCCGCATCAGGTAGCTCACGCGCGCCGTCGCCGACATCGTATCGCCGATGGCCACGTTGCCCACCGCCGACACGCCCGCGCCGACCTCGCCGTCGAAGGTCGCGACGTTCACGTTCAGCAGACCGGTGAAGATCCCGGCGGCGATGTTGGCGTCGATGTCGAACATGGCGAAGATCTTGTCCTCGGCCAGCGGGCCGATGGTGGTCGAGAGGCCGACGCCACCCGTCGCGAAGGCATACTCCAGCCGACCACCGACCGCCGCGTGCGCGGGCGTCGAGGGCTCGTCCCAGCCGTTGGTCACCCAGACCTGACCGCCGAGCCCGCTTCCGCCGTTGTCGAAGCCGAGGAAGAAGCCGGTGAGGTTCGACGGCGCGGCGTTGTCGAAGAGCAGGCTGTGGCTGTACTGGTACATGTCGGGAGCGTCCAGGGCCTCGGTGCCTACTGGGGCGTTGCGCTTGCCGGCCTGGAAGAAGAAGCCGCGGTCGCCTCCGCCGAAGATGTACTTGGCGTAGCCCTGCTCGACGATGCTGTCGAAGGTGAGCAGGGAGACCTCACCGGAGAAGTCGAGCCCGTCGAGGATGTTGACGGCGGGCATCCAGTTCAGGTCGGTGCGCAGGGTCAGGCCTGCGGCGGGGCGCGCGGTGATGTCCAGCTCCACCTGGTCCAGTCCGAGCGAGACGGCGTGGGTGCCGAAGCCGGTCAAGGGAAAGAAGACCGACGTGTCTACGAAGCCGGAGAACTCGATGACCTTCGGCGCCTCCTCGTCGGCCCACGCCGTGGCGGGCAACGCGGCGAGCAGGACGACGGTGAGCAGACGAGACGTGCGAACGCGCATGGAAGCTCCTGGAGTGAGGCCCGGCCACCGTCGGTGAGCGGGGCGGTCTCTCTTCACGGGGTGAACCGCGGATGCGGATGACGGGGCGGGCGGCGCAACCCATGCTGCGTCGCCCACCGCTGGCTACCGTCCTATCCCGGCGATGTTTCCCGGGCGTTTCGGAGCGGTAACCATTGACGCGCCCGCCGCCGCGCTCAGCGGTGGAACACCAGGATGAACCCGCGCCGGAGCGTCATCTTCGGGCGCTGGACCAGCGACCAGTCGAAGGCCTCGACGGTCTCGGGGATGTGCGCCGGCAGGGGGATCTCGTCCACCGCACCGGTGAAGCCCGCGTCACGCATCAGGGCGGTCAGGTACTCGCGATAGCCCGCCTCGTGCACCCAGTCCATGTGGTAGACGAAGCGCCCGCCGGGGCGGACCTTCTCGGCGATGCGCCGCAGGTAGGGCAGGTCGGCGGCGCGCTCGTCGGGGCGGAAGGTGAGCACCCGCAGCATGACCACCAGGTCCAGGCTGGCCGGCGGCAGCGACTCCAGCGCGGTGGCGTAGGGGGAGTCGACCAGCCGCAGCTCGATGCGGGGCTTCAGCTCGGCGCCGTCGGGGAGGCGCTCCAGCATCGCGGCGATGGAGTCCAGGCGCCCCTGGTCGATGTCGGTGGCGTAGACGCGCCCCGTGTCGCCGACCAGCCGCGCCGCGTGGACGGTGTAGAAGCCCGCGCCGGCGCCGATGTCGGCCACGCGCGACCCGGCGGCGATGGGCACCGCCTCGCGGATGAGCGCGTTGACCCGCTCCTCGTCGTCCAGGTTCTGCTGCGAGTAGTAGTAGCTCTTCGGCATCTGGTCGGGCGCGCTGAAGCAGACGCCGTAGTAGCAGGCGCTTCCGTCCTGACAGGCGCTCCGGTCGTCGCACACGCACCCGGCGCTGCCCGGCACGCAGCGCGCGTCGGCGTCGATGACCTCCGCGGTGGGCTCGCCCGACCGGCACGCCCCCGCGAGACACGTCAGCGCCACCACGGCCGCCGCCACGACGCGCGACCGCTCCCACCGCCCCGCCCCAAGGGCCCGCTCGCTGCCGCCGCCGGCTCGTCCCACCGTGTCTCCCCGCGCCCGCCGCGTGCGCTGCCGAGCATTGCACGGCAGCCGCGCCCGCGGTGTCAACCCGCGACCGGGCGCGCGCCACCGGGCGCCTTGCGATACGATGCGCGCACCCGCCCGCCTCGCCGCCCACGGTCCACGCCGCCGATGACCTTCCCGACGCTGGTCGCCCCGCTCGTCGCCCTCGTGGCGCTGGTCGCGCTGGTCGCGCTGGCCCGCCGCGCCCGAGCCGGTCACCGCACCGCGCCCGACGCCGCCGCGCCGCCCCCGATCCCGCTCGCGCTGCGCCGACGCCGCGCCGTGCAGGTCGCCGCCCTGCTCGTCAGCTCGCTCGCGCTCCGCGCCTGGCTCATCGCCACCCTGGACCCCGATCGCTCCGAGCTCTGGGCCATCGACGCCGCCGGCGGCGTGTTCGACGCCTTCTTCGGCGGCCAGCTCGACCTGATGCACGCCTACCATCCGCCGCTGCACTCCCTGCTGCTGCTGGGCTGGTCGGACCTGGGCGCCCACCTCGGCGTCGGCGGCCACATCGCCTGGCTGCGCCTGCCGAACCTCGCGCTGCACGCCGCCCTCGTCCTCGCCCTGCTCCGCGCCGGCTCAGCGCTGGGCACCTGGGCCGCCGGGTTCGCCGCCGCCCTCATCGCGTCCTTCGCGCCCGACCTGGTGCTGCTCTCCACGCTCCAGGCGAACTACTTCATGGAGGCCACCGCCACCGCCTGGTTCCTCGCCAGCCTGGCCACCTACCTCTGCTGGGACCGCCCCGTCTGGGTCTCGCTGGTGCTCTCGGCCGCCGCGGCGCTCTGGACCGGCCACCTGAGCCTGCTGGTCATCGCGCCGGGCGCCCTCCTCTTCGCCGCGACCGCCTGGCGCCGCCGCCAGCGCGCAGCCCTGGCCGCCGCGCTCACCGCCGGCCTGGCGCTCTACCTGCCCCTGGTCACCCGGGTGCTCACCGCCATCCGCAGCTACCGCGGCGCCACCGAGGCCGCCCGCGACGGCGCCGACCGCCTCGCCGCCCACGCCGAGTCCATGGCCCGCTTCGGCGAGCCCGCCCTGGACGTCCACCTCGGCTTCGCCCACGGCCAGCCGCTGGCCGTCCCCGGCGCTTTGGTCGAGGCCCTCACCGGCTTCGGCGCCCTCTCCACGCCGCTGCTCCTGGTGGCCCTCTACCTGCTGGTCCGCCGCCGCCCCCGCTTCACCGCCGCCGCCGCGCTGAGCATCCTCGCCTACGCCGTCGCAGGCGCCTTCATCCTGATGCGCTTCACCAACTACGCCGCCGCGCTGCCGCTGGTGCTGCTGGTGCTCTGCGCCGGCGCCGCCAGCCTGCCGGGGCCCCCGGCGCCGCGCCCCGACCGCGCCCCCCGCGGAAGCGTCGCGCCCTTGGCCCTGGCCCTGCTCGCGCTCTCGGCGCTCTACCTGCGCTCGGAGAACGCCGACTTCCGCCACCCCTTCTCGGCCTTCGACGACTGGAGCTTCTACGGCCGCGAGCTGGGCCGCGTCGCCCGCGCCGTCGAGAGCGCCCCCGCGCCGGTCCTGGCCATGGACGACGTGAAGATCGACTGGTTCTACGCCTTCTGCGACGACCGCAGCTCCCTCGCCGCGCTCAGGCGCTGCCACGCCCGCTTCGGCCGTCCCCGACCCTCGGGCGCCTTCGAGCGCTTCACGGTCGGCGGTCACCTCATCGCGGCCCCCACCGGCGACCGGGGCGAGGGCCCGCTGGACACCCGCTGCGCCCGGCTGGAGCAGGAGCTGGCGAGGCCCCCCTTCGGCGCGCCCGGCTTCTGGCTGGTGGTGAGCGACCTCTACTGGCAGCAGGTCCCGCTGATGCCCGGCTGCCCCGAGGCCCTCATCGCCCGGGCGGAGGCCTGCCCGGTGGTCCTGCGGGTGCGCGGGCTGGCGCTCCACCGCTGCGAGGTGCCGGTCACGCCCTCCGGAGGCCCGTCCGTGCATCGGGAGGGCGGCTGAGTTACGGTGTGGGCTCGGGCGGCGCGAGTTGACAGGCTTCGGCGCCACCGTTGGGGAGCATGAAGGTCCTCCTGGTCAACCCCTCGGACACGATGTTCGAGATCATGGGCGGCGCGCGCGTCTTCGTGCACAAGACGGAGCCGCTCGGCTTGCTCTATATCGCCGCCGTGCTCGAGCGCGAGGGCCACGAGGTGTCGGTCATCGACGCCTGGGCCCACGACCTGAGCCGGCAGGACGTCGAGCGTCGTCTCGTGGGGACGAGCTACGACGTCATCGGCATCAACACGCTCACGTCGAGCGGCGCCTGGGTCTGGGAGCTGAGCGGCTTCATCAAGCGCCACCACCCTCACACCAAGGTGGTGCTGGGCAACATCCACGCCTCGGTGTACGCCGGCTTCTACCTCGAGCACGGCCGCTGCGACGCGGTGGTCCACGGCGAGGGCGAGCTGATCATGCGCGACCTGGTCGCCGCCTGGGAGGCCGGGACCCCGCTCGCCGACGTGCGAGGGATCTCCTGGCTGGACGGCGGCGTGGCGCGCAAGAACGCCCCCGGCTCGGTGGTGCAGGATCTGGACTGGCTGCCGCTGCCGGCGCGACACCTGGTCGACATGGCGTCCTATTCGTCACGCGACTTCGTGACCCGCACCCGGGACGGCGGGCGCTACCGCGTGATGCTGGCGACCCGCGGCTGCCCCTTCGCCTGCACCTTCTGCGTGGTGAACGCCGACCGCAACTACCGCATGCGCAGCGCCCGCTCGATCGTCGACGAGCTGCAGCTCCTCGTCGAGGAGTACCAGGCCAGCTTCGTGGAGTTCCTCGACCCGCTCTTCACCGTCAACAAGAAGCGCATCATCGAGGTCTGCCAGCTCATCATCGAGCGGGGCATCCAGGTCGAGTGGCAGTGCGAGGGCCACGTCAACACGGTGAACGCCGAGGTGCTGGGCTGGATGAAGCGCGCCGGCTGCCGCAACATGGCCTTCGGCATCGAGACGGCCTCTCCCGAGCTGCTCAAGGCGGTGCGCAAGGGCTCGTCGCCCGACCGCGTCCACAAGGCCATCCAGGCCACCCACGCCGCGGGGATCAACCCGCACGGCCTCTTCATCCTGGGCCTGCCCGGCGAACGCCCCGAAGACACGCGCGCCACCATCGCGCTGGCCCGCTCGCTGCCACTGGACTTCGCCCAGTTCGCCATCTTCGTGCCCTACCCGGGCAGCGACCTCTACGACGACTTCGTGCGCGAGGGGCGCCTGGACAACGAGGCCACGCCCGAGGAGAAGGTCGCCAACTGGCGCCGCTTCTCTGCGTACCTGTCCTTCACCGACCTCGAGCCCATGTACGTGCCCGAGGGCTGGACCATCGAGTCGCTGAAGTCGGCGCAGCGCCGCGCCATCCGCAGCTTCTACCTGCGGCCGCGGCAGATCCTCCGTGAGATCCGCAAGTTCCGCCCGCGCAACTGGCGCAAGTACGTGGAGGGCGTCAGCACGGTGTTCCTGCCCGGCCTCGAACGCCTGTGGCCCGGCCGCCGCCCGACGGCCTCGCCGGTGACCCGCGCCGACGCGCTGCAGCCGGCCGCCTGCGCCCCCGAGGTCCCGGCGCCGGCCGAGCCCGCCTTCGAGACCCAGGCCCAGCGCGTTGTCTGACGGCGTCGTCGGCGAGCGCGTCACCCAGATCGCCGGCCACGTGCGGCAGGCCATGCTGTTCCGACGCCTCTTCGATCCGGCCACCATGCTCATGGACGTGGTGCGCTTCCCGGTGGACCGCTACCTGCGCGACGGCCGCGCGTCGTGGCCGACGTCGATCTCGCTGGTCATCCGCTCCGAGTGCAACGTGCGCTGCGTGATGTGCCACTCCGAGGAGATCCTCGACTCGCGCGAGCGCTTCATGTCCCTGACGGAGCTGCAGCGCTTCATCGAGCATCTGGGCCCGCGCGGCCGCCGCCCCAGCCTGTTCCTGACCGGCGGCGAGCCCTTCATGCGCAAGGACATCCTCGATGTCATCGCGCTCATCAAGGCCGAGGGGATGCCCTGCGGCGTGGTGACCAACGGCACCCTGCTCTCGGTCGAGCGCATCCGGCGCCTGGTCGAGCTGGACATCGACTGCGTGGTGCTCTCGCTACACGGCCCCGAGGCCGTCCACGACGCGATCACCCAGCGCCCGGGCAGCTACGCGAAGCTCACCGAGGCCGCCCGCGAGCTGCTGGCGCGCCGCCGGGGGACGCGGGTGCTGCTCAACTGCGCCATCACCGAGCACAACGCCGACGCGCTGGGCGAGGTGGTCGCCGAGGGCGAGCGCCTGGGGGTCGACGCGGTGCGCTTCGAGCACCTCAACTTCGTCACCCCCGAGGAGATGGAGGCCCAGGCCGCCGTGTGGGAGCGCCTGGGGGACCCGGCCGCCTCGGTCAACAGCTACGTGCACCGGCCCGGCGGCGGCCCGGATCTGGCCGCGTCGGTCGCCGCGCTCGAGCGCCGCCCGAGCCGCATCCCGGTCTTCGTGAAGCCCAACCTGGACGCGTCCGAGCGCGACGCCTGGTACTCGGCCGACGGCGAACAGAAGCGCCACTGCACCTACCCCTGGCGCTCGCTCTTCGTCTCGGCGGGCGGTGACGTCTACCCCTGCCTCTTCATGTTCTACAAGGTCGGCAACCTGCTCGAGGAGCCGCTCGAGGCCATCTGGAACGGCGACCGCATGGTGCGCTTCCGCAAGGAGGTCGGCACGGCGCTCTTTCCCGCGTGTGCGCGCTGCTGCAAGCTTTGAGCGCCGCGCCTGCGAGCGGACCGGCGCCCCCGAGGCCCTCCTTTTGACGCCGCGGGCCCGTCGTGGGTAT
Organism: Deltaproteobacteria bacterium; assembly: GCA_020632695.1. Classification (GTDB taxonomy): domain Bacteria; phylum Myxococcota_A; class UBA9042; order PHBI01; family JACKFB01; genus JACKFB01. The sequence continues at coordinate 153,129 of JACKFB010000010.1, forward strand.
TCGTCGCTGCCATGAGCGCTCCCCCAACCTCGCCCCGTCGCCTGGCCGCCCTGCTCCTGGTGGCCGGCGTGGCCGCGGGCGGCGGCCTGATGTGGCTGCTCCGCGCGCCCGCGCCCTCGGCGCCGCAGCGCATCGCCCCGGTCTCCGGCCCCGCGCCCCCGCCGGCGGCGACGGCCCCCACCGAGGCCGCCGTGCCTCCGGCCGCCGAGTCCACCTCCGGCCCGCGCTGGCTGGTCGCCGGCGGCGGGGACGTCCCCGAGTCGAACCAGGTCTCCATCGAGCAGGACCTGGCGCTGGCGACCCGGATCCTGGGTCCGGGCGGGGTGCTGCTCTACGCCAGCGGCCCCGGCTCGCGCGCCGTCCAGGTGCTGGACCCGGCCGGACCGCCCGCCGGCCTGCGGGCCGAGCTGGGCCAGCTCTTCGCGCCGCGGGCCGGCCGCGACGCCCGCTACCGCCAGACCACGCTGAGCCCCAGCGGCCCGGCGACCCGGGAGGCCTTCCTCGACGCCCTCGCGACCGCCGTGTCCCACGAGGGCCCGCCGCTGCTGGTCTACCTGGCCGGCCACGGGCTGCCCGGCGAGACGCCCGCGGACAGCGCCGTGCTGATGTGGGGCCGTGGCGAGCTGGTGCCCGGCGACCTGGCCGAGGTGCTGGACCCGGCCCGAGCGCGCGAGACGCGGCTGGTGGTGACCTCGTGCTACGGCGGCGGCTTCGCCGAGCTGGCCTTCCGCGGCGCCGACCCCGAGGGCGCCGTGGCCACCGGTCGCTGCGGGTTCTTCGCCACCACCGCCGACCGCGAGGCCGCCGGCTGCGACCCTGACCCCGACCGCCGCCGCCAGGACGGCTACGGGATGCACTTCCTGCACGCCCTGGGACAACGGGCCGCCGACGGGACGCCGCTCGAGCCCGAGCAGGTGGACTTCGACGGTGACGGCCGCGTCAGCCTCTACGAGGCCCACTGCCGCGTGCGCATCGCCTCGCGGTCGGTGGACGTGCCCACCTCGACCTCGGAGCGCTGGCTGCGGAAGGTCGCGCCGGCGGAGGGGCCCGAGCGCCCGGTCGCCCTGCCGGAGGAGGACGCCGTCATCGCGGCGCTGACGCGCGACCTGGTGCTGCCGGCGGAGCTCCCGCCGGTGCGGGCGCGCGTCCAGGAGTTGGACGACGCCATCGACGCCCTCGCGACGCAGATGACCGACGCCGCCGACGAGGAGGATCGCCGCTACGCCGCCATCGCGGCGGCCCTGCTCGGGCGCTGGCCGGTGCTGGACGACCCGTGGCATCCGGACTTCGAGGCCACCCTCGCCAAGGACGGGGAGGCCATCGAGGCCGCGCTGCGTTCGGATCCCCGCTATCGGGCCTTCCTGGAGGCGGGCGCCGACCTGGATCAGCTCGCCGAGGACCGCCGGGTGCTCGAGGTGCGGCAGGCGCCGCTGTTGCGGCTGATGCGCGCCCTGGAGAACCGGGAGCTGGCCGCCCGGCTGCGTGCCCGCGGCGGCAAGGCGTGGCGAGGCTACGAGCGTCTGCTGGCCTGCGAACGTGAGGTGCCCGAATTGGCGAACCCTCGCGGATCGAACGGACCCTGATGTCGTCCGGTCGCGTCGCCGACTCGGGGCCCGGTAAGATCCCGAACCCCGCTGACCGTCAGCGAAAACTCCAGTGATTTCCAGGCATCCACCCGACCCTCGCCGAGCGCACACCGGCTCTGGCACGAGTGTTGCTCCTGTTGCCCGTCGTCGCCCCCCGGTACTCCCACCGCCTCCCTGGAGCCTCCGATGACTGCCACGCCGACTGTCACCCCCAACCCGCTGTTCCGCCGCGCGCTGCTGGCCTGCGCGCTCGCCCTGCCCGCGCTCTCGGGCTGCTTCGAGCTGGGTCTGAACACCGAGGAGTCCACCCCCGGCAACCAGGTCGGTGGCCAGGCCCTCGGCTACGATCTGGCGCTGAGCGCCGACGGCCGCTACCTGGTGACGGCCACCACGGCCAGCGACGGCGAGCGCACCGTCTGGTCGGTGGACCTGGACGAGCTGTCGGGGATCTCGCTGCCGGTCGGCAAGGCCGCGACGCGCATGCTCTTCGGCGACGGCGAGATGGCCTACTTCCTGACCTTCGACAAGAACGACGAGAACCATCCCCGGGCCTTCGTGCACGCCATCTCGCTGCGCACCGGCCGCATCGACCGCAGCTGGGAGCTGGGGGGCGCGGCGCTGCTGCTCTCCATCGACGAGGCCCGCGGACGCATCGCCGCCTGGAGCAAGCTGCCCTGGTCCGTCGACAAGAACGGCGACGGTCACTACGGGCTGGAGGTCATCGACGTCCACACCGGCAGCCAGCGCCAGCTCGCGTTCGACGACCGCGTCGTGGACGTCCGCTTCGTCGAGGCCACGGGCGACCTGGCCACGGTCACCGACGTGCGCCCCATGGAGTCGCAGGTCACGCTCTATGAGCCCGAGACCCGCAAGCGCCACGTCATCGACGTCCCGAACTGCGCCTCGAGCCTGCAGATCTCACCGCTCGGTCGCACGGCGATGCTGGCTCCCACCGACTGCAGCAAGGACCCGGTCAGCATCATCGACCTGGCCAGCCGCGCCTTCGTCGAGAACATCCCCGGCTTCGGGCCGGTGGCCTGGTCGCCGGACGGGCAGTACGCCATCGCGTTCGGCCGCAAGGACGACCTGCGCCAGGTCGCCGGCATCGAGACCGAGACCCCCTACAGCCTCCTCTTCATCGAGGCCGCCACCCTCGACATCGAGGTCATGGAGCTGGGCGACGACATCCCCATCTACACCATCACCCCGGACGGCCAGGTCGTGCTCATCTACTCGATCCTGACCAGCAGCAGCTATGACGGCATCGTCATGGTCGACGTCGCCACCCGCACCCTGCGCCAGACCTCGGGGCCCGAGGTGGGGCTGTCCGAGTTCGTCATGTCGCCCGACGGCCAGCTCGTCTACCTCATCGACGGCGGCCTCTTCCGGCTCGACGTGGAGACCGGGATGATCGCCTACGTCACGCTGCCCTGCGGCGGCGAGGGCGAGCCCACCCGCTGCAACCCCGACCTCATCAACCTGATGCCGGGCGGCAAGACCCTGGTGCTGGGCTACAAGGACCTGGCGGAGTTCGGCCTCTACGACGTGCCGACCGACCGCTGGGACCTGAGCTTCCGCATCGAGCGGGGGCCCGCGCCGTCGCCGACCAAGCCGACCCTGGCGCCCATCACGATCCTCTGACCCGGCGGCGGGCTCGCGGCCACCCGGGAGCGCACCGGCTCCCGGCCCTCGGCCCCGCCGCTCAGAAGGGCAGCGAGAGGTCGGCGGGCACCTCGCCCTGCTCGGCGAAGAGCGTGGCGTACTCGACCACGTTGCGCAGCTCCCGCACGTTGCCGGGCCAGGTGTGGGCGCTCAGCCGGGCCAGGATGTCGGGGCCGAAGCGGACCGGCGCCTCGCCGCGCTCCTCGGCCACCTGCTGGGCGAAATGCTCGACCAGCATCGGCAGGTCCTCGAGCCGCTCGCGCAGCCGCGGCAGGGGCAGCACGATGGTGTTGATGCGGTAGTAGAGGTCCTCGCGGAAGCGCCCGGCGGCCACCTCGGCCTTGAGGTCCCGGTTGGTCGCCGTGACGATGCGCACGTCCACCGGCACCCGCTTCGAGCTGCCCACCGGCGTGACCTCGCCGGTCTCCAGCGCCCGCAGCAGCCGCACCTGGAGCTCGGGCGTGATCTCGCCGATCTCGTCGAGGAAGAGCGTGCCGCCGTCGGCCAGCTCGAAGTGCCCCCGGCGCGCCTTCACGGCGCCGGTGAAGGCGCCGCGCACGTGGCCGAAGAGCTCGCTCTCGATGAGGTTCTCGGGGATCGCGCCGCAGTTGATGGCCACGAAGGGGCCCGACTTGCGCGGGCCGTTGTAGTGCAGCGCGCGAGCGATGAGCTCCTTGCCCGTCCCGGAGTCGCCGACCACCAGCACGGTCACCTTCCGGTCCACCAGCCGGTCCACCTGGGCCAGGAGCTCCCGCATCGCACCATCGCCGTGCACGATGTGGTCGTAGCGGTAGCGCAGCCGCGTGGTGCGCCGCTCCGCCTCGACCACCCGCTCGGCCCTAGCGCGCTTGACCGCCTCCTCCTCGAGCCGGGCGCGCGTGCGGGTCAGGTCGGCCTCGACGCGCCGCCGCAGGCGCTCGAGCTCGTCCACCTGGATGTGATGCTGCACCGCCATCGCCGCCAGATCGGCCAGCGCCTCGAGCAGCCCGCGCCGGTGCTCGCCCAGCGGCGTCGCGCCGCCCGAGCCCGCCAGGTGCAGCGCCCCGATGATGGTGTCCCCGTGCTCGAGCGGCACCGCCCAGCGCACGCCGTCCGGGTCCGCCTTCGACACCGTCCGCCCGGCCCGCGCCATCGCCGCCACCAGCTCGAGGTCGGCGTCCTCGCCCCCCGCGGCCAGCGGCGCCCTGCCCGCGCTGCGGCCTCCCAGCACGGCGAAGCGCTCGCCCTCGCGCAGGAGCAGGTGCCCCCGCAACAGCCCGCTCAGGCTCAGCGCCCCGTCCAGCACGCGCTCGACCAGCGAGCCCAGCCCGCTGGTGCGCGTGAGCGCCCGCCCGAGCTGCAGCACCTCACGCAGCTCACGCAGCTCGCTGGCCACATCGGCGGCCGCCGGTCGCGCCAGCGCGCCGGGCACGCTGCCCAGGATCTGCCGCGCGTCGGCGATGAGCGTCCGGTGGCGCGGCAGCCCCAGGAACGCGTCCCGCCCGGCGGGCTCGAGGTCGGCCGCCTGGCGATCCAGCTCCTCGGCGGCGCGCCGCAGCGTGACGGTCGCCTCCTCGCGCTTGCCGCGGGCCAGCAGCACTCGCGACTGGATATGCAGCGCCTCGGCCATCCCCTCACGGGGCCTGCCCGGCCCGCCGTCGAGCTGCGCCGCCGCCCGCTCGCAGTGCGCCCACGCCGCCGGGGCGTCCCCATCCTCCAGCGCCAGCGCCGAGAGCCGCACCGCCGCCCGGGCCGCCTCGGTGCCGCCGGCCGCCGCCCCGGCGATGCGCTCCAGCGAGGCAGCCGCCCTGAGCCGGCCCTCCCGCGTCCCCTCGGCGAGCATCAGCTCGGCCCGCGCCAGCTCCAGGCTCGGCGGCGCCTCGATCTGAGCGGCGTCCAGCTCCGCCCGCGCCTGCTCCAGCAGCGCCGCCGAGCCCTTGCGGTCGCTGGCGTCCAGGCGGCAGCCCGCCAGCAGGACCCGCGCGTCGGCGGCGGCCCGCGGGCTCATGGGCGCGGCGAGCAGCCGCTCCAGCCGCTCGGTGGCCGCGGCGCGCAGCCCGACGTTCCGCTCGACCTCCGCCTGGTTGCGCTCGAGGGTGTGTCCCAGCTCGGCCCACCCGAGCCTCCGCGCCTGCGTGCGGGCGCGGTCCAGCAGATCCAGGGCGCGGCCGTAGGCCCCGAGCAGCGCCTGGCACAGGCCCAGGTTCATCGTGCAGACGATGGCCGAGGACCACAGCTCCTCCTGGCGCGACAGGGCGAGGCCCCGCTCGAAGGCCCGCGCCGCCTGATCCAGTCGCGCCATCGCCGCGTGCGCGTTGCCCTGGTTGATGAGGAGCTGCACGCGCAGCTCCACCGCCTCGGGATCGGAGGCGGTGCCCAGGGCCTCGAGCGCCGCGGCGCCCAGCTCCAGCCCGAGGGCCGCCTCGCCCGAGGCGCGCTCCACCATGGCCAGCACCCAGGAGATGCGCGCCTGCCCGCGCCGGTCGCCCTGGGCCCGCGCCGCGTCCAGGTGCCCGCGGCACAGCCGCCGGCTCAGGTCCAGCCGCCGCCGGTCGAACCAGTAGAGCGCCTTCAGGGCCGCCGCCTCCAAGGCCAGCGCGGGGCGCCCGGTGGTCTGGGCCAGCAGCGCCATGCGGTCCAGGCACACGCTCTGCTCCTCGTGGCGGCCCCGGTAGCGCAGCATCCGCTCCAGGTGGCGCAGCACCTCCTCGCGCGTCGGCGCCAGCTCGGCGCGGTCGATGAGCCGCGGGTCTCCGAGGCGATCGTCGAGGCGCTCCAGCCACTGGATGGCGTGGTCGATGTCGAAGCGCTGTCGGGCACGCGAGGCCGCGCGCTCCAGCCAGGGGACGGCGCGCCCGGGGTCGTCGACCTCGCACCACAGCGCCGCCAGAAGCTCCACGGCCCGCCCGTCGTCGTCGGGGATGGCCGCCTCGATGGCCGTGGCCAGCGCCGCGTGATCCTCGCTCCACCGAGGCTGCCGCGGGCCACGCGGCCCCGGGCCGAGCGCGGCCTCGCGCACCCCCTCGTGGGCCACCAGCACCGAGGGGAGCCCGTCCAGGTCCACCTGCCGCACCAGGGCGCGCCGCTGCAGCGCTTCGAGGCCCGCCTCGGCCCCGAGGATGCCCGCCGTCGCCCGCGGGACCGCGCCCGGCGCCAGGGCCAGCAGCTCCAGCAGCCGCCGCGCGTCGGCCTCGAGGGCGTCCACCCGCTCGCGGCACGCGTCCACCAGCGCGCGCGGCACGGGCAGCGGGCCCTCGCTGGCCACCGCCCAGGTGCCGTCGGCCGCCCGGCTCACCGCCCCCCGCTCCACCAGGCCTCGCAGCACCTCCTCGACGAAGCGCGGGTTTCCCTCGGTGGCGGCGTGCAGCCTGGGCGCCAGCGCCGCGGCCAGCGCCGCGTCCCCGAACACGCCGCCCAGCAGCGACTCGACGTCGTCTGCGCCCAGCGGCGACAGGCGCACCACCGCGAGGCTCTCCCAGCGGCCTGCCCGCACGGCCAGCGCGCCGGCCTCGCCCTCGCGCATCGCCAGCAGGAGCCTGGGCCCCGGCACCGCCAGGTCGGCGATCATGTCCACCAGCGCCAGGGTCGGCTCATCGGCGGCCTCCAGGTCGTCGATGACCAGCACCACGCCGCTGAGGCGACCCGCCGAGAGCAGGTCGATGAGGGCGTCGCGATCGCGGAAGATGCCGTCTCGCGGGCGCAGCGGGACGGGCAGGTCGCTCTCCGCGCCGCTGAGCCGGCGGATCATGTCGTCGTGGTGTCGCACCAGCGGGTGCCCCTCGCCGAGGCGCGAGACGACGACCCGCAGCAGGGTCGGCAGCCCCCCCACGATGGCCTCGCCGCCGGCGAGCTGGCGGGCGTGACGCCAGGTCTCGAGCAGCCGCGTCTTGCCGATGCCCGGCGCGCCGGTGACCAGGACGCCAGCGCGGCCCGCCGCTCCCGCGCGGGGCACCAGCGCGGCGTCCAGCGCGGCCAGGGCGGACTCGCGCCCCACCAGGGGGCCCCCGCTGACCCGCGCCAGCACGGTCTCCGGCGTCTCGGTGCCGAAGCGGATGCCCGAGGCGCGCGTCAGCGCCTCGATGACCGCAGGGGCGGAGGGATGGCGACGCTCGGGCGCCGCGTCGCAGAGCCGGGCGAGCACCTCGTCGAACCAGGCCGGCACGTCGGAGCGCGCGCCGGCCAGCGCGGGCGGGGGCCCCGGCTCGGGCGGCAGCTCGCGCGAGAGCACGTGGTAGAAGGTCACGCCCACCGCGTAGAGGTCGGCCGCGGCGCTGGCGGGCGCACCCGCCAGGGCCTCGGGGGCGAGGTAGGCGAGGCTCCCGGAGGTGTCGCCGCCCCGTGCCTCGGTGCTGCGCACGGAGATGCCGAAGTCGACCACCCGCGGCTCGCCCCCTTCGGCGACCAGGATGTTGTCGGGCTTGAGGTCGCGGTGGACGATCCCGCGGTCGTGCAGGTACGCGCAGGCCCTGAGCACCTCGACCATCCACTCCAGGACGCGCTGGAAGGGCGCGCCGCGGCTGGCCAGGTAGAGGTCCTCGCCGCACACGCGCGTCTGGGTGAACCAGCCGCGGCCGTCGGGGAGCACGCCGTACTCGAGCACGGGCGCCACGTGCGGGTGCCTGAGCCGGGAGCGCAGCTCGAACTCGCGCCGCAGGCGATCGCCGGTCTGGCGCGGGTCGAGCACCTTCAGGACCACCGGCTCGCCGCCAGCGAGACCCCAGCGGTCGACGGCCACCATGACGCCGGAGTCGCCTGCGCCGGCCAGCACCTCGAGCACCTCGAAGCGGCCGGCGAGGAGCTCGCCCGGACGGAGCCGCGTGGCGTCGGGAGCGGCAGGCGGCGACTCGGCGGCGGCCGGCGGCGGGACCGCGCGACGCTCGGAGATGGTGGCCAGCGGCACCGTGTCGCGGGGTGCCGGATGGCGCGGCAGCACCGGATCGTAGCGCTGCACCCAGCGCCCCACGGTCTGGCGGTTGGGCCGGCGGGCGCGGCCCCGCTCGTCCACCACGCCGACCAGCGCGCCGATGCGCGACAGCGCCATGTCGCTCCGCCGTAGGAGCAGCGCCAGGATCATCACCTCGGGCGGGAAGATGGGGTGGTTGAAGGGGCTGTCGGCGCCCTCCGCGCGCTTCTTCCCGCAGGCGCGGCACCGGTAGACCTGCACGTCCGCCCCGTGCTTCCTGGCGGCGCGCCCGTCGCGGATCCACTGCCGCTCGCCGCAGCTCGGGCAGTCGCCGGGCTCGTCCTCGCCCTGGAGGCGGTCGGCCAGCGCGCGCGCCTCGTCTCGCAGGCGCTCGAGGGTGGCTCGCTCGTCATCGTCGAGGTCGGCGGGTGGAGGCGCGTGCTGCACGATGGTCGAACTATGAGAGATGACCCCTCGCGAATCAACCAGCGCATGGCGGAAGCCGTGGCATGCGTCTTGCTTCGACTTGCCTCGACCCCGGCGGGCGTGTCAGATCAGCGCGCCGACCACGGCGGGGAGCGCCGCCCCCAGGAGCCCTTCATGCATCGCTGCCGCATCGCCCTCGCCTTCGCCCTCGTGCTCGCGCTGACCTCCGCCATCACGGCGTGTGAGCCCATCGAGGACACCGACGGTTCGGGCGCCGCCGACGTGAGCACGGCGGACGCGCGAGGCGATGCCCTGGCCGACGCCCTCGGCCCCGACGCCGGCTGGCCCCCGGCGATCGACCCTGCCTCGGACACCCAGCTCGGCACCACCGAGGCGGGCACCCTGTCGTTCTTCGACGGCCAGGTGCTGCTGACCCTGCAGGCCGGGTCGCTGGACACCGACACCTCCATCACGATGACCCGATCCATCATCCAGGCCAGCGGCAAGGACTGGGTGGGCTACACCTTCGGCGACCACGGGATCCCGCTGGACCCGCGGGGGGAGCTGACCCTGACGGTGCCCGTCGCCTGGCTGCCGGCCGGCGCAGCGGTCAACCCCACCCTGGGCATCTACCGCCTGGACGGCGTCCGGCTCGGCGCGCAGCTCCAGACGGCCTCATCCTCCGTCTCGGGCGGGCGCTTCACCATCACGGTGAGCATCGAGTCACTGGACGACTTCGTGCTGGCGACCAACCCCTGACGGGCGCCGGCTCGGCCGCTCCCTGCGGGTCTCTCTCAGTCGTCGCCCCAGCGCAGGGTGTAGCTGTTGCACGAGGCGCCGGAGCCCGGCGCGGCCTTCACCTCGACGTAGACCGTGCCGGTGTCGTCGAAGCAGAAGGTGCCGCAGTCGCATGAGGGGTTGAGCTTCACGCGCTCGCTCTGGCTGCCGGAAAGGTTGCTGCAGCAGCCCGAGAGCCCGCCGCTGGTCGACGCCGTGCCCGTGTCGCAGGACAGGCTGGTCGACCCGTCGGCGCACTTGAAGTAGGCGCAGAGCTGGTAGTTCGTCCCCGAGGGGATGCCGCTGACCTCGACCTGCGGGTAGAAGTCGCAGCCCGTCTTGTCGGAGTGCTTGAACGAGAACCAGTCCACGTCGCCGGTGGGGTAGATCGTCGCCTGGCGGGTCTTGGCGTCGCCGGGCCAGTCGGTGCAGTCGTCGGTGTTGGGGATGGCCTTGGCCGCGCCCAGGCTGGCGTTGGGCTCGTCGTCGTCGGTGATGACCGTGCCCGCGCAGACGCCGGCCTGGCAGATGTCGCTGGTGGTGCACGCGTCACCGTCCACGCAGGGCTTGCCGTCCACCGAGAGCCACCCCTTCGCGTCGACCGCGGGCTGGCAGATCTGGCAGGGATTCGACGGGTTCGTCTCGCCGTCGCTGCGGCACACGCCGCCGATGTTGCAGAACCCCGGAGCCGGGAAGTGCTGGCAGCCCCCGAGGCCGTCGCAGAAGTCCTCGGTGCAGACGAGCTCGTCGTTGCAGCTGTAGGCGGTGCCGGTGCACACGCCCAGCTTGCACGCGTCGGGCGCGGTGCAGGGGTTGGCGTCGTTGCAGACGTTGCCCGTGTTGCCGGACCAGGCGGTCGTGCTCTTGGCCGGGTCGCACTCCATGCAGGGATCGCCGGGCTTCTGGGTGCCAGGGGCCACACACTTGCCGTCGATGACGCAGGCGTCCATCGGCACGAAGGAGCACCCGCCCTGGCCGTCGCACACGTCGAGCGTGCAGGTCAGCCCGTCGGCGCACACCTTGGTGGTCCCGGTGCAGAAGCCCTGCGCGTCGCATGCGTCGGCGAAGGTGCAGAGCTGACCGTCGTCGCAGGTCTTGCCGACCCCGATGGCCGACCAGTCGTCGGGGTTGGCCGGGTTGCAGGCCTGGCAGGGGTTGGCCGGGTTCGGCTCGAGGCCGGGGTGGCACACGCCGTCGATGAGGCAGCGGTTGGCCAGCAGCGTGTGCTGGCAGCCCCCCTGACCGTCGCAGGAGTCGGTGGTGCACGGGATGTCGTCGTCGCAGTCGTAGGCGCTGCCGGCGCACACGCCGCCGGTGCAGGTGTCGCCCGAGGTGCAGGGGTCCTGGTCCGAGCAGGCCTTGCCTTCGGCGTCGGACCACTGGCTGGTGGAGATCGCCGGCTGGCAGGTCTCGCAGAGGTCGGCGGGGTTGGACTCGCCCTCCAGGACGCAGGCCTCGCCGATGACGCAGGAGTTCTCGACGAGCGTGTGCTGGCAGCCCTTCTGCGGGTCGCACACGTCCACCGTGCACGAGCGGCCATCGTCGCAGGCGCCGCCGTCGGTGACGCCATCGCAGTCGTCGTCCAGACCGTTGCACACGTCGGGAGCCGGCGTCGGACCATCGCAGATGACCAGCGCGTCCGCCGGCCCACAGGCCTCGGTGCCGGTACAGGTGCCGAACTCGTTCTCGTTGGTGCAGAGCAGCGCGGCGATGTCGTCGGTGGCGCCGTTGCAGTCGTCGTCCAGACCGTTGCACACCTCCGGTGAGGCGACGGCGCCGTCGCAGGCGGTCAGCCCCTCCGGGCCACAGGTGCGGGTGCCCGGGCAGGTGCCGTCGGGACCGGTCGCCGCGCAATTCGTCACGTAGCCCTTGTCGGCCCACTCGGGCAGACACTGGCACTGCCCGCTGGAGGGGACGCACTGCTGGCTGGCGTTCGCGCCCTCGCCGGTGGTCTCGCAGGTGTAGCCGTCGAGGCAGGGGATGGACGCGCTGCAGGCCGATCCGCAGAAGCGTCCGCCGTCCGGGTCGGGGCCCGGGAGGCAGCGCCCGGGCGCCGTCGCGTTGGGGTCCGCGCAGTCGACGTCGGCCTGGCAGGGGCGGCAGAGGCGCACGTGACGCGGCACGCACACCGAGACGGGATCGCCTCCCGTCGTCACGTTCTTGCAGTCGTAGCCGTCGGGGCAGGCCAGGTCGCAGAGCGCGGTGCAGATGAAGCCGGCCCGCCCCTCGATGCACACGCCGGAGTAGCAGTCGGCGTTGTCGTCGCAGGTGCAGCCGAAGGCCCCCGGGCAGCCCGAGGTCTCCGCGTCGGACACGTCGGTGGGCCCGATGTCGGCGTCGGCGTCGGCGTCGGCGCCCGCGTCCGCATCGCCAGCGGCGTCGGCGTCCATGGGAGGGCCGTCCGGTGCGTCGGCGGTCCCGTCGGCCGCGTCCACGTCGGGAGCGGAGACCTCGCCGAGATCGGTGGTCGGGGTGACCGTGCTGCACGCGCCGAGGGCCAGGAGCGCGGCGATCATCAGGCGAGAGCCGTGGCGTGAGCGTTGCATGGGAGATGACTCCTGAGGGCCGGGCGGAGCGCCGAGGTCGCGCTCCCGCGGGCGGTCAGGATAGCCTCAGCGAGCAGCGGAATCGATCGCGGGCGCGTCCCGAGGCCGGGACAAGGGCCGGCACCGTCACCGAGACCGTCACCGGAACCGACTCCGAGACCGGCGCCGAGGCCGACACCGAGGCCGACGCCGAGACCGACGCCGAGACCGAGGCCGAGGCCGAGACCGAGACCGGCACCGAGACCGGCGCCGAGACCGGCGCCGAGGCCGAGACCGAGACCGAGACCGAGACCGAGACCGAGGCCGACACCGAGGCCGAGGCCGAGGCCGGCACCGAGACCGGCACCGAGACCGAGACCGGCACCGAGACCGGCGCCGAGTCCGAGACGGGCACCGTGGCTGACACCGACACCGTGGCTGACACTGGCCCAGCCATCGCCTCGGACTCGAGCCGCGGAGGCAGCGACGGAGCCGGTCACGGACTCGGCCACAGGCCCGGACGTCGGCCGCGGACCCGGAACCGGCCACGGACTCGGACGCGGCCGCGGACTCGGACCCGGCCACGGCCACGGCCACGGCCACGGACCCGCCCTTCACCCATCGCCGCCCTCCAAGGCCGCCAGTTGAGGTGGCTGCTGCCGCTCCGGCGCTGGGCCGTCAAGGACCGTCGGAGCTTCGCTCCTCGGCCGCTTCGCGGCGGCCTGCGGCCGTCCCTGACGGCCCAGCGCCGAAGCGGCTGGTGGTGGGGGCTCAACTGGCGGCCCTGGAGGCGAGAGATGGTTGGCGAGTCGGGGATGGATGCGGAGCGGGTGGCGGCGCGGGCGGCGGTGGGGCTCTTCGGGTTGGCGCGGGGGTTGTCGCCTTCGTTCCGGGGTTTGGGCGACCAGGCGACCCGGGCGGGGGCGTCGGCGGCGCTGAACCTGGCCGAGGGCTCGGGCCGCTTCGGGCGGGACCGGGTGCAGCACTACCGCATCGCGTACGGGAGCGCGCGGGAGGCGTCGATGGCGTTGGAGCTGATGGTCGGCGCCGGAGCGGTGCCCGAGGCGGCCGGAGCGGAGGTGCTGGAGCTGCTGGACCGGGTCAAGGCGATGACGTGGCGGATGATCCATCCGCGGCGGTAGGCCGGGCCCGGCGGCGGCGGTCGCGGCGGCCGTCGCCGCCGAGACCGAGGCCGAGACCGAGGCCGCGACCGGCCCCGAAGCCGAGACCGAGGCCGACACCGTCACCGAGACCGAGGCCGAGACCGAGGCCGACACCGTCACCGAGACCGAGACCGAGGCCGACACCGTCACCGAGACCGAGACCGAGACCGAGGCCGAGGCCGAGGCCGAGACCGAGACCGAGATCGAGGCCGAGACCGAGGCCGAGGCCGAGACCGAGACCGAGATCGAGGCCGAGACCGAGGCCGAGGCCGAGACCGAGACCGAGATCGAGGCCGAGACCGAGGCCGAGGCCGAGACCGAGACCGAGGCCGAGACCGAGGCCGTGACCGGCACCGAGGCCGAGACCGGCACCGGGACCGTTGCCGGCACCGGGCCGAGGCCGAGACCGAGGCCGTTACCGGCACCGAGGCCGACACCGTCACCGAGACCGGCGCCGAGAGCGCAACTGCCACCGGCACCGCCCGTCCCCGGCGGCCCGCGCCGCCGGGGACGGGTCGCGGTCAGCGGTTGGGGAAGATGAGCTTCCAGGTGATGGCCTGGACGCTGTCGAGCATCGCCAGGATGCGCTCGCCGTCTGCCGCCGGCACCGCCCGGAGCCCGACCAGCAGCCGCACCGCCGCCGACGCCTCCCGCGAGCTGGCGTACGCGATGCGGTAGTACTGCACCTTGTCGCGCCCGAAGCGCCCGGAACCCTCGGCCAGGTTCAGCGGCACCGACACCACGGCCCGGGTCGCCTGGTCCCCGATGGCCCTGTACGTGGCCCCCAAGCCCTCGATGAGCCCGAAGACCCCCACCGCCGCGTCCGTCGCCAACCTCTCGACCTCCAACGCCTTCTCCGTACCACGCATGTCCCGCCTCCTGGGCAGCCAGTTGAGGCCCCCAACCCCCAAGCCTTCCTCGTCGTCCCCGTCAGGGACGGCCGAAGGCCGCCGCGAAGCGGCCGAGGAGCGAAGCTCCGAAGGTCCTTGACGGAGACGACGAGGTAGGCGACCGACCAGCCTCGACTGGCTGCCCAGGAGGCGGCGCGCGCCGTGGCGGTGCGGGGGCGGTGACCGAGGCGGTCTCGGTGCCGGAGGCGGTCTCGGTGCCGGAGACGGTGTCGGTGTCCGTGTCGGTGTCAGTGCCGGAGACGGTGTCGGTGTCAGTGCCGGAGACGGAGACCGTGGCCGAGGCGGTGTCGGCGGCCGTGGCCGAGACCGTGGCAGCGCCCGCCGCCGTCGCTGTCGCAGAGGCCGACGCCGGCACCGAGGCCGAGACCGACACCGACACCGAGGCCGAGACCGACACCGACACCGAGGCCGAGGCCGACACCGAGGCCGGCACCGAGACCGAGGCCGAGACCGGCGCCGAGGCCGAGACCGAGACCGAGACCGGCACCGAGACCGAGGCCGAGACCGGCGCCGAGGCCGAGACGGAGACCGACACCGAGACCGAGACCGAGACCGACGCCGAGACCGAGACCGACGCCGGCACCGAGACCGAGGCCGAGGCCGGGCCGGCACCGAGAGCCGAGGCCAGCACCAGGAGGCCGGCTTGCGGCACCGAGGCCGAGGCCGGCACCGAGGCCGAGGCCGGCCCGAGGCCGGCACCGAGGCCGAGACCGAGCACCGAGCACCGAGGCCGGCACCGAGGCCGAGGCCGGCACGAGGCCGAGGCCGGCACCGAGGCCGAGGCCGGCACCCGGCACCCGGCCGGCCGGCACCGAGGCCGAGGCCGGCACCGAGGCCGAGGCCGGCACCGAGGCCGAGGCCGGCACCGAGGCCGAGGCCGGCACCGAGGCCGAGGCCGGCACCGAGGCCGAGGCCGGCACCGAGACCGAGGCCGGCACCGAGGCCGAGGCCGGCACCGAGACCGAGGCCGTCACCGAGACCGACTCCGAGACCGGCACCGAGACCGGCACCGTCACCGAGACCGACTCCGTGACCGACCCCGAGCGCCGCCGCCCCTTCCCCGCAGGCGGCTCGGGCGCCTATGCTCCGGCTGGCGGACTGGTGCGCTCCGGAGATGGCGATGTTGCGGTGCTCCTCTCGAATCCCTGCGGCCGCTTGGGCGGCTGCGCTCTGCGGGCTGGCGGTTTGCGGTGGCGAGCCTGGGGCGCAGGCGCCGCTCGCCGACGCGGCCGACGCGGCCGACGCCGCCGACGCTGGCGACGCGGCCGACGCCGACGTGGAGGCGCCGCTGCCTGCTGCTCCGGAGGGCACGCGGGTGTACTTCGCGCTCGGGGCGGACCTGGGCAGCGCGGAGCACTTCTTCGATCAGCCGTGGCCTGGCGACTTGCGCACCGACGCTGGCGGGCACCCGGTGCTGGGCGGGCTGCCCAACCCGCGCTCCCTCGATCTCGTCGACGAGCTTCGCGTCGTGGCCGAGCGACGGCTGGTGGGCTTCCCCACCACCTCGGTCGCCTGGTTTCGCTTCGATGGGCCGCTCGAGGAGCGTTCCCGGGACGAGCTGGTCGCGGCCAGCGCCAGCGCGGACCTCATGCTCATCGACGTCGACCCGGACTCGCCGGAGCGCGGCCGGCTGTTTCCGCTGGTCGCCGCCACGCTGGCGCCCGACGCCTACGTGCC
Source organism: Deltaproteobacteria bacterium (assembly GCA_020632695.1). GTDB lineage: Bacteria > Myxococcota_A > UBA9042 > PHBI01 > JACKFB01 > JACKFB01. The sequence goes on from JACKFB010000010.1 coordinate 168,738, forward strand.
GGAGCATGTGCTGGCCCTGGCTCCCCACCCGGGGGTCGTCATCCCCGCGGGGCGTACCTACGCCTACGTCATCCGACGCAGCCTCGGCGACGCCGCCGGCGCCCCGCTGGGGAGCCCGCCCGAGATGTGGGCGCTGCTCCACGGTCGCGATCCGGGCGACTCCGTGGCCGCCGCGCGCTTCGCGGCGCTCCACGACACGCTCCAGGGCCTGGGCGTCGACCCCGACGAGCTCGCCGCCGCCACCGTGTTCACCACCGCCGACGTGGTCGCGGACCTGGCCACCTTGGGCGATCGCGTGCGAGCCGCCTGGCAGGTCACCCTCAGCGACGTCGCCCCCGACCCCGACGACGGCCTGGACCACGAGCGCTTCTGCGAGCTTCGCGGCACGGTCGCCTTGCCCCAGTTCCAGCGCGGCACCCCGCCCTTCGACGGCGGCGGGGGCACCTTCGAGGAGCCCGGGCCGGACGGGCTGCCGCCGGTGCAGCGCACCGAGGTGGTCCCGGTCACCCTCACGATCCCGCGCGGCCCGATGCCCGCGGCCGGCTACCCGCTCTGCCTGTACCACCACGGCTCGGGTGGGCTGTCGAGCCAGGTGGTCGACCGGGGCCCCGTCACCGAGCCGGGCGGCGAACCCGCCAAGGGCCTGGGGCCCGCCCACGTGCTGGCCGCGCACGGCATCGGCGCCGCCGGCTACGCGCTGCCCATCAACCCGGAGCGCGTCCCCGGCGCCTCGTCGCTGGACTACCTGAACCTGGGCAACCTGGCCGCCTACACCGACACGGTGCGCCAGGGCAGCCTCGAGGGGCGCCTGGTCCTGGACGCCCTGCTGGCGCTGCGGCTCTCGCCCGATGACCTGGCGGGCTGCGACGGCGTGGCGCTGCCCGACGGAGCGGACGCCTTCCGCTTCGACCCCGCCTCGGTGGTCGCGATGGGCCAGTCCCAAGGCGGCTTCTACGTCACGATGCTGGCTGCCGTGGAGCCGCGGGTGCGCGCGGTCGTGCCCACGGGGACCGGCGGCTTCTGGAGTGAGTTCATCCTCACCACCCGCCAGTTCCCAGGCGTCGCGCTCGTCTCGGGCCTGCTCGGCACCGGCGACTCCCTGAGCTACATGCACCCGACCATGCACCTGCTGCAGATGGCCTGGGAGCCGGCCGAGACCATGCCCTACATGCAGCGCATCGCCCGCCGGCCCCTGCCCGGCCACCCGGTTCGACAGGTCTATCAGCCGGTCGGCCGAGACGACCGCTTCTACCCCACCGGCCTCTACGACGCGCTGGCGCTGGCTTTCGAACACCAGCAGGCGGGCCAGCTCGTGTGGGGCACCATGCAGGCGTCCCTCGCGGTGCTGGGCCTCGACGGCCTCATCCCCTACCCCGTGCGCGGCAACCGTCGCTCGGTCGACGGCACCCCCTACACCGGCGTGGTGGTCCAGTACGAGGGCGACGGGCTGGCCGACCCGCACGCCATCTTCGTGCAGCTCGACGCCGTGAAGCACCAGTACGGCTGCTTCTTCGAGACCCTGCTGGCCACGGGCGAGGCCACCGTCCCGGCGCCGGCGCCTTTGGGCACGCCCTGCGCCGGGCACGCGCCGTGAGCGGGCCACGCGTCGTGCTCATCGGCGCCGGCAGCGCGTCCTTCGGGCTGGGGACCCTCGCCGGGCTGATGCGGACGCCGTCGCTCAGCGGGGCGACGCTGGTGCTGGTCGACCTCGACGAGGCCGGGCTCGAGGCCGTCGCCGCCCTGGCCACCCGCCTGAACGCGGAGTGGCGAGCCGGAATGCGTATCGAGCGGCACACCGACCGCCTCCGCGCGCTGGCGGGCGGCGCGGACTTCGTCGTCGTCTCGGTAGCCTCGGACCGGGAGGCCGCCTGGCAGCGCGACCGTGAGCTGGGCCGCCGCGCGGGCATCGAGCACTACGCCGAGAACGGCGGCCCCGGCGGCCTCTTCCACGCCGCGCGCAGCATCGAGCTGGTGCTGCCGGTCGCCCGCGACGTCGAGCGTTGCTGCCCCGACGCGTGGCTCATCGTCTACACGAACCCGCTGCCGCGCGTGTGCCGCGCCGTCGCGCGCGAGACCCGCCTCCGGGTCGTGGGCCTGTGCCACCAGCTCCGCTTCGGCTACATGATCGCCGGCGTCGCGCTGGCGGAGCGGCTGGGCATCGAGGTACCCGCCGGCTACGTCTTCCGCTGGACCGACGAGAGCGTCGCCCACGAGCGCGCCATCGGTGATGCGGCGCGCGAGCGCCTGTCGTTGACCGCGGCGGGGCTCAACCACTTCACCTGGATGCTCTCGCTGCGGGATCGCCAGACGGGCGAGGAGCTGCTGCCGGCGCTGCGCGAGGCGCTGACCGAGCGGGTGCACGCCGGCTTCGAGCCGCTGACCCGGCAGCTCGTGCGGGCGACCGGGCTGGTGCCGGTCTCCGGCGACACCCACATCTCGGAATATCTCCCCTACACCGCCAGCGCGGAGCGCTTCGCCGCCTGCGCCATCCCTCACTACGACCACGCCTGGTCGGAGCGACGGCGGCAGGTGGCGCGGGCCGACGCGCTGCGGCTGGCGCGAGGCGAAGGCTCGGTGGAGCCCCTGCGCGACACGGCCAGCGAGGGACTGGAGGAGCTGGTCGAGGCCGTCTGGCACGACACGGGCGCGCTGCAGGAGTCGATCAACCTGCCCAACCCGGGTTCGCACCTGGGCCTGCCTCCGGGCGCCATCGTCGAGCTGCCCGCCCGGGCCGCGCGGCGAGGTCTGGAGCCGGTGGATCTGCCCGAGCTGCCCCAGCCGGCCCTCGAGTGGTGCCGGCGCGAGACGGCGCTGGTGGAGGCCGTCGTCGACGCGGCCCTCGAGCCCAGCGAGGCCAACGCGAAGCGCGCGCTGCTGCTGGACCCGATGGTCGCGGACCTCGGCGCGGTCGAGACCCTGGCTCGCGCCTTCACCGATGCCCGCGCCCGGATCTGAGGCTCGCGCGCGAGCCGGGGGGCGCCCGCCGAGCGACCGTCCGCCGCCGCGGGCGCCCCCGCCCCGTCAGCCCTTCTCGGCCAGCGCCTTGAGGTTGGCGAGTCCCTCCACGAAGTCCTTGCCGACCATCTCATCCATGTCGGTGAAGATGCCCATCAGCTTCATCATGTAGGGGCTGTCGCCGTCCATCGCCCAGGTGACCTCGGTCTCCTGGCCCTTGGGCGTCAGGGTGAAGGTCACCGTGTTGACCGACTCCCAGGGCTCGATGAAGTGGAGCTTCTCGACCAGCTTGGAGTTGGGCTTGGACTCGATGATCTCCATCGTGCCCTTGCCGACGTCGTCGTTGCCCGACCACGAGTACACGGCGCCCTGGCCTCGCTCCGCGCCGCTGTAGCTCTTCGTCATGGTGGGATCCAGCTTGTCCCAGGGCGACCACTCGCCCCAGTTGTGGAAGTCCTCGAGGATGGCGAAGATCTTCTCCGGCGGCGCCTTCACCAGCGTCGAGCGCTCGACGTGAAAGGTGTCGGGGCGGGTGGCCGCGAAGGCCAGCAGCCCGGCGATGAGCACCACCAGGACGATCGCGATCTTCTTGACCATCTCTCCCTCCAACGTCGCGCCACCGCGACCTCCGAGCCGAACTCCGGCGGTCCGCTCGCCCTGAGCGGAGCCCGCGCCGACCGCAGCCGGCGCATCACTTCTTCTTCTTCGACTTCTTCGTCGAGGCTTTCGCCGTGGCCTTGCTCGGCGCCTTCGACGCGGCCTCGCTCGGCGCCTTCGCGGCCTTCGCGGCCTCGCTCGGCGCCTTCGCGGCCTTGGCCGGCGCCTTCGCGGCCTTGGCCGGCGCCTTCGCGGCCTCGCCCGGCGCCTTCGCGGCCTTCGACGCGGCCTCGCCCGGCGCCTTCGCGGCCTCCTTCGGCGCCTTCGCGGCGGCCTCCGTGCTCGCCCCCGCGTCCGGCGCCGCCTCCCTCCGCAGATGCAGCAGGCGCCACTCGCCGTCGTCCACGGTGCTGACCAGCGCGAACTGGGAGAAGGTCTCGATGACCCGCTCGGCCTCGGCCCCCGGCATGGCGGTCACCACCAGATCGCCGGTCGCCCGCTCGATGAGCGCCGGCGCCATGTCACAGACGATGTCGGCCAGGATGTTCGCCACCACGACGTCGAAGGGCCCCGGGACCTGCTCGACCTTGCCGGCCATGAAGCGGGCGCGTCCTGCCACGCCGTTGCGCAGCGCGTTGGCCTGCGCCACCCGCACGGCCTGGGGGTCGATCTCGACGCCGACCGCCTCCGAACCCAGCACCGCCGCGGCGATGGCCAGGATCCCCGAGCCCGCGCCCACGTCCAGCACGGTCGCCCCCGGCCGCGCCGCGAGGCACGCGTCCAGCAGGCGCAGCGCCGCCCGCGTCGTGGGGTGCGCGCCGGCCCCGAAGGCCAGCGCCGGGTCGACGCTCAGCCAGGCCGGGCGGCCGTCCTGGGGCTTCGTCGCCCACACGGGGTAGACGCCGATGCGCTCGGACAGCGCCTGAGGCAGGAACACCGCGCGCCAGCCGTCCTCCCAGGCGCCCTCGACGTCAGCCCGCGTGCGCAGCCGCGCGTCGCGTGCGTCCAGGTTCGACAGCCAGGCGCCCACGGCGTCGACCAGCGAGAGGTCGGGCGCTCCCTCGAAGCTGGCGACCAGCGCCGGGCTTCCCTCGCCGCCACCCGGCGCCGCCTTGCCGCCGCGCGCCTCGAGCAGGTTGCCCAGGGCGGACAACGCGGCCGAATGGGTGTCGATGCCGACTTGCCAGGCACACATGGACTTCTCCCGAACAGCCGTGGTGGTCGCGACGCGTGCGGCCCAGGATGACAGCCCCCGTGGCCGCGGGCAACTCGCCCCGGCAGCGGGCGCCAGGCGCTCACCCGGTCAGAGGACGCCGGGGACCAGGGCGCGGCGCTCGGGCGGGTAGTCGGCGAACTTCTCGCGATACCAGCGGTGGTTGGCGACCGCCCGCGGCACCAGGTTGGCCAGGGTGAAGAGGAAGAAGGCCAGGCCCGAGAGCGACCAGCTCGCCAGGGCGAAGCCGCCCCACTCGATGAGCTCGCCGAAGTAGTTGGGGCACGTGATGTAGCGGTAGAGGCCGCCCTGGGGGATGCGGTAGCCGGTCTCGCCGGGGGCGCGCAGCCGCAGCAGCACCGTGTCGGCGTGCAGGTTGATGCCGAGGCCCAGGACGAAGAGCGCGACGCCGACGAGGTAGTGCGGCGGCGCCTGGGCGATCGGCGGGTAGGCGCCGAGCTCGGAGAGCCAGCGGGCGTTGGTCCAGGCGTTCACGAGCTGGAAGGAGAAGGCCATCAGGGCGACCACCACCGGCATCGTGCGGCCGGCGGCGCGCAGGCGGAACGGGAAGATGAAGGTGCGGTGGACGTAGTGGACCTGCCAGAGCACGCACAGCGAGAGCGGGACGAGCTCCAGCGCGCGGGAGCCCTGGACGTAGATCCAGAGGAAGAGCAGCACCGCCGGGCTCTCCATCACGATCCAGCCGAGCCGGGCCGGCATCGTGGGCCCCCACCCGGCGCGCGCGTGCCGGCCGTAGGGCGCCGTGATGAAGACCAGCGCCAGCAGGGCCACGACGCCGCAGCCGATGACGCCGAAGCTGAGGGCGCGATAGAGTTCGAGCTCGGTCACCGTGGACGCTCCTGCGCAGGGCTCCGAGCCTCCGGTGTGCGCCGGGCCCTGTCAACGCGAGCAGGCGCGGGACCCTGGCCGCGCAGGGCCGCCGTGGTGTAGATCAAGGGCGACCCTGGAGGGAGCCCTTGACCGTCCGCCCGCACCCCACCACGCAGGATCTGCTTCGCTACATCGACGCCAGCCCGACGCCGGTCCATGCGGTGGCCGAGACGGCGCGCCGACTCGACGCGGCCGGGTTCTCGCCGCTGGCCGAGGGGGCGCGCTGGACGCTCGCGCCGGGTGACGCGCGCTACGTCGTCAGGGGCGGCAGCGTCCTGGCCTTCCGGGTGGGGACGGCCCCGGCCGCCGAGGCCGGCTTCCGCATCATCGGCGCGCACACCGACTCGCCCAACCTGCGCCTGAAGCCGCGGCCCGACCTGGACGCCCACGGCTACCGCCAGCTCGGGGTCGAGACCTACGGCGGCCTGCTGGCCTACACGTGGCTGGACCGCGACCTGGGCCTGGCCGGCGCGGTCCTGCTGCGCGACGACGCGGCGCCCGGCCGCACCGCGACCCACCTGCTGCGCATCGACCGCCCGATCCTGCGCATCCCCTCGCTGGCGATCCACCTGGACCGCGAGGTCAACTCCGGCGGGCTGAAGCTGGACTTCCAGCGGCATCTGCCGCCGGTGCTCGGGCTCGAGTCGGCTGACGGCGCCCAGGTCTCGGCGGGCACGCTGCGGCGCCTGCTCGCCACCGAGCTGCAGGTCGAGCCCGAGCGCGTGCTCAGCTTCGACCTGGCGCTCCACGACACGGTGCCCGCCACGGTGGGCGGGCTCGACGGCGAGTTCATCTTCGCGCCGCGCCTGGACAATCAGGCCATGTGCCACGCGGGCCTCAGCGCGCTGCTTCGGGCGGCGCCGGCCGCCGCGACCCAGCTCCTCTGTCTCTACGACCACGAGGAGATCGGCAGCGGCTCGGCCACCGGCGCCGCCGGCAGCATGGCCGTCGAGCTGCTGCGCCGCCTGGCCGAGGTCGAGGGCCCGGGCGCCACCTCGGGCGGCCTGCCTCGCGCCGCGGCGCACTCCTGGCAGGTCTCCGGCGACATGGCCCACGCCCTGCACCCCAACCACAGCGACCGGCACGAGCCGCGGCACCAGCCCGGCCTCAACCGCGGCCCGGTCATCAAGGTGAACAGCGCGCAGAAGTACGCGACCACCGCCGAGACCGCCGCGCTCTTCGAGGCGCTCTGCGTCGACGCCGGCGTACCGTCCCAGCGCTTCGTCACCCGCACCGATCTGGCCTGCGGCTCGACCATCGGGCCGATCTCCGCCGCCCAGCTCGGCATCCGCACCGTCGACGTGGGCAACCCGATGCTCTCGATGCACTCGGTGCGCGAGCTGGCCGGCGCCCACGACCCCGAACCCATGACCGAAGTGATGACCCGCTTCTTCGTCTGCTGAGAGGGTATTGGCATATGCTCCCGTCGCCTGGCTGGCTCACGCGATTCCAGGCGCTTCCGAGCCTCGGTGTCATGCAAGGAGCATGCGCCCTCGGCTCGTAGGTGCCTGGAGCCACGTCGCTGACGCCAGACCCGGTCCGCATGTGTCGACACGCTCCGAGGATCCGCGCCATGAACACCGCACCCGCCGCTCCAGGCCCGCTGGGCACCCACGAGGTCACCAACCAGCCTCCGCCGCTGGCGGACTTCAACGCCTTCGAGGACGACCTCCCGCTGGTCGAAGCCCTGGAGCGCGAAGGCGGCGGCTGGGCCACCGATCGCGCCCGGGCCTTCGGCGCGCGGGCCGGCAGCGCCGAGGTGATCGAGTGGGCCCGCCTGGCCAACGAGAATCCGCCGAAGCTGCGGGCATACGACCGCTTCGGCCACCGCATCGACGAGGTCGAGTTCCACCCGGCCTACCACCACCTGATGAGCCTGGCCGTGGAGCACGGCGTGCACTCGCTGGCCTGGACCGGGCCCGAGGGGCACTCGCACGCCGGGCGCGCGGCGCTGCAGGTGCTCCAGGCCCAGGCGGAGGCCGGCACGGGCTGTCCGATCACGATGGCCCACTCGGGCATCCCGGCGCTGCGCCACCAGCCCGAGGTGGCCGCCGAGTGGGAGCCGCGGCTGCTCACCACCCGCTACGACCCGCGCATGATCCCGGCCAGCCAGAAGACCGGCGCCATCATGGGCATGGCGATGACCGAGAAGCAGGGCGGCTCGGACGTGCGCGCCAACACGACCCGGGCCACGCCCATCGGCGCCGGCGGGCCGGGCGGCGAGTACGAGCTGCTGGGCCACAAGTGGTTCTGCTCGGCGCCCATGTCGGACCTCTTCCTGACGCTGGCCTGGTCCGAGGGCGGGCTGTCCTGCTTCCTGGTGCCGCGGTGGACCCCCGACGAGCGCCGGAACCCCTTCTACATCCAGCGGCTCAAGGACAAGCTCGGCAACCGCTCCAACGCGTCGAGCGAGATCGAGTATCGGGGGACCTGGGCGCGCATGGTGGGGGCCGAGGGGCGCGGGGTGCCGACCATCATCGAGATGGTCAACCACACGCGGCTGGACGTTGCGCTGGGGGCTTCGGGGCTGATGCGGCAGGCGCTGCGTCACGCGCTGCACCACACGGCACACCGCTCGGCCTTCGGGAGGCTGCTGAGCGAGCAGCCGCTGATGCAGAACGTGCTGGCGGACCTCGCGGTCGAGACCGAGGCGGCGGTCGCCATGTCGATGCGGGTGGCGCGCGCCTTCGACGAGGGGCAGACCGATCCGGTGCAGCGGGACTTCGCGCGCATCGCCACCGCGGTCGCCAAGTACTGGGTCTCCAAGCGGGTGGTCGGCGTGGTGGCGGAGGCGCTGGAGTGCCATGGCGGCGCGGGCTACGTCGAGGAGTGCGCGATGGCGCGCATCTACCGCGAGGCCCCGCTGGGCAGCATCTGGGAGGGCAGCGGGAACGTGCAGTGCCTGGACGTGCTTCGAGCCATGCACAAGAGCCCGGGCGCGGTGGACGCGTTCTTCGGCGAGCTGGCGCTGGCCCGCGGCGGGGACGCGCGCCTCGACGCGCACGTGCAGACCCTGGGCGAGCGGCTGCGGGATCCCGGCGACTTCGAGCGCAACGCGCGCCGGCTGGTCGAGGGCATGGCGCTGGCGCTCGAGGGGGCGCTCCTGGTGCGGCACGCGCCCGCCGCGGTCGCCGACGCCTTCTGCGCGTCGCGGCTCAGCGACGACTGGGGGCGCGAGTACGGCAGCCTGCCGCGGGGCGTGGACCTGGCGGCGCTGGTCCGGCGCGCATCCGCCACGTGACCGCGGCGCGAACGACACGCGCGCGAACCCAGGCCTCGCCTCCGGAGAGACACCGATGACCCAGCTCGCAGGCAGCATCGCCCTCATCACCGGGGGCGCCAGCGGCATCGGGCGCCTCATGGGCCTGGAGCTCGCGCGGCGCGGCGCGCGGGTGGTCGTGTGGGACCTGGACGCCGCCGCCCTGGACGCCGTGGTCAGCGAGCTGGACGGCGCCACCGGCCGGGCCTCGGCCGGGATGGTCTGCGACATCTCGGACCGCCACGCCGTCTACGCCGCCGCCGAGCGCGTCCGCGCCGAGGTGGGGCCGGTGGACATCGTGGTGAACAACGCGGGCGTGGTCAGCGGGCGCCCCTTCCAGGAGCTGTCCGACGAGGCGATCGAGCGCACCTTCCAGGTCAACACCCTGGCGCTCTTCTGGACCGCCAAGGCCTTCCTGCCCGGCATGGTCGAGCGGGGCCGGGGCCACATCGTCACCATCGCCTCGGCCTCGGGCCTGGTGGGCGTGCCGCGCCTGGTCGACTACGCCGCCAGCAAGCACGCGGCGGTGGGCTTCGACGAGTCCCTGCGGATGGAGCTGCGCGAGACGGCGCCCGGCGTGAAGACCACGGTGGTGTGCCCCTACTACATCGACACCGGGATGTTCGCCGGCGTGCGCACGCGCTTCCCAGCGCTGCTGCCCATCCTCGAGCCGGGGCCCACCGCGCGCCGCATCATCGACGCCATCGAGGCCGACGAGGAGCGCCTGATCCTGCCGCCGTCGGTCCGCCTGCTGCCCGTCTTCCGCGCGCTGCCGACCGCGCTCTTCGACCGGGGCGCCGAGTGGTTGGGCGTGACGGCCTCGATGGACGCCTTCCACGGCCGCGGCAAGGGCCCGCGCTCCCGCCCCTGAGCCGCAGACCGGCGAACCCGCGCTCAGGCGATGAGGTGCCCCGGGGCCGGGATGTTGTCACCGCCCACCACCGGCCCGACCGGCACGTAGGGCGGCGCGAAGGTGGGGATGGGCCCCTTGCCCATCACCAGCATGATCTGCTGCGACGCCAACCAGATCAGGAACCCGATGGCGATGGGTGTGGCGAGCGAGAGCGCCATCGCGTCGAACTGCTTGTCGGGATCGTCGAGGCTGAAGGCGTCCAGCATCGCGCCCTGGAGCATCTTCGGCGTCATCTTGGCCATCATCGGCGACGGGCAGGTGATGAGCGGCATCGGGATGTTGGGCATCGGCGGCGCCATCGGCCCCGGGAAGGCCGCGAAGGCCGGGTACCAGGGCAGGCCGGGCACCATGACCTTGCTCTGCCACTCCTTGAAGCACTTGGAGATGCCGGCCGCGCAGGCGTCGCGCCACTTGGCCATGTTGCCGCTGAAGCTCGCCGTCTGCGGCGCGTTCTTCATGTTCGATTCGAGCTCGGGTCCGTCCAGGCAACCGGGGGTGCCGATGGCACACACCGCCATCACCTTGAGATCCTTGAACTTCGCCTGCAGCCGCCACATGTCGTGCGAGAACTTGAAGGCGTCGAGCATCGCGTGGGCGAAGTCCTTGAACTGCTTGCCCACGTCCTTGCACTGGTCCACGTGGTACTTGTTCACCGACGCGCACCAGAAGTAGCAGAGCGGCACTGGCGGGACCGCCAGCTCGTTCTTCTTGAACGCGTCCGGGTACTGCTTGCCCCCCTCACCGGTGGGCTGCGACCAACCGACGGGGAGCACCTTCTTCTGCGCCACGAACATCAGGTCGCAGAGGATCGGGATCACGTTGATGGGGGGCACGGGAGACCTCCTCTGGCACGGATGAAGGCGGTATCCGACCCTGAACGCTGACCCCTCGAGACCGGGTCCAGGCTACGAGTCGGCGTCCGCTTCGTCAACGTCGGCGTACCGCAGATCGGCCGGCCGCGGCCAGCGCGCGTAGGGGTTGTCCAGGTGCAGGCAGAGCACCAGCTCCTCGTCGAGGGCGGCCTGCAGCGCCTCTCGGCCGAGGCGCCCCTCGTCGAGCAGCTCACGCACGGTGGGGGCGTGGAAGGCGCGCGAGTGCAGCCGCTGTCGCGCCTCGGTGGCGGCCAGCACCACCGGGCGCTCTCGCCCGGCCCCGGCCAGCAGGTGGCGCACCGACGTGGTGGCCCGCGGCTCGAAGCCGCCGGTGGGGGCGTCGTCGACCCGGGCGCCGAGGACCTGCTCCAGCCAGCCCAGCTCGAAGGGGGCCGGCAGCTCCGAGAGATAGGGGTTGCGCAGGATGTGCCAGCGGTGCGCCTCGGCGTCCGGCGGCACTCGCCGGCTGGCCAGGCGGTAGTACCAGCGCTGGCCGAGCCCGTAGGCGAAGTCCAGGCCCTCCCAGGCCTCGACCACCACCACCGCGTAGCCTACGAAGGCGGCCGCCATGTCGCTGATCTCGCCCTGCTCGGACGCGGCCATCGCCGCCTCGAAGAGCTCGGCGACCACCGCCGGGCCGCGCGGCTCGTCGAGCACCCGCGCAGCCACCGGCTGCAGCTCCCGCGCCGCGACGCCGACGATCGGGTGCAGGTGGAAGGCTCGCCGCCACAGCGCGCGGTGCCGCGCCGCCCGGAAGGCCTCGGGCTCGGCCTCCGGCGTGGTGGTGGGCCTGTAGCCGAGCGCCCCCACCGTCTCGACGCCCGGTGCGCCGCCCGCGTCGACCAGGTCGGCCGCCACCTCGGCCAGCGCCGCCCCCAGCACGCCCTCCACGGCCTCCTCTTCGACGCCCCCGTAGAGCCGCGCCAGCGCGTCGCCGACCGCCCGCAGCCCCCGCTCGTGGTCGGCCCCGCCGCCCGCCTCCGCGCGCAAGGCCGCCGCGTGACACAGCCTGGCGCCCACGTCGCGCAGCACCGTCATCGCCCGCGCCGCCCGCCGCGTCGCGCTCGGCGCCGCCGGCGTCAGCAGCGTCGAGAGCAGCTCGGCGCAGCGCCGCTCGAAGTCCGCCGGGCTGGTGGCGTAGTCCAGCCCCGGGCGCAGGCACCGCTCGACGTAGCGCGCCATCGCCGGCGACTCCAGCCGCCGCTGGTGCACGCGCGCGTACTCGCACGCCTCCCCCACCCCCAGATAGCCGGGCGGCGGCACGACGATCTGCCCGCCGTACACCCCCGACCGGAAGCAGGCCACCTCGAAGCCCAGCACCTCGACCGCGTTGGCGGCGATCAGGCGCCCCTGCTCGCCCTCGATGCGCTCGGCCCGCACCTCCGCCCGGCCCGCGTCCTTCTCCAGCGCCTCGCACTCGGGGCAGCTCGGCGTCGCGTCGCCCGAGCGGATCGAGTGCTCCGCGCAGTAGCTGCGCCCCAGCTCGCCCAGCCAGTACCAGTGCAGCGCCGCGACCACCTCCCCGAGCCGGGCCATGTGCATCGACTCCCACTCGGTCAGCTCCGTCCACCAGCCGAAGCCCAGCATCGCGTGCACCAGGCCGTGGCTCCACCAGCGCGGCGCCGCGCTCAGCTCCCAGTCCGCCACCGGGCAGTCCTGATGGAAGGGCCAGTGCTGGCCGGCCAGCAGGCGCTCGATCCCGCGGCCCGTCTCGTACTGGCTCGCCGCCAGCTCGTGGTGTCGCCAGCTCGCCGGGGCGGGCAGGAACTCGCGCTCCTGGCGATTGAAGGCGAACACACCGGCCTCGCGGGCGCACAGGGCGACCTGGGCCTCGAAGGGGGTCACGATCAGCCCCGGCGCCCTGAAGCCGTGCCAGGCCAGCAGCCGCGCGTCCAGCTCGTCCGTGCGGGCGCGATCCACCTCCAGCGCCGCGGCCAGGATGCGATCGGGGCTCAGCGCCGACGCGAAGGCCTGCAGGGTCTCGGTGGGGAGCGGCGCCGACGCGGCGGAGGGCTCGGCGGAGGAAGCGGACATCGGGGCTCCGGGCGGCGGCGTGGGTCGGGGACGGTGAGCGCCGCGAGGATAACCCAAGTGCGGGTCACGCCGCGTCGGCGCTCTGGTCGCCGGCGCCCATCCGGATGAGGGTGGCCTGGTTGTGGCGCGCCTTGAAGCGCACGCACCGGGCGATGAGCGCGCGCAGCTCGGGGGTGTAGCGGAAGAAGTCCAGCGCCAGCGTGGGGTCCACCTCCTGGGCGCGCGCCAGCTCGAGCGGGTCCAGGCCGTCGGGCTCCAGCGGCACCCGCGCCGGATCCAGCCACCACTCGCGCAGCGCGTAGGTGTCGGCCCAGCGCTCGTAGATGGCCGTCCCGGGAAAGGGCACCAGCACGCCGCGCGTGTTGAAGAAGTCGGTGGCTGGCGCCAGGTCCTCCATCAGCCGCAGGGTGGCGCCCAGCTCGGCGGTGCCCTCCTCGGGGAACCCGAACATGAAGTTCACGATGGTGGTCATCCCCACCGACCTGGCCGCGCGCACCGCAGCGACGACGTGCTCGGGGCGCTGCCCCTTCTGCATGAGCTTGAGCGTCGTCGGGTCGCCGCTCTCGATGCCGAAGTTTATGGCGACGCAACCGGAGGCGCGCATCAGCTCCAGGTCGTGGGGTTTGACCATGTTGCCCGGCGTGATGCAGGTCCAGGTGGTGTCGCGCAGCTCCGGTGTGGCGGTGATGGCCGCGCACAGGGCGCGCAGGCGCGGCCGGAGGGCGGTGAAGGCGTCGTCCCAGAAGGGGAAGCTGCGGATGTCGTGCTCGCGCCGCAGGGCCACCATCTCGTCGACCACGTCCGCTGGCGACCGGTAGCGGTAGGCGCGGCCGGTGACGTAGTTGGCGCAGAAGGTGCAGCGCGCCGGACAGCCGCGGCTGGTCATCAGGCCGCCGGGCACCACCGAGCGCCCCTGGGCGTCGTACCAGCTCATGTCGTAGCAGGGGTAGGCCTCGTGCGGCCGCGCCAGACCGTCCAGGTCGGCGATCGGGGCGCTCGCCGGGCCCTGGCCCAGGCGGGTGCGGACGCCGGGGATCTGCTCGAGCGGCAGGCCGTGATCCAGCGCGTGGGCCAGCGCCGGGGCCGCGTGCTCCCCCTCGCCGGCGACCGACGCGTCGAAGCCGTGGCGGGTGGGCTCGTCCGGACACAGGGTGGCGTGCGGGCCGCCCGCCACCAGGGTGCGGCCGGGGGCCGCGAGCCGGCGGGCCAGGGCGTAGCCGCGGGCGGCGCTGTAGGTGAAGAGCGTCATCCCGACCAGGTCGGGCCCCCAGGCCTCGCAGAGGGCCAAGGCCTCGTCGTCCGTCGGACCGTACCGCGCGGCGAGATCCAGGGCCCGCACCTCGTGGCCGGCGCGGCGCAGGCTGGCCGCGACCATCAGCTGGCCCAGATAGGGCGTGCCCAGCCGCTGCGGCAGCCTGGGCATGATGAGCAGGACGCGGGCCATCGAGGAGGTGCTCCGGTGCGCGGGCGGACGGAGCATAGCGCGCGAGGGGGGCCGGCGGCGACCGCGGGACCGCCAGGGAGAGCTCGGGCCGGCTCAGCGCGGGCGAGGCAGGCGCCCGCGGGCCAGCGCGGCGGCCACCGCCGGGGCCTCGTCGGGTGCGAAGGGGGCGATCCGGGCCTCATCGACGCCGGCGCGCTGCAGGGCGCGAGCCACCGAGGGCGGCAGCACCCAGCGCAGCGGCTCGAGATCGGGACGGTCGGGGTCCGGGGGGGCCGCGATCACCCCGGCGCGAGCGTCGATCGCCACCGGGCCCGGCGGGGGCGCGGCCCGCACGCGCCAGCCGCCCTGGTGCAGCGAAGTGCGCAGCGCCATCGCGCGGACGCCGGCCCGCAGGATGGCGCGGTCGCTGGCGGTCACGGGGCCGGTGGCCAGGTCGGCCAGGGGCAGGGCCCTGAGCTGGGTCGGATCCAGGCCGCCCGTGGGCGCTCCGGCGGCCGCGAGCCAGATGAGGCGGGCCATCGGCTCCGGCTCGTCGTGGCCGGAGAGGAAGTGCAGCGCGTGGTCCTGGTCCCAGCGCTGCCAGCCGAGCCGGGCGAAGCTCTCGGCCAGGTCCCCGGGGAGCACCTCGGCGAAGTCGGCCAGCCCCGCGTGGGCGCGCAGCAGCCGGGCACGGCCGACCAGGTGGAAGAGGAGCTGGCCGGTCTGGGCCAGCCACCCCGCGCCCATGAGCGCGTCGTCCGCGCCCGGGGCGGGCCAGAGGAGCTCGGGGAGCATCGAGACGCCCAGCCAGCCGCTGATGCACTCGTCGACGATCGGCGGCCGCGCGGCGCTGCGGCGGCGACCCAGGTGCGACAGCTCGTGCACCAGCGGCGCGGCGAGGCGGCGGTCGATGCGCGCGGCGACGGGCTCGTCGGCGGCGGCCTCGCCGGCGTAGCTGGCCAGGTCGCCGGGCGTCGCGTAGATGAGGGGCGACGACGCCCCGAAGCAGGTGCCGGCGTAGAGGCGGGCCAGGGTGGGCCGCGAGGCGCTGAGGGCGCTCGGCGAGGGGGCGCCGAGGACGCGCTCCGCGGGCACGCCGGCCTCGCGCGCCATGCGGCCGAGCCGCCGAAGCGCGCGGCCCAACCGGGGGAGGCGGTGCCAGGCGACGGGCGTGTGGAAGAGGCTGGCGCCCGGCTCGTCGGCCCTCGCGAGCTGCTCGCCGAGCGCCGCGGGCAGGCGATCGAGGTAGTGCTCGAAGAGCCGCTCGAGCGGCGCCGGCGGGGCGGGGAGCTCCGGCGGCCAGAGACGTTCGGCGGCCTCGCGCAGGGTCAGAAGCCAGGTGGCGGGCAGCTCGGGCCGCGGCTCCGGCGCGTCCGGGTGGAGCCGCGACTCGCGCGCCAGCGCCTCGCGAACGGAGCGCATCGCCCGCGTCATGCGCTCGACGGCCCACGCCTCGGGCACTCCGCGCGCCGGGTGGCTCACCGCGCCTCGGCGACGACGAGGGTCCACCGCTGCTCGAGCGCGGGCGCCCGGCGCAACGCCTCGTCCAGGGCCTGGCGCGCGCGCTCGTGCGCGCCGGCGTCGGCGGTGCCGAGCAGCCCCGCCAGCACCACCGGCTGCCCCCACCAGTCACGCTGCTCGTCGGGCGGGCTCATGCGGCTCCACGAGCTGGCCGCGGGCGCCTCGAAGCCCGCCGCTCGCAAGCGCGCGCCGAAGGACGCGAAGCTGTCGAGCCCCTCGGCCCTCGCCGGCCGCGGCATCGACGCGCCCGCGCCGGCGCGAAGCCCCGCCAGCGCCGCGTGGAGGCCCCGGGCCGCCGGCGCGGTGAGGTGGTCCACCTCGCCCAGGTACTCCGACGGCACGGTGAAGAGGGCCCTCGCGCCCGGCTGAAGCGCGCGGCGCAGACCGACCAGCGCATCATCGAGCGGCTCGCACAGCCAGATCATCGAGCTCGCCAGCGCCGCGTCGAAGGGCCCCTCCCCTCGCGCCAGGAGCGGCCCCGCCTCGCCGAGCACGAAGCGCGCCCTGGCGTCGCTCACCCTGCGCCGGGCAGCCTCGACCATGCGCCGGGCCGGGTCGACGCCGACCACCCGGCCCGTCGGGCCCAGCACTTCCAATAGCGCGAGGGTCGAGACCCCCGTCCCCGAGCCCAGATCGAGCACCCGCGCATCGGGAGCCGGCGCCAGGGCGAGCGCTGCCGCCCGCGCCACCTCCGCGTACATCCCGTGCCGAGCGCAGAAGTCCTCGTACCACGCGGCCTGCGCCGGCTCCTGCCAGGGCCCGCCGCCCTCCGGCCCACCTGCCGCCTCACTCACGGGGCAGGCTCGGCGCGCCAGCCCCTCAAGAGTCGAGGAGCTTCCGCAAGCGCGTGACCAGGACCGCCGCGCCGTAAGGCTTCTCGAGGAACTCGGCCTGCCCGCTGACGACGATCTCGGTCACCGTGTCGTCCTCGTGGAATCCGCTCTGCAGCAGGACCGGCAGCTCAGGCCTCAGCTCGCGCATCTCGCGGAGCGCGCCCAGACCGTCCAGCCGCGGCATCGACAGGTCCAGCAGCACCGCCGCCACCTCGTCGCCGCGCTCGCGGATGACCTCGACGCCCTCGACGCCGTCTCGCGCCTGGAGCACCGGATAGCCGGCGTCCTCCAGGATGGCGACGGCCACCTCGCGCACCGAAGACTCGTCGTCCACCACCAGGATGGCGCCCTCGCGATGGTCGGCGCTGGCCACCGCCTCGGCGCGCGGCCGGCCGCCCAGCCGCCGCCCCGCCTCGATGGCCGGCAGGTAGACGCGCACCATGGTGCCGCCCCCGGGGCGCGGCCTCAGCTCCATCGCGCCGCCGTGGGCGCGCGTGATCCCCAGGGCCGCCGCCAGCCCCAGACCGCGGTGCGACGGCTTGGTCGTGAAGAAGGGGTCGTAGGCGCGGGCGCGGGCCGTGGGGGCCAGACCGCACCCGTCATCGCAGATCTCCAGCACCGCGTAGGTGCCCGGCACCAGCGACGCCCCCACGCGCTCGGGCGGCGCGGGCTCCGACTCCAGCTCGATCAGCCGCACCCGCGCCCACACCTCCTCGCCGTCCTCGGCGATCGCCTCGGAGGCGTTGGCGACCAGCGCGTCGAACACGCGCTCGAGCTGCTCGCGGTCGCCGCTGACCATGATCGGCGTCTCGGGCTGCTCGCAGCGCATCCTGCCTCGCGCCGGCAGGGCGGCGCGTCGCCCGATGGCGTCGGAGAGGAAGGCCCCCAGCTCGATCGGCTCGGCGAACAGGCGCCCCTTGCCGGCGTAAGCGAGGATCTGGGAGGTCAGCTCCGCCGCCCGCGCCGCGGCGTCCTCGATGCGCACCAGATGCCGGCGCAGCGGGCTCTCCGGATCACTTTGCTGCAGCGCAAGGCTGGCGCTGCCCGAGACGGTCATCAGCAGGTTGTTGAAGTCGTGCGCCAGCCCGCCCGCCAGCGCTCCGAGGCTCTCGAAGTGGCGCGCGCGCTGGACCTCCACCTCGAGCGCGCGATGGGCCGCCTCGCTCCGGCGTCGCTCGGCCGCCAGGAGCGCCAGCGCCGCCTGGTCGGCGATCTCGCCGGCGAAGTCGATCTCCTCCGCCTTCCACATGCGCAGCGAGCCCACCTGCTCGTGGCAGACCACGCCGACCACCTCGCCGGCGACGCGGATCGGCGCGTCGAGCAGGCTCACGATACCGCGTCGCGCCAGGTACTCCCGGAACTCGCACGAGCGCAGGTCGTTCACCGCGTCGGCGGCGTCGAGGGCCCGACCGCTGGCGACGGCCTCGAAGTACCGAGGCGCGTCGACGGCCGCCAGCTCGTCGCCCACGCTGTGCTCGCCCGTCTGGCGGTCGAAGGTGTCGACGCAGCGCAGCCGGGCGCGGTCCTCGGACAGCAGCCACACCGACGCGCGGTCGACGTCCATCGCCTCCGCGGTGATCTCGGTGAGCGTCGTGGCCGCGGCGACGAAGTCCCCGCCCTGCATCGCCTCGTGCTTGGCCAGCTCCAGCACCGCCTTCCGCCGGCGGGTGCCCGCGGAGATGACGCGCAGCCGCTTGGCTTCGCGCTCGGCCGGGATGGGGCGGAACAGCACCAGCATCGCCGGCGCCGAGTCGTAGCGGGTGCCGGTGACCGTGACATCCACGGGGAAGGCGGCGCCCACGTGGTCGCGGTAGCGTGTCTCGAAGCGCACGGAGCCCCGGGGCGGGTCGAGGGGCGGCGCGCCACCGACCGGCCCGAGATCGATGGCCTCCAGGCTCATGCCGACCAGCTCGGCGCCGCTCCAGCCGAGGGACGCGGAGGCGGCGTCGCTCGCCGCGATGACCACACCCGCATCGGAGACGATGAGCCACGGAATCTCGAGCCCCTGGCATACCGCGCGGGCGACGGCGCCATCATGCTGCGGCGCAGCATCCGCTAGCGTCGTGGGTACCGCGGGCGTTCCAGTCCCGTCATCGTCGGAAGCGGGCGATTCGACCGGAAGCCTAGGTACCACGGACCCCTCGAGCACGTAGGATCGGCAGGGGAGCGCGCCCGCAATCGCGCTCCAGGGCCGAGCTACTGGTCAGTGTCGCTCAGGTCAGCGCCAGTCGCAACCGTGGCGGCCCGCGGATCGCCCCGGCCGTGACACCCGGCCGGGCCATCGCGGCGCTCCGCTTGACTCCGCGCCCGCCCCCGGTTAGCTGCCGCCGGACGACCTTGGACGCCCATCTCCCCACCGACCCGCCCTGGCTCTGCCACGAGCCGGAGGCCGCTCACGACCCTCCCCGCTGGAGTCGGCCGCTGGACGGGCTCCGCCTGCTCTTCTGGACCTTCTGGCGCCTCGATCGCCTGTGGCGGGTGACCGCGCGCGTCGAGAACCTGGGTCACCCGTACCGCTGGTCGGCGCGCTTCATCGCCGCCAGCATCCCCACCCTGGCCGTCGCCTGGCTGGCGCTGGTCGGGGTGCTGCGGCTCTGCGCCGTCGACGCGTCCCGGATGGGCGTCATCACCGACCGCCTCGGCATCTATGGCCTCCTCGCGCTGGCCATCATGCCGGCGATGGCGCTGGCGCCGCTCATCCGCTGGCCCGTGGGCGTCGTGGCCGCCCTGGCCCCGATCGTGCTGGTCATCGCCCCCCTCGGCGCGCTGGTGCCCCCGGCCTTCGTCCACGGCACCCAGGCGGTGCTGCCGGTCATGATGACGGCGACCTGGGGCATCCGGCTGGGACCGGTGGGCGCGCTCGTGGTCGGCGCCGTGATGGCCACCGCGGGCGGCGTGCTCCTGGGCCTGGGCGATGGGGTCGCCTTCGGGCTCGCCGTGGCGGCCATCGTCGTCGTGGTCGCGCTGCGGCTGCCCCAGTGGCTCCTGGAGCTCGCCCTCGGGGGTTGGCTCCCGCAGTTCTTCGACGCCAACGGGGTGCTGCCGATGCCCCGCGCCTCGCGCCGCGTCGAGGCGGAGCTGCACTCGGGCGCGCCTGGACCGGTGGCCGTGGCCCTCGCCCGGAACCCGCTGCGCCGCTGGCAGCTCCGGCGCGCCCTGGCCGCGCACCTCGCGCACCACCCCTCGCCCGGCGCGCTGCGTGCGCGGTGGGAGCACGAGCCGGCCCTGGGAGTCCCCGAGCACCTGCGCCCGGGCAAGGGACGCGACTGGCGGCCGCACCTTCGGGAGGTCTGGCTGTCGTGCCTGCCGCCCGCTGGGAGCGCGGACGCCGATGCGCTATAATGCGTGCAGAGCCCCTCAGGCTCTCGCGCTTCCCCCCTGCTCGGGGCGAGCAACCGCGCTGCGCGGTGCCACGCCCGGGAGGTCCCGGTCATGAATCGCACCCTCGGTGATATCGTCGGCACGCGCTCGCGTCCCCTGGTCACCATCGCGCCCGAGGCGTCTGCCATGAGCGCAGCCGAGCTGCTCTGCGAGCACCGTATCGGCGCGCTGGTCGTCGTCGACGACACCGGCGCGATGGTGGGCATCGTGTCGGAGCGTGACCTGATGCGCTCGGTCGCGGAGCGCGTGGACCTGGACGCCCAGACCGTCGGCGAGGTGATGACCCGCGACGTCATCGTGGGCCTCGACACCGACGCGCTCAACCACGCGATGGGCGTGATGACCGAGCGCCGCATCCGGCACCTGCCCATCATGCGCGCCGGGCGCGCCGAGGCCATGGTGTCCATCGGCGACATCGTCAACGCGCTGCGCACCGAGGAGCGGGTGGTCATCCGCGACCTCAACGCCTACATCATGGGCACCTACCGCTGACGTTGGCGCCGCGGCGCCCTCACTCGGGCGCGCGCTCTCGCCCACGCGCGGTGACGGCGCCGGCCCGGGTCCGGGGAAGCCGAGGCGCGCCGGCCACGGCCTGCCACTCACCCATGCGCACGCCGCGCTCGTAGAGCCCGGTCATCTCCAGGCCGGCGCTGGTGACCTCGACCCAGGTGCCGTGGCGCTCGCCGCCCTGCATCGGCCCGCGGCCCACGACGGCCCCGTCGGCGCCATAGAAGGTCCACTCGCCCTCGGGCCGGTCGTCCACATAGGGGCCGCTGGCCTGCAGGCGCCCGGCGGCCGTGTAGTGCCGCCAGTCGCCCACCCGCGTGTCGCCTGCCATCTCGCCGACCGCGCGCCCGCCGTCGTCGAGGAAGAGCGTCCACTCGCCGCCCCGCACGCCCGCCTCGTAGGGCCCGCGCGCCGAGGGGCGCCCGTCCTCGGAGAAGAGGGTCCACTCGCCCTGGCGCTCGCCCTCGACGTAGGGCCCTCGGGCCAGGAGCGTCCCGCGCTCGTCGTACTCGGTCCACTCGCCGCTGCGCTCGTCGCCGTCGAAGCCGCCGCGCGCCAGCACCGTCCCGTCGCCCGACGCCAGCGTGAAGCTCCCCTCGCGCACGCCGCGCACGTAGCGCCCGCTCAGGGTGCGGCCGCTCTCGTCCAGGGTGAACACCCACTCGCCGTGGCGCTCGCCGCCCTGGTAGGGCCCCTTCGCGATGACCCGCCCGGCGGCGTCCCGCGACGTCCAGACGCCGATGGCCCGCCCCTCCATGTACATGCCCTCGAGCAGCTCGCCGGTGGCCTCCCGCTGCTTGAAGGGCCCGTGCAGCGCCCCGCTTCGGTAGTTGGCCTGCAGGTAGACGCTGCCGTCCTCGTGCCACGTGGTCCAGCGACCGTCGAGGCGACCCCGCGAGTAGCTGCCCTCGGCCCGCTTGGTGCGGTTGGCGTGCCACTCCACCGACGGGCCGTGGCGCAGGAAGACCGCGGCGTCCACGTCGAGCAGCTCGCACCACTGCTCGCGCCCCACCGGCGGCGGCTCGCCCTGCAGCCGGGTGTCGGGCGGGCAGACCAGGTCGGCCGCGTGGGCGTCAGCCGGTCCTACCAGCGAGGCGGACGCGACGAGGAGCGGCACGAGGGCGAGGAGCCGGCGCATGGTGCCTCCCGGGGGGAGTGAGGGACATCAGGTGGGGTGCTCACCCGGCATCATGACCCGTCAGGGCGCCGTAGAGGAAGGGCAGGGAACGATCCATGCGGTAGTCCACCCCGCTGTGGTCGTCGTCGAACTCCTCGTGTACATGGGGGATCCCCAGCTCGCTCAGGCGATCGGCGAGGGCGCGGGTGCCGTAGTGGATGGCGTACTGATCGCGAGCGCCGCAGTCCAGGTACACACCGCCCAGCGAGCGCAACGCCGCCTGGGCCGCGGGTTCCTCGACGATCAGCAGCGGATCGAAGGCCATCCAGCGCGCCCAGCGCTCGGGGATCAGCGCGCAGGTGCGCAGATCCACGGGCAGACGGATGCCGCGCGGGGCCTGGGGATCCGGGTCGTAGGAGGCGCCCATCGCCAGGATCATCAGCGTGTGGAAGTCGCCGCCCTCCATCTTGGGGGCCGCGTCGACGTGGCGGAGGAAGCCCTCGAGGCCGCCGCGGCGCGCCAGCGCATCGAGGGTCTTGGGCAGGTCGCCGGGGAAGAGGCGATCGAAGCCCACGTCCCCCGAGTGGCTGGCGATGGCGCCCCAATGCTCGGCCAGGCGCATCCCGTGGTAGAGCGCGCCGAAGCCGCCGCTGGACTTGCCGAACACGCCGCGGTGCTGGCGGCCGCGCCGGATGCGGAAGCGCTCTTCCAACGCGGGGATCATCGCCTCGGTGAGCCAGGAGGCCCAGGCGCCCATGGCCAGCGAGTCGACGTACTGATTGCCGCCGAGGCTGGTGAAGCAGTCGGGGAAGGCGGCGACGACCGGCCCCATGCGCCCCTCGGCGACCAGGCGGTCGAGGCGCTGGGGGACGTTCTCCCCGAAGGCGCGCCAGCTCAGGTGCCCGGGCCCGCTGCCGGTGAAGCCGACCAGGTCGACCAGCAGCGGATAGTCGGCGTCCGTCGAGTCGTAGCCCTCGGGCAGGTAGACGTCGACGGAGCGCAGGGCGGGGTCGCCGAGCAGGTTGTCGGCCAGGAGCCCAGAGTCGACGTGGAGCGTCTCGACGCGACCACGTGGGCGGGTGAAG
Organism: Deltaproteobacteria bacterium; assembly: GCA_020632695.1. Taxonomy (GTDB): domain Bacteria; phylum Myxococcota_A; class UBA9042; order PHBI01; family JACKFB01; genus JACKFB01. The sequence goes on from JACKFB010000010.1 coordinate 191,339, forward strand.
CGATGGATTGGCACGGTGCACTCCCGGGCAGGCCCTTCAGGAGGCCATGCGGGAGCGCTCCGGTCAACGGGCGGCCGCGGGCGGGGGCGGTGGCGGTGGGGGCGGAGGCTCGGCGCGTCCGGTGGCGGCGTTGGTCACCCGGCGCACGGCGTCGTACCAGAAGGGCGCGCCCAGGCCGGCGAGGAGGCCGCAGAGCAAGCAGCCGAGCAGCCAGGTGATGAGGGGAGCGGGGCGGATGGGGCCGTCGCAGCGGCGATCCAGCGAGGGGTCACCGCAATACGGGTAGAGCGCCCAGCCGAGCGGGAGGCCGCTCCCGCGGAGCCGGCGAAGCTCGGTGCGCGTGGCCTCGAGGGCGGCGCGCGCGGACTCGGGGGAGCCGTCCGTCTCGGCCGCGGCCAGGGCGGCGCCGTGCTGCTCGAGGGTGGCGTCGGCGCGGGCGATGGCGGCGGCGCGAGCCGCGTCGTCGTCGATGTAGGTCGAGAGCAGGTGCAGGCTGTCGATGTTGAGCCCGAAGGCCATGACGATCCCGACCCAGGTCGAGATGAGGCGCGCGCGATCGCGGAAGCGCTCGGATACGCGGCGGCCGGCCGTGTCGAAGCGGTCCCCCAAGGCCCGGAGGATCTCCTCGCCGGCGTCGCCCAGCTCCAGGACCTCCAAGCCGAAACGCGAGGTGCGCAGCCGGTGCATCATCTCGCTGCGAGGCACCGACTGCAGCTTGAAGACGCGGATCTCGTTGACGTTGGTGGCCTCGTCGCCGGCCCGGGGCGGCAGCCCGCCGTACTGGGCGAGCCAGGTGGCCAGCTCGGTGGCCGCGGCGGCGACCCGCGGGCGCTCGGCCGGCTCCACCCGCGAGGCCAGGCGGCGCAGCTCCGCCTCCACCGTGGGCACCAGCTCGAAGCGATAGAAGCGGTCGAGGAAGAGCTCGAGGATGCGAAAGCGCGCCGAGGCGAGCGCGTTCACCGCACCCACCACGAAGGTCACCGCGGTGGAGACCAGCAGCATCGTCAACGCGAACGCCAGGGCAGCGTCGAGCAGCGGCATGCGCGCGCTCCGTGTTCCTCGGGGGTCGCCGCCCGCAGCCGGCGACTACACGGCGGGGAAGAAGCGCTCGCCGCGCTCGGCCATCCTAACCAGGATCGGCGCGGGCGTGTAGCGCGTCCCCACCGTGTCGGCGAGGGCGCGGAGATCGGCCACCACCCGCGGCAGGCCGCGGCGGTCCATCCAGGACAGCGGCCCGCCGGTCGCCGGCGCGAAGCCGATGCCGAAGATCGCGCCGACCTCGGCGTCGCGGTACTGCCGCACGACCCCGTCCTCGAGCGCGCGGCCCACCTCGGCGATCTGGGCGTACATCAGGCGGTCGCGGATGAGCTCGAGGCCCGTCCGCGCCGGCGTGCCGCTGGCCAGCTCGCGCAGCCCGGGCCAGAGGTGGCGCGTCCGCCCCTCGTACTCGTAGAAGCCCTTGCCCGACGCCTTGCCCATGCGGCCCAGCTCCGCCAGCTTCGCCAGCACCGCCAGCCCGGCCGGCGGCGGTCCCTGGTCCTTCGCGAACTTGCGGCGCTGCGCCATCGCGTGCTCGCCCAGGCTGAGCGACACCTCGTCGAAGACCTTGAGCGGAGGCACCGCCATGCCGGCCGCCCGCGCCGCCTGCTCGATGAGCACGGGGTCGTGGCCCTCGGCGACCAGCTCCACGCTCTCCATCAGGTAGGCGCCGAAGACCCGGCTGGTGAAGAAGCCGTAGCCGTCGTTGACCACGATGGGCAGCTTGCCGATGCGCCGGATGAAGGCCAGCGAGCGCGCCAGCGTGTCCTCGGAGGTGTCGGCGCCCATGACGATCTCGACCAGGGGCATCTGCTCGACCGGCGAGAAGAAGTGCAGGCCGATGAAGCGATCGCGGCGCACCGAGGCCTGGGCGAGGTGGGTGATGGGGATGGCCGATGTGTTGGACGCGAAGATGCCCGCCGGGCTCATCACCGCCTCCACGGCGCGGGTGACCTTGGCCTTCACCTCGTCGTTCTCGACCACCGCCTCGATGACCAGGTCCACTCCGGCCAGCGCCGCGTCGTCCAGGGTCCAGGCGATGCGGGCGAGGATGGCCTGCTGGCCCTCGGCGCCCAGGTGCTTGCCGCGGGTGGTGGCCTGCTCGGCACAGTGCGCCCGGCCCCGCTCGAGGGCGGCCTCGGCGATGTCCTTGACGATGACCTCGTAGCCCTTCGACGCCGCCACCCAGGCGAGGCCGGCGCCCATCATGCCGGCCCCCAGGATGGCCACCCGCGCGATGGCCGGGTCGGCGACCGAGGGCAGCCCCTCGTGCCGCTCGGCGGCGCCCCGGTGGTACCAGAGCGTGCGGATCATGTCCTTGGCCGTGTCGGAGACCGCCACGTGCGTGAAGTAGCGCGCCTCGACCTCGAGCGCGCGGTCGAAGCTCAGGCCCATGCCCTCCTGGATGGCCCGCAGCGCCATCTCGGGCGCCGGCACCGCGCCCGCCGCCTTCTTGTAGAGCATCGCCGCCGCGCCCATGAAGAGGCCGCGCGCGTCGTCGGTCCCCGGCCGCGGCCCCTTCCAGCGGAAGCCCTTCTGGTCCCAGGGCTGCTGCGCCTTGGGGTGCTCGGCGATGTACGCGCGCGCCTGGGCGAAGAGCGCCTCGGCGTCGGGGGCCAGGGCGTCGACGAACCCGGCCTGGAGCGCCTTGGGCGCGCGGCGGCTCTGGCCCTGGAGGATCATCTCCATGGCGGGCTGCAGGCCGACCAGCCGCGGGAGGCGCTGGGTGGCTCCGCCGCCGGGGATCACCCCCAGGCTGACCTCGGGGAGGCCCACCTGGACGCGGGCGTCGTCCAGGGCGATGCGGTGGTGGCAGGCCAGGGCCAGCTCGTAGCCGCCGCCCAGCGCCGAGCCGGTCAGGGCGGCGACGACCGGGACGCCGCCGGTCTCCAGACGCCGGAACAGCGCGCCCAGCGTGCGCGTCGCCGCGTAGAAGGCCGCCGCGTCGCGGGCCTGGTAGAGCATGTCGATGTTGGCGCCGGCGCAGAAGTCCTTGTGACCCGAGGCCACGATGATGCCGCGCAGCCCGTCGAGCGCCTGGATGCGGTCCAGCGCGCCGCCGAGGCCCTCGATGAAGGTCTGGTCGATGGTGTTGGCGCGGCCTGGCATCTGCATCACCAGGGTGGCCACCCCCGCGGCGGCGTCGAAGTGGACGCGCCCGAAGGCGCTCTCCGACACCACCTCGCCGACAATGGTCTCGCTCATGTGCGGGCTCCCGAGAAGCGTGCGCCGTGGCGCGGTCAGACGCGTTCGATGATGGTGGCGATCCCCATGCCGCCGCCGATGCACAGGGTCACCAGCCCGGTGCCCAGGCCCTCGCGCTCGAGGGCGTCGAGGCAGGTGCCGAGCAGCATGGCGCCGGTGGCGCCCAGCGGGTGGCCGAGCGCGATGGCGCCGCCGTCGACGTTGAGCCGCGCGTGGTCGACGCCCAGGGTGCGCATGAAGGTGATGGGCACCGTCGCGAAGGCCTCGTTGACCTCGAAGCGATCGATGTCGCCGATCTCCATGCCGGCCTTGGCCAGGGCCTTGCGCGAGGCCGGGATGGGGCCGTCCAGCATGAGGATGGGCTCGTCGCCGACCATGGCGATGGAGCGGATGCGCGCGCGCGGCCGCAACCCCAGCGCGCGGCCCTTGTCCGCCGAGCCGATGAGCACGGCCGCGGCGCCGTCGACGATGCCCGAGGAGTTGCCGGCGTGGTGGATGTGCCGGATGGCCTCCACCTGCGGCCAGGCCTTCCGGGTGATGGCGTCCAGGCCGAACATGGTGCCCATCATCTCGAAAGACGGCTTGAGCTTCGCCAGCGTCTCCAGGGTGGTGTCCGGGCGCGGGTGCTCGTCGCGATCGAGGATGACCAGCCCCGACAGGTCGGTGACGGGGACCAGGCTCCTGTCGAAGTGGCCTGCGGCCTGGGCGCGCGCGCAGCGGGCCTGGCTCTCGACCGCGAAGGCGTCCGCGTCCTCGCGGGTGATGCCCCGCAGGGTGGCCAGCAGGTCGGCCGAGATGCCCTGGGGGACGCTGCCGACGCCCAGCACGAAGGCCGGGTCCGAGAGCGCGCCGCCGTCCGAGCCCATGGGCACGCGGGACATGCTCTCGACGCCGCCCGCGACGACCAGATCGGAGTAGCCCGCCGCGACCAGCGCGGCCGCGTGGTTGACGGCCTCGAGGCCCGAGCCGCAGAAGCGGTTCACCGTGACGCCGGGCACGCCCTGATCGTAGCCCGCCTCCAGCACGGCGGTGCGCGCCAGGCACTGGCCCTGGTCACCGGTCTGGGTGACGCAGCCGGCGACCACGTCCTCGACCTGGGCCGTGTCGAGCCCGTTCCGATCGCGCAGGGCCCGCAGGGTCGTGGCGAAGAGCTCCACCGGTCGCACCGTGTAGAGGCTGCCGCTGTCCTTGCCGCGCCCGCGCGGGGTCCTCACGGCGTCGAAGATGAAGGCGTCGCCCACGGCGTCCTCGCGAGTCATTGGGGGAAGGGAGGTGTCCGCGGGGCGCATGGTCCGCCGCGGCGGGGCACGATGTCCAGCGCGGGCGCTGAGCCGGCGGCGCGGGCTCAGCCGGCGGTGAAGCGCAGCACGACGCGCTCGACGCGCCGGGGCAGGCTCAGCACCACCTCGACCACCGGCGCCGGCGAGCCCTCGCAGGTGTCGTCGTCGCAGCGCACGTCCACGCGGGTGGCGTGGCCGCCGCGGACCAGGGGCGCCAGCGCCGAGGCGACGTCGCGCTCCAGCGCCAGACGCTGGCCGGCGCCGCCCGTGCCGCGAAAGGCGTGGCGCTCGAGCACCGCCTCGACCCGCGCCGCCACGCGCGCTCGCAGGGCCTGCTCGCTCACGCGTCCTCGCGCTGAGCGCCCACGATGAAGGCGGGGCTCTCCTCGGTCAGCGGCGCCGGATCGAAGTCGCCGTACTCCTGGTGGATCCGGAGCCCGGCCTCCGCCAGCAGCGCGCGCAGGCGGACCGGCGGCAGCAGCAGGTGCGAGATGATCTCGTCCACCGCCCGGGTCGGCTCGCCCGCCTGCCCGCCCAGCTCGTAGCGGTAGATCAGGTCGATGCGCCGTGGGTCCGCGTGCTGGTGCTCGCGCTCCCAAACGTCGACCCGACCCTGGGCGTCCACGGCCGACAGGATCAGCTCCAGCTCCTCCTCGTCGCCCGCGTCGCCGTGCGGCTCGTCCATCAGGCTGTCCTCGACGGCGTACACGTCGAACCACACGCTGCCGCCCGGCCGGAGGTGCCGGGCCGCGCCGCGCAGGCAGTCCAGCACGGCGCGATCGTCGGCCAGGGCGCAGAGCGCGTTGTAGGGGATGAGCACCCGATCGTAGCGCTCGCCGAGCGCGAGGCGGGTCATGTCGCCGTGGACCAGCCGCGCGCCGGTGCACCCCTCGCGCTGCAGCTCGGCCCGCGCGCGCTCGAGCCTGGCTGCGTCCAGATCCAGCCCGGTCACCGCGAGCCCGGCCCTCGCCAGCTCGACCAGGATGCGCCCGCTGCCGCAGCCCAGCTCCAGCACCGCCTCGGCGCCGGCGCACACGTGCCGGTAGAAGGCCACGTCGCCCGGGGTGCCGCGGTGCACCAGATCGAAGGCCCGCGCCCGCGCCGCCTGCTCCCAGCTCACGTCCGGCCCCTTCAAGGCGTCACTCCCGCGCGTCAGCCCGCCTCCTCTACCATGGAGCCACGTCGCCCACGAGCCGCGCAGCCGCCCCCGCGCAGCCGATTGTCCCTGGCCCCCGGCTCGCGGTAAGACACGCTGACCCCGGAGGCGCCCATGCACGGAAAGACCTGTGTCATCACCGGCTCGAACTCGGGCATCGGCAAGTCCACCGCCCTCGAGCTGGCCCGCCGCGGCGCCCACGTCGTGATGGTGTGCCGCAGCCCGGAGCGCGGGGCGGCGGCCCAGGCCGAGATCCGACGGGACTCGGGCAGCGACCGGGTCGACCTGCTCATCGCCGACCTGGGCAGGCTGGCCACGGTGCGCGCGGTGGCCCAGGAGATCGGTCAGCGCTACGAACGCCTCGACGTGCTCATCAACAACGCGGGCGTCTACATGGCCACCCGCGAGCTCAGCCCCGACGGGTTCGAGGCGACGCTCTCGTCGAACCACCTCGGCCACTTCGAGCTCACCCGGCTGCTCGAGCCCATGCTGCGCGCCGACGGGGGCGCGCGGGTCATCCACGTGTCCTCGCTCGGCCACCTGATGGGGCGCATCCCCTTCGACGATCTCCAGGCCGAGCGCGGCTACTGGGGCATTCGCACCTACTGCAACTGGAAGCTGGCCAACATCCTCTTCTCCAACGAGCTGGCGAGGCGCTGGGCCGGCTCCGGGGTCACCTCGAACGCGCTGCACCCGGGCGCGGTGGCCTCGAACTTCTCGCAGAACAACGGCGACTGGTTCGCGGGCCTGGTGCGCCTGGGGCGCGCGTTCCTCATCAGCCCCGAGCGCGGCGCGCGCACCTCGGTGCACCTGGCCTGCGCGCCGGAGGTCGACGGGGTCACCGGCCGCTACTTCCAGCGCTCGCGACCCGCGAAGCCGTCGCGGAGGGCGCGCAGCGTCGAGGACGCCGGCCGGCTCTGGGAGCTCAGCGAGGAGCTCGCGGCCAGCGTCGCGTAGACGTCCCTTCCCCCCGTCGCATCGCGGAGCAGACCGATGATCCAGCGCACACCGCTGCAGGCGAAGGCCGAGTCCGGCGGCGGGACCGGGACCGAGACCGAGGCCGGGACCGAGGCCGGGACCGAGGCCGGGACCGAGGCCGAGACCGAGGCCGGGACCGAGGCCGGGACCGAGACCGAGGCCGGGACCGAGACCGAGACCGAGACCGAGGCCGAGACCGAGACCGAGACCGAGGCCGAGACCGAGGCCGGGACCGAGGCCGAGACCGAGGCCGAGGCCGGACCGAGGCCGGGACCGAGGCCGAGGCGGACCGAGGCCGAGGCCGGGACCGAGGCGACCGAGACTGAAACCGGCACCGAGACCGGCACCGAGACCGGCACCGAGACCGGCACCGAGCCCCAACCCGCCCCCCATCGATGTAGAGGCGCCGAATGAGGCGAGCGAGGCCGCCGCTGACGGCGGCGCGACCGAGCGCGGGCCGAGTCGGGCCCCAGGCCCGTCGCAGGCCCGACGCGAGGGAGCGCCGTCGTCAGCGGTGGCCGCAGCCGACTCAGGCGGCGCCTCGGCCGATTCCCGACGCGAGGGAGCGCCGTCGTCAGCGGTGGCCGCAGCCGCCTCAGGCGGTGCCTCGGCCGATTCCCGACGCGAGGGAGCGCCGTCGTCAGCGGTGGCCGCAGCCGACTCAGGCGGTGCCTCGGCCGATCACCGCGCCTTCGTCGGCGGGGCCACCGGCTACACGGGCCAGGCGGTGGTGGAGCGCCTGCGCGCGCTGGGGGTGGAGACCGTCGCCCACGTGAGGCCGGATTCGCGGGACCTGGCGGGCTGGCGGGCGCGCTTCGAGGGGATGGGCGCCCAGGTGGACACCACCCCATGGGACGAGGACGCGATGGTCGCGCGCCTCGCCGAGCTGAGGCCGACCCTGGTCTTCGCCCTGCTGGGCACCACCCAGCGGCGGATGCGGCGCGACAAGGCGTCGGGGGCGGACTCGAGCTACGCGAAGGTGGACCTGGGGATGACCCTGATGCTGCTGCGCGGGGCCGAGGCCACGAGCCCGGCGCCGCGCTTCGTGTACCTGTCGGCGCTCGGGGTGAAGCCCTCGGCGCCGGGCACCTACTACCACGCGCGGTGGGAGGTCGAGCAGGCGCTGAGGGCCTCCTCGGTGCCGTGGACCATCGCGCGCCCGAGCTTCATCACCGGGTCCGACCGAGGCGAGCGGCGCCCGCTCGAGCAGGGCGGCGCGGTGGTGGCGGCCGGGGTGCTGGGGCTCGCCGGCGCGCTGGGCGCCCGCCGCTTCCGCGACCGCTGGGGGCCCATCGACGCCGCGACCCTGGCCGAGGGGCTGGTGGGCGCCGCGCTCGACCCCGCGGCCGAAGGGGCGGTGCTGACCTCCGACGCGCTCCGAGGGGCGCGGTGACACGCGGCGCCGTGCGATGGAGCCTGCTCCTCCTGGTCGCCGTGGCGCTGTGGCCGGGTTGCGGCGGGGCGACCGACGCGGCGGACGTCGACGCGGCGGGCGCCGACACAGCCCTGACGGACGCCGCCGACACGGCCGTGGACGCGGCGAGCTGCGCGCCGGCCCCTCCCGCGCCGGGCACGGTCCGGGCGCGCCCGCTGGAGTGCGCGGCCGATCTCCCCCACGGGCTGCACGCCGCCGCCCTGCCCGGCGATCTGGTGCTCGAGAACGCCGTCTCCCGCTTCGTCGTGCGCGCGGGGCCGCAGGGATACGCGCTGCCCGGGCTGCCGGGCGGCCACCTCATCGACGCGGTGCGCCTCGAGGCGGGCGTGCAGCGCGGCGCCGACAGCCTGCGGGAGCTGGCCCTCACCGCGGACTTCTGGCTGCTGGTGCCGGACCGGGTCGAGATCACCGACGACGGCTCCGAGGGCGCGGCGCGGGTGCGCGTGGAGGGGCACCTGGCCGGCTTCCCCCTCATCCAGTCGGTGCTGCCCCTGCCTGCGCCCGACGTCGACGTCGCGCACGAGTACGTGCTGGTTCCGGACAGCCCCGTGCTCGAGATCCGCACCCGCCTGAGCCCCCGCGAGGCCGGACCGGGCCCTGGGGTGCTGCTGGCGGACGTGTCGCTCTGGGGCGCGGACGTCCGCCTCTTCATCCCCGGCCTGGGCGCCGACGCGCTGCCGACCTCGGCCTCGGGCGCGGTGCTCGGGCTGACCCCCAGCCGGGCCGGCTCCGACACGCCGGCCTGCGCCATCGCCACCGAGGCGCCGCGCACGCTGGTCGACGCCTCGGGCATCAAGGCCTTCCTCTTCCCCGACACCCCTGTGCCCGCGGGCGGCGTCACCGTCGTCCGCAGGCTGGCCGTGGGCGGGACCCAGGGCACGGACCTGGCCCACGCGATGGCGGCCCTGGACCTGCCGGGAGCGCCGCCCCGCGCCCGAGCCCTGGGCGTCGTCCAGGGCGCCTTCGCCGGCCTGGAGGTGGAGGCGCTGGACGACGCGGGCCATCCGCTGACCCGCTGCGCGGTCGAGGCCGGGCGCTTCGATTGCCCGGTCCCCCAGGCCACGGCCGCGCTGGTCCCGCGCTGGCTGGGTGACGGCGACGGCGACGTGGGCCTGGGTGACCAGCGCGCGGGCGAAGCCGCCCCCTTCACGCCGGACGCCGAGACCACCCTCACCGCCGCGCCAGCCCGCCTCGAGGTGCAGGTGGACGACCCCGTGGGCCAGCCGGTCCCCTTCCGCCTCGACGCCTGGAGCAGCGCGGGCGACGACCGCCGCACCTTCGTCTCGGCCGACGGCGCCGCCACCTTCCTGCTGCCGCCGGGCTCCTGGCAGCTCTGGCTGCACCACGGCCCGCGCTGGTCCGAGGCCACCGAGACCCTGACGCTCGCCCCCGGAGCCACCGCCCGCTTCGAGGCCACCCTCCGCCGCGTCGTGGACACGGGCCCCTGGGTGGCCGTCGATCTCCACGTCCACGCCGAGGACTCCACCGACAGCGAGGCCGCCAACACCCACCGCTTCGCCGCCGCGCTGGCCGAGGACCTCGTCGGCTACGTCGCCACCGACCACGACTTCGTCACCGACGCCGCCGCCTGGCTGGGCGCCAGCGGGCTGGCCGACCGCCTCGAGGTCGCCGCCGGCGTCGAGGTCAGCACCACCGCGCTGGGCCACTTCAACGTGTGGCCGGTCGCGCCCGACCCCACGCTTGCCGGCCAGGGCGCGCCCGACTGGGACGGGCTGGACGCCCCAGGCCTGCTCGCCCGCCTGCGCGCCGCCGCCCCCACCGGCGTCGTCCAGCTCAACCACCCGCGCTTCGGTGGCGCGTCGTACTTCGACGCCATCGGGTTCGATCCCGCCACCACCGACCCGGCGCTGCTGGCCTTCGACGCGATGGAGCTCATCAACGGCATCGGCCACACCGACACGCCCGAGGTGCTGGCCGACTGGACGGGCCTGCTCGATCGCGGGCTGCGCATCACCGGGACGGGCGCCAGCGATGTCCACGGCCAGGGCGAGCCGATGGGGCTGCCCGGCACGCTGGTGCGCCCGGAGACGGACGGCGACGTGTGGGAGGCGCTGAGGGCGGGGCGCGCCGTGGCGTCGGCCGGCCCCTGGCTGACCGTCGAGCTCTCCGACGCCCAGGGCGCCACCGGCCGGATCGGCGACACCCTGGTCGCGCCCGCCGGTCCGCTGCTGCTCACCGCGGCGCTGGAGGCGCCCGACTGGTTGTCGCTCGGGCGGCTCCGGGTCCTCGTCTCGGGCGAGACGCTCCTGGACGAGGACGTGAGCGCAGAGCCGGTCGTCGACGGCCGCCGGCGCGTGATGCGGACGCTCTCGCTGCCGGCCGACGCCGACGCCTGGTGCGTCGCCGTCCACCTGCCGGGCGACACGCCGCGTCCGGGCCTGCGCCGCCCGCCCTGGGCCGTCACCAACCCCGTCTTCGTCGACGCCGACGGCGACGGCCACGTGCTCCCGAGGCCCCGCTGATGCGCGCCACCGCCCCCCTCCACCGCGCTCGCCGCCTGGCGGCCGTGGCCCTGGCCCTGACCTGGGTGTGGACAGCGGCCGCGTCCTGCACCGACGCCCCCGCCGCGTCCCGCGACGCCGCGTCGGACGCTCCAGACGCCGACGCCGCCATCCCCGACAGCGACGCCGCCCCCCCGCCCCCGCCGGCCTGCACCACGCAGGTCGGCCCCGCCGTCGACCTGGTCCGGCGCGCCCGCCTCCACGCCAGCGCCACCCGCGCGCCGCTGGTCCCCCCCTGGCCTCGCGAGGACCGGGACGCCATCGCCACCGTGCGTGACGACGACCCCACCACCGGCTGGCGCGTGCCGGTGGACCGGCCGGCGGTCGTGACCCTGGACCTGGCGCCGCTCCTGGGCCACGCCCTCTCCCTCGACCGCCTGGAGCTGGACTTCGCCACGCCCGCGCCAGCCACCGTCGAAGCCCGCCTCTTCGCGTCGTGCGGCGGCGCTCCGGTCGGTGCAGCGCGGGTGCTCCCGCCGGACGGCGTGCTGCCGCTCGACGGCGTCTGCGCCGCCTGCATCGAGCTGACGGTGGTGGCGGCCGAGGCCACCACCTTGAACGCGATCCGCCTGCTCAGCCGCGACGCCGCCATCCCGGCCGAGCCCCCGGAGCCTGCGCCCGCGGCGACCACGGACCGCGGCGCCGGCGTCGTCGAGGGCTTCTACGGCGTGCCGTGGAGCTTCGCCGAGCGGCGTCGCATGCTGGCCACCCTGGCGCACCTGGGGCTGGGCACCTGCCTGTACGCGCCGAAGGAGGACCCGCTCCACCGCGCGCGCTGGCGCGAGCCCTACCCCGCCGAGTTCGTCTCGGCGCTGGGCGAGCTGGCGAGCTACGGCGCCAGCCTGGGCGTCGACGTCGTGTTCGGCATCAGCCCCTTCCTCGACCTGGACCCGGATGACGCCGCCGACCTGGCCGCGCTGGACGGCAAGCTCGGCTCGCTGGCCGCCGCCGGGCTGCGCCACTTCGCCATCCTTGCCGACGACATCGAGGTGGACGCGACCCTCGAGGTGGACGCCGCGCTGGGCGAGGCCCAGGTCGCCACCGTCCTGCACGCCCTGGGCGCGCTGCGGGCGAGCTGGCCGGACGCCACCCTGCGCTTCGTCCCCACCGTCTACAGTGACCAGCGCCGCCTCAGCTTCCCCGACGGCGACGGCTACCTGGAGGCCCTGGCGGAGCTGCCCGCCGACGTGCCCTGGCTTTGGACCGGCCCCGACACCGGCAACGCCACGCTGGAGCCGGCGGATCTGGAGGCCGCCATCGCGCTGGTCGGCCGCCCGCCGATGATCTGGGACAACCTGTGGGCCAACGACGGCGGCGACGGCTTCTTCGGCCGCGTGCTGCTCGGGGCCTACGCCGGGCGTGCTCCGGGGCTGCGCGCGGCCACGGACGGCATCGTGCAGAACCCGCTGATGCAGGGCGGGCTGGCCCGGCTGGTGGTCGGCACCTTCGGCGCGGCGCTGGCCGGGGTCGCCGACTCGGAGCTGCGCGCCCGCGCGGCCCAGGTCGAGGCGCTGCGCTCGCCCGACACCGCCGTCGCCGACGAGGCGCTGCTGCTCGCCGTGATGCGCACCTTCGACGCCGTCCACGACCAGGACCCGGGGCACCACGCCTTCGAGCGGGCCGTGGCCGACCTGGCCGCGGCCCTGCAAGGCGGCGCTCCCGTCGACCTCGCGGCCGCCATGGCCGCGGCGCTGCCGCTGCTGGTCGAGCTGGCCACCCTCGAGACGAGGGCCTGGCACAGCGGGCTGGCCACCGAGCTGGTCGACGAGCTGGACTTCCCGCTGGACAAGCCCCGCGCCGAAGCCGAGCGCGCCCTGGCGGCCTTGTCGCTGCTCGCCGCCCGGGGCTCGGGCCTGCCGACCGCCGCCGCCGAGGGCGCGCTGGCCGAGGCCGAGGAGCGCTCGAGCAAGAGCCGCTTCGTCTTCTCGCCGGATGCCACCGACCCGCTGGCCGACCGGGCCCGAGACGCGGCCGCGCCCTCGCCGCTGACCGCGCTGGCGCCGTTGGACCCGCCGACGCTCCCCTGCCAGAGCGGCGAGGCCTTCGTCTTCCAGCCGGCCCTCGGCCCCGGCGCGCATCTGGCCGCCGCCGGCCCGCCCGGGCTGCGCGTCGAGGGCTCGACGCTGCGCTTCACGCCCCGCCACGCGGGCCGCTTCGTCGTGCACATCGCCGCCTGGAGCGACGCTCCGGTCGCCTTCGCGGAGGGCCGCTTCACCGTCGTCTGTGAGGAGGCGCCGTGAGCGGCCCCCGCATCGCGCTGGTGACCCAGCGCGCGCTCCCCGATTGGGAGCGCGACGATCTGCCGCTGGCCGATGTGCTGCGCGACCGCGGCGCCGAGGTGGCCCAGCCGGTGTGGGACGACCCGGCCGTCGACTGGTCCGGCTTCGACCTGGCCCTGGTGCGCACCGCCTGGGACTACGCGCCGCGGCGCGACGCCTTCGTCGCCTGGGCCGAGCGCGCCGCCCGGGCCACGCGCCTGCACAACCCGCCGGCGGTGCTGCGCTGGAACACCGACAAGGCCTACCTGCTCGAGCTGGCCCGCGCCGGCGCGCCGCTTCTGCCCACCCTCTGGCTGGAGCGCGGCAGCGCGCCCGATCTCGTCGCGCTGCTCGCCGACCGGCCGTGGCCGCGCGCCTTCCTCAAGCCCGCCTTCGGCAACGCCGCCGACGGCACCCTGCGCTTCACCACCGATCGCCCTGGCCTGGCCTTGGCCACGGCCCACGTCGCGGACCTCCTGCCGCGCACCGCCATGCTGCTCCAGCCCTACGAGGAGTCCGTCGAGCGCGAGGGTGAGCTGTCGATGATCTTCATCGAGGGCGCCATCTCCCACGCCGTCCGGAAGCTCCCGGTGGCCGGCGACTACCGCGTGCAGGACGACCACGGCGCCACCGACGCGCCCTACGCGCCCTCCCAGGTCGAGCTGGCCACTGCCCGCCGCTTGCTCGCCCTGGCCGGCGAGCGGCTGGGCCTCGAGGCGCCGCTGCTCTACGCCCGCGTCGACTTCCTGCGCGGCCCGGGCGGGGCGCTCTGCCTCAACGAGCTGGAGCTGGTCGAGCCGAGCCTCTTCTTCCGCCACGCCCCCGCCGCAGCCCCGCGCTTCGCCGACGCCATCCTGGCCCGAGCGCGGGCGCCGCGGCCGTCAGGCGCGCTCAGGGCGAGAGCGGGGTGACCTCGGCGCGCCCGGGACCGCCTCGCCCCTGCCCCGTGGTCGCCGCTCAGCCCACCCAGCCCTCGACCTGCTGGTAGATGAGCGGGAGCACCTGGTCGACGAAGCGCTCCAGGTCGGACTCGGACACGACCACCACCTCGAGCGCCAGCCTGCCCACCTCCTGGCGCATCGCGTCCAGCGCCACCAGGTCGGTGGGGTCGGTCATGGCGACGATGACGCGCGAGTCGTCGCGATGCACCGGGAGCGCCTTGTAGTGCTTGATGAAGCGCGGCGTGAACGCGCTGACCGCCCGCGGCTGCACCGGGAAGGTGGCCAGCTTCACGAAGCGGTAGGTGTCGCGCTCGCCGTCCTCGTAGAGCCACTGCGCCAGGCTCTGGCTGAGCGCCACCGCGACCGGGTGGAAGCGGTCCATCAGCACCTGGAACTCGGTGGCCCCGACCTTGAGCAGGCTGCAGTCGGTGCGCGCCCGGACCGTCGCCGCGCGGAGCTGCCCGGTCAGGAAGGCCACCTCGCCGAAGCAGGCGCCCGTGGTGAGCCGCCGCAGCAAGGACTCCGAGCCGGTGCGGGTGTCCACGGCGAAGACCTCGGCCACCCCCTCCTCGAGCACGTACATCGCGTCGGCCTTCTCGCCGTGCTGTATCAGCACCTCGCCACCGGAGATCTGCACGAACTCGGTCACCCGGGCGATGCGCTCGAGGATCGGCACGGCCAGCGCGTGGAAGTAGCGCGAGTGCAGCAGCAGGCTCACCTTGCGCTTCGTCGCGGGATCGTCCACTTCGGGCGGCGCGGGGGCCTCGGGCTCGTTGGGATCGTTCGTGTCCACGGCGGTCACCTGTCACGGCTGAGGAACTGAGGGAGCGCGCCCGGTGCTGGGCGGGCGCGAGCCGTTCCGCTCTCGCCTCCGTCTGGCGTCGCTCGTGCCCCGATGGTGGCACGGCCGCCCGGGAGCCGCCAAGCGTCCGCTCGGCCCTTGCCCCACCCGGGCACCCTGCTACCCTGCGCGGCGATGAGCAGTGCGCCCGATTCACCAGGGGCTGCCACGCGAAGACGCAGGTGGTCGTTCCGTACCTTGCTGATGGCCGCCGTGACGGCTCAGGTCGTCGGGGTGTGCGCGCTGGTCGGCTGGCTCTCGTTCCGTAACGGCGAGGCGGCCGTGCGCGAGCTGTCGAACCGGTACATCCACGAGCTGACCCTGCGCATCTACGAGCGCCTGCACTCCTACGTGAGCGCGCCGGTGCGGGTCATCGAGGCCGACGCCCACGCCATGCGCAGCGGGCGCCTGGACCTGGAGGACCTGGACGCACTGGCGCAGCACTTCTGGCTGCAGATGCGCACCGACCCCACTCTGGGATATCTGAGCTTCGGCCGGGACGATGGCGCCTTCATCGGCGTCCAGCGCGTGGCCGGGGGGCGGCTGGTGCTGGAGACGGCCGACGGCGGGCCGGGCTCGGCCATGCGCTCCTACGCCCTCGACGAGGCCGGCCGCCGGGGCGCGCTGATCCGCTCGACACCCGGCTACGACCCGAGGAAGCGGCCCTGGTACGTGGCGGCGACCCGGGCGGACCGCGCCACCTGGAGCGATCTCTACGCCTCCTTCAGCGCGCCGGACACGACCTTCATCACCGCGGTCGTCCGCATCAGCGACCCCTACGGCCGCGTCCGCGGCGTCCTGGGCGCCGACCTGATCGTCTCGCAGCTCAACGCCTACCTCCGGGCGCTGACCCGCCACCACCCCGCGGACGTGGTCATCATCGACTCGGAGCGGCGGCTGGTCGCCACCTCGGTCGAGACGCCGACGGTGCGGGTGGGCCCCGACGGCGCCCTGCAGCGCATCGCGGCCGGCGAGGTCGAGGACGCCCGCCTGCGCGGCGCGCTCAGCACCCTGGAGGCCCTGCAGGCGTCGAGCGGCGAGCGCGTCGACGACATGCAGGGGACGCTGGAGACCGACGACCGCGCCCTGGTGGTGGAGCTGTCGGCCCTGCGCGACGCGCGCGCGCTGGACTGGAGCATCGTCGCGCTGGTGCCCGAGTCCGCCTTCATGGCCCACATCGACCAGACCACCCGCATCACGCTGGTGCTGTGCCTGGGCGCGGTGCTGCTGGGGATCCTGGTCGCCTTCTTCGTCAGTCGCCGCATCGCCGCGCCGCTGCGCGCGCTGGCCCGCAAGGCCCGGCGCATCCACGAGGGCGATCTGGACGTGACCTTCGAGCCCGACACCGAGGACGAGATCGGCGAGCTCAACGCCACCATGGCCGAGATGGTGGTCGGGATGCGGGACCGGGACTTCATCCGGGCGGCCTTCGGGCGCTACGTCTCGCCGGAGCTGGTCGACCGCTTCATCGCCGACCCGTCGAGCCTGGCGCTGGGCGGCCAGCTGGTGCGCGTCACGCTGCTGATGAGCGATCTGCGTGGCTTCACGCGCCTCAGCGAGCAGCTCGCCCCGCAGGCGATGGTGCGGCTGCTCAACGACTATCTGGGCGCCATGACCGAGGTGATCCGCGAGCACCGCGGGACCATCATCGAGTTCATCGGGGACGCCATCCTGGTGGTGTTCGGCGCGCCGCTCCGCGCCGAGGACGACGCCGTGCGCGCCGTGCGCTGCGCCGTGTCGATGGAGCTGCGGCTGCGCGAGCTCAACGCGATGAGCGCCGAGCAGGGCCGGCCGGAGCTCTCCATGGGCATCGGGCTGCACACGGGCGACGTGGTCGCGGGCAACATCGGCAGCGCCCAGCAGGCCAAGTACGGCGTCGTGGGCGAGGCGGTCAACCTGACGGCGCGCATCGAGTCCCTGACCCTGGGGACGCAGATCATCATGAGCGAGGACCTGCGGCGGGTCGTGGGCGACGCCGTCGTGACCGGGGCCCACCGGGTGGTGCGGGTCAAGGGCATCAGCCAGGCGCAGTCGATCTGGAACGTGCGCGGGGTGGCCGGCGACCCGCCGCTGGACCTGGGCGCGCCGCCCGAGCTGGAGCCCGTCCCGGCCGAGCTGGCCATCGACGTGCACCGCCTGGACCGGCACATCGTGCTTGAGCAGCCGGTGCGGGGGCGGGTGACCGCGCTGGTGCTGGGGGGGCTGCTGGTCGAGTTGCCCGAGCGCCTCGACCTGCTCTCGCGGGTGGAGCTGCGCATGGAGCTGACGCCGGGGCGGCGGACCCAGGGCGCGTACGGCAGCGTGCAGGACTGCGTCGCCTCGCGCGACGCCGGACGCTTCCGGATACACATCGCCTTCACCACGCTGGAGGACGCTGACCGCGAGGCCATCGACGCGCTCCGCCAGCGGCCGCGCCGGGCCCGCTGAGCGCCGGCCCCCCGGAGGCGTGGCCCCGGCTCAGGGGTCCAGCGGCATGACCGGGTCGGCGGCGTGGTCGGTGAAGGCCCCGTACCAGGCGGGATCGCTCACCCAGGTCGCCGAGTCCATGGCCTCGAAGTCGGCGCGGATGGTCTCGGCGCTGGCGGAGCGGACGTCCACCCGGTGGCCGGCGGCATCCCCGGGCGGGTGGTACACGCCCCAGAGGGGATCGTCGTCGTGGTACTTCCAGGTCCAGATCCCCCAGTGGATCCCGCGCGCGTTCAGCAGCGCCAGGGTCCGGTCCAGGGCCTCGGGCGGCCAGGAAGCCATGACGGCGTCGTCGGCCGGGTTGAACTCGCCCAGGTACACCGGCGCGCCCGCGGCCAGCAGCCACTCCCGGTCGTCGCCCAGCGCCTCGTCCATGGCGTCGACGTAGGCGTCGGCGCTGGGGCTGGTCGGGTAGAGGTGGATGGAGAGCATCGCGTTCTCCATGTCCATCGCCGCGGGGGCAGGCACCCAGCTCCTGGGCAGGTAGCCGTCCTCGATCATGACGATGGTGTCCGGGTCGCCGCGCCGCGCCGCCGCGTAGAGGGCCTGGTGCACCGCGCGGTAGGCGGCCGCGTCGGGCGCGCGCGGCTCGTTGAGCAGGTCGTAGACGGCCACGTGGGGGTCGCCCGCGAAGTAGCTGGCCAGTGCCTCCCAGAGGCGCTCGGTGCGGGCCAGGCACGCCGGCTCGGTCCACAGCGCGCCGCCGTCGCTGAGGCCCTGATGCCAGTAGGGGCTCTGCCCACCGGGGGCCCCGTGCAGGTCCAGCATCAGGTACACCGCGTGGGCACGCGCCCAGCCGGCCAGCCGGTCCAGCCGCTCGAAGCCCTCCGGCCGGAAGTGCACGTCGCCCTGGCGGTCGCTCTCGAGCTGGTCGAACCAGATCGGCACGCGGATGAGGTTCAGCCCCATCGCCGCGACGCGCTCGACGTCCACCTCGGTGATGTAGTGGTCCTGGTAGGTCGCCCGCAGCCCGGCCGTCACCTGGGCGCCGAAGCGGCCCTCCAGCCAGTCCCACAGGCCCTGCTCCTCGTAGATCCAGGGCTCGGCCTCGAACCAGGCGACCAGCTCCTCGACGGCCGGCCGCTGGGCCGGCGTCGCCTCTGCCCGCATGGACTCGAACCACTCCCGGATGAGGGGCAGGTGGCTGCGCTGCTCGGCCAGCCACTCCAGCCCGTTGGCCTCCCTGGCCGAGAGCAGCAGCTCCGCCAGCCCCGCCGCGGCGGCGCGCGCCTCGAGCGCGTCCAGCAGCGCGCCCTCGCTCTGCAGCCCGATACCGGAGATCCAGCTCTCGATGAGCAGCCAGCTGCCGAAGTTGACGCCGCGCAGCGCCACCGGGCTGCCGCTCCCGTCGACCACCTGGGCTCCCTGGACGCGGAGCGGCGGCAGGGTCGGCTGCAGCGCGGGCGCGGGCCGCACCGGGAAGGCCTCGCTGGCCGGTTCGCAGCGCCCCCACGGGGCCGAGAGCGTGAGCGCGTCGCTGGCCGCGTCACCGCCCGAGTCGCTGCCCGCGTCGACCTCGGCCGCGTCGAGCCCGACCGCGTCCGCCGTCAGGTCCCCCTCATCGCTGGCGCCGCCGCCACCGCAGCCCAGCAGGCAGGCCGCCATCAGCGCCGCGGCACCGCCGCACCGCGCCCTCACGGAGCCGGATCCATGAAGGGGCAGTCCCCCTCGGCCAGGCAGAGGTCGTCCCAGAGCTCGGTGCCGCCCGTCTGGAAGAAGCGCGCCACCAGGTTCATCATGTAGCCGTCGACGTCGAAGGGCCGGCAGGGGTCGGGCACCGGGTAGAAGCCGTGCTGGCCCTCGACGTCGAGGTAGGGGATGCGCATGGCCTGCAGCCCGCCGGGGTCGCGGAACACCGTGCCGCAGCGCGCGGGCTGGCTGTCGTCGCACACGGTCTGGCCCGGCGCCGGCGAGCCGTCCGAGGTGCGCAGGGTCGCGCGCAGCGGCCCGCCCGGCGTGGGGGCGTGGTACTCGCTGGTGCCCTGGTCCAGGTCGTCCACGTCGACGATGCCGCGCCGCCGCACGGTGGTCGCGTAGCTGCAGTCCTTCGCCGTGTCGCGGTCCACGTCCATGGTGTAGCGGCCCAGGCGGTCCACCGCCTCGAGCGCGTAGGAGTCGATGAGGTGCCGGAGCTGGCTCTTGCCGTAGCGCGGGTCGACGTCGGTCGCGCCCACGGTGCCGGCGGCGGCGGCGATCATGATGCCGGTGTTGACCGGCACCAGCATGTCGCCGGCGGTGGGGATGACCAGCACGTTGGCGCCCGGCGCCACGCCCGGGTCGTAGCCGGAGACGTCCAGCGGGCGCTCGCGGTAGAGCGGCGCGTAGGCCACCGGGTCCGCCGACTGGACGATCATGCCGGTGATCCCCATGAAGCGTCGCAGGTCCGGGGTGTTGCGCTTGAAGCCGAAGCCTGACGCGAGCGAGACCAGCGCGCTCCCCGCCGGATGCAGCGCGCCCTGGAACAGCGCGTCCCGGCCGAAGGTGTCGATGGTCTCGCGCAGCGCGCCGGTCTCGCCGTCCAGCACGTTGATGACCAGGCGGTCGCCCAAGAGCGCGGGCGCGGTGACCATGCGCGGCAGCGCCTTCAGGTTGGGGCTCGAGTCGGCCAGCGCGGGGGGCAGCGGGACCTCCGGGCCGAGCAGGTGCTCCTTCTCGGTGGCGCTCAGGGCGTCGGCCGGCACGGTCAGCCGCAGGCGGCCGCTCGCCGGGACGACGATGGCGTCCTCCTCGCCGTTGTCGAGGTTGGTCAGGACCACGCGGTCGCCGGGGCGGATGGTGCGCGCGCGGGCGAAGGCGACGTGGGCCTGCTGGTTGACGTCGTTGACGATGAACCACAGCTCGGTGGCGGTCGGGTCGTCGGCCGCGGGGGCGCCGGCCAGGATGGGGCCGAGCAGCGGCAGGAACACCGCCTCGGGCACGCCGGGCTGCACGCTGCGGGCGGCCACGTCGATGAGACCCGCGCCGCCGGAGGTGGGGGCTGCGGCGTCGATGGCCGGCTCGATGCCGGCGACGATGGCCGAGAGGATGCCGCCGAGGGAGATACCCCAGATGCTGTAGGGGCCGGCCGGCCCGCCGATGTCGGGGACGCCGTCCTGGTCGAAGTCGCCGGCGATGTCGGAGACCCCGTCCTGGTCCTGGTCCAGGGTGCCGCGGCGCGTGCCGTCGAAGCTGCGCAGGATGCGGATGAACTGCAGGTGGTCGACCACCGACTGGCGCACGATGTCGCGGGTGTGGAAGGCGTCGGCGGTCCAGAAGTCGCCGCCGGAGTCCTTGAAGCCGTCGTTGTCCAGGTCGCGCGAGCGGTTGTCGAGGAAGGCGCGGACGAGGCCGCCCAGCTCGAACTGGTCGCGCATGGTCTCGTAGGCGAACTCGTCGATGGCCTGCGGCCCGTCGCCCACGTCGATGACGTCGTAGGGCCCGAGCGACACGCCGTGCCCGTAGGCGTCGAGGGCGCAGGTCGCGATGCCGTAGCGGGCGAAGTGGCCGATCTGGGTCAGCGCCTCCATGCGGTGAAAGGTGTAGCCGTGGCCGTAGATCTGCACCGGGAAGGGCGCCTCGTGGACGCCGGGGACCGTCACCGGGATGGCGCACCAGAAGGTCACCCGCGCGGTGCCGACGGTGGCCTCGCCGGTGAGCGGGTCCATGTCGAAGCTCTCGTCGTCGTCGGCGGGATCGGTGGGCGTGGCCAGCCCGTCGCGGTCGACCAGGAAGTTCGGCGAGTCGAAGCTGCCCAGCACCAGGTGGCTGATGGACTCGATGCCCGGGATCTCCTCGGTGATTCCCGACGCGGCCATCAGCGCCAGGGGCACCTCCATCTCGTCGCGGGTGATGCGCCAGGGTGTCGGCGAGCCCGCGCCGTCGTGCAGGCGCACGATGTCCAGGCGGTCCACCCCGAACTGCTCGCCCAGCCAGGCGAAGGGTCCGTCGCCGTAGAGGCCGCGCCGGATCTGCGCCAGCTCGAAGGTCGCCGAGCCGGTGGTGAAGGTCCAGGCGAAGGCCACGTCGTCCATGCCCAGCCCCAGCCCCGGAAGCACCGACGCCAGCGGCCGCAGCGCGGCGGCCTGCGAGGCCGGCGCGATGCCCGGGAAGGGTGACTCCACCGGCCGCCCCTCGCCGTCGACGAGCCGCCGCGTCACCACGACCGCGTACAGGGTCTGCTCGCGCAGCGGCAGCCGCGGGCGGGCCAGCAGGGTGTGGGTCTCCCGCTCGAAGAAGGTGGTCAGGTGATCGGCCAGCTCCCGGTCCCGGTCGCCGCGGGCCAGGGCGTCCAGGTCCTGCCGCAGGCGGCCGCAGTCCCAGCTCTCGCCCTCGTCCAGCACCAGGTCGCCGTCGGTGTCGCCGGGCTGCGGGCTCACCAGGTCGGTGTGGCGGGTCAGCGCGCCGTCGCAGTCGCGGTCCTCGCCCGGGTCGAGCACCCCGTTGCAGTTGGCGTCCTCGTCCCACGACGCCAGCAGGGCCGGGTTCGTGTCCAGCACGCCGTCGCAGTCGAAGTCCTCGCCGGGATCCAGCACACCGTTGCAGTTGGCGTCCTCCTGGTCTTCGAAGCCCAGCAGGTTCGGCTCGTCCAGCACGCCGTCGCCGTCGCCGTCCTCGCCCGGGTCCAACGCGCCATTGCAGTTGGTGTCCTCGTGGACCACCTCCAGCGACAGGGTGATGGCCTCGGAGCGGGGGTCGTTGTCGAAGTAGTTGCCCGGCTCCTCGAGCACCTGGGGGAAGGTGCCGTCGCCCAGCGACAGGGGCACGGCGCGCCCGAACTCGGGGCTCTCGGGGTCCAGCGCCACCACGTACATCACGTCGTCGGACGGGTCGTCGGTGGCGTGGCGGTCGCGGATGTTGGCCAGGTCGGGCACGCCATCCATCGGGATGGAGATCGGCATGAAGATGCCGAAGCCGTCGAGGCGATCGGCCTTCGCGCGCAGGTCGGACTCGAGCCCGGTGGGCGCCAGCAGGCTGACGTTGACGCGCCGGCCGGTGGGCGAGGTGTCGTCCAGGCGCGTGGCCACGTCGTTGGGCAGCGGCACCTCCGGCAGCGGCTTCGCCTGGAGGTCCCAGCGGATGCGCAGGCCCCCCTGGCGTTCGGTGGCGCCGAGTGAGTCGGGGCGCGACCCCGAGCAGGCCATCAGGACCGTCACGATCGCGACGGGAGCGAGGTTCCGAAACGTCATGGCGGCCTCCGCAGCGCGAGGGTAGGCTGGGTCGGCAGACGGAAGCAATGACCCGATGACACTCAGTGCCAGATGGGCGATGGAAATGCCAGCGCAGGGCGAGGATGGCCCCGGCAGGGGCGCGTGAGAGGCCCGGCGCATGCCACCGCGCGGTGGGAGATCGGCCGGACCTGGGACGGCGAGGATCTGCCCGAGGCGGAGCGCGCGACCGTCAGCGCCTGGCTGGAGGGGGACGCCCTCCACGTGGAGGTCGACGCGCCCTACGCGGGCGACCCGGCGCCGCCGGGCCCCCCCGGCTCCACCCCGGCGCTCTGGGAGCACGAGGTCGTCGAGCTCTTCCTGCTCGGTGAGGGCGCGCGCTACACCGAGCTGGAGCTGGGCCCCCACGGACACCACCTGGTCCTGCAGCTCGCGGGGCGCCGGCAGGTGGTGGCCCAGGGCCTGCCGCTGCGCTACGAGGCGCGGATCGTCGGCGACCGCTTCACCGGGAGGGCCCGGCTCGACGCGGCGCTCCTGCCTCCAGGACCGCACCGGGCCAACGCCTGCGCGATCCGCGGCCTGGGCGCGCGGCGGCGCTTCATGAGCGCCTGGCCCTTGCCGGGCGACGGCCCGGACTTCCACCGGCTGGAGTGCTTCCGGCCGACCACCCTTGGCGACCCGGGAGGCCGCTGATGACGACGCCGCCTGGAGGCGAGGCCACACCGCGGCGCAGCGCGCCGCGCATCGAGCTGCTGCGCCGCACCGCCGGCTCGCCGCGTGAGCTGGCCGGCAAGCTGCTGCGGCTGGGGCACACCCTGGCCCGCTTCGGCAGCGGCGAACCTCGCCGTCGCCTCGCACGCCTGAAAGCCATCGGCGCCATCGAGCGCGCGCCCACGCGGGTCCAGCTCCTGGCCGGCAGCGCCGACATGCTGCGCTTCTGGATCTCGCCGGCCGCCGCCGACTACTACCGCCAACAGGGCATCGGCTACGGCTTCCACCAGGTGTTGCGGGTGCTCGACGACCCCTCCTCGATGGTCGACCCGGTGGGGCTGGCCGTCGACCGCGACACGATCATCGGCCACCTGCTGCAGGTCGTGCACGCCAACCCCACCTATGATCTCCAGCTCCTCGACAGCCTCGAGGACGGCATCGACGAGCTGGAGCGCCAGACCCGCGCCATGCTCGACGGTACCCACCCGCGGGCGCGCTCCATCGGCGCCATCGTGGAGGACCCCGGCTACCACGCGCGCCTGCTCGAGTTCGTGCACGCCTACCGGGCCGACCCCCACGCCGCGCCGCCCATCCGCGACAATGTGGCCGCCAATCCGTCCCTCCAGCGCATCGAGCGCACCTTCGGCACCCTGCCGGCGGCGATGCGCTATTTCACGCGGCTCCCCGAGGGACCGCTCGCTGCGGCGCGGCACCTCCTGACGGTGCGCGCCTTTCCCGAGCACCTGGCCGACTGACAGCTGGCTCCGAGCTGGGTAGGATGGTCCTGATGGCAGACGACCAGACCACGCCCCCGGCCGATCCGCCCGCCACGCGCGACGAGCGCCCGCCGGCCGATCCCCCCGCGCCGCAGCCAGCCGACGCGGCGTCCACGCCGCCGGCCTCGGTCACCGCCCGGGTCACCGCGGCCAGCGGCGACGCGCAGCGCCCCACCGGCGGCGACGTGATCACCTCCACGGTCACCGCCACCGCCAACGACGCCGAGACGGCCGCCGCCACCGTCGCCGCCACGGCCGCCGCCACGGCCGCCGCTTCGATGGGCGCCGCCAACCTGCCCTGGCGCAAGATCGCCTGGAGCGCCGCCCTGGCCGGCACCTTCGTGCTGCTCATCTGGCTGGCCAACCGCGTCCCCTCGGCCAGCATCCCCCTGCTGACCGCCTTCGTGGTCGCCTACCTGCTGGACCCGGTCGTGGACTTCTTCGAGGCCCGCGGCATCCCCCGCACCCCGACCATCCTCGCCCTGATGCTGCTCTCGCTGCTCGTGACCGCCGCCGTGGTGCTGCTGCTGGGCCCGCGCATCCTCGACGAGCTGCGCCAGGTCCCAGCCAAGCTGCGCGACGCGCTGGCGCACGCCCAGCCCTGGCTCGAGGACAAGCTGGGCGTCAGCGTGCCCGGCTCGGTGTCCGAGGCCATCGACCGCTTCGCCGGCGACCAGGCCGCCGCAAAGTCGCTGCTGGCCCCGGCCGGCTCCGTCGCCCGCGCCGTCTACGGCGGCACCACCAGCGCGCTCGGCTTCATCGTCGCGCTCTTCACCATCCCGCTCTTCGCCTTCTACCTGCTGCGGGACTTCGACCGCATCACCGCCCGGCTCGACTCCCTGGTGCCGCTTCAGGCGCGCCCCGCCGTCCGCGCCCGGATGCGCGAGATCGACGAGGCCCTGGGTGCCTTCGTGCGCGGCCAGATGCTCGTGGCCACCATCCTGGTGGTCCTCTACGCCATCGGCTTCAGCATCGTCGGCCTCCCGCTCGCCATCGTCGTGGCCGCCATCTCGGGCTTCGGCAACATGATCCCCTACGTCGGCACCGCCATCGGGATGATCCTCGCGACGCTGCTGGTGGTCCTCGAGTGGCAGGGCTTCGGCCACCTCGCCGCCGTCTACGGCGTCTTCGCCGGCGTGCAGGCCTTGGAGGGCTGGGTCATCACGCCGCGGGTCGTCGGCGACTCGGTCGGCCTCTCCCCGCTGGTGGTCATCGTCGCCATCCTGGTCTTCGGCGAGCTCTTCGGTTTCATCGGGGTGCTCATCGCCGTGCCCCTCGCCGCGGTGGTCAAGATCCTCGGCCGCGTGGCCATCGAGGAGTACCAGTCCTCGACGCTCTTCACCGACCGCTGACGCGCCGCGCCGGCTCCCTCCAAGCGGCGAGGAGCGCGCCCTTGCGCTCGCTGCCGCGGCCCGGTCGACGGTGACGGGTTAAGCGCCGCGCCCGAGAGCACGTTGAGCGATATGGGGCTGACATGGGGTCGTCCCGTACCGTCGAGGAGCGTCGCTTGCTGTCTTCGGACACGAACCCGCCGATCCACGCGGGCCCGGACGACGACCCGGGCTCCGAGCGCGCTGACGCGGCCGTGATCCTGTACGAGCCGGCCACCCGTCGCCTGGTCGAGGTCAACGGTGCGGCGCGGGCGCTCTTCTTCCCGGTGGGGCCGGTGCCCGAGCTGCTGCCCGCCTCGCACCCGCTCTCCGACTACTATGCGCGACTCGCCGACACCCCGAAGCTGGCCGACATGGCCCGCCCGCGTCCGGTGGCGCTGCCGGGCGACGGCGGGCGCCACCGCGGCGTCCGCGCGTCGAGCGGCTGGATCTCCACGGGCCGCCAGCGCCTGATCAGCACCCTGTGCGACCCCATCCCGGTCGGCGAGGCGGCCGCGGTCGTGCTGGGCTCGCGCGGCGGGCCCCCCGGTGCCTCGCTGGACGCCGTGCTGGCGCACGCCCCCCACGCCGTCGACATCACCGACGCCGCCGGGATCATCGAGTACGTGAACCCCGCCTTCGAGGCGCTGACCGGCTACTCCCACGGCGAGGCCGTCGGGCGGCCCGCCACCGCGCTGCTGATCCGCGAGACCCTGGACGACGCCGTCCACGACGCAGTGGAGCGGGCCATCTCCCAGGGCCGCGCCTGGTCCGGCGAGATGACCTGTCGGTGGCGAAGCGGGCACCAGTGCACGGCCGACGTCACCGTGGCGCCGCTGCTGGGCGAAGACGGCAACCTCCTCGGCCGCGTGACCATGCGCGTGGACGTGTCGGCGAGGCGCCGCGCCGAGGACGCGCTGCGCCGCGTCGAGGAGCGCTACCAGCTCGCCGCGCGCGGAGCGCAGGACGGGCTCTGGGATTGGGACGTGCAGAGCGGCGAGGTGACGCTGTCCCCGCGCTGGATGGAGATGAGCGGCGGCAACCCTGTCGAGCGGCGGGTCACCCGCGGCGGCTGGCTGGCGCGCGTGCACCCGGAGGACCGGCCCCGCGTCGACGCCGCGCTGGACGGCGCGCTGCTCGACGCCTCGGCCGGCCTCGAGTGCGAGCTGCGGCTCCTGCACGACGACGGCACCTACCGCTGGATGCGGTGGCGGGGCGTGGCGCTGGGCGGCCAGGACGGCGCGGCGATCCGCATGGCCGGCTCCCAGACCGACGTCACGGAGACGCGGGCCACCCGCGATCGGCTGCACCGCGCCGCGTTCAGCGACGAGCTGACCGGGCTGGCGAACCGCGCGCTCTTCCTCAACCGCACCGAGCACGCGCTCCGCGCCTCGGGACGTCGCGGCGCGCCGGGGCTCGCCGTGTTCCTCATCGACGCCGACCGCTTCAAGGCGGTCAACCAGAGCCTGGGCCACGCGATGGGCGACGCGCTGCTGGTGGCCCTGGGCGAGCGGTTGCGCGCCTGCGTCCGCCCCGGGGACACCGTGGCCCGACTCGGCGCCGACGAGTTCGGCGTGCTGCTGGACCGCATCGCCGACCGGGCCGAGGCCAAGATCGTCGCCGACCGCGTGGTGAGCGCGTTCTCGATGCCCTTCCGCGTCAACTCGGTCGAGGTCTTCTCCAACGTCAGCATCGGCATCGCGCTGGTCGGGGCCGACCACGGCTCGGCGCGAGACGTGCTGCGCGACGCCGACACCGCCATGCGGCGCGCGAAGGCGAAGGGCGGCTCCTGCTACGCGGTCTTCGAGGCGGAGATGCGGCCGTCGAATCCGCAGCGGGTGCGCACCGAGACCGGGCTGCGCCACGCCATCGAGAGCAACGAGCTGCGCGTCCACTACCAGCCCATCGTGCACCTGGACACCGGGACGCCGAGCGGCTTCGAGGCGCTGCTGCGCTGGGAGCGCCCCGGCGAGGGCCTCACGGCGCCCGGGGAGTTCATCCCGGTCGCCGAGGAGACCGGCCTCATCGTCCCCATCGGCTACTGGGTGCTGCGCAAGGCCTGTCGCCAGATCGCCGAGTGGAACCAGCGCCGCCCCGAGAGCGCGCCGCCCTTGACCATGTCGGTGAACCTGTCGCCGCGGCAGTTCCTCCAGCCGGACCTGGTCGAGCAGGTCGCGCGCATCCTGCGGGCCACCCACGTCCAGCCCGAGTGGATCTGCCTCGAGCTGACCGAGAGCGCGGTCATGGACGATCCCGGCGCGGCGCTGCGCATGATGGAGCGCCTCAAGCTGCTCGGCGTGCGGATCAGCATGGACGACTTCGGCACCGGCTACTCGTCGCTGAGCTACCTGCACCGCATCCCCTTCGACATCGTGAAGGTGGACCGCTCCTTCATCAACGACATGGGGCCGTCGGGCAAGGACGAGATCGTGCGCGCCATCGTCAGCCTGGTGCGCAACCTCGAGATGGAGGTGATCGCCGAGGGCATCGAGACCGCGCGCCAGGTGCTGAGCCTGCGTCAGATGGGCTGCCGGCTGGGCCAGGGTTTCGGCCTGGGGCGCCCCCGGGACGCGGCCGCCATCAGCCCGGTCGAGGGCGACCACCGCGGCTGGAGCGGGCAGTCGATGGTGGCGCAGCTCCTGCGTTCCCCCTAGGCGGTCCGGGGGGGCCCGGAAATCTTGCCCGATCCCACGGTCGGCGGCCTACTCGGCGGCGTATTCGCCGTCCCGGAGTGCCGCCGATGCCCCGCTTGATTCCCGCGCTCTTGCTGGTCCTGCTCCTGGGCGTGTCGCCCCAGGCCCACGCCCGACGCACCCTGGCCATCGCCGTGCTGGACCTGCCCGCCAGCGGGCCCGAGCCCAGCGCCGAGCGCACCCAGGAGTCGAACCTCGAGGCCCTGGCCGGCCATCTCAACGCCGAGTCGGTGCCCGCCACCGGCTACGTCGGCCCCCGGGGAGCCAGCGACGACGCGCTGGCGCCGTGGACGCGCGTCGGCCTCCCGGTCTCCACCGGCGAGCCCGCGGTGACCGCCCCCACCGCCGACCACCGCTTCGCCGCCTGGTACACCGGCTCAGAGTCCGCCCGCGATGCCGTCGCCGCCCTCTACCTGGCCCACGTCGAGGCCTGCCTGATGGGGCGCGAGGCCGAGGCCCGACGCCGCTTCGGCCACGAGACTCCGGTCATCCTCTCCATCCACGCCAACGAGCTGAACGCCGACCGCATGGCCGACCTGCTCACCGTGCTCGAGGCCCGCGGCTACTCGCTGGTGCCGGTCGACGAGGCCACCGCCGAGCTACCGCGCCACGCCGCCGGGCGCCAGCCCCCGTCAGCCTCCGACCCCTGCGGCGAGCGCTGGTTCGAGGCCCACTGGCGGCCGCGGCTGGACGCCATCTCCGCCGTCGCGCGCTGAACCCTGGCGGCACGCCGCCACGTCGCCCACCCGCCACGGCCGGGCCCCGCCTTGACACGGCGTCGGCGGGCCACGGACACTCTGGCCACACCGCGCCGAGGATTTCAGCATGTACTGGCACTGCACGAGCGTTCGATCCCTGACGGCGCTGGCCGGTCTCGCCGTTCTCGCCGCGGGCTGCGGCGACATCAAGGTGCCGCCCAGCACGGTGGCCGACGCGAAGGGCGACACCGGGGGCTCCGACGCCGACGTGGTCACCGCCACCCCGGGCGATCCGGTGGTCTGCGAGACCTACTGCAGCGACATCACCCAGGTGTGCACCGGCGCCAACAGCCAGTATCCGAACAAGTCGGTGTGCCTCAGCTCCTGCAACACCTGGCTGGGTCTGCCGCCCGGCGAGGACGGCGACACCTCGGGCAACACGGCCCAGTGCCGCATCTACCACACCAGCGTGGCGGCGGCCGGTGGCGCGGACGAGCACTGCCCTCACGCGGGCCCCACCGGCGGCAACGAGTGCGGCACCTGGTGTGACAACTACTGCCACCTGGCGCTGCGCAACTGCACGGGCTCGCTGAAGCTCTACAGCAGCGACTCCGAGTGCCGGGCCGCCTGCGCCAACTTCCCCACCGACGGCGCGCTCGACGCCGAGGACGGCGACTCGGTGCAGTGCCGCATCAACAACCTGGCCCTCGCGCTGGCCGAGCCCGGCCTCGACGCGACCTACTGCCCGCGCGGGTCTTCGGGCGGCGGCGACACCTGCGCCGAGCTGGCCGACTGCGCGACCTACTGCGCGGACATCACCCAGGCGTGCACCGCCGGCAACCAGCAGTACGCCGACGAGAACACCTGCAATCAGTACTGCACGCTCTACGGCAAGCTGCCGCTCGGCACCAAGGGCTCCCAGCAGTCCGAGAACACCGTCGCCTGCCGCACCTATCACGCGTCGCTCGCCGCCAAGTCCGACCCGGGCACCCACTGCAAGCACGCCGGGCCGACCGGCGACCGGACCTGCGGGAGCCTCTGCGAGAACTACTGCCACCTGGCGATGACGAACTGCAGCGGGCAGTACGCCCTCTATCCCGACCTCGACGCCTGCATGGACGCCTGCAACGGCTTCCCCACCGGCGGCGCCAACCTCGCCCAGGAGGGCGACTCGGTGCAGTGCCGCATCTTCTACGCCGGGCGTGCGGGCATCGAGGGCGACTCCTCGGCCCAGACCCAGTGCCAGCTCGCGGCCATCTGGAGCGAGGCGTGCAGCGAGGAGCTCCCCATCGGCTGCACCGGCGGCAAGGCCGCCACCACGGAGGGTTGCCAGCTCTGCGACGACGCGGAGACCGGCGCCAGGCAGGCCGTGACCCAGCTCGCCGCGCTCTACCAGGCCTGCGAGGTCGACGGGGACTGCACGCTGGCCAACGCGAAGACCGCGTGCTTCGACGGCTGCGACGAGGCCATCAACGTCGGGTTCACCCTGGCCTTCTCCCAGGGCATCGAGCGGATCTCCCAGGCGTGGTGCACCGACTTCGGCGCCTCGTCCGCCATCTGCACGCCGGGCGCCCTCACCTGCATCGACCAGGTCGCGCGCTGCGTCAGCGGCGTGTGCACCTCGGAGGTGGGTCCGTAGCGGGGCTCACCGGGCGCTGAAGCGGCGGTCCAGGCCTCGGCCCGTGGCGGTCGCGCGGCCCGTGGCGGCCAGGTGCCGCAGGATGTGGAACACGTCGGGGGGGTCGGCGCCGAGCACGCCGGCCAGCTCCGCGGCGGTGCCTCCAGCTCCACCGCGGAGGTGGTCCAGCAGGCGTCCCTGCAGCGAGACGAGCGCCGCGGCGGCACGCTTTCCGGCCTCGACGCCCGGTTGGTGGTAGGCGTTGACGCCGACGAGCGCCGCGTAGATGCCGGTGGCCCTCTCGTAGAGCGCGACCACGGCGCCCAGGGTGCGCGGGTCCAGCCGGTCCAGCGTCAGGGTCAGGTTCAGCCGCCCCGCCTCCCCGAGGGCGCGGCGCGTGCCGGCCAGGAAGCCCGACAGCGTGTCGGCGGCGGTGGTGCCCGGCTCGACCTCCAGGTCGCCCGGCCCCGGGTCCAGCACGTCGACGAAGGTGACGAAGCAGTCGTCGGGGCCCTCGCGGAGCTGCTGCACGTAGGCGTGCTGATCGGTGGCGCCCTTGTTGCCGTAGACCGTCAGGCCCTGGTGGACCAGGTGTCCGTCCAGGTCCCGGGCCTTGCCCAGCGACTCCATGACGAGCTGCTGCAGATAGCGCGACAGCAGCTCCAGCCGGTCCCGGTAGGGCAGCACCACCATCGCCCGGTGGGCCAGGCCGCCGGTGGCGTGATGCCACGCCGCCGCCAGCAGGGCCGCCGGGTTGGTGGCGGGCGTCCCGGCGCGTCCCGCCCGGTCCATGGCCGCGGCGCCCGCCAGGAAGGCCTCGGTGTCGACGCCGAGCAGCGCCATGGGGAGCAACCCCACCGCCGATGTGACCGAGGTGCGCCCGCCCACCCAGTCCCACATCGGGAAGCGGGCCAGCCAGCCTCCCTCGACCGCCTCCCGGTCCAGCGCGCTGCCCTCGCCGGTGACGGCGACGGCGTGGGACGCGAAGGGCACGCCGGCCGCGTCGAAGGCGGCCCGGGCGGCCTGCAGCCCGTTGCGGGTCTCGACCGTGCCGCCCGACTTGGAGACGACGACGACCAGGGTGCCGGCGAGGTCCAGCCCGGCGAGGGTGTCGTGGAAGCCGTGGGGATCGGTGTTGTCCAGGTAGTGGATGCGGCGCGGGGCGTCGAGCCCGGCCAGGGCCGCGGTGACGAGCTGCGGCCCCAGCGCCGAGCCGCCGATGCCGATGTGCAGCACGTCGCGAAAACGCGCGTCCAGGCCGGCGGCGAAGCGGCGCACGGCGTCCTGGGCCTGGACGATGGCCTCGCGCGACTCGGCGTCCGGGGCCAGCTCGGGTGCGCGCAGCCAGTAGTGGCCGACGCGCCGCCCCTCGTCGGGGTTGGCGATGGCGCCGGCCTCCAGGGACCGCATGGCGTCGAGCGCCGCGCCGAGCGCCGGCTCCAGCGCCGCGATCGTCTCGGGCAGCCCGGTCATGCCTCGCAGATCCAGGGCCACCGCCGCCTCTTCCACTTCGAGATACATCGCTCGCTCCTCCAGGCGTCCAGGCCCGAGCATACCGCCGATGCGCCCGGGGCGCTGCTTCGGGCACCGCGCCCGTCGGCGGTCGCGGCAAAGTCCCCCCGGCTGGTCTATGCTGGGCCGCGTCAACGACCCGGAGCCCCCCATGTCCCCTAAGAAGGCCGCCCGCCCGCAGCTCACCGACCCCGCGCTCCAGCCGATCACCGCCTTCGAGGGCGCCCGCGAGGCCGCCCTGCCCGACGCGCGCCTGGTCGAGGTGCGCCGCCGCGCCCGCGCCTTCCACGACGCGATGATGGCCGGCCCCGCCGTGCGCTATCTGCGCTCGTTCTCGCTGGTGCGCGTGCCCTACCCCGTGCGCTACGGCCTGCGCGACGCCTGCCCGCTGCCGGCGCCGCTGCTCCACATGATGAACCGCCTCTTCATCGTCCAGGTGGACAGCGAGGACGGCCTCAAGACGGTGCTGGTCTCACCGTCGGACGTGGAGGCCGACGCCGAGACGCCCTTCTTCAAGCGCCTGGGCGACGCCGCCGGCCCGCTCTCGCCGGTGACCCGGAAGATCCTGGCGCCGGTCAGCTCCAGCGTCGAGGCCTGCGTGGCCGCCGCCGGCTTGAACCCGGAGGACATCGACTACATCACCTACGACCACCTGCACACCCAGGACCTCCGCCGCTGGCTGGGCACCCATGGCGGGCGCGGCTACTTCCCGCGGGCCAGGCTGCTGGTGATGCGCCCGGAGTGGGACGCCGCCAGCGGGCTGTTGCCGCCGCAGCGCGACTGGTACTGCCCGGACGGCATCGCCGGCATCGACCCGGAGCGCGTGGTGCTCCTGGACGGCGACGTCATGGTCGGTCAGGGGCTGGCCCTGGTGCGCACCCCCGGCCACACGATGGGCAACCACAGCGTCGTCACCCGGGCCGGCGACGAGATCTTCGTCACCAGCGAGAACGGCATCTGCCCCGACTCCTACGCGCCGCTGGCCAGCCGCATCCCCGGCGTGCGCAAGTGGGCGCGCGATACGGGCATGGAGGTGGTGCTCAACGGCAACACCCTCGAGGGGGCCATCGACCAGTACATCTCCATGGTGATGGAGAAGGAGATCGCCGGCCCGGCCAAGGCCAACCCGGCCTTCCCGTCGATCCTGTGCTCCTCCGAGCTCACGCCGTGGTGGGCCGCGCCCGGCATCACGCCCACCTTCGCGTTCGGCGAGGTCACCTACGGCCACCCCACCCGCGTCGGAGCCGCCGCGTGAGCGGCCGGGACGCGGCGAGCACAGGCCAGGTCGTGGTGGTCACCGGCGCGGCCAGCGGCATCGGCCGCCACCTCACCGCCGCGCTGGCCGGCACGGGTCGCCGCGTGCTGGCCTGCGACATCGACGAGGCCGGCCTCGCGCGGGCCATGGCCGAGGACGCCTGGCCCGAGGCGCGTGTGCTGACCTTCGGGCTCGACGTCCGCGACGCGGCCGCCTGGGACTCGGCCCTGGCGCTGGCGGGCCAGCGCTTCGGCCCGGTCGACGTGCTCATGAACGTCGCCGGCTTCTTGCGCGCAGGCTGGACCCACGAGCTGGAGCTGGGCGACATCGACCGCCACATCGACATCAACACCAAGGGCGTCATCCTGGGCACCCGCGCCGCCGCCCGCGCCATGGTGCCGCGCAAGACCGGCCACATCGTCAACATCGGGTCGCTGGCCTCGCTGGCCCCGGTCAGCGGTCTGGCGCTCTACGCCGCCTCCAAGTTCGCGGTCCGCGGCTTCTCCCTGGCGGCCGCCGGCGACCTCCGCCCCCACGGCGTGGCGGTCACGGTCGTCATGCCCGACGCGGTGGCCACCCCCATGCTGGACCAGCAGGTCGCCCAGCCCGAAGCCGCCCTGACCTTTTCCGGCAGCGCGCCGCTGACGGTGGAGGACATCACCCACGCCATCCTCCACAAGGTGCTCCCCCACCGCCCCCTCGAGCTCACCCTGCCGTGGTCGCGGGGCGCCATGGCGCGGGCCGGCACGCTGTGGCCCGGCATCGGCGCCCTGCTCGACCCGCTGCTCCGCAAGAAGGGGCTGAAGAACCAGGCCAGCCGCTGACCCTTCGAGCGACCCTCGCGGAGCCCGCTACGGCGGCGGCTCCGTGCGCAGCGGGCCGGGGGCCGCGTAGGCGTCCAGCAGCGGCTGGCTGATGCCCCGGGCGTGGGCGATCTCGGCGTAGACGTCGGCGGCCAGGGTGGGCGTGCGCGCCAGGTCGCCGGCGAAGTCGACCGCGTAGAGTCCGAAGCGGACCGCGTAGCCCCGGCCCCACTCGAAGTTGTCCAGCAGCGACCAGTGGTAGTAGCCCAGAAGCGGGATGCCGCGGGCCAGGGCGCGATGGCAGGCCTCCAGGTGGCGGACGATGGAGCCCGCCCTGCGCACGTCGTCGTTGGCGTAGCCCTGCTCGGTGACGACCAGCGGCAGCTCGGGCCAGCCGGCGTGGAAGGCCTCGAGCACCTCGACGAGGCCGTCGGGATCGTGCTGCTTGCCGTAGAGCGCGCCGGCGTCGTCGAAGGGGAAGTCGGGCGTCGGCGCGGGCGGGCAGCCGGCCTCCAGCAGCAGGCTGGTCAGCGCGGGGTCCCCCGGGTCCACGCAGGGCGCGCCCATCAGCAGCGGGTGGATCGGGAAGGCCAGCACCACGGTGGACGCGTAGTACTGCACGCCCAGGATGTCGAGGTGGCCGGCCCACTCGGGGTGTTCCTCCTCGGGGTCGGTGTCGAAGTCGGCGTCCAGGCGACCGCGGGTGACGGCTTCGACCACCAGGGGCCCGGCAGCCCAGAAGAGCTGGTCGGCGGCGGCCTGATCGTCGGGGTCGCCCGGGCGCGCGGGGCGGACGGCCCCCACCCCCACCGTCAGACCGACGCGGGCCGGCTCACCGTCGCCGTCGGCGTCGACGGTGTCGTTGGCGTGGATGGCGTCGTAGCAGGCGACGTGCGCCGCCAGGAGGTTGCGCAGCACCGGCAGGGCGCGGGTGTCGACGCTGGCGAGGTCGGGCGCCGTCAACCCGGGCGGGAAGTCACCGGCGACGTAGCCCCCCAGCCACACGCCCGGCAGCTCGTTGATGGTCCACCACTCGTCGACGCGGTCGCCCAGCGCCGCGGCGACGCGCCCGCACCAGAGGCCGAAGACGGCGGGCGCGTCGGGGTTGGCCCAGGCGCAGAAGTCGCCCTCGCTGGGGCCGTCCGCGCAGAAGTGCTCGTCGAAGGGGGCGGTCAGCCCCGCCAGGTCGTCGAACCACTGGGGCTCGGTGAAATGGTGCAGCGTGAGCGAGGGGCGCAGGTCACGTGCGGCGAGGGCGTCGACGACGGCGCCGTAGTGGGCCAGCTCCGCCGCGTCGTACTGGCCACGGACCGGCTCGACGCGGGACCACTCGACCGAGAGCCGCAGGGTGTCCAGGCCCATGTCCCTGGCCAGGTCGAAGTCGGCCTCGAAGCGGTGGTAGTGGTCGGTGGCCAGGCCCGAGGGCTCGACGACGTGCTCGGCGAACTGAGGCAGCGTCTCCCA
The DNA here is from genome assembly GCA_020632695.1 of Deltaproteobacteria bacterium. Taxonomy (GTDB): domain Bacteria; phylum Myxococcota_A; class UBA9042; order PHBI01; family JACKFB01; genus JACKFB01. The sequence goes on from JACKFB010000010.1 coordinate 226,503, forward strand.
CGAGGTCCAGGTGTTGGTCTGGCCGCCCTCGATCTGGTGGGCGGAGGTGGCGGCGCCCAGGCGAAACGCCGCCGGGAAGGCCAACGCGGGCGTGTCGGCGTCGGCTTCGGCGTCGGCGGCCACGTCGGCGTCGGGCCCCGCGTCGGCGGCGCGGCGCTCGGCCTCCGAGCACGCTGGAGCGAGCAGCCAGAGCGCCAGCGCGCAGCCCAGGCGGGCCACCCGCCGCGGCGCCCGGCCGGTCTCGGAGCGTCGCGCCTCGGGCCGTCTCACCAGCGCTTCTGGATGTTGGCGATGAACGCGTACGGGTAGCCGAGGTCGAAGGCGCTCGCCTCGTCGAGCTTCTGGATGTCTTCGGCGCTCAGCTTCACGTCGGCGGCGTCCACGTTGGCGTCGAGCTGCTCGATGGTGCGCGCCCCGAAGATGACCGAGCTGACGGCCGGCTTGGCCAGGAGCCAGGCCAGGGACACGGCGGCCGGCGTGGCGGACCGCTCGGCGGCGACCGCGCGCACCGCGTCGATGGTGCGCCAGTTCCGGTCGGTGTCGAAGCCGGCCAGGCGGTCCTTCCACTTCTCGAGGCGCACGCCCTGCGGCGGCGGCTGGTCGCGGTGGTACTTACCGGTGAGGAAGCCGCCCGCCAGCGGCGACCAGGGCAGGATGCCCAGGCCGAACTTCCGGCACAGCGGCACGTGCTCGCGCTCGAGGTCACGGACGATGAGGCTGTACTGCATCTGCAGCGACACGAAGCGGTGCAGGTGCTCGGTCTTGGAGATCCAGTGGCTGTCCGTCAGCCGGTAGGCCGTGTAGTTGCTGGCGCCCAGATAGAGCACCTTGCCGGCCCGCACCAGGTCGTCCAGCGCCCGCAGCGTCTCCTCCTCGGGCGTGTCGATGTCCTGCATGTGGATCTGGTAGAGGTCGATGCGGTCGGTCTTCAGCCGCCGCAGGCTGTCCTCGACGGTCCGCACGATGCGGTAGCGCGAAGCCCCGGTGCCGTTGTCGCCCTCGCCCATGCGGAACCGGAACTTGGTCGCCAGCACCACCCGGTCGCGCGTCCGCGCCTCGGCCATCCAGGACCCGACCACCCGCTCGGACAGCCCGTCCTGGCCGTAGACGTCGGCCGTGTCGATGAAGTTGGCGCCCCGCTCCAGCGCCCGGCTCATGATGGCGAAGGCCGTCTTCTGGTCGCAGCTCACCTTGTGCATGAACGAGCTGGCGTCCGCCTCACCGAAGGTCATCGCCCCCAGGCAGACCACAGGCACCTTCAGGCCGCTGTCTCCAAGCGATCGATACTCCATGGCGTGCTCCTCCTCCTCAGCATCCCCGGAGGCCCCAGCCTACCACGCCGTCCCTGCCATCATCGACGCCAGCGATGGTCGATGGCCGAGACGGCGAGCGAGGCCGTCGTGGGCAAGGAGCGAGCGAGGGCGCGCGGAGACGGGCTCCGGGCCCGTCGCACAAGCGACCCGAGCGAGCGACGCCGCCCACGGCGGCCGCAGCCGCCGTCCCGGCCATCGACGCTAGAAGTTGGTGTCCGCCTGCGCCCCACCAGCACCGGGCGTGCCGGGGAAGCCGAGGCTGGCGCCGCCGGGGCCCGCCTGGCCGCCGACGCCGCCGGGGAGGAACGCGTTCGCGCTCTTCCAGGTGGCCGTGCTGGCGCCGCCCGTGGCCGGCCAGCGGAAGATGCCGTAGCTGGCGCCAC
>JACKFB010000011.1 GCA_020632695.1 Deltaproteobacteria bacterium
GGGGTTGGGCTCGGGCTCGGCTCCGGGCTCGGTCACGGCCCCGGGCTCGGCCTCGGTCACGGGCTCGGGCTCGGTCACGGGCTCGGCCCCGGCCTCGGTCACGGGCTCGGTCCCGGCCCCGGGCTCGGGCTCGGGCTCGGGCTCGGCCCCGGTCACGGCCTCGGGCTCGGGTTCGGCCCCGGCCCCGGCCTCGGCCCCGGCGCCGGCCCCGGCCTCGGCCTCGGCGCCCGCTGTCAGCGTCACCGCCTCCGCTACCTTGGAGTCCGCCGACGGGACGCCGCTCGCGCCGGGGGCTCATCTGTTGCTCGGCGCTCCTGCGGTCCTGCTCGTGACGGTCGAGGCGCCGGCGGAGGCTCGCCTCTTCGTGCCTGCCAACCCCGCCATCGAGCCCTTCCGGGTCAACGGCGAGCCGGCGCCCCCGGTCCGCACCGTGGAGGGCGGCCGGGCCACCGAGCTCCACCGCTTCCGCGTGCGCCCGCTGCGCATGGGCGCCAAGGCCATCGACCCCATCGAGGTGGTCTGGCGCATGCCCGACGGCAGCTCCGCCAGCGTCGAGACCCAGCGTCTCCGCGTCCGCATCGACGGCCGCCTGACCAACGAGGACGACCCGCGCCTCGCCTCGGCGCCGCCGCCGGTGCCGGTGATCACCACCAACTGGGCGCTGATCTGGACCCTGTCCGTCCTGGGCGCCGCCGCCCTCGCCACCCTGCTGACCCTCATCGTGCTGCGGGTGCTGCGCAACCGCCTCCGGGCCGCCGTACCGCCGCCGCCCCCGCGCCCCGCTGACGAGGTGGCGCTGGAGAAGCTGGCCTGGCTCGAGACCGCCGACCTGCCGGCCATCGCCCGCTACACCCGCGCCGTCGACGTGTTGCGCGAGTATCTCGGCGGCCGCTTCGACGTCGACGCCCTGGAGGCCACCACCCGCGAGCTGCTCGCGGCGCTGGACGCCGAGCTGACCGGGGTCGAGCATCGCCAGGCCGTGCGCGCCATCCTCGAGGACGCCGACCTGGTGAAGTTCGCGCGGCTCGAGCCGGGCGACGACGAGGCGCGCGCGCTCATCCCCAGCGTGCGGACCATCGTCATCGGCACCTGGGTCGCCCCCGAGCCCACCCGCCCCGAGCCGGCGGTCGAGGCGCCGGTCGCCCTCGCGCCGGCGAGCGCCGCCGAGCGCGTCCGCGCCGGCCTGGTCGACGTCGGGCTGGCCCTGGCCATCGGCGCGCTGGTCGTCGGTGCCTGCTGGGCCTTCGGGCGCGTCGACCAGGCCTGGACGGGCGTGCTGGCCATGGGGCTCTCGCTCTGGCTGCGCGACGCCTTCGGTCCCGGCAGCCCCGGCAAGGCGCTGGGCGGCCTGCGGGTGGTCGTCCGCGCGCCCGGACAGCCGTCGCCCAGGCTGGGCGCGCGCCTGCTGCGCAACGCGCTGCTGCTGCTGCCGCCCATCGGCCTGCCCGTGGCGGCCCTCACGCTGATCTACCACCCGCTGCGCCACCGGCTGGGCGACGTCTGGGCGCGCACCGAGGTGGTCCGAGGAGGGCGCCCATGAACCTCTTCGGGCTGTGGTTCGATACACCCTGGGCCTTCCTGGGCCTCCTGGTGGTGCCGCTGCTGGTGTGGCGGGTGCTGAGGCGGGCGCGCTTCGGTCGCGTCCCGGCGCCGGCGGCCGAGTCCATGTCGGGGCAGCCCCAGGGCGTCGTGGCGCGGCTGTGGTGGCTGCCCGACGCGCTGCGCATCGCCACCATCACCGTGCTCGTGGTGGCCCTGGCGCGGCCCCAGACCAACGACCGCCAGGTCATCACCGGCGAGGGCGTCGACATCATGCTGGCGCTGGACGTGTCGGCCTCGATGAACGCGGTCGACATGAGCGAGGAGGCGCTGGAGACCACGCTGGCCGGGGGCGAGGTGCCGCCCAACCGCTTCGACATCGCCCGCAAGACCCTCGAGGACTTCGTGCTCTCGCGCAGCCAGGACCGCATCGGCCTGGTGATCTTCGGGCCTGAGGCCTGGCTGAAGTACCCCCTGACGCTGGACTACGCGCGCCTGGTCCGCACCCTGCGCGGGCTGGTCCTGGACTCGGGCTTCCAGGACCCCGAGACCGGCAAGTGCCTCAACGGCTGCACGGTGAGCGGCGCCGGCACCGCCATCGGCGACGCCCTGGGGCGCGCATACAACCGCCTGCGCCGCACGACGTCCAAGAGCCGCATCATCGTGCTGGTCACCGACGGCAAGAGCGAGGGCGGCACGCTGGACCCGCTGGCCATCGCCCGCCACATCGCGTCGCTGCCCCAGGACGAGGCCGTGCACATCTACACCTTCCTGGTCGGCACGCCGGACCGCACCTGGCTTCCCGCGGTGGACTTCCGCGGCGTGATGCGCACCGACACCCGCGGGCTGCCCATCTACCAGCGCCCGCAGCGCGCGTTCGCCACCGATCCCGAGCTGCTGCGCCAGATCGCCAGCCTCACCGGCGGCAAGTTCTACGAGAGCTATGACGCCGAGAAGTTCCAGGCCGACGTGAAGGACCTCGAGCGGACGGTGTTCAAGACGAAGGTGCACGTCAACCACACGGACATCTTCGTGCCGCTGGCCCTGGCCGCGCTGCTGCTGCTGGCCTGCGAGTGGCTGCTGCGCTTCACGCGCTGGAGGTCGCTGGTATGAACGCGCTGCAATGGGGCGATCTCGACGCCGCCATCTGGGCGCTCGTCGTGCTCGGGCTGCTCTTCGGCTTCATCGGCCTGTGGTTCTGGCGTCGCTCCCGGCTCGAGGCCCTGGCCGCCCAGGGGCCGCTGGCGGGGCTGCTGGACGCTCGCGGCGGCGGCCGCTTCTGGCTGCGCGCCACGTTGGTGCTGCTCTCGGCCGCGCTGCTGGTGGTCGCGCTGATGCGGCCGCAGCACGGCTCGCGCGAGACCTCGGTCAAGAACCTGGGCATCGACATCGCCATCGTCCTGGACGCCTCGAAGTCCATGAAGGTGGCCGACATCGTGCCCGACCGGCTGGGCGCCTCCCGGCTGGAGATCCACCAGCTCCTCGACCGGCTCACCGGCGGGCGCGTGGCGCTGGTGCCCTTCGCCGGTCTGGCCTTCACCCAGACCGAGCTCACCAGCGACTTCCAGGTGGTCGAGACCTACCTCTCGGAGCTCCGCGTGGAGGACATGCCGCGGGGCGGCACGGCCATCGGGCGCGCCCTCGTCGAGGGGATCCGCGCGCTGGTGCCGCCCGAGCGCCTCGAGGGCACCATGGCCGAGGCGTCTCACGACCAGGAGGCGGCGGCGCCGGTGGACGCGCCCACGCCCGATGGCTCCAAGCACAAGGCCATCATCCTGTTCACCGACGGCGACGACCACGAGGGCAACCCGAAGGAGGCCGCGGAGCTGGCGAAGAAGCTGGGCATCCACGTGTACACGGTCGGCGTCGGCACGGCCCAGGGGCGCCCGGTGCCCATCATCAACGACTCCGGGCAGACCATCGGCACCGTCAAGGGGCCCGACGGCAAGACCCCGCTCTTCAGCGAGCTCAACGAGGGCCTGCTGCGCGAGCTGGCGCAGGGCACGGGCGGCGAGTACTTCCACCTGGGCCCCACCGGCCTGGGCGATGGGCTCTGGAAGCAGATCGACGCGCTGGAGAAGGCCGAGTACGACGCGACCTTCCAGCACCTCCGCGACGATCGCTTCCAGCTGGCGCTGGCGCCGGCGGTCCTGCTGCTGCTCCTGGAGGCGCTGCTGGCCGGGCGCCGCCGCCGGGGGAGGAAGGATCGATGAAGCGAGCGAGCATCGGCATCGTGGTGGCGCTGCTGGCGGGCGCGACGGGCTGCGACAGCGAGCTCTTCCGCACCTCGCACGGCGGCGTGGACGAGGCGAACGAGGCGCTGGCGGCCGGCAAGACCGACGAGGCGCTGGCGTCCTACGAGGAGGCGGCGGCCGAGATCCCGGAGAGCCCGGAGCTGAGCTACGACCGCGGCGTGGCGCTGAGCGCGGCGGGGCGGCACGACGAGGCGACGCAGATGCTGCTGCGGGCGCTGGAGACCCGCGACCCGGAGCTGCGCTTCAAGGTCTACGCGGCGCTGGGGGCGGCCTACGCGGCGTGGGGGATGGACATCGAGCACGGCAAGGCGGCGCCCGAGGCCGACACGAAGGCCGAGCCCGAGGGGGCCGCCGACGAGACGGCGCCGCAGAAGCCGGCCGAGCTGGCGCTGCCCAAGTGGAAGCGCGCGGTGGAGCACCTGGAGAAGGCGCTGCTGGTGCACCCCGACGACGAGGACGTGCTGCGCAACCTCGAGGTGGCGCTGCTGCGGGTCGACCCGCCCTGCGAGCGTCGCGACGACGAGCTGGAGCCCAACGACTCGCCTGAGGCGCCGGCGAAGATCGAGGTGGCCGCCGAGGCCCCGCCGCAGCAGTCGGGGGCGCCCGCCGAGCCGCCGCCGGGGGCGGGCGACGTGCTGCGCTGGAAGCGCCAGCTCACACTGTGCCCCGACGACAACGACTGGTTCTCCATCGCCCTGGGCGAGGGCGACCGGCTGTCGGTGAAGCTCACGGTGCCGCCCGACCTGGGGAAGGTGCGGCTGAGCCTCCTCGCGCCGGGCGGTGGCAAGCAGCTCCGGCCGCCCGAGGGCAGCGACGTGGACCTCGACGTGCTGGACTACACGGTGGGGCAGGGCGAGGCCGGCGACTACCTGATCTTCGTGGAGAACGTCGACGGGGACGAGATCTCCTACGGACTCGACGTGGCCGTGCGGCCGCCCTGCGAGAAGACCGAGGACCAGTTCGAGGAAAACGACGACGCCGAGCACGCGGCGACGCTGACGCCCGGGCCGCTGGACGGGCTGCGCATCTGCCCGCTCGACGAGGACTGGTACGGCGTCACGCTGGCCGAGGGCGAGAGCCTCTTCATGTACGTGCAGCTCCAGCCGCAGGGCGAGGGCGCCGAGAAGGACGACGAGCAGGCCGAGGGCCCGCCGCCGCTGGACCTCGAGGTCATCGGCCCCGATGGGGTGGTGCACGCCGGGGCGCCGGCGGGGAAGGCGCGGGTCGCGACGCTGCTGACGCCGGGCGCCGGGCGCTACCTGGCGCGGGTGGTCGGTCCGCCGACGCTCGAGGCCCGCTACCAGCTCATCGTGAACGTGGTGCCCCCCTGTCCCGAGGGCGACGACCAGTTCGAGGACAACGACGGCCCCGAGGACGCGCCGGACCTCGCCCAGTCGGCCCAGGGCGCGCCCACCGCGGGAGGGGCGCCGGGTCAGCCGGTGGCGCCGCCGCAGGGAGCGCAAGGGCCGCCGCCGCCGATGCTCCTGCGCATCTGCCCGGGCGACCCGGACTGGTTCTCGGTGACCTCGACCCCCGACAAGCCGACGGTGGTGACCGCGGTCTTCGAGCACGCCAAGGGGGACCTGGCGATGGAGCTCTACGACGAGAGCGGCACCGGCGAGCCGCTGGTGCGGTCGGACCGCTCCACCGTGGAGACCAACGGGGAGGCCGTCGAGCTGCCGAAGTCCGACGAGGCCACGACCTACAAGCTCCACATCGCGGGGGTCGCCGGTCAGGAGAACTTCTACCTGCTCAAGCTGGATCAACCCCAGGGCGGCAGCGGCGAGCAGGACCAGGACCAGAAGGACCAGGACAAGCAGGACCAGGACAAGCAGGACCAGGACAAGCAGGACCAGGACAAGCAGAAGCCCGAGGACCAGAAGGACCAGAAGGACCAGAAGCAGCCTGAGCCGGCGCAGCCGAACAAGGAGGAGCCCAAGCAGCAGCGGCCCCTGGAGGACGCCCTCGACAAGCTGGACCGCAATCCGCAGAATCTCGAGGCCCAGGAGCGCGCGCTGAAGTCCCCCCTGGCCAACCACCCGCCGGAGAAGGACTGGTGATGCGGAGAGCCCTCCAGGCAGCGACCGCGCTGGTGGTGCTGCTGGTACTGGCTGGACCGGCACTGGCCGAGGCTGCAGGGGTACAGGTCGAGGTGGACCGTCGCTCGATGACCACCGACGACGACCTCAACGTGGAGATCCGCCTGTCGGGCGACTTCGACGACTACGCGGAGCCCACGATGGAGGGCTTCGAGGTGGCCGCGCGCTCGCAGCAGCAGTCCATCCAGATCGTCAACGGGCGCATGAGCCGGCAGCAGGTGCTCAGCCTGCGGCTGGTGGCGCGGCGCACCGGCACGCTGACCATCGGGTCGGTGGTGCTGAGCCGGGGTGGGCGGCCGGTGGCCCGGTCCGAGCCCGTGCAGGTGCAGGTGCGCGAGCCGGCGACCCAGCCCCCGGTGAGCGCCGACCGCGCGCAGGACCTGGCGCGCAACGCCGGGCTGCCGCTCTTCTTGCAGGCCGAGACGCCCCGCACCCACTACTACGTCGGCGAGCCCTTCAGCCTGGCCTGGAACCTCTACTTCCAGCCCCAGGTGCAGGTCACCGGCGCGGAGATCGTCAACAAGCCGGCGCTTCAAGGGCTGCTGGCCGAGGAGCTGATGGGCCCCGACGACCAGCTCCGCGTGCGTGAGAAGGTCATCGGGGGGCGCACCTATCGCTACGTGATGCGCTCGCTGCAGCTCGCCACCGGCCTCGAGGCGGGCACGGCCACCATCGACCCGATGGCGCTGCGCGTGGCGGTGGGCGACGTGTTCCGGCGTGGGGCGCAGACGGTGCGCTCGACGCCCTTCAACCTGGAGATCCGGCCGGTCCCGACCGAGGGGCGCCCGAAGTGGTTCCAGGAAGGGAACGTCGGGCGCTTCGGCCTGAGCGGGTCGCTGCTGGACGCGGCGGGCACCGAGCCGAAGACCGTCCAGACCGGCGAGCGGCTCATCCTCGACGTGACCATCAGCGGTTCGGGCGCGCTGTTGAGCGTCAAGGCACCGGAGGTGGACGGCGGCGACGCCTTCGACGTGCAGCCGCTGCCGGCGTCAGGCGAGGACGACATCCAGAAGGACGTCTCGGGCATGCACGGAAAGCGGGTGTTCCAGTTCATCCTGGTGCCGCGAAAGCCCGGCAAGCAGAAGACGCCGACGGTGCACTTCGCCTGGTTCGACCCGACGGCCGAGCAGTTCAAGGAGCTGGCCTGGGAGGGGCGCGAGATCGAGGTGACCGGGCGAGCGATGGCCAGCGAGAGCCAGACCGCGGCGCTGGCGGGCGAGGACATCGAGCCGATCATCGAGGGGCACACGCTGCGGCGCGACGAGCGGCTGCAGCTCCTGGGGACGCCGCTCCTGTGGGCGCTGATCCTGCTGCCGCTGGCGGGCTGGCTGGGGACGGAGATCACCTGGCGCCTGCGGGCGCGGGCGGCGAAGGACCCGGCGAAGCGGCGCTCGCGCGGGGCGCACAAGAACGCGAGGATGCGGCTGGGGCTGGCGCGGGAGGCGATGAAGGCCGGGCTGGTGAAGGACTTCTACGGGCACCTGAGCCGGACCCTGACCAGCTACTTCGAGGAGCGGGCGAACGTGCCGGCGATGGGGCTGACCCACGACGAGCTGCGCGAGGCGGCCGGCCGGGCGGGCTACCCCGCGGACCTGCTGGAGGCGGTGATCGTCGAGCTGGAGAACTGCGACTTCGCCCGGTTCGCGCCGGCGGGCTCGGCGGACGCGCAGATGCGCGAGGCGGCGGCGCGCGCGCAGGAGCTGCTGGGCCGCCTGGACCGCGTCGAGCCGCGGAGGTTGCCGTGAGGGTGGGTCGAATCGGGCGGGGAGCATGCGGGCTGGTGCTGGCGGTGACGCTGGCGGGGCTGGCGGCGAGTGCTGAGGCGCAGCCGGTGTCCGCCGACGCCCAGAAGGCCTTCGAGGACGCCAACGCGCACTACTACAAGGGCGAATACGAGCTGGCGGCGCGCACCTACGCGCAGATCCTCAGCGACGAGAAGCTCGAGGACCCGGTGCTCTACAACAACCTCGGCGACGCCAGCTTCCGCGCCGGGGCCTACGGCAGCGCCATCCTCTACTACCGGCGCGGCCTCCAGCTCGAGCCCGACGGGCCGGTGGCGCAGAGCCTGCAGAACAACCTCGAGGTGGCGCGCCGCGTGCTGCAGGATCGCTACCGCTCGGGCGCCGACAAGAGCCAGTTCATCTACGCCGAGCCCGGCGGTCTGCTCTACCAGCTCACCCACCTGGTGAGCGTCACCACCCTCATCGTGCTCTTCCTCAGCACCTGGTGGCTGGCCCTGGGGCTGGCCGCGCTGCGGCGCTGGCGCCCCGGGCTGCGCGGGCTGGGTGCCGCGGCGATCCCGGTGCTGGTGCTGGCCGTCCTCTTCGGCTCGGTGCTGGGCGGGCGCGTGTACACCGACAACACCTTCCGCCTGGGCGTCGTCGTCGAGGACCGGGTGACGCTGCGCGAGGGGCCCAACGTGGACGCCCAGGGCGTCGACGTCCCCGAGGGCATGGAGGTGCGCATCGTCGACGGCGACGCCGCCTGGACCAAGGTGGAGCTGTCGAACGGGCGCCGCGGCTGGGTCGAGACCAGCGAGGTCAAGCAGATCTGACCGGCTGCCCGGCGGTCTGCGCGGGGCCGGCAGGAAGGGGGATGCCTCGCGCCCCCTCCCCGCGGCAAAGCCCGCAGTGCCCTCCCCGAGGCGGCTCGCCGACGCGGGCCGCGCAGTCGCCCCTGCGCCCGGAGACATCCCTCATGCCGCGAGAAGCGGCGAAGCCGCATGGGCGGCTACTGGCCCTCGCCGCCACCCTCGCCACGCCGCGGACCGCGCCGGCGCCTGCGACGCCCGCCCCCACCGCCCCGGGGCGGCCCCGGCTCGGCTGCCCGAGCCTCGCGTGGGCGTCCGCCGATCTCGATGGCCACCCCCGCGCCGGCGGCCAGCAGCGTCGTCAGCTCGTCCAGGTCGCTCGCGTCCCCCGGCACCCAGGTGGCGTAGCGCCCGAGCTTCTCCAGGTCGCCGAAGGGGCCGGTGGCGCCCAGGATGCGCCGGCCCCAGGCGCCGGCGTCCTCGATGTCCAGATCCCGCCCGAAGTGTGTGGACTCCCACACCTGGACGACCACCCCGGCGCGGTCCTCCTCGTCCAGGGGCGACACCTCCCGGTGCACCGCGCCGTCTTCGCCCTGCCGCGGGCTCACCGCGAGCGCCAGGCCGCCCACCCGCCGCGCCGCCGCCTGCACCGCGCCCGCCGACTCGAGCGCCGCCACCTCGGCGTGCAGCCCGGTCAGCCTCGCTCGCGGCGCCAGCAGCAGCATCCGGTACCCGGGCCCGCCCACCGCCAACGCGCCGTGCACCGCCGCCCGCTCGGGGCCGCTCTGCTCGGCCGCGGATGCCGGCGGCAGCGCGCCCGGCGACTCGGCGACCCACACCACCGCGTCGAGTCCTGCGCGCGACGCGGCCTCAGCAACCTCCTCGAAAGGCGCTGCCGACGCCGGGACGTAAAGGTCTACGAGGCTCGATGCGCTCATCGGCGCGGACCCTACACGCTCGACTCGGCCCCGACAACCGTCCTTGCAGTCAGCCCGGCGCCCGGCTTGAATGGCGCCCATGACGCGCCCCCCCCTGAAGCTCGCCATCGTCCAGGACGACGCCACCGTCGGCGCCATCCCGGCCATCCGCCGCCGCATGCTGGCTCGCGTGGACGATGCGCGCGCCGCCGGCGCCGACCTGGTCATCTTCCCCGAGCTGTCCACCGTCGGCTACCCGCCCAAGGACCTGCTCGACCTGCCGGGCTTCGTCGCCGCCAACCTCCAGACCGTGGAGGCGCTCGCCCCCGCCAGCCGGGACATCGCCATCCTGCTCGGCCACGTGGAGCCCAACCCCAGCCCCACGGGCAAGCCGCTCTTCAACTCGGCCAGCCTGCTGGTGGACGGCCGGGTCGCCCGCACCTGGCACAAGGCGCTGCTGCCCTGCTACGACGTGTTCGACGACCCGCGCTACTTCGCGCCCGGCACGGCTTCGCCGGTCGCCAGCCTGGGCGGCCGCACCCTCGGCGTGACGATCTGCGAGGATATCTGGACGGCCTCGGAGGCCACCGGGCGCCCGCTCTACGACCGCGACCCCGCCGGCGAGCAGCTCGCCCAGGGCGCCGACCTGCTGATCAACCTCAGCGCCTCACCGTGGTCCATGGACAAGCTGGCCGTCCGCCGCGGGCTGGTCGCGCGGCTGGCCCGCCGCGGCGGCGTCCCGGTGGTCTACGCCAACCAGGTGGGCGCCAACGACGAGCTGCTCTTCGACGGCGCCAGCTTCATCGTCGACGCGAAGGGGCGCCTGGTCGCCCAGGCCCGGCAGTTCGCGCCCGACCTGCTGGTCTTCACCCTGGACGACCAGCCCGCCGCGGCCGTCCCCGAGCCGGCCGAGGGCACGCCCGCGCTCCTGGCCGCCCTCGAGATGGGCCTGCGCGACTACCTGCGGAAGACGGGCTTTCGCGACGTGGTCCTTGGGCTCTCCGGCGGCATCGACAGCGCCGTGGTGGCCGCCATCGCGGCCCGCGCGCTGGGGCCCGAGCACGTGACCGGCCTGCTGATGCCCTCGCCCTGGAGCTCGGATCACAGCGTCGCCGACGCCCGCGCCCTGGCCGAGGCCCTGGGCATCCGGCACCACGTCCTGCCCATCGGCGACGCCATGGCCGCCTACGACCGCGTGCTGGCCCCGGTGTTCGCCGACACGACTCCGGGACTGGCCGAGGAGAACCTCCAGGCGCGCATCCGCGGCAACCTGGTGATGGCCTGGGCCAACAAGTACGAGGCCCTGGCGCTGTGCACCGGCAACAAGAGCGAGATGGCCGTCGGCTACTGCACGCTCTACGGCGACATGGCCGGCGCGCTCTCGCTCATCGCCGACGTGCCCAAGATGATGGTCTACGAGCTGGCGCACCTGCTCAACGCCCAGGGCCGGGTCATCCCCGAGAGCAGCGTCGTCAAGCCGCCCTCGGCCGAGCTGCGCCCCGGTCAGCTCGACACCGACTCGCTGCCGCCCTATCCGGTGCTCGACGACATCATCGAGGCCTACGTCGAGGAGCACCTCGACGACGACGACATCGTGCGCCGCGGCCACGCCCGCGCCACGGTCGAGCGCGTCATCGCGCTGATCCACCGCGCCGAGTACAAGCGCCGGCAGGCGGCGCCGACGCTGAAGGTCACCTCCAAGGCCTTCGGTGTGGGACGCCGATACCCCATCGTCCACGAGCGCCCGTGACGCGCGCCCACCTCACGGCCGCCCTGGCCGCCGCGCTCGCCGTGGTCGCCCTGGCCCCGACCGCCGCCCGCGCCGCCTTCGAGCGGGCGCCCGGCCCCAGCGGCTGGGTGGGCGTGCGCACCGGCCTCATCGTCGACACCCGTATCGGCGGCGGCATCCTGGACATCACCAGCCGCACGCTGCTGGCCCCCGCCTTCGGCGTGAGCGCCGAGTACCGCTTCGGCCGCGTCGACGTCGGCGGCGTCTTCGAGTCCCTCGGCGGCACCACCTTCATCCTGGAGGGGCGGCGGCGGCGCCTGGGCGGCCAGATGCGCGGGGCGCTGACCTTGCGCTGGCGCTTCATGGAGCAGCGCTGGGGCGCCGTCTACACGCGGCTCGGCATCGGCTGGGCGGGCACGCGTCTCAACGACGGCTTCCGCGACGCGGTGGTAGAAGCGCAGGGCGACGGCACCGAGCGGGCGGACGTGAGCCAGCGGGCGCACGGCATCACCGCCAGCTCCGCCTTCGGGCTGATCCTCTATCCCAGCACGCGCGTGGCCGCCTTCATCGAGGGCGACGTCATGACGGAGCTGTTCAGCATGCGCATCGACGGAGACCGCACGCCGCTCTCCGTCACGCGGACCTCGGTCTCGGTGGGGGTGATATGGAGGCTGTGAGCACATCGGTAGGGCTGTCGGTGGTCGTGCCGGTCTACAACGAGGAGGAGAGCCTCCCGCACCTGCACGCGGCGGTGGTGCCCGAGCTCGAGGCGCTGGGCCGGAGCTGGGAGCTCATCTACGTCGACGACGGCTCGTCCGACGCCTCCTTCGAGGTGCTGCGCGGGCTGGCAGACGCCGACCCGCGGGTCCGGGTCATCCGCTTCCGGCGCAACTTCGGCCAGACCGCGGCGATGGCGGCCGGCTTCGAGAACGCCCAGGGCGACGTGATCGTGCCGATGGACGCCGACCTGCAGAACGACCCCAAGGACATCGCGCGGCTGCTCGAGAAGATCGACGAGGGCTACGACGTGGTCTCGGGCTGGCGCGCCCAGCGCCAGGACGCGTTCTGGACGGTGACCCTGCCGAGCCGCCTGGGCAACGCGGTCATCGGGCGCATGACCGGCGTCGTGCTCCACGACTACGGGTGCACGCTGACGGCCTACCGGCGCGAGGTGCTCAGCGAGGTGCGCCTCTACGGCGAGATGCACCGCTTCATCCCGGCCTGGGCCGCCGCCGTGGGCGCGCGCATCACCGAGCTGCCGGTCGCGCACCACGCCAGGCGCTGGGGCCAGAGCAAGTACAACCTGCGCAAGGCCGTGCGCGTCCTGCTGGACCTGCTCACCGTCCGCTTCCTGCTCACCTACGCCACCAAGCCTCAGTACTTCTTCGGGCGCCTGGGCCTGCGCGTCTGGGGGCTGGCGGGCCTGTGCTGGACATGGACGCTGGTCAAGCGCCTCATCTGGGGCGAGCCCCTCTACACCGACCCCTTCTTCATGACCGGGATCTTCCTGGCGCTGGCGGGGTTGCAGATCCTGCTCTTCGGCCTGCTCGCCGAGATGTCCATGCGCACCTACTACGAGTCCCAGGGCAAGACCATCTACGTGGTCCGCGAGACGGTGAACCTGCCCGCCGCCGACCCGCTCGATCGCCGCCAGAGACGCTGACCCATGAGCCCCACCCCCAGCCTCGCCGTCGCGCTGGCGCTGGCGCTCGCCACGCTCTCAGCGCCGGCAGCCCGTGCCCGGACCGCGCCGCCGACCGGCACCGCCTGGGTGGGCGTCCGCACCGGGCTGGCCTTCATCGACTCGGTCAGCATCGACGCGTCCAGCGTCGAGTCCACCTCGGACCCGGCGCCGCTCTTCGGCGTCGGCGCCTTCTGGCGCACCCGCCGCCTGGACGTCGGCGCCTTCGTCGAGCACATCGGCAGCGGCCGCTACCAGCGCCTGGCGTCCAAGGCCCGCATCGGCAGCCAGATCCGCGCCGCCGCCGCCCTGCGCTGGCGCTACGTCGAGCAGCCCTGGGGCGGCATGTACGCGCGGCTCACCCCCGGGCTGGCCATCATCCGCCACTCGGACACCTTCCGCCTCGACACCGCCGACAGCGTGGGCGTCGAGCTGGCCGACATGGACGTGCGCAGCTTCGGCTTCTCGATGAGCTTCGACCTGGGCCTCGAGGTCTACGTCAACTCGCGGGTCGCCGTGTCGGCCGAGTTCTCGCTCATCAACACGGTCACGCGCCTGCGCCGCGGCGCCGAGGACCTCGACTACAACCGCGTCCGCGGCGTCTTCGTCGTCGGTCTGGAGCTGCGCCCCTGATATGTGCGGCATCGTTGGATTCATCGACCCGGCCGGCAGGACCCCGGACCCCGACGCGGTGCTGCGCCGCATGCGCGAGACCCTGCAGCACCGCGGCCCGGACGACGCCGGCGAGCACATCGCCGCCCCCGCCTGGCTGGGGCATCGCCGCCTGTCCATCGTCGACCTCTCGCCGGCCGGCCGCCAGCCCTTCGTCGCGACCTTCGGCACTGACGCCAGCGAGGTCGTGGCCCTGGCCAACGGCGAGATCTACAACCACCTCGCGCTGCGCGAGCGCATCGCCCGGCGCTTCCCCACCGGCCCCGCCTCGGGCAGCGACTGCGCCGTGCTGCCGTGGCTGTGGTGCCTCGACCGCGCCGAGCTGCCGCGCGCGCTGCGCGGGATGTTCGGGCTGGCCATCTGGGACGCCCGCGCGGGCGAGCTCTTCCTGGCCCGCGACGCCGCCGGCCAGAAGCCGGTCTACTACGCGCACCTGCCCGGCGGCGGGCTGGCCTTCGCGTCGGAGCCCAAGGCGTTGCTGGTCCACCCGCTGGTCGGCCGCGACGTGGACCCGGTCGGGCTGCGTCGCTACCTGGCCTTCGACTGCGTGCCGGGCGAGGCCACGATCTACCGCGGCGTCCGGCGCCTGGCCCCGGGCACCAGCCTGCTCTGGCGCGACGGCCGCGCGACGGTCAGCGCCTGGTTCGACGTGCGCCCGGGCGAGCCGCGATTCACCAGCCTCCGGGCCTCCTCCGACGCGCTCTGGGAGGCGCTGGTGCAGGCGGTCGAGGCGCGCCTGATGGCCGACGTCCCCCTGGGGGTCTTCCTCTCGGGCGGCCTGGACAGCTCGGCCGTGGTCGCCGCCATGGCCGAGTGCATGGACGCCCGCAAGATCAGCACCTTCGCCGTCGGCTTCACCGAGCCGACCTTCGACGAGTCCTCCCACGCCCGCCGGGTCGCCACCCACTTCGGCACCGATCACCACGAGGAGATCCTCGCCCCCGAGCACCTCCTCGACCTCATCCCCTCGGTCATGACCGTCCTGGACGAGCCCTTCGCCGACCCCTCCATCGTTCCCACCTGGCTGCTCAGCCGCTTCACCCGCCACCACGTCACGGTCGCCCTGGGCGGCGACGGCGGCGACGAGCTGCTGCTGGGCTACCCCACCTTCTTCGCAGAGTCGGTCGCCCGCGCCGTGGCGCGCGTCCCCGGCCGCGCCCGCCAGACCGTCCTCGACGCGGTGGTCGCGCGCCTGCCCGTGTCCACCCGCCACATGAGCGCCGAGTTCAAGGCGCGCCGCTTCATGTCGGGCCTGGACCTGCCGCCCCATCGCCGCCACCCGGTCTGGGTGGGCGGCCTGCCTCCCGACCTCCACGACGCGGCACTGGCGGCCGAGCGGCGCGGCGCGGTGTCCGACGACGCGCTCTTCGCCGAGATCGACGCGCTCACCGCGCGCTTCGACGACGCCCGCCCCGACGCCGCGCCGCTGGAGCGGCTGGCCCACGGCTACTTCAAGGTCTACCTGGGCGACCAGGTGCTGACCAAGGTCGACCGCGCCTCGATGGCGCACGCCCTCGAGGCGCGCGCACCCTTCCTCGACCAGCGGGTGCAGGAGACGGCGGCCCGCATCCCGGTGCGCTTCAAGCTGCGCGGCACCCGCACCAAGCGGGTGTTGAGGCACGCCCTCGCCAGCCGGCTGCCCGCCGACATCCTGGAGCGGCCGAAGAAGGGCTTCGGCATCCCGGTGGCGGCCTGGCTGCGGGGACCGCTGCTGCCCTGGCTGCGCAGCACGCTCGACCCGGAGAAGGTCCGCCGCGGCGGTCTCCTGGACCCGGCCTTCACGTCGCGGCTGGTCGAGGAGCACGCCTCGGGCGCGGCGAACCATCAGAAGCCGCTGTGGAACCTGCTGGCGCTCGAGCTGTGGCGAAGCGGGACCTGGGGGCCCGGGTGAGCGGCACCTTGACCATCGGCATCGACCTGGGCGGCACCCGGGTGAAGGCCGGCGTCGTCGACGCGGCGGGGGCGATCGTGGCGCGGCGGGTGGAGGCCGTGGGCGCGGACAAGGACGGGGCCGCGGTGGTGGCGCGGCTGGCCGGCGTCATCACGGGGCTGCAGCAGGAGTGCGGCCTGCCGGTCGCGGCGGTGGGGTTGGCCGCGGCGGGCGTTCTCGACCGCGCGCGCGGGGTGATCTGCGAGAGCCCGAACTTCCCCGCCTGGCGCGACCTGGCGCTGGGGCGCCACCTGGAGGCGGCCGTGGGGCTGCCGGTGAGCCTGGACAACGACGCCAACGCGGTCATCTACGGCGAGGCCCGGGCGGGCGCCGGTCGGGGCGCGGTCAACGTGGTCGGCTTCACGCTGGGCACCGGCGTCGGCGGCGGCATCGTGCTGGACGGGCGCCTGTGGCGCGGGACCCGCGGCATGGCGGGCGAGCTGGGCCACATCACGGTGGTGCCCGAGGGCAGGCCGTGCGGCTGCGGCAACCGCGGCTGCCTGGAGCAGTACGCCGGGGCCGTGGGCCTCCGCCAGGGGCTGCGGGACGCGGGCGGGGATCTGGCCCGGATGGCCGACGCCCCCGACGCCCCCGAGCGCATGGCAGCCCAGGCGCGCGCTGGGAATTCACGACTCCGGGACATCTTCGACGTGATGGGCGACGCCCTGGGCCAGGCCATCGCGACCGTGGTCCACACCCTCGACGTGCAGCGCATCGTCCTGGCCGGCGGCCTGGCGCCGACCGCCGACCTCTTCATGCCGGCGCTGACGGCCACCTTCCACGCCCGCACCTTCCGCAGCATGGCCCAGGGCGTACGCGTCCTGACGGGCGAGCTGGGCGAGGACGCCGGCGTGGTCGGGGCGGCCATCGGTTGCGCCCGGTGACCGGCCGGCGTTAGCGTCGCTGCAGGGTTCGCAGGGCCAGGAGACACCGCACCATGATGAAGGGCGCTTTCGCCAACGTCGTCGCCGCCGTCGGGCACACGCCCATCGTGCGCATCAACCGTCTGGCCAGCCACGTGCCGGCCAACGTCTACGCCAAGCTGGAGTTCCTCAACCCCGGCGGCAGCGTCAAGGATCGCCCGGCCATCCAGATCGTCGACGACGCCGAGGCCGAGGGGCGCCTGCGTCCGGGCGGCACCATCGTGGAGGCCACCAGCGGCAACACGGGCATGGGCCTGGCGATGGTGGCGGCGATCCGCGGCTACAAGTCGATCTTCGTGATGCCCGACAAGATGAGCGAGGAGAAGATGGCCGCGCTGCGTGCGGTCGGCGCGCGGGTGGTCGTGTGCCCCACCAACGTCGAGGCCGACGATCCGCGCAGCTACTACCAGGTGGCAGAGCGCCTGGCCGCCGAGACGCCGGGCGCGGTGCTGGCGAACCAGTACCACAACCCCTCGAACCCCAAGGCGCACGAGCTGTCCACCGGCCCGGAGATCTGGGAGCAGACCGGCGGCGAGGTCGACGCGGTCGTGGTGGCCATGGGCACGGGCGGCACCATCACCGGCATCGGGCGCTACCTGCGCTCGAAGAAGCCATCGGTGAAGATGGTGGGCGTCGATCCGGTCGGCAGCATCTACTACGACTACTTCCGCACCGGCCGCCTCACGCGGGCGCACGCCTACCGCGTCGAGGGCTTCGGCGAGGACTTCCTGCCCGGCACGATGGACTTCTCGGTGGTCGACGAGGTCATCCGCGTCACCGACAAGGAGTGCTTCGCCTGGACGCGGCGCATGGTCCGCGAGGAGGGCATCTACGGCGGCGGCTCGGCGGGCGGCGCGCTGTGCGCTGCGGTGCGGTATGCCGAGCGCACCCAGCGAGAGGAGAACATCCTCGTCATCATCCCCGACTCGGCCAGCCGCTACCTGTCGAAGATCTTCAACGACACCTGGATGGAGGAGGGCGGCTACCTGGACCCCAACCTGGGCGAGGAGACCGTCGCCGACCTGCTCAGCCGGCAGTCGAGCCGCCTCGAGATGGCGGCGCCCGGTGACAGCTTCGGCAAGGTCATCGCCCAGATGAAGGACCGCGGCATCAGCCAGCTCCCGGTCATCGGCGGTGACGGGCGCGTCATGGGCCTCATCTCCGAGACCGACCTGCTGATGGCGCTCCTCGAAAAGCGCGCCACCCGTGACACCCCCATCGACGCCTGGCTCGACAACGGCTTCGCCCTGGTCGAGGCACACAATCGCACCAGCCTGCTCTCGCAGCTCTTCGCCCAGCGCAAGGTCGTGGTGGTCGAGGACGCCGGTCGGGTCATCGGCATCCTCACGAACATCGACTTCATCGACTGGATCTCCAGCCGCATCGCCCGCTGAGGCCCGCCCCATGCCCGACTCCCAGCCCAACCCTTCGATCTTCGTCGTCTCCGACGCCACCGCGGAGACCGCCGAGCGCACCGTCCGCGCCGCGCTCATCCAGTTCCGCGGCGTCGAGCCCGATATCCGGGTGTTCAGCCTGGTGCGCACCGATGAGCGCCTCGACGAGATCTTGCGCGCCGCAGCAAACGAGCACGCGCTGGTGCTCTACACCATCGTGCACCCGGAGCAGCGCGAGCTCCTGCGCAGGCGCGCCGAAGAGCTGAAGCTCATGACCGTCGACCTCATCGGTCAGCTCATGGCGCAGCTCGGGTCCTTCTTCGGGCGCATGCCGGCCGGGCGGCCTGGCATCCCGCGGCTCACCGACGACTACTTCCGCCGCATCGAGGCGGTCGAGTTCGCCGTCAAGCACGACGACGGCCAGGCCGTGCGCCAGCTCCACGAGGCCGACATCGTCCTCGTCGGCATCTCGCGCACCAGCAAGACGCCGCTCTCGACCTACCTGGCGCAGCGCGGCTGGAAGGTGGCCAACGTGCCGCTCGTCCTGGGTCTGCCGCTGCCCAAGGACCTCGACCGCATCGGCCAGGACCACATCTTCGGCCTGACCATCGACGTCGCCAGCCTCATCCGCATCCGCCGCGCCCGCCTGAAGGCGCTCAACATGCCGGTGGACACCGACTACGCGCGCCGCGAGCACATCATCCGCGAGCTCGAGTACGGCCGCGACGTGTTCCGCGCGCATCCCCAGTGGCCGGTCATCGACGTCTCGCAGAAGGCCATCGAGGAGACGGCCGCCATCATCCTGCGCACGATGGACGAGCGCCGCCGCGGCGGCGACAAGCTCTGAGCGCGTCACCGGCGAGGGCGGCCGACCGTCCTGGACCGCCCCGGAGGCTGCCCCCATCCTCCAGCCGACAGCGAGATGCCATTGGTACGTCTCAGCCGCCGGGCGGTGGCTCCGAATCGCCGGCGCTGCGGCCCCGACTCGCCCCGCGTTCGCGCCGAGCCCGGGAGTCCCGCGGCGTCTCGGCGCGCCGCCCGGAAGCGTTTGACACGGCGCGTCGGCTGGATAGGATGGCTGGAGCCGCTTCGGAGGCAGTCTGGCCCTTGCACTCGACGTGCCTGGCCAACATCCATCGCCCACTTCCGCCCGCCTCGTGCGGGCTGTGGTGAGACGCAACGCCACCCGAATCCAACTTCCCCCGTTTCTCCAAGGACTCCCACATGCGCAACCTCTCCCGAATCGTCCTGGCCTTGACGGCCGGCGCCATCATCGCCCTGCCGATGA
Source organism: Deltaproteobacteria bacterium (assembly GCA_020632695.1). Lineage (GTDB taxonomy): Bacteria > Myxococcota_A > UBA9042 > PHBI01 > JACKFB01 > JACKFB01. The sequence goes on from JACKFB010000011.1 coordinate 18,958, forward strand.
TCGGCTGCGACGAGACCACCGACAGCGACATCATCACCAACCCCGACACGGTGTCCGACACCAGCGTCCCCGACACCACCGTCACGACCACCTACTCGGCCGTGTACATCCAGGACCAGTGGGACGGCATCAACTGCGGCAGCAGCGACGCCTCCCGCATGTCTCCGGGCGCCGATATCGACGCGGTCGAGCTGCTCGACGGCACCAGCGTGATCGGCACCTTCGACGTCGTGCGCGGGATGTCCAACCCGACCAACAACACCAAGTGCTCGAACGCGTTCGACGACCCGGATCTGGCCAAGGGCCCGCCGGACGCCACCAAGAACTTCGAGAACTACTTCTCGCTCTATGATGGCTGGCTCATCGGCGAGTTCACCAACGCCGCGGAGATCCAGTCCGGCGACACCATCAAGATCTACGAGCTGGGGCCGAGCAGCCCGCTGGCGACCGAGGGCAAGGACGAGCCCTACGAGGCCTACATCGCCACCGGCATCGACTGCGTGGACGACTCCGACCCGACCGTGAACTGCATGATCCAGATCGCCGCGACCGCGCTCGGCACGGCGACCCTGACCGTCCCCGCGTTCTAGTCCCGCTTCCGGGCCGCAAGCCCGAAGCAACCCTCCGAGAGGCCCGACGTCCCCAGTGGACGCCGGGCCTCTCGCATTTCGGCGCCGTGCGGCCGTCTGCGGACGTCCCGGAGTCGTTTCCGGGCGCCCCGACACCGACCATCGAGCCGCTCCCCGGGTCCCCTCTCGAGGGACATCGCCACCGTCGAGACGCCGCGCTGCGAGCGCCGCTCGCCCTGCTCCCGCAAGCCCCAGCGCTCGTCCCGGAGTCGTGTGCGGGGGGCGGCGGCTGAGGGCAGTCGGCCTCGAGGCCACCTCCGACGGGCCCCGGCCGTGATAGGATGGTGATACGCGGGGGAGGTGGCTCCGTCTCCTTCGGGCTGGCTGGATCTGCGTGGGGAGAGGCTGATGAAGCGCTTCAAGAGATCGCTCGTGTTCGCGCTCGTCGTGGTGACCGCGCCGGTCGCGTGGGCTGCCGACGAGACGAAGAGTGCGGAGACGCCCGCGCAGGCCTTGGAGAAGGTGCAGGCCGACAAGCGCAAGGCCGTCGTGCTCGGCGGTTTCGAGGGAGGCCTCTTCGAGGTCGACTCGCCCGAGGACGACCTCGTCGAGCCCGTCCCCATGGGCACGCGCGAGGACTTCGAGCGCCGGGGCTACGAGATCGTCGACGAGGGCAAGGTCGAGATGATCGTCGACCCCGCGGGGCAGATCTACGTGGACCGCCGCTACCAGGGCGTCATCCCGGGCATCCGCAGCTCCGTGGACCCGCGCCGTGACAAGCGCATGAGCAGCTCGGACATCGTGCTCTGGGCCGGGTTCCAGCCCATGACGGCGGTCAGCCGCGTGTTCTGGGTGATGTCCAACGCAGCCCCGCGATTCGAAGTGACGCGCCTGGGGCCAACGCAGATCGAGGTGTTCTTTCCCGGCGCCCGTGTGCTGCACCGCAACGAGATCCGCCCGATGTACACGAGCCACTTCCCGACGCCCGTCGATCTCATCGACGGCTTCCGCGTCCGGGGCGGCGTCCGCTACATCATCAAGCTCAAGCGCCCCGCGAACTACCTGTATCGCTTCGAGGCGCCCTTCCTCTACCTGGACTTCGAGACCGACGCGTCCTAGGAGCGTCCTCGGAGCTTGTAGCGGATGGATGATTCGTCGGCTCTGGGCGCTTTCGGGCGCCTCGGCACCCCAGAACCGCTGCGGCAAACCCCTGGGCTTGCCTCGGGTCCTGGAGACGGCTTCGCCTCGGCAAGCCTCGCCGAATCACCTCCAAAGCACCTCGGATCCGCCTGAATCCCTTGTCCGCTACACGCTCCTGGCGACGCCGGCGCCGCGCGCGCCCGCCGTCGCTACGCGTGGGCGGCCTCGACCTCCGTCCCGCGACGCAGCAGCTCCGCCGCGTGATCCCGGGTGCGGCGCGTGATCTCGAGACCGCCGATCATGCGGGCGATCTCGTCCGCGCGCGCCGGAGCATCCAGACCCAGCACCCGCGTGGTGGTGCGCTTGCCGTCGCTCAGCTTGTCGACACGCAGGTGATGGCCCGCGTGCGCGGCGATCTGGGCGAGGTGGGTGATCACCACGACCTGCCGGTCCCGGCTGATGCGCTTGAGCGCCAGCGCGATGACCTCGGCGACGGCACCGCCGACGCCGGTGTCCACCTCGTCGAACACCGCGCAGTGCACGTCATCGACGGCGCCCAGGATCGTCTTGAGCGCCAGCAGCACGCGGGAGAGCTCGCCCCCCGAGGCTACCTTCGCCAGGGACTTCTCGCTCTCGCCGACGTTCGGCGCGATCAGGATCTCGCCGGTGTCGACGCCCTGGGGACCCAGCGCATCACGGCGCTCGAGTCGGAAGCGGATGCGAGCGCCCCGCATGGCGAGCGCGTCGAGCTGCTCTGCGACCAGGGCCTCCAGCGCGTCGGCGGCCTGCCGCCGAGCGCGTGAGAGGACCTCCGCGTGTTCCATGGCGGCTGTGGAGAGCCGCTCGACCAGGGCATCAGCCTCGCGGATCGCCTCCTCGAGCGACTCGAACCCGCGTGCCTCCTCGTCGAGCGCCGCCGCCAGCGCCAGCAGGCCTTCCACGTCCAGCGCGTGCTTGCGCTTGAGACGCTTCAGGGCGTCGAGGCGCTCCTCCACCTTCTCGAGGCGACGCGGGTCGATCTCGACGGCGTCCGAGTAGCGCCGCATCTCATAGGCGATGTCGTCCAACTCGATCCGCGCCGACTCGAGCCGTCCCAGATAGGTCTCCAGGCTGGGGTCCACGCTGACGAGGCGGTCCAGCGCCCGGATGGCCTGCAGGAGCTGCTCGCCCACGGCGGTGTCTCGCCCGCTGAGCAGCGACTCGACCTGGCGCGCGCCATTCATCAGTCCCTCGGCGTGGGCGAGACGCGCGCGCTCGGCGTCGAGGGTCTCGTCCTCGCCGGCGCGCGGCGCGACCTTCTCGATCTCCGCGAGCTGGAAGCGCACGTAGTCCTCACGCTGCAGGCGCGTCTGCTCGCGCTCGCGCAGGGCGTCGCGCTCGCGCCGAGCGGCGCTCAGGGCCCGGAAGGCTGTGTCGAAGGCCGCCCGCGGGCCGGCGTGGTCGCCGAAGCGATCGAGGATGTCCAGGTGGCTCGCAGCGTCGAGGAGAGCGGTGTGTTCATGCTGGCTGGAGATGTCCACCAGCCCCGCGGTGACCCCTCGGAGGGTGCCGACGCTGACGAGCACGCCGTTGATGTAGACGCGCCCGCGTCCGCTGGCCGGGACGATGCGTCGGACGACGAGATCGAGGGTGCCGTCCTCGCCGTCGCCGGGGGTGACCGCCTCGATCTCGGCCAGTCGTTGCGCGGCGGGGCTGTCCGTCCGCACCCGGAACTGGGCGCAGACCTCGGCGTGGGTGGCTCCGTGGCGCACGATGTCGGCACGGGCGCGGTCGCCGAGCACCAGCTCGAGCGCGCCGATGATGATGGACTTCCCTGCGCCGGTCTCACCGGTCAGGGCGTTCAGGCCTTCGGCGAAGTCGATCGCGGCGTCCTCGATGATCGCCAGGTCTTTGATCGCGAGGTGAACGAGCACGGAACCTCCGACTGGGCTCGCGCTCCGACGGGCCCCGAGGGGGGTCGAGCCCCCGGACGCGCTGGAGCGGCACTGGTCACGCGTTCAGTACCACCGCGCGTCGCTGGTGTAAAGAACGTGGAACGGACGGCGGCGGGGGCCGCGGCGCGAAGAAAGTGAAAGCGCAAAGCCTTGTGTCGCAAGAGGACGAGCTGTTCGGAAAAGAAAAAACGAAACGAATGGGGTGCTCGCGGTCATGGATCACCGGACGATCTCCGGTGGTCGGGGATGCGTCCGAGGAGGATCTCATGACGCAGCCTCGACGGATTCGGAAAGGTTCCACGTATCTCATCACGCGGCGCTGCAGCCAGCGGGCGTTCCTGCTCTCGCCGCGCGAGTGGTTGGTGCGGGGGTTCGGCTACCTGCTCGCGGTCTCCGCGGCGCGCTTCGGCATCGCGGTGCACGGGGCGTGCGTGATGTCCAACCACTACCACGCCGTGGTGACCGACCCGGGTGGGAGGGTGTGTGCCTTCCTGCAACACTTCCACTCGCTCGTGGCGCGCTTGTGCAATCTGAAGCTCGGGCGGACCGAGAACTTCTGGTCGACGGACAAGGCGTCTCTGGTGCTGCTGCCGGAGCCGGATGACGTGCTGGAGTCGCTGGTGTACGTGCTGACCAACCCCGTGAAGGGTGGGCTGGTGCGGAGCCACAAGGACTGGCCCGGCTACTGCACCCGCGCGGAGGACTGCGGGCGCGCGCCGCGGGTCTGGGAGAGGCCGAAGCTGCTCTTTCGGGGCCAGGGGCCGCTGCCCGCCAGGGCGGAGCTGCAAGTGGTGGTCCCGGGAGCCTTCGCGCACCTCTCGGCCGAGGCGTTCGCCTCGCTGCTGGGCGAGCGCATCGCGGCGCGCGAGGCGAGCGTGCAGGAGCGGTTCAAGGCGGCCGGCCGACGCTTCGCGGGCGCGAGCGCGGCGCGTCGGCAGTCGCCGAACGCGACGCCGCGCGTGAAGGCGGAGCGGGCCGGGCGCAACCCGACGGTCTCGGCGCGCCGCTCCGAGCGCCTCGTGGCCGAGCTGGAGGCCCTGGCCATCTTCCGCACCGAGTACCGCGAGGCCCGGCAGTCGTGGCGCCAGGGCGAGCGCGAGGTGGTGTACCCGGTGGGCACCTACCACATGCTCCACGAGCACCGGGTGCGCTGCCATCCGCCGCCGCTCCGTCTCGCGTCCTGACCGCGCGGGACGAGGGGTGAGAGCAGGGCCGGACGAGGACCCGCCGAGAGCGGAGGCCCTGGTGCGCCCGCCAGCCGACTCCGCCCCCCGCCAGAGGCACCGCCGCGACCATCGAGTGCCCCCCGGTCCGGCGAAAGACGCCCTCCGGCCTCTCCGCAGCGGTTGGTCCGCCCCCTCCCCGCGCCCCCCCCCAGAAACGACTCGGGGCGCGTACGGGGTCCGGGGGGCGCGGGCGCGGGGGGCCGCTGGCGCGACGGGCTCTCTGCCGCTATGATCGGCGCATGAGCACGGACAACAGTTCACTCATCGAGGTCGAGGAACTCCACGAGGCGATCCGCATGAAGCGGGACCTCGAGCGGAACACCGGGGCCGTGGCGCGGGGATTCACTGCGGACCAGCTCCACGACCTGGGCAGGTACATCGAGCTGCTCTCCAACTACGGCAGCGGCGTCCCCGATCGCATCGAGGTGAGCGGCACCGAAGACCGCGGGCAGGCCTTCGCCTTGATCCGGGTCTACTGGGAGACCGGGTCGGATCTCTGGCGGGCGGTCCAGCGCAACCTGAACAAGGACGGCGTCTTCCTCCAGACCGAGCAGATCTCGGGCATGGGGGACACCATCCTGCTCGAGATCGTGTTCAGCCACCCGGCGATGACGATTCGCGTGCCCTCGAAGGTCATCTGGGTCAATCCGCACGAGCGCTCCGGGCGCCCCATGGGGATGGGGCTGAAGTTCCTCTGGCGCAACGACATCGACCGCAACGCGTTCCGCGCGTTCATGCGTGGAGACGCCGACGTTCGGTCGCTGGCGTCCTTGCAGTGAGCGCACGATGAGCGGTCGACACTCCGGCTTCGTCACGACGCCGACGGGCCACCGCCTCTACGAGCGCTGGCACCCGGCACCCGAACCCCGCGCCTCGGTGGCGGTGATCCACGGCTTCGGCGAGCACTCCGGGCGCTACCTTCACGTCTTCGAAGCGCTGAACGCAGGCGGCTTCAACGCGCTGGGCCTCGACTACCGGGGGTATGGTCAGGCGAGCGGCCGCCGAGGGTTCGTCGAGCGCTTCGATGAGTACCTCGACGACGCGGGCTTCGCCGCCGGTCGTGCGCGCGAGCGAGGGGAGGGGCTGCCGGTCTTCATGCTCGGGCACAGCCAGGGCGGCCTGGTGACGGCCGCGTACGCCCTGGAGCGTGACCACGGACTCGCGGGCATGGCCCTCTCGAGCCCCGGGTTCGGCGTCGCGCTCGCCGTTCCAGCCTGGAAGGACGGGCTGGCCCGCCTGCTCAGCCGTCTGGTGCCCGGGTTCGGGCTGCCCACGGATCTTGGGGGGGCGGAGGTGACGCGCGACCCCGACGTGGCCGCTGCCTACGACGCGGACCCCCTCATGGTGCGCCGCGCCACGGCGCGGTGGTACGTCGAGTTCCTTGCTGCGCAGGTGCGCGTGATGGCCGGCGCCGACCGGATCACGCTGCCGACCCTCGTCATGCAGGCCGGCGCCGACCGCGTCGTCGCCGCGAGCGCCAGCCGCCGGTTCTTCGACCAGCTCGGCTCGAAGGACAAGGAGTTCATCAGCTACGAGGGCTTGTTCCACGAGATCATGAACGAGCCCGAGCGAGACCGTGTCCTCGGCGACCTCGTGGCCTGGCTGCGAGCCCGATCAGGCTGAGCAGCCACAGGCCTGGCGCTGCCGGGCCTCCGGCGCAGCCCCCGGTCGCGCGCCCGCCCCCTTCGCCGCTCGAGATGTCCGCTGGCGACGCGTCGTGCGCCGTCGCGTCCTCCCCATCGGCACTCGAGGCATCCATCCCGCCCGCGTCGCCCGCATCCGGATCCGTCTCCGGACCAGCGGTGTATAGCGCGGTCACCGCCTCGATATCGTCCTCCGCCAGCGTCCGCTGGGGGCAGTTGCCTGGGAAGGTCACCCCGTTCATCGTCGCCTCGGTCGCGGGCGAGTGGTCGAGGCCGAGCACGTGCCCGAGCTCGTGCGTCGCGGTGGCCGCCAGGTCGTAGGTGGACATCCCTTTCACGCAGTCGCCTGTCGACCAGGCGTACTGTGCCCCGTTCATGTCCATGTCGACGTCGACGATCTCGCCGTCGGACTTGCGGTAGTGGAGCAAGGTGATGGCGACCTCGTTGCTCCCGTACAGCCAGGCGGAGGCCTCGAGCGTCCAGAAGAAGCAGTTGATGCGATCGTCCACAACGAGTCCGGGACAGTCCTGGAGCCCCACCCGCCGAAGCCGCGGGCCGAGCCCTGCGAGGACGTGGTTCCACTGGGCCGACCCGAAATCGAAGGCCTCGGCCACGCCCTCGGGCGTCAACGACTTCGGGACGTCGGGGTCGACCACGAAGGCCACCTCGGAGGCGGTCCAATGGAAGGGGTCGCCCTTGTCGGTGAAGTAGGGGCCGCCCGCTCTCGCCGGCGTCGCTGACGCGATGAGGAGGGCCAGTGTGGCGGCCCTGGTGCCCCGGCGCCGTCCTGCCAACGCCAGCGCCAGCAGCGCCATCCAGACGCTCGCTGCGGCACCGCCGCCGCCGGCGCCTCCACACCCGCTCCCGGGCGGTTCGATGGGGCAGTACGGCTGCTCGAGGCCGTATACCGTCAACGCCGGGTCGCACGGCGTCACGTCCGGCCCCGTCGGGACGGTCGCCGAAGCCAGGACGCCCGCGACGTCGTCCGGCGCCAGCACCCGCTTGTCGAGCGCCGCCGCCCCCGAGCGCGCGAACATCACCGCGCCCGGATCCTCCGAGTGTCCCAAGCCCAGCAGATGGCCGATCTCATGCGTCGCGATCTGCTGCACGTCGTATGCGCCCGGCGAGCCGTCAGTGGCGAATCGATAGACGACTCCGTTGAACTCGGTGTCGGCGTCGACGATGACACCCTTGTGGCTGTCGAAGGTCACCGACGTGAGGCCCACCACGCGGCTGGCGTAGGGCCACTCGTCCTCGCGCCACATCGTGATGTTCTGCTCGCCGGGCCACGACGCCACGCCGACCTCGTCGAAACAGGTGATGCCGCGCCCCTGGAATCGCAGGGGCAGCCCCTGGACCTCCTCCCACGTGGCGTAGCCCGCGGCGAGCGCCTCGCTGATGGCCTCGGGCGAGACGTCGGCGCTCCCGGCCGCCTGTTGCCACCACCAGATGCACGGTCGCTCCCAGTGGATCGGCACGCCCTGGTCATTGGTGACCTGCTGGTATGCCAGCGCGGCGGGAGCCAACGCCGCGCTCGAGAGCACGGCGAGCGCGAGACACCTGGCCGCCGTCATCGCCATGTGCGCCCGAGCAGCCGCGTGACCAGGGCGTCCAGGGCCTCCGGCGGCACGACGCGCGCGTCATCGGCGCCCGACGGACCTCCCCCCGGCAGGCTCCCGGAGTCGTGCGCGGGGAAGGTCCCGGCGTCGTGGTTCCTCCATGTTCCCAAGGGGTCGCGGACCGTCCCGGAGTCGTGTGCGGGGAAGTTCCCGGAGTCGTGGGTCCTGCCCGGCGGACTTCCCCCCGGCACGCTCCCGGAGTCGTGCGCGGAGAGCTTCACGGAGCCGTGTGCCGGGGAGGTCCCGGAGTCGTGGATCCTCCATGTTCCCAGGGAGTAGCCGATGGGCTGGTAGCCCCAGGGGGTGTCGCTGAGCAGCAGCAGCAGCTCCTCGCCCGGCAGCAACGAGGGGACGCCGGGGACCACCGTGGTGAGGCCGCCGCGGCTGCCTCCGGGCATGACGACCTCGAGCTCGGGCAGCGGGCCTCCGAGCAGCAGGCGCGGCGTGCCGCGCGCCGCGATGATGTCCCAGACGACCAGCCGGTACCGTGTCCGCAGGCGCATCGCGCGACCCGGGGCCCGCTCGACGTCCCGGGCCACGACCTGGGCGTGCACCACGAGGTCGGCTTCGGCCGCCAGCGCCTCGTCGGGCGCCGCCTCCACCGTCATCGCCCCCGCCGGCCCGGAACAGGCCAGCCACAGCACGCACGCCGCCACGATTCGCCACACCATGGGCGGAGCATAGCGGCGCGCCCTCGCTGGCGTCCAAACAAAGGCGGGCCCGCCTCCCGCGCCGGCGCGCGCCATCAGGCCGACTCGCGCGGCTCGAAGCGCAGCAGCAGGTACGCGATGCGTCCCGCGCTGTCGCGTCCTGGCTCGATGGTCAGCGCCAGGTCGTGGGTCCCGAGCCGGCCGTTCACCGTGACCGGCAGCCGTCGCACCGGCCGGTGGCGGCGCAGCGCGGCCTCCAGCGCCCGACCCAGCTCGCCCCCCTCTCCCGAGTCCAGCCGGTCGCGGATGTCGGTGTCCTCGTACCCGTCGGCCAGCGCGAACAGCTTGCGGAACGACCGGTTGGCCAGGCTCAGCCGCAGGCGCGTGTCGATGAGCGCCACCGGGTCGGCGATCAGGTCGGCCAGCCGGACGATGCGTGTGCGGTCCTGGTACACGCGCTCCCGTTTGAGCTCGTCGAAGGCCAGCACCTGGTCGAGCATGTGGTTGAGGCTCTCGCCGAACGCCCCGAACTCATCGCGATGCTCGGTGTGCGCGCGCACCTCGTAGTGGCCGAGGCTCACGCGGTGCACGACCGACGCCAGGTGCCGCAGCGGCGCCACCAGCCGCTCGGGCACGATGAACACCAGCACGACGATGTAGACCAGCGTGAGCAGCACCAGCGTGATGAGGTACCGATCCGCGCTCTCGACGGTGTTCCCGATGAGCGCGCTCGCCGCCGAGTAGGCCGAGGACACGTCGTGGCGCGAGCTGGCCAGCTCGAAGCGCACCTTGGCCGCGCTCTCGGCCACGACGTCGCTCATCGCGCGCCGCGCGGCGCCGACGCCCGCTCCCACCCAGATGTGCTCGGACAGTGCGGGCCCGATGAGCAGGTCGGGCGTGCGGTCGATCTGCTCCCGCAGCCGGATCAGCTCCTCGGTCGTCTCGCTCAGGTTCGCGTCGGGGTGCCGCTCCAGCCAGTGCAGGCTCTCCTCGGACACCGCCTCGCGCCAAGCGAGCAGCCTGCTCACCAGCGGCAGCGGCGGCGTCACCGACTCCCGATCCCTCCTCGAGTCGAGCAGCAGCGCGCCGTGGGCGTCCAGACGCTCGGCCAGCGTCTCCAACCGGTCTTGCATCCGAGGCACGCGCGCCGCCGCGTCGCGCGCCTCGGCCGCCGACCGCGCGAGGCGCTCGAGCTGCTCCTCGGTGGTGGCGCTGCCGTGTTCATCCAAGGCCTGGTAGACGTGGGCCCGGATGTCGTCCAGCGCCTCGCTCGCGGACGCCAGGTGTTTGACCTGCTCGGACTGCGTGAACAGGTCGCGCGTGTAGCTGACCGCCAGCACGGTCTGCGTCACCACCAGCAGCAGCACGCCCACCAGCATCAGCGCCAGCCGGGTGCGCACGCCGGCGCGCCGATTGCGCCAGCGGTCGGTGAGCCACTCGATCATCGTTCCCGCGTGAGCGCGCGAACCTGCGCGTCGGTCCCCACCACCGCCAGGACGTCCCCGTCCTCGAGCACCAGCGACGCGTCCGGGTCGGCGATGACGTCGTCGACGTAGATGTTGCGCCCGTGGCTGTCCACGCTCGGTCGATGCTTCCGCACCGCCAGCAGCCGCAGCCCGTAGCGGCCGCCCAGGTCCAGCTCGCCCAGCGTGTGCCCCAGGTGGCTGGGGCGCGCGGCCAGCTCGACGAACTCGTGGCCGGTCGGCAGCATGCGCCGGTCGCGAAGCTCCGGCGCGACCAGGCGCCGCGCCAGGCTCTCGCCCATCGCCACCTCGGGGTTCACCACCTCGTGGGCGCCGATGAGGCGCAGGATCTGCTCCTGGATGGGGCTGGCCGCGCGCGCGATGATGTGCGGCGCCGCCATGCGGACCAGCTGCGCGGTGACCACGATGGAGACCTCCAGGTGCCGCCCGATGGCGACGACCACCGTGTCCACGTCCTCGACGCCCGAGGCCCGGAACGCCACCTCGTCGGTCGCGTTGAGCACCATGGCCTGGTCCACCGATCCGCGCATGGACTCGACGGCCTGCGCGTCGCTGTCGATGGCCAGCACCTCCGCCCCATGGTCGGCGAGGCCTTGCGCCACCTTGGCGCCGAAGCGACCGAGGCCGATGACGGCATAGCGATTCACCAGTCAGCTCCTTGCGATTCGGAGAGCGCGCGTGGGGGAGGATGCCACAATGCGGATCAGCCTACGATGACCTTGCCCTCGACGTACCGGTAGCCGCGATAGCTCTGGCCGCCGGTGCGTCCCACGGCGAGCGCGACCGTCAGCGGCCCCAGGCGACCGACGAACATCAAGGCGATGATTACCAGCTTGCCCACGGCGGTGAGCTGCGGCGTCACGCCCATCGACAGGCCGACGGTGCCCAGCGCGCTGAGCGTCTCGAAGAGCAGCGCGTCGAAGGAGATGTGCGGCTGGCTCATCAGCAGCGCGACCAGGCCCAGGGACATGACCGCGCCGGCCATGATGACGATGGAGACCGAGCGCGTGACCACGGTGCTGGGGATGGTGCGGCGCCCCATCTCGACGTGCGAGTGACCCATCAACGACGAGCGGATGCTCATCACCAGCACCGCCACCGTGGTGGTCTTGACGCCACCTGCCGTGGAGCCGGGGCTGGCGCCGATGAACATGAGCAGGCAGCTCACCAGCAGCATCGGCCGGGAGAGCGCGGCCATGTCCACGGTGTTGAAGCCGGCGGTGCGGAACGAGACCGACTGGAACGCGCTGGCGATGAGCTTCTCCCGCACCGGCAGGCCAGCGAGGCTGTGGTCGAACTCGAAGAAGTAGTAGAGGATCGTCCCGCCGGTCAGCAGGATGCCGGTCATCACGAGCGCGAGCCGCGCCTGCAGGGGCAACGAGCGCCAGAACCCGCTGCTGCCGTGTCGCCAGGTGCGGGGCGCGACCAGGGCGCCGACGACCGTGAAGCCGAGGCCGCCCAGGATGATGAGGCCGGCGTGCACGGCGTTGACCCAGAGGTCCCCGCGAAAGGACGCCAGGCTGTCGCCGTAGAGCGAGAAGCCGGCGTTGCAGAAGGCGCTGATGGCGTGGAAGACGGAGAGCCACACGGCGCGGACGGGGCTGTTGCCGAGGTCGGCGAAGCGTGGATAGAGGGCCGCGGCGCCCAGCGCCTCGATGACGAAGGTCATCAGGAAGATGGAGCGGATCGCCGACTTCAGCGCCGACGTGGAGGTCTCGTCGAGGATCTCCTGCATCAGGCTGGCGCTGCGCAGCGAGAGGCGGCGACCGACCAGGATGATGGTCGCGGCGGACAGCGTCATGATGCCGAGGGCGCCGACCTGGATGAGCAGGAGGATCACCGCCTGGCCGAACTCGCTGAAGGTCTGCCGCGACGGGTCCGCGAACTGGTCGGCGACCGTGTTCAGGGTCGCCAGACCGGTGACACAGGTGGCCGACGTGGAGGTGAAGAGTGCGTCGACCCAGCCGGCGCCCAGGCCGTCGGTGGTCGCCCGCGGGAAGGTGAGCAGCAGCGCGCCGCCCAGGATGATGCCCATGAAGGAGAGCGCCAGCATCTGCGCGGGCCGCGCCTGGAGCGACTCCATGAAGCGCCGGTAGCGCTCGGTGCTGGTGGCCATGCGCGCCACGACGCTGGACTGCCGGACGAAGGCGATGAAGGCCCAGAGCGCCGGCCGCTGGTAGAGCAGGCACAGCAGCACCAGCAACACCGTCTCGGGGGCGATGCGAGCCAGGTAGCGCAGGCGGCGCGGACCCAGGCGCAGGCGGATGGCCTGCTGCCAGGTGCTCAGCACGATCGCCAGCACGACGGCGCTGTGGAGCGCCAGTCGCAGGGCCGGCGTGTGCACCAGCTCCCAACCCTCGAGGACCAGCAGCGCGACCAGGGCCACGGTGCTGCTCCACCCCACCAACGTGGCGAGTCGGCGCGCTGCGCTCGGTGGCGCGCGCGTGGAGGGCGGCCGCGGGGCGCGTCCTGGCGGAGTGGTCTCGTGCAGCAGGCGACTCATCGGTGCAGATCCCGTCCGTCCCCGCGCCCGGCTCCGGGGATGCGGCCACGCCGCCAGGAACGGCGTGGCCCGTGGGCGTCGCCTATTCGTCCATCTTGGCGCGCGCCATTTCCAGGTACTTCGCGGCGAGGTGATTGGACCCGTCCAGCTTGCGGGCCTTGGTGAAATATCCCGTGGCCAGCTTGTAGTTGCCGGCCTTGTACGCCTTCAGACCGAGGGCCATCGTCGTCTTGAACTCCTCGGCGCTGGAGTCCGCCGCCGTGCGCTCGGGAGCGGCCTCCTTCTCGGGAGCTGCCTCCTTCGCTGGCGTGGGCTCGCTCCTGGCGGTCGAGACCTTCTCCTTCGCGGGCTCCTCCTTGGCCTTCTTGGCCTCGGCGGCAGCCTTCGCCTTGGCAGCAGCTTCGGCCTTCGCCTTGGCGGCAGCTTCGGCCTTCGCCTTGGCAGCAGCTTCGGCCTTCGCCTTGGCCTCGGCGGCAGCCTTCGCCCTGGCGGCAGCCTCCGCCTTCGCCTTGGCGGCAGCCTCGGCCTTCGCCTTGGCAGCAGCTTCGGCCTTCGCCTTCGACGAGTCCGTCCTGGCGCCCGCCGCAGCGGCCTTCGCCTTGGCCTCGGCGGCAGCCTTCGCCTTGGCCTCGGCGGCAGCCCTCACCTTGGCCTCCTCGGCGGCCTTCGCCTCAGCCTTCTCGGCGGCGATCCTCGCCTTCTCGGCCTTCGCCGTGGCGTCTGCCTCGGCCTTCGCCCTGGCCTCCGCCTCTGCCGCGGCCTTGTCCGCGGCGGCCTTCATCTCAGCGGCCTCTCGCTCCGCCGCCTCCACCGCGGCCCGCTTCGCCTCGTCCGCCCCGGTGCCCTCTAGGCCCGGGGCATCGGGAGGAGGGGGCGAGGCGGTCTCCGCCGCCACGGGGCGCGCCGCATCCGGCACCCCCGCTTCTCCCTGGTCCGTGGTGGCGTCGGTGGCCGCGGCGACGCTCGTCACATCGGCCGCCTGTCCGGGCGCCGCCGGAGCCCGCTCCGGCAGCCCCCCGCCGAGCGCCTGCTGGGCGAGCAGCTCGCGCGCGCGCCGCGCCGAGTCCGCCTTCGCCTGCGCCGCCATCTCGCCCCTGCGCTTGTCGCGGTCGCGCAGCAGGAGGATCCGCTGGGTCTCCGCCGCGGTGAGGTTCCGCGAGCTCGGCACCTCCTGCACCTTCGCGGTGCCCGTCGCCGGGGCCGTCCGCCCGAAGAAGTACCAGACCAGCACCAGCACCAGCACCAGTGCGACGACGCCGATCACCAGCACGTAGGGGTTTCGCTTCCGGTCGGCCGCGAAGTAGTCGTCCCGCTCCTCCTGCGGGCCCAGGTCGGCAGCCTTGTCGACGAACCAGGTGTGGTCCTCGTCGCCCTCCGCCGCGCCCGCGCGCCCGGGCTTCACGCCGGGGATCTCGACCACCGTCGCGTCGCTCGCCCGCTCGTGTCGCTCGGCCGGCGCCGGCACCGCCTTGTGGGAGATGAGCGTCGCGTCGTCCTGCGACGGCACCCCCGCGCTGGCCCCCGCCCCCGCCGGCTGCGCGTGTCCGGTCGACTTCCGCTTGCGACGCTTCTTCTTGCGGGTCTTCTTCGACCCGCCGCCGTCTGCGCCGCCGCCCTCGTCGTCGTCGCCCTCGTCGCCCTCGTCGCCGCCGGGCGCGGCCGCCGACTCGGAGGTCGCCGTCTGCGAGAGCGCGATGACCTCCGGCGTCAGCCCCGCGGTCACGATCGTGTCCTGATGCGTCTCGGCCGCCTCCGCCTCACCCGCCTCGCTCGCCTCGGCGGCTTCGGCCGCCTGCGCGGGCTCGTCCGCCGCGGCCGCCTCGGGCGCCTCCGCCGGCTCTTCCATCGGCTCGCTCGCGGCCTCGGCTTCGGCCTCCGCCTCGGCCGGCGGCGCCTCGGACTCGCTGGTGGCGGCGAGCCGCTCGCGCGCCTCACGCACCCGCTTCTCCGCGTCGAGCTGGTCCTGCACCGCGCGCGCCTGGTCGGCGAAGCCAGCCATGATCTGCGTGCGCGCCGCCGACGTCGGGCTCTTCGCCTCGCCAGCGGCCGCGTCCTCGGCCACCAGCTCGGCCCCCATCTCGCTCCGCACGAGCCGGGCCAGCTCCTCGGCCAGCGCCGCCACCGACTCCTGACGCTGCGCTGCAACCTTCGACAGCGCCCGCAGCGCGATCTCCTCGTAGGGCTTGATGTGGTCGAGCCCGCCGTGGCGCATGTGCAGTGCGAGAGGCTTCTCGAACACCTGCCGCTTGAGCGTCGTCGACAGGTTCCCGGCCGCCCCGGTGCCGTGGAAGGGCGGTTTTCCGCGCACCGCCTCGTACATCAGGATGCCGATCGCGTACACGTCGGTCCCGTCCAGGGTCGTCTTGCCCTGACCCTGCTCCGGCGACATGTAGTCGGGGACGCCCAGGAAGGGCGTCTTCTTGAGCGGCTTGTAGGGCGGGAAGAGGCCGTCGAGCCCCAGCCCGTAGATGCGGGCAGCGTAGGCGCCGCCGCCCAGCTCCACCAGGCGGACCAGCTCGCCGGAGAGCGCGTGGTGGTGGACACCGGCGGCCTCCGCGATGGCGATGGCCCGGGCTACCTGGTGCACCAGCGGAGCCGCGGCATAGGGCTCGAGCCCATCGGTGCGCTCCACCCACTCGGAGAAGGTCAACGACCCCACCAGCGGCGCAGCCAGCCACATGCGGCCGTCGTCGGTGGCGCCCCCCTCGGTCCAGCGCACGAGCTGCGGCGAGGAGACGCGCGAGGCCGCGTCGACGGCCGCGGCGGCCTTGTCGGACGGGTCGTCGAGCCCGCGCGGGACGACGAGCAGCAACACCCGACCCCCGCCCTGGCTGTCGTCCGCTTCATACAGCGTGCCGAAGGGGAGTTGGGCCCGCTCCCGGTCCAGCCGATAGCGACCGCCGACCATCTCAGGCTTGGTTTCATTCATCCTGACGATCCGCCTCCGTCCACCGGTGGGAGAGTCTAAAGGAGGGGCGGGGAGAGGGCAACCACGCATCGTACGGGGGGATCGGAGGCCTGCGTCGGCCTGGAGCCGGGTCCTGCGGGGACCGGCGACCCCAACGCGCCGGGAGGTGGGGCGACTGTCCCCGCCGCTGGCGAGCAGCGTGGCGGAATCTTCTGTCCCCGCGCGGTGTCTGTCGGGTTCGGTGCCGGTCGCGGGCCTCGGCCGCGTTCCCTTTCCGGTGGCGCGCGCGCCGGCCTGCGACTATGTTCCGCGCCGCTCGCGGGGAGTACGCGATGCCAGGCTCTGGCGCGAAAATTGCTAACACTGTGATCGCGAGACATGGCCTCGCGTCGCATCGGTCCGCTGGGACCGCTACGACGTGCCCTGGACGAGGCGCGTCATTGCGGTGCGAGAGAGGGGAATCCCCATGGAAATGGAATTGGACGGCGAGTGGATCATCATCGAGGTCGACGAGGATCGACGGCGCCTCGCGAGCGATGCCGACAAGCTGGAGAAGTGCTATCCGGAGCGCTATGACTTCCGGATCACCCCCGCGGAGCCGGCCAATCGGTTCGCGCTGGCGGTGCGGCACCGCGATTGACGCCTCCGAGGCTCCGCGCAGCCTGACACCCCGGTCCGCCGAGGACCTGTCGGCGACGTCGCACCGAGCGCGCGCCGAAGGCAGGGCGGGCTCGCGGGGCGGGCGCCTGGGACGTAGCGCCGGTCGGGTGCTGCTGGGAGTGGTCCTGTGCAGCGCGGCGGCCGTGAACGCGACAGCGGCGCCGCTGCTCGAGCAGGCCAGCGCCAGGGCCGCCCTCGAGCAGCTCGCGTCGGCGCCGGACGCTGCGGACGCCGAGGCGATGTGGGTGATTCTGGAGCCTGCGCTGGACGCGCTGCCACCCGCCGAGGCGCGGGCGCTCCTGGGGCGACTGGCTGCCCAGCGCCGCGCCCCCGCGCTGGCGATGCGCGCGCGCCTCGCCGGTACGCGCTACGCCGCCGACCTCGCCGAGGTTCGCGACACCGCGCGGGCGCTGGGCTTCGTCGAGCGCTGGCTGGCCGCCGGGCCGGTTCCCATGGTGCCCCGCGAGATCCTCGACGCCCACCTCGAGCTCCGGCGCGGCACGCCGCCGGCCCTGGGCGAGGCGCTCGGCGAGGCCCGCTGGGACGTGCTCGAGCGGGCGGGGCCGCCGGGCGCGGTGAGCGTGGACCATCTGCTCCCCGACGACGCGCCCTCGGCGGTACACCTCGTGGCTCGCTTCAGGCTCGAGCGCGCCTCCGAGGTCTACGTGCGCCTGGGCGGGGCAGGTCAGCTCGCAGCCAGCGTGGACGGCGAGCTGCTCGGCGCGGTGCATTCGCTCGCCTTCGCCGCGCCGGACCAGCTCGTCGCCTCCCTGCGCCTGCAGCCGGGCGATCACCTCCTGGCCGTGAGCGCGGCGCGGGAGGCCGGTGGCCGGGCGATGGTGTACGCGCGCCTCACCGACCGCTCGGGTCGGCCCCTGCCAGTGAGCTGGGGGCTGCCCGACGCCGGCTCGTCGCAGGTCTGGGCGCCGCTCGAGGGCGACGCGCTCGGGTTGGACTGGGCGAGGTGCACCCACGCGCGGCGCCGCGACCTGTCGGGGCGGGTGCTGGCTGCGGCGGCGCGCCGTGCCCTGGGCGTGCCGGACCCCGAGGCCGGCGAGGACGGCGAGGGCGAGCTGCTCGAGGAGCTGCTGCTGGAGCCCGGCGTCGCGGCGCTGGGGACCTCCGACCTGCTGCTCGCGCTCGGCCAGGTGCGCCGCGAGGAGGCGCGGGCCAGCGTGCTGTTGCAGAGCGCCGCCGGTGGCGGCACGGACGCAGCGGCGCGCCTGACCCTGGCCGAGCTCGCGGCCTCACGGGGACAGCTCACCCGCGCCCGGTCCCTGCTCGCGGCGAGCGACGGCGCCCCGGCCGAGCTGCGGGCGGTCGTGGCCGGACGCGTGGCACGCCGCGCCGGGCTGCCCGCCGAGGCGTGGCGCCCGCTCCACGAGCAGGCGGACTCCGCACCGACCGCGCGCCTGCTCGCCGAGCGCGCCAACGTGGCCCAGGCGATGGGGCGCCCCGATCTGGCCCTGGAGCCGCTGACCACGCTCCATTCGGTGGCGCCGGGCGAGCTCGAGCACGCGGCCGGCCTCGCCCAGGTGCTGACGGACCTGGGACGCGAAGACGAGGCACTGGGGCTCCTCGACGCGCTTCGCGAGCGCCGCCCCGACGTCCTCGGCTATCCGCTGCAGGCCGCGCGCCAGAGGCTCGCCCGCGGCGAGGTCGAGCGCGCACGTGCCACCGCCGCTTCCGTCGCCGCCGCAGCCGGGGTCGACGCCTCCGCCGTGGCCGCAGCCGCCCAGCTCATCGAGGACTCGGGCGACGCGGCCGCTGCGGCTGAGCTCTGGCGCCGGGCGCTCGCGCTGCGTCCGGGCGACCCGGACCTCCGCGCCGCGGTCACGCGCACCGAGCCGCGCAGCGACGAGCGCCTCCCCTTCGAGCTGGACCTCGCCCGCGACCTCCAACCCTTGGAACCGGTAGGCGAGGGCGGCCTCTTCGAGGTGCTGGGCGAGGAGCTGCACGTGGAGGTCCAGGCCGACGGGGGCTACGTGCGCTACCAGGCGCGCGTGCTGCGCGTGCTGCGGGTCCCCGACGAGCGCGACGCCCGCACCTTCTCGGTGGCCTTCGACCCCAGCCAGGAGCAGGTCCGCGTCCTGTCGGCCCGTGTGCATCGCGGGGGGCTGGCCATCCCGGTGACCGCGCGGGAGACCCAGCAGATCTCGGAGTCCTGGTACGGCATGTACTACGACATGCGCGCCCTCTCGGTGCCCTTCGACGACCTCCGGCCGGGCGACCTGGTCGAGATCCGCCACCGGGTCGACGCGGCGGCCTCCGAGGCGATGCCGGGCACCTTCTCGCTGCTGGAGCCGCTGAGCGAGCGCATGCCCAAGCGGCGCGTGGTCCTGTCGGTCACCGCCCCGCGCGCGCTGGGGCTGAGGGTGCGCCTTGGGGCGCCGGGCGGCCCGGGCGGCCTCGCCGGCGCCATCGAGCAGGCGCAGACCGAGCTGCCGGACGGGCGCGTGCGCTACGTCGCGCGAGTCCGCGACCTGCGGGCCCTGCCCTCGGAGCGGGGCATGCCCGCGGCCGCCGAGCAGGGGCTGGTCTGGCAGGTCTCGAGCTTCACGAGCTGGGAGGACCTGGCCCACCGCTACCGGCAGCTCATCGCGCCGCAGCGGGTCGTCACGCCGGCGATGCGCCGCTGGGTCGAGGCGCGCGTGGCCGAGGCGACCAGCGTCGAGGGCGGCCTGTCGCGCCCGCGCCTGCTGCGGGCGCTGGTCGACGGCCTGACCGCCGAGATCCGCTACGTCGGACTCGAGTTCGGCGTCCACGGCTTCCAGCCCTACAGGACGGACCAGGTGTGGGCGCGCCGCTTCGGCGACTGCAAGGACCAGGCGACCCTGATGAGCACGATGCTGCAGCTCGCGGGCATCGACGCCGACGTGGTGCTGGTGCGGACGCGGCCTCGCGGCCTCGTCGGCGACGCGCTGCCCTCCCTGGCGCTCTTCGACCACGCCATCGTCCACCTGACCGACGACGCGCGCTTCGTCGACCCGACCGCCCGCTGGGTGGGGCTGGGCGAGCTGCCCGAGGGGGATCAGGGGGCCCAGGCGCTGGTACTGGCCGCCGACACGGCGAGCGCGTCGCCCGTGCGCATCCCCCCCGATCCCCCGGCGCGCAACGGCCTCGAGGGGTTCTTCACGGTGGTGCTGGCCGAGGACGGCTCCGGGCGCGTCGAGGGGGAGTCCACGTTTCGGGGCGTGCAGGCGGCGACGTATCGCGCGCAGCTCGCCGACGCCGATGCCCGAGAGGAGCGGCTCACCCGCATGATGAACGGGCGCTACCCGGGCTTCGAGCTGGTCTCCCACGAGGTCAGCGACCCCCTGGACCGCTCGAGTCCGCTGCGCTTCACCTTCGTGGGCGACGTCCCGCGGGTGGCCGAGCCCATCGGCGACACGCTGCAGGTCCCGCGGCCGGCGGGTGGTGATGGGCACGCGGCGCGCCTGGCGGGCGACACGACGCGGCGAAGCGCGTTGCTGCTCGGGGCTCCGGTGACCTTGCGCACGCGGTTTCGATACGTGCTGCCGGTCGGCTTCGGCGCGGCGGACATCCCGGCGAGCCGCGAGGAGGAGGGCGCCTTCGGGAGCTGGTCGGTGCAGTGGGCGGCCGAGCCGGGCGAGGTGCGCGCGGCATCGGAGCTGGTGCTGGCCGTCGACCGGGTGGAGGCCGGGGAGTATCCGGCGTTCCGTGCCTTCATGCAGCGCTTCGACGAGGCCGTGCGTCCCCCGCTGGTGCTGCGGCGGGACGCGCCCGAGACGGCGGAGCTGCGGCCTTGACCGGGGGCGTACGGCGACGGCGCCGGGCTTCGGCCTCTCGGGGAGGGCGGATCGGGCTGGGGTTGCTCCTGCTGGCGCTCGCCTGGCTGGCAGGGGCGGGCGGCTGCGCGGGCGCCGGTGCGCAGAGGCGCGGAGACCAGCTGCGCAGCGCCGCCGCGCGGGGCGACCGGGGTGCAAGGAGCGCGCTGGCCGAGTCCGTGGCCGCCGGAGCGCTCGAGGGCGCCAGCCTGGCCGAGGCCGCGGCGGCGCTCCAGGGAGCGGAGCGCGCCGAGGACCGCGCCCTGGCGGCCCGTGTCGACGAGGCCATGGGCCTCGACGAGCGGGCGGCGGGCACCTGGCGCACCCTGCTCGCCGACGAGGGCACGCCCCGATGGCTGGCACGGCTCGCGGCGCTGCGCCTGCTGGCGCTGGTGGACGCGGTTCCGCTCGGAGCCGAGGACGCGCGGGTGCTGGCGCGCGCCCTGGGCGGCCCCCAGGGCGGCGAGCCCGAGCTGGGCGCGCTGGCCGAGGCCGTGGCGGCACGCCTGGACGACGCCGGGTTGGCGGCCCTGGCCAGCCAGCGCCGGGGTTGGGTGGGTAGCTTCACAAGGAGCGGGCGGCTCGCCCCGTGGCCGGCGCTGGCCTTCGACCCGGAGCGGCCGGCGCGGCCGTCGCTCATCGGGCGGAGCGGCGAGGGCGCGATCATCGCCACGGACGAGCTGCACACGCCGGACGGCACCGTGGCCTTCGCGGAGGAGGGCCCGGGCCTCTACGCGGCGACCGTGGCGGTCCCGGCGTCGGACACTCCGTGGGTCCTGGAAGTCGTCTCCGACGCGGGCGTGCGCGTCTTCGACGGGGCGCGGCTGGTCCTCGAGTCCGACCGCCTGGGGGCGCTGGCCGCGGGGCGGCAGCGGGCCTCGGTGCCCTCAGGTCCAGCGCGCCCCATCGAGATCCAGGTGGCGACGCGCGCCAGCGCGCCGACGCTGCGGGTCGCGCTGCGCCCGGCCGTCGACGCCGCCGGTCTCGCGGCCGTCGCCAGAGCCGCTGGGCCGCCCGACACGCTGCTCGGACGCATCGCTCGCCTGGAGGCCGCGCTCTTCGACGACGACCCGGCCCGGGCGAGCCGCGCCGCCGACGCGCTCGCCCATGCCGCAGAAGGCGTGGCCGCCGAGGAGCTGGCGCGCTTCGAGCTGGCCGACCCCAGCCGCCCTCCGGCGCTCTCGGCGTCGCGCGCGAGGCGGCTGCTCGAGGCGGCGGCAGCTCGGCTGCCCGACGACCACGAGGCGCGCGGGCTCCTGGCGGAGGCGTTGCAGGCCGCAGGCGAGACCGGGCGCGCCTACGCGCTCCTGGACGAGCTGCCGACGCTGCCGCTGCGGGACCGGGTGCTCCTGGCCCTGGCGCGCGACTCGGGCGCGACCGCCGACGCCGCGCGCCTCGCCGACGCGGCGCTCGAACGCGTACCCACCTCATGTGCGGCGCTGGCCGACGTGCTGGATCTCCGTTGGGACCAGCTCCGCCACGGCGCGCTCACGCTGCCGGCGCGGCCCCCGCGCTGCCCCTCGCTCGAGCCGCGTCTGGCCGCGCTCGCCCAGGAGCGCGGTCAGCCCGCGCTCGCCCTGAGCCGCCTCGAGCGCGCGCTGGCGGATGCGCCGCCTGGCACCGCCCGGGCGCGCCTCGAGTCCGCGCGCGCCGACGCGCTGTGGGAGGCGGGAGATCCGGCCGGGTCGGCGGACGCGGCGCTCGCCGGCCTGGCGCAGCGCGGGCCCGCCGAGGACCTGCTGCTGCAGCTCCGCCGGGCGGCCGTCGTCGGCCAGCTCGACTCCCTCGCCGCCGAGGCCGCGACCCTGCTCCGAACGACTCCGGGCGTCAGCCCCGACGCCCGCCGCGCCTGGCTGGACCCGGCCGCGGATCTCGGCCTCCCCCTCGAGGACGGTGAGGCGCTGGCCCTGGCCGCGCACCGGGCCGGCATGCACGTCCAGGCTCCGGTCGAGGTCATCCTCTCCGAGCGCCACGTGCGGCTGCTCCCCGACGGCACCCTCGTCGCGCGCGAGCACCTGCTCTTCCGCATCATCGAGGAAGGCGCCGCCGACCGCTGGGGCGAGGTCCCGCTGCCCGACGGGGCGGAGCTGCTGCTGGCGCGCACGTGGAAGCCGACGCCCGCCGGCGGGCTGCAGGCCATCGAGCCCGAGGACCTCGTCGAGACCGGCAGCGTCAGCCTGACCGCGCTGCAGCCCGGGGCCTTCGGCGAGGTCGCGTGGGTGACCCTGACGCCGCCGTCAGCGTCCCGCTCGGGCGCCGTGCGTGTGCCGATCTTCGCCTTCGAGAGCGACGAGGCCTTCGTGCGCGTCGCACGCCTCATCGTGCGTGCGGACCCGTCCGCGGCGCTGACCTTCGACGCCTCGGCCTCCGTCCCGCCCCCCGAGCGTCCCCGGCCCGGAGTCCTCCGCTTCGAGATGACCGACCGCGAGCGCGTCATCGCCGAGCCCTTGGACCCCCGCCCGGACCGCCGCCTGGCCACGGTCGCGGTGGCCGTGGGGGCCGACCTGCGAGAGCTGCGCCTGGCCCGCGCCGATCGCCTCCGCTCGCTGCTGGCGGCGGCGCCGCCCTTGACCGCGCTGGTGCGCGAGGCCCTCGCCGCGCTGCCGGAAGACGCCGGGCCCGAGTCGCGGCTCGAGGCCATCTACGCCGCCGCCCTCGACCGCGTCCAGGGGGGAGACGGCGGGCTGTGGCAGCAGAGCGCCTCCTGGATCGCCGCCAGCCGCGCGGGCGAGCGCGCGGTCCTGCTCACCGCCGCCTGCGCCGTGGCCGGGCTCGAGTGCGAGCTGGTGCTGGCGCGCCCCCGGTCGCGCGGCGCCATCGACCCGGGCGACCACATCGCCGACCCGGACGACTGGGTCTACCCGCTGGTGCGAGCGCGGCTCCCGGCGGGCGACCGCTGGCTGGACCCCAGCGACCCCTTCGTGCCCTTCGGCTACATCCCGCCGCTGGTGCAGGGTGTGGAGGCGATGCCGCTCAGCGCGGGCGGCGCCCTGGTGCGCACGCCCACCATGGGCGCCGAGGGCGGCGAGCACCGCATCGACGTCGACGTGGAGCTGCACGCCGACGGCAGCTTCGACGTGCGCGGCGCCGAGCGCCTGACCGGGCTCTACGCCATGGGCTGGCGCCACGTGCTGGTCGACCTGCTGCCGGAGGCGCGCGAGCGAGGCCTCGCCGGCGTGGTGCGCCAGAGCTTCCCGGGCGTCGCCGTCGACGCCGTGCGCATCGACGCGCTCCAGACCCGCGGAGAGCCCCTGGGGCTGAGCTGGACCGCGACCGGGCACCTCTCCGAGCGCCGCGAGCTCACCATGGGCCTGAGCCCGGAGGGCCTCTCCAGCTCCACCGTGAAGCTCCCCACGCGGAAGACGCCGCTCTTCATGGCGCGCGCTTCCAACCTGCGGGTGGTCGTGACGATCCACCTCCCCGACGGCGCGATCGTGCGCGACCCGCCGCGCACGCTGGCCATCGACGGCCCGCTGCTCGGCTACGAGCGCGTGGTCACCGCCGAACCGGGGCGCCTCGTGCTGGACAAGCGCTTCCGCCTGGCACTCGGCACCGTGGAGCCCGCCGAGTACGCCGCCTGGGTCGCCGCCGTCCGGGCGCTGGACCGCGCCGACGTCCTGCACCTCGCGTTCAGCGGCGCCCGCTGAGCCGAGCTGCCCCCTCGGTCTCCGGGGGGGGGGAAGCTCGCTCTTCAGGGGAAGGGCAGCAAGCAGGTGATGAAGTCGCAGTTCTTCTGCTTCAGGCACTCGATCTGCGAGGGGGTGAGCCCGGCCTGCCCGGCGAACGTGCACCCGAGGAAACAGATGGTCGGATCGGTGCAGTTGTTCGTGCAGAAGGCCATGCAGTCGGCCAGCGCGACGCACGACCCGGACGAGCAGATCGTGCCGACCTCGCACGCGCCGCACGTCCCGCCGCACCCGTTGTCGCCGCAGGCCTTGCCGCTGCAGTTCGGCGTGCAGGCGACGCACTTGCCCGCCGTGTTGCACGCCTGCCCCACGGCGCAGCTCCCGCACGAACCACCGCAGCCGTCGGTCCCGCAGGACTTGCCGCTGCACTGTGGCACGCACGCCGGCTTGCAGTGGCTCAGGGTCGTGCACACGTCGCACACGTTGGCGCAACAGTCGCCGTTCGTCTTGCACGTGTCGTCGCAGTAGCACTCGCCGGTGCCCTTGCCACCGCACTGGGTCACCAGGCACTTCGGCACCGTGCAGTCCGCGGGGCACTTCGCCTCCGTCTCGCCCGCCTCGCAGGTGCCGTTGCCGCACACCGCCGGCGTCACGCAGGCCCCGGCGTCCGAGCAGACCTTGCCGGCCGCGCAGGTGCCGCAGCTGCTCCCGCACCCGTCGCTGCCGCAGACCTTGCCCGCGCAGTTCGGCACGCACTCGCAGCCGCCCTCCGAGCACACCTCGCCCGCTCCGCAGGTGCCGCACGAGCCGCCGCACCCGTCGGGCCCGCACTCGACGTCCCCGCAGTCGGGTTGGCACACGCACTGGTTGCCCGAGCACACGTCCTGGCCGTCGCACTCGCCGCAGGCGTTTCCGCAGCCGTCGTCGCCGCACTCCTTGCCCGCGCACGAGCCCTGGCACGCGCAGTGCCCCTGGTCGCACGAGAAGCCGACGCTACACGTCCCGCAGGAGCCCCCGCACCCGTCGGGCCCGCAGTTGCGCCCGCCGCAGTCGGGGAAGCAGCACGCGCCGCCGGCGCACTTCTGTCCGCCGGTGCAGGCCGCGATGAAGGTCCAGCTCGCGCCGCCCGGCCCGCACACCTCGATGTTCGCGCCGTTGCAGCGGGTCTGCCCGGGCTCGCAGGTGCCGTCGCCGACGTCCTTCGTGTCCGGCTGGGTGACGCCGTCGGGCGCGACCGTGGTGTCCTTCGCCTCCACGTCCTTCGAGGCCACGTCGGGGTCGCCGCTCCCGTCGCTCACCGTCACGTCCTCGCCCACCTGGGAGTCGGGCCCCGCGTTGGTGTCGCCGCCTCCCAGATCACCGATGCTGCCGTCTTGCGGCGGGAAGTACACGCCGCCGCCGCCACCCGGGCTGGAGCATCCGCCAGCGGCCAGCAGCGCGATCGCCGCGAGTCGCGCGGCGAGGAAATTCGGGCGTGCGCCGCGATCAACGGGTCGAGTGACCATGTCCCCTCCTCGGCGGTCGGAGGCCCCGCCCATGCGGGCGACCCGATAGCACCGGCTCCGGTTCGTTGCAACCGCGCGGCAGCATTGGACACTCCTGGCTGCAGCGGACCGCAGCGCGAGGCGGGCGCGCGCCCTGCTCAGGTGGTATAGGCGACCTGTCGGAGCCTGGAGATCTACATGTGGCGACGTCGCCTGGTCATCACCGTCACGAGCCTCCTGGCGTGGGGCGCCTGCGCGCCACGGGACACCGCACCCCGCCGAGCCGACCCGGCGGAGGTCGTGCTCGCGTGGCACAGCGCCCTGGTCGAGGGGCGCCCGCGCGACGCCTTCGCGCTCCTGGCCCCCGAAGCTCGCGACGGCCTGGACGAGGCCGCCTTCGTGGCGCTCTACGAACGCCGCCGCGACGCGCTCGTCGCCCAGGCCGAGGAGCTGGTCCGGGCGGTGCGGGTCCAGCGCCCCGACGAGCGCGCCTGGGTCGCCTCCGCGGGCGAGACCCTCGAGGTGGTGCTGACCACCGAGGGCTGGCGCCTGCTCGGCAAAAGCGCGCCGGCGCCAACAGATCTGCCGCCCGAGACCCGTTGAACCGATCGCGCGGGCCGGCACCCGCCAGGCACACCGAGGACGCGTGCGGATCTGCCCCGACTGCCAGCACCGAACCGACGAGCGGACCTGCCCCGTCGACGGCGGGCGCACCGTCCCGCTGCTGGCGCACGACGCCGGGCCCCACTCCATCGTGGGCACCGTGCTGGCCGAGCGCTACCGCATCGACGGCGTGCTGGGCGGCGGCGGCATGGGCACCGTGTATCGCGCGACCCAGCTCTCGGTCGATCGCCCGGTGGCGCTCAAGCTGCTGCGCCCGGAGATCGCCCGCGACCTCTCTGCCGCCGCGCGCTTCCAGCGAGAGGCCCGCGTCATCGCCGGCCTCACCCACCCCAACACCATCGATCTGATCGACTTCGGACGCCTCGACGACGACCGGCTCTTCCTGGTCATGGAGCTGGTCGAGGGCGAGCCCCTGACCGAGCTCATCGCCCGGGAGGCGCCGCTGCCGCCCGCCCGCGCGGCCCACATGCTGCGGCAGATCCTCGAGCCCCTGGCCGAGGCGCACGCCAAGGGCATCGTCCACCGCGACCTCAAGCCCGACAACATCCTCGTCGCCCGCGTGCCGGGCCGGCGCGACTTCCTCAAGCTGCTGGACTTCGGCATCGCGCGGGTGCCCGAGACCGGCGAGCCGTCGCCCCTCGCGCTCACCGGCGAGGGGATCGCCATCGGCTCACCTCCCTACATGTCGCCCGAGCAGGCGCAGGGGTTGCCGGCGGGCCCGCCTTCGGACGTGTATGCCGTCGGCTTGATGGCGTGGGAGCTGCTCGCCGGGGCGCGACCCTTCGAGGCGGCCACGGCGCGCGGGTGGCTGCTGGCACACATCAGCCAGCAGGTCCCCGAGCCGAGCGTCGGCGGGGCGCCGCTGCCCGAGCCGTACCGGAGCCTGCTCATCCGGTGCCTGGACAAGGAGCCCGCGCGCCGCTTCGAGGACGCCGCCGCCGTCATCGCCTGGCTGCGCCAGCGGGGCGCGATCACCACCGGACCCGTGATGGCCGAGGCCCAGCCGGACGCGATGGCGACGGGGCAGGCGCCGCTCCCCGACACGGAGCGTCGGCGCCGGGCGCTGGAGGCGCGGACGGGCGGCCGGGGACGCGCGGGCTCGACCTGGCGGTGGACCCTGGCGGCGGCGCTGGTCGCGGCGGGCCTGGGCGTCGGCTGGTTCATCGGCGCGCGCGGGCGGGGAGGGCCCGACCTCGAGCGCCCGGGGACGCTGGCCGAGGGAGGCCCCTCAGCGCGCGAGGTCATCGCGGAGGCGGTCGCTGGCCCGGCCGTCCGGTCTTCGGAGGCGGGCGGCCCGACCACCGACGCCGCCGTGGCCGGCGAGGCTGCGGCAGGCGAGGGCGCGACGGCGGCGGAGCGCGACCCGGGGCCGGCCAGCACCCGCGCAGGCCTCGCGGTCGGGCGCGCGGTGGGCGTCGAGGGGCTGCATCTGCCTCCGCGCCTGCTTGCGGCGGCGCTCACCAGCGAGCCGGCCGGCGCCCGCGTGCTCAGCGAGGGCGTCGAGCTGGGCCGCACGCCCCTCGAGGTCCGCTGGCTCGCAGGCGAGGGGCCGCCGACGCTGGTCCTCGAGGCGCCGGACCACGCCCCGGCCCGCATCCGCCTGGTGCCCGCCGACGCGACCACGCCGCGCCACGTCGCCCTCACCCCGCGCCCGCGCCAGCGCAAGGCCCGCGCCGCGCCCACCTATCCGCGCGCCGACGGCGACGCCGGCTACACGCGCATCCGCTGAGCCGCGACCGCCGCGCCGGGGCTCAATACACCCGCTCGACCTTCGCCCCCGAGTAGTAGTGCTTCAGGATGGCCGCGGCGGAGCTTCCCCGCTCGGCCATGCCGATGGCTCCGTACTGGCACATGCCGACGCCGTGCCCGTAGCCCCCTCCGGTGAAGCGCCACCGCCCGTCCTCGCGGTCGACGACGAACATGCCGCTCTTGAGGTTGCCCAGCAGGCGCCTCACCGGCAACTCCCGCTCGACGACCACCTCGCCGTCGGTGCCGACGAAACGCACCGCGGTCACGCGCC
Source organism: Deltaproteobacteria bacterium (assembly GCA_020632695.1). Taxonomy (GTDB): domain Bacteria; phylum Myxococcota_A; class UBA9042; order PHBI01; family JACKFB01; genus JACKFB01. The sequence goes on from JACKFB010000011.1 coordinate 46,836, forward strand.
CCGACACGCCGCGCCCCTGCACCTCGATGGCGGTCACGTGGCCGATCGGGTGGCGGGCGTTGACCATGCGGTCCAGCTCGTCGTCGGGCAGCGCGCGCTCCCAGCGAAAGGAGCCACGGCCCTTGGTCGTCAACGCGCACCACGAGTCCGGCGGATGCTCGAGGAAGCGCCGAAGCTGCGCCTCGGTGGGCGCCTCGTTGCGGGCCCACCCGATGTCCGCGCGATCCGGCGCGTCCGGCACGCCCCGCAGCGACGCCCGGGCGGCCCCGCCCCACACCGCGTCGCAGTCCTCGGTGTGCCCGCCGCAGGACGCGCTGTAGACGCTGTCGACGAGCTGCCCGTCACCGTCGAAGAGCATGCGCCCGTGGGTCCTGGCGACGGCGGCGTCCGTGCGCGCCTCCTCGCGCGATCGCCCCGCGTACACCTGGCAGTGCTGCTCCGAGCACACCAGGTAGGGATCGGCCAGATGCCGCACCCCCAGCTTGGCCAGCAGCTCCCCCCGCGCCGTGATGGCCTGGGCCTCCAGGGCCGCGGCCGGCGCGCTGGGGAAGGTCTCGGCCGGCACCAGCCCCCGCAGCATCTCCTCGGCGGGCACCCGGTTGACCACCGCCAGCCGGCCGCTCGGGTCGATGGCCACGATGATCGTCCCGTGAAAAGAGCGGTCCTGGAACCCGTGCTGCGCGTAGCCGCGCGCGTACTCGACCCGGGCGACCTCCACCGGGCCGCCATCCGCCGCGGCCACGGCGAGCAGGTTGTGCTGGCTCACCGTCAGCCCCGTCGCCCGGTCCACGGCCAGCACGGTGCCGGTCGCGCGCTTGACCGGCTCGGCGAACACTCCCGGCACCGTCGCCAGGTTCCACGCGCTCGCCAGCTCCGCCGCCCGCGCCTCCGCGGCCTCCGGCGTCGCGTGCGGCGCGCTCTCGACCAGGAAGCTGCGCCGATTGTCGAGCATCCGCGCGGGGTAGCCGACGACGCCCCCCAGCTCCATCGTGTCCACGCTCAGGCCTCGGTCCGTCCAACGGTGCCGGGCCTTCGCCATCTCGGCGAACTCGCTGGGCGGCAGCGACTCCAGCGCCACGCGATACCGCGTCTGGCCCGGCGTGGCGTCGTGGGCCGACAGCGTCAGCGCGTGCCCCGGCGGCAGCGTGACCGTCGCGTCGCCCGGCCCCGACAGCGCCACCGTCAGCCCGGCCGCGGCCCGCAGGGTGACCGACTCCTGCCCCTCCATGAGGCCCACCGTCACCACGGGCTGGCCGTCGGCGGCGAACCGGAGCTGCGTCGAGTAGAGCAGGTCGGCGTCGTCGTGCCGCCCCTCGGCGGGCACCTGCGAGGCGAGGCCGAGCGCCATCATCGCCGGCAGGATCAGAGCGGGGGGCACCATGCGCGAGTCCTAGCGCTGCGGCCGCGCTGCTGCAAGAAACTCCGGCGTCTCCGCGCGGCCGGACGCCGCCTCGCCGCGAGCTCCCGCTCCGACCCGGCCGCACCCTTCACGCGCGTTGGCACCGTGGAGATCTGGGGCTATAGTCGGCGCTCCCAGGCGCCAGGGGGCCCCTTGTCGCAGTCGCCGCGAAGCACGTCGAAGCAGTCGAACCGCCAGCGCTACCAGATCCAGAAGAAGATCGACATGGGTGGCATGGCCGAGATCTTTCTCGGCAAGGCCATCAGCCTCGGCGGAATCGAGCGCACCGTCGCCATCAAGCGCGTGCTCCCGGCCCTGACCAAGAACGAGCAGTTCATCGGGATGTTCCTCGATGAGGCGCGCCTCTCGATGCAGCTCACCCACGCCAACATCGTGCAGGTCTTCGATGTGGGGCGTTCGGCCGGCACCTACTTCATCGTCATGGAGTTCGTCGACGGCTACAACCTGCGCCGCATCTTCCAGAAGGCCTCCGAGGTCGGGTTCCGCATCCCGCTGGAGATAGCGACCTACATGATCGCCGACGTGTGCAAGGGCCTCGCCCACGCCCACGAGAAGGTCGACGACAAGGGCGCTCACCTGCACATCGTGCACCGCGACCTGTCGCCGCCGAACATCCTCGTCTCCTCGTCGGGCGAGGTGAAGATCACCGACTTCGGCCTGGCCAAGGCGCTCTCGCACGTCAGCCAGACCGACCCGGGCGTGGTGAAGGGCAAGTTCAGCTACCTGTCGCCCGAAGCGGCCGAGGGCAAGCCCGTCGACCACCGCGCCGACATCTTCGCCGCCGGCATCTGTCTGTGGGAGCTGCTGGCCAATCGGCGGCTCTTCCTCGGCAAGAACGACATGGAGACCGTCGACCAGGTGCGCGCGGCCGAGGTGCCGAAGCTGAGCGCGCTGAACCCCGACGTCACCAGCCGCTTCGAGCGCATCCTCGAGCGCGCCCTCGAGAAGGACCCGCGCAAGCGCTACACCAGCGCGCGCGACTTCGGCGACGCCCTGGCGCAGTACCTCTTCTCCAACAACCTGAAGGTCACCAGCTACGACGTGGCGGCCATGCTGCAGCGCCTCTTCTCCGAGTCGGGCATCGCCCACCAGTCGCCGGAGGAGCGCATCGGCTCGCTCCTGCAGGAGGAGATCCTCAGCCAGTCCATGCTGGGGCACGTCGGCGGCGGCGACATCGACGGCAGCCGCCCCATCGACGCGGCCTCCCTCAACGTGGCGGTCACCCCGCGCTTCGACCTGAAGGAGTTCTGGTCGAACGCCGGCATGCCCCAGCCGATGATCTCCGGGCCGGGCCACCGCACCGCCACCGTGATGGCGATGGAGGCGGTGCGCTCTCCAGACGAGCTGGTGGCGATGCTCGAGGGCGGTCACCTCGACAGCCGCGGGCGCACCGCGGAGTCGGGCGTCCACATCCCCGAGGTCAGCACCGAACCGGCGAGCGGCGGCGGCTCGAAGGCCCTGACGGCGATCGCCGTGGTGGTGGTCCTCGCGCTCATCGGCGCAGCGGTCTGGTACTTCTTCCTGCGCACCTGAGCAGCAGCGGGGCGGCGCGTCAGAAGTAGTAGACCGCGCTGAGCGTGCCGGTGATGGCGCCGGACCCGATGCCGATGCCGATGGAGCGCGGGATCTTCGTGGAGCCGTGGCCCTCACCGTCCAGCGCCGCGCCGTCCTTGGGCACGAACACGAACATCAGGCCGGTCGCGACGCCGACGCTGAAGTTGTCCGAGAGGAAGAACTCGAGGGCGACGGGCACCTCGATGATGACCTGCAGGATGCCGCTGGTGCGCGCCGGGTCTTCGAGGCGCGCGGCACGCTCGCTCTCGTAGCCCAGCGCCAGGCGGGCGCCGGCCGACAGGTTGGCGTGCAGCGAGCGCGCGAAGTTGTAGGCGAACCCGACCGAGCCGGTGAACGTGGTGGCCAGGCCGCGGCGGTCCTCCTCCTTGACCGACACGATGTCCACGCCGAGCACGCCCATGATCCCGAAGGCGGCGCCGGGCCAGTAGCGGATCGCCAGGCCGGTCACCCCGCCGAGGGACTGCTCGAGCCCGACGCCGAGCTTGCCGTTCATGTCCTTGGCCTGCGCCGGCGCCGGGCCGACGCAGCACAGCGCGACCAGGGCGACGGCGGCGATGATGGCGGTGCGCATGGGGGGCCTCGGCGTGGTCGGGGCCCTCGGCGACCCCGCGGCCCCAAGGTGCCGCTCGGCGCGGGCAACGTCAACGCGACACCGACCGCATCCGATGCGCTCCAGTCGCGCATCGACCTGGACGCCCTGCTATACTCCTCCGCCACCGGAGGTCTCGACGCCGTATGGGCTCTGCAAGCAACGACACGCCGACCATCGCCCCACCGCTCGCGCCCGCCGGGCTGGCCACCCTGCCGCGGCTGCTGCTGCTCGCCGGCGCGCTGGCGCTGGCCGCATCGGTCACGTCTTCCTGCGACGACGGCTCGCCGACGGGCCCGTTCATCGACGCAGCCGACGGCGGCGGCTTCGACCTGACCGTGCAGCCCGACCAGGACACCTCGTCCGACGTCACGAGCTCGCCCGACACGCCGGACGGGATCGTGACGTTGCCGGACGCCACGCCCGACAGCGCACCGGAGGACACCTCCGCCGGGCCCGGCAGCTTCGGCTCCTCGTGCACCGTCAACGCCGAGTGCTTCTCCGGCTACTGCATCGGCGCGGAGGGCGGCAAGCCGGGCGTCTGCACCCAGCAGTGCACGCAGGACTGCCCCACGGGCTACGGTTGCCAGGCGCAGCAGGGCTCCGAGGGCCTCGCCTTCCTCTGCGTGCCCCTGGAGTCCGTCGGCTGCATCAAGGAGTGCTTCCACCCCAACACCTTCCAGGACTGCGGCGTCCCCGGCGCGCTGTGCGCCGACGTCGACGGGCTGAACTTCTGCGTCGAGCGCTGCGACAGCGTCGCCGACTGCCCCGCGGACTTCTCCTGCGTGGAGATGACGGACACCGACGGCTTCCTGCTCGGCAAGCAGTGCTTCCCTGACAGCGGTTCCTGCCTGTGCGGCACCGACATCGACGTCCTCGTCGACCCCGACAACTGCGGCACCTGCGGGCACGCCTGCGAGTACGACCACGCCGTCCCGCTCTGCCAGTCCGGCAAATGTGCGATGGGCCCCTGCGAGGCCGGCTGGAGCGATCTCTCCGGCGGCGCCGCCGACGGCTGCGAGTACCCCTGCAGCTTCGCGCCCGGCGAGGATCTCCCCGACGCCACGCTGGCCGACACCGACTGCGACGGCATCGACGGGAGCTGGGACCGCTCGGTGTTCGTCTCGCCCGCCGGCGCCGACGTCGACAACGACGAGGGGAGCTCCGACTTCCCGTTCAAGACCATCCAGAAGGCCATCGAGTTCGCCGACCAGCAGGTCCCCAAGAAGGTGGTCATCGTCGCGGCCGGCACCTACATCGGCCAGGTCAAGCTGCGCGGCGGCGTCCACGTCGCCGGCGGCTACGACGGCGTGTCCTGGCAGCGGGACCCGGTGAAGTACAAGACCGTGATCCTGGGCGACGCGCTCGAGCCGTCGGGGGCCATCCGCGCCATCGTGGCTGACGGCATCACCCAGCCCACGCGGCTCAGCGGCGTCATCGCCCGCACGGTCAACAACCCGGCGCCCGGCGGCTCGACCCAGGCGCTGTGGATTCGCAACTGCTCGCCGGCGCTGGAGATCGTCGCCAACCGCTTCGAGCCGGGCGCCGGCGGGGCCGGCCTCGACGGGCTGGTCGGCGAGGCGGGGTCCGATGGCGTGGACGGGGCGCCGGGCGGCACCGGCGGGCCCGAGAACTACTGGGATCCGCAGGTGGATGTGCCGGGAGGGCAGGGCGGAGACAACCTGTGCTCGGGCGGGCTGGACTCGCGCGGAGGTACCGGCGGCAAGGCCGGCTGGGGGGACAACCCCACCTTCGCCAGCGAGAAGAAGGCCACGGCGGGGCAGCCGGCGGCCGCGGGCGCTGGGGGCGGGCCCGCAGGTGGCAAGAAGCAGCCGGGCGATCTGGGGCAGCCGGGCGATGACGGCAGCATCGGGAGCGACGGTGACGCCGGTGACGCCGACGGCTTCGTGAACGCGCTGGGCTTCTGGGTGGCGTCCTCGGGCGGCGACGGGACGCCCGGCGGCAACGCGGGCGGCGGCGGTGGCGGCGGCGGCGGCGGCGGCGGCAAGGAGACCGGCGACTGCGTGATTCTGGGGCTCTTCTGCGAGCACAGCCACGGCGGCGGCGGTGGCGGCGGCGGCTCGGGCGGCTGCGCGGGGAGCCCGGGCAAGGGCGGCACCGGCGGCGGCGGAGCCTTCGGCGTCTTCATCGCGGGCGGCGGGCCGACGATCAACGGGAACACCATCGTCTACGCTGCCGGCGGCAGGGGCGGGTCCGGCGGCAAGGGCGGCCTGGGCGGCAAGCCCGGCTACGGCGGCGAGCGCGGCCTCGGCTTCGGCACGGCCGGCGACGGCGGCTGGGGCGGCAAGGGCGGCAAGGGCGGTCGCGGCGGCCACGGCGGCGGCGGCGGCGGCGGGCCCTCCTTCGGCATCTACCTGGTCACGGGCTCCAACCCCACCTGCGACAAGAACACCATGGTGGGCACGCCGAGCCCGGGCGAAGGCGGGAGCAGCACGGGAGCGGCCGGCAAGTCCGGTCTGTCCGGTGCGGTGGGCCCGTCGGCGCCTGCATCCTGCAAGCCCTGACCTGTCGGTGACCCGCGCTCGGGCGGGCGCCGGCGACCCGGCTGCGCGTTGGAGGCTCGACGATCTGCGGGCTTTCCCCGGCGGCCGCGCTGGGCTATGAGCACCGGTGTCCAACCCGGGGACCAGAGGCGACCCATGCAGTTCTTCATCGACAGCGCCGACATCGACGAGATCCAGGATGCCCTCTCCATGGGCATGTGCGACGGGGTCACCACGAACCCCTCGCTCGTGGCCAAGACCGGCAAGCCCTTCCGGAAGGTCATCGACGCGATCCTCGACATCGTCGACGGGCCGGTGAGCCTCGAGGTCACCACGCTGAGCTACGACGAGATCATGGCCCAGGCCCGTGAGCTGGCCGCCATCGCCGAGAACGTGGTGGTGAAGCTGCCGCTGACGCCGCCGGGGCTGAAGGCCTGCCGGACCTGCTACAGCGAGGGCATCGCCACCAACGTCACGCTCTGCTTCAGCCCGACCCAGGCGCTGCTGGCCGCGAAGGCGGGTGCGACCTACATCAGCCCCTTCGTCGGCCGCCTCGACGACATCTCCTCGGACGGGATGCGCCTCATCGAGGAGATCCTCAGCATCTACGAGCACTACGAGTTCGAGACCCAGGTGCTGGTCGCCTCGGTGCGGCACCCCCAGCACCTGGCCCAGGCCGCGGCGATGGGCGCGCACGTGGCGACCATCCCCCACAAGGTCATCGGGCAGCTCTTCAAGCACCCGCTGACCGACCTGGGCCTCGACCAGTTCATGGCCGACTGGAAGAAGGTCCCCGCAGGCTGAGAGGGGCTGCTGGGGCCCGGCCTTCCGCCGGCCGGGCCACCTGCCCGCCGGCTCAGCGGCTGAAGGCCAGGAAGATCTGCCGGTCGCCGCGGCGCAGCAGGAACGAGAGCACCTCGCCCTCGCCGATCCTCCCTACCTTCTCCTTGATGTCCTCCACGCCGCCGGTGATCGACTCGTAGTTCACCTGCAGGAGGATGTCGCCGACCTCCACGCCGGCCAGATCGGCCGGGCTGCCGCGGTCCACGCCCACGACGCGCACGCCTTCGCCCTTCGAGAGCCGCAGCTCGTGCCGGGTGCGGGGCACCAGCTCGGCGAGACGGAGGCCCACCGCGCCGAGCACGGCCGGATCCGAGGGGCGCTTCTCCTCCTGCCACCGCGGCGCGCCATTATCGGCGGCTTCCGAGGGATAGATGCCCAGCCGTAGCTTGAACTTCTGGGTGTCCTTGCCCCGGCGCACCTCGACCTCCACCGCGCGGTCGACGCCCGAGGTGGACGCCAGCCAGGACACGTCCTCCCAGTGGGTGATGGGCGTGCCGTTCCAGCGGGTGATGATGTCTCCGGGCGCGAGGCCCGCCTGCGCGGCCGGCTGCCCGGGCATGACCTCGCTGATCACGGCGCCCTCGCTGCGTTCCATCCCCAGGGTGTTGGCCAGCTCCCGGCTGACGGGTCCGATCTTCACGCCCATGTACGAGCGCGTCACGCGCCCCTCCGCGAGCTGCGGCAGCACGGTCTTCACCATGTTGATGGGCACGGCGAAGCTGATGCCCTGGCCAGCGGCGTTGATGGCGGTGTTGATGCCCACGACCTCGCCCCGCGCGTTGATGAGCGGCCCGCCCGAGTTGCCGGGATTGATGCTGGTGTCGGTCTGGATGAAGTTGGCGTACATCGGCTGGTTGCCGGGCTGCACCTCGTGGCGCCCGATCGCGCTGATGATGCCCGCGGTGACCGTGTGGCTCAGCCCGAAGGGGTTGCCGATGGCGATGACCCACTCGCCGATCTGGAGCGTGTCGGAGCGGCCCAGCGAGGCCACCGAGAGCGTCTCCTTCGGCTCGAACTTGAGCAGGGCGACGTCGAGCTGCGGGTAGGCGCCGACGACGCGCGCCTTGTAGACGTGCTCGTTGTTGAGGGTGACCTCGATGCTCCGAGCGTCCTCGATGACGTGGTTGTTGGTCAGGACGTAGCCGTCCTTGTGAATGATGAACCCGCTCCCCAGCCCGCTCACGTCGCCGCGCCCGCGGGGGACGAAGGACCAGGGGCTGCGCCTGACCATCGGAGCCGACGCCTTCACCACTCCGATGGTCAGCACCGTCGGAGACAGCTCCTTCGCCAGCCGCGAGAACGTGCTCATGTTGACTGGCGCGTCCGCGTCGATGGGCGTCGCCGTCGAACGCTCGCTCCAGAGCTGGGCAGGCGTCGCCGCCGCCGCCAGTCCACCCGACATCGCCACGCCGAGCGCGATCGACGCTCCGAGCAGCGCACTCCTGCAGATCATCCGTCCGTCCATGTGTAGCCTCCACCTGGGCCTGGCATCCAAGGTCCACAACCTCGGCACCCCAGCGTACATTCCGAGGCCGACCGAGGCGACGTCCCGGTCGCCCCCTACGCCCCCCTCAGATGGAGGTCGAGACCCGCGCGGCGTCCGCCGCCGGCAGATAGATGGAGAAGGTCGTGCCCTCGCCCTCGCGCGACGAGACCTCGATGCTGCCGTCGAGGCTGCGGACGATGCGCTGGCAGATCGCCAGGCCCAGCCCGGTCCCGCCCGGCTTGGTGGTGTAGAAGGGGATGAAGAGCCTCTCCAACACCTCCGGTGGCATCCCCGGGCCCTCGTCCTCGAAGCGGATCCGGATGAAGGACACGCGCTCGCCGCGGTAGCGCCCCCGCGGGCTGGCGGGCTGGCGCCGCCGGGTCAGCGCGGTGGAGATGACCAGCCGCCCCCCCTGGGCGCCCATGGCCTCGATGGCGTTCCGAGCCAGGTTGAGGGTCACCTGGCGCAGCAGCTCCGGCTCCGAGCGCACCTGGGGCAGGTTCGGCGCGCCGATGAGCTCGATCTCCGCCGGCAGGTCGGCCGCCCGCAGCAGCGTCAAGGTCCGCTCGAGCACCTGGTTCACGTCCACCCACTCGCCCGCGCCCTTCATCGGCCGCGCGTAGGTGAGGAACTGGCTCACCACCCCGTTGAGGCGCTCGACCTCTTCGGTGATGACTCCGAGGTAGGGCTCGTCGGAGCGACCGTCCTCCGCCAGAAGCTGCGCGGCCCCCTTGATCGAGCCCAGCGGGTTCCGGATCTCGTGCGCCAGCCCGGCCGCCATCTCGCCCAGCGCCGCGAGCCGGTCACGCTCACGGATGCGGTCGAAGTGTCGCGAGTTCTCCACGGTGATCGTCGCCTGCGCCGCCAGCCCGATGAGCGCCTTGATCTCCTCGGCGCTGAAAGCCTCCCGGAGCCGCTCGTCCTTGACCGTCAGGAAGCCGAGGAGCTGGTCACCGGAGATGAGCCCGATGGCCAGAGCCGCCTGCAGCTCCTCCATGGTCTGGACCAGCGCGTCCAGCACCTCGACCTGGGCCTGGTCCTCGACCGTGCCGCGCTTGGCCAGCTCGCTCCGCTCCGCCTCCAGGTTCTCGATGGCCAGCAGCTTCTGCTCCAGCAGGCGGTTGAGGAACAGGCGCTCGGTGATCGCGTCCAGGCGCGGCGGGGGCGAGCTCCCGATGTGGGCGAGCCGCGTGTAGGCGAGCCCGTCCTCATCGAAGAGGTAGAAGGCCGCGTGCGTCGCGCGCCGCGAGCCCTCCAGGTGCTGCATCAGCGCGGTCGCCAGCTCCGACACGTCGATGATGTTCGCCAGGCCGCCCCGCACCGCCTCGGTCTGGTGGGTGAACTCGAACTTCTCGCGGAACACCATCTGGTTGAGCTTGTCCTCCACCAGCCCGCGCAGCGGCTCGAAGAGGATGGCGATGACGACGCCGGCCACCGCCGTGTTGAAGAGGAAGAGGCCGAAGTCGTGGCGCCACCAACCCACCAGGAGCACGTAGATGGCGCTGAGCACGATGGCGAAGCCGCTGAGCACGACGAAGCGTCCGAGGAACTCGAAGATGTCGATGAGGCGGCGGCGCGTGACCAGCTGGAACATGAAGTACATGTAGAGCGCGGTCAGGATGTTGGCGGCCGACGCGACGCGCAGCCCGGGCACGACCTCCAGCAGCAGCAGCGAGAACACGGCCGCGCTGGCGATGGTCACGTACTTGAGGCGCGCCCGGTCGACGCGGGACTCGAGCGTGCGGTAGCGCAGCACCATCTGCCCCAGCGAGACGACCAGCGCGCAGGCCAGGCCACCGAAGAGCATCCACTGGCGGACCAGGGCGGAGGGCGGCCACGCCAGCAGGGTCGAGAGCAGCAAGGCGAGGCTGGCGAGCTGGGCCCCGCGGCGCAACAGGCGCGTCTGGTGGCCGGTCTCGGTGGCGAACCCGACGAAGAAGGACACGCAGGTGGCGGGCAGCAGGCTGGCGACCGCGGCGCGGGTCGACAGGGCCAGCTTCGGGCCCAGCGCCTCGGAGAGCGAGAGCGCGTCGACCAGGAAGTAGGCCACGAGGTTGAAGTTGAACCAGGCGAAGCGCCGCCACAGGGCGTTGCGCCGTGGGCCGATGAGCACGTGGATCGCCAGCGCCAGGCAGATCACCGCGGCGATCAGCGCGGACTGGACGCGATACCAGCTCTCCACTCAGCGCGTCCGCGGGCCGCTGCGGCGGGGCGAGCGCCCTGCGGCGCTCCTCGCGCAGCCCGCAGCGACGCCGTCAGGACCAGCTTCCACGCCTCCCGCGCAGGCCGCGCGGGAGCCGATCATTCGGGCTGCTCTGGCTTCTGTTCCGGCTTCGGCGCCTGCTGCTCCTGGCGCTGCCGCTCCTCGCGGCGCGCCCGCTCCTGGTCGAGCACCAGCGCCTCGTGGAGGCCGCGGGCGACGCGGAGGTTGCCCTTCTCGGTGAGCGGGTCGGCGTGCGTCACGTAGGCCCCCAGGTGCTGGATGGCCTCCTTGGTCTTGCCGGCCTGCGCGAAGGCGAAGGACAGGTTGAACAGCGCGTCGGTGCGGGAGCCGTCACGGGACAGGGCGTCGTTGAGGTGCTTGATCGCGGCGTCGTTCTGGTTGCGCCGCAGCTCCAGCACCCCGAGGCTGTTCAGCAGGTCGGCGTTGCCGCCGTTGTGGCGCAGCCCGGCCTCGTAGACCGCGCGCGCCGCGTCGTCGGCGTCGTGCGCCTCGTACATCGCCGCGAGCGCCAGGAAGGGCCGCGCGTCCTGCGGCTGGATGGCGATCGCCTCCCGCCAGGCCGCGTCTGCGTCCTGGAGCCGCCCCAGGGCCTTGAGCGCCTCGCCCTTGAAGTACCAGGCGGGCTCCATGTTCGGGTCGGCCTCGATGGCGCGGTTCAGGTAGGTCAGGCCCGACTCGGCCTGGCCCTCGGAGGTCTGCAAGCGCCCGATCTGATAGAGGACGTCGGGATCGTCAGGCGAGAGCTGCTCGGCGGTCTGGAAGTGCTTCAGCGCCTCGGCGGGCTCCTCGCGGTGGTAGCGCAGCACCAACCCGAGCTGGTAGTGCGCCGTCGCGTTCTCGGGATCCAGCCGGGTGGCCCGGGCGAAGTTCGACTGCGCCGTCCCGACGTCGCCCCGCTCCAGCGCGGCCACACCCTGGTTGACCAGGGCGATGGCGTCCGTCTTCGCCTTGTCGCACCCGCTGAGCGCCAGCGACATCGCCGCCGCCGCCCCCAGGGCGAGGAGGATCACGGAGCGGCGAGCGCGATGCGCGTTGCCGATGGGACGGGAGGGCATAGGCTCTCAGCGTGTCTTGAGATGTACGGGGTAGGAGACCTGCACGATGCCACCGTCCTTGGGCGACGGGAAGCGCAGGCGGCTCACCTTGTTCCGGATGCACTCGAGCATCGCCGCGTCGTTGATCGCCCCGCTGTCGGGGCTCGCGGTCGGGCTCTCGACGCGGCCGTTGGGCAGGATGACGAACTTCAGCGTCACCTTGCCGCGCAGCGTCGCCGTGCGGCCCAGCGCGTCCTGGTAGCACCACTTGATGCCGCCCATGTTGCGCCGGATGATCTGCTGCACCGTCTCGCGGTCGAGCTTGCCGCTCACCGACGCGTTCGAGGCGATGGCCACCGGCGTGATCTCGCGGTTCACCAGTCCGATGTCGCCGACGCCGCGGCGCGTGTCCTTGCCCAGGGTGCCGCCGCCCAGCACGCCGCCGGGGCCGCCGCCCGGTCCGCCGGGTCCGCCGACCGAGTTCGCCCCGGCGAAGCCGCCGGTGGCGCCCAGGGTGCCGCCGAAGGGATCGATGGCGCCGCCGCCGGCCAGGGCGTCGCCCTCATCGGCGCGCGAGCCCAACGCGGTGATGATCTTGCCGTCGTGCATCAGCGGGTTCTGGTCGGTCTCGGCCAGCAGCGAGCTCAGCAGCCCCGAGTCCTCGTTGAGCACCTTGGCTGCGCCGGCCGTCATCGCCATCTCGCGCGCGGCCTCCTTGCGCTCCTCGGGGGAGGCCTCGGCCATCTCGTCGCTCTTCTTCTGGTCCTTCTTGATCAGCTTGTTGAGCAGCTCGTCGCTCGGGCGCTCGGTCGGCTGCGGCACCTCGCGGTCCGAGGCGGCCAGCTCGTCCTTCTCGTCGCCGGTCTTCTTCTTGTCCTCCTCCGGGATCTCCTCCGGCTCCGGCTCCTCCTCCTCTTCCAGCTCGGCGATCTTGATCACGTTGATCAGCCGCTTGGCCCGCGCCGCCGGATCCATCTGGCTGCGGAGCTGCTCCTCCGGCATCAGGCTCAGGAACACGAGGAAGGCGATGTGCACGATGGCCGACAGCGCCACGTAGATGTGCGGGGTGTAGTCGATGGACCCGAGCGGGCTCACCCGCGGCCGGGCCGGCATCTTCCCGTAGCTGACCAGGATGATGAACTCGCCCAGGCGCAGCCGGGCGCGCATCGGCCCGTCGATGAGCAGGTGGTCACCCTGGAGCCGGCCGTCCTTGGCCAGCTCGCCGATGGGCATCACGCTGTCGCCGATCAGCACGTCGCCCTGCAGCGCCGGGTTCGCCAGGTTCAAGGCGAACTTGCCGCCCCGATCGTCGATGAGGGTGTAGGACTTCACCCCCAGGACCTCTTCCGGCAGGGTGAAGCGGCAACCCTTCACCTCGCCGACCTTCACCGGGCCGGGCTTGCGGAAGTGCTCGATGGACAGGACCGTCTCGCCCCAGAGCAGCGCGACCTCGAGCGCGTTGCCCTCGTTGGGGTCCTCGTCCTTGGCGTCGGCGTAGAAGGTGTTCTCGCCGAGCCCCTGGATCTCCTCGTCCGGGCGCGACGGACGGCTGGAGGTCAGGTCCTCACCGTCGGCGGCCTGACGCGGGGCGCCGTCGAGATGCACCACCAGCGTCGTGTTGCCGATGAGCACGCGGTCGCCGTCGGTCAGCGCCACCTGGGTGATGCGCTGGCCGTTCACCGTCACGCCGTTGGTCGAGCCCAGGTCGGTGACCCGCCACTCGCCGTTCTCACGACGCTCGATGACGGCGTGCTTGCGGGACACGTTGATGTCGTCCAGCCGCAGGTTCGACGTCGACAGCTTGCCGACGTTGATGATGGGCCGGTCGAACGTGACCTCTCGCAGCAGTTTCCCGCCGTGGTAGAGGCTGAACGAGATGGACGAACTGTCTTGCGCCATGGGAGGCGGCTCCTCTCGGTCCGGTCTGGTCAGATATCTTCCGCGGAACGGACGATCTCGTCGACGAAATCGAGGCGAACCGTGATCAGACTGGACATGCGACCCCGACGCAGCCCCTCTACCAGCAAGCGGTTGGGCTTGAGGTAGTCCGTGGTGACGTCGTCGCCCTCGAAGTCGAACACCTGAGGTTCTGCCGTCGCTGCTGGCTCGGCCGCGGGGGGGTCTGCCGCCAACGCCGCCGGGGCGACGCAGATCACGGGCAGCGCAGTCATCAGGATGAGCCGCTTCAGCATGTTCCTCATGTGAACGTCCTCTCGTGTGAGGCAGTCACCGCGTTCGAGCGAATCGTGCGAGTCAATATATGTCAGTCTGGCCGCGCGCGCCAGCCGGTATGGGCGTGCGTTGCTCATCCCACTCGACACCATCGCCGCGCTGGAGTTCCCGAGCCGGCGTCAGGTGGGGTGCTTCCGGCTGCACTCTCTGACGTCAGGGGGCCCCACCTCCGCTCGTCGAGTCGCCACCACCGCCGCCCGAAGGGGCCGGCGTCGGGGCAGGGGTGGGCTCGGGTGCGGGCTGCTGTGCCTCGCGCGCCTTGAGGATGGCCTCGATGCTGGCGAGGCGCTTCTTGATCTCGGTGTACTTGGGGTGCTTGCGGTCGATCTGGCGCGAGTACTCGGTGCACGAGCGCAGGGCCTGCTGCCACTTCTGCGTGTACTGGTGGTGCAGCACGCACAGGTTGTACATGGCCTCGGGAGCCTCGGGCTTGAGCGCGAGGGCGGCCTCGTAGCCCTTCTCGGCCTCGTCGTAGCGCTTGAGCCCGCGCAGGGCCACCGCGCGGCTGATCTGGACCATGTAGTCCTTGGGCTGGACCTCCAGCACCTCGTTGAAGCGCTTCAGGGCCGACTCGAAGTCACCGTAGGCCAGCTCGAGCGCGCCGAGGTTGAGCTTGGCGTCCACCAGCGACGGGTTCTCCTGCAGGGCGCGCAGGAAGCTCTCGGTCGCATGCCGCGCGTCGTCCTTCTTCAGGTAGATGAGCCCCAGCATGTTGTGGAGCGCCGCGGCGTCGGGCTTTCGGTCCAGCGCGTTGGTCACGATCAGCCAGGCCTGATCGACGAGGCCCTGCCGGAAGTAGGCGACCGCCAGGTTCAAGTAGGCGTTCATGTTGTCGGGGTCGCCGAGCAGCACGTTGCGGGCGTGCCGGATGGCCCCCTCGTAGTCGCCGGCCTCCATGGCGATGCCGGCCAGCAGGTTGCGGGCTTCCGGCTGATAGCGGTTCTGCTCGACGATGGCCTCGAGCGCGCGCGTGGCCTCCACCGTCTTCCCGGCCTCGAGGTCGAGCTGGGCGAGCCGCGCCCGAGCCGGCGCGTAGTTCGGGTCGGCGGTCAGGGTGCTGCGCCAGGACGCCTGGGCGGCCGCGCGGTCGCCGGCCATCTTCTGCAGGAGCCCGAGGTTGTACCAGGCGTGCGCCAGCTTGGGGTCCGCCGCCACCGCCTGCTTCAGCTTGGCGATGGCCTCGTCCCGGTGGGTGGCGAGCTGCTTGGCGTCGTCGATGATCGCCAGCGCCTCCTCGAAGGGGCCCGCCAGCGCGGGCGCGCTCACACCCAGGACGGCGCCCAGGGCGCACGCATAGACCAGTGCCCGCATCAACGCACCTCTCGCTTGAAGTCGGGGAGCCCGGTGTTGGGCCCGGTGTGATCTGGGCGGAGGCGCGCCTCCTTGATGGAGACGTCGGTGAGGTCGAGCTGGGCGATGGCCTGCTCGGCGCGCTCGGAGTACTCGTTGAACCAGTGCAGCTCGCGCGCGGTCTTCAGGGCGGTGCTGTAGCTCTGGAGCGCACGCTCACGGATGGGCGCGGACTTCTCGGCCATCAGGCCCTTGTACTCGTCGTAGGCCATCGAGCCGGGGCGGATGCGCGACGGCGGCTCGGTGTTCTCGACGGTGTCGGCCAGGTCGCGGTAGGCCACACCGAGCTGCGTGTAGGCCGCGATGGTCCAGCCGGGGTGCCCGTAGGCGATGACCTGCTCGTAGACCGCCTTGGCGTCGTTCATCAGCTCCAGCTTGCGCTTGATGGCCGCCTGTACGGCCTTCTCGCTGCCGGAGAGCCTGAGCCGCGTCGCCTGGCCGAGCACCTCCTCGCCCAGGTTGAAGTGCGCCTCGGCCACGGCCGAGACCGCCTCGATCTTGAGCTGCTGCACGGTCTCCGCCGGGAGGCTCTTGAAGTACTCGACGGTCTCCCGGAAGGCCTTCTCGGCGTCCCGGGACTTGCCGATGGTCTTGTAGGCGCGACCGCGCGCGTCCAGCACCCGCAGCCGCGTGCCGGCGTCCTCGCCGGGGAACATGCGCAGGTGGCGGTTCACCTCGGCGATGACGCGCGAGGCCTTGTCCTGCTTCTCGCGGATGAGGATGACGTCCAGGTGGACCCGCGGCGCCTTGTCGGGGTCGGGGTAGCGCTTGAGGTAGGTCTCGAGGTCCCGGACGGCCTCCTCGTACTGCCCCAAGGTCTTGCGGAAGATCGACGCGTAGCGCAGCGCCTTCTCGGCCAGCGGGTGGTCGGGGTAGCTGGTCACGAAGGTCTCGTAGACCTTGGCGGCCTCCTCGTAGACCGTCGTCTCCCGGAAGATCTCGCCGATGGAGTAGAGCGCCTTCGGAGCCAGCTTGTCGCTCTGGTACTCCGTGTAGAGCTTGTTCTGCATCTGCAGGGCCTTCTCGACCTGCTTGGATTTGAAGAAGTTCAGGCCCGCGTTGAAGATGGCCGCCGGGGCGCGCTCGCCGCCCGCGTTCTCCTTCGCGTAGGTGACGAAGCAGTTGGCCGCGGCCAGGAACTCTTCCTTCTGCTCGAACTTGAAGCACTTCTGGAAGTTGAACTCGCTCCGGATCCGGACGATGTCCGCCCGCAGGTCCGTCTCCATCAGCTTCGGGTTGCGCCCGTAGATGTCGGCGTACTCCTGGAGCTTGTCGATGTCGTGGGCCAGGTTGTACGACGAGAGCACGTGCCGGGCGGCGTCCTCCCAGAACTCGTGGCCCGGATAGTTCTCCACGAAGTCGGCGAAGCGCGGCGCGGCCTCGTCGAAGTGGTTGGCGGTGTAGAGGATCTTCGCGGCCAGGAACTTGGCCCGCGGGATGTTCTCCGCGGTCTCCTTGTTCACGCCCTTCTTGGCGATGATGCCGAGCCAGCGGTCCACCGCCTGGACGAACTGGCGCTCGTCCGAGGTCAGCTCGCGCCGCGAGAGGTCGTCGACCTCCTCGCTCTTGGTGCCCGAGGCCTTGACGCTCTCGTCGGACTTGATGGTCTCGAGGTACGCCACCACCGCGCGCTCGGCAGAGTCGTCGGCGTACTGACCCGTCGGGTCGGCCGCGATGACCTTCTCGAACTCGGCCGCCGCCTCGCGGGTCTTGCCGGTCATGAGCATCAGCAAGGCGTTGTTGTAGCTGATGGCGTACGCGTTGGGCCGGTCGCGGAACAGGCGCAGGTACTCGTCGTAGAGCATCTGCGTGTACTCGAGGGTCTGCTGGGCCTTCGTCGTCCGGTACTCGGTGTGGTAGCCGGTGGCGATGGTCAGGATCAGCGTGTCGACCTCGCGCTCCTCCTTCTTGCGGAACTCCTCGGGCGCCGAGCCGCTGAGCTCCTCGAAGTAGCGGATCAGCTCCTTGACCTCGGCCACGGTGGAGGCCTTGTCGGTCTGCCGGAAGGCGTTGTCGACCTTCTGCCGCTGGAAGCGCAGGACCATGAAGCTCATGTCCTTGCCGCCGGGGCGCTCGGTCCGGGCCTCCTTGATCAGGGCCTCCAGCACCTTGTTCGACTTGTCGTACTCGGTCTGCTCCGTGTAGAGCGCCGCCAGCCGGCTGCCCAGGTCGAGGTAGATCTCCGGCGCGTACTTCTTGAAGAACGCGATGGCGGCGGTCGCCTTGCCCGCCTTCGAGTAGGGGTAGATCAGCTCGTTGCGAGCCTCGGTGAGCAGCTCCATGGCGCCCGCGCGGCCGGCGGCGTCCTGCTCACGGGCCATCTTGATGACGGCCAGCATCTTGGACAGCGACAGGTCGTACTCGCCGAGGTTGTAGTAGCACCAGGACTGCTTGTAGATGGCGTAGGCGAGGACGCCCGACTCGGGGTACTCCTCGACCTTCTGGTAGAGCTTGAGCGCGTCGCCGAACTTGTTGTCCTCGAAGTAGTACTCGCCGATGTTCACCAGCGCGTCGGGCACGTACTTCGAGTCGGGGTGCTTGAGGATCAGCTCGGTGAAGGCGGCGATGGCCTCGTCGTTGCGCTTCATCGACCCGAGCTGGTAGCCCAGGTAGTACCGCAGCTCGTCGATGTTCGGTGACCGCGGGAAGCGCTGGATGACGTCCTTGTAGACCTTGACCGTCTGGTCCTGGTACTCGGTCTGCTTGGCCAGGTAGCCGTTGCGCTCGGCCCGCAGCCGGGCCGCCGTGGCCTCGTCTCCGGCCTCCTCGGCCGCGAAGAGCGCGGCCTCGAGCTTCTCGGCCTGGGCGCGCCGGCCGTAGACTTCCGAGAGGTCCCAGTAGAAGTCGGCCAGCGCGATGACCTGCTTGGTGTAGTCAGCGCTGGACTCGTCCTGCAACTGCAGGATCATCTTCTGGTTCCGGATGCTCTCGCGGATGGTGGGCTCGTCGTCCGACGAGGCCTGCCGCGACTTCACCAGGCCGGTGGCCTTCGGCACGTCCTTCCGCTCGGCCTTCTTGGGCCGCGCCGCCTCGGCCGGCGTACCGAGCGAGACCACGAGCCCGACGACCAGCGCTGTCAGGCCCCACGCGCAATTCCTCATGCCATGCCCTCGGCGGTTCGTTCTGGGGTTCGATGACAGGGGGGGACCCGCCACCCGATGAGGCACAGGACCGCTCAGCGCGGGCCTTCGGTGCCTCCATCCTCACACTGCGACGAGATGTCGTACAGATAAGAACCCAACTCGTCGCGCCAGTATTCGCCGGTGAAGGGCCACTCGACGTGCTCGCGGTCGACGACGATCTCCGTCGAAGCAGCGCGAGCCGCCTGCTGCTCCACTCGGAGGCTGTCCGCGAGCTGACCGCGCGCCGCCTTCAGGGTCTCGCCCTTGATCTTCAGGGCGCCCGCGAGGTGCTGCTTGAGCTCCTTGAGCACGCGGAGGAGCCGGGCCTGGGCGAGGCTGCCGGCCTCGCCGACGACGAGGCTGCGGTAGGCGCCGAGCTCCGCACGCAGCCCCGACAGGAAGGGCTCCGCGACGGGCTTGTCGCTGGCCAGCTCGTCGAGGCGCTCGAGCTCGAGGTTGAGGGTCTTCACGAACTGGAACTTGCGGCGCAGCTTCCGGTCGTCCAGCGCCGCGTTGAAGATGCGCTTGAAGCGCGTCGAGAACTCGGGGTCCTCGGAGCGCGAAAGCCGAGCCAGCCACAGGTAGAACGCGTTGGGGTCGGCGAACTGGTTGACCTGGTCCCGGAGCTGGGTCATCAGCGGGTAGTAGTCCTGCACGAACTGCTTGATGACGACGTTCGCCTCGTCGTAGCGGCAGTTGTAGAACAGGATGAGCGCCTGGAGCACCCGCGACTCGGGGAAGTACTGGTCCTCGAAGAAGGGCGAGTTCAGGGTGTGGAGGTTGCCGAGCGCCTTCGCGTAGTTCTTGAGCTGGAAGTGCACCCAGCTCACCTCGAAGAGGGCCGGGAGCCAGTTGGGGTCGGCCGTCGACACCTGATCGTAGTAGCGGACCGCCACCTGGTACTGGCGCGTCGAGAAGAAGAGCCGTCCCAGCGCCAGGTTGGCCATCGCGGCGGTCTTCGCGACCACCTCGCTGCCGCGGTGGGTCTGCTCGTAGCGCAGGATGGCCTTGAAGGCCTCCGCGGCGGACTTGAGCTGCTCGTTGTCGACGTTCGCCGGGTCGGTGCCGAGCTTCGACTCCTGGAGGTGGATGATGCCCTCCAGGTAGCGGGCGCGGACGTAGAAGTCACCGTTGGCCGCGCTCACCTCCTTGAAGCGCGCCAGCGCGTCGTGGAAGGAGCTCTCACCGTAGTAGTACTGGCCGACCAGGAAGTGCAGCTCGTCGGCGTTCTCCGGCGGATACAGCTCCGGCGGGAAGCTCACGATCTTCTCGAGCACGTTCGAGTCGGCGCCGTTCGCGCGGCTGATGTAGAGCAGGTAGGGCAGGGCGCGGCGGTACTTGGGGTGCGCCGGGCCCTCGTCGATGACGTACTCGAACTGCAGGAGCGCCGACTGGTAGAGCTTCAGCTCGTACAGCGCCGCGCCCAGCTCGAAGCGGGCCACCCGCACGACCGGCCACGAGGGATCGCCGTTGTTGACGATGTCGTTGAAGCGCAGCGAGGCCTCGAGGAATTTCCCGTCGTTGGCGAGCTCCTGGCCGTCCTTGAGGAGGGCCTCGAGCTGGCCGGGGTCGACGACCAGATCGGGCGCCAGGTCGAGCGGGTCCTCTGCATAGGCCGGCGCGCCGAGCCACAGCGGTAGACCAGCGAGCGCGACGAGGACGATGCGGGGGAGGGACATCGCAGTGACTCCGGCGACAGACGGGCGACTCCCGCTGGTACCTCAGAAACGGCGTGCGTTATAGCCCTTGCCGGCGCGGGCGGTCAAGGTCTCCCCCGGCGCTCGGCTGTGATGCCGTGTCGGGCGGCGGACCGCGGGAGCGGATTGACATCACCCGCGCACGGGCTCCATCATCCGGGGCGACCGAAGCCACGCACCAGATCAGGGGCCCGTTTCGATGCAGCGCATCCTCGTCGTCGCCATCCTCCTCGCAGCCGCCCTCGCGGCCTGTGACGATCCGGAACTCTACGGCGAGTGCCCGTTCTCGAACAGCATCGAGGCGACCTGCGAGTCGCAGGCCGGCAACACGAAGCTCACCTGCGTCGTGGCGGAGCACCCCTTCTGCCTGGAGAGCGTCTGCGCGTCCTGGCAGGGGAGCAGCACCTTCTGCACGCGCGCCTGCACGGCCGACTCCGATTGTCCGGAGCTCTCGACCTGCCAGACCTCGCTGGACCTGTCGTTCTGCGTCGAGAACGAGGTCACCTGCGCCGGCGCCGACGACGTGGCGGGCTGCACGCAGTCCCTGGAGCAGCGGCGAGCTCAGTCGGTGGGCGGCGGGAACTGACGAGGGCCGCGGGTCGGCGCCAACGCGCGCCTCTGACCGCGCCTCAAACCTCGAACGCCCCGCGCACCCAGTCCAGGCGCCAGCGGAACCAGCCCCGGTAGACGACGCCCACCACGTCGAAGCGCACCCCGGCCGGGGCCCACCGGGAGCCCGACAGCCAGCGCTGGGCGAGGTGGGCCAGGCGGCGGCGCTTGTCGGGGCCCACCGTCGCGATGGGGCCGCCGGCGAAGTCGGTGCGCGCGGTGCGCACCTCGATCACGACGAGGAGGTCTCCGTCGCGCGCCAGGATGTCGAGCTCGCCGTCCGGGCAGCGCCAGTTGCGGGCGATGATGCGCAGGCCGTGACGGCGGACGTGCCGCGCCGCGCGCGCCTCGCCGCGACGGCCCAGGTCGGCGCGGTTCATCGAGGCTCGCCGCCGCCGTCCTCCGGCAGGAGGCGGAAGCCGCGGCGGTGCAGGACGCAGGGGCCGTGTCGGCGGATGGCGTCCCGGTGGCGCAGGGAGGCGTAGCCCTTGTGGTCGGCGAACCCGTACTCGGGGAAGCGCCGGTCGTAGGCACGCATCATCCGGTCCCGGGTGACCTTGGCCAGGATCGAGGCGGCGGCGATGTGGGTGGAGCGGGCGTCGCCCTGGACGAGGGGGCGCTGGCGCACGGCGGTGGGCAGCGGAGCGAGCTGGTTTCCGTCGACCAGGACCAGCGCGGTGCGCAGGGACGGCAGCTCGTCGCACAGGCTGCGCCAGGCGCGGGCCATCGCCGCCAGCGACGCGTGGAGGATGTTGATGCGCTCGATCTCGTCCACGTCGGCGACGGCCACGGCGTAGAAGCTGGCCTCGTCGATGATGCGCGCGTAGAGCGACTCGCGGACCGCGGCCGACAGGCGCTTGGAGTCGTCCAGGCCCTCGATCGCGCAGGGATCGGGGAGCACCACGGCGGCCGCGACCACGGGACCCGCCAGCGGACCGCGGCCCGCCTCGTCGAGGCCGATGAGCGTCTCGACGCGACCCGCCGAACGCAACGCGGCCTCGACCTCGCCACACCAGGGTGGCGACGCAGAGGCCGCGAAGAGGTCGAGCGACGCAGGAGGTCCCTTGGACCCCCGACGCTCACCCGTCGTGGCGGACATCGCGGAGCGCGCGGATACGAGCCGACTTGCCCACCCGATCGCGCAGGTAGAACAGGCGGCTGCGCCGCACCCGGCCGCGCTCCTTGACCTCGATCATGAGCAGGCGCGGGGAGTGCAGCGGGAAGATGCGCTCGACACCGACGCTGTACGAGATCTTGCGGACGGTGAAGGTCGAGCGGATGCCGTCGTTGTGGCGGTAGATGCACACGCCCTCGAAGACCTGCACGCGCTCCTTCTCGCCTTCCTGGATGCGGACGTGCACGCGGAGCGTGTCGCCAGGGCGAAAGGCGGGGACATCGGTCCGGAGCTGCAGCTCCTCGATCTTCTGGATGACGCTCAAGCCGCTCATGTCTTTCTCCGCTACCGATTCAGCGGTCGCCCAGGAGCCGGTCCAGTATGATGGAGACGGCCGAACGTACCGATAGATGGTTGTAGTCTCCGCGTCCGGGCAAGGCCTGGATGGCAGGAAGTCGCAGGGGGCAGCGCCGCAGGATCTCGTCGGTGAGCCCGAATCCCGTGCCGAAGAGCAGGAGCAGGGCCCCGGGTTCGTCGGCGATGCGGCCTCGCAGGACCGCGTATTCGGTGATGTCTGTGTGGAGCTGGGCTCCGGTGGCAACCAGCGTCGGCGTCGAGCCCGTCTCCCTCTCGATGGCCAGCGCCGCTTCGTCCACGTCCCTGGCGACTCGAAGTCGCTCGAAGGCCCTGGCGCGAATGGGGTTGTGGCTCGCCCCGGCACCGTGTTCCCAGTGGCCGATGATCCGGCCGACCAGCGAGCGTTGCTGCTCGATGGGGGTCACGATGAAGGTCGCCCGGACGTCGTAGGTCCGCGCGGCGCGCGCCAGGTCGTGGATGTCAATGTTCGTGACCGCGGTGGTCACCGTCTCGCCCAGTCGGTTGCGGACCGGGTGATGGACGAGGGCGATATAGATATCCATTACGCCCGGATGATCAAGTGGTTTTTCCATTGGATGGCGCTTCGTCGTCGCCTGCGCCCCGGTAGCGGGCCCAGAGATCGGGCCTGCGGCTGCGCGTGCGCGCCTCCCGCTCCTCCTGCCGGTGGCGCGCGATGGCGGCGTGGTCGCCCGACAGCAGCACCGGAGGCACCTCGTGCCCGCGCCACTCGCGCGGCCGCGTGTACTGGGCGTGCTCGAGGAGCGAGACGCCGGTGAAGGACTCCTCCTCGGCACCCACGGCGTTCCCCAGCACCCCCGGTAGCGTCCGGCTCACCGCGTCGATGACCGCCAGCGCGCCGAGCTCGCCGCCAGTGAGCACGTAGTCGCCGACCGAGAGCTGCTCGTCCACCACGTGCTCGGCGATCCGCTCGTCGACACCCTCGTAGCGACCGCAGACCAGGCACAGGCTGCCCAGCGCCGCGTACTCGCGCACCAGGTCCTGGGTGAGCAGCCGCCCGCCGGGGCTGAGCAGGATCACCCGCGCCGGCCGGTGGGCCGCGCGCACCGCCTCGATGGCCTGGAAGAGCGGCTCGGGCATCATCACCATGCCGGCGCCGCCGCCGAAGGGCGCGTCGTCCACCGTGCGGTGACGGTCCTCGGCGTAGTCGCGCGGGTTGGTGCTGCCGACCTCGATGAGGCCGGCCTTCCGTGCGCGGCCGAGGATGCTGCCGGCGACGTACGGCTCGATCAGCTCGGGGAAGAGCGTGACGACGTCGAAGCGGAAGCTCACGGCAGCAGCCCTTCGACCACCTCGATGACCACCCGCCGCCCGGCGCGGTCGATGCGCGTGACGATGTCGCGGATCACCGGGATGTAGAAGCTCTCGCCGCCCGACGCCGGCCGCACCTCGAAGAGCTCGGTCTGTCCGGGCAGCGCCCGCACGATCGTGCCGATGAGCTCGCCCGCGCCGTCCTCCACGCGCCACCCGGGGACCTCGTAGTAGAAGTACTCGTCCTCGTCGGGCTCGCCCAGGGCCTCGGGCACCACGCCCAGGACGCCGCCGCGCAGCGCCTCGGCCGCCTCCCGGTCGCCGACCCCCGCCAGCGCGATGACGAGGCGCCCCTTTCCGGCGGGGCGCACCTGCTGGAGCCGCACGGTGCGGCCGGCGGCGACCTCCACGGTGTCCGACTGGCGCGACTCCTCGTCGCTGAGCACCCCGGGCGGCACCAGCACCAGCTCGCTGCCGACCTTCCACAAGGGCGACGCCTCGTGGAAGGGGAGCACGCCCAGCTCTCCGCGCAGACCCTGCGCCTTGGTCACGGCGCCCAGGAGCAGGAGCTTCATCGCTGAGGCCCGATCGCGGCGAGCGGTCCCTTCGGCTCTCGAGGCATCCCGCGTTCACTCCCAGCCCCAAAGCGGCGCGACCGCACTGGCTGCGAGCGCGTCGCCCCTGGGGTCAGCCACGCACGAGCCTCGCGGGCTCGGCGAGGCTTCTAGTCGAGGATCTCGACCGTGGCCCGACGCCCGGCGCGCGCCCCGGCGGCGCGAACGACGGCGCGCAGCGCGCGAGCCGTGCGGCCCTGGCGACCGATGACCTTGCCGACGTCTCCCTCGCCCACGCTCAGCTCGTAGACGTCCAGACCGGGATCGGAGGACTGGCCAGCCTGGACCTCCACCTTGTCGGGGTCGTCCACGAGGCCCTTGGCGATGTACTCGATCAGTGTCTCCATGGCGCGTCTCCAGTGCCCGGGAGGCACGATCCCGATCAGCCCTCGGCGGGCTTGGTCTCGTCTTCGGTGGTGGCGGCGGCGGCTTCGGCGGCCGGGGCCTCCTCAGCGGCGGGAGCGGCCTCAGCGGCGGGAGCGGCCTCGGCGGCGGGAGCCTCCTCGGCGGCGGGAGCCTCCTCGGTCACCTCGGCGGGAGCGGGCGCGGCGGCCTCGGCCACCTTGGGAGCCGGCTCCGGCTCGGGGGTGGCGATCGGCGGCGGCACGACCTTCGGCTTCGGGCGCGAGTCGGTGTCCCCGGCGTCCATGTACTTCGCCAGCAGGCTGGCGGCCGTCGGGGTCGGCAGCGCGCCCTGGTCCAGCCAGTAGCGGATCCGGTCGCGCTTCAGGCTGACGGCCGGCGGCTCCAGGGTGGGGTCGTAGCTCCCGACATGCTCGAGGAAGCGACCGTCGCGGCGGGACTGGTCCTGCGCTGCGATGAGCCGGTAGTAGGGCGCCTTCTTGGCGCCGTGACGAGCGAGGCGGAGCTTGACAGCCATGATCTCTCCATGAGTTCGGACCGTGCCGGGCGAGGCGCCTGGTGCCTGATGAGGCGTCCTGGCGCCCTCGGGCCCGCATCGGGGCGCGTAAACTAGCCACGGCCGCGCGGCACTGTCAACCGAGAGTTTCAGGGGGCGAGCGGCGGGCGCACCCGCGGGGGACGCGCGGTGGAATCAGGGCACGCTGAGGGCGTCGGCCACGGCCCCGGCGAGGGCGTCGTCGTCGCCCGGGTCCACCGTGCGCAGGTGCAGCCGGAGCTGGCCTCGGGCGATGACCGCCACCACCGGGAGCGCGCCGCGGCGCAGGCGTTCGGCGAGCGCGTCCGGGGCGTGGTGCGGCGACTGGAGGGCCAGCGCGACGCCGGGCAGCGGTTGATCGGGGTGGCTGCCGGCGCCGACCGCGTCCTCGCAGTCGACGATCGTGGCGGTGGCCAGCCCCTCGAGGCGCGTGGCGAGGGCCTCGGCTCGCGCGCGCAGCGCCTCGGGTTCGGCGTGGATCATCCGCCACACGGGCACCTGCTCCGGGTGGCCCGCGCGATAGGCGAGCAGCGTCGCCTCCAGCGCCGCGAGGGCCAGCTTGTCGATGCGCACGGCGCGGGCGAGCGGATGGCGCGCCGCCCGCTCGATCGCCGAGGCGCTGCCGAGCAGGATCCCGGCCTGGGGCCCTCCCAGCACCTTGTCGCCGGAGAAACAGACCAGGTCGGCGCCGTCGGCCAGGGCGCGCGCCGGGCTGGAGCTGGCGGCCTCCAGGGACGGCGGCAGCGGGCCGAAGGTGCCGCTGCCCAGATCGTGGACGAAGGGCAGGTGGTGAGCGCGGGCGAGCGCGGCCAGCTCCTGGTCGGCCGGCGTGTGGACGAAGCCGCTCATCCGGAAGTTCGAGGGGTGCACCCGGAGCAGCATCGCCGTGTCCGGGCCCAGGGCCGCCTCGTAGTCGGCGAGCCAGGTGCGGTTGGTGGTGCCCACCTCGCGGAGCCGCGCGCCCGAGGTCTCGAGGATCTGCGGGACGCGGAAGCCGCCTCCGATCTCCACCAGCTCACCGCGGGAGACGATGACCTCGCGGCCCGCTGCCAGCGCCGACAGCGCGAGCAGGATGGCGGCGGCGTTGTTGTTCACGACCAGGGCTGCCTCGGCTCCGGAGAGCGCGCAGAGCAGCTCGGCGACGTGGGCGCGGCGAGAGCCCCGACGGCCGGCGCCCAGATCGTACTCCAGGTTGCAGGCGCCAAGCGCGGCGTCCACCGCGGCGGGCATCAGCGGCGCGCGGCCGAGGTTGGTGTGCACGATGACGCCGGTGGCGTTGATGAGGCGGCGCAACCCCGGGCGCAGCATCTGCTCGGCCCGCGACGCCGCGTCCTCGGCCACCCGCCGGGCGTCGGCGCCTTCGCCCCCCGCGACGAGGCGCTCGCGCTCCGCCTCGATCGCCGCCCGGGCGGCCTCTCGCGGCACCTCGCCGCGGGCGCCGACGCGGCTCAGCGCCTCCGAGCCCAAGATCGTGTCGACGCCGGGCAGCGTCCTCATGCGCGAGGGGTCCATGCGCGGACGATACCGTGGCCGTGGATTCGCCGGGAAGCGGGCTTGTGCAAAAGCCTCCCGCTCTGCAATCGTCGGCCGCCAGGAGGCGGTACCCGGACGTGAGGAAGTTCATCGCCGTGGCAGGGAACATCGGCGCGGGCAAGAGCTCGCTGGTCGAGTACCTCGAGGCCCGCCATGGGCTGGCGCCGATCTACGAGCCGTACACGCAGAACCCCTACCTCGACGACTTCTACGCCGACATGCCCGCGTGGGCCTTCCACAGCCAGCTCTACTTCCTGACCCACAAGTTCCGCCTGCACCTGACCCTCAACGACCGCGCGGGTACCGTGGTGCTGGATCGCTCGATCTATGAAGACGCCGAGATCTTCGCGACCCACCTCGCGCGCTCCGGCTACATGACCGAGCGCGACTTCCAGACCTACTGCGAGCTGTACGAGAGCATGAAGGCCGCCCTCCGACCGCCCGACCTGCTGATCTACCTGCGCTGCTCGGTGCGGGCGATCCGCAAGCGCATCCGCCTGCGCGGCCGGCCCAGCGAGCAGGCCATCCCCAGCAGCTACCTGCGGCGGCTCAACGCGCTCTACGAGACCTGGGTCGAGCGCTACGACGCCAGCCCCGTGCTGATCTGGGACAGCGAGAACCTGGACTACCTGGGGAATCTGGTCGACGGCATCGAGTTCCGTCGCCAGATCCAGCCCTTCCTGTGAAAGGGTGTTGCCATGTGCGGACCGAGACTGGCGCCAGCGACGTGTCTTCACGCGCTCACGCGCCGAGGGCGCATGCTCCCGGCATGCAAGCGAGGCGCGGAAGTGACTGAAGACACGTGAGCCAGCCAGGCGACGGGAGCATGTGGGGACACCCTGTGAGCTCGAACACTCTCTATCTGGCCATCGAGGGCCCCATCGGTGTCGGCAAGACCACGCTGGCCGAGCGCCTCACCGCGCGCCTGAACGCCCGCCGCGTGCTGGAGGTGGTCGAGGAGAACCCCTTCCTCGCCGACTTCTACACCGACCGCGACCGCTACGCCTTCCAGACCCAGCTCTTCTTCCTGATGAGCCGCTTCAAGCAGCAGCAGCAGCTCCTCCAGCCCGATCTCTTCCGGCCCAACATCCTGGCCGACTACCACCTGCTGAAGGACCGCATCTTCGCGCGCCTGACCCTGCAGGATCAGGAGCTGGCGCTCTACGAACGGGTGTACCGGTCGCTGGAGAGCCAGATCCTCAAGCCGGACGTCGTCATCTACCTGCACGCGCCCCTGCCGGTGCTGCTGGAGCGCATCCAGCGCCGCGGCCGCGAGTTCGAGCGGGACTTCGACGCCGGCTACCTCAGCGACCTGGCGCGGGCCTACCAGGAGTTCTTCGCCCACTACGACGACACCCCGCTGCTGCGGCTCGACAACTCCGAGCTGAACTACGCCGACGACACCCCCGAGGCGCACGCCGTGGTCGACGACATCCTCCAGCAGCTCATCGCGCTGGCGGAGCGCGGCCGCCGACGGGAACCGGGAGAGGCCTCGCCATGACGACCGCACACGACGCGCGCGCGACCCTCGAGAACGCCTTCATCGGCATCGCCGGGCTCATCGGCGTCGGCAAGACCACGCTGGCCCGCGGGCTGGCCGAGCATCTGGGCCTCTACGTGCACCACGAGCCCGTCCAGGACAACGTCTACCTGGAGGACTTCTACGCCGACACCGCGCGCCACAGCTTCGCGATGCAGGTGTACCTGCTGAACCGCCGCTTCCAGCAGCACCAGGAGATCATCTGGCGCGGCCAGGGCGCGGTGCAGGATCGGACCATCTACGAGGACGGGATCTTCGCCAGGGTGCTGGTGGACATGGGGCTGATGGCCCCGCGCGACTACGAGACCTACGTGGGGCTGTTCCGGAACCTCTCGAACTTCATGTGCCGCCCCACGGCCATCGTGTACCTGCACTGCAGCCCGCAGACCTGCTTCGAGCGCATCCAGCTCCGCGCGCGCGACTTCGAGCGCGGGATCACGATGGAGTACCTCGAGCGTCTCTACGCGGCGTACGAGGCCTTCGTGGTGGAGATCAGCCGGACGATCCCGGTCATCCGCGTGCCCTGGGAGCGCTTCGGCGACACCGAGGCGGTGGTGGCCGCCATCACCCACGAGGTGCAGCGCGCGCACTACCTGCGCGACGTGACCCTCTGACGGTGGAGGCGGCGCGCGAAGGGACCGAGCGGGTCGACGCGGCTCAGGCGGGCGAGCGCCTCGACGCGTGGCTGGCGGGCCGCCTCGAGGGCGTCACGCGCTCCCAGCTCACGCGGGTCGTCACCCAGGGGGGCGTGCGCGTGGATGGCGCGGTCGTGACCAAGGCGGGCCTGAAGCTGCGGACCGGCCAGGAGGTGCGCTGGACGCTGCCGGAGCCGGCGAGCGCGCTGCCGGTGGCGCAGGACCTGCCCCTGGAGGTCGTCTACGCCGATCGCTGGCTGGCGGTGGTCGACAAGCCCGCAGCCATGGTCGTGCATCCGGCGGCGGGGCACCCGGACGGCACCCTGGTCAACGCGCTGCTCCATCATCTGCCCGAGCTGAGCGACGTGGACCCACAGCGCCCGGGCATCGTGCATCGCCTCGACCAGGACACCTCGGGGCTGCTGGTGGTGGCTCGCGACGCGGCCACCCACGCAGCGCTGGGGCGGCTCTTCCAGACCCACAGCATCGAGCGCCGCTACGTCGCCGTGGTGCTGGGGCCGCGGCTGGCCGACGAGGGCAGCGCCGACACCTTCTACGGGCGCCACCCCACCGAGCGCCTCAAGTTCAGCGGGCGCGTGGCCCGCGGTCGGCGGGCGGTCACCCACTGGCGCGTGCTGGCGCGGGCCGAGACCATGGCGCTGGTCGCGGTGCGCCTGGAGACGGGCCGCACCCACCAGATCCGCGTGCACCTGAGCGAGGCGGGACACCCGGTGGTGGGCGATGCCCTCTACGGTCGCCCGCTGCCCAAGGGCGGCGCCGGGCGCGCGGCGGTCGAGCTGGCGGCCGCGCGGAGGATGCCCCGGCAGGCCCTGCACGCCGAGACCTTGGGCTTCCGGCACCCCGCCACCGGCGAGACCCTGCGCTTTCGCGCGCCGCTGCCCGAGGACATGGCCGCGCTGGTCGCGCAGGTCTTCGGTCCCGACGCGCTCAGCGGCCTGGACTGAGCGCGTCAGTCGACCTGGCAGCTCCAGACGCCGTTGCTCCGCCAGTCCCTGCAGCCGCAGTCGCTGAACCGGCAGAAGGTCACGTCGGTGCACGCGAGATCGTTGCTGGTGGAGTCGCCCGGCTCCTGCCCGTCGTTGTACCCGTTGCAGTTGTCATCGAGGCCGTTGCAGACCTCCACGCGCGGCACGATGTCGCCGACGCAGGCGCCCCAGACGCCGCCTCCGCAGGTCTGGATCCCGTAGCGGCAGATCCCGATGCCGACGGTGCCGCTGGGCCCCGTGTAGCAGACCTGGGTGATCGGTGGGTGCCCGGGCTTGGTGATGTCGTCGTCGGTCAGGCCGTTGCAGTCGTTGTCGATGGCGTCGCACTTCTCCGGGTTGCCCGGGAAGGAGGCGGGCTGGTTGTCGTTGCAGTCCCCATTGAAGAGCGTGTCCCAGTTGCCCGAAGCCTCGCACAGGCAGCGCGGTGCGCCCTTGCCGAAGCCGTCCCGGTCGACGTCCTTGTAGAAGAGCTTGCAGCCCAGGGCGCCCTCCTCGTTGGACTGGCCGTCGCAGTCCTCATCATCCGCTGCGGCGTCGCAGATCTCGACCAGCCCCGAGGGGTACTCGTTGACGCACTCGAGGGCCAGCTCCGAGGAGGCGCAGGTCCAGGTGCCGAAGACGCACAGGTCGGCGTCGGAGCCGTCGCAGGGCGCCCCGCGATCGGGGAAGCTCTCGTCGGTGGTGCCGTCGCAGTCGTTGTCGATGTCGTCGCACTGGGTATCGGGGGTCAGCGGCGGCGCGGTGCAGTCGGTGTAGACGCCGAGGATGCAGGTCTCGATGCCGTAGCCACACGCGTTCGAGCAGTCGCGGGTGAGCCCCTCGTCGGTGGAGCCGTCGCAGTCGTTGTCGATGGAGTCGCAGGTCTCGGGGCCGGGCGCCCCCGGCACCGCGTTGCACACGGCCTCACTGACCTGGTCGGGCGGGCACACGTACACGCCCGGTCGCTGACAGCCGCCCGCGCCCACCGTGCACGGGGCGTTCAGCACCGGGCCGGTGGCGTCGACCCACGGGTCGTCGATGGTGCCGCTGCAGTTGTCGTCGTCGCCGTTGCAGATCTCGATGTCGGGGCTGACGGTGCAGGGGCTGTAGGCGCCGCCGACGCAGTAGCTCTGGCCGGGCAGACCCACCAGGCCACAGCTGATGTTGCAGGCCAGTGGCTGCACGCCCTCGTCGGTGAGGCCGTCGCAGTCGTCGTCGACGCCGTTGCACTGCTCGCCCGACGCGTCCGCCAGGACGGATTGCACCGCCAGGTCCAGCTCTTCGGCGTTCTGGGCCAGGTAGTAGGCGGGATCGGCGGCGGTCGTGATCGGCAGCGCGTGGCCGCCATCCTCGGCCATGTCGTTGAGGGTGGCGTGATCGAGGCCCATCCCGCTGGGGTCGTAGCCGATGATGTAGGTCTCGATCCCGGCCGCGGCCAGCGCCTGGACGGCGGCCAGCGGGTCGCCGCCGCAGCTCTCCTTGCCGTCGGTGATCAGCAGCACGTACTGCGCGCCGCCCAGCCCGGACGCCGCGTAGATCGACCCGGCCGCCAGCAGCCCGTCCGCCATGGGCGTCGAGCCCGGCGGAGTGAGGCCGCCCATGAAGGTGCGGAAGTCGTCGGCGGTGGAGTGGAAGGGCAGGTCCAGCGCGCCGCTCACTCCGCAGGGGCCGTTGGCCGGCGTCGGGTAGACCGCCAGCGCGGTGTTGAGGATGGCGGCGTAGGTGTCGAGCTGATCGCCCAGCACCTCGGTCGCAGCCTCCCAGCGGCTCTGAGGGCTGGCCGAGCCGCCGGGCGAGTTCATGCTGGCCGACCCGTCGAGCAGCACCAGCATGTTCACCGGCTCGGGCGTGCACGCGGTGCAGGTGTAGGTGTACTCGCAGGTCCCGGCGTTGCAGCTGTCCAGCGTGCAGGGATCGCCGTCGTTGCAGTCGGCCGCCGTCGCGCAGCACGAGGTGGTGAGCTGCACGGCGTCGAGGTAGGCGCCTTCGTAGTCGTTGAACTCGCCGTCGATCGAGTCGAAGCGGAAGCGCACGATCACGTCCCGGCCGGCGAAGGCCGCCAGGCTCACCGTGACGTGGCGGAACGCGCCGTGGGTGGTCCCGCCGAGCGCCGTCACCGAGTCCCAGACCGGCGTGACGGTGCCGGTGGAGGGCTCGAACACCTCGACCCACAGGACGTCGTAGGCGACGGCCTGGTTGAAGGCCTCGGTCTGCAGCCAGAGGCGGAAGTCCAGGGTGGTCACCACCGCGGCGGGCAGCGCGACCGTGGGGGAGTCGGCCACGGCCTCGACGCGCAGGCCGTTGCCGTAGGTGTGGGTCGCGGGGTCACCCATGTAGAGCGAGTTCGGCAGCGTGTGCGCGCGCTCGGAGTCCACCTGCCAGCCGATGCCCGAGCCGCTCTCGTCGGAGAGCGTCCAGTCGATGCCCGAGCCATCGAAGTGCTCGCGCAGCATCAGCTTCGACCAGTCGGCCGCCCCCTCCTCGGGGAAGCAGACGCCGCACGAGTCGCTGGGGTCCGCCTCGCCGGCCGCATAGCAGGCGCCGCCGATCAGGCAGTTGCCCGGGGCGAGATCGTGCTGCTCCATGCCGGCGACGCAGGAGTCCACCGTGCAGAAGAGGCCGTCGTCGGGCTCCGCCGAGTCGTCGTTGACGTTGACGCTGGTCCCACCCTGGCAGACCAGCACGGTGCACGGGTCGCCGTCCTCGACCGCCGGGTCGGGGGTGGCGGTGTTGTCGGGGATGTTCACGCAGCCGAACTCGGGGTGGCAGATGTCTCGGGTGCACGGCTCGGAGTCGTCGCAGGTCGACGGGTCGGGGATGTCCTGTGCCACGCCGCCGATGCAGGTGGAGACCGTGCACGCGACGCCGTCGTCGTAGAGCTCGTCGGTGGAGCCGTCGCAGTCGTTGTCGAGGCCGTCGCAGTTGCCCTGCTCGGGGACCAGCGTCGGCAGCAGCGGCACGCAGGCGAGGGGCACGCCGCCGACGCAGGTGGCCTGGGAGCGACACACGCCCACCCCGCAGGTGGCGCCCGGGTAGGACTCGTCGGTGGAGCCGTCGCAGTCGTTGTCGACGCCGTCGCATTGGTCGTCGGGGCTGGAGGCGGTGGGCACGCAGGCCGTCAGCACGCCCGCGGTGCAGCTCGACGTGTTGACGCAGGCGCCCGTCCCGCAGGAGGTCGGGGTGAAGTCCTCGTCGGTGGCGTCGTCGCAGTCGTTGTCCTTGCCGTTGCAGCTCGTGTCGGCCACCGAGGGCTTGACCTGGCCGACGCAGCTCCCGAACACGCCGCTGCCGCAGGTCTCCGCGCCGGCCTTGCAGACGCCGTGGCCTTCGGTCCCGGCGGGACCCGTGTAGCAGGGGCGCGACAGGGGGATGCCCGGGCTCTGTTCGTCGGTCTGCTGGTCACAGTCGTTGTCGAGGCCGTCGCAGCTCTCGGGCTGCGCCTGGCTGCCGGGCTGCCCCGGGTTGGTCGAACAGGTGGCGCTGAAGAGCGACGCGCACTCGACCGTGCCCGGCCCGCAGATGCCGTAGCCCGAGCACGACAGGCCCACCCGTCGCGCCGAGCCGACCACCGGGTCGGCGTAGGTGAAGGCCTCGTCGGTGAGGCCATCGCAGTCGTCGTCGGCGCCGTTGCACGCCTCCGGCTCGCTCTCGTCGGCGGTGCCGTGGCGATCGGTCGAGCACACGGCGGTGACGGTCGGCAGGAAGCACTCGACGACGCCGACGCCGCAGGATCCCACGCCGTCGCAGGGCTCGCCGATGGCGGGGCCGCCGTCATAGGTGACGCCGTCGTCGACCACGCCGTCGCAGTCGTTGTCCTGGTAGTCGCAGACCTCCGGCTCGTCCTGGGGCGCGCTGCCGTTGGGGTTCGTGGAGCAGGTCGCCGTGCTGGCGTCCAGACACTCGACGATCCCCACCGCGCACTGCCCGATGCCGTCGCAGGACTTGCCGACCACGAGCCCGGCGTAGGCGAAGTCCTCGTCGGTCTTGCCGTCGCAGTCGTCGTCGACGCCGTTGCAGGTCTCCGCCGCGGGGCAGATCACGCCCGAGCAGGACGACGAGCCATCCAGGCACTCCCGCGTGCCGAGGTCGCAGGCGCCCTGGGCCGTGGGCGCCCCCGAGCAGCCGGCGTCGGCCCAGCAGTACGCGGCGGTCGGGGCGGGCGTCGCCGACCACACGCAGGCCTCGTCGACGCAGATGTAGTCCCCGCAGGTGTTCCCTACGGCCGTGCAGGTGCTCGAGCCGCAGGGCACGGAGCTGAAGCGCGTGAAGGTGCCGGCGGCCGCCTCGCCGGCCCCGAGGGCGTCGCGTCCCGGGATGGCAGCGGCGGCCAGCCACGCCGCGCGGTAGCGGTGGCCGATCGCCAGCGTCCAGTCGCGCAGCGCGACGAGGGCGCGGTCGGTCAGCTCCCAGGCCAGCAGGGTGGGGCGTTCGCGCCGCAGGACCTTCGCGGCCGGCGGGCGGTGCGCCGAGGTGGCGCCCGACGCGGAGAAGGGCAGCTGGGAGCGCGCGGCCGCCGGCGGCGCCACCAGCGCGAGGCAGAGGGCGAGCGCGACGAGCGCCTTGTGGGGTAGCGATCGCGACATGCTCACGTTGCCTGCCCGGCCGCGGCCGGAGTCGGAGTGTGCGCGGGGGCGTGGAGGCCCGAGGAGCGCGCGTGGGTCACGGGGCGCCGAAGCCTCGTTCGCTCTGTCCCTGTCATCGACTCCCCCCCTCTGGTCGGCGCGCGAGGCCCCACACCCGCACCGAGCAACGACTATGCCACGGGGTAACATTCAACTCCACGATTCAGCTTGTCGTCGGCGTCGCGATGACCTAGCCGCCGATCAGGCCGGACGGGGCCGCGCAAAGTTTGCGAGGCGGACGCAACGCTTGCGGTGGAGCGGGGCGGCGCGCGCCGGGCGCGAGTCCCGGGCCGCTGCTCCCGATCCGGCCGAGGCCACGCGTCGCGCGTCCGTCTCCGCCGTGTGGGCGCCGCGGCCGTGGGAGCGTGCAGCGGATCGATGATTCGTCGGCTGCGGGCGCTCTCGGACGCCTCGGCGTCCCTCGACCGCTGCGGCACACCCCCTGGTCTGCCTCGGGTTCTGGAAACGGCTCCGCTTCGCCAGGCCTCGCCGGATCACCTCGAAGGCACCTCGGATCCACCGGGATCCCTTGTCCCCCACACGGCTCTAGCCGGCCACGATCTCGCGGCTGTCGATGAGCCGGACATCTCCGAACCAGGCCGCCACCGCGACGAGCACCCGCCCGCTGACGTGGTGCACCGGGGCCAGCTTCTCCGTGTCGACCAACGCCACGTAGTCCACCCGGGCGCCCCCGCTCTCCAGCAGCGCCCGCGCCCGCGCCAGCAGCGCGTCGGCGTCGCGATCGCCCGAGGCCACCAGGCTGCTCACCAGCTCCAGGCTCGCCGGCACGGCCCGCGCCCGCACGCGATCCTCAGCGCTCAGCCGCAGGTTTCGCGAGCTCGCCGCCAGCCCGTCGGCCTCGCGCACCGTCGGCACGCCGACGATCTCGATGCCGAAGTCCAGGTCGGACACCAGGCGCCGGATGATCGTGAGCTGCTGGTAGTCCTTCTGTCCGAAGCAGGCCACGTCGGGCTCGACGATGTGGAAGAGCTTCGTCACCACCGTGGCGATGCCGCGGAAGAAGCCCGGGCGCGAGGGCCCGCACAGGTGCAGCCCGAGCTGCTCCACCTCGACCCAGGCGAGCTGCCGGCCCGAGGAGGTCGCCGTGGGCGCCTGTCCCTCGCCGTCGTAGAGGTCGGCCGGGAAGAACGCCGCGTGGACCCCCAGCTCCTCCAGCTTGGCGAGATCGCCGCCCTCGTCGCGCGGGTAGCGGTCCAGATCCTCGTTCGGCCCGAACTGGCTGGGGTTCACGTAGACGGAGACGACGACCCTGTCGGCGCGGGCGAGCGCCTCACGGACCAGCGTCAGGTGTCCCTCGTGGAGCGCTCCCATGGTCGGCACGAAGCCCACCCGCCGCCCGTCGGCCCGCTGCGCACGCGACCACGCGCGCATCGATGCCTTGTCGCGCAAGACCTCCACGCCAGTACCCCTCGCCCGCTCAGTGGAACGTGTGCTCGTCGGCCGGGAAGGTGCCGGCCTTCACCTCGTCGACATAGCGTCGCGTGGCGCCGCGCACGTCTTCGCCCAATGTTCCGTAATGCTTCAGGAACTTGGGCGAGAATCCCTCGTTCAGGCCGAGCAGATCGTAGCACACCAGCACCTGCCCGTCGCAGTGCGGGCCCGCTCCGATGCCGATGGTCGGGATCTCCAGCGCCTCGGTGATCGTGGCCGCCAGCTCGCCCGGGACGATCTCGAGCACGATGCCGAAGGCGCCCGCGTCGGCGACGGCCCGCGCGTCGCGCAGCACCCGCTCGGCGGCCTCGTCGCCGCGGCCCTGCACCTTGTAGCCGCCGAACACGTTGACCGACTGCGGCGTCAGCCCCACGTGTCCGATCACCGGCACGCCGGCGGCCACCAGCGCGGCCACGGCCTCCGCGCTGCGCTCGCCGCCTTCGAGCTTCACCGCCTGACAGCCGCCCTCGGCCATGAGGCGCC
Source organism: Deltaproteobacteria bacterium (assembly GCA_020632695.1). Taxonomy (GTDB): domain Bacteria; phylum Myxococcota_A; class UBA9042; order PHBI01; family JACKFB01; genus JACKFB01. The sequence goes on from JACKFB010000011.1 coordinate 83,045, forward strand.
CGGCGTTCCGCAGCGCGTCGGCGACCGATGGCTGGTAGGCCATGAAGGGCAGGTCGGCCACCACCATCGCCCGCTCGCTGCCGCGAACCACCGCCTGGGTGTGATAGACCATCTGGTCCATCGTGACCGGCAGGGTGGTGGCGTGACCCTGCACCACCATGCCCAGCGAGTCGCCCACCAGGAGCATGTCGGCGCCCGACTGGTCGATGAGCCGGGCGAAGGTCGCGTCGTACGCCGTGACCATGGCGATGCGCTCGCCTTCCGACTTCATCGAGGCTATCTGAAGGGTGGTGAGTCGGCCCATGCGCCCGCGGTTCCGGTTGGCGGAGTGCTGGGGCAGGGCGTACCAGCCGGTCGCGCTGGTGGCAAGGGAGAATCCGGCGGAGAGCGGCGGCTGAGGCCTCCGCGAGGGCCGGCGCAGGAGGGACGAGCGATGGATCGAGGCGGGCGGGAAGCCTGGGTGGTGGCGCCGGTGAGGACGCCCATCGGGCGCTTCGGTGGGGAGCTGGCGGCCGTGCGGCCGGACGATCTGCTGGCGCACGTCTTCGCGGCGGTGCTGGAGCGATCGGGCGTCGAGGCTGCGGCCATCGACGACGTCATCGCCGGCTGCGCCAACCAGGCGGGCGAGGACAACCGCAACATCGCGCGCATGGCGGCGCTGCTGGCGGGGCTCGGGCACGAGGTGCCGGGGGTCACGGTGAACCGCCTGTGCGCGTCCAGCCTGGAGGCCACCAACATGGCCGCGCGGGCGATCTGGGCGGGCGACGCCGACGTGATCCTGGTGGGCGGCGTCGAGTCGATGTCCCGCGCTCCCTACGCGACGCCGCGCAACGCTACGGGGGCTGCCAGCTTCGGCAACCAGACGGCCTGGGACACGGCGCTGGGCTGGCGCTTCCCGAACCCGCGGATGGAGGCCCTCTTTCCCCTGGAGGCGATGGGCTGCACGGCCGAGAACCTCGCCGACGACCACGGCATCGGGCGCGAGGCCCAGGACGCCTTCGCCCTGGCCAGCCATCAGCGCGCCGTCGCCGCCCAGGAGTCGGGCGCCTTCGAGCGGGAGATCGTGGCCGTCCCGGTGCCGCAGCGGCGGGGGGATCCGGTGCTGATCGCCCGCGACGAGGGGCCACGAGCCGACACCAGCGCGGCGCTGCTGGCGCGGCTGCGGCCTGCGTTTCGCGCGGGCGGCACCGTGACGGCGGGGAACAGCTCGACCTTGAACGACGGGGCCTGCGCCCTGCTCGTGGTCAGCCGCGAGGCCGGCGAGCGGCTGGAGCTGCAGCCGATGGCGCGCATCGTGGCCACGGGCACCGCCGGGGTGGACCCGACCCGCATGGGGATCGGGCCGGTGCCCGCCACGCGCAAGGCGCTGGCCCGGGCGGGCTGGTCGGTGCAGGACCTCGATCTGATCGAGCTGAACGAGGCCTTCGCCGCGCAGGCGCTGGCCGTGATGGGCGAGCTGGGGCTCGACGCCGGACGCGTGAACGTGCGCGGCGGCGCCATCGCGCTCGGCCACCCGCTGGGGATGTCGGGGGCGCGCATCCTGACCACGCTGCTCCACGCGATGGCGGACGGGGGCGCGCGCCGGGGGCTGGCGACGCTCTGCGTGGGGGTCGGCCAGGGGGTGGCCACCCTGGTCGAGGCCATCTGACGGGAGGTGGCCGGGCCGCTGGGGGCGGTGCCCGCCGGTGCGGCGCGGGCCAGGGCGTCGCTGAGGTTCTCAGCGCGGGCGCGGCAGAGAGGTTCTCAGCGCGGGCGCGGCAGATCGGGCACGGCGTCGATGAGCTCCAGCGCGGGGGGCGCCGCGCTCCCCGTCAGCGGCGTGACGGGCCGCTCGCGCGAGCGCGCGTGGGTCTGCCAGAAGACCAGGAAGACCAGGATCGCGACCAGCAGCAGCAGCGCACCCATCTGGACGGCGCGCTCGGGCAGCTTGCGCGCCCTGGGCGTCGGCTCGGGCTCCCGCAGCCGCACCCGGCGGATCTCCATGGTGTCCGACAGGCGCGCCGGCAGGAACGCGGCGTCGTCGTCGAGGCGCTCGGCCTCGCGCAGCGCGCTCTCGAGCAGGTCACGCAGCTCCTGGTACGACTGCGGGCGCGCGGCCGGGGCCCGCTGGAGACAGCGCTGCAACACCTCGTCGAGGCGCCGGAAGCGGTCCAGCGCCGGGGCGAACTCGTTGAGCGGCCGCGGCGCGCTGCCGAGCTGGGAGCGCAGGTAGGACTCCGGATCGGCGCCGCCCAGGGGCAGGGCGCCGGTGACCGCATAGAAGAGCGTCGCGCCCAGGGCGTAGGCCTCGCTGGCCACGCGCTCCTCCAGGGTCGCGGTGGCGAAGTCGAGGGTGCCGGTCGCCACCTCGGGGGCGCAGGCGGCGGCCTCGACCACCGAGTCGATCCTCGGCCTGGCTCCCGCGCCGGGCAGGCCGTGGATGCCCGGGGCCAGCAGCACCCACGCGGGCCGCTCGTGCAGCGCGATGACCGACGCCGGATCCCAGCGCCCGACCGGGATGCCCAGGCCCGCCGCCCGGTCCAGGCCGCGCACCAGGTTGAGGGCCCCCGCCAGCGCCTCCACCGGCGACGTGAGGTCCTGGGCCACGCGCTCCTCGAGGGAGTCGCCGGCCGGCCACGCGAAGGCGATCGCCGCCTCGTCCGCCCCGACCGAGCCGTGGATGACCGAGGCCAGCCCGGGCACGCGCTCCTCCTGCAGGCTCTCGATGAGCTGCGCCAGGCGCGGGACGCTGCTGCCGGGGAGCCCGCCGTCCGGCCACTGGCAGACGAGCGCCCGCCCGCCGGACGCGGTCTTGCCGATGTGCACCGAGGCGCTGCCGATCGGCGGCAGCGAGCCGTCGATCGTGATCGGGCCCAGCCGCTGGGTCTCGCCATCTGCAGACCACATGCTGGAGGCCCCGTCCTGGGTCGGCGCGTGCGGGCGCGGTGCACTCATGAGGCGCCGAGCATACTCGCGGCCGGGAGGCGCGGCAAAGTCCGCCCGCGCTCCGCCGACGGCGCCTCCCGGGAGGATCGGCGTTGACGCGACGCGGGCCCGCTGGTACAACCCGCGACCCTCGCAGGACTCACGCCCGTGCGCGTGCGCTGAGCGACGAGCTGTCCACCCCACCGGCAACGGGGATTCCACGTGGCGAACCACACCCAGGCGTTGAAGCGCCACAAGCAGAGCCTCAAGCGGGCCGAGCGCAACCATTACTTCGAGGCCACCGCGCGCACGTACCTCAAGCGCGCGCACCAGGCCCTCGACGCTGGCGACAAGGCGGCCGCGACCGGCGCCGTGGCGCAGGTCGTCTCCTGGCTCGACCACGTGTCGGGCAAGGGCGTCGTGCACCAGAACAAGGCCAGCCGCCTCAAGAGCCGGCTGACGCGGCGGCTGAACGCACTCTAGGTGATCGCCGCGGTGCACTCACTCGGCCGTCGCCAGCGGCGCCGAGGCCCCGAGATCGGCGCCGCTGGCAAGAGACCAGCGAGTGCGATCCACGAGTCAGTCGTCTAGGGTGCTCTCGGGGGCCGGCATCGCTCGGGCGCTGCGACCGCACAGCGTCCGGCTGGCCATGGCCCTGCTCGGGGCGCTCGCGATCGGGCTGTGTTTCCTGCCCGGTTTCGACGCCCTGGACTACTACGCCTCGCTCGCCGTCGCCGCGGCGGGGGGGCTGCTCGGCGGCTTCGCCGGCGTCGGTGTAGCCCGCGAGGCCCTGCGCCGACCCGAGGCGCCGACCGTCGGCGCGATCTTCGCTCGGGCGGCGCTGTCGAGCGCCCTGCTGGCGGCGCTGCCGGCGGTGATCCTGCTGCTCGACGCGCTCCGGGTGAAGAACTGCGACCCGCTCGAGGGCCTGGCCTTCTACGCGATGGGGGCGGGCTGCTCGACGCTCTTCGCCGGTCAGCTCGGGGCCGCCGCGGGGCTGGCCACCGGCGGTCGACGCCGCGGGCATCTGCTCTTCGCCGCGGTCTGGCTGGCCTGGATCGCCCGCGACCTGTGGCACCTCTACGCCGAACCCCCCATCTCCGCCTACGATCCCTTCGTCGGCTTCTTCTCGGGCGCCGTCTACGACGACGTCATCGAGATCGACGCCCCCTTCGTGGCCTTCCGCCTGCTGAACCTCCTCGAGCTGGCCATCCTGTGGCGGCTGGTCGGCATGGCCTGGGATCCGCTGTCGCTGCGGGTGACCGCCGGGCGCCTCCAGCGGGCCACGCGCCGCGCCTGGATCTCGCTCGTGGCCCTGGCGATCGCCTTCGGTGTCGCCTACGGCCTGCGCTCCACCATCGGCTTCGAGCGCGACGCCGCCGACATCGCCCGCGCGCTGGGCGGCGAGCTGTCCAACGACCGCCTCGTGATGCACTACGACGCGCAGACCATCGATCTGGAAGAGGCGCGTGCGCTCTTCGAGGACCACCGCTTCCGCCTGGCGCGGGTCGAGGAGCGCTTGGGCCTCCACCACCCGCGCCGCATCCACAGCTTCGTCTACGGCAGCCCGGCGCAGAAGAGGGCCCTGATGGGCGGCAGCCGCGTGGACGTCGCCCGGCCCTGGCTCGACCAGATCCACCTCAACCGCCTGTCCTATGGCGACCCGGTGCTCCAGCACGAGCTGGCCCACGTCGTGCTGGGTGGAGCGGCGCCCGGGCCCTTCCACGTGCCGACGCGTGGCCTGGCGCCGCAGATGGCCCTGGTCGAGGGGGCGGCCGAGGCCCTCGAGCCGCCGAACGGACCGCTGCTGGTGCACCAGTGGGCGGCCGCGCTGCGTCGTGCCCACATCGCTCCGGATCTGCTGGCGATCATGGGTCCCGGGGGGTTCTGGGCGCAGCCGGCGGGCAAGGCCTACGTGGCGACCGGGTCCTTCCTGGCCTGGCTGCTCGAGACCCGCGGGCCGGAGCGCTTCCTGAAAGCGTACGCCAGCGGGGATCTGGAGGCGGCGTACGGACAGCCCCTGGCCGAGCTGGACAGGGCCTGGGGCGCCTGGCTGGACGGCCTCACCCTCCCCGAGGACGCCATCGCCCTGGCGTTGCAACGCTACGACCGCAAGGCCGTCTTCAGCCGCGTGTGCCCGCTGGAGATCGCGCGGCTGGAGGCCCGCATCGGGGAGGCGGTCGCGCGCGGCGAGCTGGACCGCGCCCGCGCGCTCTCCGAGCAGGTGGCCGCCTTCATCCCGGGCGAGCCGCGCGGCCAGATGCTGCTGGCCTCGGTGCGGGCGCTGGACGCGGACCCCGAGGGGGTCGCCCGGGCCGTCGGCCGCCTGGAGTCGCTCGAGAGCACCGGGGAGGCCACGATGACGCGCGCCCGTGAGCTGCTGGGCGACGCGCGGTGGCGGGCCGGCGATCTCCCGGGCGCGGTCGCGGCGTACGCGGCCATCGCCGAGCGGGTCCAGACCGAGGACCGCCGCCGCAACGTGCTGGTCAAGCGCGACACGGCCGCGAGCCCGAGCCGCGAGCCGATTCTGGGGCCGTACCTGCTGGGCGAGAGCGACGACGCCGAGGCGGTGGACTACCTGGCCGAGGCGGTCGCCGACCTCCCGGGCGACCCGCTGCCGCTCTATCTGGCGGCGCGCCGGCTGGCGGTCGACCGCGACTTCGAGGCGGCCTCGCGGGCGGCGGCCAGCGCGGCGCCGGGCCTGCGCACCGAGACGGCCGGTCTGGGAGAGGACACCCGGGCGCTGCTCGACCGCGAGAACGCCTACTTCCTCGGGGTCGTCGAGATCCGCGCCGGTCGGCTGGAGCGCGGCATGGCCTCGCTGCGGCGCGCGCGGGAGCTGACGCCCTGGGCCGGCCGCCGGCTCGCCATCGACGACTGGCTGGCGCGGGCCCGCTGGCTGGGCGAAGACCACGAAAATTGACGGTCCGGCGCTCCTCCCCGAACCTGCGGCGACGGGAGGACCATCGATGGACGCATCAACGTGGGCCGAGATCCGACGCCGGTTGGGCGCAGAAGGGTGGGGCGGCGTGGCCGTCCGTGAGGTCGCGGGCATCGCCGCGGTCGGCGGCGCGATGCCTGCCACCGACGAGGCCCGTGAGGTGCTCGAGCGGGCCTGGTCGGACCTCGACGTGCCAGCTCAGGCCGCGCCCCAGCGCTGAGGCCCGGGGCGCGCCGACGAGGCGCGCGGCGCGGCGCGGGCGCCACGCCGCGGCCCATGTCAGGCGGGCTTCTCGCTGAGCAGGGCGCGCTTCGACTCCACGTCCTTGAACTCGTCGGCCGTGTCGAGCGGCGCGTGCTGCTCGGTGATGTTCGGCCACTCGTCGGCGAGGCGGGCGTTGAGCTCGATGTACTCGTGCCACTTCTCCGGGAGGTCGTCCTCCTCGAAGATCGCGTTCACCGGGCACTCGGGCTCGCAGGCGCCACAGTCGATGCACTCATCGGGGTTGATGGCGAGCATGTTCTCGCCCTCGTAGAAGCAATCGACCGGGCAGACGGCCACGCAGTCGGTGTACTTACATTTGATGCAGGGCTCGGCAACGATGTAGGCCATGAAATACTCCGCAGGGCCGGCCGCGCCTCGGGATCCGCACACGTTGCGTGACCTCGGGCCCGGGGAACATGCCACCCGTGTACGGTTTGGGCAAGCGCTTCAACGCCCGTCCAGACGCGGGCGCGCTGCGACGCGACATCTCAGGAGTTGCCCACGCGCCGTCGCCGCTTCCCGAGGCATGGAGGATGTCGTCGGGCGCGCGGGCAGCCACGCGGCCCGCGCCGGCTTCTCCCGCGATGAGGTGGCCGCGAAGTGGCCCCCATCTCAGTACAGGCCGACCGCCGGCCACCAGCCGTAGATCAGCAGGGCCATCGCCAGCCAGGCGAAGACGTTCAGCACCAGGCCGGTGCGCAGGACCACCCGCGGACGGAAGTAGCCCGAGGTCCAGGCCAGGGCCGCCACCGGCGTCGCGATGGGCAGCAGGAACGCGAAGTTGGTGGGCAGCACCACGGCCATGGTCATCGCGCGCAGATCGATGCCCTTCTGCTCCGCCAGGGACAGGGCCGGCGGCAGCAGCATGGCGACCACGGCCGAGTTGCTCATGAACTCGGTGGCGACGGCGGCGCCCAGCGCGATGAGCATCATCAGGCCCTGAGGCCCCACGCCCACGCCGTCGAAGACCTGCTCGGTGAGCCAGAGGGCGGCGCCCGTGCGCTCCATGGTGCTGCCCAGGCAGATGGCGCCGCCGTACATCACCACCAGGCCCCAGTCGACGTGCTTCTGGACGTCCATCCACTTCAGCGCGCCCAGGGCGAAGAGCGCCGCCATCGAGACGAGCGCGATGTTGGCCAGCCCGTACTCCTCGCCGGCGACTGCCCACAGGCCGACGGTGATCACGAGCACCAGGCCGACCACGCCCTCGCGCGGGGTGACCTTGCCCATGCGGCGCAGGCGCTCCTCGAGCTCGGCGAGCGCGGTGGCCGTGGAGGCGATCTCGGGCGGGAAGTGGCGCCAGAGCAGCGTCACGCCGGTGAGCAGCAGCACGATGACCATCGGCAGGGCGAAGAGCGAGTACTCGAGAAAGCCGACGGTGAGGGTGTGCTGGGTCGCCTCCTCGAGGATGCCGATGGCCAGCGGGCCGCGGCCGCCGCCCAGCACGGTGAGGCTGCCGCCGACGACGCAGCCCCAGAACATCCCGAAGAAGAGGCCCCGGCCCATGTTGGACTCGGACTGGCGGAGATCCAGGGCGCGGGCGATGTCGCGCACGATGGGGAAGACCATCACCGCGACGGCGTGCTCGCTCATCACGGTGGAGCCGACCGCGCAGAGGAAGAAGACCGAGAGCACCAGTCGCCGCGGCGTGCCGCCGAAGCGCCGCACGAACACCGTGGCGGCGCGCTCGGAGAGGCCGGTGACGCTCATGGCCGCCGAGAGCATGAAGGCGCCGAGGATGAAGAAGACCACCTTCGAGCCGAAGAAGGCGTAGGTCTCGCGGGCGCCGAGGATGCCGAGCATCGGGACCAGCGCGATGGCCAGCAGGCTGGTGATGGCCAGCGGCAGCAGCGCGGTGGCGTAGAGCGTGGCGCAGAGGGCGAACACGCAGAGGGTGCCCCAGCCGGCCGTGGTGAGCCCCTGAGGCGGGGAGAGGCCGAGCAGGAGGAAGAAGAGCGTCAGCAGCACGCCGATCCAGAGCTGACGCCGCAGTCGACTCACCAGGACGATGAGGATGGGGCGGCGGTCGATCTCGTAACGCGCTTCGGACATCAGAGCGGGCGCCTGTGGACGGATGAGCGCGAGGGGCGGGCGAGGCGGTCAGGGGGTTCGCCATCTCCGGACCCGGACATGGCGTCGGCGGTGTCTGTTCGGGCTTCTGCGACGGGACCGGCGGCGGGGGAGGGTGGTAGCCCCGCTCAGCTCTGCTCGATGCGGCGGACGCGGAGGTGGCGGCGCAGGTCGCTGAGCACGGTGGAGGTGCGGCGGCCGACGCGGCTGCCCATGACGCGCACCTGGAGCGAGGTCCAGACGCTGTCGTCGTTGGCGAAGAAGCGCCCCTCGAGGGGGGTGGTGACGATGGCGATGTCGCGGACGAGGTTGAGGCTGAGCTTCCTGGCGCGCACGGCGCTGTAGAGGTGCGTGTGCAGCGCGATGAGCTCGTCGAGGGTGGGCGGGAAGAGCTCGATGTCGGCGTCGCGGCGCATGTCGCGGCCCTTGAAGGGGCGATAGATCGGCAGGACGGGCAGCACGCCCATCTCGGTCAGCGCGGTGATGCCGGCCCGCGTGGACTCCAGCGGCTCGAGGCCGACGATGAGGTGGCAGGTCACGCCGCCCGAGGGGAAGACGGTGGCGGCGTAGGCCAGCGCGTCCAGGAAGCGCGCGCGGCCCACCTCGCGGGCGGGGCCGGGGCAGACGCGCTCGAAGCGCTCGGCGTCGAAGATCTCGAGGTTGTAGCTGACGGCGTCGACGCCCATCGCGTAGGTGCGGTCGATCCAGCCGTCGTCTTCGGGGGGCAGCGCGTCGACGGCGACCAGGATGTCGAAGTGCTTCTTGATGGCGGCGACGTAGGGCTCGAGGAAGCGCACACCGCCGTCGCTGGTGCCCAGGTGCCCGACCGAGAGGTAGACCATGTCGATGGGGTTGTCGGCGCGCGCGATGCGGATGGCCTCGAGCACGTCGTCCACCGGGACGCCGCCGTGGGTGGCGCCGTCCTGGCCCACCCCGCAGAAGCGGCAGCGATCGGCGTCGGTGAGGAAGGTGCAGCGGTTGCTGGGGGAGAGCGCCAGGTACGGGCCGTGCACGGTGCCGATGCGGCCGTAGGGGATGCCGGTCGAGGTCGTGCGGGTGAAGAAATCCGAGGGGCGACGAACCTCGACGCGGCATGTGGCCGAGGCGTCCTCGTCCACCCGGATGGTGAAGGCGTCGTCCACGCAGTCCAGGGCGTAGGGCGTCGGCGCCATGCGACCGTCGGTGACAGGCACCGAGACCCAGGTCCCGCCCGGGAGCACCAGATCCACGTCGCCGGCGCTGCCGAAGAGCGCGTGGCCGGTGACCCCGAAGCCGCCGTTGAGGCGGTCACGCACCGCGTCGGGGACGCGGATGCCGCGCATCATCAGCTCCAGCTTCAGCAGCCCCGGGTTCGCCAGGATCTGGGCGTAGACGCTCACGAGGGCGTCGACCCGGGCGGCGGCGGAGCGCATGGGGTCACCCCTGCTCCTTGCTGCCGCGGATGTCGCCGTGCCGGCTCGACTCCACGAAGGCACCGCTCGCGTCGTCGAAGCGGAAGCTGCGGTAGCCCCGCACGCCCTCGGCGTGGGCGTTCAGCACGACGTACTCCACGCCCGGATAGCGGGGCTGTGCCGGCTCGTCGGGCTCGAAGCGCGGCGCCAGCGCCTGCTCGATGTCCTCCTGCGAGAAGTAGGAGCCGTACCCGCAGTGGCTGTGGAAGATGGCCACCACGCGCCGCCCGGCCTCCTCCTGCGCCATGATCTTCAGCGGGTTCAGGATGTAGGCGATCTCGGCCTGCCGCGGGTAGGTCTCGGGATCCAGCGCGTGGTACTTGTCGGCCAGGTTCTCGAGCAGGACGGCCTCGGCCCCGTCGGGTCCCTCGACCAGCAGCCCGCAGCACTCGCGCGGGAACCAGGCCATCGCGTGGGCGTCGACCTGGGCCCGGATCGCCGGCTGCTGGAGGATCTCGTGGGCGTTCAGCATCGCTTCCACCGGATGTCGGTCTCAGGGAGGTTCCACGCCGGCCTGGGGCCGGCACCCGACAGCTCGACCAGCGCCGAGAGCGCCGCCATGCTGCCCACCAGACGCGTGTCGGGCTCCGCCCGGTCCAGGAGCAGGTCGGCCGAGCCCTCGGTGCACACGGTGACGTCGGGGTTCTGCGCCTGGAGCCCGTCGCCCAGGCGCCCCGCCAGCTCCGGGTCCAGCACCAGGCGGCCCACGCCCGCGGCGGCCAGGTAGATCGCCGCCTCCTCGGCCGCGAGCCCCGTGCCGCTGACCGCCACCGTGGACGCCAGCAGGCGCGCCTGCCCCGCCCGGCCGACGCCGGACAGCAACAGATGCCGCGCATAGCGCGTGACCTGCGCGGGTCCCAGCGACACGCCGCCTACCTGCCGCCCGCGATGGCCGGCACGATCTGGAGCTCCGCCCCGTCGCTGAGCGGGGTGTCCAGGTTGTCCAGGAAGCGGATGTCCTCCTGGTTGGCGTAGACGTTGATGAAGCGGCGCAGGTTGCCGTCGCCGTCGCAGATCTTGGCCTTGATGCCCGGGTGGGCGGCCTCGAGCTGGTCGAGCGCGGCGCGGACGTTGGCGCCATCGACGGCGATCGCGTCGTTGCCGCCGGCGAACTTGCGCAGCGAGGTCGGGATCTTGATGGTCACAGCCATCGGACGCTCCTTCGGAAACGGGGGACGGGGATCAGGAACAGCTCGCGGACTCTCGCGGCGGCGCGCTGGCGCGGGCGGCGCCGTGGCAGGCGGGGCAGTGCTCGCTGGGGGGCACCCTGACGCGCCGCACGCGGCCGCGCAGACCATCGATCGTCGTGACCACGCCGACCTCGTGGCGCGAGCCGGCCAGCAGGTCCAGCGCGCTGGCGGCCTGGAGGTGCCCGACCACGCCGGCCATGGCGCCCAGCACGCCGGCGTCACCGCAGCTCGCGACCTCGTGCGGCGCCGGCTCGTCCTCGAACAGGCAGCGCCAGCAGCCGCCGTGGCCGGGCGCGACGGGCAGCACCAGCCCCTCGAAGCGCACCACGCCGCCGAGCACCGCGGGCACGCCCAGGCTCAGGGCCCGGTCGTTGAGCAGGAAGCCGAAGCCCGGGTCGTCGGTGGCGTCGATGGCCACGTCCACGCCGCCGAGCATCGCGTCCAGCCGCGCTGGCGAGGCGCGCTCGGCCACCGCGGTGATCCGGAGCTGCGGCGCGCGGGCCGCCAGGCGGTCGCGCGCGGCCTCCACCTTGGCTCGTCCCACGTCGGCGGGCCAGAACAGCGTCTGTCGCTGCAGGTTCGAGGGCTCCACCCGGTCGCCGTCGACCAGCACCAGGTGGCCGACGCCCGCCTCGGCGAGGGCCACGGCCACCGGGCAACCCAGGCCGCCCGCCCCCACGATCAGCGCCGACTTGTCGCCATGAACCGCCACTCTGACTCCGGGGCGCCGAGCCCTGCCGGGACCGCCGCGACCTCGATCGATAGCGAATGTTGACATTGTAAGTCAACAATCTCCGCTTTGGGGTCGCGCCACCATCCTCCGAACCTCCGCGAGGCGGAGCTCAGGGCTTCGCGGTGGCCTCCCGCAGCTTCTCCTCGAGCTGGTCGTGCTCGACCAGATAGCCATCCAGATAGATCGAGGGGGTGCCGTCGACCTTCGCCGCGTCCGCCTCCGCCTCGTCGCGGGCCAGGATCGCGTCCAGCTCCGGGTCCTTCAGGTCCGTCTCGAAGCGCTGCATGTCCAGGCCGACCTGCCTGGCCAGCTCCTTGATCACGTCGTCGCTGAGTCGCTCCTGGTTGTCGAACATCGCCTCGGACATCTCCCAGAACCGCCCCTGCCGCTGGGCCGCCAGCGCTGCGTGCGCCGCCGCCAGGGCGTGAGGGTGGTGGGCTGTCAGCGGGAGCTGCTTCACGTACACGACCGCACCGTACTTCTTGGCGGCCGCCCGCAACGGGCCGAAGGTCTGCTTGCAGAAGGGGCACTGGTAGTCGAGGAACTCGACGATGACGTGCTCGGCGGCCGGGTCGCCCGCGTGGGCCACGCCGGTCAGGTCGAAGCTCATCTTCGAGGTGGTCCGGGCCAGCTCCTTCATCAGCTCTCGAGCGATGAGGCGCTTGGACAGCCCCTTCTGCACCAGGGTCACCGTGTAGGTCCCGAGCGAGAGCGCGCGATCGCAGGGCTTGTCGGCCTGCAGCGCCTCCATGAAGCTCCGGGGCTCGCCGCAGGGGTCGAACTGCTCGCGCAGCACCTCGGCCAGCAGCCGCTGCTCGTCCACGTCGAGATCGCGGATGTCCAGGCGCGAGGGCAGCTCCACCTTGGCGGGCGCCGGCGCTGGCTCGGCCGTGGCCGCGGGGGCGGTCCCGGCGCCCTGCGGCGCGCCCGCGGCGGCGCCGTTGCTGGTGGGTCCGTCCTCGCGGGTGCTTTGACAGACACACTGCGTCAACGTACAGAGGGTGAGCGCCAGCGTCGCCAGCAGGGCCGTGCGGCCACCTCCGCGCGCCGGACTTTCAGACAACGCATCGGACAAAGCGTTCATTTGAGCCTGCTCCGCCTCGGTTCGAGGAGGCCGGGTCGTATCACAGCATGGCCGGGCATGCCACCTGGGAGCCTGTCGGAGACATGGGGCGTGCGTCGTCGGGTGCAGGAGCGAGACCGAACGAGAGCGTCGCGTCGGTCGCGGGCCGCGCAGGGGCCGGCCCCGCTGCGCGTCATCGCGCGTGGATCGGTCTCGGCTCCAACCTGGGTGACCCGGCCGCCATCCTCGACCGCGCGGTGGCGTGGCTGGCCGCCGTCCCCGGCGTGACCGTGTCCGCCGTCTCGACCTGGCACCGCACGGCGCCTGTAGGCCCCCCGCAGCCGCACTACCTCAATGGCGTCGCCCGCGTGCACACCTCGCTGGCCCCGCGCGAGCTGCTCGGCGCGCTCCGCTCGCTCGAGGGCGCCGCGGGACGCCGACGCGCGGCGGTCTGGGGCCCCCGCACGCTGGACCTGGACCTGCTCCTCTACGACGACCTCGTGCTGCGCAGCCCGGAGCTCTGCCTGCCCCACCCGCGCCTCGCCGAGCGCCGCTTCGTCCTCGCCCCCCTCTGCGAGCTGAACCCGCGCGCGCTACACCCCGTGCTGGGCCGCACGATGGCCTCCCTGCTGCGCGCGCTGCCCTCGTGAGCGGCCTGGGGCGCCGCGTCCTGGTGGGCCTGCTGGCCGGCCTCGCCGTCATCATCGCCCTGATGGTCTGGAGCGACGCGCGCAAGCTCGCCGACGCCCTGTCCACCTTCGAGCTGCCGCTGCTGGCGCCGGTGCTCGCGCTCTCGCTGACCGGCTACGCCTTCCGCGCGCTCAAGTGGCAGGCCTACCTCGCCCGCCTCGACATCCGCGTCGAGCGCACCCGGAGCATCCTCTGCTTCCTCTCCGGCATGGTCATGAGCATCACGCCGGGCAAGGTCGGTGAGGTGCTCAAGAGCTTCCTGCTCCGCGAGTCCGACGGCGTACCCATCGCCCGCACGGCCCCCATCGTCATCGCCGAGCGCACCACCGACCTCATCGCGCTGCTCATCATGGCGACCTGGGGCGCGGCCTCGCTGGCCTACGGCGGCGCCGTCATCATCGCCGGGGCCCTGCTCGTCGCCGCGCTCATCATCCTGCTCTCCTGGCCGTCCGCGGGCGCGCTGGCCGTGCGCGCCGTGGCCAGCGTGCGCTTCACCGCGGCCATCGCGCCGCGCCTCGACGAGGCCCGCGTCTCGATGAACCGGCTGATGGGGCTGCGCCTGCTGCTCGGGACCAGCGCGCTCTCGCTGGCCGCGTGGGGCGCCGAGGCCGTGGGCACCTGGCTGGTGCTGCGCGCCTTCCCGGGCACCCACGCCAGCCTGGGCGACGCCACCTTCGTCTACGCGTTCGCCACCCTGGCGGGCGCGCTCTCGATGCTCCCCGGCGGCGTGCTGGCCACCGAGGGATCGATGATCCTGCTGCTGACCAGCGTGCTCGCCGTGGTGCCGTCGGAGCAGGTCGCCACCGCCGCCACGCTGCTGGTGCGCTTCACCACCCTGTGGCTGGGCGTGCTGCTGGGGGCTGGCGCTCTGTGGCTCTTCCGGCGTCGCTACCTCGGAGACGGCGAAGGCCGGGGCCCGCGTGTGGACCCCGGCCTCCCGCCGGACGACCTGTTCGGCTCGAATTACTAGTAGGCCGCGCAGTAGCCGTAGGCGTCGCAGTACGCGCCGGTCGGGCAGTCCCAGTCGGTGTAGCAGGTCGCCACATCCAGGCAGAGGCCGGCGTCGCAGACCTGGTCCAGGCCGCAGTCGTAGTCCGAGCCGCACTCGGCCACCGGGTAGCAGGCGCCGTCGCCGCCGCAGACGCTGCCGTAGGGGCAGTCGTAGTCGTCGTAGCAGCCGCCCCAGTCCTCACACAGGCCGTCGGCCGAGCAGTACTCGCTCGAGCTGCAGTCGTAGTCGTCGTAGCAGAGGTCGCCCACCCAGCACGCGCCGTCCACGGCGCAGTAGGTCCCGGCGGGGCACTGGGACTGCGTGGTGCAGCCGGGCAGCGGCTCGCAGGTGCCGTAGCTCGAGCAGTACGCGTCGTAGCCGCACTGCGCGTCCGAGGTGCAGTCCGGGATCGCGTAGCAGGCGTAGTCGGCACCGCAGTAGGCGCCGATGCCGCAGTGGGCGTCCGTGGTGCACTCCACCTCCTGGTAGCACGCGCCGTCGGCCGCGCAGTAGAAGCCGGCGGCGCAGTCGTAGTCGCCGTGGCAATAGGAGGCGGTCGGGGGCGGCGGCGGAGGCGAGTAGGGGTAGTCGGTGTAGTCGCAGCCGCCGAGGAGGCCTGTGAGGGCGAAGGCTGCTGCGGCGGCGAAGCTGAATCGGGTGGTGGGGCTGTTCATGTCGGCACTCCCTCGCTCGTTGGCGGCCTGGGATACGCGGGCTCCGACGCGAGGTGTCGTGCGATCTTCAAACCTGTGTGGTCCGCGGGACACGGGCGCGGGCGATCTGCTAGGATTTCTCACGCATACGCGGTGGGGAGGCGCCCTTGGGGAGGCCCGGGATTCGAGGCGGGGTGCTGGCGTCGTGGCTGTGCTTCGGTGCGGTGGCGGGGTGCCTGCCCGCGCCGGACGCGCCGCCCGGCCCGATCGAGACGGTGCAGGCCCTGCACGCCGACATCGCCCGGGGCGACATGGAGGCGGCGCACCGGCTCTACGACTTCGCCGCGCGCTACGAGGAGATGCTGGGCGACATCTGGCGCGACGGCAGCGCCGACGACCGCGCGCGTGCGCTCGAGCTGGCCGGCGAGCTCTTCGACGCGTCGACCCGCGAGACCTGGAACACCTTCATCGTCGGGCGGCAGCTGCGCCTGACCCAGCGCGAGGTCTGGCCCGACACGGTGTGGGTGTGGGCCACCGCCGAGCCGCCCCAGGCGCGCGCGGCGGCGCCGAGCTTCGTGTGGCGCTATCGGCTGCGCCTGGAGCCCGGCGGCTGGCGGATCGTGCAGCGGGAGTCGGTGATCGACGGGGTCAGCACCGACACCGGGCGCTTCTGGGCCATGGCGGGCGGGGCCATCGCCCGGGACCTGGGGCGCGCGCCGACCCTGGGTGAGCTGATCGCGAACCTGCCGAGCTACCAGGGCCGGGTGCGGGCGCGGACGTTCAAGGTGCCGGATCTGAGCAAGGCGCGCCCGCCCGGGGCGCGGCCGGCGCCCGACCTGGAGGACGGTCCATGACGGTGCGTTCGCGCGGCCCGGAGCCTGGCGCCGCGCTGCGCGCCGACGCGTCGCCGTTGGCCCTCATGGTGCGCGACCCGTGCACCCAGCGCGTCCTCCGCGCGCTGGCCGGACAGCTCGAGGCGCTGCGGACGGCGGCCGCCGACGGCACGCCGCCGCCGGTGCTGACGCTCTCGCAGCGGGAGATCGGCGACGTGCGGCGCCAGTGGGAGGCCGAGGTGCTGCGGGGTGAGCACCGCCTCTACTCCCTCGGCATCCTCCTGGCGAGGGAGCTGCTCGGCACGCGCCGGCTGCAGCTCGTCGCCCGCATCGTGGCCAGCCCCGGGCAGGAGACCGGCGCGCCGCGGCTGGTCATCGAGGAGACGCTGACGCGCGAGGAGCTCGAGCGCTTCACCGACCACAGCCTGGCGATGCGCATCGCCCGTCGCTACCGCTACCGGCGCGGTCACCGCAGGCCCTTCGGCAAGCTGGTCATCCGCGCCAGCTTCCTCGAGATCCGCCCGCTGGAGGCGGCGGTCGGCGCGCTGGGCGTCCGGGTGATGACCCGGGTGAAGGTCGACGAGCAGATCTGGAACAAGGTCTGCGACGCCTTCTTCGACATCGACGGCGTCGTCCAGCGCGACAAGATCCTCAACCGCTCGTCGAAGTACATCAAGGACGTGTTCGGCATCAAGGTGCTGACGGCCGACCGCGAGGCCAGCTACCGCGTGCTGCGGCGTCTGGAGACGTTGGAGTTCCGCGCCGACGACCTGGAGGAGCTGAGCTGCTCGGATGCGCCCGCGGCGATGACGCTCATCGAGACGAAGGACTACCTCGCGCTGCCGCCCGAGCAGAAGAAGCAGACCGGCTGGGAGGCCCTCAAGAACGTGTACGGGTGGTATGGTCACGTCTTCGAGTTGCAGATCCAGACCGAGGCGAACTACTACCTGGAGGCCTCGGACCTCTCCGACACCTCGCACCGCACCTTCGAGATGCAGCGATCGGCGCTGCGGGAGGCGCTGGACGCGCGGGTGCCGCACTACAGGGAGTTTCGCGACGTGCTCAAGGTGCTGTTCCGACCCGACCGCGGCACCTCGTCGCCGAACCTGCCTCCCTGGCTCGTGGTGGTCCCGTGACGGCTCGCGCTCGTGCGCTGGTCTGCGCGGGCGCCTGGGGCGCCGTGCTGCTCGCCGCTGGCTGCGGGAACGAGGAGGAGGAGCGCGTGAAGCGGTCGCTGGCGGCCATGGTAGAGGCCGTGGAAGCCGGCGACGCCGACGCGCTGATGGACTACGTGGCGCCCGACTACACCGACCAGGCCGGGCACGACCAGCGGACCGCGGTGAAGCGGGTGATGACCGAGGTGGAGCAGTACCAGCCGCTGAAGGTCACCCTGGCGCACCTGGACATCGACCTCGAAGAGAAGAGCGGCCTGGCCTGGGTGCGCTTCGTGCCGGAATACGCGGGCGAGAAGGACCCGGACCGCAAGACGCGACCGAAGTACGACTTCCAACCCGGGCAGCGCCTTCGGCTGAAGCTCCGGAAGGACGGCGACCGCTACGAGGTGCTCCGCGCCGAGATGGGGATGTCCTTCAGCGGCGCGCTGGGCGATTGAGCGGTCTCGCGGCGCCCGCGTCCGGCGCGCACGTGCACCATCAGCGCCGAGATGTGGGCGGGTGAGACCCCGGGGAGCCGGCTGGCGTGACCGATGCTTGCCGGGCGGGCAGCGTCCAGCTTCTCGACCGCCTCACGGGTGAGGCCACCGATGCGCTGGAAGTCGAGGTCCGCGGGCAGCGCCAGGTCCTCGAAGGCGCGGAACCGCTCGATCTGACGGTCCTGGCGGGCGATGTAGCCGGCGTATCGCACGCGCACCTCGAGCTTCTCGCGGGCCTCGGGCTCCAGGTCGCCCAGCCAGGGAGCGCCCAGCGCCATGAGATCCTCGAGCTGGCACTCGGGCCGCCTCAGCAGCGCCTCCAGCGTGCTGGGGCCCGCCAGCTCGGCCAGTCCGCGCTCCCGCAGGCGCTGGTTCGTGTCGGCGTCGGGCACCAGCGTGGTCGCGCGCAGGCGCTGGCTCGCGTCCTCGACGGCGGCGAGGCGCGCCTGGAACCCCGCCCAGGTGCGGTCGTCCACCAGGCCCAGCGCCCGGGCTCGCGGCATCAGGCGCTCGTCGGCGTTGTCCTCGCGGAGCGCCAGACGGTGCTCGGCGCGCGAGGTGAACATGCGGTAGGGCTCGTCGGCGCCCTGGGTCGTGAGGTCGTCGACCAGCACGCCGCCGTAGGCCTCGGCCCGGTCCAGGACCAGCGGCGCCTCGCCGCGCACCGCCAGCGTCGCGTTCACGCCGGCCAGCAGGCCCTGGATGGCGGCCTCCTCGTAGCCGGTGGTCCCGTTGACCTGGCCGGCCAGGAAGAGCCCCGCCACCCGGCGCGTCTGAAGGCTCGGCCACAGCTCCCGCGGGTCGACCATGTCGTACTCGACCGCGTAGCCGGGCCGCGTGATCTCCGCCCGCTCGAGGCCGGGGATGCTGCGCACCATGGCGATCTGCGCGTCCAGCGGCAGGCTGGTGGAGATCCCGTTGGGGTAGAGTTCCGTGGTCGAGAGCCCCTCGGGCTCCAGGAAGATGCGGTGCCGGTCGCGGTCGGCGAAGCGGACGATCTTGTCCTCGATGGAGGGGCAGTAGCGCGGGCCGCGGCCCTCGATGGCGCCGGAGTACATCGGCGACCGGTGCAGGTTCGCGCGGATGATCTCGTGGGTGCGTTCGCTGGTCCAGGTGACGTGACACGGCACCTGCGGCAGGGCGACGCGGCCCCCGTACATCGCGAAGGGGCGCGGCGGGTCGTCGCCGGGCTGCACCTCCAGCCCGGAGAGGTCGACGGTGCGGCCGTCGAGGCGCGGCACCGTGCCGGTCTTGAGCCGGCCCATCGCGAAGCCCAGCGCCGCCAGCCCGCGTGGAAGCCCGGTGGCCGCTCCGTCGCCGGCCCGGCCGCCGGCCACCCGGGTCTCGCCGTAGTGGCAGAGCCCGCCCATGAAGGTGCCGGCCGTCACGACGACCGCGTGCGCCAGATAGCGGCCGCCGAGCTGCGTCTCCACGCCGCGCACCCGCGGCTTCGGCTCCGCGTCGTCGATGAGCAGCCCCTCGACGCCGGCCTGCTTGATGGTGACGCCCGGCTGCTGCTCCAGGAGCTGCCGCACGCTCCGCGCGTACACCAGCTTGTCGGTCTGGGCCCGGCTCGAGCGCACGGCGGGGCCCTTGCGCGTGTTGAGCTGGCGATACTGGATGCTCGCCTGGTCGGTGGCCCGGGCCATCAGGCCGCCAAGGGCGTCGACCTCCTTGACCAGGTGCCCCTTGCCCACGCCGCCGATGGCCGGGTTGCAGCTCATCCACCCGATGCGGTCGATGTTCTGCGTCAGCACCAGCACCTGCGCGCCCATGCGCCCGGCCGCGGCCGCCGCCTCGCACCCGGCGTGGCCCGCGCCGATGACGATGACGTCCCAGACCCGCTCGTCGGTGTACACGCCTCGCCCCCGGGGCGCCGAGGCGCCTACTTGCACTCGCTGGCGAGGGCCTTGAGCTTCGCGTCCGTCTTCTTGCCCTCGGGCGAGGAGCCGTAGCTCTTGCCGAGATACTCGAAGATGCTCTTCGCGCGCTTGCAGTCCTTCTGGGCGACCAGCAGCTCGCCGATACGCCACAGCGCCTCCGGCACCTTGTCACCCTTGGGGTGGGCGTCGTGCACGCGCTGGTACACCTTGATGGCGCCGGTGACGTCGCCCTCCTGCTCGGTGAGCTGGGCGAGCTGGAAGAGCGCGTCGTCAGCTCGCGGGTCGTCGGGGAAGCTCGCCTCGAACTGATCGAGCACCGCCTTGGCCTGGCGCGTGTCGCCCGCCTTCACGCGGGCCTGGGCGAACTTCCACTGCCCGTCGGCGTCCTTGGGCAGATCCGAGGGCAGGTAGATGGACGCGGCGCCCAGGCGCTCGAAGAGCACCTTCTTGATGGCGTCGATGTCGCGGACCGCGCCCTTGAGCTGGAAGTTGGCGGCCTCGAGCTGCCCCTTCACCGCCGGGAGGCTCTCCTCGATCTGCTCCATCCGGATGCCCAGGTTGGCGCCGCTCGAGCGCAGCGTCTGCTCGGCCTCGGTGAGCTTGATGTGGAGGTTCTCCAGGCGCTGGACGTCCTCGGCCATCGACGCCTCGAGCTGCGCGCGGTGGAGCTCCAGCTCCGCCACCCGCGCCTCCAGCTTCTCGAAATTGCCGAGGGTCACGCAGCCGGTGGGGGCGAGCGCGCTGCAAAGCAGCAACGCGCCCGCCCATCGGCCAGAACTCACGAGTCGCGACGACGGGGTCATCACTAACGGGGGTTGGTCTCGGCGCGACGGTTCTGCGCCCAGCAGCTCTCGGTGGGCTGCGTGCAGGTGGGGCGCTCCTCGCCGTAGCTGATGACCGACAGGGAGCCGTCAGCGATGCCGAGCCGCTTGTAGGCGCGAGCGACGGCGCCCGCACGGCGCTGACCCAGCGCCAGGTTGTACTCGTCCGAGCCGCGGTCGTCGCAGTGACCCTCGACGCGGTAGGCGCGGCCGGCCTCCTTCATGCAGCCCGCGTTCGCCGACACGACCGACTCCTGGTCGAGGCGGATGGAGCTCTCGTTGAAGTCGAAGTAGACGTTCTCGATGGTGCAGCCCGCGATGCACTCGCCGTTGACGCACTTCTGACCCGAGGGGCAGTTGGCGTCGCTGGAGCACTCCGCCGCCGGGACGCAGGCGCCGCCCGAGCACTTCTGGCCCGCAGGGCAATGCGAGTCGTTCTGGCAGGCACCGCCGCACTGGCCGGTGGTGGCGCCGGCCGTCTTCCAGCAGCGGCCGCCGGGGCAGTCCAGGTCGGACTTGCAGCAGCCCGGGGCGCGCGAGCAGGTGTAGCTCGACGAGCAGGCCATGCAGGGGTCGACCTTGTTGCAGTCTCCCGAGCTGCGGCAATCCCGACACAGCTTGTCCACGCACACCTGATTGTGCTTCTCGCAGTGCGCGTCCTTGCTGCAGTTGGGGTACTTCGGCGAGCAGGCACCGAGGCTGCCCATCAGGAGGAGCCCCAAGCCCAACAGGGCGATGCGGAGGTAGGAGTACTGAGACGTCTGGTCCATCGCGCGTTGTCCTCCGGAGGACTCCACGGAACGGCATCGGATCGCCGGGACGGATGAAGGCATCGCGTCCGTAGGTCGGCGCCGTACACGTGGGTGTGTGGCCAATGAGGGAAGAACCCCGCAGACGGGGGTCGTGCGGAAGTTCGCCGCATTCCGCGAAAACGTCAAGGGCAAACGTGGGCCTGGAACATGTTCGACTTGCGCCGTCTGGCGGCCTCTGTTTCAGTGTCGGCCCGCCTCCGAGCGGTGCGAACCACGGAGGTCGCGTGACCGCGACGCAGCACGAGACAGGCCCGCCTCGGCGGCCGTTCTGGGAGCTCGACCGCGAGCTGACCCGGCGGCTGCTGACCCTGGCCTATCCGGTCGTGCTGGCCATGTTGACGCAGACGGCCATCAACCTGCTCGACACCATCATGGTGGGGCGGTTGCCGAAGCAGTACAGCATCGCCGGGCAGTCGGCCATCGGCTACTCCCTCATCCTGCTCTGGGGGGTGGGGGGCTTCCTCTCGTCCTTCGTGGTCGGGACCCAGGCCATCACCGCGCGCCGCTTCGGCGAGGGCGACCACGAGGGCGCCGGCCGCACGATGACCAACTCGCTGCTGCTCACCGTCAGCAGCGCCCTGGTCGCGGCCTGGGCCGCCCACGCGGCCATCGGGCACATCTTCCCCTTCTTCAACTCGAACGCCGACGTGCTCCGACTCGGGATCCCCTACGCCCAGTGGCGGATGCTGGGCGTGTTCCCGATGGTGGTGACCGTCTCGTTCAAGGGCTTCTTCGACGGCATCGGCTTCACCAAGGCCCACATGTATGCCGCCATCCTGATGAACATCTGCAACGTGGTGCTCAACTACATCCTCATCTTCGGCGCACTCGGCTTCGAGCCCATGTACGTGGAGGGCGCCGGGCTTGCGTCCGCCATCTCGAGCCTCCTCGGCATGCTGCTGATGTTCGGCTTCGCCTGCGCGCCCGAGTTCCGACGCAAGTACAAGTACTTCCGCCTCAGCGCCATCCGCCGCCGCTTGCTCTGGGAGATCACCCGCATCTCCATCCCCAGCGGCCTCGCCACCACCTTCGTGATGACCGGCTTCGCGCTCTTCCTCAAGATCGTCGGCATCCTCGACGAGCGCGTCGTCACCGAGGCCATCACCCAGGCCGGCTTCTGGCACGGCGGCGACATCCCGCTGCAGCGCGCGCTCGAGGCGCAGCCGCTGCTCGGCGACCTGTACCTGAGCGCGATGCACGCCCGCCCGCCCATCTTCGTCGCCGCCACCAAGGTCATCATCGACATCCTCTCGGTCACCTTCATGACCTGCATCGCCTTCGGCACCGCCACCGCCACCCTGGTCGGCCAGAGCCTGGGCGCCCGGCGCCCCGACCTCGCCGAGCGCTACGGCTGGGAGTCGGTGCGCATCGGCGTCTACCTGATGGGCTTCATGGGCCTCATCGCCATCGCCTTCCCCGACCTCCTCTTCGCCGTGTTCTCCAAGGACATGGAGGTGGTCGACGCCGGCCGCGCCTCCCTGCGCCTGATGGGCGGCTGCGAGGCGCTGGTCGGGGTCGCGATGATCCTGGCGCAGGCGCTCTACGGCGCCGGCAACAGCGCCTACGTCATGAAGGTCGAGCTCTTCCTGCACGTGACCTGCCTGGTGCCGCTGGCCTACGTGCTGGGGGTGGTGCTGGACCTCGGGCTGGTGGGCATCTGGGCGTCGGCTTTCACCTACATCTGCCTGATGGCCAGCGCGATGATCTGGAAGTTCTGGCGCGGCGACTGGAAGGACATCCGGTTGTGAGCAGCGCCACCATCCTGGTCGTCGACGACGAGAAGAACATCCGCAGCAGCCTCTCGCGCTCGCTGGAGATCGAGGGCTACCGGTGCGTGACGGCCGACTCGGTGGCGGGCGCGCTCGAGGCCGTCCGCGGCGAGGCGCCCGACCTGGTGATGCTGGACGTGAAGCTGCCCGACGGCGACGGGCTGGACGTGCTGCGCTGGATGAAGCGCGAGCACGCCGAGATCCCCGTCATCGTGATGAGCGGCCACGGCACCATCGAGATGGCGCTCGAGGCGATCCGCGCCGGGGCGCACGACTTCGTGGAGAAGCCGCTATCGACCGAGAAGATGCTCATCACCATCGGCAACGCGGTGCGCTTCGAGGGCCAGCGGCGTGAGCTGCGGGACCTGCGCGAGGAGCTGCGGGAGAGCTCGGAGCTCCTGGGCCGCGCACCGGCGATGGCGCGGCTGCGCGAGACCATCGCCCTGGCGGCGCCCAGCCAGGGCCGCGTGCTGATCACCGGCGAGAGCGGCACGGGCAAGGAGCTGGTCGCGCGGGCCATCCACACCGGCTCACGGCGCTCCCAGGCGCCCTTCGTGAAGCTGAACTGCGCGGCCATCCCGGCCGAGCTCATCGAGAGCGAGCTCTTCGGCCACGAGCGCGGCGCCTTCACCGGCGCGCACCAGGCGCGCAAGGGCAAGTTCGAGCTGGCGCACAAGGGCACGCTCTTCCTCGACGAGATCGGCGACATGCGGATGGACGTGCAGGCCAAGCTGCTGCGCGCGCTGCAGGAGGGCGAGATCGAGAGGGTGGGCGGCTCGCGCACCATCGCCGTCGACGTGCGGGTCGTGGCGGCGACCAACCAGGACCTGCCCGAGCGCATCGCCGACGGCGCCTTCCGCGAGGACCTGTACTACCGGCTGGCGGTGGTCCCCATCCGGGTGCCGCCGCTGCGCGCGCGGCGCGAGGACATCCCGCTGCTGGCCGAGACCTTCGTGGCGCGCGCCTCGACGGACAACGCCACCGGGGCCCGGCGCCTGACCGCCGACGCCCTCGAGGCGCTGGCGGCCTTCGACTGGCCGGGCAACGTGCGCGAGCTGCGGAACGCCTGCGAGCGGCTGGTGATCCTGACGCCGCAGGAGGTCATCGACGGCGCCCGCGTGCGGCTCCTGCTGGGTGACGCGCGGCCGGTGAGCGGCGGGCTGTGGCGGGCGGGGGTCCCCATGCGCGAGCTGCTCGCCGACGCCGAGCGCGAGATCATCACCGCGGCGCTCGACGCCCACGGTGGCCACATGACCCAGACGGCCGAGTCGCTGGGGCTGGAGCGCTCGCACCTGTACAAGAAGGTGCGCGCGCTGGACATCAAGCGGGAGGGGGACTGATGCGGCGGATCACGCGGCTCCTGCTGGGGTTGGCGCTCCTGGCGTCCGGCGGGGCGTGCGACGGCTCGGGCGAGGCGGCCGCGGACGCGGGCGGCGACTCGGGCGGGGCGACCGAGTACACCGACTGGGTGCCCGGCGCGACGACGACCAAGAAGCCCGCGTGGCACAACGCCTGTCGGCTGCGCGTCGACGACCATCGCGAGCGGGCCTCGGCGGGCGGCAGCGACGACCGGATCGCGGTGGCCTCTGGCGCGGGGGATGGGGTGACCCTGTCCCTGGCGGGGCGGGACGGCGGCGCCGCGTTCTTCGAGGCCGAGGTGGCGCTCGCCTCCGTGCGTCCGCTGCAGTCCTTCCAGCAGGCGTCCGGGACGGCGTCGTGGTCGGGAGAGGCGCCCTTCACCGGCCAGGTGGTGGCAGGCACGCTCTGCTTCGAGGCGCCGCTGGCCGCGGGGCAGGCGGTCGCCGGCGAGTTCTCGGTGGTGGTCCGGAGCGCGGACGGCCTGTATCACTCGGTGGGAGGCGACTTCGTGCTGCCCGGCGCCGCCGTGCGCGCGGTGACGCCGGCGCTGGACGTGGGCAGCGAGGCGCTGGAGGTCGACTTCAGGTGAGCTTGCGCGTCCCCCGGGCGGCGTGCTACCGGTCGCTCGACGCGGAGAGTGCAGCTCCGGGGAGGCGACGCGCGTGATCAGTTGCCCGACCTGCGGCAAGGAAAACGAGGACTTCTTCCGGTTCTGCCTGGGTTGCGGGTCGGATCTGGAGGCGGCCTCGGTGCAGCCGGAGCCCGCCGCGAAGCCCGAGCGCCCGGCCACGCCGCAGCAGGTCGCCGCGGCCACCCCCGAGCCGGAGCCGGAGCCCGAGCAGGCGGTGGCGCGCGCGAAGGCCGCGACCGAGCCCGAGGTCGCCGCTGGCGCGACCGTGCCCGGCGGACTGGCGGTCGCTGCGCCGTCGGCGCCGAAGAAGCCCACGGCGCCCGCGGTGGCTTCGGCGAGGCTCGGCCGCGGCTCATCCGCGCGAGACCTCGGCGGGCGAGGCCGAGAAGGCGGCGCGGCGCGAGGCGGCGGAGGCCCGCGGCGCCGACCCGGTCAACGTGGCCGAGCCCGGCGCCGACGGACCGAAGGGCCGCGCCCAGGCGCCGCCGCCGCCCGGTGGCGTGAGGCCTCGAGCGCCCCAGGCGCCGCGCGCTCCCGAGGCGCCTCGGGCCCCCGGCGCGCCGGCGAAGGGCAAGGCACGCAGCGCCGTACGCACCGGCGGCGCCACGATGCTGCGGCCGATCAGCACCGAGCCGCCGCCCGCGGCGACGCCGGGCGAGTGCCGGGTCTGCGGGGCGCCGAGCCAGGCGGACTTCGCCTTCTGCGCGAGCTGCGGCGCTCCCCTGGCGGAGTCCCGTGTGGTCACGGCGCCCGCGAAGCCGCGCTCCGGCGTGGTGCGCGGGCGCATCGTGCTGATCCGGGAGGACGGCAGCGACGGCGAGGCCTTCGAGCTGGACGCCAGCGGCACGGTGCTCGGGCGCGACGGCGGGCACATCAACTTCCCCGACGACGACTTCCTGGCGGGGCGGCACGCCGAGCTGGCCTACCGCGCCGACGTGCTGTGGGTGACTCCGCTGGATACGACCAACGGCGTGTTCATCCGCCTGGTCGAGGAGGCGGAGCTGCAGCCCGGGGACGCCTTCCGGGTGGGGCAGGAGCTGCTGCGCTTCGACGTGTTCGGCGAGCTGGGCGGCCGCGGGCAGGACCTGGACGAGGAGGGCACGCTGCGCCTCGGGAGCCCGCTGCCGGGCACGGTCTGGGGGCGCCTGTCGCAGCTCGTGGGGCCGGCGTCGGTGGCCAACGCGTACGTCCTGGTGGGCGACGAGACCTACATCGGGCGCGAGCGAGGCGACATCGTGTTCCCCGACGACGGCTACGTGTCCGGGATGCACGCGCTGCTCACGCGCCGCGACGACCGGGTGACGCTGAAGGACCTGGGCAGCTCCAACGGCACCTACGTGCGCATCCGCGAGCCGCTGGAGCTGCGGCCGGGCGACTTCGTGCTGGCGGGCCAGCAGCTCTTCCGCGCCGACCCCTGATCCGGTCGCCAGCTGATCCGGTCGCCAGCCGTCGTCCTGGCGCTCGGCTGGCTCGCGTGACTCCGGCCGCCTCCGCTGGTCGCTCGCCTGCCCCGGGCACGCGCTCTCATCCTGGCGCCTGAGACCACGTCGCCGGTGCCGGCCTCGGTCCGAGGACGGGACACCCGCTGAGGGCGAGTGGGGCTCGTCGCGGCGGGGCGGCGGCGAGGCGCCCTGGGCCAGCGTCCTGGCGGCCGCGCGCCTTCGCCTCGCTCGAAGTCCCTAAAGCCCTGGGGCCCCCCGGCCGATGGACCACCTGTGAGCTTGGTGGACCGGTGGGGGGAGTACCTCGGTCGCATCAGGGGCGAGTCCCCGGCGTCGCCTCCAAGGCGCACGCCGGGGGCCCGTCCCGAGCCCAGCTCCTGTGACGAAGAAGCCCCAGCCCAGGGAGTCTCCCCCAGAGAACCCCACGGAGAAACGATCATGGACACGACACAGAGCGACGTCTTCGGGATGGAGACTCGAGTGGAGATGGCGGCGATGCCCGCCGGCCCCTACTCGCAGCGCCCCCGCACGGACGGATTGGATCATCGGAAGCTGGAGCGCGCG
Source organism: Deltaproteobacteria bacterium (assembly GCA_020632695.1). GTDB lineage: Bacteria > Myxococcota_A > UBA9042 > PHBI01 > JACKFB01 > JACKFB01. Next base: position 109,760 of record JACKFB010000011.1, read on the forward strand.
CCGGTCACGGTCGAGGTGGGCCTGCACAGCGAGAGCTCGTTCTACACGGGCTTCACGGAGAACATCTCCACCGGCGGGCTCTTCGTCGCCACGCGCGACCTGATGCCCATCGGCACGGCCTTCAACGTGACCTTCACGCTGCCCAACTACCCGCAGTCGATCACCGCGCGCTGCGAGGTGCGCTGGCAGCGGCTCGAGCAGCTCGACAACCCGGACTGCCTGCCGGGGATGGGCGTGCGCTTCATGCACCTGTCGCCGACCGAGTCGGACGCGATCAACGACTTCCTGCAGATGCGCGACACCCTCTTCTACGACGACGAGGACTGAGCGGCCGCCGCGGGGGCGCCGCGCCGGAAGGCGTCGGCGAACCGGGTGGTGGCCTGGGCGCGGTGCGCCTCGTGGCTCCGCGGCACGACGAAGGGACCGTGGCGCGCGATGAAGTCGGCCACGGCGCCCTCGACCCGTTCGGGGACCTCCAGCGGCGCGGTGTGGCTTCCGCCCTCGAGCAGCACGAAGGTGGCGCAGGGCAGGGCGTCGGCCATGGCCTGGGACAGGCGCGATGGGGTGAACCCGTCGCGGTCGCCTGCCACCACCAGCATCGGCTGGGTGACGCGGCCGAGCCACGGGTCGGCCGTGCGCGAGGCGGCGTCGTGCAGCATGCGGGTGAAGAGATCGGGCGGCATCGTCGCGAAGTGCGTCAGGTAGGGCATGAAGTCCTCGCGGCGGATGAGCTCGCGGTTGAGCTCGGTCCAGGTCGCCACGCGGAACGACAGCTCGGTGGGGAGCACGCGGCGCAGCGCCGAGGAGACCTCGGCCGCGTAGCGCTCGGTGAAGTTGCGGATGCCCGGCAAGAGCCGCATGCCCAGGTCGGTCTCCTTGAAGGTGTCCAGCAGGCGCCCGCTGGACCCGCAGAGCAGCACGCCCGCCTGCACGTGCTCGGGCGTCCGCAGCGCCATCTCCAGGATGACCTGCACGCCCATGGAGTGGCCGAAGGCGACCGCCGGGCCCAGCGCCAGGTGGTCCAGCAGCTCGGCCATGTCGGCGGCCAGGTGCGGCAGCGTGACGGCCTCCGGGTCGCGCGGGATGCCGGAGCGCCCGTGGCCGCGGTAGTGGACGTGCAGGATCCGGAAGCGCTCCTCCAGCCAGGGACGCAGGTGCTTCCAGACGTAGCCGTCGCAGGAGATGCCGTCGCAGAGCAGCGCCGTGGGGGCGTCGGGCCTGCCGCCCAGCTCGTAGGCGAGCCGGGTGCCGTCGGAGACGCGGTGCTGCCTCACGGCATCGGCCATTCGAGCTTCACCTGGGCGGGCGCGCCCGCGATGACCAGGTAGACGGGCTCGCCCGACCGGGCGATGGGCGACGCCGGGTCCTTGGGGAAGTGGAACTCGTAGAGGCGGTCGTGGAAGGCCTTGTAGGGGAAGAGCCGGTCCCAGGTGGGGTTGGTCTCGTCGAGGCGCTTCACCTTCGACGGGCGGATGACGCGGCCGTCGCCGTTCTCCATGCGCACGTCCCAGATGCCCGCCTTCGGGTCCAGGTTCTCCCAGTCCAGCGAGTTGGTGAAGCTGGCCACGACGAACACGTACTCGTCGGCCTGCTCTGCCAGCTCCGCCTCCAGCAGCGACTCGCGAGCCGCCGGCTCCAGGGCGAACATCCTGGCGTAGGCGTCGGCGTAGGCGCGGCGGAACTCCTCGGTCTTGAAGGTGGCGCGCACGAAGAGGCGGCTCTCGAAGTTCTCGTAGGTCTCGACCTTGCGCGTCCAGCGCCCGCGGGTCCGGTCGTAGCTCCTGGAGTCGGTGGCGCACCCCGCCAGCAGCGTCACCAGGGCCAGACCGGACGCCAGGGCGAGTTGGACGGTGCGGCTCATCGGGCGACCTCGTTCGGGCGGATGAAGTCGTCGCGCGTGAACATCGCCGTGACCGGCACGCCCGCCTCTTCGATGGCCTGGCGCCCGCCGTCGAGGCGGTCGACGAGGCAGAAGAGCGCGGCCACCTCGAGCCCCGCCTCGCGGAGGCGCCCGATGGCGCGCACCGACGACGCGCCCGTGGTGATGACGTCTTCGAGCATCAGCGCCGTCGCCCCGGCCACCACCGAGCGGGTCCCCTCGATGAACGCCATCGTGCCGTGGCCCTTCGCCTCCTTGCGGACGAAGAAGCCTGGCACGGCCAGCCCGCGCCGCCGCGCCTGCAGCACGAAGGCGCAGGTCATCGGGTCGGCGCCCAGGGTCGGGCCGCCGACCGCGTCGATGGCGAAGCCCTGCTGCTGCCAGGCGTCCACCAGCACGGTGCCGGTCAGCGCCATCCCGTCGGGGTGCAGGAGCGTCTGCTTGCAGTCGATATAGAAATCCGAGGTCTTGCCGCTCGACAGGACCACGTGGCGCCGCTCGAAGGACAGCTCGGTGAGCAGCGCGAGGAGATCGGCTTTGGGCTGGCTCACGGGGCTCCTCCTGACGGGCGCGGGGGTGCGTACACCCTCTCAGTTCGGGAGCGGCTCCGCGGCGCTGTGGTCCTGGAGCGCCTCGTCGGTCTCGACGACCTCGTCGGGCGGGCCGGTCTCCACCTCGTGCTGCGTCGGTGCCGCCACGCTGGCGGTCTCCTCGAAGGCCGGGCGCGGCTCCGGTCGCGGCGGCTCGGCGCGCGCGCCCGGGGGCATCGCGCCCAGCTCGTCGACGTCCACCTCGGCCGCGGGTCGCTGCGGCGCCGCGGGCGCGCTGCGCTTGGCGGGCGGGGCAGCGTCCCAGTCGTCGCTGGCCGGGCTCGAGGCGGCCCGCGGGGTGCGCCGGGCGCCAGGCGCCGTCGCCGTCTCGCGCGGCGTCGGCAGCCGCACCTCGACGCCGGTCGCCACCTGCCCGGCGATGCGCCCGCCGGCGCGCAGCTTCAGCCGCCGCGCCCGGATGTTCCCCTGCACCTGCCCGGTGCGCTCGATGACCAGCTCTTCGGAGGCGTGCACGTCGCCGATGACGACCCCGTGCACCACCAGCGAGCGCACGAAGCACTCGGCCTCGAGCAGCCCGCTGGCCTCGACCGTGAAGACGCGGTCGCACTCGAGGCGCCCTCGCAGCGACCCGGCGAGGCTCACGTCCTCGCTGGCGCGCAGCGTCCCCTCGACGCGCTGGTTCTCCGAGATTCGGGTGGGTGCCTCGGCCACGCTCAGCCCTGCATGTTGATGTTGCCCTTGAAGGCAGCGCCGTCGGCGATGAGCACCCGCGGCGCGCGTACGTCGCCGACGAGGCGCCCGCCCGACTTGATCTCGATCTTGTCGGTCGCGCTCACGTTGCCCTGGACCGCGCCCGCGACCTCCGCGGCCTGGCACTGGATGTCGGCCTCGACACGCCCGCTGGCGGCGACCGTCACCGTGTCCTTGACCTCCACCCGACCGCGGACCGTGCCGAGGATGGTGATGGAGTCGCTGCCGGTGATCTCGCCGTCGATGACGATGTTGTTGCCGATGATGGTCTCAGCCATGGACTCCTGCCTCGTGGGCCCGACCCCGACGCGCTGCTACCAGCGCCCCTGCGCCGGACGGCCGCGCGACGCCCCCTTGGGGAGGTCGAGCTCCATGTGGACGCGGCCCGTGAGCCGTGCGTCCGGGTGGATGGTGATGCTGGGCGCCGTGAGGTCGCCTTCCACTACGGCTCCGGGGCCCACCGTGACGGTGCGCGCCGCGGAGATGCTGCCCTGGATGGTGCCCCAGACGCTGACGTTGGCGCCGCTGACCGGCGCCGCCACTCGACCGGAGGGGTTGACGACCAGGTCGCCCTCGAGCCGGACCTCGCCCTCGACCGCACCATCGACGGTGAGCGAACCCGGGCCGGTGATGCGTCCCTTGACCCGCGCACCCGCCCCGACGACGTTTCCGGTCTCACCGCTGGCCAATTCGCGCGCCCTCCCGAAGCGCCGCTGGCGTAGCACCCGCCCCGAGACGGTGTCAAGGCGGCATCGAGGGCCGCGATCATCTGGCGTGGCGCCAGGGCTCGACGCGAGCCGCCCGCCGCGCCAGGATGCGCAGCCATGGAACACGACCTCGACTTCCTGATCGTCGGCTCCGGGTTCGGCGGCAGCGTGTCGGCTCTGCGCCTGTCGGAGAAGGGCTACCGCGTCGCCGTCCTCGAGGCGGGCCGGCGCTTCGCCCCGGGGGACTTCCCCAAGACCACCTGGAACGCGCGGCGCTACCTCTGGGCGCCGCTGCTGCGCTGCTTCGGCATCATGCGGATGACCGTGTTCCGCGACGCCTTCGTGCTGTCGGGCGCCGGGGTCGGCGGCGGCAGCCTCGTCTACGCGAACACGCTGCTGGTGCCGCCGGACCGCGCCTTTCGCGACTCGCGCTGGCCGACCAGCGACGCCGACTGGCGCTCCACGCTGGCGCCGCACTACCAGACGGCGCTCCGCATGCTGGGCGCGGTGACCTCCGAGCACGTCGCGGAGGGCGACCGCCTGCTGCTGGAGGCCGCCCGCGAGATCGGGCGCGAGGACACCTTCCACGTCGCCACGGTCGGCGTCTACTTCGGCGAGGGGCCCGGCGTCGCCCACCCCGACCCCTTCTTCGGGGGCGAGGGGCCCGAGCGCCACGGCTGCGTGCTCTGCGCCGGCTGCATGGTGGGCTGCCGCCACGGCGCCAAGAACACGCTGGACAAGAACTACCTGTGGCTGGCCGAGCGCCGCGGCGCGGTCGTGCACCCGCTGACCACCGTCGACGACATACGGCCGCTCGAGGGCGGCGGCTTCGAGGTGCTGACCCACCGCTCGACCTCGCCGGTGCTGAAGCTTGGGCGGCGGCGCTTCACGGCGCGTCGCGTCGTCATGTCGGCGGGCGCCATCGGCACCACGCGCCTGCTGATGGAGTGCCGCGACCGCGGCAGCCTCCCGGCGCTCTCGCCGCGCCTCGGCGACTTCGTGCGCACGAACTCCGAGGCCATCCTGGGCGTCGAGACCACGCGCCCCGACGTCGACTACGCCCACGGCATAGCCATCTCCGCGGGCGTGCACCCCGACGAGGACACCCACATCGAGGCCGTGCGCTACAGCCGCGGCTCGGACATGCTCTCGCTCATCACCACGGCCATGACCGACGCGGGCCCGCGCTGGCGGCGCATGTTGGACGCCCTCGGCCAAATGCTCCGGCACCCCATCCGATCGTTGCGCGTGGCCAACCCCATCGGCTGGGCGCGCCGCGGAATCATCCTGCTGGTGATGCAGCCGGTGGACAGCTCGATGCGCTTCGTGCGCCGCCGCCGCTGGTGGGCCCCCTGGAGCAAGGGATTCGACACCGACAACCGCGGCGAGTCGGGCATCCAGGCCACCATCCCCATCGGCAACGACATCGCCCGCCGCATCGCGCGGAACATCGACGGGGTGCCCAGGGCGGCGGTCACCGAGCTGCTGCTCTCGGTGCCCACCACGGCCCACATCCTGGGCGGTTGCACCATGGGGGACAGCGCGGCGACCGGGGTCATCGACGCCCAGCACCGCGCCTACGGCTACGACGGCCTGTACGTGGTCGACGGGTCGATGGTCCCGGCGAACCTGGGGGTCAACCCCAGCCTCACCATCACCGCCATGGCCGAGCGCGCGATGTCGCTCATCCCGCCCAAGGGCTGAGAGGGTGTCTTCTCGTTCTCCCGTCGCGTGGCCGGCTCATGTCTCTCCAGGGACTTGCGCGCCTCGGTCTCTTGCGCGCAGCGAGCGCCCTCCGCGCGTATGCCCCTGAAGAGACGTCGCTGGCGCCCCGCTCGGTCCGGATGTGAAGACACCCTCCAACACGCCGCCGGTTGATTCGAGCGGCGGCGATCGGACATCCTTCGCCCGCCTGGAGGAGGCCTGGGAGACCCCCGGAATTCGTGTCCGAGCGACCCGCGTTGACCACACGAGGACAGCGACGAGCGGCACCGGTCCGCGTCGCGCAGCTTCGGAGGTCCCATGCCGCTCGCCCCTCGTCGCCCCACCGTACGCGACCTCGTGGCCCCCATGCTGGTCGTCGCGCTCGGTCTGGCCCTCGGCGGTCCGCTGCCCGCCGACGCAGACCCCGGGCGCGGCCTCGCGCTCCCCCGCATCGACCTGGACGTGCCGCTGGCCCTGCAGTCGGGCGAGCAGGCCAACTGCGGCCCCACCGCGGCGGCGATGCTGCTGGCAGCCTACCGCGGTCTCGAGGGCCCCTCGCTGGACGCCCTGCGCGACGAGGTGGGCGCCTGGTCCTGGGAGCGCTTCCCGATGCGCTCGTGGCACCTGCCGGGCCGCTCCGGAGGGATGACCACCGCGTCGATGGTCGGCGCGATCCTGGACCACTTCGGCGCTCCCGAGCGCTTCTCGCCCCTGGCCCACGAGGGCGGCCGCTCGGGTGCGCTCTTCGCGCTGACGGGCGCGGTGTCGACGCGCCGCCCGGTCCTGGCCCTGGTGGAGGCGCCGATCCTCTGGGGTACCCACAAGCCCGGCCTCCACTGGATCGTCGTCCGCGGCTTCGAGGGCGACCGCGTCGTCTTCAACGACCCCGCCGACGGCAAGCGCTGGAAGATCCGCGTGGAGTCCTTCCTGAGCGCCTGGCACCTCAGCGCGGTCTACCGCGCCATCCCCGGCATCCAGGGTTATACGGCGTTCGTGGCCGACCGCGAGATGCCGTGGGGATTGGTAGCCAGCCTCTAGGGGATCGATGTCGATGGCCGGGGCGGCCGCTACGGACGCCGCTGAGGGCAGCGCTCCCTCGGGTCAGGCCTGCGACGGGCTGAAGCCCGACTCGGCCTGCCCTCGGTCGCGCCACCCTCAGCGGCGCCCTCGCCAGCCGCCTCGGCCATCGCACACGGGGGCGGGGTCGCTTCGGGGTTGGGGCTGGTGGCGGCGGGTCGGGATCTCGGGCCGGCCTCATCCCGCGGGTGGTGGCGGGGACGGGCTCGGTGGCGGCGCCGGTCTCGGCGGGCGGGCTCGGTCTCGGTGTCGGTCTCGGTCTCGGTGTCGGTCTCGGTCTCGGCCTCGGCCTCGGTCTCGGCCTCGGCCTCGGTCTCGGCCTCGGTCTCGGCCTCGGTCTCGGTCTCGGTGCCGGTCTCGGCCTCGGCCTCGGTCTCGGTCTCGGTGCCGGTCTCGGCCTCGGCCTCGGTCTCGGTCTCGGTGCCGGTCTCGGCCTCGGTCCTCGGTCTCGGTGCCGGTCTCGGTGTCGGTCTCGGTCGGTCGGCCTCGGTCTCGGGCCTCGGTCTCGGTCTCGGTCTCGGCTCGGTCTCCGGTCTCGGTCTCGGTCTCGGTCTCGGTCTCGGCCTCGGTCTCGGTCTCGGCCTACCGTCTCGGTGGCGGTGTCGGTGTCGGTCTCGGCCCCGGTGTCGGTCTCGGCCTCGGTGTCGGTCTCGGTCCCGGTGTCGGTCTCGGTCTCGGTCTCGGTGTCGGTCTCGGCCTCGGCCTCGGTCTCGGTTTCGGTGTCGGCCTCGGCGTCGGTCTTGGCCTCGGACTCGGCCTCGGTCTCGGCGCCGGCCTCGGTCTCGGCGCCGGCCTCGGTTCCGGCGCCGGCCTCTCCGTCGCCTCAGAAGTTCGTCTGGGCGGCGCTTCCGGATTGGCCGGGGGTGCCGCTCAGGCCCAGGGAGGGGCCTCCGGCGCCTCCCTGGCCGCCGAAGCCGCCGGGTTGGAAGCCGTTGGCCAGCCAGCTCGCCTTGGTCGCGCCGGTCGGGGCGGGTTGGGCGAAGATGCCGTAGCTGGAGCCGCCGCAGCCTCCGCCGCCGCCGCCGCCGTGGCCGCCGCGTCCTCCGTTGCCGCCCTCGGCGCCTCCGGTGGCGCACCAGGTCGTCGGGTCTCCCTCGGTGGGCGCGCCGCCCGGTGCGCCAGCGCCGCCCAGGCCGCCGGCGCCGCCGGGGCCGCCGATGCCGCCCTGGCCGCCGCTTCCCGCCCGGATGGTGTTGCCGGTCAGCACCGGGAAGCCCGAGCCGGCGTCGTCCCGCACGTAGAAGATGCCGAAGCTGCCGCCGCCCGACTTGCCGCCGGTGCCCGCGGTGCCGCGACACCCGCCGGCGCCGCCTCCGCCGCCCGTACCGCCGATGTCCTTGCCGGCCAGCCCGTCGCCGCAGCTCCCGCAGCCGAACTCCTCCACCTCGCTGGCGCAGGTGCTGTCCCACGAGTTCGTGCAGCAGAAGGCGTCCTCGCCGCATACGCAGCTCGTCACCGTCGGGCTGCTGCAGTTGGTGCCGCCGTGGCCGGTGCAGCAGTCGTCGGGCGCCGGGGTACCCGCGCCGCACCCCGAGCCGAGCACCTCGACGCCGCTGCCTGCGCCGCCGCCGCCACCGCCGCTGCCGTGCGTGGACGCGCCGCCGTCGCCGCCGCTGCCCCCGACCCACTGGCCCGCCACCACGACGCCGCTGGCGCTGGTGCAGCCCGGGCCGGCCGGCCCATCCGAGCCGCTGGCCCCCGAGGTGCCGAAGCTCGCCAGGTAGGGCTGGTTGTCCGGCGGGATCCCGCAGGTGCCGCACGCGACCGCGGTGTCGAAGACGCTGTCCCAGCCTGCGAATCCACCGGTGCCGGCGGACGCGCCCGCGCCCGGGGCGCCGTTCTCGGAGCTCGCCGGGGCGCTCCCGTACACCGGGCACAGCCCCGCGCCGCCCGTGCCGCCGTTCAGCACGGCCCCGTCGGCGCAGGTCCGCTCGCCGCCAGCGCCCGCCACCGAGGCGTCGGCGCCGTCGGTGCACACGCGCACGTTGCCGGCGCCGTACTTGCCCACGTCCTTGACGCCCACCCCCGGGACACCCGGCGGCCCGTCCAGCCCGTCGGAGCCCGACTGTCCGGCGGCGCCGTTGCCCCCGGCGCCCCCGAAGATGCGATTGTTCCGCACCTCGACGCGCGGGCCGGCGTTGCGCAGGTAGATGGCGTAGCTGTTGGCCCCCGCCACGTTGGCCGCGTTCGCGCCGAACACGGTGAAGCCGTCCAGGATCGTCGGCTCGGCCGCGCCGGCCGCGCCCAGGCCCACCGCGGTCACGGCCCCCGGCGCCGAGAGCGTCGGCGTCTGGCCGATGATCGCCGTCTCGAAGGTCAGCGTGTTGTGGCGGAAGAAGTCCGAGGCGTAGCCGCCGAAGAGGCCGATCCCCTCGATGAGCACGACGTTCTCGGAGTACACGCCCGTCGCGACGTACACATCGCGCTTGCCCGACTGGAAGGCCCGCGACAGGGCCGCCGAGATCGTCAGCATCGGCTCGTCGCGGCTGCCGCTCGCGCCGTCGTCGCCGTCCTTGGCCACGAAGATCGCCTGGTTCAGGTCGCCGTCGATGCCGTCGCAGTTCGAGTCCACCCCGTCGCCCGCCAGGTCGTCGCCGGCCTGGGGCAGGCACTCGCAGCCGTTGTCGCTCAGGCCGTCCACGTCCTCGTAGCCGCCCTTGCAGGTGAAGCTGCAGGTGGGCACCGGGCCGCTCGTCGAGCAGCTCGCGTCGGCGTTGGGCACGCTCAGCGCCAGGCACGAGATGTTGCAGCCGCCGCAGTGCTGCACGGTGGTGTAGGCGCCCGTGGCGTCCTTGAAGGCCTCGTCGATCTTGCCGTCGCAGTCGTTGTCCAGCCCGTCGCACACGTCGTCCGGGAGCGCGCAGGCGCCCCAGCCGTCGGCCGTGCACTGCTGGCTGCCGTTGCAGGTGTACTCGGGCAGCGCCGGGTTGGGCGGCGTGTAGGTGAGCTGGCAGGCCCGCGACAGGTCGGTGTTGGTGCCGTCGCAGGTGCAGGAGCCGCTCTGGGGCACGCACTGCTTGCTGGGCTTGCCGACCTCCTGGCACACGAAGCCGCTCTCGCAGTCGTCCTGGCTCGCGCAGGCCGTGGTGCAGAAGGTGCCCTCGCCGATCTCCGTGCACCCGGCCCCGTCACCCAGGCAATTCTCGTCGGCCGCGCAGGCCTGGCACACGTTGACCGCGTCCGGGATGCACTGGAAGGGGTTCAGCTTGACGAATCCCGGCTTGCACGACTGGACCACGCACTGGGCCTGGCCGCCCGCGACCTGGCAGGTCGTGGACTCGGCGTTGGGGAAGCCGATGGCGCAGGACAGGTTGCAGGTGCCGCAGTGTTCGAAGGTGTTGTAGACCCCGCCCGCGGTGAAGGACTCGTCGACGGCGCCATCGCAGTCGTTGTCCTTGAAGTCGCAGGCCTCGGCGGTCGGGGTCGGCCCCTGGCACACCTCGCCCTGGCTGCCCAGGCACACCAGGGTGCCGTCGCAGCTCCCGACGCCGTCCACGTCGTTGGTGCACGGCACGCCGGTGAGGACGCCGTCGTCGATGAGGCCGTTGCAGTCGTTGTCGGCGCCGTCGCAGGTCTCGGCGGAGGCCGGGGTGGCCGTGCAGCCGCTCCAGCCGCTGTCCGCGACGCAGGTCTCGACGCCGAAGCAGCTCCCGAACATGTTGTCGGCGATGCAGGTGCGCTTGGCCCCCTGGGTCGCGCTGTTGCAGCTGCACGAGCCGGACACCGGCACGCAGCGCTCGACCCCGTCCTCGATGGTCTCGCAGCCGAACCCGTCGGGGCAGCTCCCCGCGTCGCAGGCGCCCACGCAGACCTTCTGACCGTCCAGCGGCACGCAGCTCCCCTGGAAGCAGTCGGCGTCGGTGGAGCAGGGCGCGCAGGTCGCGTCCACCGGCGGTGTGCATAGGAAGTCGCTGACCTTGACCAGCCCGTCGTCGCAGGTGTCGATGACGCAGAGCGGCGCCTCGGGCGCCCCCCCGCAGGCTCCGGTCGCGTTGGGGAACCTGTCGGCGCAGGCGTTGCCGCAGGTTCCGCAGTGGGCGTCGAGGGTCCAGTGGCCGTCCTCGTCCTTGAACGTCTCGTCGAAGGACCCATCGCAGTCGTCGTCGAGCTGGTTGCAGGTCTCGGCCTCCGGCTCCCGCGCGTTGCAGACCCACCCCTGGGCGCCGGCGCAGCGCAGCACGCCCGAGCAGGTGCCCCACTTGTTGGTCTGGTCGCAGGCCTCGCCGTTGGTCAGCCCGTCGTCGCCCAGCCCATTGCAGTCGTTGTCCATCCCGTCGCAGGTCTCCGGCGCGGGCTCCGGCGCCGAGCAGCCGCTCCAGCCGGTCGCCTGGTCGCAGGTCTCCACCCCGAAGCAGGTGCCGACCTCCCCCTCCCGGACGCAGGTGCGTTGCCCGCCGTCCACCTCGGCGTTGCAGGAACAGCTCCCGGTCTCGGGCTGGCAGTAGGTCCCGGGCGCCACCCCCGCGGCGTCGGGCGCGCAGGTCCAGCCGACGGGGCACTCGGTCTGGTCCTCGCAGGCGTAGGCGCAGCCGCGGAACCCGTCCAGGGTCAGGCAGGCGCCCGACGCGCACTGGATGTCCTGGGTGCAGGGGGTGCACAGCTTCTTCAGCCGCGGCAGGCACAGGAACACGATGTCGCCCAGGTTCTGGACCCCCTTGCAGTCGAAGCCGGCCGGGCAGGACTGGCTGCACACGTCGGTGCAGATGTAGCCCTCGACGCCCTCGACGCACCACCCGCTGAAGCAGTCCCCGTTCGAGGCGCAGGGCGAGCCGGCCTCTCCCTTGCCGGGCGGCGTGTCCGCCCCCCCGGAGGCGTCGGAGGCGTCGCCCGTCTGCGCGTCGGCCGCGTCCACGTCGGCGTCGGACAGGGTCGTCGCGTCGCTGACCGGGACATCGGGGCGTGTATCGGTCTCCACATCAGCGCTCGCCTGTGCGTCGCCCGCGGCGCCGCCGCCGCCGCACGCCGCCAGGGCCAGGGACAACGCCAGGCATCCGCCGGCCGACCACCGGTTCCACGTCTTCATCGTCTACTCCCACTCACCGTGCAGACCGCGCCCGATTAGCATGAACCGCGGTCCCGCGACAGAAGCCGCTCTCCTGCGCCCGAGGCTGACGCGTGCGCTTGCCCGGCGCACGTGGTTGTCCTAGTGTTCCAGGCTCATGGACGACCGCGGAAAAGAGGCGCCACGCCACACGCCGCGTTGGCGATACGTAGTACCCAACGCGATTACGTGCATCGGTCTGCTGCTGGGCCTGACGGCCACCTTCCGGGCGATGGAGGGGGGCTACGCCGAGTCGGCCTGGCTCATCGTGCTCTGCGTCCTCATCGACAAGCTGGACGGCACCGCCGCGCGCCTGCTCCGAGCCACCAGCGCCATCGGGGTGCAGCTCGACAGCTTCAGCGACTTCGTCACCTTCGGCATCGCGCCGGGCAGCCTCGTCTTCATGGCGATGTGGCGCAACACCGAGGGGCACTATCCCCTGTGGCAGGGCACCCTCATGGGCTGGATCCTGCGCGCCCTGGTCGCGACCTACGTGCTGTGCGCCTGCATCCGCCTGGCCAAGTTCAACGTCCTCACCGAGGAGTCGGGCGGCACCAAGGTGTTCTACGGCATGCCGACCACCTTCGCCGGCGGCATGGTGGCGGTGGCGTTCATCCTCGGCCTCCGCTACGAGCGCTGGGAGCTGATGGTCTGGGCCCCCGTGGCCATGGCCCTGCTGGGCGCGCTGATGGTCTCGAACCTGCCCATCCCGAAGATCGCGCCGCGCCAGTCGATCGCCGCCAACGCCTTCCAGCTCGTCAACCTGGCCCTGGGCTATGTGTGCGGGATCTTCCGAATCTGGCCAGAGTATCTGTTCGCCGTCATCCTCCTGTACGGCGTCGGCGGCTTCGCGTGGGGGTGGATCCACCGCCACGAGCTGGCGCCGAAGCGTCTCGATCCCTACCCGCCCTGACAGGGGCCGGTCCGCGCTGCCGCAGTCCGGGCGCTCCGGCGACCACGGCGGCGGCGCGGGGCGGTTCCACCCACCTGGGGACCGCCCGCACCCATGCTGCCGCTCGCACCCGATGACGCCTTTCGTCACCGCATCCCGGTGGCCGGCACCGTCATCCTCATCGCCGCGGTCACGCTGACCTTCCTGACCGCGCAGCGCGAAGGCAGGTGGGAGCGCCGCCTCGCCGCCGACCGCGCGGAGCTGCTCAGCCACCTCATCGAGCACCCGGCCGTGCCCGTGCCGCGCAGCATGGCCGCGCTCCAGGTCGGCGTCCCCGGGCCCTACCTGGTGTTCCGCGACGCGGTCGCTCCCGCGCGACCCGAAGCGAGCGGCGAAGCGGCGGCGGCCGCCCGCGCCGACCTGGCGTGGCTGGTTCAGCGCGTGCTGGCCACCGAGGCCGAGCGCCCCCACGACACCCTGGGCTTCGTCCCCGCCAGGCCCCAGCCCCTCGCCCTGCTCACCCACGCGCTGGTCCAGCCGAGCTGGGGCGGGCTGGTGGCCACCCTCTTCGTGCTCCTGGTGCTCACCGTCCTGCTCGAGGAGGCCTGGGGCGTCGTCCTCTGCGTCACGGTGTGGCTGGTCTCGGCGGCGGCCTCGGTGCTGCTCGTCGCCGCCCTGCGTCCCGAGCTCCAGACGCCGCTGGTCGGCGGCGGCGGCGCCGTGGCCGGGTTGATGGGCGCCTTCATCGTGCGCTTCCCCCATCGGCGCGTGCGCTGGTTCTGGCCGGGCCCGGGCGGCGCCACCGGCGTCGCGCTGCCGAGCTGGACCGTGCTGGCGAGCTGGCTGCTCGTGATGCTCGTGGCCCCCTGGATCGGTGCGCCGACGGGCGTCGGGGCCTTGCGTATCGGCACCGGCTTCGCCGTGGGCGCCGTGCTGGCGCTGCTGGTGGCCCGCTCGGGCTGGGACCTGGCGCTGGGGCCGGACTCGGTCGAGCTGGACATCGCGCCGCGCGGCCGCCGCTGGTACCACAAGGCGCTGGCGCTGGCGGAGGCCGGCGACCTGCCGGGGGCCGAGCGGGCCCTGGACCGGGCGGACCGCCTGGACCCGCGAAGCCCCGCCGTCGCGGGCCTGGCGTGGGAGCTGCTGTCCCGACAGACCGAGCGTCCCGACGCCGAGCGCTTCGGCACCCGGGTCATCCAGGACGCGCTGGCGCGCGGCGACGTCTCTCGGGCCGTGGACACCTGGCGGGCCATGCGCCACGTCATCGGCCACCACGGCTCGCCGGCGATCCGCTGGCGCCTGGCCCAGGCGGCGCTGGTGCCGCTGCCTTCCCGCGCCCGCGACCTGCTGACCGGGCTGGCGACCGACGACGAGGCCGGCGCGCTGCGCGAGCGCGCCCAGCGCCTGCTCGAGTCCCTCTCGCCCGCCACGGGCACCCCGCCCGAGGGCCTCTTCGTGGGCGACCTCCACGCGCAGATGCACGCCGCGCCGCCCGCCACGCCCGCGCCGACCGCCCGGCCGGTGAGCGAGTCGGCCGACAAGGCCTGGCTCGAGGCCATGGCGGACCCTGCGCTGACCGCGGCCGCGGCGCCGCTCTCCGCCGACGACCCGATGAGCTACGGCGCCACCGGCCTGATGCCCGCCCAGTCCCCGCCGGCCCCGGCCGACGGAGGCTGGCCCATCCCCCCGCCGCCGGCGCCCCGCGCCGAGCGCGGCCTCGAGGTCAAGCGCGCCAGCGTGCTGAGCGTCGAGCCCAACCACCTGCAGCTCGCCCGCGGCGCCCGCTTCGATCTGGCCCACGTCGAGGCCGTCTCCCTGGCCCGCATCCAGAGCCAGCTCGGCGAGGTCATCATCATCGACCTGCTCACCTCCTGGCGCGGCAAGCACGCCCCCCTCCCGGTGCGCTCACTGCGCCTGGACGGCGCCACCAGCGACCTCCCGGTAGCGCTGGACCTCCCCGGCCTCGAGCCCGCCGCCGCCTTCGTGCGCCTGGCCCGCCAGGTGGTGAGCGCCGCCGCCGCCCGCGCCCTCCCGGCCAGCCTCACGGTCGGCGACCTGGAAGAAGCCGCCCGCGCCCTGCCCGTGTGGCCGAGCGTGGAGGCATATGAAACCAGCCTCCTCGGAATGTGACGTCGATGGCCGGGGCGGCGGCTGCGGAGCCCACCAGCGGCGTCGCTCCCTCGGGTCAGGCCTGCGACGGGCTGAAGCCCGACTCGGCCTGCCCTCGGTCGCGCCACCGCTGGAGGGCTCCTCGCTCGCCGCCTCGGCCATCGACCAGAGGCGAGGTCGAGCGGTCGGCTCGGCCGGGGCCTGCGGCCGGCCTCGGGCTCGGCCTCGCGCTCGGCTGCGGCCTGCGGCCTGGCCTCGGGCTCGGCCTCCTCGGGGGCCTCGGTTTTGAGTCGGCCTCGACTCCGGTCTCGGAGTCGGCCTCGGTGTGCGGTGTCGGTGCCGCTGGTCTCGGTGGCGGCCTCGGTCTCGGCCCTGGTCTCGCCTCGGTCTCGGCCCCGTCTCGGCCCCGGTCTCGGTGTCGGTGTCGGCCTCGGACTCGGTCTCGGTGCCGGTCTCGGTGCCGGCCTCGGCCTCGGTCTCGGTGCCGGCCCCGGACTCGGCCTCGGTCTCGGTCTCGGCGCCGGTCTCGGTCTCGGCCCCGGTCTCGGCCCCGGTCTCGGTCTCGGTCTCGGTCTCGGCCCCGGTCTCGGCCTCGGCCCCGGCCCCGGCCTCGGTCTCGGTTCCGGTCTCGGTGCCGGTCTCGGTCTCGGTGGCGGCCTTGGACTCGGTCTCGGCCCCGGTCTCGGCCTCGGCCTCGGCCACGCCCCTCGGCTTCCCTCACTCCGTTCGCGACCAGAGCGAGTCTTCGCTGGCGAACGCCGCTGCGGCTCGGGCGATGCGGGCGGTGGCTTCCAGGGCGGCCTCGAGGGCTCGAGCCCAGGGGCCTTCGGTGGCCTCCGCGAAGGCGGCGCGGGCCAGGGGGATGGCGGGGTCGTCGCCGTCGGCCAGGGGGTCTTCGGGCAGGGCGTCGTAGTAGGCGCGCCAGTCCGTGGTGACGGCCAGGATGCGCCGGAGGCCGTGGCGTCCGGCCAGGGCGGCTTGGAGGCGGTCGGCGGCGTGCTCGCGGACGGCGTCGCGGTCGTCGACGTTCTCGAGGCCCCAGTCCATGCGGGCCCGGCCCTCGGGGCCCTCCACCAGGGCGTGGCAGAGCTCGTGCAGGATCATCTGGGCCAGGCAGTCGTCGGGGTCGAACTCGGCGTCCTTCGCCAGGGTCAGCGTGCCCTGGCCGTCCCAGGAGGCGTAGGCGTCGGAGGCGCGGACCACCTCGAGGCCCAGACGCCGGGCCGTCGCCAGCCAGATGAGGTCCACCGGGTCCTCGTAGCGGGCGTCGATGGCGCGCGGCGGGCTCACGGGGCGGGGGTCTTCGTGACGCGGGTGACCAGCTCCGGGGGCGGGTCCGGAGCCGGCTCGGCGGCGGCGACCCGCAAGGGCGGGGGCGAGCCGAGGTCGAGGCCGCTGGCGACCCGGGCGCTGGAGCTGAGCGTCATGCAGACCAGCGCCGCAGCCCCCAGCAGCGTCAGCAGCGCCTCCAGGTGGCGGGGCTCCAGGGCGTGGGTGGTCGGCCGGCGCCTCGCCAGCGCGGGCCCCGCGCCGCGGGCGTGGGCGGCGCGGGCGGTGAGGCGGAGCAGCAGCGCGCAGGCCAGCGCCGGGATGGCGAGGAAGGCGGGGAGGGCGCCGGCGGCCGACCAGGCGGCGGCGGCCAGCAACCCCAACCCCACGCAGATCAGGCCGAGGCGGGCCGCCGGCGCGGCCCACTCGGGCGGCTCGGTGGTGCCGGCGGGCGGCGGCAGCGGCTCGCGATCCTCGAGGGTCCGTGCCCAGGCGGCGAGCTGGGCCTCGCGCACGCCCTCGCGGCTGGCCTCCGCGCGTTGGGCCTGGACCCGCAGCTCGTCGGCCAGCTCGGCGTCGGCCGCCAGCAGCGCCACCAGGCCGTCGATGTGGCGCTCCGCCCCCATGGCCGCCAGGCGCCAGGCCTCCCGCCGCGTCCGCTCCAGCTCGCCCGCCCAGGCTGACAGCGTCTCGTCCAGCGTGCGGTCGGCCTCACCGCGCCCTCGCCGCCGCTTCAGCACGCGCCGCAGCGCCGCCACGTGGCGAGCGGCCTCCCGCGAGGCCCGCTCGGCGGCCGCCTGCGGCACCTCGGCCGCCACCCCGCGCGCGACGGCCCCCACGCCGCGCCCCAGGCGCCCCAGCGCGCGCCCGGCGGCGTCGACCGCGCGCCCCGAGGCCCGCTCCGGCGGCCCGCGACGCGACGAGCGCGGCGCGCCCAGGGCGAGGAACCCCACCAGCAGTCCCAGCGCCAGCGCGGCGCCCCCGAGCAGCGACGCCGTCCCCGCCACCTCCCGCTGGAAGGCGCCGGGCCACGCGTCCCGCGCCGTCTCCACCGACCGCGCATACCCCTGCGGCCAGGCCGAGCGCCAGCCCTCCTCGAGCGCCGCGCGCCGCCGCTCCCGCTGCACCCGCTCCAGCACCTGCGCGACCACCACGTCGGGGCTCCCGCTGCGCTCCGGACCCAGCGCCGGCGCCTCGTCGCTGCGCGCGCAGCCGGCCAGGCACAGCGCCGCCAGGGCAGCCACCGCCAGGCGCCGCGACGCCTCCCGGGTCGATGTCGCCAGCTCTCTCACGTCCCGATCTCCCGGATGGCGCCGCGCAGATCCTCCATCGCCTTCTCGATGGCGACGCCGACGGCCCCCTGCGCCCCCTCCGACGTGCTCACCTGCTCCTGCCAGACGGTGACCTGCACGTGCAGCCGCTCCACCCGCGCCAGCGCCCGGTCCAGCTCATCGCAGAGCCCGTCCCGGTGCGCCGTCGCCGTGGCGCTCTGCGCCTGCTCGTCCAGGCGCCCCGCCCGCTCGGCCAGCCCCGCCGCCGCCGCCAGCAGCTCCGAGAGCGCCGCCTCGACCCGCGTGACCACGTGCGCCACCAGCGGGTCGCCCGCCCCCAGCGCGCGAATGGCCTCGGCCTCCGCCTGGATGCGCTCGAGGGCGTGCTCGGGGTAGCGCCTGCTCTTGCGCCTGCCCAGCCGCCTCCGCAGCGCCGCGCCCATGAGCGCTCCCCCCAGCGCCAGCGTGGCCACCACCAGCGCCAGCGCCACCGTCCGCCGCGCCCGGTACCCGTCGCGCGTGACGCGCCTCGCCTCGGCCTCCCCGGCGGCCAGGCCGGCCAGGCGCCCCTCGGTGCGGCCCAGCCGCCACGCCGCGCACTCGTCGGCGCGCGGTCCGGCGGCCAGCCCTGTCAGGCAGTCGGCCCACGCCGCCCCCGGCACCGCCGCGCCCACCGTCGGGTCCGCGCCGTCCGCGGGCGCGCCGCACCCGGCGAGGGTCACCGCCGCCAGCCACGCGATCCGCCACCGCCGTCGGGAGCTTGGCCACACCCCGTGAGCATGGCCCCGCGGAGCCCGCCCGCGCAACCGGCCGCGGCCGTTCCCGTCACATAACCATCGGTTAAGTAAGGTTGGGAGTTGAAGGATTCCTCATCCTCTGCGACAAGGGTCCCGGTCTCGTCCCGCCGACGGCGGGGCTCGCCATGGGACGCGCGGAGGAGGGAACGTGGGCTGGCTCAAGAGGATCCTCGGCTCGAGCGTCGGCCAGAAGGCCATCGTCGGGCTCACGGGGGTGGCCCTGGTGCTCTACCTCATCATCCATATGGTGGAGAACCTGCAGGTCTTCGGTCCGAACGAGGGCGTGGGCATCAACGCCTGGGCCAACACCCTGCACGCGCTGCCCTTCCTGCCGATCATCGAGTTCGGCCTGTTCGCGGTCTTCGTCATCCACATCGGCCTGACGATCAAGCTCGCCCGCGACAACCGGGCCGCCCGCGCCACCCGCTACCAGAGCCACGGCACCAAGCGCGACGCCAAGGTGCGGGTCGCCCAGAGCCGTACGATGGCGTTCAGCGGCATCGTGGTCCTCGGCTTCCTCTTCCTGCACGTGTGGGACTTCCGCCTGCAGCACGAGACCATCACCGAGGGCATCGGCCTCGCCGCGACGATCAAGTCCAACCTCCAGGTGTGGTGGCGCGCGGTCATCTACCTGCTGGGGGTCTCGCTGATCACGTGGCACATGGCCCACGGCATCAGCAGCGCGTCGCGTTCCTTCGGCGTCAACCACTCCAAGTGGACGCCCGTCATCGTCAAGGGCGGCACCGTCGTCGCCGTGCTCATCGGGCTGGGCTTCGCGGCCATCCCGGTGTGGGCGCTCCTGACCCGCTGAGCGGGTGTCCCGATCTTCCTGCGCGACCCATCGGTTTGGGGGCTTTTGAGATGACCTTGGAATCACGCTGTCCGACCGGGCCCATCGAGACGCGCTGGACCCGGCACAAGGGCGCGCTGAAGCTCATCGGGCCCATCAACCGCAAGAAGTACGACGTCATCGTCATCGGCTCCGGCCTGGCCGGCGCCTCGGCCGCGGCGACGCTCGCGGAGCAGGGCTACAAGGTCAAGGTCTTCTGCTTCCACGACAGCCCGCGGCGGGCCCACAGCGTCGCCGCCCAGGGCGGCATCAACGCGGCGAAGAACTACCAGAACGACGGCGACTCGGTGTTCCGCCTCTTCTACGACACGGTGAAGGGCGGTGACTTCCGCGCTCGCGAGTCGAACGTGCACCGCCTCGCCGAGGTCTCGGCCAACATCATCGACCAGGCCGTCGCCCAGGGCGTGCCCTTCGCCCGCGAGTACGGCGGGACCTTGGCCAACCGCACCTTCGGCGGCGTGCTGGTCTCGCGCACCTTCTACGCCCGCGGCCAGACCGGCCAGCAGCTCCTGCTGGGCGCCTACGCCAGCCTGATGCGCCAGGTGGACCTGGGGAAGGTGACGCTCTTCCCCTACCGCGACATGCTGGAGCTGGTCATCGAGGGCGGGGCGGCCCGCGGCATCGTCTGCCGCGACCTGCTGACCGGGAAGCTCGAGGTACACACCGGCCACACGGTGCTCATGTGCACCGGCGGCTACTCGAACGTCTTCTACCTGTCGACCAACGCGATGAAGTCCAACGTCACGGCCACGTGGCGCGCGCACCGGCAGGGCGCCTTCTTCGCGAACCCCTGCTACACCCAGATCCACCCCACCTGCATCCCCGAGCACGGCGACTGGCAGTCCAAGCTCACGCTGATGTCGGAGAGCCTGCGCAACTCGGGGCGCGTGTGGGTGCCGAAGAAGGCCGGCGACAACCGCCCGCCGAACCAGATCCCCGACGACGAGCGTGACTACTACCTCGAGCGCCGCTACCCCACCTTCGGCAACATGGTCCCGCGCGACGTCGCCTCGCGAAACGCCAAGTACGTCTGCGACGAGGGGCGCGGCGTCGGCGCCACCGGGCGCGCGGTCTACCTGGACTTCCGCGACGCCATCCGCAACGAGGGGCGCGCCAGCGTCGAGGGGCGCTATGGCAACCTCTTCGACATGTACGCGAACATCACCGGCGAGGACCCCTACGAGGTCCCGATGCGCATCTACCCGGCGCCGCACTACACGATGGGCGGGCTCTGGGTGGACTACAACCTGATGTCGAACCTGCCCGGCCTCTTCGTGCTGGGCGAGGCGAACTTCTCCGACCACGGCAGCAACCGGCTGGGCGCCAGCGCGCTGATGCAGGGGCTGGCCGACGGGTACTTCATCGCGCCCTACACGGTGCCGGACTACCTGGCGACGGCGAAGCCCGCGCCGCTCAGCCCCGATGCGCCGGTCTGCAAGGAGGCGGTCGCGCGGGTGAAGCAGCGCATCGACGGGATGATGGCCATCGGCGGCAAGCGCTCGCCCGACAGCTTCCACCGGGACCTGGGCCTGCTGATGCTGGACAAGGTCGGCATGTCGCGCACGGCCGAGGGGCTGCGGGAGACCATCGAGCGCGTGCGCGGGATGCGAAAGGAGTTCTGGGAGGACCTGCGCATCGTGGGCTCGGCCGAGAGTGCCAACGCCGAGTTGGAGAAGGCGCTGCGCATCGCCGACTTCATGGAGTTCGCCGAGCTGATGGCCAGGGACGCGCTGGCCCGTGAGGAGTCGTGCGGCGGGCACTTCCGCGAGGAGTACCAGACCGAGGACGGCGAGGCGCTGCGCGTGGACGCCACGCAGCAGCACGTCTCGGCCTGGGAGTTCACCGGCACCGACAGCGAGCCCGTGCTCCACAAGGAGCCGCTAGAGTTCGAGTACGTCAAGCCGTCGACCAGGAGCTACAAGTAATGGGCAGGACGCTCAGCCTCACGCTCGAGATCTGGCGGCAGAAGGGCCCGAACGACGCCGGGAAGCTCGAGCGCTATCCCATGGAGAACGTGCCCGACGAGGCCTCGTTCCTGGAGATGCTCGACATCCTCAACGAGCGGCTGGTCAGCGAGGGCAAGGAGCCGGTGACCTTCGAGCACGACTGCCGCGAGGGCATCTGCGGTTCCTGCGGCTTCATGATCAACGGCCAGGCCCATGGCCCGAAGAAGGGCACCACCGTGTGCCAGCTCCACATGCGCACCTTCGAGAGCGGGCAGACGCTGGTGCTGGAGCCCTGGCGCGCCAAGGCCTTCCCGGTGGTCAAGGACCTGATGGTCGACCGGCGCTCCTTCGATCGCATCCAGGCCGCCGGCGGCTACAACTCGGTGAACTGTGGCAACGCCCCCGACGCCAACGCGATGCCCGTGGGGCGCGACCAGGCGCTGGCGGCCTTCGACGCGGCGACCTGCATCGGCTGCGGCGCGTGCGTGGCCTCGTGCAAGAACGCCTCGGCGTCGCTCTTCACCGGCGCCAAGATAGGCCACCTGGCGATGCTCCCCCAGGGCGAGCCCGAGCGGCTGCGCCGCGCCGTGCGCATGGTGGAGCAGATGGACGCCGAGGGCTTCGGCGCCTGCTCGAACACGCTGGAGTGCGAGGCCGCGTGCCCCAAGGAGATCTCGGTGCGCTGGATCCAGCTCATGAACCGCGACTTCCTCAAGGGGTCGATGGCCAATGATCTGACGGCGGGGACGACGGACTCGGACTGACGCGGCGTCGATGGCCGGGGCGGCCGCTGCGGAGCCCACCCGCGGCAGCGCTCCGTCGGGTCGCGTGTGCGGCGGGCGCATGGCCCGCCTCCGTGCGCCCTCGGTCGCGCCACCGCAGGAGGGATCCTCCGGGCATCGACCACGGGGCGGCGGCTGCGGATCCCACCTGCGGCAGCGCTCCGTCGGGTCGCGTGTGCGGCGGTCGCATGGCCCGCCTCCGTGCGCCCTCGGTCGCGCCACCGCTGGCGGGATCCTCCGGGCATCGACCACGGATCCGATGGCCGTTCGGCGCTCGAAGCGGCACTTGACGGTGCGCGAGTGGCGCCAGAATATCAGGCATATCTCAGCAGGCGGAGGCTGGTATGCGGCGGTGGCTGCGGTGGCTCGGTGTGATCGTCGGTGTGCTGCTGGTGGGGCTCGGCGGGCTCATCGCCTACGTCTGGTTCAGCTCCGAGTCGATGCTGGCAGAGCGTTTCGAGCTGGCGGGCCGGGCCGTCGAGGTGCCGACGGACGCGGCCAGCCTGGCGGAGGGCAAGCGGCTGGCGACGGCTCGCGGGTGCACGGAGTGCCACGGGCTCGACCTCGGTGGCGGTGCCCTGGACGTGGGCATCGCCCGCTTCTGGGCGCCGAACCTCACCTCCGATCCGCAAGGCGCCGCCTCGCGGTTCACGTCGGTCGAGGCCTGGGAGCTGGCGATCCGGCACGGCGTCGGCGCCGGAGGCCGACCGCTGCTGATGATGCCCTCGGACGAGCTGGTGCGGCTGCCCGACGACGAGCTCGGCAAGCTCATCGCGTACGCCCGCAGCGTCCCGCCCGTGTCGCGCCCGGCCCGTGACCACGAGCTGACCATCATCGCCCGCGCCCTGGGAGTCTTCGGGCTCTTCCCGCTCCTGCCGGTCACGGTCACCGACCACGCGCTGGCGGCTACGCCCAAGCCCCCGCGCGGACCGACCGTCGCCTACGGTGAGCACCTGGTCCGGATGGCGTGCGTGGGATGCCACGGCGAGGGACTGAGCGGCGGCCGCATCCCCGGCACGCCCGACAGCATCCCCGAGGTCGCCAACATCACCCCCGACCCGGAGACGGGGCTGGGCAGATGGACCGAGGAGCAGTTCAAGACGGCGCTGCTGACGGCCACGCGGCCGGACGGCACGGCCATCGACCCCTTCATGCCGGCGAAGAGCTTCGCGGCCATGGACGACGTCGAGCTGTCGGCCATCTGGGCCTACCTGCAGTCGGTGCCGGCGCGCCCCAAGGGCGGTCACTGACCAGGCTGGCGGAGGGTCTCGGCGCGCCCGGATCGCCCTCGCGCGCGGTCGGCCAGAAGCCGGGCTGACCTGCCCCGGCCGCCCGCGACCTACCCATGGGACGTCGCGGTCGGCCGGGGCGGCCTGTGGCGCGATCGAGGCCGGACGGCGGCGGTCCTGGCTGGAACTCTCAGGGCGCCTGCACGAGCGCGTGCCCCGCCTTCGCGGTCTGATACCCGTTCTGCGAGCCGTCCAGGTCGCAGGACAGCCACACCACGCCGCCGGTCTTGGTGCAGCGGGCGGCGATATCGGCGACGCCGGGCGTGCTGGGGACCACCAGCGCCCGCAGGCTGAGGCGCGGACTGGCGAGGCCCGGCGGCGGCGCGGGGTCCTCCGAGGCGGTGGTCCACTCGAAGCCCCCATTGGAGGGGTCGGCTCCGTCGGGGCCCAGGCCGACCTGGCAGACGAACTCGGCGGGGAGGGCGCCCGCGGCGTCGGTGAGGCCCGGCTCGCTGACCTGGACGTGCGCCTCGAAGGCGGCGCCCGCCGTGGCGGTGACGAACGCCGGGTGCACGAGGCGACACCAGTCCACGTCGGCGTCGCAGGGGAGGTTGGGTTCGCCGGGGGTACCCCGACCGCCAGGGCCGTAGCTCTCCAGCGCATCGCACCAGGCCGCGCCCGAGTCCACGCCGTCGACCAGCACCCAGGGTGAGGCGGCGTCCCGCTGCATCGCCACCCCGGGCTCGCGGCCGCCCATGTCCGCCGTGGCGGCCGGCGGCAGGGTCAGCACCTCGGCGCCGCCGCACCGCAGCGTCAGGCCGCTGGCCGTCTCCAGGCGCGCGTCGCCGTGCAGCACCCCGTCTGGCGCGGGCAGCCCGTCGTCGGACTCGCCGTCGGTGGTCAGCAGCGCGTACTCGTCGGGTTCCAGGGGCGCCGCGGCGGCGATGACCGAGCCAGCGCCCGCACCGTCGACCAGCTCGCAGCCGTCCAACCTCCGCGGTGCCGCCGCCCTGCTCACCAGCTCCAACCAGGCGCGGGCGCCTGCGGTCGTCTCGGCCGGCCGGGCGAGCAGCTCGGTGACGGCCAGCTCGCCGGCGACGGGCCACGGCACCGTGGCCGGGTTGGGAGGCTCCTCCGGCAGCGGGCCGCCATCGGGCGTCGGGGCCGCCTCTGGCGTCCACTTCCTCGCCTCCAGCCGCGCCCGCGCGGTCGCCGCCCGGGCCTCGACCCCCGGCGCCGCACCACCCGAGGCACGCACCACGAGCCGGGCCGTCGCCGACTCCTTCGTCGAGCCGCCGTCGCCGCCGTCGCATCCGACGCAGAGGGCGAGCGCACACAGTCCCGCCACAGCCGCGATCCGATCCAAAGCCGCCTCCCGCGTCACCCCGTTCCACCGTCCACAACGTGTCCCGGGGGCTGCGGCTGAAGCCGCCGCGCGGAAATGGGGCGCTTCAGCTCACGCGGTCAGGCCTTGGACGCAGACCTCCACCCGGCTGCGGCCGCCCCCGAGCTTCCTCACGCGCACCTCGGCGCCCAGGTGCTCCGCCAGGCCTTCGACGTGCGAGATGATGCCCACCTTGCGGCCGGTGGCGTGCAGCGCGTCCAGGGCGTCGATGGCGATGTCCAGCGTCTCGCGGTCCAGCGTGCCGAAGCCTTCGTCGATGAAGAGCGACTCGACCGAGGTGTCGGCCGCCGAGAGCGAGGCCAGCCCCAAGGCGAGCGCCAGCGACACCAGGAAGGTCTCACCGCCCGACAGGCTCTTCACCGTGCGCACCTCGTCGCCCATCTCGCGGTCGACGACCTGCAGATCCATGTCCGACCGCGGCACGCGCTCGATGCGGTAGCGGCTGGTCAGGTCGTCGAGCTGGCGGTTGGCGTGGAGCAGCAGCGCGTCCAGCGTCAGGCCCTGGGCGAAGCGCCGGAAGAGGTCGCCCTTGGCCGAGCCGATGAGCTGGTTCAGGGTCGCCCACACCCGGGCCTCGTCGCGCGCGGTCTGCGCCCGGGCGTCCAGCTCGGCGCTCAGCGCGCGGCGCTCGTCGTCCTGGGCGAGCTGGAGCTGATGGCGCTGCAGCGCCTCCATGTGCGCCTCGAGCTGCACCCGCGCCGCCTCGCAGCGCGCCTGCGCCTCCTCCTCGGGTACCTCGGGGCGAGCGCCCTGCTCGTGCCTTCGCCGCTGGTCCTGCCGCTCCTCCAGCACCGCCTGCGCTCGCGTCCACGCCTCCCGCAGCTCCGTCAGCGCGGCGCGCTCCTCCAGCACCCACCGCGCCGGGTGCTCCAGCCGCCGCTCCAGCTCGGCGCGCTCGATGCCCGCCTCGCGCAGCGCGTCCTCCAGCCTCTCCCCCGCCGTCCGCGCCTCCTCGGCCCGCGTCTCCGCCTCCGCCGCCCCCGCCTTCGCCGTGCTCGCCGCCCCCGCCGCCCCCGCGCTCGCGCGCGCGCTGACCGCCGCGGCCTCCTGCGCCGCCTCCTCCTCCGCCGCCAGCGCCGCCTTCAGCTCCCGCTCGACCTCGGCGGTCCCCCGCCCCCCCAGCCGCTCCGTCCGCGCCTCCCTCAGCGCCGCCAGCCGCTCCCCCGCCTCGCCCAGCTCCACCTCCAGCTCGCCCAGCCGCCCCTCGGCCGCCGACACCCCCGCCGCCGCGGTCGCCTGCGCCGGCCCCAGCTCGGCCAGCGCCGCCTCGGCCGCTCGCAGCCCATCCGCCCGCACCCGAGCCTCGGCGACCTCCCCGCGCACCGCCTCCCGCAACGCCCCGGCGTCCTCGCTCAGCCGCGCCCCCGCGCTCGGCCACCCGGCCAGCGCCCGCTCGAGGCTGCGCGCCAGCTCGCCCGCCAGCCCCTGCAGCCGCGTCCCCTCCGCCGCCGCCTCCAGCGCCGCCCGCCGCGCCTTCTGCGCGCCCTCACCCGCCTCGAGCGCCGCCTTCATCGCGCCGTCGCGCGCCTGCCGCGCCGCGTCCAGCGCCGCCCGCGCCGCCCGCGCCGCCTTGTCGGCCTGGTCCGCCGCGCGCTCGTCCGCCGCCAGCCGCGCCCCCACCTGCTGCAGCGCCGCGCCCAGCGCCTCGGTCGCCGCCTCGGCCTGCCCCACCGGCGCCCGCCCCACGGCCTCCACCGCCTCGGCCAGCTCCTCCGCGCCCACGTCGCCGCCAGCCTCACGCCACCTGGCGCCCGCCGCCGCCAGCGCCGCCGCCAGCTCCTCCCACCGCGCCTCGAGCCCGGCCAGCCGCGCCTCTGCCTCGCCGCCCCGCTGCGCCTCCGCCTCCGCTCGCGCCTGCGCCGCCGCCTGCTCCTTCGCCGTCCCGGCCTGCGCCTGCGCCGCCTCCTTCAACCGCCGGTCCAGCTCGTCGCACCGCTCTTCGTAGTCCTTCACCAGCCCGCTCAGCGGCGACCCATCGGCCCACGGGTGCTCGGTCGCGCCGCACAGCGGACACGCCTCGCCCTCACGCAGCGTCCGCCGGGCCTCCTCGTACGTCTGCGCGCCGCGCGCCTTCTCCAGCGCCCTCGCGGCCTCCGCGCGCTCGCCCTCCAGCCGCGTCGCCTCCTCCGCCTGCGTGCCCAGCCGCTTCGCCGCGGCCTCCGCCACCGCCCGCTCCGCCCGAGCCCGCGCCTCCGCGCCGGCCCGCTCGCTCTCCGCCCGCGCCGCCGCCTCCGCCGCCGAGTGGCACCTCCCCGCCGCCTCCTCCAGCGCCCGCAGCCGCTTCGCCCGCTCCCTCACCGCCTCCTGCGGCGCCGCCGCCACCGCCGCCTCCGCCTGCCGGCACGCGGCCTCCGCCTCCTCGGCTGCCGTCTTCAGCGCCTCGAGCCGCGCAGCCCCGGCGTCCCGACGCGCCTCGGCCTCCACCGCCTCGCGCTCCAGCCGCCCGGCCCGCGCCGCCTGCGCCGCCGCCTCGGCCCGTCGCCCCTCGAAGGCCTCGAAGTCCGCCTCGATCTCCGCCCACCGCCCGGGCCCCAGCTCCGCCGCCGCACGGTGGCCCTCCAGCCACTCCCGGGCCCCGTTCCGCTGCGCCTCGGCGGCCCCGCGCCGCGTCTCCATCGCCTCCAGCTCGCGCCTCGCCTCGACCAGCCGCGCCTCGGCCGCGCCCCGCTCCCCCTCGAGCCCCGCCAGCGCCTCCCGGTGATGCTCGATCCGCTCGTCCAGCGCCCGCGCCGCCTGCAGCTCGGGCCCCGCCGCCTCGAGCGCCTCCTTCGCCCTCGAGAGCTCCCCCCGCGCCGCCTCCGCCGCCGCAGCCGCCCCCTCGGCCCGAGCCGCCGCCTCGACCGCCAGCGCCGCCGCCCGCTCCCGCGCCTCCGCCGCCGCCCGGTCGCGGTGCTGCGCCGCCTGCAGCGCCGCCTCCAGCAGCCCGCGCATCGGCTCGGCCGCCTCCACCTCCGCCAGCGCCGCCCGCCGCGGCTCCGCCTCGCCCCACGCCGCCTCGGCCGCGGCCAGCGCCTCGAGCGCCTCGGCCTCGCCCTTCCGCCGCCGCCCCAGCTCGGCGTACCAGCCCAGCGTCGCCTCCGCCCGCTCCACGGCCGCCCTGGCCTCCGCCCCGGCTGCCCGCGCCGCGTCCCGCGCGGCCTCTGCCTCAGCGCGCGCCTCCTCGCTGAGCAGCCCCACCCGCGCCCGCTCCGCCTCGATGGCCGCGATGCCCCTGTCGCACTCGGCGTGCCGCCGGTACGCCGCCGCCGACAGCCGCGCGTAGATCTCGGTGCCGGTCATCCGCTCCAAGAGCTCGGCCCGCTCGTCGCGCCCGGCCTCCAGGAAGGCCGCGAAGTCGCCCTGCGCCAGCAGCACCGCCCGCCGGAACTGGTCGAAGCTCAGCCCCACCCGCTCCTGGATGGCCCGCAGGGTCTCCGTCTTGGTGCCTCCGAGCTGCGTCCCCGCCGCCACGTCCTGGAGCGACATCGCCTGCGGCTGCAGCGCCCCGTTCGCCCGCTTGCGCGCCCGCCACACCTCCCACCGCGCCCGGTAGCGCCGCCCGTCGCCGCTGATGAACTCGACCTCGGCGTAGCCCTCGCCGGCGCCGCGGCTCAACAGGCTGCGCACGTCGTTGGCCCGGATCCGCAGGCTCTCGTCGTCGTCGGCGCGCCCGATCTCGGCGATGTGCTGCCCGCCCTCGCCGAGGCGCGGCGTCTTGTCGAAGAGCGCCAGGCAGATGGTGTCCAGGATGGTGCTCTTGCCGGCGCCGGTGGGCCCGGTGATGGCGAAGAGGCTCGCCTCGCCCAGCGGCCCGCTCTCCAGGTCCACCTCGAAGTCGCCGACCAGGCTCGCCAGGTTGCGGCCGCGGATGATGGCGATCCTCACGACGCCTCCTGCTCGCGCGCGACCTCGTCGACCAGCTCGTGGAAGGCCGCCAGCAGCTCATCGGGCGGCGGGCCTTCGTGGTCGCGCGCGTAGCGCTGGCGCAGCACCTGCTCCGGCGTCAGCGTCCCCAGCGCCGGGGCCTCGACCGCGTCGCCCAGCGCCATGCCGTGGCCCGTGTAGCTGACGCTGATGCGCGCCAGACGCGCCCAGCGTCCGTCGAGCGCCTGCTGCAGCTCGTGGCGCAGGGCCGGCTCCGGCTCGCTCAGCGCCACGGCGACCTCCAGAAAGGGCGGCGGCGTCTCGGAGTCCGCGCCCGCCGGGCCCGTGGCGGGCAGGGCGCGCAGGGCGTCCAGCACATCGGCCAGCGGAGCGAAGTCCCGGTCGGGGACGCGCAGGATCTCCACCGCTCGCGGCACCCGGTGCGCGGTCGCCGACACGAAGGTGGCGCCGTCCAGCTCCACCAGCACCACCTGGTGCGGGTAGCGCCGCTCGGCCAGCGACAGCGGGATGGGCGAGCCGGAGTAGCGCACGTGCTCGCGGCCCACCGCCTGGGCCAGGTGCAGGTGGCCGAGCGCCACGTAGGCCACGTCGTCGGGGAAGATGTCGGCGGGCAGGGCGTGCTGGTTGCCGCCCAGGATCTTGCGCTCCGACAGCTCGCTCACCTGGCCGCCGGTCATGTAGCAGTGCCCCATGCCGACCAGCGCCTGCCCCGGCTCCAGCCGCTCGCGCGCCAGCCCCAGCGCGCGTTCGTAGACGGCGCGGACGCCGCCGATGAGCGGGTCGTCGGCCTCCACCGCCGGAAGATCCGCCGGGCGCAGGAACGGCACCGCCACCGCCAGCCCCTCCACCGCGCCGGCCGGCCCGTGCAGCGGCGCCAGCAGCGCGTCGGCCAGGGCCGCGTCGTCGGCGGTGTGCGGCAGCCCGCCCACCAGCCGCACGTCCAGCGCGCGCAAGAGCGGGTTCGGCGCGTCCAGCCGCGCCGCCGAGTCGTGATTCCCACCGATGACGACCAGATCCAACGCCGGAAAGCGCCGCCGCGCCTCGGCCAGGAAGCGGTACCACTGCTCCTGCGCGGACGCCGGCGGGTTGGCCGAGTCGAAGACGTCGCCGGCGATGAGCAGCGCGTCGACCGCCTCGCTCTCGATGAGCGCCAGCAGCCAGTCGAGGAAGCGCGCGTGCTCCAGCTCGCGGCTGGCGTCATGCAGCCGATGACCGAGGTGCCAGTCCGAAGTATGGATGAAGCGCAACGCCGCTCCCGGGTGCAGGCAAGGCGAGCATCCTCGCCCATCCGTCCAGCGCTTCAAAGGATCGATCGAGGCGGCGCCAGGGGCGGCTGCGGACGCCGTGGGCGTCGTCGTTCGCTGGGGTCAGGCCTGCGACGGGGGCATCGATCGAGGCGGCGCCAGGGGCGGCTGCGGACGCCGTGGGCGTCGTCGTTCGCTCGGGTCAGGCCTGCGACGGGCTGAAGCCCGACTCGGCCTGCCCTCGCTCACTCCTAGCCCACGGCGCCCTCGCTCGCCCCTGGCGCCGCCTCGGACGGGGGGTTGGTTCTCTCGGGGGGGGGCTCGGCGGGGGTCGGTTTCGGTGGCGGCGGGCTCCAGGCTCGGTCTCGGTTTCGCTGGGGTCAGGCCTGCGACGGGGGCATCGATCGAGGCGGGGTTGGTTCGGCTCGGGGGCTCTCGGCGGGGGTCGGTTTCGGTGGCGGGGCCGGGCTCGGTCTCGGTTTCGGCCTCGGTCTTGGTTTCGGCCTCGGTCTCGGTCTCGGTGTCGATCTCGGTGTCGATCTCGGTGTCGATCTCGGTGTCGGTCTCGGTCTCGGGCTCGGGCTCGGTCTCGGGCTCGGTCTCGGCCGCGGTCTCGGTGTCGGTCTCGGCCTCGGTCTCGGTGCCGGCCTCGGCCTCGGTCTCGGTTTCGGCCTCGGCCCCGGCGTCGGTCTCGGCCCCGCCCCCGCCTCCGCCTCCACGCGCCTCCGCTCGCCGGCTCCTTGCGTATCGTGTAGCTTGGTGCTCGCGGGATCGACTCGGAACCGTCGGCTTCGGAGGCTCCATGCGTCACGCCGCGACCGTCGTTGTGCTCACGCTCGCCGTGACCCTGGGCCTCGTCGCCTGCCAGGACGGGGCGCCTCGTGTCGAGCTGCGCTTCGACCGCTCGACCGCCAACGTGACCGGTCACCCGATGCCGGACGATCGCTATCGCGACGAGCGCGGGCTGCTGGCCGACTTCAGCGTGGACCAGCTCACCACCCACCGGATGCTCAACCGCCTGCTGGTCAACGCCGAGGTCGGCTGGTGGGGCGCCGGCTTCCTTCGCATCCCGTTCTCGCCTTCGCCCGACGACCCCGACGGCTGGATCGACGAGAGCACGCTCCAGGCCGCCCTCGGCCTCTGGCGGCTGGACGAGGCCAGCCCGAGCGAGGTCGCGCTGACCGAGCAGCGGGTGTGGACGGAGACCAACACGGTGACCGCTCGCCCGCGGCGCCCGCTGGATCCCGGGACCTACGGCGTCGTCGTGCGCCGGGAGCCGCTGCGCACCCGCGGCGGCGCGCAGGTCGAGCCCTCCGAGGACTACCGCCGCGTGCAGCTCGAGGGCGACCCCGCCACCGACGCCAGCTTCGCGCGCCTGGTCGCCGCCGACTCCCAGGTCCAGGGCCGCGAGGACACCCTGGCCTGGTTCGAGTTCACCGTGGCCTCGCAGACCGGTCAGATGCAGCTCCTGCAGGCCTACGTCGAGGGCCTGACCCCGGTGGACCGCGCGGGAGACGACCTGAGCATCCAGCTCACCCCCTTCCTGCCCGCCGCCGACCGGCAGATCGCCGCCGCCGGCCAGACCATCGCCCCCGACGCCGCCACGGTGGCCGCGGTGCTCAACCCGCAGGTGACCGAGGCGGTGGGCGGGTGCGCCCCGGCGTGCATCAACCCCTGCCTGACCGAGCGCCCCACCGACTGCCCCGAGGCCTGCACCCCCGCCTCCTGCATCCCCACCGCCGGCATCGCGCGCATGGCCGCGGGCGAGCTCTCCACCCCGGTCTTCCTGTCCGACCCCGAGCCCGACCCGGCCGCGCTGCTCTTCAACGGCACCATCCGCGGCCGCGACCTCCAGCTCCCCTTCACGCCGGACAACCCGGCCAGCCTCTCGGCCTCCACGCCCTTCCGGACCATCCCCTACCTGGCCTTCTACCCCGCGGTGCACGCCGACCCGCCGCCGGTCATCGTCGGCATCCACGGCTTCTCGCTGTCCAAGGAGACGATGTCGGCCATCGCCAGCGCCGCGTGCAGCGCGGGCTTCGTGCTCGTGGCCATCGACCTCTACCAGCACGGCGCCCGCCAGGCCGACATCGCCGTTCCCGAGGGGGACTTCAGCGACAAGGTGGACCCGGTGCTCGCCGCCGCCGGCGTCCGCTTCCCCGATCCCTTCCTCAACCCGACCCTGCTGGGGCGCTCCCGCGACAAGCTGCGGCAGAGCGTGGTCGACGAGCTGGCGCTGATCCGCGTGCTCGCTGCCGCCGACGGCGCCGCCGCGCCGGTGGATCTCGACGGCGACGGCACCCTGGACGCGTTCGGCGACATCATGCTGGTGGGGCAGAGCCTCGGCGGCATGCTGGGCACCATCATCGCGTCGGTCTCGCCGCACCTCGCGCGGGCCGTGCTGAACGTCCCCGGAGGCGGCCTGCCGGCCATCCTGCGCGACAGCCGCGTGCTCTCCCACGACGTGGACCTCCTGATGTACGCCACCGCCGGCGCCGAGGGCATCGGCCTGCTCGCCGGCTCGCCCTACGAGCTGCTGCCGATGAGCGACGAGCACGAGCTCTTCGAGCTGGTCGCCGGCGTGGTGCTCGCCTCGGCCGACCCGCTCACCTTCGCGCCGGCGGTGCTGTCGGGCGAGCTGGGCGGGTCCCGCCCGCGCATCCTGGTCCAGTTCGCCGCCGACGACGCCGTGGTGCCGAACAACGCCAACGCCCGCCTCGCCGAGGCCCTGGCCGCCGGCGCCGACGCCCCCGCCGCGCTGCCGCTCTGGCTCGACGGCGCGATGAACCAGGAATACTTCGACCTGGAGCTCCCCTCCCTCGACCTCTCCGAAGGCCCCACCCCCATGGGCATCGCCGAGTTCCCAGGCGCCCACACCTTCCTGTTGGACGGCTTCATCCCCGAGGTCACCGCGGCGGCGCAGCTGCAGGCGATGCAGTTCCTGCTGGCGCCGTAGCGTCGCTGGCCGGGGCGGCCGGCGACCAGAGGCTGGGTGGTCGGGGTCGAGGCCGGGGCCGGGGTCGGGGCCGAGGCGGGGGCCGGGACCGAGGCCGGGGCCGGGGCCGAGGCCGAGGCCGGGGCCGAGGTCGGGGCCGGGGCCGGGGCCGGGGCCGAGGCCGAGACCGAGACCGGCACCGAGACCGAGGCCGGCACCGAGACCGGGGCCGAGACCGAGGCCGAGACCGGCACCGAGACCGGCACCGAGACCGAGGCCGAGGCCGGGGCCGAGACCGAGACCGAGGCCGGGGCCGAGACCGAGATCGAGACCGAGACCGGGGCCGAGACCGAGACCGAGACCGAGACCGGGGCCGGGGCCGAGACCGAGGCCGAGACCGGCACCGAGACCGGCACCGGCACCGAGACCGAGACCGAGACCGGGGCCGGCACCGAGACCGAGGCCGGCGCCGGGGCCGACACCGACGCCGAGACCGACGCCGACGCCGAGTCGGGGGCCGAGTCGGGGGCCGACGCTGGACTCCGACGAAATCGCTAAATCCGAGTCCTCGTGTGGCCGATGGAGGGGGCGTCTCGTGGCCGGTGATCGGGCTGCGGGCTGTCAGTGTCCAGGAGAGCGCGCCATGTCCGTCCATCACACCCGTACCTCGAAGCTCTCGGCGATGCTGGCGGCGGCGCTCGGACTGGCCGGGCTGCAGGCTTGCGAGGGTGGCGCCGTGCAGGCAGCGACGGACCGGAGCACGGCTGCGCTTGCGCTCGAGGGACAGGGCTGCGTGGACGTGGCGCTGGGCGATGACCAGACCTGCCGCGACGACCTGGCCTGGCGCCAGGTGGCCGAGGCGACCTGCGCCGAGGATGGGCTCGAGCTGGCCGACCTGGGCTTCGCGCACCCTTGCGGCGAGGACCGCTTCCAGGCCGCCGAGTTCTCGTGTTGTGCGCCGGCGGCGCCGGTGGCTCCGGTCGAGCGCGAGCGGCCCCGGCCGCGCCGCTACGCCCCGGCCGCTGAGAGCGCGCGCTCGCCTCGCACGGCGGTCCAGGCGGCCGTGGCCACCTGCGAGCCGCAGCTGCTGGGCGGTGAGACCGACTGCCGCTACCCCGAGGAGTGGGAGGACCTGGCCGACGCGTTCTGCCGCAGCTCCGAGCGGCTGCTGGGCTCCAGCGAGGCCGTCGAGGCCTGCGGCGACGGGCGCTACCGCTTCCTCGAGTTCTCGTGCTGCCCGGCGGCGCGGCCCGACCCCGACCCGGCGCCCGAGTGCTTCGGCGGCGAGCTCGGCGGCGAGACCCTGTGCAAGGACGCGGCCACCTGGCTGGCCAGCGCCGAGGTCGCCTGCGGCAAGTGGGGCGCGGTGGTGGACTGGTCCGAGCTCGGCCACCCGTGCGGCCCCGGTCTCTTCAGCAGCGTCGAGTTCAGCTGCTGCGAGGACAAGGCGCTGGCCCCGGGCGAGTGCTACGACGACACCGTGGGCAGCCCCGAGGCCTGCGAATCCGAGGCCGCCTGGCGGCTCTACGCCGAGACGGTCTGCCACGACCGCGGCAGCGAGGTCATGATCCTGCACACCCAGGACCACTGCGGCCAGGACGGCTGGCGCTCGGTGTCCTTCGAGTGCTGCGCCCAGGCCCACGGCGGCTGAGGCCGCGCGGCCCGCCAGCCGTGGTGGAGCCGCGGGGCGTGTGCTAGACCAGGGACATGGCACGACCCCGTCGCTCCGCAGCACGCCTGGCCGTCTGGCTGGTGATGATCGCAAGCCCCCTGAGCGCCGCCCTGACGCGGGGATCGGCCGAGGCACCGCCTGAGGCGGCTACGGCCGCCGCTGACGACGCCGCTCCCTCGGGTCAGCCCTGCGACGGGCCTGGGGCCCGACTCGGGCTGCCCTCGGTCGCGTCGCCGTCAGCGGCGGCCTCGCTCGCCTCATTCGGCGCCTCTACATCGGTGGGGGGGGTGTGGCGTCGGTGGAGGGTGGGGGGGCTGCGAGGGGCACCGCGGCTGTCGCCGGGGCCGTCACCGAGACCGGGAGCGAGGCCGAGACCGGGTCCGTCGCCGAGACCGGCGCCGGGGCCGTCACCGAGACCGAGGCCGGGGCCGAGACCGGCTCCGAGGCCGAGGCCGTCACCGAGACCGAGACCGGGACCGAGGCCGGGGCCGAGACCGGGGCCGGGACCGGGGCCGAGACCGAGACCGAGACCGAGGCCGAGACCGGCGCCGGTGCCGCTGTCGCCGTGAAGCGCGCGCCGAAGACGGTGCGTTTCGAGGTTCCGGCGGGTGGGGTGGTTTACTGGCTGACCATCGACGCGACCATCGATCTGGGGTTGGCTCCCTATGTGGAGCGGGTGTTGGCGGAGGCGGCGGCCGATCCGGCGGCGGTCGCCATCGTGTCGGAGATCAACACGCCGGGCGGGCGGGTGGACGCGGCGGTGCGGATTCGCGACGCGCTGCTGGAGTCGCCGGTGCCGACGGTCGCCTTCATCCACAGTGAGGCCATCAGCGCCGGCGCTCTCATCGCGCTGGCCCATGACTACCTGGTCATCGTGCGGGGCGGGACCATCGGTGCGGCGACGCCCATCCAGCTCAGCGGCGGCGCGGCCGAGCCGGTGGGCGAGAAGATGACCTCGTACGTGCGCGGCGTGTTCCGGGCGACGGCCGAGGCGCGGGACCGCGACCCGGTGCTGGCTGCCGCCATGGTGGACGCCAGCATCGACGTGCCCGGGCTCGCGCCGGCGGGGAAGCTGCTGACCGCCACGGCGCAGGAGGCTCTGGACTGGGGGCTGGTCGACGTGCTGGTCGAGGGGCGTGAGGGCCTGCTCCAGCGCGCCGGCCTCGAGAACGCGCGCATCGAGCGCCGCGAGACGGGCTGGGCGGAGGACCTGGCCCGCGTGCTCACCGATCCCGTGCTCAGCGGCCTGCTGATGAGCTTCGGCTTCCTGGGCCTGCTGATGGAGTTCTACACGCCGGGCTTCGGCATCATCGGCGGCATCGGGCTGACCTGCCTGGCGCTCTTCTTCTTCGGCCACGCCGTCGTCCACCTGGCCGGCCTCGAGGAGCTGCTGCTCTTCGGCGTGGGTCTGGTGCTGCTGGGCATCGAGCTCTTCGTGACCCCGGGCTTCGGCGTGCTCGGCGTGCTGGGGCTCGCGGGCATCGCCGCGTCCTTGGTCATGGCCCTGGTGGCGCTGCCCCTCGACGTGTCCATCGACACCGGCGAGCTGGCCATCGCCGCCTTCCGCGTCCTCGGCTCGCTGGCCGTCACCGCCGCCGCCGCCGTGTTCATCGGCAGCCGCCTCACCCGCTCCAGCGCCTTCCGCCGCCGCCTGGTGCTCACCGACGCGGTCTCCGGCCTCGCGGTCGGCTTCGACGGCGACTACCGCGGCGACGCGGCCGAGCCCGCCTTCGCCCCCGCCCCCGGCGCCCGGGGCGTCGCGTCCACCGCGCTGCGCCCGTCCGGCAAGGTGCGCATCGAGGGCCGCAGCTACGACGCCCTGACCGCCGGCGAGCCCATCGCCAGCGGCAGCCCCGTCGAGGTGCGCGGCACCCGTGGCTCCAGCCTGCTCGTCCGCGTCGCGCCCGGCCCCGGGCCCCTGCCCCCGCCGCCCCTCGAGGACCGCGCCGATGGGTGACCTCATCTTCCCCCTGGGCCTCATCGGCCTGGGCTTCCTCCTCTTCGGCCTCGAGGTCGCCATCATCCCGGGCTTCGGCGTCCCCGGCATCCTGGGCATCCTCAGCCTCATCGGCGGCTGCGTGATGCTGTGGAGCGCCGGCGGCCCGCTGCTGGGCGCCGTGGGCACCTTCGCCAGCCTGGCCGTGACCGTCGGCGCCGTCGTCTGGTTCGCCCGCTCGCGCACCGGACGCTCGCTGGTCCTCGCCGACGTGGTGGGCGGCCCCGGCGCCCCCGAGGCCCTGCTCGCCGCCTGCGTCGGCAGCGACGCCCGCACCGTCTCGGCCCTCCGGCCCAGCGGCGTCGTCGAGCTGTCGGGCGAGCGCTTCGACGCCGTCCTGCGCGACGGCAGCTTCGTCGCCCCCGGCGTCGTCGTCCGCGTCATCGGACACGAACACGGCCAGCTCGTCGTCACCATCGCCGCCACCGGCGGCCCCTGAAGCGCTCGTCTCCCCTGGCCGTCCGCGGCCGCTCACCACAGAGGAACCCGTCATGCCCAAGGAATACGCCAGCCTGATCTTCATCGCGGTGGCGGCGCTCGCCTTCGTGATCCTGTTCCTCTACTTCATCCCGGTGCGCCTGTGGATCGCGGCGATCTCCTCGAACGTCCCCGTGGGCCTCGGCGCCCTCATCGGCATGAGGCTGCGCCGCGTCCAGCCCGGCGCCATCCTCGACCCGCTCATCAACGCCCACAAGGCCGGCATCCGGCTGACCTCCAACCAGCTCGAGAGCCACTTCCTCGCCGGCGGCAAGGTGCAGACGGTGGTCAACGCGCTCATCTCGGCCCAGAAAGCGAACATCCCGCTGAACTTCGACCGGGCCGCCGCCATCGACCTCGCCGGCCGCGACGTGTTCCTGGCCGTCCAGATGAGCGTCAACCCCAAGGTCATCACCACCCCGCGCGTGGCCGCGGTCGCCAAGGACGGCATCCAGGTCATCGCGGTCAGCCGCGTCACGGTGCGCGCCAACATCGACAAGCTGGTCGGCGGCGCCGGCGAGGAGACCATCCTGGCCCGCGTCGGCGAGG
This sequence comes from Deltaproteobacteria bacterium, assembly GCA_020632695.1. GTDB lineage: Bacteria > Myxococcota_A > UBA9042 > PHBI01 > JACKFB01 > JACKFB01. Next base: position 146,756 of record JACKFB010000011.1, read on the forward strand.
GCATCGTGACCACCATCGGCTCGGCCGCCACCTACGCCGCCGTGCTGGAGAACCCCGACCGCATCTCGCGCACCGTGCTGGAGAAGGGCCTGGACGCCGGCACGGCCTTCGAGATCCTGTCGATCGACATCGCCGACGTCGACGTCGGCGAGAACGTGGGCGCCAAGCTGCAGACCGAGCAGGCCGAGGCCGACAAGAACATCGCCCAGGCGCGCGCCGAGAGCCGCCGCGCCATGGCCATCGCCGAGGAGCAGGAGATGCGGGCGCGCGTCCAGGAGATGCGCGCGCGGGTCGTCGAGGCCGAGGCGCAGGTGCCGCTGGCCCTGGCCGAGGCGCTCAAGTCGGGCAACATCGGGGCCTTCGACTACTACAACCTGAAGAACATCGTGGCCGACACCAGCCTGCGTGAGCACCTGGGCGACACGGGCGGCAAGGGCGACGAGTCGTGAGCCAGGGCGCGGCCAGGCGCGTCGTGCGGCTGGTCCGGGCCGCGGCGCGTGGTGAGGCGGGCGCCAGGCGGGCGGTGACCGAGCTGTGGAAGCTGGCCACCGTCGTCGACCTGGACCGTCAGCCCGCCACCCTGCGCGGGCGCCCCGTGACGGCCGCGAGCGCGCCGCGGCCCGAAGGCACCGAGCAGGAGCGCTGATGCTGCACGGGCCACCGCTCGCGGGCGCCGAGGTCTCGCCGCAGCAGCTCATCGAGTGGGGGATCCTGCTGCTGCTCTACTTCGTCGGGCCGGCGGTGACGCGCCTGCTCAAGCGCCGCCAGGAGGCCCGCGAGGCCGCGGCGACGCCCGCCGCGGAGACCGCCGCCGAGGCCGAGCCCGCCCGCCCACGAGCCCCCCAGCCGGCGCCGGCGCCACGCCCGCCGCCGCCGGAGGTCGCTCCCGAGGCGGTGCTGCCGTCGCTGCGCGAGGCTCTCGCCGCGTGGCACCAGGCGGTCCTGCCCCGCCATGGCCGCGAGGTCGCTCGCCGGGTCGAGGCCGTCGTCGAGGCGCGGGTGCCCACCCTGGCCACCGGCCAGCAGCTCGCGCCCGCCGAGGCCGACGCGGCGCGCGCGCTCACCAGGCAGATCCGCAGCCTCACCCGGGTCGTCGACCGGCTGCGGGCGCCCGACCAGCTCGTGCTGGCGCGCGCGATCGTCGGGCTTCTGGGGCCGGTGGTAGCAGCCCGGGAGGGCTCCGGCGGGCGGGCGATCCTGGTCCCCACCGGGGCCGTGCCGAGCTCGGCGGCGGACGATCTGGCCGAGGCGGCGGGCCTGGTCCTGGTGCCGGTCGGCGTCGGCGACCTCGGCGCCCGGCGCGCCTTCGCCGAGCTGCGCACCGCGGCCGAGCACGTGCTGCGGAGCGAGCCCGAGCGGCTGCAGGCGCTCGTCGGCGTGGCGTGGAAGACGCTGGTCACGCGGGTGCGCGCCGGGGGGCCGCTCTCGGGCGCGCTGGCCAAGGCGCTGACCGATCCGATGGCGGCGCAGATGCTGGTCGACACGGCGGCCACGGCGGTGGTCGCCCACCGGGTGGCGCCGCTCGGGTGGATGGCGATGGCGCACCCCGACGGGCTGGCCTTCATGCCGCGCACGCCGCAGCAGGCGGTCGCCGAGCGCGCCGGGCTGCGCAGCGCGCTGACCCGCGACGTGATGATCGTGGACCTCGAGGAGAGCTTCGCGGCGACGATCATCGCCGAGGCCATCGAGGACGCGCTGGCCCGGACGCCGTGGGAGGGCGAGACGGGCCAGGCGCTGGCGACGCTGGGCGGCGCGTGGGGGCCGGCCGAGGACCGGCGCGTCGTGGAGATCCTGGCGGCGCTCGAGTCGGGGGCCAGCCTGGCCGGTCCGGTGGACGAGGCGAGCGGCGCGGCGGCGGTGGTGGCGCTGGCGCGGCTGGCCGATACCGGCGCGGCCACCGACCAGGCGACGGCGCGGCTGGCCGCGGCCCTGTGGGGCGGCGAGCGACCCGTGCCCGACGCGCGCGCCGCCCGCTCGGGCGCCGACGAGCGGCGGGTCGCCTACGCGCGCCCCCAGTCGGTTCCCTACCGCCGGCACGACGGGCGGGCGCTGCTCCAGGTCTCGCCACCCTCGGCGGCCCAGGACGCCTCGGCGCTCGGCGCCCGCGAGGTGCTGGCGCTGCAGATCATCCTGGGGCCTCCGCGAGCGCGTCGCCACCCGGCCTTCCGCGGCGGCGCGCGCTCCATCTGGGCCCGTCCCACCCTGGCCGGGGCCCCCCAACCGCCACGCTGAGCCGCTGACGCGCCGCTCGCGCCGGTCCCAGGCCTTGCCACCGGGGTCGCCCCTGCTATCGTCTCGCCCTTCACCGACTCCACGGAGAACCCCCCTGATGAGAAATCGATGGATGAACGCCGCACTCTGTCTCGCGCTCAGCGCCGTCACCGCGCCTGCGCTGGCCGCCGACGACCCGCTGCCGCTCCCCGCGCTGAGCCCCCTCGCTCGGGTCATGCAGACGGTCGGAGTCAGCGAGGCGACGGTCGAGTACTCGAGCCCGGCCATGCGCGGTCGGGCGATCTTCGGCGGGCTGCTGCCCTACGGTGAGCTGTGGCGCACGGGCGCCAACTCCGCGACCAAGCTCACGCTGAGCCAGGACGCCAAGGTCGCCGGCAAGGACGTGCCGGCCGGCACCTACGCGATCTTCACCATCCCGCAGAAGGACCAGTGGACCTTCATCCTCAACAAGAACCCTGACCAGGGCGGCACCGGTCAGTACGACGAGAAGCTCGACCAGCTCCGCGTGAAGGTGAAGCCCGAGAAGGCCCCCAAGCGCGAGCGCCTGACCTTCCTCTTCTCGGACACCACCGAGGACTCCACCCGCCTCGACCTGGTCTGGGGCGAGACCCGCGTCTCGGTGCCGATCACCTTCGACACGGCGAAGCTCTCGCAGTCCAACATCGACAGCTTCGCGACCATGGCCTCGCGCAAGCTGGCCAACGCCGCGCGCCACGTGGCCGACAACGGCAAGGACCTGGACGCGGCGCTCCAGTACATCGACATGTCCCTGGGCGTGCAGCAGACCTGGTTCAACACCTGGATCAAGGCCGACCTGCTGGCCCGCAAGGGCAAGTACGCCGAGGCCTACCCGCTGGCCGAGAAGGCGTACGCGATGGGCGACAAGGACGGCCCCGGCTTCTTCTGGCGCGACCAGGTGAAGAAGGCGCTCGAGGACTGGAAGTCCAAGAAGTAGCAGCGCCTCTGCTCCTCGTTCCCACCCCGGAGCGGTCCGCCCGTGACCGCTCCGGGGTCTCCTGCGCCCCCGGGGCCCGACCACCGAGCGCACCATGTTGCAGAAGCTGCTCTCCCCGCACCGAGACCGCGCCTACGCGCTGCTCCGCATCGTCAGCGGTCTCCTCTTCTCCTTCCACGGCGTCCAGAAGATCTTCGGCGTGCTGACCGACCACCAGCCCGCCTTCGGCTCCCAGATCTGGGTGGGCGGCATCATCGAGCTGACCTGTGGCGTGCTCGTCGCCCTGGGCCTCTTCACGCGCGGAGCCGCCTTCCTCGCCAGCGGCACGATGGCCGTCGCGTACACCCAGTTCCACTGGAAGCTCCAGACCGGCGCCCAGTTCTTCCCAGGGGTGAACAAGGGCGAGCTGGCGCTGGTCTACGCCTTCGTCTTCCTCTACGTCGCCTGCCGCGGGCCGGGCCCCTGGAGCGTGGACGGCGCCCGCCGCCGCGGCTGACAGAGGCAGCGAGAACCGCCGCCGGCCGGCCTCTCAGCCCAGCACGCGCCGGTACCAGTCCTCGTAGCGATCGACCACCGGGCCCTCGCGGAAGCGCTCCAGCACCCGGGCGCGCGCCGCGGCACCCATCGCGCGCCGCAGGGGCTCGTCCCGCGCCAGTCGCAGCACCGCCGCGCTCAGCGCCTCGATGTCGCCCACCGGCGCCAGCAGCCCCGTCTCCCCGTCGGCGACCACCTCCGGCAGCCCCCCCGCGTCGCTGGCCACCACCGGGACGCCGCAGCTCTGCGCCTCCAGCGCGGCCAGCCCGAAGCTCTCCGACTCGCTGGGCAGGACGAAGACGTCGGTGCGCGACAGCAGGTCGGCGAAGTGCTCCTGCATCCCCAGGAAGCGCGCCCGGTCCGCCAGGCCGGCCTCGCGCAGCCGCGTCTCGCACAGGCTGCGCTCGGGCCCGTCGCCGATCATCAGGAGCCGCGCCGGCACCTCCCGGGCGACCCGCGCGAAGACCTCGATGAGGTCGACGGTGCGCTTGACCTGCCGGAAGTTCGACACGTGCACCAGCGTCAGGGCCGGGTCCGTGCCGCCGAAGAGCTGCGCCAGGCAGCGCCCGTTGGGGCCCTCGGCCGGGGCGAAGGCCTCGGTGTCGACGAAGTTCGGCAGCACCTCCACCGGCAGCGCCGGGTCCAGGCCCAGCCGCTGGACCGCCGCGCGCCGCAGGAACTCCGAGGGCACGCTGACGCCGTCGCTCTGCTCGATGGCGTGCCGGGTGACGCTGCGATACGCCGGGTCGGCGCCGACCAGGGTGGTGTCGGTGCCGTGCAGGGTGGTCAGGAAGCGCGGCGCCCGCGCCCCCAAGGTCGACCGCGCCAGCAGCGCGCTGGCGGCGTGGGGCACCGCGTAGTGGACGTGCACCAGGTCCAGGCCCTCCCACTCGCAGACCTCGACGATCTTCGACGCCAGCGCCACCGTGTAGGACGGCGACTCCAGCACGGGGTAGTCGCGCATCTCGACGCCGTGGAACCACACCTGGTCCAGGCGCCGGTCGTAGCGGCGCGGGGCCTGCCGCGAGATGAAGTGCACGAAGTGGCCGCGGCGCGCCATGGCCAGGCCCAGCTCCGTGGCCACGATGCCGCTGCCGCCGAAGCTGCCGTAGCAGACCACGCCGATGCGCAGCGCGCCGGTGCGTGCCGGGGCGCTCACGCCGGCTCCGGGAAGAAGAGGGCGTCCGAGCCCTCGCGGAAGTGGGCCACCGGGTCGGCAAGCGCCAGCGCGCCGTGCACCCGGAAGGGCTCGCCGTGCGCGACGCCGATCATCGCGCCGTAGTAGCGGTCGCGCGCCTCCCAGGCCGCCTCGCCGAGCCGGGCGTTGGCCAGGGTGGGCTGGTCGGCCGCGCCGCGGCGCACCTGGCTCCCGTAGCAGGCGACCGCGCGCTGCTTGAGCGGGTAGACCGCGCTGACGTCGGTGACGAAGCTCGGCTCGAAGGCGCCGCGCATGCCGTAGTGGACCAGCTTGCGCACGACGTGGCGCGGCCTCGCGGGGGCGGTCTCGAAGCGGGCGAGGCCGGCGAAGAACACCGCCCGGGTGGCCAGCGCGCTGGCCGCCACGTGGTCGGGGTGCCGCGCATGCGCGTGCGGCGCCAGCACCAGCTCGGGCCGCAGGCGCCGGATGGCCTCCACCAGGCGCCCGAGCTGGCTCTCGGCCGCGCTCGCCGCGTCCCGCGCCCCGCCGCTCGCGTCGATGAAGCCGTCGGGCAGCCCCAGGTTCTCGCGCAGCGTCAGGCCCAGCACCTCGGCGGCGGCGCGGGCCTCCTCGGCGCGCGTCTCGGGCGTGCCGTTGCTGGCCAGCTCGCCGCGGGTCAGGTCCAGCACGCCCACCCGGTGACCGCGCGAGGCCAGCAGCGCCAGCAGTCCGCCGCAGCACATCTCCACGTCGTCGGGGTGGGGCGAGAGCGCCAGCGCGGCCAGCCCGTCTTCGGTCTCGCTGCTCGTCATGGGCCGATGTCCTCGCTCCGGGTGGGGAAGGGCTCGCACGCCGCCAGCACCCGCGCCTTGAAGGACCGTAGCCCCTCGCGCGCCGCCAGCGCCGGCAGCCCCAGCACGCGCTCCTGGGGCGCGCCGCCCGGGGCCAGCGCGCCGACCAGGCGGTCGAGGCGGGCGATGGTCTCCGAGTCGCGCTGGGCCAGCGCGCGCCGGTAGCGGTTGGCCAGGCGGCGCATGCGCTTTTCCAGCGCGGCCTCGCCGCGGGTCACCATCTTGGCCAGGCCGCGGTCCAGGCGCTCGCCGGCCGAGCGCAGCGCCAGGAGCTCGGCGCGCACGGGCGCCAGCAGCCGCTCCTCGAGGCCCTCGGGCGCCGGCAGCCCCTCGGGGCGCCGGGTCGCGCCCACCCGGGCCAGCAACTCGGCGCGGGGCAGGGCGGCGTCGTCGGGCTCGAGCCCCAGCGCCGCACACAGGCGCTGCTCCCGCGGGCCGACGACCCGGAAGCGCGCGCGCGGCGCCAGGAGCGGCATCGGCCGCCCGAAGTGCGTGTAGAGCGACGTCGTCTGCGCCAGGTAGGCCAGCTCACCCGGGCCACCGACGGTCGCGGCGGTCGGCAGGAGCAGGTCCTGCACCAGCGGCCGGAGCAGCGCCGAGCTGCTGAAGCGCCAGGGCTCCGACGCCAGCCACGCCTCGACGGTGGCCGCCGGCACCAGGCCGCGCTCGCCACCGCCCACCAGCGCGTAGCCTCCATCGGCCGCCTCGACCCGGTAGCGCGGGCCCTCGGGCCCCTCCGGGTGCACGAAGCTGAGCGGGGCGCCCGGCCGCACGTGCACCGGCGCGTCGAAGTCGTGGCGCCGCAGCTCGCGCACCCGGGCCTCGAGCGCGCCCGCGATGGCCTCCGCCTCGGCGAACGCGCGCCGGTGCACGGGCAGCGCCGCCGCCAGGGCGTGCGGGTCCCGCGGGTCCAACACCAGCAGCCCCTCGTCGGCGAAGAGCTCGGCCAGCATCCCGGTGAAGGCGGCCGCCCAGGTGACGCCGGGGGCATAGTGGCGCTCGACCAGCGCCAGCACCTCGTCGGCGGCGGGCAGCCCGTCCAGCTCGCGCCGCAGGGTCTCGTTGTGCTCGGCGATCTCGGGTCCCAGCGTCCGGCAGGCCATCGGCACCGGTCGCTCGTCGGGAGCGGCCACGCGCACGCGCAGGGGCTCGGCGCCGTCTCCGGGCAGCCCGCACTCGGCGGCCTCGGCGTGGTCGTGGTCCTCGCTGGCCACCCAGAACACGGGCACCACGGCCACGCCCTGCTCGGCGGAGAGCCAGCGGGCCAGGCACACGGCGTGGGCTGCCTTGTAGAAGGTGTAGAGCGGCCCCAACCACAGGCCGGCCTGCTGCCCGGTCAGCACCGCGGCGGCGCCGCCGCGGGCCAGCGCGTCCAGGTGGCCGCGGCGGGCGTCGCTCGGGGTGGCGCGGGCGTCCATCGCGGTCAGCGCCGCCAGCACCTCCGCGCTCACCGAGCGCCCGACGGCCTCCCGGACGGCCGCGGCCCGGTCGGGGGCGCACCAGGGATCCAGGGGCAACAGGGCGCGTGCCGCTGGGCGGCCTGCCAGCCAGGCTTCGGTGAATCGTGGAGCCAGCGCGACTTCTCCGGGTGGAGGGCACAATGCCCATCGTTGTGCCGATATGCCCGCTGGCTTGCAATCGTTTCATCGGCGCGGTGGGCCGGGGCGGGCGGCGGCGTCGGCGCGGGTTCGGCCGTGCAGACGCTGGCATGTCCCGCCCGCGCAGGGGGCAGGAGAAAAAAGTGCCGGCCCCCTCTCAAGTCGATCTCCCGGCGGGCCGAGCGCTGAGTTCCAGGAGGGCCGGCGCGGATCAGCGCGATCCGGGCGGCGCCTGCTGCCAGCCAAGCATGGGGGATTCGATGGAATACAGGACTGGTCGGGTGGGGCGCGCCCTGGTGGTGGTCGCTTCGGTGTGGATGGTCGGGGCCTGCGACGGCGACGACGGCGGGAGCAGCGGGTCCCGGGCGCAGATGGCGCTGACCGGCGGCTTCTCGAACGGTGGCGCGAGCGCCAGCCCGGACGCAGGCGCGAGCGCGGACGGGGCGCGGGTGGTCACCACGGACGCGAACGCCGAGCGCGACTGGCGCAGCGGCGGCGGCAGCCTGGGGCAAGGCCCCGGCGGGCCGGGTGACGATGCGGCCGGCTCGGCCGACGGCGGCAGCCTGGGCCAGGGCGGCGGCGGGCCGGGTGACGATGCGGCCAGCTCGGCCGACGGCGGGAGCCTGGGCCAGGGCGGCGGCGAACAGCCCGGCGACGACGCCGGCGGCGGTGTCGAGGAGGGCGGCGGCGGCACCGACGAGGGCGGCGGCAGCGTCGACGACGGCGGCGGCAGCAGCGACGACGAGGGCGGCGAGGAGCCCGGCGACGACGACGGCAGCCTCGACGGCGGCAGCAGCCCCGGGTCCGAGCACCACTGCTCCCACGGGGGCGGCTACAAGGGCCCGAAGAAGCACGGCCACCACGGCTACGACGACGACGACGACCACGGCTACAAGGGCTCCAAGGGCGACGACGCCGACGACGAGGACGACGACGAGTTCCTGGTCGCCGCCGCCTGCCCCCCCTGCATGGATCCCTCGACCGGGAGCTGCTGGAAGAACCACGGCAAGTACGTCTCCTGCGTCGCGAAGGCCACCAACGCCGCGAAGGCGGCGGGCCTCATCTCGGGAAGCGAGAAGGGTCTCATCCAGAAGGCGGCGGCGCAGTCGGAGGTCGGGAAGGCGGGTTGGTGCAGTGACCCGCTGTGTGACCTGTAGATGGATCGGAGCACCGAGGTGGTTGGCCGAGGCACCGCCTGAGGCGGCTACGGACGTCGTTGAGGGCAGCGCTCCCTCGCGTCAGGCCTGCGACGGGCGGGAGCCCGACTCGGCCTGCGCTCGGTCGCGCCACCCTCAACGACGCCCTCGCTCGCCTCATTCGGCGCCTCTACATCGGGGCGTCCCGGGTTGAGGGTTCGGTGTCGGTCTCGGTGTCGGTCTCGGTCTCGGTGCCGGTCTCGGTCTCGGTCTCGGTGCCGGTCTCGGTCTCGGTCTCGGTGCCGGTCTCGGTCTCGGTGCCGGTCTCGGTGCCGGTCTCGGTCTCGGTCTCGGTCTCGGTCTCGGTCTCGGTCTCGGTCTCGGTGCCGGTCTCGGTGCCGGTCTCGGCCTCGGTGTCGGTCCCCGGTCTCGGTCTCGGTCTCGGTCTCGGTCTCGGTCGGTGTCGGTCTCGGCTCCGGCCTCGGCCCGGTCTCGGTCTCGGTCTCGGTCTCGGTGCCGGTCTCGGTCTCGGTCTCGGTCTCGGTCTCGGTCTCGGTGCTCGGTCTCGGTCTCGGTCTCGGTCTCGGTCTCGGTCTCGGTGCCGGTCTCGGTCTCGGTCTCGGCCGGCCTCGGTCTCGGTCTCGGCCTCTGGCCCCGGTCTCGGTCCCGGCCCCGGTCTCGGCCTCGGTCTCGGCCTCGGTCATCCGCCCTTGCTCATCGCGCGTTCGGGCAGTAGACATCGCTGATGCTGCTCCGCACCCCTGCTCGGGCGTTCCTGCTGGCGCTGGCTCTTGCGCCGTTCGGCTGCGCTGACGGCTCCGGGGGCGGTGGCGCTGCCGCTGACGCGGACGCCGCCGGGGCCGATGCTGCCGCCGATGCGGGCGACGCCGCCGGTTGCGACGCCTGCGCGCCGCCGGCGGTCTGCCTCGAGGGATCCTGCGTGGCCGCCGAGGCTTGCTCCCCCGGCGCTACGGCGCTCTGCCTCGACAGCACCCACCTGATGACCTGCGACGCCTCGGGCCAGGGCTACGTCCCCCGGAGCTGCGGCGCCGCGAAGATCTGCTTCCAGGGCACCTGCCGCGAGCCGATCTGCGTGCCCGGCTCCTGGGTCTGCGAGAACCTGGCGTCGCGCAAGCAGTGCAACGCCAGCGGCTCCGGCTTCCTCGCCCCCGAGACCTGCCCCGGGGGCAGCGCGTGTTCCTCGGGCGAGTGCGGGCAGAGCTGCGACGCCGACATCAAGTTCGGCTCCTACGTCGGCTGCGCGTTCTGGACGGTGGACCTCGACAACTCCACCGAGATCTACGACTCCCCGCGCAGCCCGCGCGACACGCCGGTGGCGCTGGTGGTCTCGAACCCGGGCGACAAGGACGCCACGCTGGCCTTCGAGTGGGCGCCCGGCTACCCCGGCACCGTCGCCGACCCGGTGGTGCCCGCCGGCTCGGTGCGGGTCATCGAGATGCCTCCGATGAACCTCCAGGGCACCTCGGTCGCCCGCAAGGCCATCCGCTTCACCAGCTCGCGCCCCGTGCTGGCCTACCAGTTCAACCCCTGGGCCACCCGCTACTCCAACGACGCCTCGCTGCTGCTGCCCGAGCCCTTCGCCGGCAACGACTACGTCATCACCACCTGGGCCGACGGCACCAACGAGCTGATCCAGCCGACCGCCGCCACCCAGCGGGGCTACTTCGCCGTGCTGGCCCTGCGCGACGAGACCCAGGTCACCGTGACCGTGGCGACGGCGACCGAAGCCGGCCCCGGCGTCGCCGCCCTCGCCAAGGGCGCCTCGAGCACCTTCGCGCTCCAGCGCGGCGAGGTCGCCACCTTCGAGGCCACGCCGCCCGCCAACTTCTTCGGCCCATCGACGGACCTCACCGGCTCACGCGTCCAGTCCGACAAGCCCGTCGTGGTCTTCGCCGGCCACGAGGCGGCGCTGGTCGGCATCGTCACGCCCGAGTTCCCCGGCGACCCGCCCCCCGACCTGTGCTGCGCCGACCACCTGGAAGAGCAGCTCCTGCCCATCGCCTTCCTCGGCAAGGACTACCTCGCGGTGAAGAGCCACTCCCGCGGCGGCGAGAGGGACTTCTGGCGCATCCAGGCGGCCGCGCCCGGCGTCACCGTGACCACCGTGCCCGCCCAGCCGGGCGCCAACGGGGTGACGCTCTCGGCCATCGGCGACTACGCCCAGGTCGAGAGCAAGGAGAGCTTCGAGATCCACGCCACCGGCCCGGTGCAGGTCTCCCAGTTCCTGGTCGGTCAGGCGCAGACCTTCCAGGTCACCGGAGACCCCAGCCTGATCCTGGCCATACCGATCGAGCGCTTCCGGGCCTCCTACCTGGTGGCGACCCCGCCCGACTTCGCCCAGAGCTGGGTGAGCATCGTGGCCCCCAAGGGAGCCGCCGTCACCTTCGACGGAGCGCCCCTGACCGCCAATGATCTCGTGCCCTTTGGATCCGGCGACTGGGCCTACGCATACCGCGAGCTGGGCCCCGGGCTGCACCGCATCGAGGCCGACCGTGACTTCGGCGCCAGCGCCTACGGCTATGCGACGGCGACCAGCTATGGCTACCCTGCCGGCGTGCGCGGTCTCGCGGAGCTGCCGACCAACGGCCCCTGACCCGCCGACGCGGCGAACGCCACCCCGCCGCCGCTCCCGCCCAACCCCTCCACGCCCGGCGGTCCCTCCATGCCCGTGTTCCTCTCGCTGCTCATGCTGACGATGCCTCGAGCCCTGCCCGAGCCCCCCTCGGCCGGCGCCCTCGCCCTGGCCATCGACCACCTCCAGAACACCGGCCGCGTGCTCTACGTCGCCGCCCACCCCGACGACGAGAACACCCGCCTGCTGGCCTGGCTGGTGGGCGAGCGCGGCGTCGACGCGGCCTACCTCTCGATGACCCGCGGCGGCGGCGGCCAGAACCTCATCGGCACCGAGCAGGCCGAGCTGCTCGGCTACCTCCGCACCCTGGAGCTGCTGGCCGCGCGCGCCATCGACGGCGCCCGGCAGATGTTCACCCGCGCCCGCGACTTCGGGTACTCGAAGAACCCCGAGGAGACCCTGCGCCTGTGGGGCCACGACCGCGCCCTGGTCGACGTGGTGCGCGCCATCCGCCGCTTCCGCCCCGACATCATCGTCACGCGCTTCTCGACCGAGGGCCCCAACCACGGCCACCACACGGCCTCGGCGCTGCTGGCCGCCGAGGCCTTCCGCGCCGCCGCCGACCCCAAGCGCTTCCCCGAGCTGAAGCTCCCCCCGTGGCAGGCCGACCGCCTGCTCGAGAACGTCTCGACCTGGAACCGCCCGCCGGACGCCGACATGTCCGAGTTCCTGCGCGTGGACGTCGGCGGCTACAGCCCGCTGCTGGGCGAGTCCTGGGGCGAGATGGCCGCCCGCAGCCGCACCATGCACAAGACCCAGGGCTTCGGCTCGGCGCCGACCCGCGGCACCACCCTCGAGTACTTCGCCCCGCGGGCGGGCACCGCGCCGACCGGCGACCCCTTCGCCGGCATCGACTTCACCTGGGCCCGCGTCCCCGGCTCCGAGCGCCTGCAGACCCTGCTCGCCAAGGCCTCCGCGGACTTCGACCTGCGGGCGCCCCACCAGAGCATCCCGACGCTGGTCGAGGCCTACCGCGCCATGGCCGCGCTGCCGCCGAGCGCCCGGCGCGACGCGGGCCTGCGCCAGCTCGAGGCCATCCTGGTGCAGGCCGCCGGGCTGTGGCTCCAGGCCCGCGCGGCGCAGCCCGCCGTGGGCCGCGGCGAGAAGGTCGAGGCCCGGCTCCAGGCGGTGCTGCAGACGCCGGCCGCCGCGAAGCTGAGCGCGGTGGTGCTGCCCGGCGGCGCCCGCGTGCCCGTCGGCGCGACGCTGGTCAGCGGCACGCCGCTGGAGCGCGCCGAGACCTTCACGGTGGCCAGGGACGCCGCCTTCCCGATCCCCCACTGGCTGGAGAAGGCGCCCGAGCCGGCCTTCTACCGCACCGAGGATCCCGCCCTCATCGGGCTGCCCGACACGCCGGCCGCGCTGCGCGTCACCTTCGACGTGGAGATCGGCGGCCTGCCGCTCCGGGTCGAGCGCCCGCTCGAGTTCGCCGCCACCGACCGCGTCCGCGGCGAGGTGCTGCGGCGCGTCGAGGTGATGCCCGCCGCCACCGCCACCGCCGCCCAGGGCGTGCTGCTCTTCCCCGAGGGCCACCCAGCCACCGTCGACGTGGTGCTGCGCGCCGGCCACGGCCCGGCCAAGGGCACCCTGCGCCCGCGCCTGCCCGCCGGGTGGCGCTCCGAGCCGCCCTCGGTCCCCTTCGACCTGGGCACCGCCGGCGAGGAGCGCGCCGTCGCGCTGACCATCACGCCGCCGGCTGGCGCCCGGCCCGGCGGCGAGCTGGAGCTGGTCACCGAGGTCGGCACCGAGCGCGCCGCGTGGCGCCTGGACGCCGTCGATCATCCTCACCTGCCCCAGCGCTCGGTGCTGCGTCCGTCGCGGGTCACGCTGGTGCCGCTGGCGCTCGGCGGCACCGACCGGCGCGTCGGCATCATCCCCGGCTCGGGCGACAAGGTCGGCGACACGCTCCGCCAGGTCGGCTACTCGGTGACCGAGCTGGACCCCGACCATATCGAGGACGCCGACCTCAGCCGCTTCGACGTGGTGCTGGCCGGCGTCCGCGCCTGGAACGTGCACCCGCGCCTGCGCTTCGCCCACGACAAGCTGATGGCCTGGGTGGACCAGGGCGGCCTGCTGGTCGTGCAGTACAACACGGTGGGCCGCCGCGACCCGGACATGGACGGGCTGGGGCCCTACCCGATGTCGATCAATCACGGGCGCGTGACCGACGAGACGGCGGCGATGGTGCCCGTGCGCGCCGACCACCCGCTGCTGACCACGCCCAACCGCCTGGTGCCGGCGGACTACGAGGGCTGGGTGCAGGAGCGCGGCCTCTACTTCGCCGAGACCTGGGACCCCAAGTACGAGCCGGTGTTCCGCATCGCCGACCCGGGCGAGCCGGCCCAGGAGGGGCGCTGCTGGTAGCCCACCACGGCAAGGGCGCCTTCATCTACACGGGCCTGGCCTTCTTCCGCGAGCTGCCCGCCGGCGTCCCCGGCGCCGTGCGCCTGCTGGCCAACATCCTGTCCTATGCCCGCTGAGCCGCGCGCCGAGGTCACGGCGCCGCCCCCCCGCGCCGACCTGGACGAGGCCCCGCCGCTGCTGGGCACCTGGCCGCGCGTCTACGCGCTGGTGCTGGTCTCCCAGGCCCTGCTCGTCGTCGTCTTCTACGCCGTGACCCGGTGGTACGCGTGACGGCGCTCGACTGGGCGGTCCTGCTGGGCACCATCGCCTTCATCGTCGTCTACGGCATCTGGAAGTACCGCGGCACCTCCACGATGGAGGGCTACCTGCGCGGCGGCAGCGACCTCCGCTGGCCCACCATCGGCCTGTCGATCATGGCGACCCAGGCCAGCGCCATCACGTTCCTGTCGGTGCCCGGCCAGGCCTACGAAGACGGCATGCGCTTCGTGCAGTTCTACTTCGGGCTGCCGCTGGCGATGGTCTTCATCAGCAAGGTCATCGTCCCCATCTACTACCGGCTGCGCGTCTACACGGCCTACGAGTACCTGGAGACCCGCTTCGACCTGAAGACCCGCCTGCTCGCCGCCTTCCTCTTCCTGCTCTCCCGCGGCCTGGCCGCCGGCATCACCATCTACGCGCCGGCCATCATCCTGTCGGCCATCCTGGGCTGGTCGCTGACCTGGACCAACGTCGGCATCGGCGCCGCGGTCGTGCTCTACACGGTGCTGGGCGGCACCAAGGCGGTCAGCCAGACCCAGAAGCAGCAGATGGTGGTCATCCTCATCGGCATGTTCCTGGCGGCCGTCATCATCGTGCGGCTTCTGCCCGAGGGCGTCTCCGTCGGCGACGCCGCGTCGCTGGCCGGCGCGCTGGGCCGCATGAACGTGGTGGACCTGCACTTCGACCCGCAGAGCCGCTACAACCTGTGGTCGGGCCTGCTGGGCGGCTTCTTCCTGTCGCTGGCCTACTTCGGCACCGACCAGAGCCAGGTGCAGCGCTATCTCACCGGCCGCTCCACCGCCGAGAGCCGCCTGGGCCTGCTCTTCAACGGGATGCTCAAGATCCCCATGCAGGCGGCCATCCTCTTCATCGGCATCCTGGTGCTGAGCTTCCACCTCTTCGTCCGGCCGCCGGTCTTCTTCAACGAGCCCGCCTGGGAGCGCGCCACCCACGGCGCCCACGCGGCCCAGCTCCAGGCCATCGACGCCCGCTGGGACGACGCCTTCGAGACCCGCCGCGCCGACGCCTGGCGCTACCTCGAGGCCGACCGCACCGGCGACGCCCAGGCGCTCGCCCAGGCCCGCCAGTCCCTGGTGGACTCCCAGGCGGTGATGAAGGACCTCCGCGCCGAGGCCAAGACCGCGCTCCAGGCCGCCGACCCGCGCATCGAGACCGAGGACACCGACTACATCTTCATCGGCTTCGTCATCAAGTGGCTGCCCTCGGGCCTGGTCGGCCTGCTGGTCGCCGTCATCCTCTGCGCGGCCATGTCCTCGACCGCCAGCGAGCTCAACGCCCTGGGCTCCACCATGGTCGTCGACATCTACAAGCGCGCGCTGCGCCCCGGCCAGTCCGACACCCACTACGTCAAGGCCTCCAAGGCCTTCACCGTGCTCTGGGGCGGCCTGGCCATCGCCTTCGCCACCTTCGCGTCCTTGCTCGACAACCTCATCGAGGCCGTGAACATCCTCGGCTCCATCTTCTACGGCACCGTCCTGGGCGTCTTCCTCACCGCCTTCTTCCTCCGCCGCATCGGCGGCACCGCGGTCTTCCTCGGAGCCCTGGTCGGCCAGGCCGTCGTCACCACCCTCTTCTTCACCAGCGACCTCGGCTACCTCTGGTACAACCTGGTCGGCTGCGCCGTCGTCATGGCCTCCGCCACCGCCCTGTCCCTGGCCTTCCCAGCCCCCCGCCCGAGCTGACGCCCCCCATCGGCGAGGCCACGCTCGACTGCCCCCCGCGCTGCGCGCCGCGCTCGGCGCCCACGTCCCGTCGTTCGAGTTCGTCCTCCACGACCTCGCCCGCATCGACGACGCCTCGCTCCGGGTCCACCCCGTCCTGGGCGTCGTCCACACGATGCTGAAACACATCCGCGACAAGGACCTCATCACCCGCCTCCCCGACCTCGCCCCAATCTTCGCCGACGCCTACGCGGCAGCGGACGGGGGCTTGTCAGCGCTCCGCCTCGCGCTAAGCTACCTCCTGGAAGCCCGAGACGATCTGGCCCCCCAACACCTCGCCGACTTCCTCGAACAGCACGTGAGCCAAGACCTCGAGGAGCTCGCCATGAGCACCGCCGATCGCCTCCGCGAAGAGGGCCGCCAGCAAGAGCGAGTGAGTGCACGCCTGCAGGCCCAGCGCCGCACGCTGCACCGCCTGATCGAGCTGCGCTTCGGGCCTCCCTCGCCGGCGACAGAGGCCCGTCTGCAGGCCGCCACCGAAGCCGACCTCGCCCGTTGGGTGGACCACATCCTGACCGCCGCCAGCGTCGACGAGCTGCTCGGCTCATGAGCACCGCCGATCGCCTCCGAGCCGCGGGTCAGACCCCGACCACCGCGAGCCCGAGCCGCACATACAGCATGGACCAGAGCTCGCTGCGGTCTTCCGCCAGCGCCTGCGCGCTCGTTCGTCTGGACGCCGCGCGCGGCACCCGCCGAGGGGCGTCCTCGACCTCGGGCGCCTGAATCCAACCTCCCGCGATCCCTTCGGCGAGCCTCGCGGTGCCGGGGATCGGGCTCAGGATGGCCTTCGGCCGTCCCCGGTCCGTGACCCGGATGATCTCCCCCGCCGCAGCCCGGTCGAGCATCTCGGAGAGTCGCTGCTTCAGCTCGCGCACGCCGATGTCCATGCGTCCACGTTAATCGCCCTGTGTGGACGCAGCAAGCCTCGCCCGCTTCGACCGGCACCCGATCCTCGGTCGGCGCCGATTCCCGGCGACGCCGGGGCTGGGGCTCGGCCAGCGACGGTGCTCCACAAGTGCGTACTGCGGGTGACTGCGGGTGCCTGACACCATCCTCTGCGGGTGCGTGACACCATCCTCTTTCTCCCCAATTTGTCGCCCGGCGGCGGTGGCGGGACTGCGGCGGGCGGGGTAGGCTCGACGGACGTGCGGCGTCTGTGCCGCTCGTTTCTCGGTCTCGAACGAATCGACTGCCGCACCGTGGTGCGACGCAGCACGCCAGGAGGCGCAATCATGGAAACCACGCTCGAAGGCTTCATCGACCTCTACCTGCTCCCCAGCGGGCGCGCCGCTTATGCGATGCGGCAGGCGGCGGCCGCCGCCGAGACGCGCGGCGAGGCGGCCTTGCTGGCCAGGGCTCGCACCGGCCTGGAGCTGGCCACCGCCACCCGCGACCTGGAGCTGCGCTTCCGGCTGGAGCAGGGGCAGCCGCTCTACGGGCCGCGCGCCACCGAGCTGGACGCCCTGATCGATCGCACGCTGACCGTGCTCTCGCAGGCCATCAGCGGTCGACTGGCCCTGGCCGCCGACGCGCCCGAGTCCGACCCGGTGCGCCGCGCCGCCGCGCGCCTGGACCAGGAGCTGCTGCCCCGCGGCGTCGCGCACCTCACCTCGCTCTCCTTCGTCGAGGAGCACGAGAGCATCACCGGCCTCCTGACCCGCCTCGGCGACGGTGGCGATCTGGCCGACGCCGCCGCGACGCTCGGCCTCGATCCCTACGTCACGAAGCTCCGCCAGCTCAACGCCGCCTTCGGCCCCGAGCTCGAGCGCCCCGACCGCCCCGCCGCGCCGACCTGGGACCAGATCCGCGCCGCCCGCGCCCGCCACCAGCACGCGGTCCTGGTCTACGTCGCCGCGGTGCTGGGCGCCCACCTGGGCGACGACGCCTCCGACGTGGACGCCCGCGCCGCCCTCCTGGGGCCGGTCATGGCGCAGCAGCAGGCCCTGGCCGCGCTCTACCGCAACCGCCGCGGCGGCCGCGACGTCGACCCGCTCACCGGCACCGAGGAGGCCACGGCCTCGCTCCCCGACGCGGGCTGAGCTGAGAGCCTGTGAGTCTTTTCGCTCCCGTTGCCAGCCCCACGATCCGACGCGAGCTGAGGCTCGTCCGAGCCTCGGTGACCCTCAGGGGTCGCCTGCGTTCGCCCAAGCCACACCTCACGCCGCCTCCTTGGCGCTGTCTCGGTCCGCGAAAAGTTCACAGGCTCTGAGGCCAGCCGGCGCATGTTGCTCGCGGTGAGGTCGTCGGCCCTCACCGCGGGCGCCACTGCCATCGACACGCCGCCGGTGCCACCCGCCCCCGACACCCCCAGGCCCACCCCGACGCCGCCGAGCGCCGCCCGGGAGGCTGTCGCCCCCGCCCGAGGGTGTCTCCGACGCCGCCGAGGGGCCCCCACCCCCACCCGCCGCGGGTCCCACCCCCCCTCGGAATGCCTCCGCCGCCCTCCGCGACCCCCGGTTCGACCCGCCCGGAGTACCCCCGAGGCCGTCCCCGCCGCCGCTCCACGCCGCCGCGGCCGCCCCGACCCCGCCCCCCGCGCCCATCGAAGCCCCCGCCGCCGCCCCGACCCGTCCCCGCGCCGGTCCGACCCCCTCCCCGCGCCGGCTTGCCGGTCGCCCGGCCGCTGGCCTATCGTGCGCCGACGTTCGCTCCCCCCGGGCCACCAGAGGCGACGTGACCGACCAGCCCCACCGCTCCGACCCCGCCGCCGACGCCCAGGCCGCCGCATCGACCTCTACGAACGTTCGGTCTGCGCGTCGACGACTCTCGCAGTAACGCTTCGACGCTGAGACCCCCGCCCGTGCCAATCCACCCGGACCACCGCTACTACGCCCGGACCTCTCGAGAGCGGCTGGCCTCGGCCGATCTGCTCCGGACGAGCGCGCCTTCCCTCTCGCTCTACCTCGCCGGCCTGTCCGCCGAGTGCATGTTGCGAGCGTGGCTGCCCCCGGGCGAACCGTTCGACGGCAGGCACGACCTGGCGTCGATCCTGGCACGCGGAAGCCTGCTGGAGGGGCTGACCGGCCGCGGTGTCCAGAAGGTCACCATCGCCGTGAAGGGCCTCACCCTCCTCTGGTTCAACGGCATTCGCTACCTCCCGGAGGATCAAGTGCTCCCCCACTTGAAGCGCCTCCCGGCGTATCGGAAGATGAGCATCGGCCGGAAGGCAGCCCGCATCGTCCTCACGCGGGCCGCCAGTGACGCCCTGGCGGCGGCCACGGTCATCATGAAAGCCGGAGAGGTGAGATGAAGACGCAACAAGCACTGGCTGACAGCCTCACGGCCCTTGCGCTCGAGCACTACCTCGACCCCGAGACGCGGATCCACACCGAGCCCAACGGGCGCGTCTACGGCGTCATCGTCTCCCGAAGTTTCGAAGGCATCGACGAAGAGCGCCGGCAGGCTGACCTCTACGCCACCATCGCCCGCGAACTCGGCGAGGAGGCGCTCCAAGGCCTCCTCTTCGTCTTCACGAACACCCCCGACGAAGACGAGATCTTCGAGCGAAACACCGCCCTGGCTTCGCGATGACGGCGGCCGCCCCGCCAGCGCCCTGACGCGTGCCCGACCGCTGATGCGGGCGGCTGACACCCCTCCCCGCGCCGGCTTGCCGGTCGCCCGCCCGCTGGCCTATCGTGCGCCGACGTTCGCTCCCCCCGGGCCACCAGAGGCGACGTGACCGACCAGCCCCACCGCTCCGTCCCTGCCGCCGACGCCCTGGCCGCCGCCGCCTTCATCGCGCGCTGGCGCCCCTCGGGCGGCGCCGAGCTGGCCAACGCGCAGTCCTTCTGCCGCGAGCTCTGCGACCTCCTCGATGTGCCGCACCCCGAGCCGAAGGTCGCCAGCGAGGCCCCCGACGCCAACGCCTACGTCTTCGAGAAGGACGTCACCTTCAAGCACGGCGACGGCAGCACCAGCAACGGCCGCATCGACCTCTACAAGCGCGGCTGCTTCGTGCTGGAGGCCAAGCAGGGCTCGGCGAACCCCGCCGACCGCGCCGCCCCCTCGGTCCCCCTGGCCGCCCCCATCCGCCACAAGCGCGGCACCGCCGTCCGCGGCACGCCCGCCTGGTCCCAGGCCATGGACAGCGCCTATGGCCAGGCCTCCCAATATGCCCGCGCGCTGTCCGAGTGGCCGCCCTTCCTCATCGTGGTCGACGTGGGCCACGCCTTCGCCGTCTACGCCAACTTCGCCCGCGACGGAAAGCCCTACCTCGCCTTCCCCGACCCCCAGAGCCACCGCTTCCTGCTCGACGACCTGGCCGACGACGCCATCCGCGACCGCCTGCGCCGCATCTGGCTCGACCCCATGTCGCTCGACCCGAGCCGCCACGCCGCCCGCGTCACCACCGCCGTCGCCGAGCGCCTGGCCGCCCTGGCCACCTCGCTGGAGCGGCAGCGCCACGGCGCCGAGCCGGTCGCCGACTTCCTCATGCGCTGCCTCTTCACCATGTTCGCCGAGGACGTGGAGCTTCTGCCGCGAGACAGCTTCACCGGCCTGCTCGAGGACATGCGCGACAACCCCAAGGGCCTCGCCAGCATGCTGGAGGCCCTGTG
Source organism: Deltaproteobacteria bacterium (assembly GCA_020632695.1). Lineage (GTDB taxonomy): Bacteria > Myxococcota_A > UBA9042 > PHBI01 > JACKFB01 > JACKFB01. The sequence goes on from JACKFB010000011.1 coordinate 166,773, forward strand.
GCGCGAGATGGACCGCGGCGGCTTCTCGACCGCACTCCGCGAGACCGTGCTGCGCTTCAACGGCCGCTTCTTCCACGACGCCACGGCACTCCCGCTCGACACCGCCCAGATCGACCTGCTCATCGCCGCCGCCAGGTCCGACTGGAGCCAGGTGGAGCCGGCGATCTTCGGCACCCTGCTCGAGCGCGCCCTGGACCCCAAGGAGCGCCACAGCCTGGGCGCCCACTTCACGCCCCGGGCCTACGTCGAGCGCCTGGTCTTCCCGACGGTCATCGAGCCGCTCCGCGACGACTGGCAGAACGTGAAGGCCGCGGCGATGACGCTCCTGGCCAAGCAGAGCCAGAGCGACAAGCAGCTCGCCACCTGGCGCAAGGAAGCCATCGAGCTGGTCACCGACTTCCGGCGCAAGCTGTGCCAGGTCCGCGTGCTGGACCCGGCCTGCGGGACCGGCAACTTCCTCTACATCACCCTGGAGCACATGAAGCGGCTCGAGGGCGAGGTCATCGAGACCCTGGCCGACATGGGCGCGGCCCAGGAGGCCCTGGATCTGGCGGGCGCGACGGTGGACCCCCACCAGTTCCTGGGCATCGAGAAGAACCCCCGGGCGGTGCCCATCGCCGAGCTGGTGCTGTGGATCGGCTACCTGCAATGGCACTACCGCCAGCACGGCAAGGTCGCCCCCGCCGAGCCCGTGCTGCGCGACTTCCGCAACATCGAGCACCGCGACGCGGTGCTGGCATACGACGCCGAGGAGCTGGTGCTGGACGAACAAGGCCAGCCCGTCACCCGCTGGGACGGCGAGACGACGAAGAAGCACCCGGTGACGGGCAAGGATGTGCCCGACGACTCGGCCCGGGTGCCGGTCTACCGATACACGAACCCGCGAAAGGCCGAGTGGCCCGAGGCGGACTTCGTGGTGAGCAACCCGCCCTTCTTGGGTTCCAAGCGGATGCGAACGGCATTGGGTGACGAGTACGTCGACGCGCTTCAGGCGGCGTGGCCCGAGGTCCCTCAAGCGACCGATCTAGTGATGCGCTGGTGGTCCCATGCCGCCGACCTCGTGCGAAGCGGACGAGTTCGCCGCTTTGGCCTGATCACTACGAACAGCATCACTGGCGCCTACGTGCGACGGGCGGTGGAGCCGCACCTGGTTGGGCCCGACGCGATGTCTATCGTCTTTGCCGTGCCGGACCATCCTTGGGTCGACACAGAAGCACACGCCGCCGTGCGGATCTCCATGACAGTGGGTCTTGCTGGTCAACATTCGGGCCAACTCGTCACCGTCACCGAGGAAAGACACGGGGGCGCGGACAAAGGGCAGGATCTGGTGGTTGCTGCGGGCAGTCGGTTCGGCGTCATCAACGCGGACCTGACTGTGGGCGCTGATCTGACGCGCTGTGTTGAACTGGTCTCGAATGCCGGCCTCTGTTCGGTTGGCATGAAGACGATTGGTGCGGCCTTCCAGGTCGGCGCGGACCTGGCGCGTTCACTCGGACTCGGAATCACCCCTGGCTTGGATGCACATATTCGACCGTACGTCAGCGGACGAGATCTCGCGCAAACCGCGCGCGATAAGTTCGTGATGGACTTCTTCGGCCTCGACGAGGCCGAACTCATGACGCGATTCCCAGCTTGCTATCAGTATCTGCTGAGTCACGCCAAGCCGGGGCGGGATGAGAATCGGAACGCCGTCTTTCGCAAGCTCTGGTGGGTGATCGGCCATCCGCGTCCTCAATTCCGCGAGTCTGTCCGCGGCACGACGCAGTATGTCGCCACGCCGGAGACCGCGAAACATCGATGGCTCGCCTTCGTTCCGGTGAACGTGGTGCCCGACAGCACTCTCGTCACCTTCAGCCTCCCCGACCCCTACTTCTTGGGTATCCTGTCTTCACGCACTCATGGAGTTTGGTCGCTTGCGGCCGGCAGTCGGCTCGGTGTGGGCAACGACCCCCGCTACAACAAGACCCGCTGCTTCGACCCCTTCCCCTTCCCAGCCGCCACCGAAGCCCAGGCCGCCCGCATCCGCGAGGTGGCCGAGGCGCTGGACGCCCACCGCAAGGCCCGTCAGGCCGAGCACCCCGACCTGACGATGACCAACATGTACAACGTGCTGGAGAAGCTGCGAGCCGGCGAGCCCCTGACGGCCAAGGACAAGAAGGTCCACGAACAAGGCCTCTGCTCGGTGCTGCTGAAGCTGCACGACGACCTGGACGAGGCCGTCTTCGCCGCCTACGGCTGGCCGGCGACGCTTGGCGACGAGGAGCTGCTCGAGCGCCTCGTGGCGCTCAACGCCGAGCGCGCCGAGGAGGAGTCCCGCGGCCTCATCCGCTACCTCCGCCCCGACTACCAGTGCCCCACCGAGCCGGCCCAGCTCAGCATGGACACCGAGGACGACGACGCCGCCCCCGAGCCCGCCCCGGCCCGGCCACCGACCGACCGCCCCGACTGGCCCCAGAGCCTGGTCGCGCGAATCGCCCTGGTCCAAGCCGCCATGAAGGCCACGACCACCCCCACCACCCCCGACACCCTGGCCCGCACCTTCAAGAACGCCAAGACCGACCAGGTCGCCGAGATCCTGGAGACCCTGAAGACCCTGGGCCTCCTCCGCCAGCTCGAGAGCGGCAGCTACGCCCCGTGAACCGCCCCGAGGCCTTGCCAACCGACCCCCGAACGTTCCACCCTCCGCGAGGTGGCGGTCGCCATGACAACCGGGAAATCGCCGGTCCGGTTGGGTGACCCCGCCCTGGCAGCGGGACACTTACGGGGAAGGTGGCGTACCCCCTTGGCGACCGCCACCCAGCACCGTATGCGGTAGGGAGAGCCGTCCGAGAGGTTGTGGGAACCAGGACGCTGGCTACGCGTCCTGCGATCTCATGTTTGCTCGCGCCGCGGCGGCATGCGGCGTGCCTGACGAGCCGAGCACCGTCCGAACGGGCGTGGCCCCGGCCTGAGTGACCGCGATGAAGAAGCTGCTGGTGGCGATGGCCGTGGTGGTCTCGTCGTGGACATCGCTCGCCCATGCCGCGAACAAGCCTGCTCGGGCAAGAAGGGCGGGATCGCGCGCTGCTCTTCGGATGGCAAGTTCATCTGCAAGGACGGCAGCATCAGCAAGTCGAAGAAGGTCTGCCGCCCATGAACCACCTCGCAAACTCGACGTGGTCGGCGTTGGCCGCGCTGGCGTTGTGCGGTCCCGGTTGCCGGTCCGATTCGGCCGCGGACGTCGGCGCCGCCAGGGTAGCGGTGGCGCCTGCTCGCTCGCCCGGCGATTGCCAAGAGAGTCCAGGTGCATCGGCCGTGGCCGGGCCTGCCCCGCTGCGGCTGCGGCGGCCGAACCGGTACCGATTCCCGCGGGCGTCCTCTGCGAGCGCGGTTCGTCGTATCCGCATCGGTCCAGGGGGCGCTCGAACTCGCCGTGACGGTGGACACGGACTTGCCTGCCGACGCCAGGCTCGAGTTCTGGCTGACCCGATCGTACTGGGGAAAAGGGCGACACGGAGGAACGCGCGTTCGACTACGCGGACGCGGTACGGACAGTTGTGGAGTGCAGCCCCAGCTGCCGCTTCCCGCTCGACAACGCCGCCGCTGTGGCTGCTGGTCGAGGCGCGCGACCTCCAGGCCAAGACGGGTCTCTCGGGTGGTGAGATGGACCGCATCAGCCCGGAGCTCTCGCTGACGGTTTGGCTGGACGACGAGCAGTCCAACCCGGCGTTTGGGGAGTTGAATCGCAACCTGAAGGGCGCGTGCGTCACGGACGCCGGCGAGGGGCTGTCGAGGTCGAGAAGGAGCTCGAGGTGGCGTACCCGCTCGACGTTCCGGTGCCTGAAGTCGCGCTACGTGTCGTCCGAGTCGCTGGTCGTGAAGGGCATGTACGTCGTCAGCCGTCGGACGCCCGTGGTGCCGGAGATCCACCTGAGAGACCCGGTCGGCGCGATGCGGCGCGCGCGTACTACATAGAAGACGGCGGGCGCTTCCGGGTCAGTGCGGTGCAACGCGTGCGCCACAACAACTGGTACGAAGTGACCGCCTTCGACGAGCGGGGCAAGCGTCTCGGTTCGGCTGGATCAACGGCATCGCGTTGATCGGCCAGGACATCGTGAAGTACTCGAAGTGAGTCTGCTGTGCTTGGGTTCGCTGAGGGTGACTGTTCACCCCGCCCCTCCGAACCTGCGCGGACCGCACCACGTGCTGCTCGAGGGGAAGCTGGAGCCGTGACCGTCAAGGGGGTACGCCACCTTCCCCGTAGCGGTGTCGCGGGCCAGGCCAGAGACACCGTGCCGGATAGCGAATTTCCCAGCGACCATGACGGCCACAGCGAGAGCCGAGTATAACTGCTCGGGTCAAAAGTGCTATCGACTGACAGGAGTCTGTTGATGCAAATCCCGAAGTACGCGCAGCACGTGCCGCGATCCAGCCTCGTCCGCATCGTGTGTCGAGGCGCCTGCCAGGTGGTTCGGTACGCGGAGGTGTCCAAGACCCCCTGGAGCAGCGCCGGACCGAACATGGACATGGAGCTGTCCGCCAGATGCCTGGTGTGCGGCTACACGGCCGATGACAACTACAACTGGATGCGGCTCTAGCGGGCCGGCCGGCAGCAGTTGGCGCGGGGGTGCGGGGTCAGCCGCGCGCGGTTGGCGGCGCCGGCCGCGGGTGGCATGATCCACGCGCCCGAAGCCGCCATGACAACCGGGAAATCGCCGGTCCGGTTGGGTGATCCCGCCCTGGCAGCGGTCACACTCCTACGGGGAAGGTGGCGTACCCCCCTGGCGGCTGCGGGCATCACACACCCGTCCCATCACCGCTGCGCCGCCTTGCGGGGGGCGGGGTGAAGACGACTCGCATCGCACTTTCCGCGGAAAGTGCGATGCGAGTCGTCGTGACCTCGGCCCTCTTCCGGGTCGGCCCCGGGGGGCGCTCGCAGGCCACTCGGTGCTGATTGACGACCGGGCACGGTGCGGACCCGTCAGCGAACAGGGCAGCCGACGAGGGGATGCACGAAGAGCTGACGATCGTCCGCATCGTGAGGTCCCGCCTCGTTGTCTGCGCATGGACCATGCCGCCGCAGGATGGCCAACCGGCCACGGCGGGGAGATGCTGCATGCGGCGCTGCCCACTGGGCAGAACGCGGCTCCGGTCGTCGCCGGCACGGTCCCCAGGTCGAAGTGCAAGGACTACGAGGAGGCCCGACTTGAAGCGCGCGACACCCGACTCCGGCGCACGTCCAACGCCTGTCTCGTCGGAACCTCTGTGGACCATGAAGTGGGAGGATCTTCCACCATCGGCGAAGGCGGATCTACGTCGGCTCGGTTGCGACGGACGACTGCCGACGCGCGCCGAGATGGCGAAGGTCGACGCGGAGATCGCTGCGTACAGGAGGGAACTCGGGATCCCGGTCGGCGACGAAGTGACCTGACTGCCGCGACCTGAACGGCCTCGTCGTGGCCGGCGCCGGTGTCCGTCCACTTTTGCCGCGACTCGGGATGGGGCACGATCGAGCGATGGGTTCGACGCGCCAGGATGACGCTTCGTCCGAGCCGGACGCCGGGGGCAGGGGTGGGTTCGTGCGCCGCGGGTGGTCCGTGCTGTGCGCCGCATGGAAGGACCTGCTGGCCAGGGAGCGGCTCGACGAGGTGCCGGCGGCGTTGCAGCGGGCGCAGGTCCTCGCCGGGATCGGGTGGTTGGGGCCGGCGCGCACCCCGTCGGGCCGCAAGTCGCCGCTGGCGAGGGTGCGCCGTCATGCGGGGGACGAGCTGCGCGCGCTGCTCGATGCGGCTCAGCGCGGGCCACAGGCCTTCGAGCTGCTCGAGTTCGGGGGACACCATCACCCGCCCGAGCGCACCTTCGGCCTGTGGTTGGCAGAAGCCGAGGCGCAGGCGGAGGCAACGGCGGCCTTCATCCGGCATGTCGCCGCGGCTCTCGACGAGCCGCCGGAGCTCGATGCGGCGCCGGAACGTCCCCTGCCTGGGTGGGGCGCGGAGGAGTTGTTTCGGCGCTCGGCCCGCGCGCTCGACGTGGCCGAGGCGCTGCTGCGCTGCGGCACGCCGGACCCGCTCATCGCCAGCGCCCTCGACCAGGCGCTGCTCGCCTGCTGGGACGGATGGCTGGTCGCCTTCGGGTGCCCGCACCGCGTCGACCGTGATTGGGCCAGCCGTCACCACGAGTTCGTCGCGCGTCGTCGGTGGCGGCCCACGCGCGTCGAGCCGCCGAACTTCATGCGGCTGGCCGACGTGCCCTTCGAGCTGCGCAACGCACTCCTCGCCGGGTGTCCGCCGCAGCCTCAGGGCGCGAGCGATGCCTGGCTGCGTCGCGCGCGCAGATCGCACTCAGAGGTCGCCGGATGCCTGGACTCGCTGCGCGCAGATGCCGCCTCCGCGCGGGAGCCGCTGGAACCGCGGTATGTGACGTTCTACCGGCCCCGCTCCTGGATGCCGCTCCAGGTGGGCGACTGGCTGGATCTCGGCTACTGCAGCTCGGTGCAGGTCTCGAGCGTCGATCCGTGCCTCGGCACGAGCTTCACGGGCCGCGTAGGCGACGAGATCGTCAACTTGACCCAGGAACACAATCGCATACGCCGCGTCGGCGCGCCGGTGCACTGCGACCTCCGCGATCACTTCGTCCCCGGCCAGTGGGTGGTCGGAACGAACGGGCTCGAAGCACGGCTCATCGAGGTGCGCTGCTACTTCATCGTCACGCGCCGCTGAGGGTGGATCGAGCGACATGCGCCACGCACGCCGGACGAGTGGCGTCCGGCCGATCGACCGACCGAGCCGTTGGACACGCCGATGGAGCGGCGACGCCTCCGGTTCGACCTGCGCCGATGCGTGGGCGGTGGGGGGCGGGGCGATGTCCTGCCGACTTGCGAGTGCTGCGGATATCCCACGATGGGCGAGACAGAGTACCGCGAGCCGGTCCAGTGCTGCGTGTGTGGCTACGGCGACAGCCCCGGCGAGGACGAGCTGCACAGGCCCTTCGTACCCGGTGCGGACTGGCTGCGGGACGACGACGAGCCAGGCTCCGAGACGCCAGACGACCCACCGATGACGCTGGCCGAGGCCCGGGCCAACTTCGAGCGCGACGGCATCTACTGCACCCCAGCCCATCCCCGCGCATTCGCCGCGGCCGCCACGCCCGAGCGCCTGGCGGCGAGCCGCAAGATCCGCGCCCACTACGACGAGGCCGAGGACTCGGAAGAGAGCTAGGAGGCCGCTCCGTCGGTGGAGGCGGGCGGACTACGGCTCGACGATCTCGACCGAGAAGTCCGCGCTCAGGCCGGCGCCGCTGGCTGCGCCTTCGATGGTGAGCGTGTACTCGCAGGTGCCGGCTTTCACGCCGGTGATGCCGAAGAAGTCGAGGTCGGGGGCGGACGCGGTGGTACAGATTTCTGGGGTGGTCGAGGTCGCGGTGAAGGGCACCTTCGCCTGGCAGAATGGCGCGCCGCCGGCCGTGGGCAGGACCCCCGCGAAGTCGGTCGCTCCTACCTCGATGGGGCCGTCCGAGAGGGCGAACTCGGGCTCCGAGATGCCGTCGATGGCCGCCAGGTCGACCAATCCTCAGGGCGATGGACGAGCCGTCGATGTCGCTGGTCACCGTGAGGGTGCCCGCGCCCGTGGTGACGAAGCGCAGCTCTCCCCACCCGAGGTCCGGGGTCTCGTCGAGGCTGCCGGGGCCGTCGACCGTGACCGGACGCAGGCCGGAGCCGATGGTCGGCGTCACGCTGTCGCCGACCCGTCGCCCCAGCGTGGAGCGCACCCGCACAGTCTCGCCGGCCAGGTAGACCGCCGCGTCGCCTGCGTCGCAGAGGTGAGCCAGCGTGTGCACGTCGGGCACGCGGGCGCGTAGCGTGATCGCGTCGGTGATCTCGTCGCCGGCCTTGGTGAGGGCGGTCACGCTGAGCTTCGCGTCCCCAGAGGCGAGCGCGGTCACCGTGACGGTCCCGTCCGCGGCGATGTCGGCGCCGAGCAGGCTCGGGTCGTCGGAGGCGGCCGAGAGTGCCTGGAGCTTCTTGCCCGTGCCTCCGAGCTCGACGCTGAGCTGCAGCGAAGCGCCGACGGCGACGAAGTCCGTGAAGGGGTCGCCTTCGCTCGAGTGGAGATCGAACTCGAAGTCGAGGGACTTCGACTCTCCGGGGGACTCGACGGTGCCACTGTTCACGTCGAGGTCGCACGCCGTGGCGATGGAACAGGCGAGGGCCACGGCGACGAGGGGGGCGAGGCGCATGGGGAGCTCCCGTAGCGGTTGGAGGAGGCAGAGCCTAAGTCCGACCCGGCGGCAGGCACAACTTCGGCCTCGCGGGCGGTCGGCGGGCGGTGAGGCGCGCCTGGGAGCAGGGGGCGGGGCTTTGCCGGAACGTCGAGGGGATCGCCGGCCGAGCGACCTCGCCGGTTCAGAATTGATAGCGCAGGCCGAGGTCGAGGCTGGCCGGGGTGGTCGTGCGGATGGACTCGGGGGCGAAGGGGTGGGCTGCCAGTTGGGCGAGGAGGATGGTGTGGCCGAGCGCGAGGCTCATCGCGACGTGGACCGTGCCCACCGCCGCGTGCTTCAGGTAGGGGCCCAGTATGGGGTGGGAGGCGGCGCAGGCTTCGGGGGACCGGGTCCACATGCAGTCGTGCGATTCCGACGACGCTCCCTCGAAGATGGGGATGTTCTGGCCGACGAAGCCCAGGGTGAGGCCGAGCTTCGAGGTCAGCGCGACCTGGAGCTGCAGGCCGGTGCGAAACATGGGGAGGAGCACGGAGCGCTGTCGCTGGTACTCGCGCGCGCCGAGGTACCGTTCGCGGGAGTCCTGTTCGATCCACCAGGGGTCTACGCCCGCCTCGTAGGTGCGCGTGGTCAGCCAGGCGCGCTCGTACACGTCGATGCGGTACGGGATGGACGCGAGCTCGGCCTCCATCACGAAGCCGAGGCGCGCGCGCGGGCCCACCGGGAAGAGCGCTCGAACCGAGGGGCCGAAGCGCCCGAAGCGCCGCCCGATGCCGTCGCTCTGCCCGTCGGCGGCCGCGGGCTCGCCGAACGCGGCGTTCCCGAGCTCGCCGTGCACTCCCAACTCGAGGAAGTCGCCCACCCCCACCGTCATGCCCATGCGAAACATGTGCTGGACGACCACGTCGCCTCGCTCGCCCTCGAAGTGCGAGCGTCCGCGCCCCGAGACCGGGTTGAAGGAATAGCCGAGCTCGACCGCGGGGCGCCCCGTCTTCGCCCTCGGCCCGGTCGTGCGGGGCCCCGTCGGCGCGGGCACGAGCGCGTTCTGCTCGACCGTGCGACGAATCGTGACCGTCGTCGTCTCCAGCACGCAGCCGCCAGCGCCGAGCGCTGCCCAGGCCAGGAACACCAGACTCGCGAGCCGACCCAGCTTCATGACTCCCCCCCGATCCCCGGCTCGGCACCAGCGCCGGCCGTGGGTCGAGGCGGGCCAGTGCGAGCGCCGTGCCAGAGGGCGGCGCGCGCGCGGAAGTGTTCGAGATTGCATGAGATGGGCGAGTCCGGGCGCCGCGATGCCTGGCGGGGAGGCTCCCCAAGACCCGGCCCGCGACGTCGGTGGACGAATCGCGAGGGCTGGGTGCGATGCGGCAGTGATGGCGCGTACGTGGCGCGCGGGCGCGCTGGGGCGCTTGCGTCGTGGGAGGGCGCGCGGGGGGGAAGACGACTGACATCGCACTCTCCGCGGAAAGTGCGATGTCAGTCGTCTTCCCCCAGCCTTCCCAGCTCGGGCTCGAGCCGCCCGCCGGCTCAGTGTTGAAGGGCTCCTACGACCTCTGAGGGCGGCGGCGGCGAGCGCGGTTCGAGTGGCATGTTCGTGGCGTTGGAGTAGTGAGCCTGGCTTCCCTGGTCTGGGAGGGGGGGGGCCGCGGCGGCGATGCTCTCCCGCGGACTCTGTGGATGCGAGGTGGACGCGTGGACGTGGAACTCATGGTCTCTGACCCGGCGGTGATGCTCGGCAAGCCGGTCATCCGGGGCACTCGGATCACGGTCGAGCACGTCCTGGAACAGCTCGCCGGGGGGGGGGCGCCTCCATCGATGACCTGACGCAGGCTCATCCCTGGGTCACCGCGGCAGCCGTCCGGGCGGCCCTCGAATTTGCCGCGGAGCGGATGAAGAGCGAACGCGTCGAGCCGACTCGCGCCGCCTGAATGAGATGCCTCGCGGACGCGAGCGTCGCTCGCGGCTTGGTGATGGCCCTTCGAGCCCGCGGCCACGACGTCGTGTAGGTGGCACAGCTGGCGGCGGGTATGGCGGACGCCGGGGTGTTGGACATCGCCGAGCGGGAAGAGCGCCTGCTCGTCACCTGCGACGAGGACTTCGGTGAGCTGGTCTATCGACAGCGCCGCGCATCCGCAGGGGTCCTGCTGATCCGGCCCGGCGCGCTCGACCTCGAGGCGGCGACCGAGCTCGTCTGCCGGCTTCTCGACCAGCACCAACCACAGCTCGCGGGCGCACTCGGCGTGGTCACGCCCGACGCGATTCGCTTTCAGCTCGGGCTCGAGCCGCCGGCGGGGTGGGTCTTCAAGGTCTCCTGCGTCCTCTGAGGGCAGCGGCGGCGGCGCTCAGTCGGGTCTGGCGGCGCGCATGAGGCGGCCGGTGGTGGTGTGTAGGGAGAGGTCGCCGCGCTCGGTCCAGATGATGGCGTCGTCGGTGAGGGCGAAGGCGCCCAGGTGGTTGATGCCTTCCACGATGGGGGTGGGGGCGTCGGCGCCGGCGCTGAAGTAGATGACGCCGCCGCGGGTGGAGGCCTGCTCGGGTCCGCCGTAGGCGCTGTAGAGGGAGCCGTCGTCGAAGGTGAGGCCGGTGGCCGGGAAGTAGGTGATGTAGTTGGTGAGGACGGTCTCGGCGTCGGACATCCGCAGGTCGACGGCGTCGCGAGGGATGCGCCGGATGGCGTTCCCGTTCTCGGTCGACTCGACGAACCAGAGGTGCGTTGCGTCCGCGCCGAGGAGGACGATGCCGGCGGCGGTCAGGTAGTGGCGGACCGCGGCCGTGCCGTCGGGGTCCAAGGTGTAGATCGCCTTGCCGTCGTCGTCCGGGCAGGTGGCCAGCAGACGGCCGCCCAGCGCGCGGACGGCCGAGATGGGGCAGGGCAGGCCCGTCAGCTCGGTGAAGGCGCCCGAGCCGTCGGCGGGGAGTCGCCCGAAGCCCACCCCGCCGATCCACACGTAGAGCGTGCCGCCCATCCGCTCGGTGGCCACCGGCGTCGCCGCGCCGCGCAGCAGCTCCAGCACCTCGCCGTCGCTCTTGCGCACGCGCCACAGGGCGAAGTCGGCGTCGGCGAGCTGGACCGTGATGTAGAGGTGGTCCGCGTCCATGACCCCCAGCGCGCCGATGAGAGACCACGCGCCGGACGCGACGACCTGGGAGGGGCCGCCGCCCTGGAGCGGCGCGCGGTGCAGCGCGCTGTCGTGGGCGCCCTGGGCCCCCTCGGTCACGAACCAGGCGTGGGTGGCGTCCAGCGTCAGCAGCCGCGGGTGGTCGAGGCCCTCGGCCAGCACGCTGGCCGCCAGGCTGCACATGTGCTCGGTCCCCGCGCCGCCGCACACCTGCCCGTCGGGGCACTCGCCGCACTGCGCGCCCCCGGGGCAGGCGGGGTCCGCGCCGCCGCAGCGCCAGCCGACGCTCTCGCAGGCCAGGGGGCAGGTGCCGGGCGCGCCCAGCGCAGGCTGGGTCGGGCCCAGGCAGGTCCAGGCGACGTCACGCTCGAACAGCAGGGTGAGGAAGGTGGACGCGTCGGCGGGCCCGGTCGCCGCGCTGGCGAAGGTGAGCGCCGGGTCCGCCGGGTCGGGGCGCAGCTCGCCGCTGAACCTGCCGACCAGCGCCAGCCGGCGGTCCGCTCCCGCCAGCACGTGGCTCTGCCACACCGCGCCGGAGCCCCGCAGCAGCACCTCCCAGCGCGGCTCGGACGCGGTCAGGCCCCGGGCGGTCAGCAGCAGGTCGCTCGGCCCCTCCGGCACCACCGGGTCGTTGGGGTCGATGTCGGTGTGCCCGCCCTTCACCGGGCCGGCGGTCAGCACGTCCAGCTCGCTCACCGCCAGCCCGTTGTTCTCCGGGAACCACGCCGTCAGCGAGGGGCGTACCCAGGCGACGGCGCCGTCCGCGCGTGCCCAGCGCGTCAGGAAGCCGGCGCCGCTCAGCCCCGCCTGGACGATCAGCTCTCCGGCGCCCGGCTCGAAGTCGACGGCCTGCTTGCCGGTGGTCGAGCCCCAGTAGCCGCCCACGTAGAGGTCGCCGTCCGCGTCCACCGCCACCCGCGTGACCTCGGCCCGCTCGTCGAGCACGCCGGTGAAGCCGTAGCTGTGGTCGCCGCGCAGCACCGTGACCACCGAGCCACCACGGAACACGCCCTCGGTGGTCAGGTGTTGGGACTTGCGCACGTCGACGCCGGCGGTCGGGTCGGCGTCCCACTCACCCACCATGTAGCCGTGGACGATGACGTCGCCGTCCGCCCCCGCGGTCAGCGAGCGGAGCTCCAGCAGCGTCACCTCCTGGGCGAGCTCGGTGTCGCCGTCGGACGTCAGATACCAGAGCAGCGTGCCGGAGAGCGGCGCCACCTCGGGGCCCGGGTCGAAGTCCAGGCTCAGGCCCTGGGCGCCGATGACCACGCGACCTCGCGAGTCCACGATGGCGGCGCTGACCGTCGACACGGTCGGAGAGCCCGGCCCGCGCTCGGCCACCCTCGTCCAGCGGTACGCCCCATCGGGGCCCAGCGCCGTGACGTAGAGGTTCTGCCCGCGGTTTCCCAGCGGGCGCACGTCGCTGCCGGGGCCCGGGTCGAAGTCCGCGGACTCGCCGAGCGGGCCGGTGACCACCCCTGCCAGGTAGATGGCGCCATCGGGGCCCACCGCCATGGCGTCCAGCGACAGATGCGGATCCACGAGGCCCGCGTAGGCCAGCGCGCCGTCGGGCCCCAGCGCCAGCACGTAGCCACGCCCGTCACCGCCGTCGACCTCGCGGACGCCCGGGCCCGGGTCCAGGTCCACGACGCCGCGCAGCCGCCCGGCCAGCACCACCGCTCCGTCGGGCCCGAGGCCCACCCGGGGCGTCGCCCACGCCGTCGCCGGGAGCCCGAGCCCGTCCCAGACCAGCGTGCGCACGTGGGATACGGGCTCCAGTTCCGCACCGCAGCCCGGCGCTGTCACCTCGCTGTCCGCGACCGCCGCGTCTGGCCGCGACTCCAGCTCGCGCCCGCCCGCGTCCGACGCTCCCCCGCCCCCGCCGCACCCGCCCACGAACCAAGCCACCGCGGCCAACGCCCCGGCCACCCGACCCCGACTCATCCCCGCCCTCCGTCCGACCGCCCGCCGCGCGGGCCATCCTGCGTCAGCTCTTGCTCAGCGCCTCGTCGCGACGTGCCCTGGCGACGTAGCGCGCGCGGGCCTTTGCAGCCTCTACCTCGCGGTTCTTCGGCGGGCCCTGGGTCTCCAGCCGGTCGATGAGGGTGCGGGCGATGGACTGGATCGCCTCGACCGCCTCGTCGAAGGCGGGCTGGTTCCGCCGCGACGGGCGGGTGCTCCCGCTGATCTTCCGGACGAACTGCAGCGCCGCCCCGCGCACCTCGTCATCGGTCGCAGGCGGCTCGAAGCCGTGAAGCGTTCGAATGTTGCGACACACGGTGACGGCCTCCTCTGCCGCGGGGACGTGACCCCGCCGGCCGCTGAGCGTACCAGAGCCGACCGCCCGCGCGTCACTTCAGCGTGAAGCTCATGTGGACGATCGTGATGATGTCCTTCTCGAGCGAGGTCGTGTCGTTGTTGCCGTCCCACGACGTGGCGGTCGAGTTGGCTGGGTTGACGTTGATGACCCCCATGTCGGCGGAGATCATCTGGTCGATGCCGGCGCCGCCTCCCGAGCGGACGATGTTCTCTGCGCGGCCGCGGGCATCGGCGGCGGCTTCGGCCAACATGTCCACCTTCACCTCGCCGAGCTTCGTGTAGAAGTACTGCGGTGGGTAGGAGGTCACCGGCACGCCCTGCTCCAGCAGGGTGGTTATCTCGCGGCTCACCTTCTCGATGCGGTCCATCTCGCCCGAGCGGATGGAGATGGTCTGCTCGGCCGACCAGCCACGGGAGACGGTGCGGGCGATGCGCTCCTCGCCGACGCCGACGTACTCCGTCTCCATCAGCTCGCGCGTGGTGACCGAGGAGACGCGGACGTCGGCGGGCTTGACGCCCTGCTGGGTCAGCCAGGCCATCGCCGCCTCGACGTGGCGACGCAGGGCGCGGTACGCCTCGGTGCGGTCGGCCTCGCGGGTCGCTATTTCGGCGCTCCACTCGATCAGGTCCGACACGATGCGCTTCTTGGCCGAGCCGGTGACCTCGATGGTGCGTTCGGCTGGCCGCGTGCGCACCCGCTCCCAGGTGCTGGACGCGATCCAGGTCGCGCCGAGCAGCGCCAGCGCGGGGAGGACCACCAGCATCGACCACGTGCGGATCGAGGACTCAGAGCTCATCGGAGCGCCACCTTGTCGCGAGATGCGGGCTGTACGCGTAGGCTCGGGAGCGTATTCCCGGTGACGGAGGAGCGATGACTCGGGCGGGGCTGGCGGTGGCGGTGGCGGTGGCTGCGGTGGCGGTGGCGCATGCGCTACGACCGGGGCCGGGGCCGGAGCCGGAGCCGGGGCCGGGGCCGAGGCCGAGGCCGGGGCCGAGACCGGGGCCGGGGCCGGGGCCGGGGCCGAGGCCGGGGCCGAGACCGAGACCGGGACCGAGGCCGAGACCGAGGCCGCCATCGATGTAGAGGCGCCGAATGAGGCGAGCGAGGCCGCCGCTGGCGGCGGCGCGACCGAGCGCGGGCCGAGTCGGGCCCCAGGCCCGTCGCAGGCCCGACGCGAGGGAGCGACGTCGTCAGCGGTGGCCGTAGCCGACTCAGGCGGTGCCTCGGCCGAGCGCGGGCCGAGTCGGGCCCCAGGCCCGTCGCAGGCCCGACGCGAGGGAGCGACGTCGTCAGCGGTGGCCGTAGCCGACTCAGGCGGTGCCTCGGCCGAGGCGTTGCCGTTCATCCACGACGACCTGGAGCTGGCGCTGCGGCGGGCTGGTGAATCGGGGCGGCCGCTGGTCATCGACCTCTGGGCGCCCTGGTGCCACACGTGTCTGTCGATGCAGCACACGGTGTTCACCGACCCGGCGCTGGTGGCGATGGGGCCTCGTTTCGTGTGGTTGGCGCTGGACACCGACCGGCCGGAGAACGCGGGCGCCATCGAGCGCTTCCGGCCCGAGGTGTGGCCTACCTTCTATGTGGTGTCGTGGGATGGGGTCGACGGGCTCATCCAGGCCAGCCAGGCGGGGTCGACGACGGTGGCGGGGTTTCGGCAGTTCCTCTTGCGCGGCGAGCAGGGGGCGCTGGAGTCGGCGTCGCTCACGGCCCGGGACCCGCTCTGGCACCTGCGCCTGGGTGACCGCGAGGTCGCGGCGCGGCATCAGGCGCAGGCCGAGCGCGCCTACCGCGAGGCGCTGCGGCTGGCGCCCCCGGAGTGGCCGCGCGCGCCCGAGGTGCTGGTGCGACTGGCCCGCACGCTCTACCGCCAGGAGCGCTACCGCGCCTGCGCCGAGCTGGCGCTTTCCGAGCTGCCGCGGGCGGTCTCGGCGCGCGACGCCAGCGGCAGCGACTTCGCGGTCTACGCCAACCTCTGCGCCGACAAGCTCGGCGCGAAGCCGCTGGCGGCGCGGGTGCGCGAGGCCCTGGTCGCGCCCGAGGCCTCGCTGGCCTGGCTGGCCCGGCTGCCCGACGCGCCGCTCAGCGCCGACGACCGCTCCGACGCGCTGGCCACGCTGCGCGAGGTCTACGACGCCCTGGGGCGCCCGGCCGACGCCCGCGCGGCCGCCGCGGCTCAGGTCGAGGTGCTGGACGCCGCCGTGGCCGCGGCGCGGGGTCCCATGGCGCAGATGACCTACGCCTGGCCGCGCTCGGAGGTGTACGTCTACCTGGGCCGCGGCCAGGACGTGCTGCCCTGGCTGCAGCAGCTCACGGCGGCGCTGCCCGAGCAGTACGACCCGCCCCATCGCGCGGCCTGGGTGCTGCACCGCCTCGGCCGCGACGCCGAGGCCCTGCCCCTGGCCGAGCGCGCGTGGTCGCTCGCCTACGGGCCTCGCCGCGAGCGCATCGCCGCGCTCCGCGACGAGGTCGCCCGCGCCCTCGCGGCGCCCCCGGCGGCCGCGCCCCGCTGAGAGCCGCGCCTTCAGCCGGCCGTCGTCGAGCCGCCCAGGGCCTCCAGCACGTCGCCGGTGATGTAGGAGGAGTCCGCCTCGCTGGCGAAGAAGACGTAGGCCGGGGCCATCTCCTCGGGCTGCGCCGGGCGGCCGTAGGGCGTCCCCTCACCGAAGTGGGCCACCTCCTCGGCGGTGCGCTCGGCCGGGTTCAGCGGCGTCCACACCGGCCCCGGCGCCACGCAGTTCACGCGGATGCCGCGCTCGACCAGGTTCTGCGCCAGCGCCTTGGTGAAGGCGTGGATGGCGCCCTTGGTGGACGAGTAGTCGATGAGGCGGCTCACCCCCTCGAGGCCGGTGATGGAGCCGGTGTTGATGATGGCCGCGCCGCGCTCCATGTGGGGGAGCGCCGCCTTCACCATGTGGAAGTAGCCGTATATGTTGGTGCGGAAGGTGCGGTCCCACTGGTCGATGCTGATGTCCTCGATGCCGTCCTGATGCTGCTGGAAGGCCGCGTTGTTCACCAGGATGTCCAGGCCGCCCATCGCGGAGACGGCCTCGTCGACCACGCGCCGGCAGGTCTCGAACTCGCGCACGTCGGCCTCGACAGCGCGGGCCTTGCGCCCCTCCTCCTCGACGGCGGCGCAGGTCTCACGCGCGTCGGAGGCCTCCTCGGGGAGGTGCAGGATGGTCACGTCGGCGCCCTCCCGGGCGAAGAGCACGGCGACGGCCCGCCCGATGCCCGAGTCGCCGCCGGTGATGATGGCCTTCTTGCCCTCGAGCTTGCCGCTGCCCTTGTAGCGCGGCGCCTTGTAGCGCGGGCGGGGGTCCAGCTCCGACTCGAGGCCGGGCTTGTCGAGGGTCTGCTTGGGGAAGGGCGGGGTGGGCTGATGGGTCGCGGTCGCCATGGGGCTGCCTCCTCGTGGGTGCGGGGCGCCCGGCGCTACCGGGCGCGTGTTCGTGGTCGCGCGCCCCTGTCTTGCAAGCGCCGATCCTCCCCGCTCGTCCCACCACCGCGGCGCCGCGTCCCGCGCAGGGGCGTGGCGCGCTGCCTCCGCCGGGGCACCCCGCCACGCGGCTGGACGCGGCCGGGGCGACGGGCGATGCTCCCGCCACCGCCCGTCCAAGACCGCCCCGGAGGCAGTGATGCCGCTCCACCCCGTCACCTTCGGCCTCATCGCGCTGGTCGCCGCGCTCCACGCCATGTTCCTGGTGCTGGAGATGTTCCTCTGGGAGCGCCCCATCGGCCGCCGCATCTTCCGCACCACCGCCGAGGACGCGCGCGCCGGAGCCGTCCTGGCCAAGAACCAGGGCCTCTACAACGGCTTCCTCGCCGCCGGTCTGGTCGTCGGCCTGCGCGACGCGGGCACCCCCTCCGGCAACGCGTTCATCGTCTTCTTCCTCGGCGCCGTCATCATCGCCGGGCTCTACGGGGCGGCGACGGCGTCGCGCGGCATCCTCTTCATCCAGGCGCTGCCGGCGGCCGCCGCGCTGACCTCCTACTCGCTGCTGGGCTGAGCCTCGCGGAGCGGCACGATGAAGCGGGCGGGGCTCAGGCCCCGGGGCTCGGCGGCCAGGTCGACGGCGGGGTCGATGAGCGGCTGGCTGGGTCGGCCGTGCAGCGACGCGGTGGCGCGGGCCCGCACCTCGATGCCCGTCGCGCCGCCGGCGCGCGCCTGTTCGGCCAGGTGGTGCGCGTAGTCGAGGATCATGTCGGGCTGGGTCGACATCACCTTGTGCTGCAGCGGCGTCAACTCGTCGCGCGGAAAGACCAGGCGGCGGCCCGGCGGTGAGCGGGTGGTCACCTCGTACTCCACCGAGCCGGTCTTCTCGACCAGCATCACCCGCCAGGCGAAGCGGAAGCCCTGCTCGGTCCAGTTGACCCGGCCGGGGAAGGCCAGATGCCGCAGCGGCAGCGCGGCCTGCAGCGCGAGCCAGGCGCACCCGGCCACCACCGCGGCGCGGCGCAGCGCCAGCGGCGAGCGCGCGAGGACGGGCGCCGGGCGGCGGAGCAGGCGCCGGGGCCAGCCCGGGTCGAAGAACAGGGTGGTCGAGACCAGCATCACCCAGGAGAAGACGCCGATGGGGAAGAGCAGCCAGACCGTCACGTGGAAGACGACGGCGGCGGCGAAGGCCAGAGCGCGCGTGCGGCGCCACAGCAGCAGCGGCACCACGCCCAGATCGTAGAGGGCGCCGGCCCAGCTCAGCGCGAGGGCGGCGGTGCCGGTGGCGAGCAGCGGGCCCACCAGGGGCAGGTGGGCCTGGGCCTGCAGCCAGGTGTGGAGCGGCTCGCCTCGCAGCAGCCAGTCGGCGTCCAGCTTGGCCAGCCCCGCGTGGACGTACACCACGGCGACCTGCCCGCGCAGCAGCCCATAGGCGCCCAGCGGGACGGCGCGCTCGTGGCCGCGGCGCCGCGCATCCAGCGACCAGGCGGCGCCCGAAGGCAGCAGCGCCAGCAGCGCCGCCAGCAGGCTCACCAGATAGTAGTGGTTGAGATAGAGCGCCTTGTCGATGAGCTCGGCGTAGGTGAAGAGCAGGCCGAACACCGCCGCGGAGAGGCGGCTCCGGTAACCCACCGCCAGGCTGGCCGCGGCCAGGGCCATGGCGCCCTGGTGGACGTACATGCCCACGCCCGGCCAGGGGCGTACCCAGTCGAAGCCCGCCCAGGTGAAGTGGAAACCGGGCGCCAGGTAGAGCTCGTCAATCCAGCCCTTGGCCCAGAAGCGCACGGTGGCGCCAAGCATCAGCAGCCCGAAGAGGATGCGGAAGGCCGCCAGGCCCGCGGCGTCGCGCGGCGCGGCGAGCCTCCGGACCAGGGCGTGACCCATCAGTCGCCGTCGTTGCCGCTGAAGCCCACCGTCACCGAGAGCGCGTTGGCGATGTCCACCTCGATGAGGCGCTGCAGCTCGCCCAGGGCGTCGATGGCGGCCTCGACGGCGGCGGGGTCGGTCTGGACGGCCTGGGTCAGCGGGGCGGGGATGGCGTCCAGCGCCGCGCGGGCCTTGGCGAGGGCGGTGGTCATCCGGAAGGCGAAGTGACGGCCGCGGGCCTCCAGGTAGGCGTCGAGGCCGCTGGCGCCCTCGGCGTCGGCGCCGAGGTAGAGCAGCTCGACGCCGCGCAGGGCGTCGCGGATGTCCTCGAGCGAGCGGCCGCTGGACTGGGACTCCGCCTTGTCGGGCTGCGGCACGCCGCCGGAGGTGAGGCCCAGCGGCCGCCCCAGCTTGTCGCTGCGGATGGCCTCCACCGTGAAGGCCATGCGCCCCACCATCGCGCTCAGGGCGAGCTGCAGCGTGCTGAAGGTCGCGCTGGTGCGGCCGGCCTCGGTCAGCTCGTCGAGCCAGGCGCCTTCGTCTGGCGCCCAGGCCTCGCGGAGCGCCGCGGCGTGATCGTGGAGGTCGGCGGTCAGGCCGGTGAGGTAGGCGCAGCGTCGCGGGTCGGCGGCCAGCCACGCGGCGCCGTCGTCGTGACCGTAGAGCAGCAGCTCGATGACCGGCATGCCGCTCTGGGCCGCGCCCAGGGAGGCGACGCGGGCGTCGTCGATGGGCGCCTCCGAGGCCAGGACCTCGTCGACGGAGCCAGGGCGAACCGGCCAGAAGTCGATCTTCGGCCCCAGGCGCAGCGGCTCGTCCGAGTAGGGCCCGAAGGCGAAGACCTCGGCCTGCTTCAGCGGCGCGCGGGCGCTCCACCAGGCGTCGCGGGCGGCCTCGAGCGCCGCGGCGTCGGGCGCCGCGCAGAGCGCCTCGGCGGCCAGGTCGAGGGTCTCGGTGCGCGCCTCGAGCTCGGCGTAGAGGGGCAGCAGGATGTCCTCGCCCCACGACGCCAGCAGCTCGCGCCGCTGGTCGGCGATCTCGCTGGGGGCGCAGGCGGCAGCCAGGCTGGCCACCAGCCCGACCAGCAGCCAGCGAGCCCATCGACGGCGAAGCCCGCGCGGGCTCACAGGGACTCCACGAAGGCGATGAGGGCGGCGCGCTGGCTCGCGTCGAGCGCGCGGAAGGCCTCGCGGGAAGCCTCGGCCTCGCCGCCGTGCCACAGGATCGCCTCGGCCACGCCGCGGGCGCGCCCGTCGTGCAGCAGCCGGTCGTGCCCGTTGACCGTGACATTGAATCGCAGGCCCCACAGCGGCGGCGTGCGCCACTCCGCACCCTCGGCGTCGAAGCTGGGCCGCCCGTCCGACAGCGCCTCACCCATGTCGTGGAGCAGCAGGTCGGTGTAGGGCCAGATCTTCTGGTCGCGCAGCTCCTCGAGCGCGGCGTCGGGCGAGGTGCGGTGCGACGCCACGTGGCAGCCGCCGCACCCCGCGCGGGCGAAGAGCGCCTTGCCGCGCAGCACCTCGGGCCGCGCGTGGGCCTGCCGCGACGGCACCGCCAGCAGCCGCCCGTAGAGCTCGACGCGGTCGAGCAGCGCGTCGTCCAGCTCCGGGCCCTCCTCGGCGAAGGCGCTGCGGCAGTCGGGCTGGGCCTCGGTGCAGTCGTCGGCGCCGAACATCGGCGAGGTGATCCCGATGTCCCCGGCGAAGGCGCCGGCCGACTGCTGGCGGATCGTCGGCTGCTCGGCCTTCCAGCCGAAGCGCCCGGTGACGACCTGCTCCAGCTCGACGTCCCACACCCGGTTGCGGCGCCCGGAGATGCCGTCGCCGTCGGCGTCGTCGGGGTCCTCCAGCTCGGCGAGGCGGGCGTCGGGGATGGCCTCCAGCAGGCCGAGGCCGATGGTGGCCGGCGCGACCCGTGGCGAGACGCGGACCTCGGGGTCCATCGGGCCGTAGGCCAGCGCGTCGATGC
Organism: Deltaproteobacteria bacterium; assembly: GCA_020632695.1. Lineage (GTDB taxonomy): Bacteria > Myxococcota_A > UBA9042 > PHBI01 > JACKFB01 > JACKFB01. Next base: position 187,675 of record JACKFB010000011.1, read on the forward strand.
GGTAGCTGGGCTCGAGCAGGGCGTAGGGGGTGCCGTCGGCGTAGGTGCCGGGGACCTCCTGCCAGGTGACGACGGGGGTGCCCTCGGCGGGGACGCCGCCGATGGCGAAGGGCTGGAGCTGACCGCCGTAGGTCGGCTCGGGCAGGGGCTCGCCGTGGGGGCCCGAGCCCGGGACGCTCAGCCGCAGGAGCAGGCCCAGGAAGGCCTCGTCGGCGCGCTCGGGCGGACGGCCGCGGCCGTCCTTGAAGTGACACGCCGCGCAGGAGCGCGCGTTGAACACGGGGCCCAGCCCGTCGTGGCCGGTCGTGCTGGCCGGCGCCTGCACCCACGACTGGTTGAAGGCGCTGTTGCCCGAGTAGAAGAGCAGGGCGTGCTCGGGCGTGATGTTCTCGGCGGGCCGGGTGAAGGCGTTGCTGCCGAAGAGCAGCGTGTTGGTGGTGGCGCCGCCGGGCAGCCACTCGTCGGGGTCCAGGGGCGCCGCGTCCCCGCCGTCGCACGCGCAGAGCGGCGCCAGCACGATGGCGGCGAGGGCGGCGGTCAGGCGCGCCCGACGCGAGCTGCTGGAGAGCGTGGGCATCGGCTCACTCCGGGGCGGGGACGCTGAGGTCCAGCTTGCGGAAGACGTCCTGGAGCAGGCCTTCCTGCGTGTGGAGGGAGGTCACCAGGGCCTGCACGCGGGCGCGGCCCGCCTCGTTGCCGATGGCGATCTCCTGGTCGAAGGGCGGCTGGAGCGCCTTGGCCAGCGTCAGGCTCTCGTCGATGCGCGCGTCGAGCGCCGCCGCCAGCTCGGCGTCGATGGCCGCGATCACCTCGCGGACGCCCGTGCCGCTGACGGTGGCGCCGCCGGTGCGCGTGTAGCTGCCGTGCCAGACGTTCCAGACGCCCTGGACGTCCTGGACCATGTCGCGGTGGGTGTTGTCGCTGAAGCAGGAGTGCTCGTCCTCCTGGTCGCCCGAATCCAGCGCGGTCTGCAGGCGCTCGCCGCCGGTCTCGAAGCCGCTCAGGACGATCATCCCCGTCAGGATGCGCCGCAGCCCCTCCTCGGGCCGGACCGCCTCGAAGCTGGCGCGGTAGTTGCCGGCGGTGTCGGCCCGCCACGCGGCCACCAGCCCGTCCAGGTGCTCCACGAGGAGGCGGGTGACCACCTGCAGGTAGGTGGCGCGGCGGTGCGGGTTGGCGGCGGTGCCGGAGACCCCGTCCACGTAGTCGGTGTAGGGCCGGTCGCCCGGGCCGGTCGCCGAGTGGTCCTGGCCCCAGAGCAGGAACTCGATGGCGTGGTAGCCGGTGGCGATGTTCTCCTCGCCGCCCTGCTCGTTGAGCGCCTCCAGGGTGGGCGCGTCGATGGTCTCGGTGCCGTTGATGATGCCGGCGTCGGCGTCGCCGTCCACGTAGTCGATGTACGCCTCGTCGAGCGGCCAGGCGTTCATGAGGCCCTCGGGGCCGTCGGTCGGGTCGTCGATGGGGCCGTCGTAGAAGCGGAAGACCTCGGTCTGCAGGTAGGGCTCGCGGGAGTCCAGCCAGGCCTCGCGGGCGTCGTCGAGGCCCTGGGCGGTGGGCGAGGCCACGAAGGCGGCGACCGAGGCCTCGAGCGCGGCGCCGGCGGTGGCGGCGTCCTCGTAGGTGGCGGAGACGATCCGGGCGTAGGTGGTGATGGCCGCCGAGGTGTTGTCGGGGAGGCCGGAGGTGGCGGAGTCGTCGCAGGCGGTGGCGCCGAGGGTGGCGAAAGCGGCGGCGAGGGCGCAGGAGCGGAGGTTCATCGGTCGGTCCTCGAGAGCTGGGGTGGGCCGAGGGCGCCGAGCGGCGGGTCCTCGGGGGTCGGGGGGGCGTGGGCGCGGATGGAGACGGCCACGAGGAAGCGGGTGACGGCGCGGGACTGGTCGGGGGAGAGCGCCGCGCGCTCGGCCATGTCGGCGACGATGTCGGGCCAGGCGTCGGGCGCGAGCTCGCCCGGGGAGTGGGGGCGGTGACAGCTCCCGCAGCGCGCCCGGTAGAGGCGGTGGCCCTCCTCGAGCTGGGCCAGGGTGGCGTCGGGGTAGGCGGGGCGCACGCCGGCGACGTCGCCCTCGGTGGGCACGAGCGACACGCCGGGCGCGCAGGCCGCCAGCGCGAGGAGCAGCGCCAGGAGCGGGAGCGACCGGCTCAAAGGCCGATCCCGACGATGGCGCGGATCCACACCTTGCCGTAGTCGTCGCCGACCACCGCGCCCTCGCTGATGTCGTCGAGGCGCGCGTAGGCGCCGAGCGTCAGCCAGTACTCGCCGGACTGCAGCAGCACCGTGGGCCCGAGGTAGTGGTGGGCGTCGCCCTCACCGAAGTGGCCCCGGGCCCAGTACTCGAGGCCCAGGGTCACATGGGGCGAGACCTCGAAGGTGGTCGCCACGGTGGGGTTGTAGATGAACTCCCACTCGCCCTCCTGGAACGCCCACTCCTGCTCGACCCAGAGGTTGGCTGCGAGGGTGGCGATGCCGAAGCGGCGCGAGAGGATGATCTTCTGCTCGAACTCCAGCTCGTCGTGGAACTCGGCCATCTCGAGGTAGAGCGCGACGTCCACCGGCCAGTCGCCGGCCTCGGCCAGCCGCAGCCGGAGCCGCTGCTTGACGCCGTCGAAGGCCAGCGAGGGCGAGGTGCTGGCGGCCTGCTTGAAGGCGAAGTACCAGCCGAACTCGAGGCGGTCGCTGATGCCGTACTCGAGCTCGGTCTGCAGCACCGAGCGCAGCGAGGTGACCGCCTCGGTGCCGCCGTCGCCCTCCTTGGCGATGCGCACCGGCACCAGGTCGGCGTACTGCTCGATCTCGAAGCCGCCCTTGGGCTGGGTCGAGTAGCCGTAGGTGAAGGGCATGGGCCGCGGGTTGGCCAGGGCCGACGGGGCGGCCAGCGTGCCCACGGTCAGCAGAGCCAGGGTGAGGCGAGGGGCGGTCATCGGGGCGAGTCCTGATGTCGTCGTTGAGGGACGGCCGGGGCGTGTCCCCCCGCCGTGCAGCCCAATGTGTATTGATAACGATTATCATTAGCAAGAGAAAAGTGAAGCGCCCGCCGCTCGCCTTGTCCTTGACACCCCGCGGCCGCTACCCGAGCGTCACGCCGTCACGCTCCCCCTGCGAAGGCTCACCCACCATGAAGCTCCCCGCCCTCCTTCTCAGCGCCCTCCTGCTGGCCGCCGCCTGCGACACGGCCGACACGGCCGACACGGCCACGGCCCCGGACACGGCCACGGCCCCGGACTCGGACTCGGACTCGGACACGGTCTCGGTCTCGGACACGGTCTCGGTCTCGGACACGGTCTCGGTCTCGGACTCGGTCTCGGACTCGGCCGCGGCCCCGGACACGGCCCCTGACTCGGCGACGGCCCCGGACACCGCCTGGGGCCCCAACAACCCGCCCCAGCCCATCGGCGGCGACCGCCCGGTCACCCCGGTCCTCCCCGACGCCTACACCCCGGACACCGCCTGGCCGCTCGTCATCGTCCTCCACGGCTACACGGCCAGCGGCGGCGTCCAGGACCTCTACTTCGGCACCAGCGAGCGCGGCCGCGAGCTCGGCTTCATCACCCTGGCCCCCAACGGGCTCGTCGACTCCAAGGGGAATCACTACTGGAACGGCGGGCCGGTCTGCTGCGACTTCGACCACACCGGCGTCGACGACGTGGCCTACATCACCGGGCTCATCGACGAGGCCTCGACGCTCTGGCATGTCGACCCGAAGCGCGTCTACCTGATCGGCCACTCCAACGGCGCCTTCATGGCTCACCGCATGGCCTGCGACGCCCCCGGACGCATCACCGCCATCGCCGCCCTGGCCGGGGTCAGCCTGACGTCCCTGGCGAGCTGCGAGGCCGGCCCGCCCGTCTCGATCCTCCAGATGCACGGCACCCTCGACGACTCGGTGCCCTATCAGGGCACGCCCTACTCACCTGGCGCCGAGGCCACCGTGCAGCTTCGCGTCGCGAGCAACCACTGCTCGCCCACGGCCGTCGTCGGGACCCCCCGCGACTACGACGACAGCGTCCCCGGCGCCGAGACCCTCCCCCAGCGCTGGGACGGCTGCGACGCCGGCACCACGGTCGAGCTGTGGCAGATGAACGGGACCGTCCATCTCCCCGGCTTCAACGACACCTGGCGCGACGAGGTGCTGGACTGGCTGCTGGCCCGGACCCGTTAGCGGGCCCGGCTCGCCGACCGCTCACTCGGAATCGCGCGGCGCCAGCGGCGCGTCGTAGCGCCCGTTGCCGTCGGCGTCCACCCACACCGGGTTCGTGAAGGCAAGCGCCGTCACCACGTGCTCGTCGCGCTCGCCGACCACCGGCCACAGCGACTCGTCGCCCTCCACCAGCAGCGTGACGTGGGTGTCCTGGTCGATCGGGACCACCCGGCGCGCGGTCCAGCGCAGCGGCCCGGCGAAGCCGAAGGTCGCGCGGGCGCGCTTGGGCGGCAGGCGCCAGATCCGGTCGATGCGACCCCCGACGAAGAGCGTCACGGTCTGTGCGCTGACCCAGGTGGTGGCGTTCACCTCGATGTCGACCGAGACCCAGCCGTGGTTGGCCTGGACCGTGTCGCCGATGTCGCCGCCCTCGACGCGCAACCGCACGAAGGGGCCGGTGGTGAAGAAGCTGCGCCCCTTGCGGATGCCTTCGCCCAGCAGCTCCGGCGTCATCTCGGCCGGGTCGTCGCGCGAGATGCGCAGGTAGTTGCGAGGGTAGCCGCCGATGTTGAGGCGCAGCGAGTGGGTGTCGGAGTTGCCGGTGGCCGTCTTGATGTAGCCGTGCTCGATGAGCGCGAAGAACTCGCCGAGGTTGCGGTCGAGCAGGCCGCGCTGCGGGTCGTGGAAGCCGTTGAGGACCTCGATGGCGTCGAACTTCCAGGAGAAGTCCTTCCAGGCGGCGGTCGCCGTGGCGGCGTCGAGGCCGGCGCGGTTGAAGTAGTCGCGGTCGCCCCAGGTCGGGTGGTTGACCGCGATCGTCGCGCGGGGCGAGGCCGCCCGGATGGAGTCGAAGAGGGCCTCGGGGAGCACGCCGTCCACCGCGGGCGCGCCGCCGTCGCCGCGGGAGGCGTCCCGCACCAGCGGATAGCTGCCGAAGTGGCCGAAGGTGGGCGTGGTGACCTCGCAGCCTGCGGCGCTGGCGAGGAGATCGGTGACCTCGAGCTGCTCGATGGTCGGCTCGTAGTCGGTGATGACGTTGTGGTCGGTCGCCACGATCATCTCCACGCCCTCGGAGATGAACTGCATCACGCGCACGGGCAGCGGGACGTTCGAGTCGTGCGAGGGCGTGGCGTGAACGTGCAGGTCGGCCGAGAGCCAGCCCTCGGTGTCGATGACGTGCGAGAGGCGAGCATCCACGCGCACCGGCTCGGCGCCGATCACCACCCGCTCGGCGTGGTGGCTCCACTCGACGCCGCGGGTGACCCACACCTCGTAGGTGCCCGCCGGCAGCGTGACGCCGCCGGCGCCGCTGAGCGTGAAGATCCGATCGTGCGCCGCGTAGCCGTCGTCGGGTCGCGCCAGGTCCAGCGCCGACGCGTCCAGCGTCGGATCGGCGGTGCCCTCGACGCCGATGACCGTCAGCTTGGCGGGGATCGACTCCCCGGTGGCGTCGTCGGTGACGCGCCAGCTCAGTGACGGCGGCGGCGTGAGGGCCGCTTCGGGATCGGACGCCGGCCCGGCGTCGGGTGGCGTCGCCGGCGTTGGCGCGCGCGCCTCGAGGGCCGTGCTGGCGTCGGAGGGCAGGGCGACGGCGCCGGTCTCGGGCGCTGCCTCCGGACGCCCCGGCACCACCGTCACGCAGGAGAGCGGCACCAGTACGCCCAGCAGCCAGCCGGCCCACGAGCTCGCGAGGCCGCTCCGCGCCCTGACCTCGGGCCTCGCCCGACCCGAACCCGAGCCGACCATCGCCTGCCCCCGTGTCGGCGCGATGCGCCGCGTGGCCTCCACCATGGCACCGCGCTCGAGCGCAGGCAATACGGCGGCTTCCGGCTGTCCCGGCCGCGCGCCCGCCGCGAGCAGGCGCGGGAAGGCGCGAGCAGGCGCGGGCAGGCGCGCCGGCTACCTGACGGTGAAGCCGATGTCGGCCAGGAAGCGGTTCACCTCGAGCTGGTAGGCGCCCCGGTCCAGGTGGATGAGGTGGCTGCCGGGGAACCAGTGGAGGCGGCAGCGATCCCAGTGTTCCCAAAGCAAACGGGTGTGCTTGGGCGGGGCGAAGCGGTCGGCGACGCCGCCGATGACCATCAGCCGCTCCTGGTCGATGACCGGGCGCCAGGTGAGCGGCGAGTGCACCGCCAGCAGCTCGCGGAGCTGGCCGATGGACCACCCGGTCACGGCCACCAGCGAGTGCACCAGCGCGCTGACCGGGTGCCACTCGAGGACCAGGTCCACCAGGCTGGCCACCGGCACGTTCGGCACCGCGAAGGCCAGCCGCGGCTCGACCGTCGCCGCCAGGGCCGCCGTGTAGCCGCCGAGGCTGACGCCGGTGACGCCGACCTGGGGAGCGCCGCGCTCCTCGAGGAGGAAGTCGACCAGCACGCGCAGGTCGCAGATGGCCTGGCCGAAGGCCTCGTTGAGGCGGTTGATGCCGCCGGCGAAGAAGCCGTGGCCCGAAAACGGCGCGCTCAGCTCGCGGCGCTGGCCGTGGAAGGGCAGCGTCATCAGCAGCACGTCGTAGCCGGCCTCGTAGAAGGCGGGCAGCGAGAAGAACCACTCGTTGAGCCAGTACGGGTCGGCGGTGAAGCCGTGGATGGCGATGAGGGTCGGGCGGGGGCCGCCGTCGTGGGTCCAGTAGCGCGCGTGGCCCGAGCGGTTGCGGCGCAGCGCCTCGTAGCGGGGGCGCTCCCGCGGGTTGGCTGCCACATACGGGCTCTGGAACTGCAGGTCCCAGCAGGTCCCGGCGGGCGGCACGTAGCGGGGGCCGCGCGCGCGGACGCGGCGCACCGACACACCCTTGGGCGGCGGGCGGAAGAAGAGGGCGGGGTCGCCGGCCTCGACGGCGGCGGCGTAGATGGGCGCGTCGGCTGCGGCCTCGCGGAGCCGCGAAGGGCGATAGCCGGCGGGCACGGCCAGGGTGCCGACGGCCGCGGCGCCCAGGGTGCGCAGGGCCAGGTCGGTCATGGCGGTGGTGCCCACCCGGAGGCGGTCGCGGGGGGAGAGGCGGAAGGGCTCGGTCTGGCGGTGGAAGTCGGGCGAGAGGCTGAGCCACCACGGCGGCGAGGGCGCTTCATTCAGCGGCGTGCGAACGAACGGGGCCTCCGCCTTGGCGTGATGGATGTTGGAGACGACCGCGAGCCTGACCATGGTGCCCTCCGGGCAGCGACCCTCACGTCGGCCGCCCGAGGGCGCGAACCCGACGCAGAGGGTCTCAACATACGAACGGTCGGACCTTCGCGCCAATTGAGCACTATTCGCGTCGGGGGGTAGGCTGGGAGCCGCTGGCGGGTCGCGTCGGCCGAGGACGGTCCGGCGGGAGGGAGTGATGGGGAAGCGCTTGGAATCAGAGAGCTGTCCGTGGCCGGGGGCGGATCCGCTGTACCGCGCCTACCACGACGAGGAGTGGGGCGTGCCCGAGCGGGACGATCGCGCGCTCTTCGAGAAGTTGATCCTGGACGGCTTCCAGGCCGGGCTGGCCTGGATCACCATCCTGCGCAAGCGAGAGGGCTTCCGCGATGCGTTCCGCGGCTTCGACCCGGAGGTCGTGGCCGGGTGGGGCGATGCCGAGGTCGAGCGCTTGCTGGGCGACGCGCGCATCGTGCGCCACCGGGGGAAGATCGAGGCGGCCATCGGCAACGCCCGGGCCTGGATGGAGGTCATGGAGCGCGAGACGGGCGGCTTCTCGGGACTGCTCTGGAAGCACGTGGAGGGCGGCGCCATGAAGGTCAACCACTTCGCGCGCATGAGCGAGGTCCCCGCGCAGACCGACGAGTCCAGGGCCATGTCCAAGGAGCTGCGCGCTCGCGGCTTCAAGTTCGTGGGGCCCACCATCTGCTACGCGTTCATGCAGGCCGTCGGCATGGTGGACGACCACCTGCTCGGCTGCCCGCGCCACGGGCAGGTCGCGCGGATGGATGGGGCTCGGCCCGGCGCGGCCTCGGGGCCGCCTTGTTGAGGCCCGGCGGATGTGCTCAATTCTCGGCATGTGGAGTCACTCGACAGGCGGGCGCGCGTGGCTGGTGGCGTGGGGCCTGCTCCTGCTCGGCGGCGGCGCCCGGGCCGCGGTCGGGGACCACGTGGTCCAGCCCGGCGGGCTGGTGGCGCTGGCGCGCGCGGTGCACGACGAGACCGCGAAGCCCTGGCCGGGCGGGCTGACCTTCGACGAGATCGTCGCGCGGCCCACCTCGGTGCGGGTGTCGTTTTCGCGGCCGGAGGGCGGGGGGACCGGGCTCACCTTGCTGCACCCGTCGCTGGCGCCCGATGACGCCGTGCGGGCGGCCGGCGTGGCCATGATCGCCGACGCGGGAGCGCCGGAGGGCCTCATCGAGGCGCTGGTGGCGCGGCTCGGGGACTCGGAGGCCGTGGTCTGGCAGCTCGACGAGGGCGACGCGACGGGTTCGACGGGCGCGCCGTCCGCGCGCGGCGAGGCGCCAGCGCCGGCCCCCGAGCCGCGCCTGGACGTCGAGGAGCTGAGCCGCCGGGTGGAGCACCTGGTCAAGCGGGGCGAGCCGGGAGTGGCGCGGGCGGAGCTCGACGCCCTCGACCCGGACGCGCGCCGCTCGGACGCCCAGCGCGTGGTCCTGGCCTCGCTCTACGTGCTGGCGGGCGACCGCGCCGCGGCGCAGCGCATGATCGACGGAATCGAGGATCCCGGGCTCGCGCCCGAGCTGATGGCCATCCGGGAGCCCGACGCCACCCCGGAGGGGCTGCTGGGCGATCGCGCCGGCGCCGAGGCTTGCGCGGCCGTCGACGTGGCCACCACCCTGCGCCGGGTGGGCCGCGAGGACGCGGTGGCGCCCTTTCTTCGGGCGGTGCTGGCGCGCGCGCCCGACTGTGCGGCGGCGTCGGAGCCCTTGGCCGTGGCGCTGGTGCGGGCGGGGCGCGGCGAGGAGGCGCTGGCCGTCGCCGACGCGGCCCTGGCGCACGCTCCCGACAACGACGCGCTGCGCTTCATCCGGGTCTCCGCGCTGCAGCAGAACGGGCGGCTGGGCGACGCCATCGAGGGGCTGGAGGCGCTGGTCCGAGGCCCCGGACGCAAGCCGGGCCGCCTGGGGCTGCTGCTGGCCATGTACCTGCGAGAGCAGCGGGTCCAGGCCCGGTTGGACTACTGGCTCGACGCTGCGGCGCAGGACCCCGCCGACCCGGTGGCGCGTTTCATGGTCGGGGTGCTCCTGCACTACCAGAACCGGTTCGCCGAGTCGGACCAGTGGCTGATGCCGCTCTTCGAGGAGCTGCCCGACGAACCGCGGGTCTACGTCTATCACGCGATGAACCAGTTCAACCTGGGCCACCCGGACCGCGCGCGCAGCCTGCTGGACCAGGCGGCGGCGCTGCCGGTGGTCGACCCGGACGTCTACTACTGCCGCGCGGAGGTCACGCGGGACACCGACCGTGACCTGGCGATCGCCGACTTCGAGCGCTTCCTCAGCATGATCCGGGGCCAGGCCCTGGGCAACCCGGCCAAGGAGGCGCGTGTCGAGACGATGCTGGCCGCGCTGAAGCGCTGCAAGGCCTCTGGCGACGAGGTCTGCGACGGGCCTTGGGAGCACCCGCGGCTGCGCGGCTGGCGGGCGCCCTGGGTGCTGCCGACGCTGATCGGCGCGGCCATCGCGCTCTGCGCTGGGGCGCTGCTGCTCGCGGTGAGGCGTCGGCGGCGGAAGACCCCGCTGGGGGCGGCTTGAACCGGTGTGAGCCGAACCCCGCACAGCTCGACCCGTCCTGAGCCGACCGGCGGACCTCGCTGGCGGTTGCCCCGAGCCCGCGGCGGGCGAGCGCCGGGCCGGCTCGGGCTGGTCGCGCTCGTCGTGGCCGCCGCGCTTGGCGCCGCGACCGCTTGGGCCTCGCCGGTGCTCTCGCCCGGTCAGGACGCGCTGGTGCGCGAGGCGGTGGGCGGCGCGGAGGGAGCGCTCGAGGGAGGCTGGCGCATCGCCGGGTTCGCCATCGCCCGGGACCGGGTGGAGCTGCGTCTGGCGGGTCCGGAGGGCGAGGGCCTGACGGCCGTGCTGCGCGGCGCGGCCGGGGCGGGCGGGGGCGAGCAGACACCGCTCGGGTGGCTCGAGGCGCCCGACGCGCTGCCCGAGGGCGCGGCGCGGGCGCTGCTGGCGCGCCTGCGGGCAGCACCCCGTCCGTTGGCGTGGCGCGAGGAGCCCGCCGAGGGCGCGCGCCTCGAGGCGCCGGCCGACGCCCCACCGCCGGACCCGGTGGCCCGGGAGGCCGCGACCCGGGAGGTGGGCGCGCGGTGGGCGGCCCGGCGTGGCGAGGCCCCCCCTCCGCCCGAGGCGCCGCTGGAGCCGCCGGTGGCCTCGGCGCTCGACGCGCTCCTGGCCGGCGACGCGGCCGCCGCCCGCGCCTCTCTCGAGCCGCTGGTGCCGGACGCCCTGCGCGACGAAGCCTCCGCCCTCGCGCCCGGCGCGCTCTCGGTGTGGCTGGCGGCCGGCGGCGATGCCGGCCTGACCGTCCACGCCTTGGGCGAGCGCTTCCCCGACGAGCCACGGGTCGCCGCCCTGGTCGCTGCGAGCCTGCGCGCCGACGACGACCTCACCGCGGCTGCAGACTGGGTCGCCCACGGCCTGAGCGCCCCGCTCGACGACGCCCTGCTGGTGTCCGAAGCCCGCGCCCTGGGCCTCGACGTGGTCTCGCCCCCCGCCCGCGCCCTGCCTCTTCCTCCCAGCCCCGAAGGCCACCCCGCCTGGCCCTGGCAGCTCGCCGGCGTCGCGCTGGCCCTGACCCTGCTCCTCGCCGCGCTCCGCCACCGCTCCGCCTCGGCCCTGCTCGCGCTGCTGGCCGCCGGGCTCGCCGCGTGGCTGGCCCTCCCACCGCCGGCCGCGCGCCCCTTCCCCGAGCTGCCCCGCGCGCTGTGGGCCCCGCTGGCCGGAGGTCCCTGCCACAGCGGCCCCGCGCTCCGCGAGCGGTCCGCCCTGCGGGTGCGCGCGCGCTGCCCCGAGGGCCCGCTCACCCTGTCCGTCGCCGCCTTGGACCCGTCGCGTCCCCCGCCTCCGCCCAGCCTTGGCCAGCGCCTCACCGCCCACCACCGGGTCTCCCTGCCCGGGCTGCGCCGGCCCTCGCCGCCGGCCCTCCAGAGCCTCGCGCTGCTCGCCGCCGCCGTCGCCGCCGCCGAGGCCTCGCCGGGCGGGCTCTCCCTGGCCAGCCCCGCTGAGCCGCCCCCGCCGTCGCTCGGTCGCCCCAGCTTCGCCGACGCGCCTCCCGCCTTGCGCGCCGAGCTGCGCCTGGGCGCCGCTGCCGTCGCCGCCGCCCTGGTGCTGGCCCTGGCCACCCTGGCGCGCACCCTCGCCACCTTCTCGCGCCACGGCCCCCCCCGCGACCCGGCCGAGTGGGCCACCCTGCTCGCCTTCGCAGCCGCCGCCCTGGCCCACGCGCTGGTCCCGCCCCACATGATCATGGTCTACGGCGGCTACGGGCTGGTCTCCGACCTGGCGACCGGCACCATCCCGCGCTACGGCGTCGGCGCGCTCTTCGCCTATGGGCCGCTGCTGTGGCTCGGCGCTGCCGACCACGCCACGCTGCAGGCCGCCAACCGCCTGCTCGGCCTGGCCTGCCTGCCGCTGGCCTGGCAGCTCGGCTGCCGCCTCGTCGCGCCCCCCGGCCTCGCCCGCGCAGCCGCCGCCTGGCTCTTCGCCCTGCTGCCGGTCATCGCCTTCGACCACGCCTCGGAGAGCATCGTGGTCTTCCCCACCTTCCTGGCCCTGGCTGGCCTGTGCCGCCTCACCGACCCGACCGCCCCCCGGACCGCGGGCGGGCCCGCTCCCCCCTCCGCCACCGACGCCCGCGCCCTGGTCGCCGCGGTCCTCCTCGGCGCAGCCGCCCTCTGCCGCCCCGAGATCCTCATCGCCGCCGCGTTGGTGCCCCTGTGGCTGGTCGCCACCGGCGCGCTCCCGACGCGTCAGGCCCGACGCGTGGCCCTGGTCACCGCCCTGGCCAGCCTCCCGCTGCTCGCCGTGCAGCTCGCCCAGGCCCTGGCGCGCAGCGCGGCGCTGCAGGCCGAGGGGGCGCTGCCGGGGCTGGGGAGCCCGCTGGCCGGCGCCCTCGCCGTGGTCCTGCACCGCAACATCCTCACCCGCCCCGACTTCACTCCGCCGCTGGTCGGCCTGCTGGTGCTGGCCGGGCTCCTCTACCGCAGCCCCCAGCGCCGCGCCGCCCTCGCCACGGCCGCGCTGGCCTTCGCCTGGATGGCCGCCACGGCGGTCGATCTGGTCGACATCAGCATCCCGCGCCTCCACATGCCCGCGCTCCTGCTGCTCATCCCCGTCGCCGGCCTGGGCCTGGCGGAGCTCCGCGCCCGCTGGCTGACCCACGACCCCCGTCCGGCGTCCCGGGCCGCCTTCGCCGCGCTGCTCGTCGTGCTCTTCACCGCCGGGGCGGGCTGGTCCGCGTGGCGGCTGCAGCGCCCCAGCAACGAGGACGCCGAGGAGCGCTTCTGGCGCGACGTGGCCGCCGTCGTCCAGCGCACCGGCGGCTGCGTGGCCACACTGGACTATCCCGACCCGCCGGTGGCCGGCAAGACACCGCGCTTCGTGCCCGCCTACCTCTTCCCCGAGGGCCCGGACCGCCACCCCTTCTACCCGCTCTCCGAGCTGGACCGCGCCCTGGCGCGCTGCCCCGGCCCCGTCCATGTCGCCCTCGGGCTGCGCTGCTACGCCGCCTACCGCGAGGCCGAGGACCCCGTCCCCCCCGGCCGCGAGCCGCTGCCCATCTGCCGCGACGTCTGGCGACGCGCCGACCTGGAGCCGGTCTTCGAGCGCGAGCTGCCCAACCGCGGCGACCTGGGCTTCGAGCTCTACCCGGCCGGTGGCCCGCTGCGCGTGGGCCTCTACCGCGTGTCGCGCCCGCGGCGATAGAGGGCGATGCGCGGCTCGGGGCGTCGCCTGAACCGCCGGCGCTCCGGGTCCTCGACCGCGCGCCACCCGCCGGCCACCCTCACCTCGAGGCGGCCTCGGCGCAGGCGCAGGGCGTCGATGCCGCGGTCGGCCTCGCGACTCTCCAGCAGCGGCGTGCGAAGCCTGGCCGCGTATCGGGGCCCGATCAGCTCGGGCAGCGGCGGGGTGTCCACGCTCTCCACCCGGAGCGCTGCGCCTTCGGTCTCGCCGGCGCGGAAGAGCCACAGCGCGCCGCCGGGCCACATCACCGCGCTCAGCCCGAGGACCGCCTCCAGGCGCTCGGCCGTGCGCGCGTCGAAGACCGCGTCGAGCAGGCGGCGGTTCTGCGCCACCGTCGCCTCGCAGCGCGGACCGCAGGGGACATGCGCGAAGAGCGCCAGACCGTACATGGTCGCCAGCAGGTAGTTGGCCAGCGGGTGGCCGGCCGCCGCGGGCAGCCCCGCTTCGAGGGGCAGCCACAGCTCGTGCCAGGGGCTGTCGGTGGCGTGGGCCGCGGCGTAGCGCCGGGCGCAGCACTCGGGGTAGCCCAGGAGCAGGCCCTGCTCCAGGCGCAGTCGCTCGCGCGTGGCGGTGTCGTGGCCCGTGTCGTCGAGGATCGCGTCGTCCAGCGTCCGCAGCAGCTCAGCCGCCGCCGCGCTCTGCGCGCAGTAGAGGAAGCGCGGGGCTGGGGCCTGCTCTGGCCCGGCCAGGATCTTGCCGGTCGCCGTCTCCTCGATGGTGAACCGGGAGTAGACCGCGTGCGGCACCTCGCTCCGCCACCTGTCGCGGCGCACCTCGTCCGGCGTGACCAGGACGATGGCGGCGGGCTTGTAGCCGTGGCCGACCAGCCAGGGGAGCTGGGCCTCGCGCACCCGGCGGGCGTCGTAGGCGCGGTCGTCGAGCTGCCGCGACAGGGCTGCGTGGCCGCCCTCGGTGACCAGCGCACACAGCGCCGCCGAGAGCGCGCGCACGCCCTCGCTCCCGTCGCCCTCGCCGTGCTCGACGCCGACGCGCTGGTACCAGAAGCGCAGCTCCGGGCCGACGGCCAGGGCGCGCCAGTCGGTGTGCGCCGGCGCGAAGAAGGCGTCGAGCCGGGCTCCCTCGGCGGCGGGGTCCGCGTCCGCGTCGGGGGCGCAGGCCACGCGCGCGCGGAGCGTGCCGCCCTCGAAGGCCAGCTCCAGCAGGCGACCGCCGGCGGCCTGGACGCGCTGGCCGAGGGCCTCCGCGAACGCGGCCGGTGGGGCCTCGGGGGCGCCGGGCCTCACGTGCGCCCCTCGTCCGCGCGACGGGCGAGCAGCCGCACCTGCGCCGCCGTCTCGGCCGGCGCGAGCACGCGGCCCACCACCGCCGCGGCGTGCCCGCTCGCCGCCAGCGCCACCAGCGCCTCGGCGGCGCGCTCGGGGGGCAGCGCCATCAGCAGCCCGCCCGAGGTCTGGGGGTCCAGCGCCAGGTCCAGCAGCGGGTGCTGCGCTGCCCCGGCGCCCAGCTCCACGCCCCCCAGGGCCGCGGCGTTGGCGTCGTGGAAGGTGCTGCGCACGCCGCGCGCGAGCTGGGCTCGGGCGCCCGGCAACGCGGGCAGGTCGTCGAGCCACAGCTCGGCGCTGGCGCCGGCGCGGCGACACAGGGCGGCGAGGTGGCCCAGCAACCCGAAGCCGGTGACGTCGGTGCCGGCGGAGGCGTCGTGGGCCCGCATGACCACCATGGCCTCGTCGTTGAGTCGCACCATCGACGCCCACAGGCTGGCGGCCTCCGGCCCTGGGAGCAGGCCCATCGCGTCGGCCCGCAGCAGCACCCCGGTTCCCAGCGCCTTGGTGAGGATCAGCAGCTCGCCCGGCGCCAGGCGGCCCGAGCTGGCCAGCTCGATGTCGGCGGCCGCGTAGCCGAGCGCGGTGAAGCCCACGCAGAGCTCGGGTCCCACCAGCGAGTGGCCGCCCACCAGGGTGACGCCGGCGGGCTCGAAGGCTGCGCGCGCGCCGGCCAGCACCTCGGTCAGGGCATCGGCCTCGTGCGGGCAGCCGCCGTGCCCCGGCTCGCCCATGGGCAGGCTGACCATGGCCAGGGCGTGCCGCGGGGCGACCCCGCGCGCGAAGAGGTCGCTCAGGGCGTTGGCCGCGGCGACCCGGCCGACCAGGAAGGCGTCATCGCTGAAGGCGCGAAAGGCGTCGATGCTGCTCACCACCTGGTCGCCCGACGGGCTGAGGGTCACGCTCACGTCGTCGCGGGCGGCGAGGCCCAGGCGCACCGAGGGATCCTCCGCCGGCGGCAGGCGAGACAGCGCCAGCTCGAGAGCAGGGCGACCCACCTTGGCCGCGCAGCCGCCGCACACCATCGCCGAGGCCTCGCCGGCCGCCATGGCGGGCGCGCCGCGAGCCGGCCGTCCGCCCGGCTCCAGCATCTGGAAGCGCTGGACGAAGCGGCGATCGATGCGGTCCTTCAGCCGGAACACCCAGGCGCCCTCGGCCACCAGCGGCCCGCGGAAGCCCAGCGCCGTGCCGTCTCCCAGGTTCAGCAGCGTGAGGAAGTCGCGCTGCGGGCGCCAGCGGCGTAGCGGCCAGCCGCGCAGCGAGGCCTCGAGGTTGTCCGCCAGGACCGGCCCGCTGCGCACCGCGTAGACGCCGGCCCGCGGGACCCAGGGCGCCTGGTCGGGCACCGCGCAGTCGCCGGCCGCGAAGAGATCGGGGTGGCCGACCACGCGGAGGTCGTGGCCGACGCGCACGTAGCCGCGGGCGTCCTTGGGCAGATCGGAGGCGGCGCAGAGCGCTGGCGGGGCGGCGCCCGCCGCCCAGATGAGGTGGTCGTGGGCCAGCGCCTCGCCGTCGCTCAGGGTGACGGCGCCGGCGGCTACCGACTCGACGCGGGCACCGAGACGCAGCGTGATCCCACGCGCGCTCAGGGCGCGGGCCACGCGTGCGCGCACCCGGGCCCGCTGCGCCTGCATGGGCGCCTCGCCGCCGTCCACCAGGGTCACCGTGTGTCCGCGCGCCCGCAGCGCGGCCGCCAGCTCGACCCCGGCGGCCCCGGCGCCGACCACCGTGGACCGGGCCGGCGCCCCGCTCAGCGCGTCGAGGGCGTCGAGGAGGCGGCTCAGCGGGCGGGTCGGCAGCGCGTGCTCGGCGACCCCGGGCAGGTCGGCCAGCGCCACCGTGGATCCCACGTTCAGCGAGGCGAGCTCGTAGGCGATGGGCGGTCGCCCCGCCAGGTGGATCAGGCGCTGGACCGCGTCCACGCGCGTCGCGGCGGCGTGGATGACCCGGGCGCCCGCGCGGCGAGCCAGCACGTGCGCGTCGATGCTCAGCTCGTGGGCGGCGTACTGCCCGGCCAGCAGCCCCGGGACCATCCCCGAGTAGAGCGAGACCGGGCGGTCCACGATGAGCGTGACCTCCGCGTCGCGCCACGGCGCCATCGCCAGCCGCCGCAGGAGCTGGACGTGCGCGTGGCCGGCGCCGACCAGCACGACTCGTCGGGGCACGCGCTCACAGGGTGTTGACATATGCGGACCGAGCCTGGCGCCAGCGAAGTGATTTCAGATGCTTACGAGACGAGGGCGCATGCTCCCTGCATGAAAGCGAGGCTCGGAAGTGCCTGGAAGCACGTGAGCCAGCCAGGCGACGGGAGCATGTGTCAACACCCCGTCAGCCCTCGAAGCGGGTGTAGAGGGGCGAGAGGAAGATGTCGCCGATGCCCCGGACCAGCTGCTCGAGCCGCGGCTGGCCCAGCGCGTGGGCGGCCGCCTGCACGTCGGCCTCGTAGCGCTGCAGCAGCTCGATGGCGCGGGCCAGCGAGCCGTTGGACTCGAGCAGCGCCATGGCGTGGGCGATGTCGGCCAGGCTGGTCTCGCGGCGCGGTTTGCCCAGGATGCGCTGCAGGTCGGCGGCGTCCTTGGGGCTGGCGTGGTCGAGGCAGTGGGCCACCAGCAGCCCGGGCTTCCCGTCGGCGATGGACGCGCCGCGGAAGCCGCCGGGTTCGTTGCCGACGAGGTCCAGCAGCTCGTCCTGTATCTGGAAGACCACGCCGAGCTGCCCGCCGATGCGCTCGAGGCCCTGGACCACGTCGTCGCTGGCCCCGGTGAGCTGCGCCGCCCCGGCGATGGCCAGCGCGAAGAGGCCGCCGGTGCGGTCGCGGGTGGCGTCCAGCCAGGCGTCCAGCGCGGTCTGGTGGCTCTTGGCCAGCACCTGCGCCTCGGCCACGCGCATCATCCGGCGCGCCAGCAGCCGCGTCACCGCGCAGACCAGCTCGGGCGGCTTCTCCAGGCGCTCGATGCAGGCCAGCGCGGCGAACTGCATGCCGTCGCCGCAGTTGATCGCCTGGTCCAGCCCGTACCGCACCCACAGGGTGTCGCGGCCTCGGCGCGTGCGCACCCGCGCCTCGGCGTCGTCGTGCACCAGCATGGCGTTGTGCAGCAGCTCCAGCGCCGCGGCGAAGGGGATGTGCCCGGCGCGGTCGTCGCCGGCGGCCTCGGCGACCAGGATGGGGATGACCGCCCGCAGGCGCTTGCCGCCGGTGCCGAGCTGGTACCAGATCATCTCGCCCAGGGTGCCGCCGCCGGCGTCGCGCGGGACCACCTCGGCCAGCAGCTTCTCGATGGACGGCCAGATGGCGTCGCGCACGCCGCGCAGCGCCTCCAGGGTCATCGCCGGGGCCTCGGCGGAGCCCGCCGCGCGCGCCTCGGCCAGGATCGAGGTCGCCGCCGCGTGGCTGATGGTGCGGCGCCGGATCATCTCGGCCACGATGACGTCGATCTGCCCGTCGTCGGCGCCAGCGGCGGCGGCGATGTTGCGCGCGTGCAGCGACATGTGGCCGCGCTGGATGCCCTCGGTGGCCAGGGCCAGGATGGCCGCCAGGTTCTGCGCCAGCCCCGCCGACGCCGCCATCCGCCCGACGTCGTTGGCCGACCGCACCCGCAGCAGCTTGTGCAGCACCTTCACCACCGGGTGCACGTTGACCACGCCGCCGACCACGCCGACCTGCATCGGCAGCGTGATGCGTCCGGTGAGGTGGTCGCCCTCGCGGCGCCAGGTGGCCAGCGCCGTGTAGCGCCCGTCGCGGGCCGCGTAGGCGTGAGCGCCCGCCTCGACCGCGCGCCAGTCCTGGCCCGTCGCCAGCAGGAAGGCGTCGACGCCGTTCATGATGCCCTTGTTGTGGGTGGCCGCGCGGTAGGGGTCCACCTCGGCGAAGACGCTGGCGCGCACGACCCGGTCGGCGACCTCCTCGCCGGACCAGCCCAGGTCCTCACGGGCCAGGGCGCTCAGCGGCACCTTCCCGCGGGCGTGCACCAGGCGCTCGTCGGCCAGGTTGGACAGGATCCGGAGGTAGGCCTGGCCGCCCGACAGCTCCTCGCAGCTCGGCGCCAGCGCCTCGACCATGCCGTTGACCAGGTTGGCGCCCATGGCGTCGCACACGTCGACGACCAGGTGCACCACCACCATGGGCCCGATGGCCGTGTCCTCGAAGGTGCGCACGTCCACCCGGCGCGCGCCGCCGCCGCGCGCCACGTGCCGAGGGTTCTGCTCGTTGGCCAGCGCGACCAGGCGCGGCGCCGCCTCGAGCAGCGCCGCCCGCGCCGCGGCCACGTCGGGCACGTCGCAGAGCTGGATCTGCCCGATCATCAGCGCCTCGGTGGCCTCCGTGACGATGCCGCTGCCGCCGCGCAGCAGCTTCGCGGCGTTCGACGAGGCCGCGACCACCGACGGCTCCTCGATGACGAACGGCAGCAGCCGGTCCTCGCCGTCGATGCGGAAGTTCGCGGCGATGCCGATGGGCAGGTGGAAGAGCCCGGCGACGTTCTCGATCATCTTGTCGGCCTGGGCCAGCCGGCGGCCGTCCAGGCCCCGCAGCACCGCCAGGTCCGCGTCGTCCAGGTCGCCGAAGAGGCGCAGCTGCTCGAGGCGCTCCTCCACCGGCAGGCGGTAGAGACCGGGGACCCGCGAAGAGCGTCTGGGAGTGTCGGTCATCGGAGGCTCCCGAGAGGCCGCAGTGACTCGGCCCAGGCCATACCGCCCCGAGCCCCGCGCTGCAATGCCTGGAGCGCTTGGAGCGGGCTCTGCGCCGCCGGCCGGCGGGGCGATCAGCAGTTGCCCATGCGTCTTCGCCGCTTCCCGAGGCATGACGGTTGTGTCGGGCGCATCGGCAGCTGACGCGGGCCGCCTTGGGGGCGCGAGGCGTCCCCCTTTTCAACAGGCCCGGCGTCGCCGCCACCCCAGCGCGAGCATCGCCATCACCAGCGCGACCGACGAGCCGGGGGCGCCGCCGCCCGTGCAGCCGCCGCCCTTGGACGGCGTCGGGTCCAGGTCCGCCTCGCCGCCGTCCGGCCCGGCGTCGCCGACGACCTCGGGCGCCGCGTCCACCTCGGCGCCCGCGTCGGGCACCTCCTCCACCGCCTCGTCCGGCGTGGCCTCGGCCTCCACCTCGTCCGGCGCGCAGGCCCCCGCCTCGGCGTGGCTCCCCTCCGGACAGCAGGCCCCGGCCACGCACCCGGTGTCGCAGGTCTCCACGGTGTCGCCGTCCGCCCCGCAGCCCACCTGCGCGACCACCGCGTCGCCCACGCAGCGCGTGGTCTGCTCGGGCAACCCATCCTCCGGCACGCACACCGGCTCGCCGCTGCCGCCGTGGAACTCGGGGTCGCACGTCGACCCGTGCACGCACCCGTCAGCGCAGCGCACGGTGCAGAACCCGCCCAGCGTTCCCTGGGCGCACAGGCCGCGCTCGCCGCACTCCGCGTCCTCGCTGCACGCGTCGCAGAAGCGCGCCTCGCACAGCCCCTCGACGCACGCCTCCACCGACTCGCAGGCCCGCGTCTCGGTGCAGCAGCCGTCGATGACGAAGTCGACGCAGCCCGACTTGGAGTCGCAGCTGTCGACGGTGCACGGATCGCCGTCGTTGCAGCTCACGGTGCTGCCGCCCCCGCACAGCCCACCCTGGCACCGCTCGTCGGCCGTGCAGGCGTTGCCGTCGTCGCAGGGAGTCCCGTTCGCGCGCGTCGTGGCGACGCAGGTCCCGCTGGTGGGGCTGCAGGTCCCGACGACGCACACGCCGTCCAGCGCCGAGCAGTCCCTCGGCGCGCCGCCGCATCCGCCCTCGCCGTCGCAGGCGTCGTCGGTGGTGCAGGGGTCCCCGTCGTCGCATGGCGCCCCCGCCGACGCGACCTGGCACTCGGTGGTCGCGCAGGCGCCCCCGTCGCAGCCGAAGGGGCAGGCGCTGTCCTGCGGCGCGTAGGTGCACTCGCCGGTCCCGGCGTCGCAGCTCCCGGTGGCGGCGTAGGTGCGGAGGGTGTCGGCGTCGACACACTCCGCCGCCGGGGGCGCGTCGCACAGCTTGGCGGCGCCCGCGCACGCTCCGGTGGCGGTGCACTGGTCGCTCACCGTGCAGGGGTCCGCGTCGTCGCAGCCGGCGCCGGTCTGCGGCGTGGCCACGCAGCCGACGCTCGGGTCGCAGGAGTCGCTGGTGCAGGGGTTGCCGTCGTCGCAGACCGGGCTGGTCTCCCCCTCGCACTCGCCGTCGTCGCAGGTGTCGCCGGCGGTGCAGGCGTCGCCGTCGTCGCAGTCGCCCGCGATGGGCGAGCGCTCGCAGCCGGTGTCGCCCAGGCACACGTCGTCGGTGCACGGGTTGAAGTCGTCGCAGGGCGCCGCCGCCAGCGGGTTGATGCACTCGCCGGCCACGCAGATCGTGTCCACCGTGCAGGGGTCGCCGTCGGCGCAGGGCCCCGTCGCCGCCATGTGGTCGCAGGCGGCCGTCTCCGGGTCGCACACGTCGATGGTGCAGGGGTTGTCGTCGTCACAGGCCACGGGCGGAGCGGCCACCAGCGCGTGCACCGCGCCGGCGCTCGCCGCCTTGGTCGGGTCCCGGTGGGCGCCGATGAGCGCGTAGTCGTCATGCAGGGCGACCGACTGCCCCAGCTCGTCGGTCGAGGTGCCGCCGGGCGCGAGGAACTGCCGGGCCATCACCCAGGCGTCGCCGTCGTAGCGGTAGAACCAGGCGGCGCCGTAGCTGGCGCCCTGGGTCCCGTAGAGCGGCGCGCCGACCAGCGCCGTGTCGCCCGAGATGGCCACCGACGAGCCCAGCTTGTCCAGGGCGCTGCCGCCGGTGCTCACCAGCTTGCCCTCCGCGGCCCAGCCGCCCTCGCTCTGCCCGAACACCCACGCGGCGCCGATGTCCGGCACCCCGCCGACGTCGGCCTGCGGCGCTCCGACCACCACCCGGGCGCCGGAGACCGCGACGGCGCTGCCGAAGAGGTCGAACTGCGCCAGGTCCGTCGGCCGCAGCTTCGCCTCCTGGGCGAACCCGTCGGCGCCCCGCCGGAACACGTAGGCCGAGCCGGCGTCGGGGCCCGCGGTCGGGTCGTCGTCGTAGCGCGCGCCCACCAACAGCATGTCGCCGGCCAGCGCCAGCGCCGCGCCGAACTCGTCTCCCTTGGCGCCGTCGGCCGGGATCACCTTCTGCGCGTAGTTCCAGCTCACCCCGTCCCAGCGGAACACGTAGACGCCGCCCGAGGAGGCGCCCTTGTCGTCGTCGCGCGGCGAGCCCACCACCAGCGTGTCGCCGGAGATGGCCACCGCCTGGCCGAACCAGTCCAGGTCGGCCGGGTCCGGCGCGATGAGGCGCTGGGTCTGGGTCCACGCACCCGAGATGCGGCGAAACACGTAGACGGCGCCTGTCTGGTTGCCGACCGGCGAGGCCACCGGGGCGCCCACGACGACCACCTTGCCGCTGATGGCCACCGAGGTGCCGAAGGCGTCGTTGGTGGCCGTGTCGTCGCCGGTGAGCACGACCTGCTGGGTCCACGCCCCGCCGGCGCGTGCGAACACGACCGCCGCGCCGCCGTTGGGGACCTTGGCGGGCGAGGCCAGGGCGCCGAACACGGCGAGATCGCCGTCCATGGCCACCGAGGCGCCGAGGCGCTCCTGGCCGACCGCGCCGGTGCGGGTCAGCCGCGTCGTGGAGAAGTGGCCGGAGGCCCAACCGCGGGCGTCATGGACGCACTCCCCGCCCACGGCCGGACACACGTCCGCGGTGCAAGGGTTGCCGTCGTCGCACTCCACGTCGGTGCTGCAGGACGCGCGGGCTACGCCGGACCAGGCGGCGGTGCAGAGCGCTGCGCTCGCGAGGATCGGGATGATGAGAGCGGCTCGTTTCACGGTACCTCCAGATCGCCCGCTCGCGCGCGGGACACCGCGGCCGGGCCGCGGCGCATCGATCGGCTTGGCGCGCAGGCGGATGCTGGACAGCTCGGACGCGCGCAACAGGGGCAGACGCGCACCCGGCATGTGGGGGAGTCAATCGGGACAGCTCACTCTAAACGGATCGTCTGCCGCTCGCTACCGCTGACGGAGACACACCGGGGCCTCCCCGGTGGCGAGGCGCCGGCGGAGGCTACGCACTTCACCCGGTCCGGGCAACGGCTTCCGGGTGGCCGACGTAGCCAGCCTCGCGAGAGGCCGTGGACACGGGCTCGGCGGCGCCCCGGCGGCGCAGGCTCGCATCCTCGACGGCCGCCGCGCTACCATCGCCGCTGGGGGACCCGCCCCCCGCCGCTGGAGCCCCATGACGATCCGCCGCATCCTCCTCGCCGCGCTCCTGGGGCTGGCCCTGGCGCCGGGCACGAGCTGCGGCGCCGCCGGCACGCCGGGTGACCTGGACGGCGACGGCGTCCCCGAGCTGCAGGACAACTGCCCCCTGCTGCCGAACCCCGACCAGGCCAACGCCGACGGCGATCGCCTGGGGGACGCCTGCGATCCGTGCCCCACCTTCGCCGGCCCGTCCGAGGGCGATCTCGACGGCGACGGCACCGGCGACGCCTGCGACGACGACATGGACGGCGACGGCGTGGCCAACGCGGTGGACCTGTGCCCCCGCCTGCCCGATGCCGAGCAGCTGGACACCGACGCGGACGGCTACGGCGACGTCTGCGACGTGTGCCCCTACTACCCCGACGTGAAGCAGGAGGATCAGGACGGCGACGGGATCGGCGACGCCTGCGACGTCTGCCCGCCCAAGGCCGACCCCGGGCAGGAGGACACCGACGGTGACGGCGTCGGCGACGCCTGTGACGTCTGCAGGTTGGTGCCCGACCCGTCCCAGGACGACAAGGACGCCGACGGCCGCGGCAACGTCTGCGACAACTGCCCGACGTTGAAGAACCTGGACCAGGCGGACCTCGACGGCGACGGCGCGGGCGACCGCTGCGACCCCGACATCGACGGCGACGCGGTGCCGAACGACGAGGATCTGTGCCCCCGGGTGGCGGGCGCGGCGCAGGTCGACCAGGACGGCGACGGGTTCGGCGACGCGTGCGACGTGTGCCCGGAGCTGGTCGACCCGGACCAGGTGGACTCGGACACGGACGGCGTGGGCGACGGTTGCGACGTGTGCCCCGACGCGGACGACCCGGGCCAGGAGGACACCGACGGCGACGGGTACGGGGACGCGTGCGATCTCTGCCCGGAGCGCGCCGACGCCAGCCGCGCCGACGCGAGCGCCGACCGCGACGGCGACGGCGTCGGCGACGGCTGTGACGTGTGCCCCGACGACGCGGACCCGGGCCAGGAGGACACCGACGGTGACGGGCTGGGCGACGCGTGCGACTCCTGCCCGCGGGCGTGGGACCCCGAGGCCATCGACGCCGACGGGGACGGCGTGGGGGACGCCTGCCAGGACCCGTGCCAGCGCATCGAGATCGTGTTCCTGGTCGACACCTCGGGCTCGATGTCCGACGAGTCCCTGACGCCCATCGAGTTCACCCAGGCCGTCGTGGCCGAGGTGGTCGCCGCGCTGCCCGAGGACGCGACCGGCAGCTTCTCGGCGGCGATCTTCAGCATCACGGCGGTCGGCTTCACCTACGGGTTCGGCGTGCCGGGCTCGCCGCCCCAGTCCCTGGCGACGCTGGGCGAGTGCTCGCTGGTGGCCAACGACTTCGACTCCCAGCCCGGCGAGGACTGGGGCCGCGCCACCGCGATCCTGGCGGCCCGCCACCCCTGGCGGGAGGGGGCCACGCGGGTCATCGTGCCCATGAGCGACGAGGGGCCCTACTGCGGCGGGACCGGCTTCACCAACGGCCCCGATCGCGACGCGGTGGCGTGGGCGGCGCAGATCGCTCGCGACAACGAGGTCGTGGTGTCGCCGGTGACGGGCCGCGAGCCGACGCCGGGCACGGTCGCGCTGGCGCAGCAGCTCGCCGCCGGGACGGGCGGGCAGTGGTTCCCGTCGGACGCGCCGCTGGAGGACATCGGCAAGGCGCTGGCGGGGCTGGTGGCCGACGGCTGCCGCTGAGGGGCGCGGGGCGAGGCGCGCCCCGGACGGCTCAGCGCAGCCCTGAGAGCAGGTGGTCGATGGTCGCCACCAGGGCGGCGAAGTCCACCGGCTTGGTGGCGAAGGCGTCGCAGCCGGCGCCCAACGCGCGCTCGCGCTCGCCACGCATCGCGTGGGCCGTCAGCGCCACGATGGGCAGGTCGTGGAAGCGCTGCTCGGTGCGCAGCTCGCGGGCCACGTCCCAGCCGTCCAGGCGAGGCAGGCTCAGATCCAGCAGGAGCAGGTCCGGGCAGGCCGCGCGCACCGACTCCAGCGCCTCCACCCCGTCCGCGGCCGTGCTCACCGCGTAGCCGCGGCGTTCGAGGCGCCGGCGCAGCATCTCGCGGCTGTCGACGTTGTCCTCGACCAGCAGCAGCCGGCTGGACGGGTTCACCGCGAGGCCACGGCGGTGTGACGGCCCGTGCGGCGGGTCGCGCGGCGGATGGTCTTGGCGATGTCCTCGCCCGACACCGCGTTCTTCTCCAGGACCTGTTCACCTTGCCGCGGAGCTGGTCGCGCTCCTGCCGCGACAGCTCGCGCCCGGTCAGCACCACCACGGGGACGTCCGCCAGCGCCGCGTCGGCCTGCATCCGCTCGATCAGCTCGAAGCCGCTCGACCCCGGCAGCAGCAGGTCCACCAGCATGATGTCCGGCGGACCAGCCTCCGCGCGCTCCAGCAGTTCCATCGCCTGGGCCGCGTCGGCGGCCGCCTGGACCTCCCAGCCGCGGTTCTTCAGCAGCCGCGCGACCATCTCCCGCACGCCCGGGTCGTCCTCCACCACCAGCGCGCGCCCGTCCGCCGGCGCGGCCTCCAGGCAGCGCTCGACCGCCCCCCAGAGGGTGTCGCGGTCGATGGGCTTGGACAGGAAGGCGTCCGCCCCCAGGGCGAAGGCCAGCGGCGTCTCGTCGAACATCGACACGATGATGACGGCCGTGTCACGCAGGCTGGGGTCCTCCTTGATGGCCTGGAGGGTCTGCCAGCCGTCGAGGCCGGGCATCAGCAGGTCCAAGGTGACGGCCGAGGGCCGCAGCTCGCGCGCCATGGTCAGGCCCTCTTCGCCGCTGGAGGCCGCCACCACCCGGTGGCCGTGCATCTCGAGCATCCGCGTCAGCAGCAGGCGCGCGTCGCGGTCATCGTCGATGACCAGCACCAGCTCCCCCGCGCCGGGCGCGGCCGGCTCTCGGTCGGCGGCACGCGCGGGGGACTCGATCTCCTCCGCATCCAGCCCGGGCTTCATCAGGCCGGGCACGTCCACCGTGAAGACCGTCCCGCGCTCCGGCTCGCTCCGGACCTGCAGCTTCGCGTCGAGGAGCTCGCAGAAGCGCGCGCAGATCGACAGGCCCAGACCCGTGCCGCCGTAGCGCCGCGTGGTCGAGACGTCCGCCTGGGCGAAGGGCTCGAACACGCGCGACAGCTCC
Source organism: Deltaproteobacteria bacterium (assembly GCA_020632695.1). Lineage (GTDB taxonomy): Bacteria > Myxococcota_A > UBA9042 > PHBI01 > JACKFB01 > JACKFB01. The sequence continues at coordinate 213,377 of JACKFB010000011.1, forward strand.
TCGGCGTCCATGCCGATGCCGGTGTCGCTGACGGTGCACCGCAGCGCGCCTTCCATCTCCGGCGACAGCCCGACCTCCAGGCGCACCTCGCCGTCCTGCGTGAACTTGAGGGCGTTCACCAGCAGGTTCAGCAGGATCTGCCGCAGCTTGGCCGCGTCGGTGTTCAGCACCGCCGAGGGGTCCTCCACCCGGTACTCGATGCGGTTCCCGTTGGATGCCTCGAGCGGCGCCAGCGTGGCGCGCAGCGACTCCACCAGGCTGGCTATCTCCACCGGCTCGCGGAAGGTCTCCATCCGCCCGGCCTCGACCTTCGACAGGTCCAGCATCTGGTTGATGAGGTCCAGCAGGTGGCGGCCCGCGTCCCGCACCCGCCCCAGATCCTCCTCGAGCTGGGCCCTGCCCTCGGCCGCCGCGTCCTCCGCCAGCATCTCGCTGTAGCCGATGATGGCGTTGAGCGGCGTGCGCAGCTCGTGGCTCATGTTGGCCAGGAACTGCGACTTCATGCGGCTGGCGCGCTCGGCGTCGTCCTTGGCCGCGCGCAGGGCCTGGGTCAGCTCGCGCTCCGGGGTCACATCGCGAGCCACCGCGTAGAGCGTGCCGGTGTTGGGGTCGGGCCGGCTCGTCCACGCCAGCCACCGCCACGTGCCGCTCCTGGTGAGGTAGCGGTTCTGGAAGCGCACCGTGGGGTGCCCGTCGGCCAGCTTGGCCACCTCGGCCTGGGTGGCCGCCTGGTCGTCGGGGTGGACGAACTCGATGAAGGGGCGCGCCCGCAGCTCGTCGAGCGACCACCCGAGCGTCTCGGTGAACGCCGGGTTGATCTTCCGGAAGTACCCGTCGGTGCCGGCGATGCACAGCAGCTCGAGGGACAGCTCGAAGAAGACGTCGGAGGCGGAGTCGTGCATCGGCTGGGAACCTGAGGCCCGGGATCTAGGAACGCACGCCCTCGGCGACCCGCTCGGCCGCGAGCGGCTCCGGCTGAGCGGCCGCCGGCAGCTCGAACCAGAAGGTGGCGCCTGGAGCGCCCTCGTTGTTGTGCAGACCCACCGTGCCGCCGTGCATGCGCACCAGCTCGGCGACGATGGCGAGGCCGAGCCCCGTGCTGGTCTCCTGGCCGGTCGGACGCGCCGACAGCCGCGAGTACTTGCCGAAGGCCAGCCGCAGGTCGCCGTCGCGCAGCCCCGGGCCGCCATCGACCACCTCGACCCGCACGCCGTCCGCTGTCTCGCGCGCGGTCACCTGCGTCTCGCTGCCCTTCTCGCTGAACTTGACGGCGTTCGACACCAGGTTGTCCAGGACCTGCCGTAGCCGGGTCTCGTCGCCGATCACCGCCGGCAGGGGCGACGCCACTCCCGAGCTCAGGGTGATGCCCTTGGTGGACGCGCGCGGCGTGTTGGCCTGCACCACCTGGGCGATGAGCTCGCGCATGTCCACGCGATCGCGGCGCACCACGAGCTGGCCGTCCTCGAGGGCGTGCGCATCGACGAGGTCCCGCACGATGCGCTGCGCCGCGATGCCGGCGTCCTGGATGTTGCGCAGCAGGCGCAGGTCGCGGTCGCGCGCCGGGCGCCCGACCTCCAGGTCCATCTCCAGCAGCTCGGCCGTCCCGACCACGGCCAGCAGGGGGTTCTTCAGATCGTGGCTGGCGACGCGCAGGAAGTGCTCGCGCTGGTCGTGCAAGCGCTTGAGCTCGAGCGCGGTGCGAACGCGGGCCAGGAGGATCCGGTACTCGACGGGCTTGGTCAGGTAGTCGTTGGCCCCGCGCTCCATGGCGACCACCACGTCCTGCGCGTCGCCCAGCGCCGTCACCATCAGCACCGGCAGCGCGGCGAGATCGTGCTCCTCGCGGATGTGCGCCAGCACGTCGAGCCCGCTCATGCCCGGCATCGTCACGTCGAGCAGCACCAGCTCGATGGGCTCGGAGGCGATGATGGCGAGCGCCTGCTCTCCGTTCTCCGCCTCACGCATCTCGTAGCCTTCCTGCCGCAGCCGCCGCGTCAGGATCTCCCGGCCGGTCATCGAGTCGTCGACCACCAGCACCAGCGGCCCCGGGCTCCGGGCGGGGGACCCCTTCGAGCGGGTGGACGCGCTGCGCTGCATGCGTGGCTCCGTTGAGCGCGATGGGGGCACCGGAGGTCGCCATCCCTGCGTGGACCGAGCCGAGAATCGGGCGTCCTGGCGCACTGGCCTGATCGCGCCTCGGTCCTCGGTCGTCGGTTGTGAGTTGTCGCACATCATGCGCCGGCCGGCCGGCGACGGCAAGCCCACGAGCGCACCGGACGGGGCGCCCCTGTGTCCCGTAATCGTACACAGCCGGAGCCGGCCTCTCGGGGGCCGCCCCCCGCTGAGCGTCGCGAAACGATACGGTCCCCGGCCGGCTGCGCAGGCGCGGCGGCGGCGAGGAGGCTGGCACGTCCCTTGCTCGCCCCGACCCCGCACCGGGCGAAGTTGCTCAAACCCGTGGGCCGTGGTGTGCTCGCGGCTGCGGTTCGATGCGCCTCACGGCCCCAAGACAAGCGGTTGAGACATGAACGCACCCACGCTGCTGCGCCTCGGCGCCCTCACCGTACTCAGCGTGCTCGCGCTCGAGGGGACCGGCCGGGCCCAGGCCCAGGTCCAGTCCACGCGCGTGCTCATCGAGCACTTCGAGCCCCTGCCCGGGCAGGGGATGAACACGCTGAACATCCACGGGAGCGAGGTGACGCCGCGCCGCAAGGTGACCGCGTCGCTCTTCATGGGGCTGGTCGACGACCTGCTGACCCAGGCCTCGGGCTCGGCGCTGGTCCATCGCCAGCTCTCCGCCCAGCTCGGCGTCTCCATCGGGCTCCTCGACTGGCTCGAGGTGTCCTTCGGGCTGCCGCTGCTGCTGGCCCAGGACGGCGCCGACCTCGCCAGCTTCGGCATGCCCGGCGAGTCGCTGAGCGGCTTCGCGGTGGGCGACATCCGCATCACGCCGAAGGTGCGCCTGCTGGACCCCGCCAAGGCCCACGGCTTCGGCGTGGCGCTCGCGATGTCGCTCTGGGCCCCGACCGGTTCGACGCCCTTCAACAGCGACGACGCAACCCGCGCCCGCCCCACGCTCATCGCGGACTGGCGCCACGCCAGCGGCTGGAAGATCGGGTTCAACCTGGGCTACACGCTGCGCGCCCGGCGGCAGATCTCGAACTTCGTCAGCGACGACACCGTGGACTGGGGTGTGGCGCTCGAGACGCCGACGGGCCTGGACTCGCTGCGCCTGCTGGCGACGGTGTACGGCGAGCAGCAGACGGTCGATGACCGCGGTGGCAGCCCGCCCTTCACCCAGCCGGTCTCGGGCTCCGACAGCTCGGCCGCGGAGCTGGACATGGGCGTGCGCTACTCGCCGGTGCCGGCGCTGGCGCTCACCGCGGGCGGCGGGATGGGGCTGACCGGGTCGGTGCGCTCGCCCGACTGGCGCGTGTTCCTCGGCATCGCCTACGCGACCGGCGGGGCCGACCGGGACCAGGACGGGGTCGCCGACACGGACGATGGCTGCCCCGACGTGGCCGAGGACGCCGACGGGTTCGAGGACGCCGACGGCTGCCCCGACCCGGACAATGACAAGGACGGCATCGCCGACGGGCAGGACAAGTGCCCCGACGAGGCCGAGGACCAGGACGGGTTCGAGGACGCCGACGGCTGCCCCGACACCGACAACGACCAGGACGGCGTGGCCGACACCGCCGACAAGTGCCCGGACGACCCGGAGGACGCCGACGACTTCCAGGACGGCGACGGCTGCCCCGATCCCGACAACGACGGCGACGGCGTGCTGGACAGCGCCGACGCGTGCCCGACGGCCGCCGAGGACATCGACGGCTTCGAGGACGCCGACGGCTGCCCCGACCCGGACAACGACGGCGACGGGATCCTCGACAAGGACGACCTCTGCCCGGGCCAGGCCGAGAACGTCGACGGCGTGGAGGACGAGGACGGCTGCCCCGAGCGCGCAGGTCAGAAGGTCAAGATGTCCAAGGGCAGGATCCTCATCCTGGACAAGGTCTTCTTCGCCCCCGGCAAGGCCGTCATCAAGAAGCAGAGCTTCGGCCTCCTCGAGGAGGTCGCCCAGACCCTGGTCGACAACCCGCAGATCACCAAGCTCCGCGTCGAGGGGCACACCGACAGCCAGGGAGCCGACGCCGACAACCAGCGGCTCTCCGCCGAGCGCGCCCAGTCGGTGCGCGACTTCCTCCTGGCCCACGGCGTCGACGCGGTCCGCCTGATCGCCACGGGATACGGAGAGACGAAGCCCGTGGCCTCCAACGGCAACGCGAAGGGCCGCGCCGCCAACCGCCGCGTCGAGTTCACCATCCTCACGGTCAACGGGCAGCCGGTGGAGAACGCCGAATAGGCCCGTCGCCGGCGCCGCGACATTGTTGCGGTGCAGCGTGAAATGGAGCCGACTCTGCCACCGTCGTTTCGGCGGGTCGGCGGGTTGATCCGGTGGCCGGCCGCGGCTAGCCTCCGAGCTTCAGGTCGTCATACCCGCCCGGGTGCTCTGTCTCGACAGGACGGAGCCCCACGCCGCCGAGCGGGCGGCCCCATCCCGGGGCTCGATCCAGTCCTCGGCCTCGCAGATCCGCGGGGCGACCTTCCCCCGATCATCGGAGAGACCTCATGAACCGACTCGCATCCCCCCACCTGCCCAGGCTGGCGCGCGTCACCCTGGCGGCGCTGGCCCTGTCCTTCGCGCTGAGCGCGTGCGACGACGGCGGCACCAAGGTCGGCGACACGCTGCCCTCGGTCGTGGTCAGCGACCAGTCGCTGCTCACACCCCGCGCGGTCGTGGTCGACTCGGTCGCGACGCCGGTCGACGGCTGGATCGTCATCCACGAGGACGACGGCTCCGGCGCCTTCGGAGACGTCATCGGCTACGCCCCGGTCGCCGCCGGAACCAGCGTCGACGTGGGTGTCACGCTCGATCGCGACGCCGTCAACGGCGAGACGCTCTACGCGATGCTCCACATCGACGGGGGCGAGATCGGCACCTACGAGTTCCCCGGCTCGGACGTCCCGGCGACCACTGCCAGCGGTGACATCATCGCCCCCGCCTTCGAGGTGCTCGACGGCGGCGCGGGGCCGGTGGTGCCGTCGGTCACCGTGGTCGACCAGGCCGTCTCACCCGCCAACTCCGTCGTGGTCGCCCAGGTGGTCTCCGACGGTCCCGGCTTCATCGTGATCCACGAGGACGACGGCTCGGGCAGCTTCGGCGCGGTCATCGGTCACGCCGCCGTCGTCTCCGGCGCCAACCTCGACGTGCGGGTGACGCTGGAGCGCGACGCCAGCAACGGCGAGACCCTGTACGCGATGCTGCACACCGACGCGGGCACCGTGGGCACCTACGAGTTCCCCGGCCCCGACGGCCCCGTGATGGACGGCTCCGGTGCGGTCATCGCGCCGCCCTTCGAGGTGCTCAGCGGCGGCACCGGCCCGGCCACCCCGGACGTCACCGTGGTCGACCAGAACGTGTCGCCCGCCAACTCGGTGGTCGTGTCCATGGTGGTCTCGGACGGCCCGGGCTTCATCGTGATCCACGAGGACGACGGCTCGGGCAGCTTCGGCGCAGTCATCGGCCACACCGCCGTGGCCGACGGCGCCAACACCGAGGTGCGGGTGACCCTGGACCGGGACGCGGTCAACGGCGAGACGCTGTACGCGATGCTGCACACCGACGCGGGCACCGTGGGCACCTACGAGTTCCCCGGCCCCGACGGCCCCGTGATGGACGGCTCGGGCGCGGTCATCGCGCCGCCCTTCGTGGTCCTGGGCGGGGGCGTCGAGCCGCCTCCCGTCCCGTCGGTCACCGTCAACGCGCAGACCGCCGACCCGGCCGACCAGGTCGTGGTGGCCGAGGTGGTCTCCGACGGCCCGGGCTTCATCGTGATCCACGAGGACGACGGCTCGGGCACCTTCGGCGCGGTCATCGGCCACGCGGCGGTCGCCGACGGCAGCAACGCCGACGTGACGGTGACGCTGGACCGTGACGCGGTGGACGGCGAGACGCTGTACGCGATGCTGCACACCGACGCGGGCACCGTGGGCACCTACGAGTTCCCCGGCCCCGACGGCCCCGTGATGGACGGCTCGGGTGCGGTCATCGCGCCGCCCTTCGTCGTCACGGTGGCGGCGCCGGTCACCAACGCGGTCGAGGTCGCCAACCAGGGCGCCGACCCCATCGATCACGTGGTCGTCGCGAAGGTCACCGCCGACGTCGACGGCTTCATCGTGATCCACGAGGACGACGGCTCCGGTAGCTTCGGCGCGGTCATCGGCTACTCCGCGGTGTCCGCCGGGACCACCAGCGACGTCGCCGTCGACCTGGACCGCCAGGTCGTGCAGGGCGAGACGCTCTACGCGATGCTGCACATCGACGCGGGGACCGCCGGGACCTACGAGTTCCCCGGCCCCGACGCCCCGGCCACCGACGCCGCCGGCGAGGTGGTCGTCGAGCCCTTCGTGGTCTCGGTCGTGGAGAAGGTCGAGGTCAGCGACAAGGGCCTCCTGCTGCCCCTGGACCCGCTGGACCAGGTGACCGTGGACACCGTCGTGGCGCAGTCCCCGGCCTTCATCGTCATCCACGAGAGCAGCGCCCCCGACGTCATCGGCGACGTCATCGGCTACGCCCCGGTGCCCGCCGGCCGCAGCACCGACGTCGTCGTGATGCTGGACCGCGACGTCGTCGCCGGCGAGACGCTGTGGGCCATGCTGCACCTGGACGAGGGCGAGCCCGGAGTCTACGAGTTCCCCGGCGTCGACGTCCCGGCGAAGGACGCAGCGGGCGACGTGATCGTGGAGCCGTTCGAGGTACAGATAGCCACCCCTTAGATCGATCGAGGCACCGCCAGCGGCGGCTACGCCCGCCGTGGGCGGCGTCGTTCGCTCGGGTCAGGCCTGCGACGGGCCTGGGGCCCGACTCGGCCTGCCCTCGCTCACTCCTTGCCCAC
>JACKFB010000012.1 GCA_020632695.1 Deltaproteobacteria bacterium
CGGACGACGTGTTCGGTGTCACCGATCATCCCTTCGGCGACGTGGTGGCCAACCGGCGCGTGACGTCGTTCGCCGTGACGCCGGATGGCGCGACGGTGCTCTTCACCGCCTCCCCCGAGGACGGGCAGTCGGGGCCGCTGTCCGACGGCGACTCGCGCCACCGCAACGACCGCGAGCTGTACCGCGTGCGTCTGGACGGCACCCACCTGCTCCAGCTCACGAACGACCTGGCGTGGCTCGCCGAGAGCGCGCGGGTCGCGCCGCCCGCGCCCGTCGGGCCGTAGGCCACGCGCGGAGCCCACGCGGCCCGGACGTGCGAAGGCCCGACAGGGGGGAGCCGGGCTCGCCTCTGTCGGGCCTTTTGCGTGGTCGCGCGCCGAACCCTGCTCAGGAGCGAGCGGCGGCCGCCTTCTCGGCCAGCTCGGGCGCCAGCTTGAACGCGTCACCGACCAGGCCGTAGTCGGCGACCTGGAAGATCGGCGCCTCGGGGTCCTTGTTGATGGCCACGATGCACTTGGAGTTCTTCATGCCGGCCAGGTGCTGGATCGCGCCCGAGATGGCGACGGCGATGTAGAGCTTCGGCGCCACCACCTTGCCGGTCTGGCCGACCTGGTAGTCGTTGGCGCAGAAGCCCGAGTCGACCGCCGCGCGGCTGGCGCCGATCGCGGCGCCGAGGGCGTCGGCGAGCGGCTCCATGATCTTGAAGAAGTTCTCGCCGTCCTTGAGGCCACGTCCGCCGGCGACGACCACGTCCGCCTCGGTCAGCTCGGGGCGCTCGCTCTTGACGCCGTCGAAGCGGACGAAGCTCGCCTTGGGCGTGCCGGGATCGACGGAAGCGGACTCCACCGGGCTGGTGCCGCCGGACTCGGTCGCCGCGGCGAACTCCGAGCCGCGGACGCTGATGACCGCGCCAGGGGTGTTCACCTTCACGGTGGCGATGATGTTGCCGGCGTACATGGGGCGCTTGTAGAGCAGGTCCGAGCCTGAACCGGCGAGGCCGGTGCACTCGGCGACCATCCCGAAGCCGAGCAGCGCCGCGACACGAGGCAGCATGTCCTTGCCCGTGGTGCCCGAGGAGGCGAGGACGAAGCTCGCGCTGCCGCTCTTCGCGAGCTGGGCCAGGGCCTTCGAGGACGGCTCGGCGAGGTAGTGCTCGAAGGCGGGGCCGTCGACCACCAGCACGCGCTCGGCGCCGTAGCCGGTGAGCTGCTGGGCGATCGAGCCGACGCCCTGGCCCAGGACCACGATGTCGAAGCCGCCGCCGACCCGGCCGGCCAGCTCGCGCGCGAGGGTGATGGTCTGGAGCGTGCTCTTCTTGAGCTCGCCGTCGTGATGATCGGCGAAGACGAGGATGCGGGCCATGTCGATACCTCCTAGAGCACCTTGGCGACGTTGACGAGCTTGTCGATGAGCTGGTCGACCGATTCGACCATCACGCCTGCGTGACGCGCGGGCGGCTCCTCGAGACGGACGACCTCCACCTTGAGGGCGGTGTCGGTGATGCCGAGATCCGCGAGGCTGAGCTCGTCGATCGGCTTGCGCTTGGCCTTCATGATGCCCGGCAGCGACGCGTAGCGCGGCTCATTGAGGCGGAGATCGGCGGTGATGACCGCGGGCAGCGGCAGCTCGAGGGTCTCGAGACCGCCGTCGACCTCGCGGGTGACCGTGGCCGACCCGCCAGACACCTTGACCTCGGAGGCGAAGCAGGCCTGCGGCAGCTCCAGGTACTGGGCCAGGAGCTGGCCGACCTGATTGTTGTCGCCGTCGACGGCCTGCTTGCCGAGCAGGACGATGTCCACGTCCCCCTCGTGCTTGAACACGCCCGCCAGGATGCGGGCCACCAGGTCGCTGTCCAGCGCGGCGTCCTCGCTCTCGACGCGGATGCCACGGTCGGCGCCCATGGCCAGCCCGGAGCGGATGGTCGGCGTCACGTCATCGGGTCCGATGCTGACGATGACCACCTCGGCGTCGTGCTCCTCCTTCAGGGCGAGCGCCTCTTCGATGGCGTTCTCGCAGAAGGGGTTCACCTTGTACTCGACCGACTGGACGTCGACTCCGCTGCCGTCGGGGAGCAGCTTGATCCGCGCGTCGGGGTCGATGACCCGCTTGGCGGCTACCAGAATCTTCACCTTGTCCTCCTGGATGTGTGCAGTTCAGGGGCCCGTCGAGGGCCTTGGGGTCACCGGGATCACTGGCCGGCGGCGGCGCCGGGATGCAAGCGTAGCCCTTCGAGGAAGAGCTGCGTGGTCTCCTCCGCCACCTCCGACAAGGGAGCGGGTTGCTCGGCCATGGCCCACTCGAGGGCGAACTCGTCGAGGACGCCGAAGAGCGCGCGGGCCACGCGGCGGGCAGGAACCGTCGACGCGAAGAAGCCGCCCTCCTGCCCCTCCTGGACGATGCGGGCGATGATCCCGAGATAGCGGCCGAAGGGCTTCATGTCCGTCGAGCGCATGAACTTGCTCGACTGACGGAGCTCCACCGTGACCACCTCGGCCAGCGCAGGGCTGGACGAGACCAGGTCGAAGTGGGTGGTGATGAAGGCCCGCAGGCGCTCGGTGGGATCGGTCATCCCGGCGAGGACCTGCTCTTGGCGCTCAAGGATCACGTTCATCGTGTCGAGAAAGACCTGTATGAGGAGGTCTTCCTTGTTCTTGAAGTAGAGATAGATGGTGCCATCCGCCACCCCGGCTTCACGGGCGATGTCGGAGACCTTGCTGCTGTAGTAGCCGTTGCGCGCGAAGACGCTCACGGCAGCATCGAGGATCTTCCGACGCTTGTCGGGCTGGGTCACCGGCGGGGCCCTCCGGAAGCGGGCCAGTCTGAATGAACGGCCATTCAGCGGCCGAAAAGCTAGCACAGGGGTCGAGGCGACACAAGCGTCCCGAGGTTGGACGGGCCGCCGGAAGGAGCGCAGCGGATGAGACGCGACACAGATGACCAGGGGCGTGCGGCGCTGCGGCTGCTCGTGGTGGACGGGAGCGCGCCCCGCGGCGACCTGATGGCGGCGAACCTTCGGGCCGAGGGGCTGGAAGCCTCGGCCGTCGAGACGGTCCAGGGGGCGTGGGACGCGCTCGAGTGGTCGCCCGCAGATGTCCTGCTGCTGCGCGTCGCCGCAGACGTGGAGGAGGCCGTGGCGCTGGTCCCGCGGCTGGCGCGGCGTAGCATCCGCCTGGTGACGGTGAGCGCGGAGCCATTGCCGGACGAGGCGCGGCGACTGGCGGTGGCTGGGGGCGTGGCCGATACGTTGAGCGCGCCCTTCGACGCGCGGGAGATGGCGGCGCGGCTGGAGGCCGCCGTCCACGGGCCGCCCGACGAAGCGCACGAGGAGGCCAGGACGCGGGCCGAGGCCAGGCCCGGGGCGCTCGCGGCCGAGGAGCTGGCGGCAGCCGAGGAACCCGGCGTGACCGAGGAGCCGCCGACGCGCGCGGAGAGCGGGCCACCGGCGGCCTGGGTGGCCGAGGCGGCAGCGCGAGCGGCGGAGGCGGCCAGCGCTGCGCCGGTGGAGGTGGCCAGCGCTGCGCCGGTGGAGGCGTCCAGCCCTGCGCCGGCGAAGGCGACCAGCGCTGCGCCGGTGGACGTCTTCGAGGAGGGCGGCTACGGCGGCTCGGACATCGACCTGGTACCGATGGGGCCGGCGCCGGGCGCGGCGTCCTCGCGCGCCCCGCAGCCGCCGGGTGCGGCGGGCGACACCTTCGACGGCGCAGGGGCTCCGGACAGCGGGATGCTGTCGTGGTTCGCGGATGACGACGCGATGCCGGGGACGATCCGGGCCGGCGGGTGGTCGGCGGAGGACCAGCGGCGCGCCAGCGAGGAGCTGGAGCGCTTCATGACCAGCGGGGGCGGGGCGGTCCTGGGGGCGCTGGGGGCCCGGCCGGCAGCCTTGGCCGCCGTCGCTGGCAAGCGCGAGGACGGCGGCGGCCCGGGGACGAGCGGCGGCGAGCGGGGAGAGGCGGCGCCCGGGACCGACGGGCTGGGGCTCCGTCCCCCGGCGGCCGGGGACGACGACGTGCTGGCGTTCCGGACCGAGGCGGCGGACGAGGAGTGGGACGAAGCCGCTGAACCGAGCGAGGCGGCCGAGGACGCGGAGGCCGAGCACGCGGAGGCCGCACCCGAGGCGGCGAACGAGCCGGCGGCCCCGGCGATGGACGAGGAGCCCGCGGATCTCGAGGTCGGGCCGGGGACGCGGACGGCGACGCGCGAGGTGATCGCGGCGGCGCTCGGCCACACGAGGCGCCGGCTGCTGGTGTGGAGGGCGGCCACCGCGATGCTGGTCACGATCTTCGTGGGGCTTCTGGGGATCACGGGCTGGCGGATGTTCGCCCAGGGGCCGGGCACCTCGCCGAACGACGGGCTCGTGCAGGCCGACGGGAGCCCGGCCGCGGGGCCGGGAGAGGCTGCGGGGGGCCGGAAGCTGCGCGTGCCGGAGCCGACGAGCCCGGCGGAGTCCGACGCGCTGCTCTTCGGCGAGGCGGTGGAGTCGTTGGAGGCCGGGCGCACGCTGGAGGCCAACGACCGATTCCGGCTGCTACTTCGCAGCGACCCGGAGCACACGCGGGCGATGGCGGGGCTGGCCGCGGGGCTCGGGCAGCTCGGCGAGTACCAGGCGGCGACCTCGATGCTGGAGGCGCTGGTCGAGCGCGCGCCCGCGGAGCCCACCGCGTGGCTCACGCGGGGCTTGGTGGCCCACCAGCTGGGTGATACAGAGGGGGCGCGGCGCGGGTTCGAGAGCTTCCTCGAGGCGGCGCCCGACGACCCTCGAAGCGAGCCGGTCCGGCGACTGCTGACCAGCCTCGACGCGGGGTAGACGACCGCCCCCGAGGCGGCGCGGGGCAGGGTTGAGCCGAATACTGGCGATCGAGAGCTCCTGTGACGAGACCGCGGCGGCGGTGGTCACCGACGAGCGCCGGGTCCTCTCCAACGTCGTGGCGACGCAGATCCCGGTGCACGCGCGGTACGGCGGTGTCGTGCCCGAGCTCGCGTCGCGGAGCCACCTCACGGCGATCCGCCCGGTGGTGGAGCAGGCGCTGAGCGATGCCGGCTGCACGCTGGACGAGGTCGACGCGATCGCGGTCACGACGGGGCCGGGGCTGGCGGGGTGCCTGCTGGTCGGGCTGCAGATGGCCAAGTCCATCGCCTGGACGCGCGGCCTGCCGCTGGTGCCGGTCAACCACATCGCGGCCCACGTGGACGCGATCTTCCTCAGCGACGAGCGGGGCGCCGGCGCCGTGGTGCCCGAGCTGCCCTACGTGGCGCTGGCGGTGTCCGGCGGGCACACCAGCCTGGCGCGGGTCGACGCGCCGGGCGTGCTGGTGCCGCTGGGGCAGACCCTGGACGACGCCGCGGGCGAGGCCTTCGACAAGGTGGCCAAGATGATGGGCCTGCCCTACCCGGGCGGCGTCCACATCGACCGGCTGGGGCGCGAGGGGGACCCGGCGGCCATCGCCCTGCCGCGGCCGATGCTGGGCAAGGGGCTCGACTTCTCGTTCAGCGGACTGAAGACCGCCGTGCGGTACTGGCTCGAGGGGGCACGCGACGACTGGGCGAGCCAGGCGGACCTGGCCGCGAGCGCCCAGGAGGCCATCGTCGATGTGCTGGTGGCGAAGTCGCTGGAGGCGTGCCGGCAGCAGGGGCTCCGGGATCTGGTGGTCGCGGGCGGCGTCGCGTGCAACTCGCGGCTGAGGGACCGGATGCTGGGCGCGGCGGCGGAGGCAGGGCTGCGCGCGCACCTGACGCCGGCTCGCTACTGCACCGACAACGCCGCGATGATCGGTGGTCTCGGCGCCATGCTGCTGGCGCGGGGCGAGGCGTTGCAGGGGATGGCGCTGCGACGCGCGGACATCCACGTGACGCAGCGCCCGACGCGGCGTGTGCGCCGGGGGGCCTGAGATGCGCGCGGACAAGCGGCTCGGCCAGCACTTCCTGGTGGACCCGGCGGTGCTCGAGGAGATCTGCGCGATCGCCGACGTCGAGCACAGCGCCGGCGTGCTGGAGATCGGGCCCGGCGAAGGGGCGCTGACGGCGTATCTGGCCGCCGGGACCAAGCCGGTGGTCGCGCTGGAGAAGGATCCGCGCGCCGTGCTCCACGTGCGGCAGCGGCTGGGCGAGCGGGTCCGCGTGGTCGAGGGCGACGCGCTGGACGCCGATCTGGCGGCGCTGTTGCCACCGGCCGACCAGGATGGGCGTCGGCCGATCGTCGTGGGGAACCTCCCTTATAATGTTGGCACGGCGATCTTCCGTCGGCTGCTCGCGCTGGGGACGCAGGTCGAGCGGATGGTCCTGATGCTGCAGCGTGAGGTCGCGGTGCGGCTCACCGCGCAGCCCGGCACGCGCGACCACGGGCTGCTCTCGGTGGCCACGGCGATGAGGGCGAAGGCCTGGCAGGTCGGCGCCATCCCCCCCGAGGCGTTCAGGCCACAGCCGAAGGTGGAGTCGGCGCTGCTGCTGGTCGAACCGCTGGCGCGGCCCAGGATGAGCGACGACGCCGAGGAGCGCTTCCTGAACTTCGTCGGCAAGCTCTCGCAATCGCGGCGGAAGACCCTGGGCAACGCCGTAGGCGACCGGCGGGCGCTGGAGGCCCTCGGGATCGACCCGCAGGCCAGGCCGGAGACCCTGGATCTCGAGACGCTCATCGCGCTGCACGAGGCCACCGGGGGGCGGTGAGGCTCGGATTCGCGAAGAGCGGCCGGCAGGCGTTGCCACTGCGGGGTCCTGCCGCTAGTCTCGCGTCGCCGAGCCCGACGACACTGGAGCCTGCCGTTGGTCCCCGAGAACACTCCGTCGACCTCACGCCGGCTCATGCTGGCCTGCGCCCTCGTCGCCAGCATGTCCGCGCCGAGCCTCGCCGCGGACAAGAGCGATTTCGTGCTGGGGACCGATGGCCGGGTGCGGCTGCGCGGCGTCGCCATGTCCGATTTCGCGCTGGATGGCTCGGGCTTCGAGCACCACCAGCGCCAGTACGCGACCGCGTTGCTGCGTCTGCGCGGCTATCTGTTGATGCCGAAGGACTTCCAGCTTCACGTCGGCCTGCAGATCCTGGACGGGCAGTTCCTCGGTGACGAGAGCCGGGTCGGGGGCGACGCCATCCACCGGCCGTGGCGGAACACGCCGGTCAGCGACCAGCTCCTCCTGCGAGAGCTGTGGATGCAGGTGCCGGTCGGCATCGGGATGCTGCGCCTGGGCCGGATGCCCTCGCACTGGGGGCTGGGCCTGCTGGCCAACGGGGGCGACGAGGACGCATCGCCCTTCAACGACGTCACGCACGGGGACATCGTCAACCGGGTGGTGCTCATCACGCGTCCGCTGCAGCCCTTCTCCCTCGGGCGGGCCAGCAAGGCGCTGCACCTCCTGATCGGGGCGGACCTGGTGGAGCGCGACGAGCTGACCGACTGGGAGGCCGGCGACCGGGCGTGGCAGGTGGTGGGCGGCGTGCTCTGGCGCGAGCAGGCGCTGGACCTGGGTGTGTACGTGGCGCACCGCGACCTGGAGCGGCGGAACGACGCGACGATCAAGGCGACGGCCTTCGACCTGTACGCCAGGTGGCGGAGCGAGCTCGGTGGGCGCTATCGGCTCGAGACCAGCTTCGAGGGCGCGGCGATCATCGGCGAGACGGACGAGTTCCGCTTCGAGGGCGCGCCGGCGACGGTGGACATCCGACAGTTCGGGGCCGTGGCGCGGGCGACGATGAAGGACCTGGGCGGCCCGATGGACTATCGGCTGGAGCTGGGCTTCGCGTCGGGCGACAACGACGCGCAGGACGCGACCCTGCGCGCGTTCCGCTTCGACCCGGCGTACAAGGTCTCGATGATCCTCTTCGATGAGGTGTTGGGACGCGCGTCGGCGCGCGGCTACGATCGCGTGACGGACCCGGGCCTCTCGGGGACGCCGCCGCCGGGGATCGAGCGCTCACCGACACAGGGAGCGGTGACCAACGCCGTGTACCTGGCGCCGGTGGTAGGGGCGACGGGCCTCGGGGGGCGCCTTCGGGGGATGGTGGGCACGCTGCTGGCCTTCGCGCCCGGGGACGTCGTGGACCCCTACGCTTCGGCGGCTGCCGGCGGCTTCAACCGCAACGCCTGGGGGAAGACCAACGCGCACGGCTTCCTCGGCTGGGAGGGCCAGCTCGGCGCCGAGGTTCGCGTGCAGCACGGCAGCAGCCTGGAGGCGCGGATCGGCGTGCAGTACGGGGTCTTCGTGCCTGGGGCCGCGCTCGCCAGCGGCGAGGGGCAGGACGAGCTGGGCGTGATACACAAGGTGCGCCTGCTCACCGATCTGCGCTGGTAGGGCGGCTCGGGCGGCAGCGCGTCGGGCTTGTCAGGGCGCGGCGCCGGCGGTGGCCGCCACCTCGGGCTGGATCAGCCAGGTGACCCGGAGCACGCGCCCGTCGCGGACGAACTGGATGGCCAGGTGGTCGGCGCCAGCGAGCGACTCCCAGACGGCCATGAACTCCTCGGGGCGCCCGATCGGCTGGTCGTTGACGCGCTGGATGATGTCGCCGGCGCGGATGGCCCGGGTCGCCAGCTCCGGCTGATCGGGGAAGAGCGAGAGCAGCTGGAATCCGGTGAAGCGGCCGTCGAGCATCACCGGCCGCACGGCCACCCGGTGGATGAACCAGGAGGGGCCGCGGGCGATGGTGCGGTCGAACTCGGCCTTGGGGATGACGAAGCTCTCGCCCTCGTCGTCGGGGACGAGGGTGATGCGGCCGCCGCTGCGGCTCGGCCCGTCGCCCGCGCAGGCGGGGGCGGCCAGGATGAGCAGGCACGCGGCGATGAGGCTCGGCAGACGACCGTACATGGGCGGATCATCCCCGGCGGCGGGGCGGCGTCAACTTTCGGTCGGCCGGCTACTCGGTGAAGGCGGCGCAGAAGCCCGAGGGGCCGGTCTCCTCGTCGCAGAGGTAGTCGGCGCGGCAGTCGCCGGGCTGGTTGCAGGCGCGCATGCAGAAGCTGGTGTCCAGCTCGAAGCGCACGCAGAGCGCCTCGTCCGGGCAGTCGCGGTCCTCGCAGGACCGCGAGGTGCAGTAGCCACCGGGGAGCGAGCGCTCGCAGTAGAGCCCGCTGCCGCAGTCGGAGTCGGTCGTGCAGCTGTCGCCCACCAGGGTGCGGCAGGCGCCCAGCAGGCTCGTGGCCAGAAGCGACGCGGCGAAGCAGAGGGCGGTGAGGCGGCGAGTCATGGCGGCGGACCGTAGCACAGGGCGCAGCCGGCTCCAATCGCCGAGATGCGGCTTCTGGCGGGCGCTGGAGGGCGGGCGCGCTTTCGCCGGCGACGGGGCCGCGGCGGCTGGTAGGATGGCCGGGTGAAGCAGTGGCCGTCCTACCGGGAGCTCCACGAGAGCGGCGAGCTCAGGCGACGCGCAGACGAGGCTCGCGCGGCGCTCGGGCGGTGCCGGGTCTGTCCGCGGGCGTGCGATGTGGACCGGCTGGCCGATGAGCGGGCGACCTGCCACACGGGGCGTCGGGCGCGGGTCTCGACCTGGTACCCGCACTTCGGCGAGGAGCTGGCGCTGCGCGGTCACCGCGGGAGCGGCACCATCTTCTTCGGGGCCTGCAACCTGCAGTGCTTCTTCTGCCAGAACCATGAGATCTCGCAGGCGGCGGCGAGCCGCGAGGTCGACGCGGACGAGCTGGCCGACATGATGCTCTCGCTGCAGGAGCGCGGCTGCCACAACATCAACTGGGTCTCGCCCGAGCACGTGGTGCCCCAGGCCCTCGACGCCCTGGAACTGGCAGCCGAACGGGGGCTGCGGCTGCCCATCGTCTACAACACCAGCGGGTACGACAGCCTGGAGACCCTGCGCTGGCTGGACGGCGTGGTGGACATCTACCTGCCCGACTTCAAGGTGTGGGAGCCCGAGACCGGGCGGCGCTACCTCAAGGCAGCGGACTACCCGTCGGTGGCCCGGGCGGCGATCCGGGAGATGGCGCGCCAGGTGGGGCCGCTCCGCTGTGACAGCCACGGCCTCGCCACGCGCGGGCTGATGGTGCGGCACCTGGTGATGCCCGGGCTCGCCGCCGAGGCCGAGGCGATCTTCCGGTGGCTGGCGGCCGAGATCGGACCGGACACCTGGACACACGTGATGGACCAGTACACGCCGCTCCACCGCTCCGACCGCCGCCCCGAGATCGACCGCGAGGTCAGCAGCGACGAATGGCGCGCCGCGATCTCAGCCGCACGCCGAGCCGGCCTGCAGCGCTTCGAAGGCATATCCCCCGCCCCGACCAACGCCCCACCCTGATCCGGCAGCCACGACCGTCTCGGCGACGCCGACGGACTCGGCGACGGCGGCGGCCTCAGTCTCGGCGACGGTGGCGGTCACGGCCTCGGTGACGGCCTCGGCCTCGGTGGCGGTCTCGGTGGCGGTGGCGGTCTCGGACTCGGCGACGGCCTCGGTGTCGGTCGCGGCCTCGGTCTCGGTCGCGGTGGCGGTGGCGGTCTCGGACTCGGCGACGGCCTCGGTGTCGGTGGCGGCCACGGTCTCGGTCTCGGACTCGGCCCCGGACTCGGACTCGGACTCGGTCTCGGCCTCGGACTCGGCCTCGGACTCGGCCCCGGACTCGGACTCGGCCCCGGCCTCGAACTCGGCCCCGGCCCCGGCCCCGGACTCGGCCCCGGCCTCGGTCTCGGCCCCGGCCCCGAACTCGGACTCGGCCCCGGCCCCGGCCCCGCTCTCGGCCCCGCTCTCGGCCCCGGCCCCGACCACCGCCTCCGCCCCCGCTCCGCCTCCGCCTCCGCCCTCCCTCAGGGCGCGTTCCCCGCGGGCGGACCTCCCTCGAGCAGCGAGAGCCGCTCGGGGAAGAGCTGGGCGCCCGAGCCCTTCATGAGGCGCTCCATCCACTCCTCGAAGCGGGCGCGGAGATAGCTGGGGAACGCGTTCTGGCGGATGTCGGCCGCCACCTCGGGGTCGTCGGGCGTCTTGTGGGAAGCCGGCTCGTGCGCCTTCTTCATCACCAGATGCCATCCGAACGCCGACTGCACCGGCGGCTGCAGGACGCCGAAGGGCGCGTCGATGACCGTGCGGGCGACGTTCTCGGCGATGACGTTGTACCCCTTCTGCTCGGAGTGGGGCTTGTCGGGATCGTAGTAGAAGGGCTGCTCGCGGTACGCGAAGTTCGGCCAGCGCGTCTCGTTGTCCTCGCGGTACTTGCGCATCAGGGCGTCGACCTTGTCGACGTCGGGCTCGACCTCCTGCGTCTGCGCCTTGAGCTCGGTGTAGGCGACCTCGATGGCTCGCGCGGCCTCCGCGAAGCAGTTCTGGATCTCCTCGGTGTCGCAGTTCTCGGTGGTGGCCGCGCAACAGCTCAGCATGAGGTAGGACATGTTCCAGGCGTCGTGGTGGTCATAGCGCTGGCGCACCTTCGGCACATTGTAGATGGCGCGCACCTGCTTCATCGGCATGTCCTCGGGGTGCACCGAGTGCTCGAAGTCGTGGAGCGTCTGCTGTGAGAGCGCCTCACGCCAGGCGCGCTGCGGCCCCGGCCGGGAGTCCAGGCCGCGGCGGGCGGCCTCCTGCGCCAGCACCTCGAGCTCGACCAGGCGGTCGAGGGCGGCGCGCGGCGTGAGGCCGGGGGTCGCGGCGGCCGTGTCGCGCACGGCGGACAGGGTGATGGGAGCGGCGCCGACCCGGGCCACCACGGTCTCGCCCTCGGCGACGGGGGCCCAGCGGGGGTCGCCGAAGTCGCTCACGTGGGGCGGAGCGATGAGGGTCGGCCCGCTGGCGGTGGGCGGCGGGGGCTCGTCGCCGCAGGCCCAGGGCGACGTGCAGCAGAGCAGCGCGGCGAGGCCGAGCAGAGGATGGCGCTTCATCGGGACCTCAGCTTGAGCACGACGGCGAGGCGGGCCATCTCCACGCCGGCCCGGAGCACGGCGAGGCCTACGAGGACATGGAGGAGCCCGGCGAGGTAGTCATGATCGAGCAGGAAACGGCTCGACGTGTGGAACAGCCAGAGCGCCGCCACCAGGAGCAACAGGGCGGCGCCCCAGAAGAGGAAGCTCTTCATCGTTCAGGACCCGAGGCCGTAGACGGCGAGGATGACGGTGGCGAGGAAGATGGCGCTGGCCAGGGCGGCGAAGAGGGCGCCGGCGGAGGCGCGACGCTCGGCGAGGACGACGCCGAGCCAGGGCTCGCGGGCGCGCGGGTCGAGCCAGAGGTCGGCGATGTCGCCGCGGGCGACGCGGACGCCGAACCAGCCAGCGACGGCCGTGGCGATGAGGAGGACCAGCTGCGCGGCGGCCGGGTCGCGGTGCGGCCCTTCGAGCAGGACGGGGGCCAGGAAGACGCCGAAGAGGAGGAGCGCGGTGGCCGTGGCGGTGAGCGGGAGGGCCAGGTCGCGCAGGCGCCAGCGGGCGCGCGGGGTGGCGGGCGGCGGCTCGGCCATGCGGACGGCGACGGCCGTGAACGCGGCGGCCACCAGGGCCACGGCGGCGAGGGCGGCGAGCCCGAGGGGGCCTTCGTAGACCAGGCGCCCGGTCAGCTCGGGGACGACGACAAGGACCGGGAGGTGCGCCAGCGGGTAGATCCCCAGGGTGAGCCAGCGGCGGGGGTGGAAGGCCGCGGCGACCAGCGCGATGAAGGGCAGCGCCATCAGCGGTGGCGCGGCGCCGGGGAGCGGCGTGCCGGTCCAGGTGCTCACGTGCAGCGCGGGGAGCACGACGAGGAGCAGGGTGTGGACGGCGCCGACGCCGATGAGGTTCAGCCTCCGCATGGGGGGCATCATAGCCGTCAGGTGCAGGCTGGCAACGGCCGGCCGCGCCGGTGGTCAGGGCCGCGGCGGGTGTGGTAGTGACTGGCCCAGATCACGCTCGGAACGCGAGTCGGAAGGAATGGCGAGAAAGGCGAACGCGTGGGCCGGGTTGTCGGCGGCTGAGCTGAGACAGGCGTACGAGGTGGCGCTGGAGACGCGCGCGTCGATCATCGCGTCGATGACGATGAAGACCCGCGGTGAGGGCGTCGAGTTCTGGATCGGCGGGCCGGGCGAGGAGATCCACGGGTCGGCGACGGCCCTCGGGTTCCACCGGGTGGTGCGCGAGGAGCGGGACGAGCCGGGGACGCTGGCCTACTTCTGCCACTACCGAAGCGACGCGCTGGCCGCGATGACGGCGGCGCTCCGGGGCCATGGCGACTTCATGGAGGCCTACTTCCGGCAGGCCTTCGGTCGGGTCACCGATCCGCACTCGGGCGGGCGCCAGATGGTGATGCACCTGTGCGCGCCGGAGATCGGCCTGATGCCGGTGCAGAGCCCGGTCGGCATGCAGCTCGGCAAGGCGTGCGGGTATGCGCGCGGTCTGCAGCTCCGCGGACAGCCGGGGCTGGCGGTGGCGATCGTCGGCGACGGGACGACGGCCGAGAGCGACATGCACGAGGCGATGACGGCGGCGAGCCTCTGGAGGCTGCCGCTGGTCATCATCGTGACCGACAACCACGTCGCCATCACGGTGAAGCCCGAGGACGGCCGCGGGATCAAGAGCTTCGAGCGATACGCCGAGGCGTTCGGGCTGCAGTACTTCGAGTGCGACGGCAACGACTTCCTGGGGACCTGGCGGACCACCGTGGAGTGCGCGCGCGCGGTGCTCTCCGAGGGGCGGGCCGCCCTGCTGCACGCGACGGTGCCGCGCCTGATGGGCCACTCCAGCTCGTCGGGCGGGCAGTTCGAGTACGACGAGCCGGACCCGCTGCTGGAGTTCGGCAGCTGGCTGGGTCGCGAGGGGGTGCTCCCGGAGAGCGCCATCTTCCGCCGCGGCGAGGTCGACCGTCGCAAGAGCTACTTCGAGATCCACGAGCTGGGCTCGCTGATGCGCGAGAAGCTGGACCGGGTGCGGGTGACGCTGGCCCAGGTGCGGGCGGAGCCGATGCCCTCACCGGCGGTGGACCTGTTCACCCACGCCCACCCTCCCTATCCGGAGGTGGACGAGCCGGAGGCGAGCACGCGACCGACCCGCATCCAGTTCAACGAGGCGATCAACCTGGCCCTGGACCGCACCCTCGCCGAGGGCCGCGCGGCCATGTGGGGCCAGGACGTGGGCGCGCGCGGCGGCATCTTCCAGTGCTCGGTGGGCCTCATCGAGAAGTACCCGGACCGCGTCCGCGACGCGCCGATCAACGAGCCGCTCATCGTCGGCACCGCCACGGGCGCGGCGCTGCATCCGGAGCTGGTGCTGCTGCCCGAGATCCAGTTCGGCGACTACGCGCTGAACTGCCTGCACTGGTTCGTGCACCTGGGCAACCTGCACTGGACCACCAACGGCCAGATCTCCCCGAACGTGACCGTGCGCTTCCCGGTCGATCCGGTGCAGGGCGGCGCGGTGTACCACTCGATGAGCGGGGACGGGTTCTTCGGCAACGTGCCGGGGCTGGTCATCACCTGTCCGTCGACGGCGTGGGACGCCTACGGGCTGCTGCGCACCTCGGCCGAGTATCGGGGCCCGGTGCTGCAGATGGAGCCCAAGCGCCTGTACCGGATGAGGCTGGGGCCGGCGTTGCCGGGGGAACCTGCCGACGCGCGCGCCCTGCGAGAGCGCCGCGCCGAGAGCGGCGAGCTGCCCGTCGACGACTTCCGGGTGCCCTTCGGGCGCGCTGCGCGGCGTCGCAGCGGGGACGACGTGACCGTGGTCTCCTGGGGCTGGACCGCCTGGCAGGCGGCGGCGGCTGCGGATCGCCTGCTGGAGGACCGCGGCATCCGCGCCGACGTCTTCGACCTGCGCACCCTGGTGCCCTACGACCGCGACGCCATCCTCGAGAGCGCGCGCCGCACCGGCAAGGTGCTCATCGCCCAGGCCGACCGCACCTTCGCCGGCTTCGGGCGGCAGATCCAGGGCGACGTGGTGGAGGCGCTGCCGGGAGTGACCGCTCGCCTCATCGGACAGCTCAACGTCCCCGCCGTGGCGCAGGCCCGCGTGCTGGAGGACGCGATCGTCCTGCAGGAGGACGGCATCTACGACGCGATCCAGGCGCTGTGCGACGCGCCGGCCCAGGCCTTCATGGACAGCGAGCTGCACTGGCTGCGGCGGGCACCGGGACGCTCTTCCGACTGAGCGCCGCGGGCCGTGCGGCGTCGGCCCGGCCACGCCAGCGCCCCCCGGCGACGCGGTCAGAGCTTCTTGATGACCTCGCTGGCGCGCTTTCGGACGGCCTCGTCGCTCTCGTTGGAGATGAACTCCTGGAGCGCCTTGAGCGCCTTGGGGGAGCCGAGCTTCTCGAGGCCGTCCAGGGCAGCCAGCTTCACCTCGGCCGACTCGTCGAAGAGGCCGCGGATGACCTGCTCGACAGCGTTGGCGTCCTGGAGCGCGGAGAGCGCGGCGATGGCCCGCAGCTTCACCCGGGTGTCCTGATCGGTGACGGCGCCGCCGAGGGCGGCGGCGGTGCGGGGGTCGGTCGGGTACCGGGAGATGGCGTCGATGGCGATGAGCCGGATCTCCGGGCGCTCGTCGTAGAGGCGCTCCTGCCAGAGATCGAAGAAGGCGAGGTCGCCCGGCGCGGCCAGCGCCGCGATGCCGCGGACCACCTCGAGCCGGATCTCCGGCTGGCGGTACTCCACCAGCCACTTGAGCTTCTCCAGGGCGCCGGCGGTCTTGCGCTCGCGGAGGCCGATGACCGACTGCAGCTTCACGCGGTTGTCGGGGTCGTCGAGGTAGCCCAGCAGGATGCGGTCGGCCTCGGGGTGCTTCGAGTGGGCGACGGCGATGGCCACCTGCTCGCGCACCACGGGGTCGGGGTCCTTCTCGAGCGCCACCAGGTCCTTGACCACGGCGGGGTCGTCGATGCGCGCGAGCGCGTAGACGGCGGCCTGCCGGATGGGCTTGGCGCTGTCGCCCAGCTTGCCGCGGAGCACGGAGATGACCCGCGGGTTCGGACGATCCTTGGAGAACTCCGCCAGGGACTTCACGGCCAGCTCTCGGATGGTCGCGTCGGTCGACTCGCCGATCTTGATGACCTGATCCAGCGGCTGGGCGGCGATGATCGCGATGGCGCTGTCGGTGAAGAGCTTCTGCTCGGCCGCGTCGCTGGAGCCACGCAGGGCGGCGGCGAGGGGCTCGAGGCCCTGGGGATCCCGCAGGGCCGCAAAGGCCGCCGCTGCCTCCGCGCGGACCTCCGGCTCGGGTCGCGCGAGCGCCTTCTTCAGGGGCTCGACCACGCCGCCGATGCGCTCCGCCCCCACCGCCTTGGCCGCGCCCACCGCGCGTCCGGCGTCGCCCTGGCTCATCAGCCAGCCGAGGCCCGCCGCGCGAGCGGGCCCGGTGGCGTCGGAGGCGAGCACGCTGGCCAGCGGCTGGGCGGCGTCCTTGGCCACCGACGGGTCGGCGACGACCTGCGCCATGGCGTCGAGCTGCTTGAACTGGGTCAGGGCCTTCACCCCGACCGCGCGCACGGCCGGGTTCGTGTGCCGCACGAGGCCGGCCATCGCCGGCACCAGCTTGGGGTCGCCCGTGGCGATGAGCTCGTTGGCCGCCGCGATGACGGCCTGGGCGTCGTCGCCGCGGAGCTTCTCGAGCAGCAGGTACTTCTTGAACTCCGTGCGTCCGGCCGCGACCAGGATCCGCGCCGCGGCGGCCTTGGCGGCGGCGTCGGCGTCGGCCTGGGCCACGGCCTCCAGCGCCTTGAGCACCTTGGCGTCGCGGCTGCCGCTGAGCAGCTCCAGGGTGGCGAGGCGGACGCGGACATCGGCGTCGGCGAGCCGCGGGAGGAGCAGAGAAGCACGGTCCTCGACGTCCAGGGAGCGCAGGCTGGTGAGCAGGGCCAGCTTCACGTCGGGCGGCGCGGTGCCGAGCTGGTCGGCGATGGCCGCGCGCACAGACGGGTCCGCGGCGGCGATGCGCCGCTGGAGCTCGGCCGCGGAGACGAGCTGGTCGCCGAGGCGGACGACGCCGTGGGTGAGCTTGCGCGGCGGCAGCGCGCTGACCAGCGGGAAGACCGGCTCGAGGGCGCCCCGGGTGAACGACGACTCGTCGAGGACGCGGTCGCCGAAGCGCACGTCGGTCACGCCGGCGACGCGCAGGCTGTGCCAGGCGGCGCCAAGGGCGCGGTCGACGACCAGGGGATCGGCACGGCGCGCCTCGTCAGCGACGGAGATGCTGGCCGAGGATCCTTCGAGGCGGATGGCGAGGGCGGCGAGATCCGCGCCGAGCACGCGCGCCAGCTCGGCCATGGCCGCGTCGACCAGGGCCGAACCCGTGAGGCCGTCGCGTCCGTCGAAGCGGTGGGTGACGTAGACCTCGGACGAGGTACCGCCCACGGTGACGGCCTCGGGGACGTAGACCAGGTAGGAGGCCGCGCGCGCTGTGGGGACCGCCCCCGAGATGGCCAGGGCGACCAGGGCTGAGAGGAGCAGGGTGGGGAGCTTCACGAACACCTCGGATCGGGCTTCTCGATGAATCTCGGCGTCTTCGCCGCGGCGCCCGACGCATGCCGGGGGCCGATGGTTCCCGTCCGGACCACAACGTGTCAACAGACTTGTAGTCTCGCTGCGTTCGGGCATCTCGGGCGGGACGCGGCGGGGCCGGCGGGGGCGTCCGTCGGCGGGCTCGATTGCCGCGTTCAGGCCTGACGGTGGACAGCGTCGGCCGGCTCACTACACTTCGGTTCATGCATGCCTTCGCACGACGCCTGCCCGACACGCTCTCGCCGAGAGCGATCTTCGAGCATCTCGACCGCTTCGTCATCGGTCAGGAGCGCGCCAAGCGCGCGCTCGCCATCGCAGCCTACAACCACATGCGTCGCGTGGGCCTGCGCGGAGCACCCCGGCCGGCGGCGTCGGCGGGGCTGCTCAAGAAGTCCAACGTGCTGCTCATCGGGCCCACCGGCTGCGGCAAGACGCACCTGGCGCGGCACCTTGCCACGGCGCTGGACGTCCCCTTCGCGGTGGTCGACGCGACCGAGTACACCGAGGCGGGTTACCACGGGCGCGACGTGGAGCAGATGGTGACCGAGCTGCTGCTCGCGGCCGACCAGGACGCCGAAGCGTGCGGGCGGGGCATCATCTTCATCGACGAGGTCGACAAGATCGCGCGGCGCACGCACGGAGCACACACCGGCGCGGGCGCACGCGACATCGGCGGCGAGGGCGTGCAGCAGAGCCTGCTCAAGCTGCTCGAGGGGCGCGAGGTCTTCGTGCCCTTGAGCCACGCGCAGGGCTTCGCCCGGCAGGACTTCGTGACGGTAGACACCACCGACATCCTCTTCATCTGCGCGGGGACCTTCTCCGACCTCCGCCCGGCGCCGGGCGAGGAGCGGGCGCTCGGGTTCAACCGCCGGGCATGCGGCGAGGGCGCGCCGGCCGCGCGAATCGGCGCGCGGGAGCTCTGCGAGTTCGGGATGTTGGCCGAGTTCGTCGGGCGGCTGCCGGTCATCGTCGAGTTGGAGCCGCTGGGCGAGGACGAGATGCTCGAGATCCTCACCACCCCGCCCGACAGCATCGTGCGCGAGTTCCGCGAGCGACTGGCGCTGGACGGCGTCGCGGTCGAGTTCGAGACGGCGGCGCTGAGGCGGGTGGTCGAGCACGCCAACCGCCGGGGCCTGGGCGCGCGCGCGCTGCGAGGCATCCTGGAGGAGGTGATGGGCGACGTGATGTTCCGGGCGCCCGAGCTGGACGACGACCGCCTGCTCATCGACGAGGCCTTCGTCGTGGAGCAGCTCGCGGCGCTGAGCGGCTGAGCACCGGCCGCTTCCGCCGCCGAGCCCGCACGGCGCGCCTCGCGCCAGGCTCGCGCTCAGCCGGCCAGCGCCGCCTCGGCCGCCGCGTAGAAGGCGCGCACCGCCTCATCCACGCCGCCGACCTCGGTGCCGCCCGCCTGAGCGAGATCGGGCCGCCCGCCGCCCCGGCCGCCCACCAGCGGGGCGAGCTGTCCGACCAGCTTCCCGGCCGGCAGCCGTCCGCTCACCTCTGGCGTGGCGGCGACCAGCAGGCTGACCTTGTCGCCGTCGACCGCGACCAGCAGCAGCGCTCCCGAGCCGATGCGGCTGCGCAGGTCCTCACCCACGCTGCGCAGGTCGCGCCCGGGCACGCCGTCGAGCCGCAGCGCCGCGACGCGGTACTCCCCGATCTGCCGGGCGTGGCTCAGCTCGCTCGAGACGCGCGCCACCTGGGCGGCCGTCCTCGCGCTCTCCAGCTCCTGGGCCAGGGCCTTCCGGTCCTCCAGCAGCTTCTCCACCCGACCCACGATCTGCTCGGCGCTCACGTTCAGGCGCTCCGCCGTCGCTCGGAGCATGGCGTCACGCGCCTGCACCCAGCGCACGGCGTCCATGCCGACCACCCCCTCCACGCGCCGCACGCCCGACGAGATCGCCTGCTCGTTGACGATCTTGAACAGGCCGATGTCTCCGGTCGCGCGGACGTGCGTGCCGCCGCACAGCTCGGTCGAGTGACCACCCACGCGCAGCATGCGCACGGTGTCGCCGTACTTCTCCTCGAAGAACGCGATGGCGCCCCGCGCGATCGCCTCGTCGAAGGGCAGCAGGTCGGTGTGCACCGGCTCGTTGGCCAGGATCAGCTCGTTGACCATCAGGTCGACGCGCGCGATCTCCTCCGGGGTCATCGCCCCGGAGTGGCTGAAGTCGAAGCGCAGCCGGTGCGGGCCGACCCAGGACCCCCGCTGGCGCACGTGCGGCCCCAACACCTCGCGCAGCGCGTGGTGCAAGAGGTGGGTCGCGCTGTGATGCTTGCGAGTACTCAACCTGGCGTCCGCGTCGACCTCGAGCCGGACCTCGACGCCTTCTCGCAGCGTCCCCTGCTCGACCGTGCCGACATGGACCACCAGGTCACCGAAGGGGCGCTGGGTGTCCTCGATCCGGACGCGCACCGGCGGCTCACCGGCGCCGGTGATGACGCCGACGTCGCCGATCTGGCCGCCGCTCTCGGCATAGAAGGGCGTCCGGCGTACGACGATCTCCACGCGCTGGCCGGTGGCGGCCTGCGGCACGCGCTGACCTTCCACCAGCAGCGCCGCGATGGCCGAGTCGGCGACGCCCGAGTCGTAGCCGACGAAGGTGGTCGACAGGCCCGACTCCACCAGCGCCTGGTACGCGCTCAGGTCGCCGGTGCCGAAACGGCTGGCGGCCCGCGCGCGCTCGCGCTGCTCGTTCATCGCCGTGTCGAAGCCCTCCTGGCTGAAGCGCAGGTCGTGGTCCTCGAGGATGAGCGCGGTCAGGTCGGGCGGGAAGCCGTGCGTGTCGTAGAGCTCGAACGCGACGCGGCCGTCGAGCACGCTCTCACCCGAGGCGCGTAGCCGCCCGATCTCCTCGTCCAGGCGCTTGATGCCCGCGTTGATCGTGCGCCCGAAGCGCTTCTCCTCCTCCAGCACGATGCGGTGCACCGTCTCGCGCCCGTCGCTCAGCTCGGGGTAGACGTCGCCCATCCGCTCGATGACGTGGGCCGTCGTGTCGACGAGGAAGGGCTCCTCGATGCCCAGGATCCTCCCGAACCGGATCGCGCGCCGCATGATCCTGCGCAGCACGTAGCCGCGCCCCTCGTTGTCGGGGTAGATGCCGTCGGCGATGAGGAAGGCGGCCGCCCGGCTGTGATCGGCGATCACCCGAAGCGCCGTGTCGGTCCGCTCATCGGCGCCGTACTTCACGCCGGCCCGCGCGGCGACCCGCTCCATGATCGGCATGAAGAGGTCGGTGCCGTAGTTCGAGGTGTGGCCCTGAAGCACGGCCGTGATGCGCTCGAGGCCCATGCCCGTGTCGATCGACGGCTTGGGCAGCGGCGTCAGGGTGCCGTCTTCGGACCGCTCGTACTGCATGAACACCAGGTTCCACAGCTCGAGGTAGCGGTTGTCGGCCGCGGGATCGCCGTAGGGGAGCTCGACGCCCCCCGACATCTCGGGGCCGAGGTCGATGTGGATCTCGGAGCAGGGGCCGCAGGGGCCGGTGTCACCCATGGCCCAGAAGTTCTGCGGATCCCGGTGGATGCGCGCCTCGGGGACGCCGATCTCATCGCTCCAGAGCGAGTAGGCCTCGGAGTCGTCGGGGTGGACGCTCACGTGGAGCTTCTCGGCCGGCACCCCCAGCACGCCGGTGAGGAACTCCCAGGCCATGCGGACGGCGCCCTCCTTGAAGTAGTCGCCGAAGCTGAAGTTGCCCAGCATCTCGAAGAGGGTGTGGTGCCGCGGCGTGCGCCCGACGTTCTCGAGGTCGTTGTGCTTTCCCGAGACGCGCAGGCAGCGCTGGCAGGACACCGCCCGCGGGTACTCGACCGGGCGAGCGCCCACGAAGAGGTCCTTGAACTGCACCATGCCCGCGTTGACGAAGTAGAGGGTCGGGTCGTCCGGCGGGATGAGGGCGTAGCTCTTCACCACGCGGTGGTCCCTGGCCGCGAAGAAGTCGAGGAAGGCGCGACGGATCTCGTGGGCGGTCTTCGGACGCTGGCTCTGCTCGGACACGCGATGCTCCTTCGGCGCGACGAGGCGCCGTGAGACGCGGGATTCTGACAAGGGCTGGCGGCAGGTCAACTGCTGAGTACGACAAGCGCCATCCGGTCGGGCGGGGGCGACCCGGTGTCCCGTCGCTGCTCTCCGGCCCCCGTCAGCCCCCGCCGATGCCCTCGAACTTCATGCGCAGATCGGCGGGGTTGGTGGCGTTGGCGAGGGCCTCCTCCTGGCTGATGCGCCCGGCCTTCCACAGCGCGTACAGGCCCTGGTCGAAGGTCTGCATCCCGTAGCTGCCCTGCCCCTGGGCGATGGCGTTGGGCAGCTCGTGGGTGCGGTTCGCGTCGGCGATGAGATCACGGATGAACTCGGTCTGGATGAGGATCTCGCACGCCGCGGCCCGCGCGCCGTCGACCGTGCGCACCAGGCGCTGGCTCACCACGGCCTTGAGGATCGAGGAGAGCTGGGTACGCACCTGGTCCTGCTGGTGCGGTGGGAAGAGGCCGATGATGCGGCTGATGGTCTCCATGGCGTCGACCGTGTGCAGCGTCGCGAGCACCAGATGTCCCGTCTCGGCCGCGTGCATCGCGGTCTCGACGGTCTCCAGGTCACGCAGCTCGCCGATGAGGATCACGTCGGGGTCCTGGCGCATGGCGGCCTTCAGCGCGCGACCGAAGCTGCGGGTGTCGCGCCCCACCTCGCGCTGGTTCACGACCGAGCGCCGGTCCTCGAAGGTGAACTCGATGGGGTCCTCGATGGTGAGGATGTGGCAGGCCCGGCTCTTGTTGATGTGCTCGATCATGGCGGCCAGCGTCGTCGACTTGCCGGAGCCGGTGGCCCCGGTGACGACGATGAGACCGCGCTGGGCCATCGCCACCCGCGCCAGCACGGGCGGGAGCTTGAGCTCCTCGAAGCCGAGGACGCGCGGCGGGATGTGGCGCAGCACCAACCCGACGCTGCCCCGCTGCTGGAAGGCGTTGACGCGGAAACGCCCGACCCCCTCGAGCACGTAGGCGAAGTCCGCCTCCTGGGTGGCGTTGAACTCGGCGACCGCCTCTCGGCTGCCGAGCACCGCGAGCCAGCGGCTCAGCATGTCGGCGGTCACGGCCGGGACCCCCTTCTGGGTCACCATCACGCCGTCCTTCCGGAAGTAGGGCGGCTTGTCCACCTTGAGATGGATGTCCGAGATGCCGTGCTTCACCGCGAACAGCAGGATCTGGTCGATCTCCATCGTCGCTCACCGCTCTCCGCGTCGCTCGGGTCCTCCGGGCCCCACGTAGCAGGGCCCCCGGGCGAGCGAGCATATAGCGGTGACCGGACAAGTCGAGACCCGACGGGCACCGAGCGCCGCCTGTCCCGCAACACGGCGCTCGCTCGGGACGCTTCGCATCGCCGTCGCGCGCTGCGTGATCGCCGCCATCGTGATCGCCCCGGCGCGCGACCCGGCCGGGCGCCCCCACGGAGGCGCCCGGCGCGTCCGTCACATGGGCGTCAGGCCTCGGCCTGCGGCGCCATCGGAGTCTTCCCCAGGCCGTGCTTCTCGAGGATGGCCTCCTCGATGATGTTGGCCATCTCGGCGTTCTCCAAGAGCATCCGCTTGACGTTCTCGCGGCCCTGCCCCAGCCGCTCGCCCT
The DNA here is from genome assembly GCA_020632695.1 of Deltaproteobacteria bacterium. GTDB lineage: Bacteria > Myxococcota_A > UBA9042 > PHBI01 > JACKFB01 > JACKFB01. Next base: position 22,986 of record JACKFB010000012.1, read on the forward strand.
TGTAGGAGAACCAGGAGCCCGACTTCTCGATGACGCCGAGGTCGGCGCCCATGTCCACCAGCGTCCCCTCCCGGCTCACGCCCTCGCCGTACATGATGTCGAACTCCACCTCACGGAAGGGGGGCGCCATCTTGTTCTTCACGACCTTGACGCGGGTCCGGTTGCCGATGACGTCGTTGCCGTCCTTGATGGCGCCGATCCGGCGGATGTCCAACCGCACCGACGAGTAGAACTTCAGCGCGTTGCCGCCGGTCGTCGTCTCCGGGTTGCCGAACATGACGCCGATCTTCATGCGGATCTGGTTGATGAAGATCACGCAGGTGTGGCTCTTCGAGATGGAGCCCGTGAGCTTGCGCAGCGCCTGGGACATGAGCCGCGCGTGCAGGCCCATGTGGCTGTCGCCCATCTCGCCCTCGATCTCCGCCTTGGGGACCAGCGCCGCGACCGAGTCGACCACGAGCACGTCGATGGCGTTCGACTTGACCAGCATGTCCGCGATCTCGAGCGCCTGCTCGCCAAAGTCGGGCTGCGAGATCAGCAGCTCATCGGTCTTCACGCCCAGCTTGCGTGCGTAGGTCACGTCGAGCGCGTGCTCGGCGTCGATGAAGGCGGCGACGCCGCCCGCCTTCTGGGCGTTGGCCACCGCGTGCAGGGCGAGCGTGGTCTTGCCGGAGGACTCCGGGCCGTAGATCTCGACGATGCGGCCGCGCGGCAAGCCGCCGATGCCCAGGGCGATGTCCAGGCCGAGGGAGCCGGTGGAGATGGTCGGGATCTTGCCCCCGATCACGTCGTCGGCGCCGAGCCGCATGATGCTGCCCTTGCCGAACTGTCGCTCGATCGCCGACACGGTCAGATCGATCGTCTTGTCCTTGGTGCTGTCGCGACTCATCGTCGATCCTCACAGGCTGGGTAGGGGTCGGGGCCGCGGCGAGCAGCGCGATGGGGCGGTGGCTCGGCTCGCGTTCGTGTGGTGCAGTGTGCGGGTCACACTGAACACCTGTCAACCATATCATGCGTTCAGGTGGAGACGGACCATATCGAGGGCTGCGAAGGCGCTCACCACGCGGTTGCGCGCGCGATCGAAGGGCAGCCGCAGGGCCCGGTGGCGCGTGCCGTCCTCGCTGGCCAGGGCGATGTGCACGGTGCCCACCGGCTTGTCGGCGCTGCCGCCGCCGGGCCCGGCGATGCCGGTGATCGCCACGCCGAGCTGCGCGCCGGAGCCCGCGCGGATGCCTTCGGCCATGGCGCGGGCGCAGGCCTCGCTGACGGCGCCGTGCTCGGCCAGCAACGCCTCGCTCACGCCCAGGCGGCGCGTCTTCGCGTCGTTCGAGTAGGTGACGGCCGTCTCGACGAGGACCTCGGAGGCGCCCGGCACCTCGGTGATCATCGCGGTGGCCAGCCCGCCGGTGCAGCTCTCGGCGAGCGCCAGGGTGGCATGCGCGCCGGCGAGCGCCCGCACCACGGCCTCGGCCAGGCTGCCGCCTTGGGCCTCGCTGAAGACGATGGGGCCCAGCAGGCGCCGAACCTCGGTCGACAGCGCCTCGAGCCGGGCGCTTCGGACGCCGGCGTCGGGCTCGTCCACGTGCAGGGTCACCTGGATGGTGGGGAAGTGCGCGCGGTAGGCGACGTGCAGGTCTGGAGCGCGCGGCAGCGGCTCGAGGAGGGTCGCCACCTGGGACTCGGTCTTGCCGAAGGTCTTGAAGGTGTGGCTGGCCCGCGAGCCGGCGGGCACCCGCTGGGAAAGCCAGGGCAGCAGGTGGTCGGCGGCCAGCGCGTCGACCTCCAGCGGGACCCCGGGGAAGAAGAAGAAGGTGGTGCCGTCCACCTCCATCCGCACGCCGGGCGCCGTGCCCGCTCGGTTCTCCAGCGCCGACGCGCCCTCGGGGATCAGCGCCTGCCGGCGGTTGTTGGGGGTCATCGGATAGCCGCGGGAGGCGAAACGCTCACGGATGCGGGCGAGCGACGCTTCGTCCTCGCGGAGCTTGACCCCGGCGAAGGCCGCGGCGGCCTGCATGGTCACGTCGTCCTCGGTGGGCCCGAGTCCACCGGTGACCAGCACCAACGCGGCGCGGGACGCGGCCAGCGCCAGGGCCGCGGCGATCCGGGCCGGGTCGTCGCGCACGGTCTGGCCAGCCCCGAACCCGAGGCCCCGCGCGCGGAGCAGCGCCCCCAGGCGGGCCGTGTTGGTGTCGGCCAGATCGCCGTTGAGGAGCTCGTCGCCGATCGTGATGATCTCGGCGGCGATCAAGGCGTGGTCGAGCGCTTCGCGGTCGCGGCCACCTGGTCGGCCAGCGGCTGGATGTCAGCGCTCCCCTTGGGGCCCACGGCGGTCACGGTCACCATCACGCCCTCGGCGACCAGCGCGATCATCTCGACGCCGACCTCCCGGTCGTTCGCCGTGAGGGTGCCGGTCAGGCGACGCCCCTTGAAGCCGGCGGCGCGGCTCCAGTCGGCGCCCAGGTCGAGCGCGAGCTGGCTGCCCGTCTCCTTCGAGGCGCTGATGATGTTGTCGCGGATGCGGTCCCAGGCCAGGTTCTCCACGCTCGCCGGCCCCTCCTCGATGGCGACCACCAGGAGCGCGAAGGGCACCGCCTTCTGCGGGTCGGGGGCGCGCTCGAGCACGGCGACCGCGGCGTCGCTGCGGGTCGCCTCCCAGGACGGCGCGTTCAGGGTGATCCCGCCGAGGGCCTGCAGCTTCAGCGGCTTGTCCAGGGGCGGCACCTCGGCCAGAGCGGCCAGCGGCGCCAACAGGACCAGCAGCGCGGTGAGCCGGGACATGGGCAGCTTCATCGTGGTCCTCTCCGCTCGTGGGGGGTCGCCGTCGGTATCCCACGGCGACGGGGCCGCGATCAACCCTCGGCGCGAGCCTCGATGAGCTCGGCGTAGAGCTCCAGATAGCGGGCCGCAGCCCGCTCCCAGCCGGCCGGTCGGGCCTGGGCCCGGGCGCGGGCCGCCGCGGTGGCCTCGGGATCCTCGTGGAAGGCCATCGCTCGAAGCAGCGCCGCGCTCAACGCTTCGGCGCTCGCCTCCTCGAAGAGGAAACCGACGCCGCCATCGGCGACGTCGTCGACCGTGTCGCGCAGGCCCCCCGTCGCGCGCACCAGGGGCAGCGCGCCGGCGCGCATCGCGTGGAGCTGGGTCATGCCGCAGGGCTCGAAGCGGCTCGGGACGCAGACCACGTCCGCCGCCGCGAAGACGCGCTGAGCGAGGGCGACGTCGAAACCGTGCACGAAGGCGAAGCGACCGGGCTGTCTGGCGCGAAGGGCCTCGAAGGCCTCGACCAGGGAGGCGTCGCCGGTGCCGACGACCACGGCGCTGGCGCCTCTGGCGAGCGCGTCGGGCACGGCGCGGGCGAAGAGGTCGAGCCCCTTCTGATCGGTGAGCCGCGAGACCACCGCGAAGAGGGGCCGCCGGTCGGGGTCCAGACCCAGCTCGGCCGCCAGCGCGGCGCGGCGAGCCGGGCGCTCGGCGGCCACCGGGGCCGGGCCCGTCTCGGCGATGCCGTTGACGATCCCGTAGAGCCGGTCGCCGCGCCAGCGGAGCAGAGGCGCCAGGCCGAAGCCGTGGGCGTCCTCCTGGATCTCCCGGGCGTAGCTGGGGCTGACGGTGGTGATGGCGTCGGCGTACTGCAGGCCGGCCTTGAGCGGATTGACCGCGCCCCAGTGGAGCACGCCGTCCATGGCCGCCGCCCAATCGGGGAGGCCCGTGAGGTGGAAGGCGCCCTCGGGGAAGGCCCCCTGGTAGGCCAGGTTGTGCACCGACATCATCGTCGGCGGCCGGGCGGGGCCGGCGGCCACCAGGAGCGGCGCCACCAGCCCGGCGTGCCAGTCGTGCAGGTGCACCAGATCGGGGGGCTCGGCCGCCACCAGGGCGGCGACCGCGCGGGCGAAGGCCGAGAAGCGCACGGGGTTGTCGGCGTAGGCGTCGCCGGGGGGGCCGTAGAGGTGTGGCCGGTCGAACCAGGCCGGCTCGGCCAGCAGCGTCACCGGGACGCCGCCGAAGCGGCCGTCGTGGCGGGTGAAGTGCCCGTCGCCGAAGGGCATGCTCACCCGGGGGCCGGGGCGTGGGGGCGCGCCCAGGGCCTCGACCGACTGGCGGTAGCCGGGGAGCAGCACCCGCACCCGCGCGCCCAGGGCCTGCTGGGCCAGGGGCAGGCCCGCGAGCACCTCGCCCAGGCCGCCCGTGTGGCCGAGCCCGGCCAGCTCGCCCCCCACGTGGAGGACGCTCAGCGTCGGCCGGCGGCCCATCAGAACGAGTAGCCGTCGGGCACCACGGCCTGGCGCTGCACGACGATGATGCCGTCGCGCACCGTGATCACGTCGTCCTCGTACTCGGCGAGGCCGGCGTCGTTGGTGAGGCGCACGTTGGCGCCGACGCGGGCGTCGCGGTCGATGATGACGTTGCGCAGCTCGCTGTCGTGTCCGATGCCCAGGGGCACGCCGCTGCTGCGCTTGCCGCCCTGGATGTCGTACGCCCCCGCGCCGTTCATGACCACGCGGTCCAGGTGGGCCCCCGGCGCCACGATGCTGCGGATGCCGACCACCGAGCGGCGCACGATGGCGCCGTCGCCGATGATGGAGCCGTCCGAGAGCATGGCGCGGTCGATGTGGGCGGCGCCGATCTTGGCCGGCGGCAGGAAACGGGCGCGCGAGTAGAAGGGGCGCTCCTCGTCGAAGAGGTTGAAGGCGGGGACCGGGTCGGTGAGCTCGAGGTTGACCCGGTGGTAGCTCTCGATGGTCCCCACGTCCTCCCAGTAGCCGGAGAAGGGGTGGCAGCGCAGGCGCCGCGACCCGATGCAGCTCGGCAGGATGTGCTTGCCGAAGTCGTCGCGCGAGTCGGCGGCCAGCAGCTCGGCCAGCACCGAGGCCCGGAACAGGTAGATCCCCATGGAGGCCAGGTGGGTGTAGTGGCCGACGCGGTCGGGGACCACGAAGCGGTCGAGGGTCTCGTCGTCCTTCGGCTTCTCGGCGAACTCGGTGATCCAGTGGTCCGAGTCGACGCGCATCACGCCGAATCGCGTGGCGCTGTCACGGTCGACGCGGGTGGCCGCCACGGTGACATCGGCGCCGGCCTGTCGGTGGCCGCGCACCATCTCGGCCAGGTCCATCGCGTAGACCTGGTCGCCCGAGAGGATGAGGATCTCGTCGTCGGCCTGGGCCTCGAAGCGGTGCAGCATCTTGCGCACGGCGTCGGCCGTCCCCTGGTACCAGTCATCGGCGCCGGTGCCGTGCTCGGTCAGCTCGGCGGCCAGCACGTTGACGTAGCCGCGCGAGAAGTGGTCGAAGCGGTACGCGTTGTAGACGTGGCGATGCAGGGACGCCGACTGGTACTGCGTCAACACGTTCACGCGGAAGATGCCGGCGTGCAGGCAGTTGGAGATCGGGATGTCCACCAGCCGATACTTGCCGGCGAAGGGGACCGCGGGCTTCGCGCGCTCGCTGGTGAGGGGCTTCAGCCGGGCGCCCTGCCCGCCTCCGAGGATGACTGCGATGACTCGGTGCATGGGTGGTCCTGGTGAGCCCGACCGCGGGGTTCAGCTGTTCCCGGTAGACAGCGACTCGAGGATGGCCAGCAGCTCGGCCTCCGGGTCCGTCAGGTCGGCGGGCTCATCGCCGGACAGCTCCGGGTTGGCGGTCCAGCCCAGATAGACGCCCTTGGCCTTCTCGGACTTGGACTCGAGGATCCACGAGACGCGGTGGATCAGGTCCACCTGCAGCGGCGCGAGCTGCACGCCAGCGACCACCAGCTCACGCGGCTCGCCCGTGATCGTCGGCTCGTCCAGCTCCAGCTTCTCGTAGAGCTTCACCAGCGCCTCGGCGCCCTTCTTGCTCGAGGTGCGCACCCGGTGCTCGATGCGGTGCGTCAGGCCCGGGTCCGCGTCGGCGTTCAGCAGCGCCTGGATCGAGCGGCGGTCCTCGATCTGTCGCCACTCGCGGGGCACGGGGAGCATGCTCTCGTAGGCCTGCCAGCGCTTGTCCTCGCGCACGACGAAGAGGATCTCCATCCCGACCGACGCCCGGATGCGGTCCTCGACGCCACGCGGCCGCTCGGGGAGATAGAACACGAGATCGCGATTCATCCCGCCGGTCCGCCGGCCCACGTACTGGCCGTCGCGGCCGCGGACGATCTCGCGCACGCGGTTCTCGACGTGGTTGAGCCGCACCGCCTCTTCGTCGGTGGGCAGCCCGTCCTCGGTCTTGGTGGCCATCGGGATGCGCACGCCGAAGAACCAGGGGTGGTCCGACAGCGGGAAGTGCTCGGTGTGGCCGAGATCGAGCACGATGTCGTACGCCACGTCGTCTTCGACGCGGCGCCACATCTCGAACATCGGTGCGTAGGACATGCGGTGTCGCCTCCTCGGCGCGCACGATTACCAGACGGGCTGGGCCTATTCCACCACGAAGGCGCGCGGCGGCCCAAACGGATCCCGCGGGGCGCGGCTCTATCATGAAGGGGGACGCCTCGCGCCCCCCTCCCCGCGGGCAAAGCCCGCAGGGCCCCTCCCCCCGAGGCGGCCCGCCGACGCGGGCCGCGTAGCTGCCCGTGCGCCCGAGACGACCTTCAGGATCGGGAGCGGCGAAGGCGCATGGGCAACTATTGGTGGATGGAGCGCCGATCGACGTCCAGCACAGCTTCCCGCACGATCTCCGACAGCGTGGGATGCGCGTGTACCGTGCGCGCGACGTCCTCGGCCGTGGCACCCATCTCGATGGCCAGCACGATCTCGGCGATGAGGTCGCCAGCCCGCGCGCCCAGCACGTGGGCGCCGAGGATGCGCCCCGTCTCGGCGTGCGCCAGGATCTTCACGAGCCCGGTCCGGTCGCCCAGGGCCATCGCCCGCCCGTTGTGGTTGAACTTGTAGCGCCCGCGCTTGAAGGCGACGCCGGCCTCCTCCAGCTGCTCCTGGGTGCGGCCGACGCTGGCGATCTCCGGGTGGGTGTAGATCACCGAGGGGATCGCGTCGTAGGTCACGTGGCCCTGCTGGCCGGCCAGCAGCTCGGCGATGGCGATGCCCTCGTCGGAGGCCTTGTGGGCCAGCATCGGCCCGGCGATCACGTCGCCGATGGCGTACACGCCATCCAGGCTGGTCTGGTAGTCCTCACCGACGCGGATGCGGCCCCGCTCGTCGCGCTCGATGCCCGCCTCGTCGCAGCCCAGCCCGTCGGTGAAGGGGCGCCGCCCGACGGCCACCAGCACGCGGTCGCAGCTCACCGTCCGCTCGGCGCCGCCCTCGCGCTCCTTCCAGCCCACGGTCACCTTCTTCCGCGAGACCTTCGCCGACTGCACCGCCGCGCCCGTGACGATCTCGATTCCCTGGTCGGTGAACACCTTGCGCGCCAGCCTGGCGATCTCCGCGTCGGTGCCCGGCAGGATCTCATCCAGGTACTCGAGGACCGTGACCTTGCTGCCCAGACGCCGCCACACCGAGCCCAGCTCCAGGCCGATGACGCCCGCCCCCACGACCACCAGGTGGCCGGGGACCTCCTCGAAGGAGAGCGCCTCGGTCGAGGTCACCACGCGCTCCCCGTCGAAGTCCACGCCCCGGAGCGGGGCCGGCTCCGAGCCGGTCGCGATGACGATGGCGTCGGCCGACAGCGTGCGCTCGCCGTCCTCGCCGGTCACGACCACCGTGCCCGCGCCGTCGATGCGCCCGTGCCCGCGCACGTCCACCACGCGGTTCTTCTTGAAGAGCATCGGGATGCCCGAGACCAGGTCGTCCACGATCCCGCGCTTGCGCTCCATCATCTTCGCGAGGTCCAGCCGCACCTTGCCGACCTCGACGCCGTGCTCACCCAGGGCGTGCTCGACGGCGGCGTAGCGCTCCGACGACTCGAGCAGCGCCTTGGACGGGATGCACCCCACGTTCAGGCAGGTGCCGCCGAGGGTCTTGTCCTTCTCGACGCACGCCACCCGCAGGCCGAGCTGAGCGGCGCGGATCGCGCACACGTAGCCGCCGGGGCCCGAGCCGATGACGATGAGATCGTAGCGGTCGTCTGCCATGTCCCAGTCCTTTGTTCGGTGCCGGTCCCGCGGGACCGCGCCCTCGCTCGTCGCCCGGCGCGCCGGCCGGCTCAGACCCCGAAGAGCAGCCGCTCCGGGTCCTCGACCAGCTCCTTGATGCGCACCAGGAAGCTGACCGCCTCCCGTCCGTCGACGATCCGGTGATCGTAGGTCAGCGCCGTGTACATCATCGGTCGGATGACCACCTGGCCGTCCAGGGCGATGGGGCGCTCCTCGATCTTGTGCAGGCCGAGGATCGCCGACTGCGGCGGGTTCACGATGGGCGTCGAGAGCAGCGAGCCGTAGACGCCGCCGTTCGAGATCGTGAAGGTGCCTCCCTGGAGATCCTCGAGCGCCAGCTTGTTGTCGCGCGCCCGCTCCGCCAGGTCGGCCAGGGCCTTCTCGAACTCGGCGAAGCCCAGGGCGTCGGCGTCGCGGATGACCGGGACCACCAGGCCGCGCCCGCCGCCGACGGCGACGCCGATGTCGTAGAAGTCCTTGTAGACGATGTTCTCGCCGCGCACCTCGGCGTTGACCGCCGGGAAGGCCTCCAGCGCCTCGACCGCGGCCTTGGCGAAGAAGGACGTGAAGCCCAGCTTGATGCCGTGGCGCTTCACGAAGGCGTCCTGGTACTTCTTGCGAAGCGCGATGACCGCGCTCATGTCGACCTCGTTGAAGGTCGTCAGCAGGGCGGCGTCGCGCTGGGCGGTCAGCAGGTTCTCGGCGATGCGGGCGCGCAGGCGCGACATGGGCACCACGCGCTCGCGCTCACCGCCGGCCGGGGCCGGGCTGGAGCCAGCTTTGCGCGCCCCCTCCGCCTTGGCCTGCGGCGCCGCGTGGCCTCCCGCGCCCTTGGCCGCGCGCTGCACGTCCTCCTCCAGGATGCGCCCGCCCTTGCCCGAGCCCTCGATGGTGCCGGCGTCCAGGCCGTGCTGCGCGACGAGCTTGCGCACCGAGGGCGCCATCGGCGGCTCCTCGCCCGGCTTGCGGGCCGCCGCCGCGTCGGCCGGCGCCGTCAGGTCGCGCTTGCCCGCGGACGGCGCGGGCTTCGTCTCCGCCTCGGGCTTCGCCTCCGCCTCGGGCTTCGCCTCCGCCTGCGGCTTCGCGGCGGCCTCCGACTTCGCCTCCCCCTCGGGCTGCGCCGCGGCCTCCGCGCCCTCGTCGATGCGCGCGATCACCGCACCGACGGCGACCTCGGCGCCCTCGTCGACCACCCGCTCGGACAACACGCCCGCCACCGGCGACGGGACGTTGATGGTGATCTTGTCGGTCTCCAGGGCCACCAGATCCTGATCCGCCGCGACCGCGTCGCCCGGCGCGACCAGCCACTCCAGCACGATGGCCTCGCTGATCGACTCGCCCAGGCTGGGCACCTTCACGTCCACCGCCATCACGACTCTCCCTGACCGAAGATGCTGTCGAGCAGGGCTTCCTGCTCGATCCGATGGGCCTTGGGCGAACCCGTGGCCGGGCTGGCGCTCGGGTCCCGACACACCCAGCGCAGCGCCGGGCCCTTGGCGAAGAGCCGCGCGAAGTGCGGATACAGGAAATGCCGGGCGCCCATGTTCTCCGGCTCCTCCTGACACCAGATCAGCTCGCGCACCCCGCGCTTGCCGCCCAGCGCCGCCAGCGCCTCCAGCAGCCCGGCCTCGGGGAAGGGGTAGAACTGCTCGAGCCGGATGAGCGCCGTGCGCGTGTCGCCGACCGCCTCACGACGCTCGAGCAGGTCGTAGTAGATCTTGCCGCTGCACAGCACGGCCCGATCCACGGCCTTCAGGTCGTCCAGGCGCTCCTCGCCGATGACACGCTTGAACGAGCCCGACGTGAACTCGCCCATCGTCGAGGTCGCCAGCTTGTGCCGCAGCAGGCTCTTCGGCGTCATCACGATCAGCGGCTTGCGCCACGGGCGCAGCGCCTGACGCCGCAGCATGTGGAACATCTGCGACGGCGTGGTCACGTTGGCGACCTGCATGTTGTCCTCGGCGCAGAGCTGCAGGAAGCGCTCGAGCCGCGCCGACGAGTGCTCGGGGCCCTGACCCTCGTAGCCGTGCGGGAGCAGCATCGTCAGCCCGGAGAGGCGGTTCCACTTGTCCTCGCTGGCCGAGATGAACTGGTCGATGATCACCTGGGCGCCGTTGACGAAGTCACCGAACTGGGCCTCCCAGATCACGATGCCTTCGGGCCGGTCGAGCGAGAAGCCGAACTCGAAGCCCAGCACCCCCATCTCCGAGAGCAGGCTGTTGTAGATCTCGAAGCGCGCCTGATCCTCGGCCAGGTGATCCAGGGGCGAGTAGCGCGCGCTGGTCTCGATGTCGGTGAGCACCGCGTGGCGGTGGCTGAAGGTGCCCCGCTGCACGTCCTGCCCGCTCATGCGCACGGGCTGCCCCTCGGTCACCAGCGACGCGTAGGCCAGCAGCTCACCCATGCCCCAGTCGAGCAGGCTCTCCGGGTCCTCGAGCACCTCGGCGCGCTTGGCCAGCAGGCGCTCCAGCTTGGGGTGGACGTGGAAGCCATCGGGCACGCGGACGATGCCGCGCACCAGGTCGCAGAAGCGCTCCTCGCTGAGGGCGGTGTCCACCTCGGGCACCTCGGCGTCCGGTCCGCCGAAGTAGCGGCCGGTCCAGGCGCCCGCGCGCCCGGCCGCGGGCTGGTGCGCCTTGTCGCGCTCGGCGCGCGCGATCTCCAGGCCCTCGTCGAGCTCCTGCTGCTTGCGGGCGAAGATCTCCTCGGCCAGGCCGGGCTCCACCACGCCGCGCTTCACCAGCATCTTGCCGTACACCTCGTGCACGGCGGGGTGGGCCGCGATCTCCCGGTACATCACCGGCTGGGTGAACGTGGGCTCGTCACCCTCGTTGTGGCCGAAGCGACGGAAGCAGTACATGTCGATGACGATGTCGCGGTGGAAGGTCTGCCGGTACTCGGTCGCGACCTGGGCGGCGTGGATGACGGCCTCGGGATCCTCGCCGTTCACGTGGATGATCGGGCAGCCGACCATCCGGGCCAGCGCCGTGCAGTACTGCGTCGAGCGCCCCTCGGCCGGGTCCGTGGTGAAGCCTATCTGGTTGTTGATGACCAGGTGGATGGTGCCGCCCACCCCGTAGGCGTCGAGGGCCATCATGTTGAAGGTCTCGGCGACCACCCCCTGGCCGGCGAAGGCGGCGTCGCCGTGGATGAGCACCGGCAGGATGCGCGCGCGCTCGACGTCGCCGTGGCGGTCCTGCTTGGCCCGCACGCGCCCGATGACCACCGGGTTCACGGCCTCGAGGTGGCTGGGGTTGAAGGTCAGCGAGAGGTGGACGGTGTCGCCGAAGCGCGTCGCCACGTCCGAGGAGTGTCCCAGGTGGTACTTCACGTCGCCGCGGCCGAACATCCCCTGGGGATCGGGGTCGTCGAACTCACGGAACACCCAGCGCGGCTCCTTGCCCAGGATGTTCACGAGCACGTTGAGGCGGCCGCGGTGGGCCATGCCCATGACGATCTCGCGCACGCCGATGCGGCCCGCGTCCTCGATCATCAGGGCCAGGGTGGGGATGATCGACTCGGCGCCCTGCAGCGAGAAGCGCTTGGAGCCGCGGTACTTCGTGTGGAGGAAGTCCTCGAAGGCCTCGGCGCTGGTGAGCTTCTCGAGGATGAAGACCATCGTGTCGCGGTCGAGGCGGCAGTGGTTGCGCGTGCGCTCGAAGCGCTCCTGGAGCCACTCCTTGATGCGCGTGTCGTGGATGTGCATGAACTCGACGCCGATCGTCCGGGAGTAGGTCTCGCGGAGATGGGCGACCAGGTCGCGCAGGGTGAGGCGGTCGGGGCCCTTGAGGAAGACGGTGCTGAAGGTGCGGTCGAGGTCCGCCTCGGTGAAGCCCCAGTAGAAGGGGTCGAGCTCCGGGTGCTCCGGGCGCTTCCACAGGCCCAGCGGGTCCAGGCGGGCGGCCAGGTGACCGCGCACGCGGTAGGCGTTGATGAGCTGGAAGATGTGGCCCTGGGCGCGCACCACGGCCAGGTCGGCCTGCTCCGCGCTGAAGCCGTTGCGCGTGGCGCGGTCGAAGATGCTGTGCGAGGCGAAGCCAGGGTCCGCCACCGGAGTCGGCCCCTCGGCGAGGGCGCGACCATCGCTCTCGAACCAGGCGCGCCAGCCGGCGTCGACCGAGGCGGGGTCCTCGAGGTACCGCCGCAGCATCTCCTCGAGATACGAGGCGTTGGCGGCGTTGAGCGCCGTGTCGATGCTTCGTTCCATCCGGTACTCGGCTCCTGTCTACCGCTGCGCCGGGGGTCGGGCCGCCGCGCGCGCTTCCCGTCGTGATCAGGGACACCGGGCGCGATCAGCCCCGCTGGGATCGCCGGCCGGCCCTGGCCCCGTCCTGCCTTCACCTGTCGCACCGGACGGCCCCGGCCAGAGCGGCGCACACGATACGTCGCACCGCCGGGAGCGGCAAGCACGGCGGCCCCGCGGGTGGCGTCGAGGGTCCGCGGGAGGCACCGGCCGCGACCCGCTCCAGGGCGCGCTGGAGGCCGGTCACCGGGGTCGCACGGGAGACGTGGCACCGGGCGCGAGGCTCGGCTAAGATGCCCCCCATGCGTACACTCACCTTGTCGTTTCTGGTCCTGGGGCTCGTCGCGTGCGGCGAGTCCTCTCCCACCAACAAGCCCGACGCCGATGCCGTGGCCGACACGGACGCCACCTCCGGCGACACGGCAGTCGACACGGACGCGGTGCCGGACACGGACGTCATCGCCGGCGACACCGACGCCGATGCGGCTCCTGATGGCGCAGACGCCGACGCCACGGGCGACGGCGACGGCGGCGGCGAGGTCGCGGACGCCGATGTCTCGACGGACGGAAGCGACGTCGCCGACACCTCCGACGGCGACGCCACCCCCGACGGCGCCGACACGGCGGACGGCGCCGACGCGGCGGACTGCAGCGCGCTCGCCAACGCCTGCAGCACGGCCAACGCCAAGCGCTGCGCGCCGAGCGGGCCGGCGACGGCCCAGCAGTGCGTGCTGAAGGATGGCTGCCTGCAGTGGCTGGACGCCGAGATCTGCGAGGAGAACAACCTCTGCACCGGCAAGCCCGACCTGTGCGTCGAGGGCGCGTGCGTGCCCGACGGCGACCCCAACGCGAACTGCGAGACCCCGACCGGCGAGTGCATGGCCAACCTGTGCGACGCCGCCACCGGCCTGTGTCAGCTCCAGACGGGGCTGGACTTCGAGGCCTGCGACGACGGCGACGTCTGCACCGAGTCGGACATCTGCTTCGACGGCACCTGCACCGGCGAGTCGAGCTGCCCCAAGGCCTGCGAGCTGGGCGACCTGAGCTGCAACACGGTGAAGAACGTCACGCTGAACGGCGGCGGCGGCACCTCGGTGATGAACGCCTATGGATGTGACGGGGCGGACTCGGGCTACGACGGCTTCGAGCAGTCGATGCTGCTGGCCAACAAGACCGGCTCGGCCTGCGGCGACTTCCAGGTGGCGGTGGAGCTGGCCGACCCCAAGAAGGCGGGCGACAGCTACGCCGACGTGATGCTGCTCGACAAGGCCTCGGGCATCTGCTGGCCGGCCGACTGCATGGGCGCGGGCTTCATGGACGGCCAGGGGCGCGCGCTGCTGGAGACCAACCTGGCGGCTGGGGCGCAGTACGTGGTGGTCGTGGATGGCCGCGAGACCTTCAGCGGCGACGTCCGCGTGGTGGCCAACTGCTGCGGCGGCAACCCCCGCGAGCTGTTCTGTTCCAACGACGAGGACGACGACGGCGACGGCCTCACCGACTGCGACGACCCGGACTGCTCCGACGACCCGGCGGGCGGCGTCACGAAGATCTGCTCGTTCGAGCACTCCTGCAACGACGGCATCGACAACGACGGCGACCTGGCCAAGGACTGCGCCGATCCCGACTGCGCCAAGCGGCCGGCCTGCACGACCGAGGCCTCCTGCGACGACCAGATCGACGACGACGGCGACGGCCTCACCGACTGCGACGACCCGTCCTGCGACGGCACCGTGGCCTGCGGTGGCGGCTGCCCTGATGCGACGGTGCTGACCTGCGGCGAGCCCTTGGTCGGTCAGTCGATCGCCAACAACGGCGTCAACACCTTCAGCAACCAGGCGGTCCCGGCGTGCGGACAGAGCACGCGGGACACGACCTACACGGGCAAGCACGGGCTCTACCAGGCCTCCGTTCCCGCGGGCTGCACCGGCACGGTCGTCATCGACTTCGACAACCCCGCGATCGTCATGGACACCTTCGTGTTCGGCCCGGGCTGTCTGCTCGACGCCTGCCAGCAGGGCGAGCTCTTCGCCAGCCACTTCGAGCTGCCGGTCAGCGCTCTGCCCAGCAACTGGATCATGGTCGCGGACTTCAGCGGCTCGGCGCAGGCCAGCGCGACCTACGACGTCGAGCTGCAGTGCGTGTGCCCCTGACAGGACGCGCTGAGCGCCCCGGCCGCAGCCAGGCGGCCCGGCCGGGGCGGGCGATCTCCCGGTAGAGACACGAGAGCCCGACCACCGTGAGGTGGCCGGGCTCTCTCGCGTGGGGCACCGGGCGGGCGGTCAGGCCAGCGCGTGGTCCTGACCGAAGGAGACGTGCTGCTGGGGAGCGCTGTCCAGGCCCTCAGGCGGCTCGTTGCCCTCGTTGACCCGGATGAGGATGCGGCCGGCCTTGAGCAGGTCACCGGGCAGAAGCGGCCGGCGCTGCGTCAGCGGCTCGCCGTTCAGCTCGCTGCCGTTGGTCGAGTCCAGGTCGCGCACCCAGACCAGGCCGTCGCCGAAGTTCTCGATCTCCAGGTGCTGGCGCGAGACGCTGGCGTCCTCGATGAGCAGGTCCCCCTCGGCGCGCCCGATCACCGTCATCGCGCCGGCGACCTCCACCTCGATCTCGTCGGCCGACTCCTCGAGGCGCAGCGTCAGCCGCAGCGTGCGCGGAGCCAGGGCCCGCGGCTCGAGATAGACGATGTCGGCGTCGCCGGCCCGCACGCGGTCGCCGTGGCTGAGCTGGGCCTCGTCGGTCGCCTCGCCATTGACCTCGAGCGGCCGCGTCCGCGACAGACGCCGGATGAGCGGGCGCCCGTGCTCGCGCTCGATGACGCCATGCACCGTCGCGGCGGCGTCCGCCGGCAGCGACACGATGCAGATATCGCTGGACCCGATGGTGACGGGCCGGCTCCCGATCTTCGTCCGACGGACCGCGCCGTCGGCGTCGGTCCAGAAGAGGAATGCGCTGTCTTCGCTCAAGACTGATCCTCGTCCTTGTCGCGCAAGGTCATCCGGCGGCGCTCCGCCTCCGGGATCGAGCTGTTGCGCTTGTATTCCTTCTCATCGACGATCTCGAGCAGGTCGGCGTCGACCTCGAGACCCTTGAGGAACCACTGGGTCTCGGAGAACTGGTCCGAGGGTGGCTCCTGGCCGCCGGAGGCCGGCGCGCTGGGGCGGTTCGCGCCACGCTGGGCCGGTGCCGCCTTGGCGGATGGCCTCACGGCGCCCGCGTCGACGGTCGCGCCTCGGGCGTCGGGCCGCTCCTTGGCGACGTCCCCCTTGATCTTCTGGGCGATGCGCTCGAGCGCGGTGTCGCCGAGCTGCTTCTTGGGCGGCTGCGCCGGCGCCGGGCGCGCGCGCTGGCCGCGCTGCGCCGCCGACATCGGGATGGCCTGCACCTCGAGCCGCGTGCGCTGGGAGTCGGGGTCGTCACGCGGCCCCACCGGACGCGACGCAGGCGGACGCGACGCAGGCGCGGCGGGACGTGACGCCGGGGCGGCCGGCCGCGCGGGCCCGTCGGGCGCCGTCGTCGCCTCCTCGGCCTTCAGGGCGGCTGCCGCGCGATGGGCGGCCAACCACTCGGCCGCCAGGCTGGCGGGCACCGCCGCCGTCTCCAACACGGTGGCGTCGTTGTCGTCCGCGCCTGCCGCCGCTCCACGCGCGGTGGGCTGCGGCGCCGTCTCCGCGTCGGGGCTCGGTCGCGCGGCGACGTCCTGGAGCTTCGTGCCGTCCGTCGGGCAGAAGTTCCCGTCTCGCCACGTCTGCCCGCACTTCGGGCACTGCTTGGTCGTCATGGCTCGCTCGCGGGCGCGTCGGTGTACCTTCAGCGGGCTCATCATCAGGTCCCCCGCCCTGCAGTGTCAAGGGTGCGCAGCTTGCCCGGCCGGGCCGGAGCCTGCTACTACCGCTGGCGAATGCGGCAGCTCATCGCCATCGCCACGGTCTCCCTCCTGCTCATCCTGGGCGCCACGATCCTCTGGGGTTGGCCCGGCGCGTGGGCCCTCATCGCCCTGGGTCCCGGCGTGCTCCTGGGCACGGTGGTGACGCATCTCATCGACGCCTGGCTGCACGGCGCGCGCCCCCGGCTCATCTTCACGACGCTGGCTGGCAGCTTCGGCACGGTCATGGCGCTCTTCGCGATGATGGTCATGGCCTCGGCGACGAGCCCGCCAGAGCGTCAGGTCAGCCGGTCGCGCACCACCCAGCTCAGCCCCGACCAGCTCTGGACCATCGCGGCGCCCATCGAGATGTGGGAGCGCTGGGAGGCGCTGGTGCGTGAGGCCAGGGCGGAGGCGCAGACGGGCGCGACGCCGGCGGTCGGCGCTCGCTACGTGGCGACCATGCTGATCAGCGGGCGCGAGGTCCCGGCGACCCTGGTCGTCACGGCCTGGGAGCCGCGGCGGCACGCCAGGTGGCAGGTCGAGTGGCCGGCGGGCAGCGCGTTCGACGCGATGGCGCTGGACCTGTCCATCGAACCCACGAGCGCGGGCACCACCGCCACCTTCACGCTGAGCTACGCCGTGCCCAGCGTCACCGCGCGCGCCATCGAGCGCTGGGCGCTGCGCCCCACCCTGGACGCGTCGGCTGCCGAGTCCATCGACACGCTGGTCCGGCTCGCCACCGAGCGGAGCGGCGGTGGCTGAGGGCCTGCAGCTCGAGGCGGCGGTGCTCGGCAGCTTCTCGGACGTCGAGGCCGCCGCGTGGGACCGCATCGTCGCCGGTGAGCCCCCCTTCCTCGAGCACGCCTTCCTGTGGGGCCTCGAGGACACGGGCTGCGTCGGCGCCGACACCGGCTGGCTGCCTCGCCCGGTGGTCGTGCGCTCCGGCGGCGAGCTGCTGGGCATCGCCCCGGCCTGGCTCAAGGCCCACTCCATGGGCGAGTTCGTCTACGACTGGGCCTGGGCCGACGCCGCCCAGCGCGCCGGCGTGCGCTACTACCCGAAGCTCATCGTGGCGGCCCCCTTCTCGCCGGTGCCCGGGTCGCGGCTGCTGGTGGACCCGGCGCTGCCGCCCGCGCTGGCGGACGCGGTGCGCACGATGCTGCTGGACGCGCTCGAGACCGTGGCCCGCGAGAGCGGCGCCGCGGGGCTGCACCTGCTCTTCTGTCGGCCCGAGGAGGTGCGCCTGTGCACCGAGCGCGGCTACGCCCACCGGGTCGGCATGCAGTTCCACTGGCAGAACGCGGGCTACGGCGACTTCGAGGACTTCCTGGCCCGCTTCCGCTCGAAGCAGCGCAACCAGATCCGCCGCGAGCGCCGCCAGGTCGCCGAGCAGGGCGTGGTCGTCGAGGCGCTCACCGGAGCCGAGATCCCCGACGCCCTCTGCGGGCCGGCCTACGGCTGGTACTGCGCCACCATCGAGCGCTTCTTCTACGGGCGCCAGTACCTCAACGAGGCCTTCTTCCAGCGCCTCTGGGAGCAGATGCGACCTCGGCTCCAGCTCGTCGTCGCCCGGCACCAGGGAGAGCCGATCGCCGGCAGCGTCAACCTGCAGAAGGGCGACGAGCGCTACGGCAGGTACTGGGGCGCCAGCGAGCGCTATTCCTGCGTGCACTTCGAGGTCTGCACCTACACGGCCGTCGAGGACTGCATCCGCCAGGGCATCCAGACCTTCCAGGCGGGCGCGGGCGGCGGCGAACACAAGTACGGGCGCGGCTTCGCCCCCGCGCTGACCCACAGCGTCCATCGCCTGCACCACCCGGGATTCCAGGAGGCGGTCGAGGAGTTCTGCACGCGCGAGGCGACGCTCGTGCGCGCTGAGGCCGACCGGCTCACCGAGGAGCTCTTCGTCCGCTGACCGAGCGGGGCCCACACGGTCCCGCCCTGATACGAGGCCCGACCCATGACCCAGCCTGCCGCCCAGGCCGCGCGCGCTCCGGCCGCGCCCACGCCGCCGCTCGAGGTGCGCACCGCGGGGGTGCTGCGCCGGGGTGCCGCCGCGCTGCTGGACGCCATGCCCCTGCTGGCGCTGACCGGCGCCATCGCCCTGGCCGGAGCGCTCGGCGACGGCGCGCCAGAGCCGGTCCCCTACAACCTCTTCGACCGCTTCATCGACCTGGTGAACCAGCGCCCGCTGCTGGTCATCGGGCCCCTGGCGGTCTTCGCCGCGGCCGAGGTGCTCTGGCACGCGGTCGCCGTCGCGCTGAGCGGGAGCACCCCGGGCAAGCGCGTGTTCGGGATGCGCCTGGTGGACGGCCACGGCCACCGCCCCGGACCCTTGCGCGCCACGCTCCACGCCGCCCTGCGCGTGCTGAGCCTGGCCACCCTCGGGCTGGGCCACCTCACCGCGTTGCCCGACCCCACCCAGCGCACCCTCTACGACCGCGCCGCGGGGGTCTTCGTCGTGCTGGATCCGCGGGCGCCGGCGCGCGAGAAAGTTGCTGGGAGCTGAACCGCGCGCTACCTATGGACCAGCACCTTCGCCCGGGCCGGAAGACCGCAGCGTTGACACCCTGCACGACATGTTCGAGGCCGGTCTCCCCCGGCCTGAAGTTCTGTCCGCACTGCGGGACGCGGAACGCCGCAGCGGCACGCCAGGAGCGCGTGGACCCGATGATCGGCAAGATCATCGGCAACAACTTCCGGCTGATCGAGGTCATCGGCACCGGCGCCATGGGCACGATCTTCAAGGCCGAGCAGGTCTCGCTCGGCAAGACCGTGGTCATCAAGCTGCTGCACCAGCACCTGCTGGGGGATCCGTCGCTGTCCAAGCGCTTCCACCGTGAGGCGCGGGCCGCGAGCCTGCTGAACCACCCGAACACGATCCAGATCATCGACTTCGGGCAGATGCAGAACGGCCCGCTCTACATCGCGATGGAGTACGTGCCCGGCCGCGACCTGGCCGAGGTGCTCTTCCGCGAGTTCCCGCTGGCGCCGCTGCGCATCGTCAACATCGTGCGCCAGATCGCCTCGGCCCTGGACGAGGCGCACGCCAACGGGGTGCTGCACCGCGACCTGAAGCCCGAGAACATCATGGTGGGCGACCGGCGCAACCAGCCGGACTTCGTCAAGGTGCTCGACTTCGGGATCGCCAAGCTGCAGGACGGCGTCCAGAGCGCGGGGGCCTTCCAGACCGTGGCCGGGGTGGTGTGCGGCACCCCCGAGTACATGAGCCCGGAGCAGGCGCGCGGCGAGACCCTCGACGGGCGCAGCGACCTCTACGCCTTGGGCGTGCTGCTCTATCAGCTCCTGACCAACCGGCTGCCCTTCGAGGGGGAGTCGCCGCTGGCGGTGGTGACCCAGCACCTGTCGAAGGAGCCGCTGCCTCCGAGCCGGTTCGCGCGAGGCATCCCGCCGAGCCTGGAGAACCTCGCGCTCTCGCTGCTGGTGAAGGCGCGCGAGGAGCGCCCGGCGTCGGCGCTGGACGTGGTGGCCGAGCTCGACCGGATCGGGCGCGAGCTCGAGAGCGCGGCGCAGGAGGCCGGCGACGAAGGCTCCGACGCGACGGTCGTGGAGATCCGCGCGCTGCCGGCCGAGGCGCTGCGCGAGCTGAGCGCGGGGCCGCTGACCATGCAGGTGGCCCAGACCGACCTGGGGACGGCGCCCGAGCGCCCCGTCGGCTCCGACGCCACGCCGGCCGCGGGGCTGCGACCCGCAGCGGCGGCCCCGCTTCCCGGCGCGCCCGATGCGCCGTTGACCGCGCGCCTGCCGGGCTCGTTCAAGCGCCCGCCACGGCACGACTGGCGAAGCGGCGCCCGCGGGTGGGTCGCCGCGATCCTCCTCGGGGCCACGCTGGCCGTGCTGGGCTGGCTCGTCTACCGCATCGTGGTCCCCACCGTGCGCGGGGTCCCGGCGGGCTCCGCGGCCCCGGCGATTCGACCGGACGACGCGCCCCCCGGCGCCGAAGCGCCGCCAGCCGCCCCCGCGGTGGCGGGTCAGCCCGAAGAGCAGCCTGCCCCGCAGCCCTGAGAGGGCGTCCGGCCTCGAGCGCGGCGGGCGCCTGTCACGCGCGAGCGACCGCGGCGCTCGCTGCCCTGGAGGGGCGTGAGCCAGCCACGCGGCGGGGGGCTCGGAAAGCCCCACCGAGCGGGGCCGCGACGGGTGGCAGGAGCCAGCCGCCGCGCGCGCGTCAGATGAACTCGACGCGCAGGAGCTGACGGCCGATGAAGACGTAGTCGCCGTTGGACAGCGGCACCTCCTGCTTGAGGCGGAAGTAGCTGCCGTTTCGACTGTCCAGGTCCTTCAGCAGGTACTCACCGTCACGCTCCTCGATGCGGGCGTGGTAGTGGCTGATGAAGCGGTCGTAGCCGAAGTTCACGTCGCAGTCCTCGCGGCCGATGGTCACCGTCCGCTTGCGCGCGCAGTAGACGAGACCCTCCTGGGAGCCGCGGACGAGCTGCACCACGCGGAAGCGCCACACCGCGACCGGGGTGCCGCAGAACACCGCGCCGTCGTCGCCGACGACCACCGGGGTCGGGCGGTACAGCTCGAAGCGGAGGACCTGCTCACCGCAGAGGAAGATCTCGCCGTCGGTGATCGGGACCGGCTCGTGGATGCGGATGTAGGTGCCGTTGAGGCTGCCCTCGTCGCGCACGAAGAGGCGGCCGTCCCGGTAGTAGAAGGTCGCGTGCAGCGGCGACACGGTGGGGTCGTCCGGAAAGAGGATCGGACCCTCGGCGCGGCCGGCGGCGTGGGAGGTGCCGTTGAGCTGGAAGGTGAACCCGTCGCCGCCGTCGCCGCGGATGAGGCGCAGGCGCGCGCGGCGCACGGTGGGAGCGCCGTCGTGGTACACGCTCTCCGCCGCGCGGGTCGGCGCGACGGGCTGCATCGGAGAGCCACAGTTGCCGCAGAAGCGGTGGTCGGGCGCCACCGGATGTCCGCAAGCGCTGCAGTTCATTGCGTCGGCCGTGTCCCGGAGGCGGTGGTGGCGCGGCGGCCCCGTGCGGACGGCCGGCCGTCGGGGACTATAGGAGCGCGCTCGCGGGATCGTCAAGACGGGTCGGGGACGCCTTCAGGGAGACGACCCGGGCGGGAGGGGACCCAGGCTTTCCCCGGGCAGCGCGCCGGGCGATTCCCCGTGGCGCGCCCGGGTGCGGCCCCGGCGCGCCGCGGCAGGGCGCACGGGGCCAGCGCGGCCGACCGTTGCACCGATCATCGGAGCGCCCGGGCGCGACGGCGCAAGCGGGGGTCGACGTGCTGCGTCGCCGCGGCGATGGAGGCGCGGGCGCGCGGGTCGTCGCTGCGCCCCAGGATGTCGAGCGCCGCCAGGGCGATGGCGGGGGCGAGGTCGTCGAGCAGCGCCGTCAGGCGGTCGATCAGCGCGACCGGTGGTGGACCGGAGAGGGCGGTGAGCGCCGCCAGACGGACCTCGGGCACGGGGTCCACCAGCAGGCGCCCCAGGGCCGAGGCGGCGACGTCTCCGCCCAGCGCGCCCAGCGCGGCAGCGATCGCGGCCCGCTCCCGGGCGTCAGCGGCGGGCTCGGCGGCGGCGTCGAGGCGCGCCCGCAAGGCCGCGACCGGTTCGGGGGTGAGCGGCGCGACGGTCGACGCCAGCGCTCGAGCCGCGGCCACTCGGGTCGCCGAGACGGGCGCGTCCAGGGCCTCCATGGCCACAGATCGGACGAGGTGCCCCGCGTCGAGCAAGCCGTGCCGGGCGAGCAGGGCCAGGGTCGTCAAGGCGGTGGGGCGGACCCCGGGGCCGCGCTGCCCTCGGGCCAGGGCCGCCAGTGACTCGACGTGAGGTGCCAGCAACGAGGCGATGACCGCCTGGGCGTCCGCGGGCAACGCGGCGTGGCTCGGCGGGACCAGGGCGAGCGTGGGCGCCGCGGCGGCGACGTCCTCGAGGAGGAGCCTCAGGCCGGTGGCCTCACCGGCGCTGAAGAGCTGCGCGATGCGGGCGGCGAGCAGCGGGCGGCGGCGCTCGAGCGCGCGGGCCAGGGAAGCCGGCTCGGGTGGGTCGGGCCGGGCGGTGGCCAGCAGCGTCGCGGCGCTTGCGGTGAGCTGGGCGCGGACCGAGTCGGGCAGCGCCAGGTAGGCGAGCTCGACGCGATCGGCCTCGTCGGGCGTCCCGGCGGCGCCCAGGAGGGCCTCGGCGACCAGCGCCGGCGCGCGGCTCTCGGGATCCCACAGGGCGTCCGCCAGGGCTCGCTGCGCCTCGGCCGTACCGACGCGGCCCAGCCCCCACGCGGCGGCCCGGGCGAGCGGCTCCAGATCGCTGCGAAGGAGACGCGCCAGCACGGGGACGCCCTCGGGCACCCCCAGATGCGCCAGGCCCCAGACCGCCGCCGCGCGAACGCCCGGGTGCGAGTGTGCGCTGAGGGCCGCCAGCGCCTCGGCGGCCCCTTCACCGCCGGTGAGACCCACGGCGAGCGCGCCCAGGATGCGCCTGCGCGGCGGGCCCGAGCCGAGGGTGGGCACCAGCCAGCGGGCGGCGTCCGGAGCGCGGGTGAGGCCCAGCGCCCAGATGGCGATCTCGGCTCGGTCGTTGCTCCTTCCGGGCAGCTCGACCACGCGGCCCAGGGCCTCTCGGGCCGCCGGGGTCCCGATGCCGCCGAGGGCCATGGCCGCCTGGAAGCCCGTCAGGAGGTCGGGCTCCACCAGCAGACGCGCCAGCGCCGCGACCGCGCCGCGCGGGCGGGTCTGACGGACCACCTGGAGCGCCCGCGCCCTCAGCGCCACGTCCTGACCCGAGAGCGCGGCGAGCAGCGGCTCCAGCGCGCGGTCGCCGAGGTGCTCGGCGGCCTGCTCTCGCTCGTCCAGGGTTGCCCGCGACCAGGCGACGCGGTCGGCCATCTCGCCGTAGAGGTCGACCAGCAGCTTCAGGATGATCTCCGGGCGCGCGCCCTGCCCGTGCAGGAGCGGTCGCAGCGCCAGCTCCAGCGCGTCGAGGCGCCCGGTGCGGCTGGCGACCTGGAGCAGGCTGCGCCCCGCGCGGAGGAGATCGGTGGGGTCGCTGGACGCGCGGAGGATCTCCAGCAGCGCCTGCTCCTCGCGCAGCGGCCTGCCCAGCTCGCGGTAGAGCCCGGCCAGGCGGAAGCGGGTCGCCGAGGCCCGCGGGTCCAGCGTCAAGGACTGGCGAAGCGCCTCGGCGGCCTCACCCAGACGCCCCATCCGCAGGTAGAGCTCGCCGACCCGGGCGTGGGCGCGGGGATCCGCCGGGTTGCCGGCGACGGCGCGGCGGGCCAGGTCCAAGGCCCGCGCCTCGTCGCCGAGAGCCAGGGCCAGATCGGCGGCCCGGTGGTAGTGCTCCGGCGCGTCGGCCGGGCGCCGGCGGGCCAGGCGCTCCAGCACGTCGATGGCCTCGGCCAGGCGATTCTGGCGCGTGTAGACCTCCTCGAGCTCCGCGAGCACCCCGACGTCGTCTGGCGCGCTCGCGAGGATGCGCTCCAGCACGCGCTGGGCGTCGGCGTAGCGCCGCGCCCACATCCAGGCGCGTGCCAGGCTGCGCCCGGTCTCGAGGTCGGTGGGGTCCGCGTTGAAGCGTGCCTCCAGGGCCTCGGTCTCGACGCTGAGGCGACCGGCGCGCTCCCAGAGCCCGAGGATGCGTCGGCGCGCCTCGGCCGCGTCGGCGGGCCGCGGAGGCTCGGCCCGGCCCGCCAGCGCGAGCACGCGCTGCCAGATCCGCAGCGCGTCGTCGGGCCTCTGGCGGCGCTCGAGCCAGACGGCGTAGGCGGTGGCCGCTCTCACGTCGTCGCCGTCCGCCGCCATGGCGGCCTCGAACTCGGCGCTCGCCTCCTGGTCCAGCCCGTGGTCGGCGTACACCTCGGCCAGGGCCAGGTGCCCCTCTCCGGGCTGCGCCTCCAGCTCCAGCAGACGCCTCCAGGTCGCCACGGCGCGGCCCCGCTCGCCAGCGGTCCAGTAGAACTCGCCCAGGCTGATGACGTGCCCGGATTCGCGCGGCTCCAGGGCGATGAGCGTGCGGAACTCCCGCTCGACCTTCTTGCGGGCCGCCGCGTCGCCGTAGCGCATGGTGAGATCGATGATCGCCTGGTGGACACCCGCGTCCTGCGGGTAGCGCCGCCCCATCGCGGCCAGCGCCTTGAAGGCCTCGGCGTTGCGCTCGCGCTGGAACAGCGTCTCGACCAGCCGCAGCTCGTAGCGCGGCTCGCCCCCCGCCGCTCGCACCAGCGCCCGCCACGCCTCGATGACCTCGTCGGGCGTGCCGACCCGCTCGAGGATCGCGATGATCCGCTCCCGCCACGCCAGGTCCGAGGGGCGCGCCGCCACGACCTCCCGGAAGAGCTCCAGGGCGCGCCTGTCCTCGCCCATCTCCTCCAGCATCCGCGCGACGCTGAGCCGCACCGCCGCGTCGCGGCGCGCCTGGGGGGCGAGCTCGTCCACCAGCTCCGCCAGCGCGTCCTTGCGCCGGTACACGCCGACCAGCCCCTCCAGGAAGGCCTCGCGCGCCCAGTGCCCCGCGCCGACCTTCGACAGGGCCTCGCGCCAGGTCGCCTCGGCCGCGTCGAGCCTGCCGAGCTGTTCCTGCAGCTCGCCCACCTGCTTCCAGATGACCACCAGCAGCTTCAGGTCGCCCCCGGCCGCGCGCGCGCTCTGCTGCCACGCGGCGAGCGCCCGCTCAGGATGTCCGGCCTGGGTGAGCGCCGTGGCGTACTCCATGCGCAGATACGCGTTGCGGGGTTCGGTCGCCGCCAGCTCGGTCGCGTAGGCTTCGGACCGATCGAGGGCCCGCAGTTCCATCGCCGCCGTCATCGCCTCGCGCAGCACCTCCTGCCGGCGAGCCCTGCCACGAGCCAGCGCCACGGCGCGGTCGTAGGCCGCCAGCGCCTCCGTACCCGCCTGGGCGCGCCGGTGCAGGCGACCGATGGCCAGCCAGGGCTCCGGCGCCTTCGGCTCCAACGACGCCGCCCGCTCGTAGGCGGCCAGCGCCTCACCGTCCCGGTCCGCCGCCAGCGCCAGGTGTCCCAGCACCGCCCAGGCCTCGGAGCGTTGGGGCTCGGCCTGCACGGCCACCCGGTAGCGCTCCAGCAGCGCCGGGAGACCCCCCACCGCGGGCGAGACCTCCATCAGGCGCCGCAGCGCGTACTCCTGATAGGGGTCCTCGTCGAGCATCTTCCCGTAGGTCTCGACCAGGGCGCGGTCGCGGGTCTTCTCCTCGGCGGGTGCGTCGGCCCGCGCCGGTAGGACCACGCCGGGGACGCACATGACCAGGCAGGACGCCACGACCAGCGCGGCCGCGGTGCCATGGATGCCTCGGGGGGAATGAACTACTCTCAGCGCGCCGATGGAGACTCCCAACACCCTTTATCCCTATGAGCTGCTGCCCTTCCTCGAGTCGCTCCACGCCGCGGGTTTCACCGGTCGGCTCGAGCTGACGACCGAGCGAGGCACGACGCTGCTCTATCTTACGGCGGGACGCACGCGCTACGCGACGACCACGGAGGTGAGCGGCACATTCCCGGCCTGGCTCATCACCGAGGAGATCTTCGGCGGTGAGCGCGTGCACGCCTGGTTGCGCGAGTGCACCGACGAGGAGCAGGCGCTCGAGGAGTATCTGCTGCGCCGAAGCGTGGTGGGGGCGGAGGGGATCGTCCACCTCAAGAGCGAGCTGAGCCGCGCGGTGTTCGCGCGCGCGTTCTGCGCCACCGCCGAGCTGGCGGTCATCGCGATGGACGAAGACGGGCTGGACTTCGGCGACTTCGACCTTGACCCCCTGGAGGCCCTCTTCGACTGCGCGGCCAACCACCCGGTGTACGGCGCGATGCTCGAGACCCTCCAGGGCTCCTGGCAGCGGCCCATGCGTCGCAGCCCGGCCTTCTACACGCTGATCTCGCTGTTCCGGCGCTACTTCGTGGGCAGCACCATCGCCCTGCACCTGGACGGCCCCGCCACGCTCACCGAACTCACCGAGGGCGTGGAGGATCCGCAGCCGATCATCGCCCAGGTCTTCGCGCTCTACGCCAGCGGCATGGTGGGGTTCAGCGGCGAGGAGCCTCGCTCGCGGCTCTTCGGACGCGGCGAGCGCCGGGTGCCCACGGTGACCGGGATGCGCCGGTTCGCGGCGCCGGCGGGGGTGCGCGTGGTGGGTCGGCCCACGACCCAGCCGGGGCTGCCGGTGGCGCACGCGGAGAGCGAGCGGGACGTCGAGGCGCCGGCGACCGAGGCCGAGATGCGGCGCACGCGGACCCGCTTCTTCCGGCCGCCGCCGCCTTCGGACGAGGTCTCCTACGGCGAGGCACGGGCGCGGCGCTTCGCCGACCTGCACGGCGGGCTGGTGGGGCAGGGTCTGGTCGACGCGGCCGAGCGGGCCGACGGGCTCGACGCCTATGCGCTGTTGGACGTCCAGCCCGACGCGCCGCTGAGCGCCGTGCGGGCCGCTCACCTCCGCAGCCTGCGCCGCTACGACGAGCAGGCCTACGTCGGGCACTTCCTGCCCGGCGCCGCGGCCGCCGCGCTGCAGACGCTGAGGAAGCGGTCGGAGGAGGCCTACGAGACCCTCATCGACCTCCGGCGCCGGCGGGAGCACGACCGCACCCACGCCATCGAGGGCGCCCTGCCCGACGCCGACCTGGACGCGGTGTTCTACGCCGAGGGCGTGTTCAAGGCCGCGCAGATCCGACTGGCCAGCGAGCGCTTCGACGAGGCGGTGACCCTGCTCCGGGAGGCCGTCGAGCGCGCCCCTCGCGAGCCCGAGTATCTCGCGTACCTGGCCTTCGCCATCGCCCTGGCCCGGCAGGCTGGCGTCGAGACGCCGCGACGGGCCGGGCAGCCCGACGAGCTGCTCGATCGCGCGCTGGCGATGGACGGATCGCTCGAATCCGCCTGGCTCTTCCGGGCCAGGCTGGCCCAGAGCGCGGGGGATCTGCGCCGCGCCTGCACCGCCTATCACTCGGTGCTCGCGGGCAACCCCGACAACGAGGAGGCCGCCGAGGCCCTGGAGCGCTTCCGGGCCGCGGGGGTCGAGCTCGAGCCGCCCAGCCGCGGGCGCCTGAGCGAGCGCATCAGCCAGATGCTGGGCCGGGGGAACTGACGCGCCGGGGTCGAGCCTCAGCCCTCGGGCGGGCCATCCGACAGCGCGCGCAGGCCGCCGAGCATTCGCCGCACGAAGAGCAGGTCGGGCCCGGTGGGGCGCGACCAGCGCACCGTCAGCACGGCGGTCAGCGAACCCTCGCCCAGGCCGCCGAAGACCGCGTAGCTGCGCTGGCGGCGACCGAAGGGCCGGGCGTAGACGCCCACCTCCAGGGTCTGGAAGCCTGCCTGGGCCAGGCCCGCGCGGAGCGCCTCCTCGCAGCGTGGGCCGGCGTGGCTGGGTCCGAGCTCGCGCAGCTCGAAGCTCTTCCGGACGGTGGCCAGGTGCTCCGAGCCGACCAGGCGGCCCCGGCGCAGGGTGAAGCGGTCGTCGCCGTTGGCCGATCGGAAGGTCACCAGCTCGGGGCTGCGCTCCTCGATCCAGCTCGCCGGCAGGCGCAGCGAGATCCCCAGCTCGGGCAGCTCTCGCAACGCCCAGGTCTCCGGCGCCTCGAAGGTGGCCCCGTCGCCGGCGATGGGGCAGCCGAAGAGCAGCTCGGGCGGGGGCGGGACCGGTCGCGTCGGGGCGGGCTCGGCGCCGCGGACGGCCGGGCTCGCCGCCAGCAGGGCCAGACACGCGACCCAGCGGGCCCCCCGACTCAAGAGGCGCGCCTCCGCGCCAGCGCGGCGTCGAGGATCTCGCCCTCCAGGTTCACCCGGTCGAAGGCGTCGATCTCGTGGAGGCAGGTGGGGCTGGTCACGTTGACCTCGGTGAGCCAGCCGCCGATGACGTCGATGCCGACGAAGATCTGGCCCGCGTCGCGCAGCATCGGGCCGATGGCCGCGCAGATCTCGCGGTCGCGGTCGTCCACCACCGCCGGCACCACTCGGGCGCCGGCGTGGATGTTGCCGCGGTGGTCGACCCCGCTGGGCACGCGGAGGCAGGCCCCGCGCGGCTCACCGTCGATGACGATCACCCGCTTGTCACCCTGCCGCGCCTCGGGCAGGTACCGCTGGGCCAGCACCTTACGGCGGCCGTGCCGGGTCGAGGTCTCCAGGATGACCCCGATGTTGGGGTCGTCGCTGCGCAGCACGAAGACGCCCTCGCCGCCGTTGCCGTCGAGTGGCTTGACCACCACCGCGCCCAGCTCGTCGGCGAAGGCGCGCAGCCGGGGCTGGTCCTGGGTGATCAGCGACTCGGGCACCAGCGCTGGGAACGCCATCGCCCACGCCTTCTCGTTGAAGGCGCGGAGGCCGGCCGGGTGGTTCACCACCAGGGTCTGCTGAGCGGCCAGGTCGAGCAGGTAGGTGTTGAAGATGTAGCCCATGTCGAAGGGCGGGTCCTTGCGCATCCACACGATGTCGGCGTCGGCCAGCGCCATGTCCTGGGGCTCTCCGAGACGGGCGTGGGCACCCTGGACCGGCTCGAGGTGGGCTGTGCGCACCACCGAGCGGGCGACGCCCTTGCGCATGTAGAGGTCCTCGACGAGCCCGTAGAGCACCTCGTGCCCGCGCCGCTGCGCCTCCAGCATCAGCGCGAAGGTGGAGTCCTTGTCCACGCGGATGGACTCGATGGGGTCCATCACGAAGATGTGGCGTGTCGTGCTCACGGGCCCTCGCCGGCGTCGTCGTCGGTCTCGGTCGCTGGCGCGCCCTCGGCGGGGGCCTCGTGGTCTCCCTCGGCCGCCGGGTCCGCCGGAGCCGCCTCCGGGGGAGCGTCCCAGCGGTAGCCCTCGACCAGCAGGGTGCGCGTGCCCGCCTCGATGCCCACCACCTTGTGGGCCGGGTCCACGTAGAGCGTCGCCAGCGGTGCGCCGGCCCGCTGGACCGCCCAGGAGGTGGTGTCGATGGCGCCGCCCTTCGGCCCGGTGATCCGCCGCGGCGCCCCGCGGTTGGCCACCAGCGCCTCCTGCTTGCGCGTCGACGCGTCCAGGGCCGTCAGCGCCACCGACGCGGCGGTGGAATCGAGGCGCTCAGCCCAGGTCGCCGCCACGTGCAGCGCTCGCGGGTCCCACACCACCACCTTCGTGTCGCTGCGCGGCCAGTCCACCGGCTTGGTGTCCTCGTTGAGGGTCACCACCCGCAGCCCGTCTCCGTGCCGGAACGCGAACACGCCCTTGCCCTGCCGTGCCTCGAGCTGCCGCCGGTACTTGACGATGCGCTGGTCGCCGTCGAGCTGCAGGAAGCTGGTCAGGAAGGGCCGCTTGTCGCCCTTCTTGCGCACCTGCCCCGAGGCGTATCGGGCGGTGTCACCCTTGGCCACGCGCAGGGTCTCGAGGCCGACCTCCTTGCCGGCCTCGCGCGCGATGAAGCGCGTCTCCCGCGGCTTGGCCCCGTCGTCGCCCGCCAGGGCGCCGCCCGCAGGCGCGAGCACCGCCGCGAGGACCAGGAGGGGGGCGAGAAACCTGCGGTGGTGCACGGTCATGTTGCTCCGTTGTCTCGGGTGCTGCCCCCGGTTAGTGTGGCGGCGTCGGCGCTGTCAAGCGCGGGGGTCGGCGGCGCGAGGGCGTTTGCGTGAAGTTCATCAAGTACCACGGGCTCGGCAACGACTTCCTGGTCTTCGCGCGGGGGCTGGACGGCGCCCGCTCGTTGACGCCCGAGGAGGTGGTGGCGGTCTGCGACCGGCGCTTCGGCGTCGGCGCCGACGGGGTCATCCTCGCTCGCCCCTCCGAGGTGGCCGCGCTGCGCATGGAGCTGGTGAACAGCGACGGCACCACGCCGGAGATGTGCGGCAACGGCATCCGGTGCCTGGTGGCCTACGCCGTCGATGAGCTGGGCTTCGCCGAAAACCCGCTGGAGGTCGAGACCCTGGCGGGCGTGCTCGCCTGCGCCTGGCGGCGCGGCGAGGACGGCAGGATGGCCTCCGTGCGCGTGTCGATGGGCCGGCCGGTCTTCGAGCGGGCCCTGATCCCGGTCGCGGGCGAAGGCGACGCCCTCGCGCTCGAGGTGAGCACGCCCGAGCGCACCTTCGTCGGCACCGGCGTGGGCACCGGCAACCCGCACTACGTCCTCTTCGGCGACGCGCGCCGCGAGACGGCGAGCCACTACGGGCCGCTGCTCGAGCGCCACCCGACCTTCCCGCGCGGCACCAACGTGGAGTTCGCCGAGGTGCTGGCGCCCGACCACATCCGCCTCACCGTCTGGGAGCGCGGCTGCGGCCTGACGATGGCTTGCGGCACCGGCGCGACCGCCACCGTCGCGGCCGCGGTTCGACACGGCCTGGTGCGGGCCGACGCGCCCGTGCGAGTGAGCCTGCCCGGCGGTGACCTGGCGATCACCGTCAGCGCCGCGTTGGACGCCGCCATCATGGAGGGCCCGGCGCGCGAGGTGTTTCGCGGCCGGATCCACATCTGACGCGGTGAGGGGTCCCGGCGTCGGGGCCGCCGGACACGGCGGGCGCAACGTCTGGGAGCGTGTAGCGGATAGGGGATTCGGCGGGTGGATTCGAGGTGATTCGGCGAGGCTTGGCGGAGCGAAGCCGTTTCCAGAACCCGAAGCAAACCCAGGGGTCTACCGCGGCTGTCCTGGGACGCCGAGGCGCCCGAAAGCGCCCGGAGCCGACGAATCAGCCATCCGCTACACGGTCCTGGCTCCCCGAGCGCTGGGCCCGGGGGGCGATGGACTACTTGCGGCCCAGGCTGCGGTTGACGGTGACGATCCCGTTCTTCGCGCCGGGGACCGCGCCCTTCACCAGCAGCAGGTTCTGCTCGGGATAGACCGCCACGACCTGCAGGCCGCGCTGGGTCACCCGGTCATTGCCCATCTGGCCGGCCATGCGCTTGCCGGGGATGACCCGCGAGGGCCAGGCCGACTGGCCGATGGAGCCGGAGTGCCGCTTGTACTCGTGAGTACCGTGGCCCTTCTCCTTGGCGCCCTTGAAGCCGTGTCGCTTCATGACGCCCTGGAATCCACGGCCCTTCGTGGTGGCGCACACGTCCAGCTTCTGGCCCGGACGGAACATCTCCACGGTCAGCTCGCCGCCGACCTCGATGCCCTCGAGCTCGGCGTCCTTCATCCGGAACTCGCGCAGCACGCGCGCCGGCGCGACCTTGGCGTGGTGGAACACGCCCAGCTCCGGCCGGTTCAGCTTCTTCTCCGCGATCTCGCCGTAGCCGACCTTGACCGCCGAGTAGCCTTCCTTGCCGTCACGGCGCTTCACCTGGACGACCCGGTTCGGGCCCACCTCGAGGATGGTGACCGCCACCAGATTGCCGTACTGGTCGAAGACCTGCGTCATTCCGACCTTCTTGCCTACCAAGCCCTGCGCCATGGCCCTCACCTCGTGTCTCGTCGCCCGGGGATTGCCCAGGGGCCCGCCCAGCGGACGCGGGAAGCTAACAGCGCCCCCCAGGGGTGTCAATCGCGAATCCGTCCGCTGAGAGCGGCCCGGTCAGCGGAGGACGATCGGGTAGTTCACGATCATCTGCGGGTCGGTGAAGCCAGAGAACTTCGTGGCCAGCAGCGCGTTGACGATGCAGCTCTGCACGTCGCTGGTGGTGCCGCCGCCCCCGGTGACCCGCGCCGAGGTCACCGCGCCCGATGACGCGATGACGATCGTGGTCTTCACGGTCACCGACCCCGGCGGCCGATCGGGCTGCGACGCGTAGCAGGCCGAGAAGCTGCCGTGCCGCTTGCGCAGCGTACCCTTGAGCGCGGCGGCACCGAGCTTGGGCGGCAGGCCACTGCCGGCCGAGCCCGAGTCGTCGCTGGCCGGGGCCGGCTCCTCGGCCTTCTTCTTCTCGTTGAGCTGCTTGAGCAGGTCGTTGACGTCCTTGCTCGAGCCGCCGGCCGTGGGGGCAGCCTTCGGGACCTCGGGCTCACGCCGCGGCTCGGGCTTGGGCTCCGGCTTCGGCTCCGCGTGGGCCTTGGGCTCCGCCTTGGGGCGCGTGGGCTCCGGCTTGGGCCTGGTGGGTTCGGGCGCCGCCGCCTTCGCGGGCTCCTCCTTCGCCTCCGGGGCGGCCGCCTTGTCGGCCTCCGCGGGTGCCTCAGCGCCGGCTTCGGCGCCCTCGGCCGCTGCTGCCGCGGGCTCGGCGCCGGCTTCCGGCTCGGCGCCAGCCGCCGCAGCGGCCTCGGCGCCCGCAGGCGCGCCTCCTCGGCGCCGGCCGCTGCCGCCGCCGCAGTCCCGGCCTCCGCCACCGCCGCGCCCTTGTCGGCTGCGGCGGCCGCCGGAGCGGCCTGCTCGGTCGCAGGCGCCACCGTGCGCGCCTCCGGTGCCGGCGTGGGCGTCTGCTGGCTCATCATCCACCACATGACCACCCCGCCGACGCCCAGCGCCAGCACGGCGACCATCGCCATCTTCAGACCCGACGACCGGCGACGCTGCACGATGGGGGCGGCCAGCGTCACGCCGCTGCTGCCGCCGGGCAGGACGAGCGACGACGCCGCGTCGTCCCCGAAGGGGTTTCCGGAGGTGTCCTCGCGCACGTTCGACCGGGCGGCCACCGCGCGGATGTCGATGAGCCCGCTGGACTCGGTCACCAGGGAGTCCTCGTGGGTGCCCGTCGCCTCGCCCGAGCTCCCGATGTCGTCGAGGCTGAAGAGGACCGAGGTCTCGCGGCGGCCGTGGACGCCGGCCGAGCCGCCGCCCGACGCGCTGTCGTCGAAGTCGTCGCTGCCGAAGATGTCGTCATCGTCGGCGGCTCCCGCGACCACCTCCGGGGAGTCGAAGAGCGACGACGAGGCCTTGGCGGGCGCCTCGCCCGAGCCCTTGGAGGCGCCGGCTCCGTCGCTGCTCGAGCCGAAGAGCGGCATGTCGAGGTCGGAGCTCCCGTCGTCGGAGCCGGGGCTGTCGAAGGAGCCGAAGAGCGGGGCGTCGGCGGCCGGCGTCGCCGACTCCGCGGCCTCGTCCTCGTCGTCGGCGCCGAAGAGCGAGGCCGCGTCGTTCTTGGAGCTGGTGGCGAACAGGCTCTCGCTGGCGTACTGGGCGTGCGCCGCGGCGATCTGCTCCTGGGGGATCATCGTCGTGTCCGAGCCCTCCTCCTCGGGCGGGGCCTCCGCCTCCGGGGCCTCGGCGGCTGGCGCCTCGCTCTCGGGCGGCGCCGCCTCGGGTGTGAGGGCCGAGAGCTCGTGGATCGTCTTCATCGCGGTGCTGGCGGCGGCGATCTCGGCCTCGGTCGCGCGCTCGGCCGGCGTCTCCGCGGGAGCCTCGGCGCGGGCCTCCGGCACGGGCGCGGGGGCGTGCTCCACCATCGACGCGAGGGCATCCACCGACTGCAGATGCTCCCAGGAGGCCATCCCCTGGCACCACACGTAGCTGTCGCCGGCCAGGACGCCCTCGTCCACCAGGCGCTGCAGCTCGTCCCGCTCGACCGGCCCCTTACGCTCCGTCCCGACCGCGTAGTACCAGGCCGTCTCCGCGCCGCCGTCGCCATCGGCCGCGATTCCCTGCACGAGGATCGGCGCGCCGCACTTGCGGCACGTGATCTTGAACGTGCGCCCGGCCCCACGGACCTTGTCGTCCGGGACGGCGTACCGGGTGTTGCAGGACTCGCAGTTGATCTTCATGGGGCGGTTCCAGGGAGCGTCGGGTGGGTGCGCGCAGCGCAGTGGAGCGCGGCGCGCGAGGGGGCTCTGATTATATAGGTGATTATCTGAATGCTGGGCAACCCCTGCGCGGGAGGCCCGACCTTCAGTCTACCGCAACGCATGACCCGGCCGATTCATGCGATCGCTTCCCCATCCAACCGCTACCCGAGCCGGGACGCCAGTTTCCGTGGCGGCGGCGGCGGCTCAGGCGCGCCGGTAGCGGTGCATCCGGCGTCTCAGCGCGGCCCGGGACATGGTGTCCAGCTCGCCCACGACGGTGAGCTGGGCGCGCGACGGCGACAGGTAGCGCTCGGCGGCGCGCGCGACGGCGGCGGGATCGAGGGCCAGCATGCGATCGTGGCGATCGCGGATGCCGGAGTGCGGCATCTGCAGCCGCTCCAGCCCGATCCAGGAGCAGACGGCGCCCGGGGAGTCGACGGTGGAGCTCAGCTCGAAGAAGTAGCGCCTGCGCATCCGCTCCCACTCCTCGGGCTCGGGCGGACAGCGGACCAGCGCCTCGAGCACCTCGAGCATGCCGTCCACCACCGCCGTCGCGTTCTTGTGGGACACCGTGGCCTCGACCGCCATGACGCTGACGCCTTCGTAGGCCTCCAGGTCCACGCTGACGTCGTAGGCGAGGCAGCGCTCCTCCACGATCGCCTGGCGCAGCCGCGCGCAGCTCCCATCGTCCAGCAGGCGCTGGGCCGCCAGCAGCGCCGTCCAGTCGGGGGACGCCTCCCCTGGCAGGGCCCAGGCGAGCTGGATCGAGGTCTGGCTGCCGCTGGCCTTGGTGTACTCGAAGGCCGGCAGGTCGGGCCTCACCTGGGGGACCCGGCTGGGCATCCGCGTGCCCGGCGGCAGGTCCCCGAAGGCCGCCGCCGCCGCGCGAGCGACCTCCTGGGCCTGCACCGGGCCGGCGACCACGACCACCATGTTGCGCCCGACGTAGTGCTCGGCGTGCCAGCGGCGGCAGTCCTGCTCGGTGAAGGCGGCCAGCCGGCGCGGGGTGCCGCCGATCTTGAAGGCGATCGGGTCGCCCGGGAAGAGCGCGCGCTTGGCCAGGTTGTCGACGTCGATGTCGCGCCCGCGCTCGTCGACCTCGTCGGCGATCTCCTCGAGGATGACCCGCCGCTCCAGATCGACGCCCGCGAAGAGCGGCCGCCCCAGCATCGCGCCCAGGATGTCGAGGATCGCCGGCACGTCGTCGGGCGCGCATACGGCGTCGAAGGCGCTGAAGTCCCGATAGGTGGCGCCGCCCAGGCCCGGGGTGACCTGCTCGGCCGCCACGTTCAGCTCCCAGCTCGTCGGGTAGGCCTCGCAGCCCCGGAAGAGCACGTGCTCGAGCAGGTGGCTGAGGCCGTTGTCGCCGGCGTCCTCGTAGCGAGAGCCGACCCGGGCGAACACGCTGACGGCGGCGGCGTGAAGGTGCGCCATGGGCGCCACGGCCACCACCAGCCCGTTGGAGAGGGTCGTGAGGTGGACCGCGGGCCACGAGGTCGCCAGCGAGCCGCGCTGGGCCCCGTCTGCGCTGGGCTTCGGCCACGACGTTGTCATCTCACCTCCACCCGGATTATCGTCTGCATGCATAAGGGCCTCTGCCCTGGGCCCGTGGAGTCGGCCGGTGACCGCGCCGGATCGCACTCGGCGGAAGGGCACGAGGCCGATGGCCGGAATCTGGCCGCGGGAGACGAGCGCACTTAGCCATGTCGGTGAACGAGGTCAACATCCAGCTCGATGCGACGACCGCTACGGCCCTCGAGCTGGCGGCGGGACCGCTGCAGATCCATGAGCGCGCGGCGGCCGACGCGGCCCGCCGGGAGGCCCTGCTCGGGACCATGACGCCGGTGGACGCCAGGGCGATCCGCTCGCTGCTCTCGGGCCGCTCGGTCATCGACTGGAGGCGGCTCTCGTTCAACGAGCGCGACGAGGTGGTGCGCTTCCTCGACGCCAACGGCTTCGACGTCCACCGGCCGCTGGAGCTGGGGCGCCTGCGAGAGCTGCACCGCCGCGCCCTCGAGTACGTCGCCGCCACCTGGGACCTGCCGATCCCGGCCACGGTCCGCGACGATCGCGACCTGTGTCAGCTCTTCCTCCTCGCCTCGGCGCCGGGCGGGGACGAACAGCGGGCCGCCTGCGTCGTGCTCAAGGTGATGCACGTCATCAACCACCTCGAGGCCCGCCGCCTCATCCATCACCTCAACGTGAGCGAGCGCGCCCTGTACGACGCCGCGGGCAGCAAGGTCGACGAGTTCGTCCAGCGCATGCACCGCGACGGGCTCGGCGTCATCGGCTACGTGCCCTCCAAGAAGACCGACCACAGCCTGGTCACCAAGCTCATCTCCAAGCCGCGGGTCACCGCCGCGCAGATCTTCGACAAGCTGCGATTTCGGCTCACCACCCGCGAGCGCGCCGACATCGTCCCGGTGATCCTCTGGCTGACGCGCCACCTCTTCCCCTTCAACCATGTCGTGCCGGGCGAGACCCACAACACCATCCTCGACGAGGAGGCGCTGGCGCGCACCGTGGACAGCCACTTCGCGGACTCCCTGCCCTTGTGGGACGAGGGCTCGGACATCGAGGAGCCCAACAACCCGATGACCTCGGACCGGTTCCGCATGGTCAACTTCGTGGTCGAGCTGCCCGTGCGGGTCTCCCGCATCCGCCACGAGCTGCCGCAGCGCCTGGACCACCTGGGCCACGTGGTGCTGGTGGCGCTGGAGTTCCAGCTCTTCGACCGGGCCACCGCGGAGGACAACGAGCGCGGCGACAGCAGCCACGCCGCCTACAAGCAGCGGCAGCTCGACACCGTCAGTCGGCGTCTGTGGGGCGCCGGGCCACCGCCGATGCGGCCCCGCTGAAGCTGGCCTGGGCGGCGCCACGGCGCCACGCGGCCAGGATGTGCTCGGGGGAGGGGTGCGAGTCGGCCGCCAGCCAGGCCTCGAGGTCGGCTGCCAGGGCGGCCGCCGAGGCGGGGCGGTCTTCGGGCCGAGGGCTCAAGGCCGCGTGGAGGTGCCCCCAGGGCGCAGCGTTGCGATCATCGGCGAGGCTGGCGGGCGGGCTCGGCTCGCGGGGCCCGGGCTCCTGCGGCCCGCGGCGGTTGGCGGGGAAGAGGCGGCGCCCCTCGGCCAGCTCCCAGAGGATCACGGCCGCGCTGAAGAGAT
The DNA here is from genome assembly GCA_020632695.1 of Deltaproteobacteria bacterium. Lineage (GTDB taxonomy): Bacteria > Myxococcota_A > UBA9042 > PHBI01 > JACKFB01 > JACKFB01. The sequence continues at coordinate 59,821 of JACKFB010000012.1, forward strand.
CGCTGCTGGTACCCAGCGGCTCACCGGCGAGCTGCTCGGGGCTGGCGTAGCCGCCGCGGCCCTCGGCGAGAGCGCCCCCCGGCGGGTGGGCGTCGATCGGACAGGCGCTGCCGAGGTCGATCAACACCAGGGTGCCGTCGGTGGTCAGCAGGAGGTTCCGCGGGCAGACGTCGCCGTGGACGACGCCGCGCGCATGGACCTCGGCCAGCGCCTCACAGAGCCGCTGACCCAGGGCGGCCACCACCGCTGGCTCGGTGGGCTCGAGGTCCCGGGCGTCGGCGTGATAGAGGGGGCCACCCTCCACGAGGCCGGTCACCAGCAGCGGCTCGCCGCGGGCGCTGGACCCGGTTGCGGGATCCCACGCGTCGGTCTCGCCATCGGCAAGCCACAGCAGGCCGTGGGTGCGCACGACGTGCGGGTGGTCCAGGGACAGGCCCAGCCGCGCTTCGGCGCAGAGGCGCTCTACCCGTGCGGCATCCTCGAGGGCGTGGGGCAAGAGGCGCTTGATCACCACGATCCGCCCCGGCGCGCACCCCGGCAGGCGCGTCGATTCCTCGCAGCGGGCCTCGAAGACCTCGGCGCTGCCGGTCAGCGCCAGCCGTCGGAGCAGCACGAAGGGTCCCAGCCGGCGCCCGACCCCGGCCTCGGGGTCATGGGCGCCGGAGCTCACAGGCCCTCTTCGCGCAGCTGGGCGAGCAGCTTCTTCTGCTCGCGCGACAGCTTCTCCGGGACGTGGAGCACCAGGGTCAGGTAGTGGTCGCCGAAGCCTGAACCGTTGAGCCGGGCGACGCCCTTGCGGCGCAGGCGCACCACCGATCCGGGCTGCGTGCCCGCGGGGATCTTCACCTTCTCGGGCCCGTGGATGGTCGCGATCTCGACCTCGTCGCCGAGCGCCGCCTGGGACATGGACATCTTCAGCTCGCTGTAGACGTCGGCGCCGTCGCGCTGGAACGCCTCATGGGCGGCCACCTGCACGAAGACATAGAGGTCGCCGCGCGCCCCGCCCTGTCGCGCTGCTTCGCCCTCGCCCGACACCCGCAGCCGCACGCCGGTGTCCACGCCGGGCGGGATGGTCACCGACACGGTGCGCTCGACCGTCGCCAGCCCCTGTCCGCCGCAGGGCTTGCAGCGATGCTTGATCGTGTGCCCGGCGCCGCGGCAGACCGGGCAGCTCGTCTGCACCATGAAGAAGCCCTGCTGGCGGGTCACGCGCCCCTCGCCCTGGCAGGTGGTGCAGCGCTCGGGCTTGCTGCCCTCCTCGGCGCCGGTGCCCTTGCAGACCTCGCACTGCTCGCGCCGGTGGAAGGTGATCTCCCGCTTCACCCCGAAGGCGGCCTCCTCGAAGGAGAGCTCCAGATCGTAGCGCAGGTCCGCCCCGCGAGCCGCCTGCCTGCGCCCGCGGCCACCTCCGCCGAAGATGTCCCCGAAGATGTCGCCGAACTGGCTGAAGATGTCCTCGAAGCCGGCCGAGCCGCCGCCCTCGCCCTGCAGCCCCGCGTGTCCGTAAGCGTCGTAGAGCCGCCGCTTGTCGGCGTCGGCGAGCACCTGGTACGCCTCCGCGCACTCCTTGAAGCGCTCCTCGGCCTCGGCGTCCCCCGGGTTGCGGTCCGGGTGGTACTGCATCGCCAGGCTGCGATACGCGCGCTTGATCTCGACCGCGTCGGCGTCGCGGGAGACCTTCAGGACTTCGTAATAGTCGGCCTTGGCAGCCATCCGTGCCCCTGACGTGGAGATCCCCGCAGCGACTCGAAGACCGCGGGGCCGGCAGAGCCTAAGCACGTCACCAGCCCAATCAAGCACAATCCCGCCACCGAGGCGGACACCGGGAACGAGGCCGGGGCCGAGGCCGAGGCCGAGACCGAGGCCGCCACCGAGACCGAGACCGAGGCCGAGACCGAGACCGAGACCGAGACCGAGACCGAGGCCGCCATCGCCACCGCAAACCGCGGCCCCCACCGATGTAGAGGCGCCGATCGAGGCGAGCGAGGGCGTCGCTGGCGGTGGCGCAACCGAGCGCGCGCCGAGTCGGGCCCCAGGCCCGTCGCAGGCGCGACGCGAGGGCGCGCTGCCGCCAGCGGCGTCCGCAGCCGCCTCGAGCGGTGCCTCGGCCAACCGCCCAGCCGAGTCTGCGCGCCCGCATGGCTCGGCCACCCCCCCGGTTGACTGTGGGCGCCCCCATGGCTTACTCCGCGGTCGTGGATGGGAGGGAAGCTTTGTCTGCCGTCGTCGAAGAGCCCGAGAACGCGCCGGTTGGTGGTGGTCCTGACCGCTTCGTGTACGTGCAGACCTTCGGCTGCCAGATGAACGTGGTGGACACGGACCGGATCTTCCAGGTCCTGGCGCCGCTGCGCTACCAGCCGACCGACGACCCGTCGCGGGCCGATCTGATCCTGCTCAACACCTGCAGCGTGCGCGAGAAGGCCGAGCAGAAGATGCTGTCCGAGCTGGGGCGGCTGGCTCCGCTCAAGGACTTCAACGACGACCTCGTGTTGGGCGTGGCCGGCTGCGTCGCCCAGCAGGAGGGGGCGCGCCTGCTGGACAAGGTGCCCTACCTCGACCTGGTGATGGGGCCCGACAACATCGCGCAGCTCCCGGGCATCCTCGAGCGCGTGCGCGCCGGCGGCGGCCGCGTGGCGGAGACCACCTTCGCCGGGCGCAAGGACTACGAGTTCATCGAGGCGGTCCCGCAATCGCCGGGCAAGGTGAGCGAGTTCGTCACGATCATGAAGGGCTGCGACAAGGTCTGCACCTTCTGTATCGTGCCCTTCACGCGTGGGCGTGAGGTCTCCAAGCCGGCCGAGCTGGTCGTGCGCGAGGTGGAGACCCTGGTCGCCTCGGGGGTGCGCGAGGTCACCCTGCTGGGGCAGAACGTGAACTCCTACGGCAAGGACCGCGAGCGACAGCCGCACTTCGCCGAGCTGCTTCGCGCCGTGGACGCCGTGCCGGGCCTGGAGCGGTTGCGCTTCACCACCTCCCACCCCACCGACTGCACCGACGAGCTCATCGACTGCTTCGGCGAGCTGCGCACCCTCTGCGAGGCCTTCCACCTGCCGGTCCAGTGCGGCAGCGACCGCGTGCTCCAGGCCATGCGCCGCCCGTACACGGTCGAGCACTACCTGGGCCGCGTCGCGCGCCTGCGCTCCCGGGTACCGGACATGGCGCTGACCACCGACATCATGGTGGGCTTCCCGGGCGAGACCGAGGCCGAGTTCGAGGCCACCCTCGCCCTGCTCGCCGAGGTCCGCTACAGCAGCATCTTCGCCTTCAAGTACTCGGCGCGCCCCGGAACCCGCGCCGCCTCGATGCCCGACGACGTGCCCGAGGCCGAGAAGCAGCGCCGCCTGCGCGAGGTGCAGCGCCTCCAGGACGGCATCTACGACGCGATGCTGGCCGACCACCACGACAAGACCTTCGAGGTGCTGGTGGAGGGCCCGTCACGCAACGCCGCCCGCGGCGGCCCCGACGCGCTGCAGCTCATGGGGCGCACGCGCCAGAACATCGTGGTGAACTTCCCCGTGCCGGTCGGAGACCTCTGGTCACGACGCTGGATTGGCAAGCTGGCGCCGGTTAGAGTGGATCGCGTGCACTCGCACAGCCTCCACGGCCAGCTGGCCTGACCCCGAGCGGGGCGCTCCCTGGCGTGAACTGGCGCCCTCGCCCGGAACGTCCATGCCTGCATCGACCAGACAGAAGCCGATCATCCCCATGCGGGTCGAGGGGGTCGTCCTGGAGCCGGGCACGCAGGCGCCCGCGGTCATGCTGCGCGGCGTCGACGATCCGCGGCTGTGCCTGGCGATGTACATCGGCGGGCTCGAGGCGAACGCCATCGCCACCGCCATCGCCGACGTGGAGCTGCCACGGCCCATGACCCATGACCTGGTCATGAGCATGCTGGCGGAGCTCGGCGCCTCGGTAGCCCGCGTGGTGATCACCGATCTCATCGACGGGACCTTCTACGCGGAGATCACCATGGTCGACGAGGCCGGCCACGAGCACCTCCTCGACGCGCGCCCGTCGGACGCGCTGGCCGTGGCCCTGCGCAGCGGCGCGGCCATCTACGCCTCACGCGCCGTGCTGGCGGCCGCCGCGACCATGACCGCAGAGGACCCGCAGCAGGGCGCCGGCGCGGGCGACACCGAGCGCTCGAGGGCGCCTGCCGGACCGAGCGCGGTCACCAGCGGCGACATCCGCCTCGAGGACCTCGACCCCGACACCTTCGGCGACTACAAGATGTAGCCGCTCAGCGTCGCGGCAGACCGAGCGACGCGCCCGGCCCGCCGGGTCACGTCGCCTCGGGCTCCTCGACCTCTTCGTCCTCGCCCTCGGCGGCGTCGTCGTCACCGGCGTCGTCGTCACCGAGCAGCTCCTCGGTGTCGTCCAGATCCACCGTGTCGTCGAGGTCCTCGTCGACCACCAGCACCGGCGTGTCGTCGTCGTCCTCCACGACCAGGTGGTCCTCGATCCGGAACCGCTCGGGCTCGTCCACAGGCACGGCGCCGCACTTCGGGCAGTGCGCCTCCGACTGTCCGAAGTCGTAGAATCTCGTGCCGCAGTCCGCACAGAGACGCTTGCGACCGAACTTCGCGTAATCCTTCACCGCGATGGCGCGTCCAGTCATGGCCCCCATTCCCCGCATGCTCGTGAGAGTAGCGCAGGTGGATCCTCCCACCTCGCGACCAAGTTAAGTGACGATATCCGGCTGTCAAACCTAAAATCGAACCATGTCCGCTGCCGGACGCGACGAGCCCGCCCCGCCCCCCTGAGGCCTGTCACAGCTTGTCGTAGTGGCTGAAGCGCATCGTGAACGACGCGCGCCCCTGGGTCAGCGAGCGCAGCTCGGTGGCGTAGCCGAACATCTGCTCGATCGGCACCGAGGCCTTGATGACCGACACCTGGGGCGAACGCTCCTCCATGTGCTCGATCCGACCGCGCCGCTGGTTGATGCTGCCGATGATCTCGCCCACGAACTCGGGCGGGCTGGAGATCTCGCAGTCCCCGATGGGCGACAGGCGCAACGGGTGCGCGTCCCGCAGCGCGTCGCGCAGCGCCGTCGACGTGGCGATGGTGTAGGCGAAGGGCTTGTTGAGGCCCTCGCGGAAGCCCACCTGCCGGATGGAGACCTCCACGTCGATGGTCGGATATCCCTCGAGCACGCCGCTCTGCAGCGTCTGGTGGATGCCGGTGTCGATGGCCTTGCGCACCTCGGGCGTGAACTCGGCCGGGACCTCGGCGCCTTCAGCGGGCCAGTGCCAGTCGACCGAGTTCCCCGCGCCGCGCTCGCGCGGCTTCACCGTCAGAGCCACCTGTCCGAAGAGGGCGTCGCCCGAATCGGCGGTGCGATCGAAGATCCCCTCGGCCCGGCCCGTGGCGGAGACCGTCTCGCGATACACCACCTGCGGGCGGCCGGTCTTCACCTCGACGCCGAACTCGCGCCCCAGGCGGTCCACCAGGATCTCCAGGTGCAGCTCGCCCATCCCGCGCATGATGGTCTGGCCCGTGCCCTCGTCCTCGTGCCAGCGGAAGGTCGGGTCCTCGTCCGCCAGCTTGCGCAGGGTCTCCTCGAGCTTGTCCTTGTCGCGCAGCGTCAGCGGCTCCACCGCCTGGCTGATGACCGGCTCGTAGGCCTCGATGCTCTCCAGCAGGATCTCGTGCTCGGGGTCGCAGAGCGTGTCGCCCGTCCGCGTCGCCTTGAGCCCCAGCACGCCGAAGATGTTGCCCGCCTCGACGCGGTCCATCCGGGTGCGGTTGTTCGCGTGCATCAGGAAGATGCGCGACACCTTCTCGTAGACGCCCAGCGCCGGGTTGCGCAGCGACTGCCCGGCGGTCATCGTGCCCGAGTACAGGCGCACGAAGACCATGCGGCGCCCGTCCTCCATGATCGCGACCTTGTAGGCCAGCGCGCAGAGCGGCGCCTTCGGGTCGTGCGGCCGGGTGGTCGTCTCGCCGGTCTTCGGCACGATGCCGCTGACCTCGGGGACGTCGCTCGGCGCGGGCAGCCAGGCCACGATCGCGTCCAGAAGCGGCTGGATCCCCTTGTTTCGCAGCGCCGAGCCGCACAGCACCGGCACCAGCTTGTTGGCCAGCGTGGCCTTGCGGATCGCCGCGTCGATCTCCTCGAAGCTCAGGCCCGCCGTGTCGTCGAGGTAGCGCTCGGCGAACTCCTCGTCGGCCAGCGCCGTCCGCTCCAGCAGCACCTCGCGGGCGATCTCGACGGCGTCCACCATGTCGGCGGGGACCTCCGCCTCCACGATGTTGCGCGGGTCGTCGGCGTCGGGCCACAGCAGCGCCTTGCGCCGGATCAGGTCCACCACGCCGCGGAAGTCCGACTCGCTGCCGATGGGGAGCTGGGCCGGCGCGCAGTGCTCGCCGAAGCGCTGCTCCATCATGCGGAGGCAGCGGTCGAAGTCGGCGCCGATGCGGTCCATCTTGTTGACGAAGCCCAGGCGCGGCACGTGGTAGCGGTCCGCCTGATGCCACACCGTCTCGGTCTGCGGCTCCACGCCGGCGACCGCGTCGAACACCGCCACCGCGCCGTCGAGCACGCGCAGCGACCGATGCACCTCGATGGTGAAGTCCACGTGGCCGGGCGTGTCGATCAGGTGCAGCTCGTGGCCGGCCCACTCGAAGGTGGTCACCGCGCTGGTGATCGTGATGCCGCGCTCCCGCTCCTGGACCATGAAGTCCATGGCGGCCTCGCCCTCGTGCACCTCGCCCATCTTGTAGGACTTTCCGGTGACGTAGAGCAGCCGCTCAGACACCGTGGTCTTGCCCGCATCGATGTGGGCCATGATCCCGATGTTGCGGACGAGCTGCATCTTGCTGCGTCGGGCGCTCATGGCGCGACTATGTGGCACGCCGATCCCCCCTCGTCAACACGCAAGCTCGGCCTCGCGGACGCTTGGCCTGGGCTTGCCGGAAGGCGAGGCGCGTCGTAGCTTCCAGGCCATGAGCGACGCGTCGGAGAGCCCCAACCCGGGATGGCGGAAACTCGGTCGGTGCAGCGCCTGCATCTTCTTCATGACCGATTTCGGTGAGGAGCCCGACTTCCACGGGCACTGCAAGCTGCACCCGCGGCCCGGGTCGCGCGCGGCGCAGGACTTCGCCTGCCCGGAGTACAAGCCGCTGCCCGGCTTCGACGATCTCACCCGATCGACGCGGGCGACGCTGCTGGTGGCAACGCCCGGCCGGGCGCACGGGAGCAGCTCGCAGGACCGCCTCCGCGGCGATCGCGCGCGCCGGGTGATGCCCCGCGCCGGCGTCGTGCGGCGACGCGACGGCGACGAGGCCCACACCGTCGACGTGGTGCGCGCCACCGCGATCCCGCCCCAGGCCATACAGAGCTTCCTCGACGGAGACGACAGCATGGATCCCGATCGCTTGCGCGACACCCTCATCGAGGTCATCGAGAACTTCATCGGCATCGAGGACGTGCCGCTCGGAGACCGCTGGCGGGGCGGCACGGTCACGCTGCAGCCGGCCAACCCGGAGCATCGCGCCACCGAGGTGCCGGTGGAGGCCTTCTTCCACAAGATCGTGATGGTGCGCGACCGCCTGCGCGTGCTCGAGGCGAAGATCAACGGGCACGACGGCCTGAGCGACGCCGAGAAGGTCGAGTTCCAGCAGTACATCAGCCGCTGCTACGGCTCGCTGACCACCTTCAACGTGCTCTTCAAGGACCGCGGAGACGGGTTCTCGTCGAAGAGCTGAGGCGGCGTCCCCATCCTGAGGCCGGGCGGGGCGCCAGCGGCGTGTTCGCGGCGCCTCGAGCGCGGTGGTCCACCGCTCAGGGCGCGGGGTCGGCGTTGGGCTGACCCGGTGAGCCCTCGGGGTCGCTGGTCCAGTCGGCGGCGTTGTCCTGGGTGTCCTCGTACTCGGGGGCCCGCACGGCCACCGCGCCGCCAGCCTGGGAGGGCCCGGGCGTGCCCTCGAAGAGCGGGAAGCCGGCGGCAGCGTCGGTGGAGGTCGTGAGGGTGCCGAAGCCGTAGGCGTCCAGCAGGATGGCGCCCCGGAAGAGCTGGACGGCGCCGTCGGTGACCTGGGGCAGGACCGAGTCGCCCTCGGCGTCGCTGATGAGGAAGCGCTCGCCGTGGGGCGCGCGCGAGGGGGCCAGGGGGAAGGAGGCCAGGGCGACCCCGCCGGCGTCGAAGACGCGCACCACCAGCCCGCTCAGGTTGCCTCCCGGAGGGGCGTAGAGCTCGATCCAACGCTGGCCGGCCTCGCCGCCGAGGGCCACCTCGCTGAGCAGCACCAGGGTGCAGTCGGTCTGGGGCGCATCGGGCGCCGAGGGCGCTCCCTCGCGGGCCAGGCACCAGTCGTCGACGTCGTCGTTGGCCGTCGTGAGCTGGGCCGTCGCCAGCCGGGACGCGTCCAGGTGGGCCACCGTGCCGTCGACCAAGGGCATGGCGCCGAAGATGATCGTCGGGCCGTCCGAGAAGGTCTGGAAGGAGAGGAAGTCGTGGACCTTCAGCGTGGGGGTCAGGATGGTGGCCTGGTCGCCGAACTTGCCGAAGGCGAAGGCGTCGGTGGCCAGGCCGAAGGTGAAGGCGAAGCCGGGCGGCACGGGCTGCCCTTCGGGTGGGGTCTTGATGCCCGCGAGGGTCTCGCCGGGTCGGATGGGCACCGGGTCGCCGGGCTCGCCGCTGAGCGGGAAGATGCTGGCCAGCGAGGACACGGCGCTGTCCAGGCGGAAGGCGCGCAGGTCCACCGCGGCGACGCCGATGTTGGTGATGGCCAGCCAGGTGCCCTGGCCGGCGCCCGGGGGGGCGGGGTCGGGGCGCAGGGAGAGCCGGCTGATGATGAGCTGGGGCGGGACGACGGTGCAGTCGGTGTCGGCGAAGCAGGCCGAGCCCAGAGGGCAGGCGGTGTAGTCCTCGATGTGCTCGACGCCGGTCAGAGGGTCGCAGCTGTCCACGGTGCAGGCGACGCCGTCGTCGAGGTCCACCGGGGCGCCCCCGCCGCACTCGCCGCCCGCGTCGCAGACCTCGCCCTCGGTGCAGGCGTCGCCGTCGTCGCATGGGCCCACGAAGCGCTGATGCACGCACAGCTCCTCCGGGTCGCACACGTCCAGGGTGCAGGGGTCGCCGTCGTCGCAGTCCAGCGGCACCGGCTGGCAGGCGCCCGCGGAGCAGACGGCGCCCGTCACGCAGGGGTCCGCCTGGAAGGGGCAGGGCGCGTCGTTCGGCGTGTTCACGCAGCCGAGCCCCGAGTCGCAGCCGTCGTCGGTGCAGGGGTTTCCGTCGTCGCAGCTGGGGGAGATGTCGAAGGACTGGCAGCCCAGCGTCGGGTCGCAGCTGTCCTGGGTGCAGGCGTTGCCGTCGTCGCAGTCGACCGGGTCTCCGACGCAGACCTCCTGCAGGCACAGGTCCCCCGAGGTGCAGGCGTCCCCGTCGTCGCAGGGCCCGCCGATGGGGTTGTGGTCGCAGCCCGAGTCGGGCTTGCAGGTGTCGACCGTGCAGAGCTTGCCGTCGTCGCAGTCGAGGAACGCGGTGGGCGTGCAGCCACCGCCGCCATCGCACATGCCCTTCGTGGTGCAGAGGTTCTGATCCTCGCAGGGCTTCGGGGCCGAGGGCGTGACCACGCAGCCGATCGATGCGTCGCAGAACTCGTCGGTGCAGTCGTTGCCGTCGTCGCAGTCGATGGGCGGGCCGGCCACGCACTCGCCGTCCTCGCAGGCGTCGGGGCCGGTGCAGGGCTCTCCATCGCCGCAGGGCGTGCCGCTCGCGGGCGCGTGCGTGCAGGTGGTGCCGTCGACGCAGAGGTCGTCGGTGCACTGGTTGCCGTCGTTGCAGCCGTCGAGGGTGCCGGGGATGCAGACGCCGACCTCGCAGTGGTCGCCGAAGGTGCACTCGCTGCCGTCGCTGCACGGCACGGAGTCCGTCGCCATGTGCGAGCAGGCGCCGCTGACGGGGTCGCAGGCGTCGACGGTGCACGGGTTGCCGTCGCTGCAGGCCGCCTCGCCCGGCTGACAGACGCCCGCGACGCAGCTGTCGGGCGCCGTGCAGGGGTCGCCGTCCTCGCAGAGGGCGAAGTTGTTCTTGAACACGCACCCCTTGTCGGGCGCACAGACGTCGTCGGTGCAAGGGTTGCCGTCGTCGCAGACGGCCCCCTGGGTGCCGGTGCAGACGCCGGCCTGGCAGGCGTCGTCGAGGCTGCAGGCGTTGTGGTCGTCGCAGGCGGACCCGTCGGGCAACGCCACGACCGTGCAGAGACCGTCGGTGAGGTCGCAGCTCCCCACCGAGCAGGGCCCGCCGGCGCAGTCGTCGTCGCTCAGGCACGGCGGTGGCCCGGCGTCGACCTCGGTGTCCGTCTCGGCGTCGGCGTCGGCGTCGGCGTCGGCCATCGGCAGCTCGTCGGGCGCCGCGTCGGCGTCGGCGTCGGCCGCGTCCGGCAGCTCCGCGTCCGGCTCGCTGGCGTCACCGTCGGGCGTTGCCGCGTCCGCGTCGGCCACGTCGACTGCGACCTCGGCCGTGTCGGTGTCGCCCGCGTCCGCGCCGCCGCCTTCGCCGCAGCTCGCCGCGCACGAGAGCAGGCACACGGTCCAGGCCCACGCGCTGGTTACGACGAGCCTGCGCCTCACGCCCCCCACCGCCACCGGAGCCCACCGTCCATCGCCTCTACACTCCGCCCCGCCGTGCGCCGGCGGGTGGCCGGATCCCGCACACCCATCCGCACGGTCTCACCTACAACCCGGAAGTGGGCACGAAGGGGAGGATCGACTTCAAGTCTTCGTCCGTGAAGCCCATGCCGAGGCCCACGAAGTAGTCGCGGCGCGCGCCGTTGAGGACGTTGTCGATACCAGCCGCCACGTAGAAGTGCTTGGCGAACTCCCAGGCCGCCAGCATGCGCAGTCGGGGCCAGTCGTCGCGTCCGAAATCGAACACGTCCGTGCGCATCCGCAGGCGGTCGCCCAGCAGGTCCAGGTCGATGCCGAGGCCGCCGGTCGACTCCATGATGCCGTAGCGGAACGTGAGGAAATGCCAGCGCTTTCCGAACTGCGCCGTGAACTTCAGCTTGTTCGAGGTCGAGACGATCTCCTCGACCAGCACCGGCGGCAGCGAGGGGTCGTTCGTCGTCGTCACGCGCTGCTTGGTCTCGGTGAGGCCGGCGGGATCGCTGACCAGCTGGATGAAGTAGAACTTGTCCGGCTTCGGGTAGAGCGACAGGCTCACGTAGCTCTTCAGCGAGGCCTGGCCGATGTTGTACTCGGAGCGGAACTCCACCTTCACCTGGAGCCGCCCGATGGGCCCGGTGATGCCCTTCACGTCGCTGACGACGTCCTCCACGTCGTCGATGAGCTTCTCGTCGGTCAGCAGCCGCCCGACCGTGCCCTGCCCCGCCTCGATGCGCTCGGCGATGGTGCGGGCGCTCTCCATCGTGCCCTCGAGGGCCACCGCGCTCTTGTCGATCTTGGCCAGCGCGTGGGCGACCGTCCCCTCCTGGCTGACCGCGCCCTCGGTCAGGTTGCGCCCGACGAAGCCACGCAGGTCGCCGGTGATCTCGTCGACGTTGACCAGGATGTGGTCCAGCCGGGCGTCGGCCCGCGCGGCGATGCTGCGCAGGTCGCGGGTCGTCGCCTCGACGTTCTCGATGATGTTCTTCACGTCCTGGGTGTGGGAGACGATCGCCTGGTCCACGAAGCCGCGGATCTCCTTCGAGAGGCCGGCGACCTGCACCGTGGTCTCGCGGATGTTGTCGCGGATCTCCTGGAGCGCCGCGGTGCCCTCCTCGTCGGCGAAGTTCTTGCGCACGCTGCCGGTGATCGCGGCGATGTCGTCGGAGATCTTCTCGAGCTTGGGGAAGATGACCGCCGTGGACTCCTCGAGCTGGTTGAGCACGGCGCTCAGGCCCGACTCGGAGTCGATGTTGTGGATCTCGCCGCCCGGCGGGATCTTCGGCCCGGCGATGCCCGGCGTGATGGAGATGTAGTAGTCGCCGAGGAGGCTCGCCTGCAGGCGCTTGGCCGTGGCGCCGTTCACCCAGCGCCCGGTCGCCGCGTCGAGCACGCCCTCGTAGAGCGTGATGCGCTTCTCGATGACCAGGACGACGCGCGCCTTGGTGGGGTCCTCGGTGTCGAGCCGGATCGACTTGATGGCGCCCACCGGGATGCCCGAGAGCATGACGCGCGAGTTCTCGACGAGGCCGGTCGCGTCGGAGAAGAGCGTGTTGACCTCGTACGCGTCATCGGTGTCCACGCCCTTGTCCAGCGACCCGAAGGTCAGGATGAAGGCGAAGGCCCCCACGACCACGAGGAGCCCGACCAGGAGTGGCGTACGCTTCTTCAGCATGGGGGCGAAACCGGGCCGGTCAGAACATGATGACGGTGAGGAAGTAGTCGAGCACCAGGATCGACACGGACGAGACGACGACGGCCTGGGTCGTGGCGACCCCCACCCCTCGTGCCCCACCTTCTGCGTGGAAGCCCTTGTAGCAGGAGACCACGGCGATGGCGAACCCGAACACGGCCGCCTTGATGATGCCGGACCACACGTCCCAGGGCAGCACCACGTTGACGATGCGGTCGAAGAACACACCCTCGTCGAGGCCCAGGCCACGCACTGCGACCAGCCAGGCGCCGCCGATGCCGACGACGGTGCAGAGCATGCAGAGCAGCGGCATCATCAGGACCGCGGCCGCCACCCGAGGCGTGACCAGGTACTGCACCGGGTTGACGGCCATGGTGCGCAGGGCGTCGATCTGCTCGGTGACGTTCATCGTCCCGATCTCGGTGGCGATGGCCGAGCCGACGCGGCCGGTCACCATCAGCCCCGTGAGCACGGGCGCAAGCTCGCGGGACAGCGCCAGCGCCACCGTGGTCCCGACCAACGACTCGGCGTTGAAGAGCTTGAACGCGTACATGGTCTGGACCGCCATGACCATGCCGGTGAAGGCGCCGGTGAGCACGACGATGAAGAAGCTGCCGACCCCGACGAACTCGAGCGCCTGCAGGAACACGCGCCAGCGGTACGGCGGCCGGAACAGCCACTGCACCGACTCCCAGGCCATCATGACCGTGTGGCCCACGGCCTCGATCGAGCCCAGGGTGTAGTTTCCGACGCTCTCGAGCCACTTCACTCGCGCGGACCTCGCGTCGACGGCGCCCCCTCCCGCCCGCCAGCCTGGCGCGGGAGCGGCGACCCTAGCCTTACGCGCCGGCGGGTGCAATCGGCTCCTGCCTCGGCGGGAGCGGGGCGGCGACGGCACGCGCGGCCGCCGGGCTCGCCCGGCCGGTGACAGGGCGCGGCGGAGGTGCTATTGGCCGCGGCCATGGAATTGACGGTCAACGGCGAGTCGCGCCGCTTCGACGAGGACGCCCTGAGCGTGGCAGGCCTGATCGAGCGCCTCGGTCTGGGCGGAAGGCGGGTGGCGGTCGAGGTCAACGAGGCCATCGTGCGCCGCGCCGAGTACGGCGAGCGCATGGTGTGCGGCGGCGACCGGGTCGAGATCGTCCACTTCGTCGGTGGGGGGGCCTGAGATGGTCGACCGTCCGCTCAGTATCGGCGGCCGCGAGTTCCGCTCGCGCCTGCTCGTCGGCACCGGCAAGTACCCGGACCAGGACACCGCGGCCGCCGCGCTCGAGCAGAGCGGCGCCGAGATCGTCACCGTCGCCGTGCGGCGGGTGAACCTGGACCGGGACGCGCCCGACTCCTTCTGGAACACCCTCTCCCTCGAGCGCTACACCCTGCTCCCCAATACCGCCGGCTGCAGCGACGCGCAGCAGGCGGTGCGCACGGCGATGCTGGGCCGCGAGGTGGGCATGGGCGATCTGGTGAAGCTCGAGGTCATCGGCGACCCGGACCGCACGCTGTACCCGGACAACCAGGCCACCTTCGAGGCGGCCAAGGTGCTCATCGCCGAGGGCTTCACCGTGCTGCCCTACGTCTCCGACGACCTGGTGCTGTGCCAGCGGCTCGAGCAGCTGGGCTGCGCCGCCGTGATGCCGCTGGGCGCGCCCATCGGATCCGGCCTGGGCCTGCAGAACCCGCTGCAGATCCAGCTCATCACCGAGGCCGTCTCGATCCCGGTCATCGTCGACGCCGGCGTGGGCGTCCCCTCGGACGCGGCCCTGGCGATGGAGCTCGGCTGCGACGCCGTGCTGATGAACACCGCCATCGCCCAGGCGCGAGAGCCCGTCCGCATGGCGCGCGCGATGCGCCTGGCCATCGAGGCCGGACGCGAGGCCTTCCTCGCCGGCCGCATCCCGAAGCGGCGCTACGCGACCGCCTCCAGCCCCACCGATGGCCTGCTGGTCTGAGAGGGTGTCCCATATTCTCCCGTCGCGCGGCTGGCTCATGGCTTCCCAGCAACTCGAGCGCTTCGGTTTCTTGCGCGGCAAGCGCCCTCCGCGCTCGCGCCCCTGGAAGGACGTCGCTGGCGCTGCGCTCGGTCCGGATATGGGAACACCCTCTGAACGCGTGGCGAGGTGAGCCCGTGAGCCGGGGCCTGCCCGGCGAGGTCGCGCTGGTGCTGGTGGCGGACGCTCCGACCGTGGGCACGGCGCGCCTCGTCGCCCAGGTGGCGGCCATCCTCGAGGCGGTGCCGCCGGGCTCGGTCCTGGTCATCGAGCGGGACGGCCCGGCTTCCGCGCCGGCCAGCGACGACGCCGAGCGCTTCGCTCGCCTGCGGGCGCTGCGGGAGCTCACCGCCGCCTGCGGAGCCGCGCTGGTGGTCTCCGCCCGGGTCGACCTGGCCCTGGGCGCCGGCGCCGATGGGGTGCAGCTCCCCGAGGGCGGGCTCGACGCGGCCACCGTGCGCCGCCACTTCCCGGGGCTGCGGGTCGGCCGCTCCTGCCACGACGCGGGCGGCCTGACTCGGGCTGCCCTCGCGGGGGCGGACTGGGCGACCCTGGCGCCGGTGTGGGCGCCGCTCTCCAAGACGGGCGAGGCGCCGCCCCTGGAGCTCGCCGGCTTCGAGGCCCTGGCCCGAGGCGCCGCCCTGCCGGTGGTGGCCCTGGGCGGTGTGAGGGCCGAGCGCTGCGCGGCGCTGCGGCGGGCCGGGGCCGGCGCGGTGGCCAGCGTCGGTGGCGTGTTCGACGCCCCGAGCCCCGCTGCCGCCGCCAGGGCCATGATCGACGCCTGGCGCGGAGCCGGACCCGCCCCCTGAACCCCACGCGCAGCGCCCGTCGCCGCCCGGCCCCCAGGTGGGCTCGCCCCACGTCGACGGGCCCGACGCGCGGGCCTCGGGAGGGGCAACCGTGGGTTCGGCGCGGGTTCGCCGCGGGTTCGCCGCGGGTTCAAGGCTGTGGCCAGTTCGGTTGACAGCTTGGCGAAAACGTCGGACAAAACCACGCGTAATCGTGGCCTGACGGGGATGATCCCGCCTCGACAGGCGACCTGTGAACTTCGCTGTCGGCGCCGCCACCGAGCGACGTCAGGGCCGCGCAGTCACCAAGGAGCGCCCGCCCCATGCTCACTGTGACCATTCGCGAGAAGGACGGCGACGAGCGCCGGCTCATGTTCCAGGAAGAAGAGGTCACGATCGGTCGGGCGAAGGGCAGCGACATCATGCTGCCCAGGAACAACATCTCGAAGCGCCACGCGCGGCTGGTCGACAAGGACGAGAAGGTGGTCCTGGTGGACCTGCGCTCGACCAACGGGACCTACGTGAACGGGCGGCGGATCACCGCCCCCGAGATCATCACGCCGGCGGACAAGATCTACATCGGCGACTTCATCATCCGGGTGGAGGCGGCCGCCGCGGCGGCCCCGGCGCTGGGCGAGATGGAGTCCACCCAGGCGCTGGACATCGCGATGCTCGGGGCGGCGGCCTCGGGCGGGGCCACGGAGGCCGTGGGCGCCGAAGCGGCGATGCAGCAGGCCATCGAGGAGGCCGAGCGCGAGGCGCGGGCCGAGGCGCAGGCCCTGGAGGCCAAGACGCGGGCTGCCGAGCAGCAGCAGCAGCGTGCGGCAGCCGAGCCGGAGGCCTGGGACGACGTGCTCGAGTCCACCCAGGCGCTGGACCTGTCGGCGGTCGAGGCCATCGACGCCCGCGGGCCCACCATCGACTCGCCGGCGGGCCGCGCCGACATGGACTTCGGCTACGCGGCCGAGGCCGCCCCGGAGCCGGCGCCCCAGCCGAGGCCGGCCGAGCCAGCAGCCCAGTCCGTCGCCCAGGCCAGGCCGGCCGAGCCGGCCGAGCCGGTCGCCCAGCGGCGCGCCCCCGAGCCGGTCGCACAGCAGCGCGCCCCCGAGCCGGTCGCACAGGTCCAGGCGGCACCGCTGCCCAGCGGCGGGCTCGGCAACGACGGCTTCAGCACCCTGCTCGCCGACGCGTCGGTGGAGCACATCCTGGTCAACAGCCACGACAGCGTCGTCGTCTCGCAGGGCGGCCCGAGCCGCGTGCTGGCGACGGGCTTCGAGTCCCCGGCCGCCCTGGAGCGGGCGGTGCAGGCGCTGCTCGAGTCCACCGAGAGCGGCCTCGTCGAGCGCGACGGCGTGCTGCGCGGCACGCTGCCCCAGGGCGAGTCCCTGCACGTGGTGCCGCGCGCGCTGGCGCCCTCGGGCCCCATCGTGACCATCCGGCGGCGCCGCACGCGCGCACTGAGCCTGGCCGATCTGGTGCAGCAGGACGCGATGACGCAGGGCGTGGCCGACTACCTCGCCGAGGCGGTGGCCTCCCGCAAGAACATCGTCGTGCTGGGCGCGGCGGCCAGCGGTCGCACCACGGTGGTCAACGCCCTGGCGGCGACCTTCGCCCCCGACGAGCGCATCCTGGTGCTGGCCGACGCGCAGGAGCTGTCGCTGCCCCACCGCAACGTCATGCACCTCGACAAGGGCGCGCTCCACGACACGGGCCAGGTCTGGACCTCCGTGGTCTCGGAGCTGCTGGCCCAGCGGGTCGTCATCGACCCGGTGGCGCCCGACGACCTGGTCTCGGCGGCGTCGCTGGCGCTGGGCGGCCACGACGGGATGCTCCTGACGGCGACCGGGTCGGACTGCCACGGGTTCCTGCGGCGAGCGGCGCTCCAGCTCGGGCTCTACGCCAGCTCGCTGACCGCCGAGCGCTCGCGCGCGATGGTGGCCGAGCTGGTCGACGTGGCCGTGCTCGTGGAGCGACACGGCGGCGCCGTCCAGGTCGCCGAGATCGTCTCGGTGGAGGGCTCCGGCCCGGAGGAGCTCCATATCCTGGAGATCCTCGGACGGGGGTGATGGGCGACCCATGTTCACCCTGACGATCGAGGACAAGCACGGCGGCATCGCCGACGAGTACGAGTTCGCCGAGGGCGAGTTCCTCGTCGGGCGCAGCCACAGCGCCGACATCATCCTGCCGTCGGACAACGTGTCGCGCCGCCACGCACGCCTCTACACGGTCGACGGGCGTTGCTACGTCGAGGACCTGGGCTCGGCCAACGGCGTGTTCGTCAACGGCCGACGCATCCACGAGGTGTGCGAGATCGAGGGCTCCGCGCAGGTGAAGGTGGGCGACTACTACCTGCACGTGAAGAGCGACAAGATGGCCGAGCACGAGGACAAGGTCCACTGCCGGCTGCACGGACAGAACCTGTCGGTCACCGACCAGGTGTTCCGGATCACGCGCTCGGTGAACCTGGTCGGACGCGGCAAGGACTGCACCATCACGGTCATCGACGCCAGCGTCAGCCGCATCCACGGCAAGCTGACCGTCGAGCGCAGCGGCGCCATCACCGTGGAGGACCTCAAGAGCTCGAACGGGACCTTCGTCAACGGCGAGCGGGTGGAGCTGGCGACGCTGAACCACAAGGACCTGCTGCGATTCGGCAACGTCGAGTTCCGGGTCGAGATGGTGGACGTGGCGCCGGGCGCCGGCCCGGTGGCCGCGGCGATGTCCGCAGGCACCGACGAGATCGACGAGCCGTGGCGCCCGGGAGGCGCGGCGCCGTCGCGGCGCGGGCTGTGGGTGGCGCTGGCCGTGGGCGCGCCGCTGCTCATCGCGGGGATCGTGGCGATCTTCGTGTTCGGGGACCGCTGGTTCGGCGGCACGCCGCCGGAGACCAACGCCACCGAGGAGGTCGAGGCGGCGGACGGCGGCGACGGTCAGGCGAGCGACGCGGCGGCCAAGGCCGACGCGGGGCCGACCGCGGCCGAGCTGGCGGCCACCAAGGCCGAGGAGGTGACCATGCTGCTCGGCGAGGGCCGGGTGCAGGTCGAGAAGCGCCAGTGGGAGCGGGCGCTGGACACCTACCAGAAGGTGCTGGAGCGGGACACGTTCAACGCCGAGGCGAGGCAGGGCAAGAACAACGTCGAGCTCTGGCAGAAGGACCAGGCGACGCTGGACGCGGCCCGCGAGCTCATCAAGCAGAAGAAGCGCGCCGAGGCGGCCCGCGGCCTGCGCGACATCGAGGAGGCCAGCGTCTACTACGTCGAGGCCAAGGAGGAGCTCAAGCGGCTGCTCGAGATGAAGCCCATCCTGGTGATGGAGGCCGACGCGCTGGTGAAGTCGCGGAACTGCGAGGAGGCGCTGGCGATCTACGAGGAGGCGCGACAGCTCGACCCGCGCGACGGCGCGCTGGCGACCAAGATCGCCGAGGTGAAGAAGCTGCCCTCGCGCAAGTGCAAGTGAAGGGCCGGCTCGCGAGATGATCCCCCGGCCGACCCCGCGGATTGAGGTCGGACGGCGCCGCGGGTAGAGTCGCGGCATGACGGGATGTCCCAACAAGCTCCGGCGGTCAGCCCTCGCCGTGTCCCCTCAGCGCCCCCGGCTTTCGGCGGCGCTCTCCTGCCCCCCGGCGGCCGCGTGAAGCGCCCGGATCCGCGCGGCTACGGCCAGCGCCGCTCCAAGGCCGCCGATCGCTTCCGGGACGCCCCGCCGGTGGCCGAGCCCCGCCGCGCGCCGGCCGGGGTGCCCGACGACGCCCCGGTCGAGGCGATCGTGCGGCTGCAGGTGGCCTGCAACCAGCACTGCTTCTTCTGCAACACCGACTCGCGCGCCGAGAACCTCTACGAGTCGCCCGAGCGGGTGTACCGCTACCTCGAGGAGAACCGGCACTGCCTCTACCTGTCGTTCTCCGGTGGCGAGCCGACGATCAACCCGCACATCCTGCGCTACGTCCGGTACGCGAAGGAGCTGGGCATCCCGCGCATCGTCATCCAGACCAACGGGCTGATGGTCAGCTACCCCGAGTTCGCCGACCGCATCGTCGAGGCCGGCCTCACCGGCGCCTTCATGAGCTTCCACGCCCCGAACGCCGACATCTCCGACCGCATCACCGCCTCGCCGGGCACCTGGGCGCTCACGGTCAAGGGGATCCGCAACCTGCTGGACCGCGGCGTCGAGGTCGAGCTCAACACGGTCATCAACACCGTGAACTACGCGGCCCTGGGCGACCACGCCCGCTACATCGTCGAGCACTTCCCCGACATCACCGCCATCTCGCTGTCCTACATCGCGCCGACCGGCTTCTGTGTCGTCAGCGAGCAGACCATCCCTCGCGTGCGCGACGTGCAGCCCCACCTCTTCGAGGCCCTGGACGTCCTGTCGGCGGCCGGCATCCACGCCAACGTGCCCGAGCGCTGCGGCATCCCCCTCTGCACGGTGTCCGGCTACGAGCGCCACCACGAGGCGGTGCAGCCCGGCCCCTTCGCCGGCACCGGCGTGGTGACCGACGACCACGCCAAGCGGGACGAGTGCGCGCGCTGCTTCTGGAACGACCGCTGCATCGGCCACTGGAAGGGCGTCATCGACCTCTATGGCTGGGACGACTTCCAACCGGTGGAGGGCCCGGTCGAGGTCGTACCGCTGCCCATCCCCTATCGCGGCGCCACTCCCGAGCTGGTCGAGGAGTTCATGCGCCGTGAGGCCGCTCGCCTGAAGAGCGGGTGATGCGGGTCGACGCCCCCGCCGCCCCCGGGGTGCAGCCCGCGCCCCGATCGGCCATAATGCGGCGAGCGTTCGCCGCCGCCGTCCCCTCCGGCCCGAAGGACAGGCCCTTGCCCTGCTCGCTCCGCCTGATGGCGCCCGCCCTCCTGACCACGCTCCTCGCCGTGACGGCGCCCGCCGCGCACGCGCGACCGGACGCGCCGGACTACCAGAGCCAGGTGGTCCAGAACCGCGCCTACGTCATGCGGCACGAGCTCGGCGTGCAGGTCGGCGTCCTGCCCATGGACGCCTTCACCAAGGGCGTGACCGTGGGCGGCAGCTACACCCTCCACTTCAGCCAGATCCTCGCCTGGGAGCTGGTGCAGTTCATGCACTCCTTCCCCTTCGACGCCGCGCTCAAGGACGACCTGGCGTCCTTCGACCTGCGCCCGACTCCCTTCGAGACCGTCGAGAACCTGCTCTCGACCAACCTCGTGTTCAAGCCGGTCTACTTCAAGGGGTCGGCCCTCAACCGCGCGGTCATCTCCGGCGAGTTCATGGTAGTGCTGGGCGGCGCCTACGCGTGGTTCACGCGCTCCAAGCGACCGGGCCTCGACTACGGGATAGGCTTTCGCGTCTTCGCCTCGCGGCTCTTCTCCATGCGCCTCGATGCGCGGCACATGATGTTCTTCACCGACGGCGCCGGCTCGGGCGTCGACGTGCACCACGAGCTTTGGATTGGCCTCGGCACGTCCATCTCGCTGTAGGCTCCCGGCGGCGGGGCTCTACGCGCTGGCGGCCCTGTTCCTGGTCGCGCGCGCCCCCGTGGCCGCGGCGGAGGGGGTGGGCGAGTCGCGCGACGCGGCGTGGAACGCGGCGGTCGAGGCGTCGGCCCGCGGCGACGCGATGGAGGCCGCCCGCTTCGCCTGGAAGGCGCTCGAGGGCGCCAGCGTGGACGACCGCCGCTACGACCGCGCCCTGCGCCTGCTCGCCCGCAACGCCGAGCGCCTGGGCCTGCGCTACCCCGCCTCGCTCTGGTACCTGGACATCGCCTCGGCCAGACGCGACCCGGCGGTCGCCGTCGACGGTCTGCGGGGCCTCGAACGCATCGTCATGGGCGGCCCCCACGACGCGGACACCCTGGTCGCCGGCTTCCTCGCCTCGGCCGAGCAGCCCGACCTCCCGCCGGACATCCAGCCCTTCATCGATTACCTCCAGGGCCTCGACAACGCGCGCCACGGCCTGGACGCCTGGGCCGCCTCCCGCTTCGAGCGGCTGCCGCAGGACAGCCCCTACGCCGCGCGCGCCGCCTACGTCGCCGCCGTCCAGCTCGTGGCCGACCGCAAGCTCGAGGAGGCGACGGCAGCCTTCCAGGCGATCCTCGAGCGCGAGGTGCTGCCCGACGACGTCGCCACCGACGCCCGCCGCAGCCTGGCCCGCCTGGCCTTCGAGGCCGGCCGCTACGACGACGCCCTGGCGCGCTACGAGTCCATCCGCGACAAGGCGCCCGACGACCCGGCTCTGCTGCTCGAGATGGCCTGGACCCAGTTCCGCCGCGGCGACAGCCGCCGCGCCCTGGGCCTGCTGATGGCGCTGGACGCGCCCGTCTACGCCGACCTCATCGCTCCCGAGCGCTACCTGCTGGAGGCGCTGAGCCTGCGCCGGCTCTGCCAGTTCGACGCGGCCCGCGTCGCCGCCGTGCGGCTGAGGTCGCGCTACGGTGACGCGCTGGCGGACCTGGAGGCCGGGGTGCGTCCGCTGGCCTCGGAGCCCCTGCGCAAGGCGGCGCGTCGCCGTGGGGAGAGCCGCACGCGCAGCGCCTTCCGGCGCAGCCTGGAGCAGGAGCTGGCCTGGGTGAGCGACCACCGGCGCGGCCTGGGCCAGGCCCTCTCGGGCGAGCTGGAGCGCATCCTGCGCCTGGGCCTCGAGGCCGCCGTGCAGGCCGAGGAGCGCGCCCTCGCCGCCGAGGTCGAGGAGGTCGCCGAGGAGCTGCTCCGCGCCGCCGAAGGGGTCCAGCTCATCCAGCACGAGCTGGCCGTGGCGCTGCTTCGCGGACGGCGCCGTCCCGACGGCCCGCCCGAGGCGCCGCCGGTGGCGGTGAGCGCCTCGGACCGGCGGGTGCTCTTCCGCTTCTCGGGCGAGTTCTGGACCGACGAGCTCGACGATCTGGTCGTCACCCTCGAGGATCGGTGCGTCGAATGAGCAGCGCACGCCGCATCGGCGCCCTGCTCGTCGCCGCCACGCTGCTCGGGGCCTGCGCCGCGCCGCGCCAGCAGGTCAGCGACCCGCCCTACGTCGAGCAGCTCCGGCTGCGCATCACCAAGGTGCGGGGTGCCATCCAGGAGACCCGCGAGGCCATCGCCCGCTCGCGCGGCGCGGCCTGGCTGCCCGAGCTCTACGTGCGGCTCGCCGAGCTGCTCAGCGAGGAGGCGCGCTACCACTTCGAGGTGGCCTACGAGCGCGAGCAGCGCTCGAGCCGCGTCCTGCACGTCCCGCAGGTGCGCTTCCTCAAGGAGCAGGCCATCTCGGTCTACCGGCGCGTGCTCGCCGAGCACCCCGACGCGGCCCTGGCCGACCGCATCCTGTTCAACATCGGCCACGAGCTGCGCGAGCTGGGCCGCTACGACGAGATGGTCGCGGCCCTGGAGGAGCTGAGCACGCGCTTCCCCAAGAGCCCGCTGCGCGCCGAAGCGCTGCTGGTCCTGGGCGACCACGCCTTCGACAAGGGCGAGCTCGAGACCGCCGAGCGCCGCTACCAGGCCATCGTCAGCGGGCCGCCGACCGCGGTGACCGGCCTGGCTCACTACAAGCTCGGCTGGGTGTGGATGAACCGCGCCGACTGCGCGAAGTCGCTGGGAGCCTTCGAGCGCGCCATCGACGCGGCGGCGGCGTGGCAGGCGGCCCGCGGGGCGAGCGGGACCGAGCGAGCGGGCCAGGGCGGCGTCGGGGTGGGCGGTGCGGCCGCCGAGCGCCCCGGGCAGGCCATCGACGTGCGGCGCGAGGCCCTGGTGGATCTGGTCTACTGCTACGCCACCGACCGGCCGGTGGCCGAGGCCCTGCCGTACTTGAGGTCGCGTGCGGCCACGCGCGCCGCCTACGTGGCGGCGTTGGAGCGGCTGGCCTCGCGCTACGGCGTGCTGGACGAGGCGAAGGGCTCGGCGGCGGTCACCCGGGAGCTGCTGCGGCTGGGCCCGACGGCGCCCGAGCGTCTCGACGACGCGCGCCAGCTCTACGGCGCGGTGACCAAGGCCGGCCTCTACGACCGGGTCGGCGAGGACGTGGGTCTCATCACGACGGCGCTCCGGCGCCAGCTCCAGCGGGTCGAGGGGAGCGAGGAGATGCGCCAGCTCACCCGCAAGGAGCTGGAGCTCTATGCCCGCGACCTGGCGACGCGGGCCCAGGCAGCGTTCCAGCGGCGGCCGCAGGACACGGCGCTGGGTGCGCAGGTGGCCAAGGCCTACGCGGTGTGGCTGGACGCCTTCCCGCAGGCGGGCGAGCGGGTGGCCATCCTGCTGAACCTCGCCGACGTGCTGGCCGAGCTGGGGCGCCACGAGGAGGCCGGGCTGCGCTACGCCGAGGCCGCCCAGGTCAGCGTGGACGACGCCAGCCGCAAGGACCGGCTCTACGACGCGGTGGTCGAGTTCCAGGCGTCGCTGGGCGGGCTGGCCGGGCGCTCGCACACCGATCGGGTGGTGGTGCGTGCGGCGATGCGGCGCTCGGGAGAGCAGCTGCTGGCGATGGGGCTCGAGCCGGACAAGGCGCGGGTCACCAAGCTGGGGATGGCCCAGACCTGGTACGACTCGGGCGACTACGACCGGGCCATCGACCAGCTCACCGCGCTGGCCTACGAGTATCCGGGCACCAAGGAGGGGCGCGCGGCGGTGCACCTCGTGCTGGACTCCTTCAACACGCTCAACGACTACGAGGGGCTCATCGCCGCCGGCCGGCGCTTCATGGGGCCGGGGGGCCCCGCCGACGACGCGCTGCGAAGGGAGATCCTGCCCATCGTCACCGCGGCGGAGAACCGGCGCCTGGACGAGGTCTCGCTGGCGGCGGCCGGCGCCGAGGGCGGCGACCTGGACAGCCTGGAGCAGTTCGCCGAGCGCTATCAGGGCACCGATCTGGGCGAACGGGCGCTGCTCAACGCCTTCGTGGCGGCGCGGGCGGTGGGCGACCGCAAGCGCCTGTACGAGCTGGGCGAGGAGCTGGCGCGGAGCTACCCGAAGTCGGAGCAGGTGCCCGGCATCCTGGGGAGCCTGGGCAAGCAGGCGGTGGCGACCTTCGAGCTGGACCGGGCGGTGGGGCTCTTCGAGAAGGCCGCCGCCGGGGCCACGGAGCAGCGGCCGCGGCTTCTGGTGGCCGCCGGCGAGCTGCTCGAGGCCACCGGGCAGACCCAGCGAGCGCTCGATCTCTACGGACGCGCGGTGGCGGCGGCGGGCGAGACCGCGGCGCGGCAGCAACCGCTGGAGCGCCTGGCGCGCGCGCTGGAGATCCTGGGCGACGATCGGCGGCTGGTGTCGACCCTGGCGCCGCTTTCGGGCGGGGCGAGCGCCGACGTGCTGGCGCGGCTCGGCCTGGCCCAGGCGCGCATCGGGCGCGTGGACGACGCCGAGCGCAACCTGGGAGCCGCCCTGGCGGCGCCCGACGCCACCGCCGAGGCCAAGGCGCGGGCGCACCTGGGCTCGGCGGAGACCCTGGCCCGGGCGCTGGAGGGCTACGAGGTCGCCGGCGATCTCGAGGGCATCCAGGAGCTGGTGACCCTCATCGACGTGACCGAGCAGGCCTACCTTCAGGCGGCTCGTCAGGGCAGCGCGCTGGTGACGCCGGTGGCGCTGGGGCGCCTCGCCGCGATGGCCGGGACGGCCGCGGCGCGGGTGAGCCGGCTGCAGCCCCCGGGCGATCTCTCGGCCGCCGACGCCGAGGCCTTTCGCCAGGGCCTGGCCCGGCGGGTCGACGCGCTGGGGGCGACCGGGCGCGACGCGCTCCAGGCCTGTGCCGAGCAGGCCTGGACGGGGCGGGTGTTCAACGAGGCCGTACGCTCCTGTCTGGCCGGGCGTCCGGTGAGCGCCGACGCCGTGCGCGCCGAGGGCCTGCGCCCCCGCGCCTCGGTCACGCTGCCGCCCGCCGCCGAGGAGCTGCGCGGCCGGCTGGCCAAGAACCCCGAGGACGCCGAGACCCTGGTGGCGCTGGCCTCGCTGGCGCTGGACGCCGGAGACCCGCACCTGGCGCGGGTGGCGTTGGCGCGCGCGGTCGCCCAGGGCGGCGGCCCCGAGGCTCAGAACCTGCTGGGCATCGCCAGCCTGGACGCCGGCGATCTGACCGGCGCGCTGGAGGCCTTCGCCGACGCCGCCGACGCCGGGCTCGAGGCGGGGCGCCAGAACCTGGCGGCGGCGCTGCGCGGGGCCGGGCTGGCCGAGGCCGCGCAGAAGGCGCTCGAGCGCTTCGCGGCCGGCAAGCCGGGCGGACGCCTGCTCCCCGGCGCGGGGGGGAGCTGATGGCCGGCCGGACACGACACGCGGTGGGCCCAGCGCTGGCGGCCGCGCTGGGGCTGTGGGCGGCGCTGCTCGCGGGCTGCGGCGGGGGCGTGACGATGCTGCGCACCGACGACCCGCGCCTGCCCGTGGAGGCCCGCCGCTGGGTGGCCGACGCCGAGGACGGGGTGCTGGTGGCTCGGGCGATGCGCGACCGCAGCGCGGGGCGGCTCGAGGCCACGATCGAGCGCAGCCATGAGCTGGGCGAGGAGGCGGACGAGCTGGCCCAGGCGGGCGCCGGCGACGCGGCCGAGCACCTGCGCCAGGTCGCCGAAGCCCGCGTCGCCCTGGCCCGCGACGAGCTGCGCCTGGCCGAGACCGAGGTGGCCATGGCCGAGGCGCGGCGCGCCCAGATCAACGCCCAGACCGCCGTGCGCCACGACCTGGCGGTCTACGAGCTGGAGCCGCTCGAACGCGCCACCGAAGCCGCCCTGGCCGAGACCCGCCGCCAGCGCGCCCACCTGGACCAACAACGCGCCGACCTGGCCCAGCTCACCAGCGCCTGGTGGGAGTCCTACGCCCGCTTCACCGCCCAGAGCGGCCAACGCAACCTGCTCTGGCAGTAGCCCAGCGGCCCGCCGGGACCGGGGCCGCCGCCGAGACCGGGGCCGAGACCGGGACCGAGACCGAGACCGAGACCGGCACCGAGGCCGGCACCGAGACCGAGACCGAGGCCGACACCGAGACCGAGACCGAGACCGAGACCGAGACCGAGACCGAGACCGAGACCGAGACCGAGACCGAGACCGCCTCCGAGGCCGAGTGCGTCACCGACACCGGCAGACCGAGACCGAGAACCGAGGCCGGCACCGAGGCCGGCACCGAGACCGAGAACCGAGCCCGAGCCCGACCCCGCCACCGAGACCGAGACCGCCTCCGAGACCGAGACCGACACCGAGACCGAGCCCCCCGCCGAACCGAGAGCCCCAGCCCGCCAACGCCGCCCCAACCCGCCAACCGCACCGATGTAGAGGCGCCGAATGAGGCGAGCGAGGCCGTCGCTGACGGCGGCGCGACCGAGCGCAGGCCGAGTCGGGCCCCAGGCCCGTCGCAGGCCTGACGCGAGGGAGCGACGTCGTCAGCGGCGGCCGCAGCCGCCTCAGGCGGTGCCTCGGCCAATCCCGATGTCTGGGCGGCGATATGCGCCCGAATGGAGAGGCGCCGAATGAGGCGAGCGAGGGCGCCGCTGAGAGTGGCGCGACCGAGCGCAGGCCGAGTCGGGCCCCAGGCCCGTCGCAGGCCTGACGCGAGGGAGCGCTGCTCTCAGCGGCGTCCGCAGCCGCCTCAGGCGGTGCCTCGGCCAGTCTCATCGGCACAACGACTCCACCCGCATACCACTCCCGACAGTTACCGGGGAGACACAAGGCACCGCCGCCGGCTCTCCCTCCCCGATGATGCGGGCGCAGATGGGGACGACCAGGGTGGGGGCGTTGACTGCGTTGGATTGGATCACGATGGCCACGGAGTCGGGGTCGGGCTCGCCGTCTTCGTCGGCGTCCAGGGTGTTGGGGTCGGGGTGGTCGTAGGTGACGCGCAGGGCCGCCTCGCTGCGGAAGGGCACGGTCGCGGGGACGGGGCCCTCGAGGGTGAAGGCAGGGTCGCCGGCCTTCCCGTTGTGGGCGTCGCCGACCACGCACACCTCGGAGATGACGACCGGCTCGGTGCACTTGGACTGCAGCAGAAGCACCCACTCGAAGGGCACGGCCTCGACGTTGGCGGGATCTGCGGGCTCGCCGGCCGCGCGCGCCCTGAGATCGCCCAGGTTGAGGCGCTCGACCTGGGGGACCAGGGTCGGTCGGGTGCAGTCGCCCTCACCGCCGTCGCAGCCACCCGCCGCGAGCAGCGTCGCGGCCAGGAGGCCCGGGATCGCCAGATGCTTCACTGCGAGCTCCGGAAGATGAAGGGATAGACCACCTGCACGCTGCCGCCGGTCGGCTTGGGGAACTTCAGGCCGCGCAGGATGCCCAGCACGCAGTTGGCCACCGCCGTGTTGCTCATGGTGCTGGTCTGTTGGGAGGCGCCGGAGACCTTGCCGTCGGGGGTGATGGTCCACTGGAAGGTGATCTTCCCGGATAGCCCGGGCGAGGTCATCAGCTCCTTCTCGTAGCAGCGGTTGAAGGCCCGGCCATGGGCTCCGATCACCTTGAGCACCTCGCTCTTCGACAGCTCGCCGCTCACCTTCGCCAGCGCGCGGAGGCCCTGGACCGTGCCGCGCACCTCGGCTGGCTTGGCGCGCCGCTCCAGCTTCCCGGCCTCCTTGGTCGCGCTCGAGCCGCTGACGGTCACCGGCGCCTCGCCGCCGCCCACCTCGAGGCGCACCTTGTCCGTGTCACCGCCGACGCCGGCCGCCACCTGCAGCGCGTCGGTCGCGCCCTTCGCCTTGGTGGCCTGCACGTTGGCCATCGCCTCGGCCACGCTCGCGGCCGCGCCCGGCTGCACCTGCCGGTCGAAGAGGGTCTTGACCTGCTCCGAGCGCGTCTTGCCCGCCGTCTTCTCGCCGAGCTGCTGCTCCACCTTCCGCCTCGCCGCCGCGCTGAGCCGCGGCGGGGTCGTCTGCACCGACTCGGGCGCGGGCGGCGGCGCCACGGGCTCGGGCGGCGGCGGTGGCTTGATCTTGCTGACCCGCAGCGGCTTGGGCGGCTTCGGCTTCCGCGCCACCTCCTTGACCGGCTCGGGCTCGAGCTCGGGCATCTTGCGCAGGGTGCGCACCTTCTGCATCCGCACCTCGGCGAACTTCTCCGGCGCCGGCGGCGCCTCGACGCTCACCTGCACGCCGAGCTGGTCCAGCGCCGCCACCCCCAGGCCGCCGACCAGGTGCATCAGCAGCGAGAGCCCCGCCGCGATGCCCAGCGCCTTCAGCGCCAGCGCGCGCCGCCGCGGCCGCGGCATCAGCTCGGACGCGAGCACCCGCACCACGTAGCGGTCCTCGCCCACGTCCACCCGCGCGCGGTCGCCCGTCCCGAGCACCACCGTCTTGAGCGGCTCCAGCGGTTCGCGCGCGTCGGGGTGCGTGCCGTGGCGGTTCACCCAGCCCTTGGCCTTGGGCCCCATCCGCACCCGCGCGCGCCCGATGCCCATGCGCACGAAGATCGGCCCGCCCTTGCGGCCGAAGCTGTCGAAGGCGCGCTGCAGGTACGCCGACTCCAGCACGGCGTCGTTGCGCCAGCGGATGACGTCGGCGACCGGCGGGCCGTTGGCGCTGGTCCGGAGCTGCCAGCGGCGGGTCAGCGGCGCCGCGGCCGGCATGGCGATGGCCGACTCGATGTCGAAGAGCTGGCGCACGGCGTAGAGCCCATCCTCGTCCTCCTCGGCGAAGATGTCGGGCTCGGCGCCATCGATCGGGCGGTCCCAGGTCATCGAGGCGGTGCGCCGCTGGCGCGCCGTCGGCGGCTTCGGCGAGCCGAGCAGCGCCGCGAGCTGTTCCTGCTCTCGCGCCTGCCTGCGCGCGCGCTCGGCGGCGAGCCGCTCGTCGGCGCTGAGCGACTCGGGGCGCTCCGGCGGCGGCCACACGGCCTCGGCGTGCGGACGCGGCGCGGCCATGTCGATGGGCTGTACCATGGGGCCAGGAGCGCCCACGTCCGGCACCTCGTCCCTGCCCCACACCGAGCCAGACGGGTCCCAGAGGAAGGCCTCCTCGTCCTCGAGCGCCCCCTCCCCCCTCGGCTCGGGCGCGTCGGCCGGCACCGGCGGCGGGACGGCCGCCGGACCGGCCGGGACCAGATCCTCCGCGCCGCTGAGCTCCAGCTCTATCGGCGCCTCGGCCGCGTCCTCCGGCAGCTGTGGCGGGACCTGCAGCGCGCCCCCGGCCCCCTCGGGCAGCCGCGGCGGCGCGCCTCGGGCGCCGAAGGGCAAGGTGGGCTCCAGCGGCCGCGGCGCCGGCGACAGCAGCGCCTCGAGCGCGTCCTCGTCGGGCGCCTCGGTCACCGCGGCGAGCTGCGCCGGCGTCAGCAGACTGTGGGGGCTGGTGCCGGCCCCGCGCACGCGCACGCCCAGCCGCCGCCTCCACGCCGCCAGCCGGCTCGGGAAGAGCGCCTTCATGAACGCGCCGACGGTCGCCGCGTCGGTGGGCTCGCGGGTGTGGACCACGAAGGCCTCGAGGGCGCCCTGCATCTCGAGGCAGTTGGCGTAGCGGGCGGCAGCGTCCTTGGCCAGCGCGCGCAAGACGATGGCGTCCAGCTCCGCGGGTACCCCCTCGCGGCGCTGGCTGGGCAGCAGCACCGGCTGCTGGCACACGGCCTGCTTGACCGCCAGCTCGCTGTCGCCCTCGAAGAGCGGCGCGCCGACCACCAGCTCCCAGAGCAGCACGCCCAGCGAGAACACATCGGAGCGCGCGTCGACGGTGGTGTCGAGGCACTGCTCGGGCGACGCGTAGGCGAAGCGGCGCACCGGCAGCCGGGCCCGCAGCTCGGGCACCCGGGCCGTGGCGGCGGTGACGCCGAAGTCGGTGACCTTCACCTGGCCGTCGTAGGTGACCATGACGTTCGAGGGGCGCAGGCCGCGATGGGCGAGGCCCAGCGCGCGCCCGGTGGCGTCGGCGCTGGTGTGGGCGTGGTGGAGCGCGGCGCAGGCGCTGGCGACCAGCGAGGCCGCGAGCCCCGGGCGGATGGGCTCGCCGCGGGCACTGAGCACCTCGATGATGTCGGCCAGGCTCTCGCCCTCGACCAGCTCGGTGACGACGAAGACCTCGCCGTCGACGCGGCAGAGGTCGTGCACCTGGACGAGGTTCGGGTGCCGGAGCCCCGTGGCGATGCGGGCGTCCTCGAGGAAGGGCCGCAAGAACGCGGCGTTCTTGGCGAGCTCCGGGGCGATGAGCTTGACGGCCATCGGCTCCGGCGGCGCCGACGGATCGGTGTCCCGGGCCAGCCAGACCTCCCCGCTGAGGCTTCGAGCCAGTCGCTCGCGCAGCTCCCACTGGCCGAGGACGCGACTCACGGGGCACGCCGAAGCATGGGTCGAGATGGATCGGTCGCAGCAGCGAGCCGGATCGGTCGTCCGCAGCCCGAGCGATACCACCTGGTATCTCGCAGCGGCTGGAGACGGCCGAGACGACCGCTGCGGTGGCCGAGGCGCCCGGCAGCTGTTTCGGCTGACCCTGTCACGGGGCGCTGGCCTCCGTGGGCGGCGGGGCGAGGTGTCCCGGGCCCAGCACCGGCACGACGATCTCGGCGAGGTAGCTCTGGCGCAGATGCACCAGGGCCGGCAGGCTGCGCGGCGCGCGCTGGAACAGGTAGACGGCGCCGGCCTCGGGGGTGGAGCCCTGGATGAGGCGGGCGTCCAGCTCCATGCGGTTGGAGCGGCGGAGGCCGGGCTCCGGTGCGGGCGCGGGCGCGGCCTCGGCGGGGGCCACGGCGGCGGGTGCTTCGCCGCGCTTGGGCTTGCGGCTGCGGCTCTTGCTGGCGCGGGCCGGCTTGTCCGAGCCCTGGGCGACCGAGGGCCCGTGCGGCGCGGCCGGCGCGGGCGGGGCTGCCAGGGTCGGCGCCGAGGTGGCCCCCACGAGGGTGCACATGAGCAGGATGCGTCGCCAGGTCATCGTCACCTCTTCAGGACGGCCAGGCGGTACTTGAAGAACCCGGCCTTGGCGGCGGACTGGAGCACCAGGTGGAGGGTGCGATAGTCGAGGCCGCGATCGGCCTGGACCGTGATGACCGGCTCATCGCCGGCCGCTGGCGCGTCTGCGCGCTCTTCGCCAGGGAGGGGACGCACCAGCTCATCGTAGTAGGCGGCCAGGTGCTCGACCAGCTCCGGGATCTCGCCCGCCGCGTAGGCCGCCTCGGGGGCGTGGCCTTCGGTGAGGCTGACCACGTGGCGCCCCTCGACGCTCACCTCGCTCCCGTTCACCGCCAGGTTGACCGAGGGCTTGAACATCGAGCGCGACACGCTCTCCGGCAGCTCGATGTCCTTGGACAGCGTGAGGTCGTAGTCCTCGGCGGTGAAGCTGACGATGAGGAAGATCAGGATGATCGTGAACATGTCGAGCAGCGGCGTCAGCATCAGCGTCGGCGCCTTCGCCTGCTTGAGGAAGCGGGACCTCATGGGCCGCCCTCGGCGGGCTCGGGCAGAAGCTCCAGCGGCTCCTCGCCCTCGGGCGACAGCTCGACGTCGACCGCCCCGGCCTCGCCGGCCACCGGCGCGATGAACTGCGAGAGCACGGTCACCGGAAAGAGGCTCTCCATCGCGTCGCCGGCGCCCGCGCGCTCGCGCACCCCGTCGATGACCTCCACCAGCGTCTGAACGCCCACGCTGTCCGCCGGCAGGATGAAGGCCGTCTCGCTGGCAGGGTACTCCGCCTTCAGCGCCGCCAGCCGCGCCTGCAGCCCCGCCACGTCGGGAGCGCCGCCCACCGGCGGCAGCTCGGCGCCCAGGGCCGCGAGCTTCGCCTCGTCCCCGTCGCCGCCGGTGGCGCTCAAGGTCAGCGCCCCGTCGGCGGCGATGACCAGGTTGACCATCACGGCGTCGGTCGCCTCGTCGCCGGCAGGCTGGGCCACCTGCTGCGGCGTCGAGGTCGGGATCACCGCCACCTGATAGAAGGCCGCGGTGGCCAGCAGGAACGGGATGAGGACGATGAAGAGGTTCATGACCGGGATCATGTTCAGCTCTTCGACCTCGGCCAGCGTCCTCTGATAGGCGTCGAACACGTCAGCGCGCTCAGGGCACGTAGGCGTGGACGGCGTCCTCGTCGGGCACCGCGCCGGTCAGGGCGACCAGCGTGGCCGTCGCGCCGCCCTCGAGCGAGAGCAGGATGGCCTCCGAGCGCCGCGCCACGATGTGGTGGCAGAGCAGGAGCACCACCGCGACCAGGATGCCGAAGGCCGTGGTGTACATGGCCGTCGAGATGCCCGAGGCCAGCGCCTCCTGCCGCTCGGTGGCGGTAGCGGCGGCCACCGAGGTGAACGCCGTCATCAGGCCGATGATCGTGCCGAGCAGGCCCACCAGCGTCGCCAGGTTGGCCATGAGCGCGAGGATGCCGATGCGCTTCTGGAGGTCGGGCAGCGCGTCGAGCAGCTCCTTCTCCATGGCCCGCTCGATCTCCTTCTCGCGCCGATTGGCCCGCAGGATGCCCGAGCGCACCACCTGCACCAGCGGATGTCGGCTGGGGACGTTGCAGGCCGCGATGGCCTGGGAGTAGCGGCGGGCGCGTACGTGGTCGAGCACCGTGTCGAGGAACGCGCGCGTGGCCAGCCGGCGATTCATGAAGAGGTCGAGCACACGCTCGAAGAAGATGCCCAACCCCACGATGGAGATCCCCAGGATCACCCACATCATGAAGCCGCCATCGTCCATGAGCTGTACGATGACATCCATCGTCGCGACCCCCCACGCCCGTGTACACCCGTCCGGCGCCCATCCTAAGCGGACGGCGCCCCGATGCACAACGGGTGGCGCCCGGTCCCGCCGGGAGCGCCGCGGGCGTGCCGGCGGCCGCCGACCGGGGCCTGTCCCGGTCAGCGACCACCGTCACTACTGACACGGCACCCGGCGTGGGACCCGCTGCGAACCGAGGGCCGCGAGCCGCCCCCGTGGCTCTCGCGTCCCTCGGTCGCCGCGAGATGCGCTGCGTACCGTCAGGAACCGTCCGCGTGCCCCCACGCGTCCGTCCCCTCTCAGCTGCTGGGGGTTGACTGCAACGCCCGTGCCAAGCGCGGCTTCCCGCGCCCAGGCCTTGTTCCACGTGCGTTCTCGGGCGGGCGCGCCGCAAAGGGGTCATCGCCGGTGACGACTCGCGCGGGGCGCGATCTGCCCTTCCCGGCGGCAACACTTCGAATTCAAAAGACTTGTCGCTGGTGCCATTCCGCGCGCGGCACCTGGCAAACTTTGCGCACCGCCCAGCGGCTACCGGGTATGGGCCTCGGAGGGCAGGTGCCCGCGGCTGCCCAGGGTGTGGAGGGCGAAGATCGCGCCGCCGGCGATACCGGTGGTGCGCAGCCGCGTGATGGAGGCGTGGCCGGTGGGGAAGCGCTCCCATGGCCAGGGCACCGGCGGCAGCCCGAGAAGGTGGCCCACCAGCGCGCCGGTGGTGCCGGCGTGGCTGACGACGACCAACCTCCCGTCCCGCGGCAGCGCGCGCCAGAGCCCGGCCTCGGCGCCGGCCTCGCGCGACGCGCCCAGGGTCGCCAGACCGGCGTCGACCCCCGACGCGACGCGCGCGCTGAAGGTCCGCAGGTCCTCAGCGTCGGGGAATCCCCCCCACCAGGCCGCCAGATCGCGCCGCCGCGCGTCGCGCCACACCTCGGCCAGGCTGGGGGCGCTCATGCCGGTGAAGTCGGGGGTCTCCGTCTCGGCCAGCCAGGCGCGCGCCTCGGCCTCGAGCCCCAGCTCGGCGCAGAGCGGCGCCGCCGTCTCCCGGGCGCGGCGGGCCGGCGAGCACCACAACCACACCGGCCCGGCGTCGCGCCGCAGGGCCGCCGCCAGGTGCCGGGCCAGCGCCTGGGCCTGCTCGGCGCCGAGCGGGGTCAGCCCCGGATCGTTCACGGCGCCGCCGGGCCCCAGCCAGGCCGGCTCGGCGTGCCTCACCAGCACCATCTCCATCGCGAGCTCCCCCTTTT
This sequence comes from Deltaproteobacteria bacterium, assembly GCA_020632695.1. Taxonomy (GTDB): domain Bacteria; phylum Myxococcota_A; class UBA9042; order PHBI01; family JACKFB01; genus JACKFB01. Next base: position 93,665 of record JACKFB010000012.1, read on the forward strand.
TCCCTCGCGCGCACGTCGTGCTCGCCACGGCGCGCCCTGGATCGGTATGCTCCGCGGCGCCGCGCTCCCGTCAAGCCTATGGCACCTCGGAGACCGACGCATGTATCGACCTCTCCTCATCGCCGCCCTCGTCTCGGCGGTGGCCGCCTGCGACAGCTCGAGCGCCGTCTCCGACGCGGCAGCCGCCGACACCGTGGCCGACGCGGCCTCCGACGCCGCGCCCGACAGCGCGCCCGACCCGGACGCAGGCCCTGACGCGCTGCCCGACGCCACCCCGGACACCGCACCCGACGCGACGACGCCGGACGCCGACGCAGGGCCCACCCGCGACTGGCGCTACCGCGCCATCGGCGGCATCTCCATGGGGGCCATGGCGGCCAACATCGCGCTGCGCAACCCCGAGGTCTTCGACATGGTCGGCGCCCTCGGCGGCTACATCGACCTGCCCTACCTGGTCACCACGGGCCTGCGCCTGCAGCTCGCCGGCTTCTGCCCCCTCGAGACCCTCGAGAGCCACGTCGAGGCGCTCGACGACATCGACGCCGACCCGCCGATCTTCTGCGGTCCGGTGGCCCCCAAGGAGGAGCTGGAGGCGAGCCAGGACTTCAACCACCTGCACTTCGACACCAACGGCGCCACCTTCGACCGCGAGTTCTACCTCCGCGTGTTCCAGAGCCTGACGATGGCCTTCGGCAACTTCACCGCCGAGCCGACCGGCGAGAGCCCCTACCTGCCGACGGGGCTGGACCTGGAGTGGCTGGCGCAGGGCTCGGCCAAGGACCGCTGCGACGGCACCAAGAAGCTGCCCAAGGAGCTGAGCTACAACGCCGAGTACAACCCCGACGCGGCCTACGCGGTGGTCCCGGTCTGCGACTCCAAGAAGCAGGCGCTGCCCGGGCTCGGCGGCGCCGACTTCGATCCCACGGTCCCCCACACCTTCCCGACCGACATCCTGCTGGCCGTGGACATCAACGGCAACGGCGTGCGCGACTACGGCGAGCCGCTCTTCCTCAACGCCTTCGAGCGCTACGAGGACGTGGGCGCCGACGGGTGCAGGAGCGCGCGCGAGGACGGCGCCGGCGGCTGCCTGGCCGAGGGCGCACCCGACGCCACCGCCGCCGACCCCAACGGCGACGACTTCCACTGGTGGCAGAACCCGGAGGGCACCGAGGGCGACTCGTGGCGCGAGGACGGCGAGCCTTACGGCGACCTGGGCCTGGACGGCGTGGCCGCGACCTCCGACCCGGGCGAGGGCAACGGCCAGTGGGACGTGACCACCGCCTTCGCGCGGGCGCGCGAGTTCGACGCCCGGACCCTGGCGCGCGAGCTGCCCATCGAGCAGCTCGACGCGATGGACTTCTACTTCGACGCCGGCATCCGCGACCCGCTCCACGCGGCGGTCGGCACGCGCCACGTGGTCGGCGTCATCGAGGAGCGGCTCGGCGGCGTAGAGCTACGCCAGGGCATCGTGGACCGGCCCAACGCGCTGCTCCCCTCGGTCACCGAGGGGGAGATCTTCACCGACCTCTTCGAGCAGGACCTGAGCGCCGCCGCCCTCGGGCGCCACGTCTACGTCGAGTACGGCGATCCCGACGCCACCCCGGAGCAGATCGCGGCCGGCGACGGCGGCCACGTGGGCACCAACTTCGACGCCCTGGCGCGGCTGGTGACCTTCATCGCCGTGGCCGCCTCGCGCTTCCCCGACCCCGATCTGAGCCCCGGCGGCAACTTCCCGCCGAGCGCCTGGCACCACTACTACAGCGAAGCCCTGGGCGCCCGCCGCGGCTACGTCATCGGCCTGCCGCCCGGCTACACCGAGGCCGAGAACGCCGCCCACCGCTACCCCACCCTCTACTTCCTGCACGGGCTGGGACAGGACGCCGCCGACCTCTCGCCGGCCACCTTCGCCACGGCGACCTTCATGAAGAACGGCGACATGCCCAAGGTCATCGTCGTCTTCCCCGACGGCGCCTGCTGCGACGTCCACGTGCCCACCGGCCGGCGCGAGTGCGCGTGCCGCAAGGCGGCGAACGGGATGCGCGAGTGCGTCGACCCCCAGTGCAAGGGCCCCGAGGAGACCTGCGAGGTGCGCGCCATCCCCAGCTCCGAGCTCACCGAGGAGTGCAACGGCGGCAGCCTCTTCTTCGACCTGGTCACCAACCGCTGGGGGGAGCCGCGCAGCGACCTGGGCTACGGGTCCAGCGTGCTCGAGGTGGTGCAGGAGGTGGACAAACACTTCCGCACGCGGCAGGCAGACCAGTCCAAGCCGTAGGCGCGGGGCGCCGCCGGCTGGGGCGAGGCGTCGGACCCGGCGGCGCGGAGGAAGGGAACGTGCAGGCGCATCATGACCGAAAGCAGCGAGGCTCCTTCCGCGACGCGCTCGAGGGGCAGGGGCTGATCTTCCTCGACGGGGCGATGGGGACCTCCCTCTATGAGAAGGGCGTGTTCATCCACCGCGCCTTCGAGGAGCTGAACCTCACCCAGCCGGCGCTGGTGCGCGAGGTGCACGCCGAGTACCTGGCGGCGGGCGCCGACGTCCTGGAGACGAACACCTTCGCGGCCAACCGGTTCCGACTCTCGGCCCACGGCCTGGCCGACCAGGTCGAGGAGATCAACCGCGCTGGCGTCGCGCTGGCCCGCGAGGCGGCCGAGGGGCGAGCCTGGGTCGGCGGGGCGATGGGGCCGCTGGGGGCACGCATCGAGCCCTTCGGGCACATCTCCCGCGACGAGGCGCGCGAGGTGTTCCGCCAGCAGGCCCAGGCCCTGTCCGACGCGGGCGTGGACCTCTTCGTGCTGGAGACCTTCGCCCACCTGCCCGAGCTGGAGGAGGCGCTGCGCGCGGTGCGCGAGGTCTCGGCGCTGCCCATCCTGGCCCAGGTCACCGTCAACGTGGGCGGCACCACCCGCGAGGGCGTGGCGGCGGCCGAGGCGGCCGAGCGCCTGGTGGCCGCCGGCGCCGACGTCATCGGGGTGAACTGCAGCGAGGCCCTGGCCGCCCTCGACGCGCTGAGCGCCATGGGCCGCGTGGTGCGCGTGCCGCTGGTCGGCCAGCCCAACGCCGGACAGCCCCGCAGCGTGGGCGGGCGAAACCTCTACCTCGCCAGCCCGGACTACCTGCTGGCCTGGGCCCGGCGCGCCGTGCGGGCGGGCGTGCGGCTCCTGGGGGGCTGCTGCGGCACGCGCCCGGAGCACATCCGCGCGCTCACCCAGGGCCTGGGCGAGACCACCCCCGAGATCGCCCCGGCCGACGTGGCGCGCGCCCAGGACCGCGTGCCGGCGGCGGTGCCCGTGCTGCGCAGCCAGAAGTCCATCCTCGCGGCGGCGCTGGAGCGCGGCGAGCGCGTGCTGGGCGTGGAGCTGCCGCCGACCCGCGGCTGGCGCGGCGACGACATCGCCCTGGCCGCCCGCACACTGGCGCTGGCCGGTGTCCACTACGTCAGCCTCCCCGAGGGGCCCCCCGACGGCGCCCACCTGCCGCCCCAGACCCTGGCGCGCATGTGCCGCGAGGCCGGCATCGAGGCGCTGGTCCAGTACTCGTGCCGCGGCCGGCGCCTGGCGCGCATGCAGTCGGACCTGCTGGGCGCCTGCGCGATGGGGGTCAACAACCTGCTGCTGGTGACCGGGGTCCCGCTCAACCCGGGCATCGCCCAGGACGCCTGGCCCGATCTGGAGGTCGACTCCATCGGCGCGGTCAACCTGGTCAACCGCCTCAACCACGGCGAGGACGTCGGCAACAACCCGGTGGGGGCCCCCACCAGCTTCCACGTGGCCATCCACGTCGATCCGACGGCCTGGGACCTGGAGCGCGAGCGCTCCCGGCTGCGCTGGAAGGTGGAGGCCGGCGCCGAGCTGGCCATCACGGCGCCGATCTTCGACCCGGAGGGGTTGGGGCGTTGGCTGGACGGGGGCCACGGGATCCCGACCATCGCCACGATCTGGCCCATGAGCAGCGCGCGGGAGGCGGAGTTCTTCGAGCGGCGGCTGGGCTCGGTGCCGGTGCCCGAGCCGCTGATTCAGCGCATGCGCGAGGCGGAGGACGCCGGCGTCGAGGCGGAGCGCGGCCTGGACATCGCCATCGAGCTGGCGCGGGCGGTGCGTCCGATGGTGCAGGGCGTGCAGATCGTCGCGCCCGAGGGGCGCATCGACGTGGCCCTGGCGGTCATCCAGGCCCTGCGAGCCGGCTGATGGCCTCGAGCTGCTCGCCCGCGAGGTCGGGGTGCAGGTTCGAGATGTAGACCTTGTCGGCGCCGAGGTCGCGGAGGGCGCGGACGGTCCTGGCGCAGATCTCGACGGCGCTCAGCCCGCTGGCGAAGTCGTCGGCGATGCCCTGCTCGGGCACGGGGATGAAGCGCGACAGGCGCTCGAGGGTCTGCCGGTTGGCGCTGCGATAGAAGAAGACGCCGAAGACGGCGGGCAGCTCGAGGCCGCGGCGGCGCACCTCGGTGAGGAAGGCCTCCACCGCCGGCAGGTCGTGGTGGGAGACCACCTGGGTCAGGTAGAAGTCGGCGGTCAGGGCGGGGTCCTCGAGGAAGCCGGCCTGCTCGGCGGCGTCCCGGTGGGGGTTGGCCCAGCCGCCCAGGGCGAGCGCCGGGAAGCGCTGGCGAAGGTGCTGGCGCAGCATGTAGCCGTGGGGCACGCAGCGGGGCGCGCCCACCGAGGTGTCGCCGCCCAGCACGGTGAGCGCCGGACAGCCGGCCTCGAGCGCGCGGGCGGCGTACCAGACGCAGTACTCCAGCGTGTGCTTGGTCGTGAGGAAGGGGCAGACGCGGGCCCGGGAGATGTCGTCCTCGAGGTTGGTGACCAGGTGGTGGAGGTTCTCCTCCTCGCGGGTGCCCACGGCGCCGTCGGTGACGAAGAGCGCGGCGTCCCGGGCCAGGATCTGCCGGACGGTGGAGTGGATGCCCATCCACACGTCCATGCTCTGGTCGTGATCCAGGTCGGCGCGCGGCGGGCGCAGCTCCACCGTCAGCAAGGGTTCGGGTGAGCGCAGACGCTCGAGGAAGGGCGTCGCGTGGGTCATCGAGCGGCTTTCACGGGCGGCGTCGACTCCGAAGGCGAGGCGCCGGGATGAGGGCCGGCCGGCGCGCCGCCACCGTGTAGCACCCGGCGGGCCGCTGCGCCAACGCTCTTCGCTCGCATCCTGACTTGTAGCGTCGGGCGACGTAGGCTAACCCCGTGGGCGGACGCGCGACGTGGAGGCGGGTGATGGGGACCTGGGGACGAGGGCTGGTGGCGCTGGTGCTCATGCTGCAGGCGGCCGCGTGCGGCTCCGGCTCCGACACCGACACCGCGACCGGCACCGACACCGCGACCGGCACCGACACCGCGACCGACGCCGACACCGCGACCGGCACCGACACCGCGACCGGCACCGACACCGACACCGTGACCGGCACCGACACCGACGCCGACACCGGCACCGGCACCGACACCGCGGCCGACACCGACACCGCCCCCGAGGTCACCGAGCACCCGGACTGCCAGGGCTACTCGTACACCGGCACCTGGCTGCTGCCGGGCCCCTGCGAGGCGGGCTTCGACGCGGCGCTGGACGCCAAGGCGCGCCGCTACGAGCGGGTGTGGCGCGTCTTCAACGCCGGCGGCATGGGGGTGAACACCGACGTCTCCGTGGACCCGACCCACACCGAGGACCGCGAGGCGATCGCCGCCTGGCTGACCGAGGACGACGGCTGGGACTTCGAGGCCTTCGCCGGCAAGAGCCCCCGCGACGTCATCACCAGCCAGCACAAGACCGCCGGCCTCTACTCGGGCGTGGGGGTGGCGGCCGACGCCTTCCGCTACGGGGTCCTGCGCGACCAGGGCTACCCCCAGGCCGAGGTCGACAAGGCGCGGGAGTTCCTGCTGGCCGGCATCGAGGGCTTCCACCGCGCCGCGACCCTGCCCGGCAAGCCCGGCGTCATCGCCCGCGGCTACATCCGCACCGACCTGCCCGGCGCCGAGCAGCCGACGGTGGTGCCGCTCTTCAACGAGCAGGGTCAGCCGCTGCCGCTCGAGAAGAGCAACGGCACCTGGCGCGAGGACTTCAGCGGGCAGTACCCCAACTACGTGTGGGAGGACTCGATCAGCCGCGACCAGATGTTGGGCTGGGTCACCGCGGCGGCCAGCGCCTGGGAGGTCATCCGGGACGACCCGAGCTTCTCGCCCGACGTGAAGGCCCAGCTGCGCGCCGACTCGCTGGCCATCGGGCGCGAGCTGATGGTGGTGCGCGAGAGCGGCTACGACCTGGAGATCCCCGACGCCGACGGACGCACGACGCTGCACGGCTGGATCAACGAGCACAACCTGGACGGCAAGATCTACCTGGAGGACATCGAGAACGGCTTCCACGCGGCGATGGCGTTGGGTTTCGTGGCGGCCTGGGTCTACGTCACCGAGGACCCGGAGATGACCGCCTGGCTGCACGACGAGCTGATCGCCAAGCGCCGGCTGCACGAGCTGGCCCGCGACTCGCTCTTCCTGGTCTGGGTGGGCAAGGTGTCCAACTACTCCAACTACAACATGGCCTTCGGTTCGCTGTGGCTGGCCCAGCGCTACCTGGACGACCCGGAGGTGCTCGAGGTGCTCAAGGCGGCGACGGGCCCCAGCCTCTACGCGATCCCCGGCGAGCCGAACCAGCCGGAGGTGCTCGGCCAGAGCTACTTCGACTTCATCTACGCCGCCGGTGAGGCCGGCCAGAACCCGTGGGGGCCGCTGCGCTCCGCGGTGGACGAGGCGGCGATGGCCCGCGGCGTCAAGACCCTGCAGGACTTCCCGGAGCCGCCCTACTGGGACTTCGCGGTCCAGAACTGCCCGGAGGCGGTGTGCGACTGCGACCACACCGCGGTCGAGAGCTCCCAGTGCGTGGCGACCGACGGCACGGCCCTGACGGTGCTCGGCTGCGTGGGGCGCAACTGCGACCTCATCACCGAGGAGCCCATCCCCATGAAGATCCGGCCCACGTCGAACTATCACTGGCGCTCGAACCCCTTCAAACCCAACGGCGACGGCAACGGCTCGACGCTGCTGCCCGGCGTCGACTTCCGCATCGCCTACTGGACCGCGCGCTGGACGCGGCGCTCCCTCTAGGAGCTGCACCCGTGACCTTCGCCACCCTCCCCATCGAGCGCCTCCTGGACGGCGCCGCCCGCGGGCAGACCCTGGGCCGCGACGAGGCCCTGCGCCTGGCCGACGCCGCCGGGCCGCCCACCGAGGCCCTGGCCGAGGCCGCGCGCGCCCGCCGCGGCGCCGCTCGCGGGCAGGTGATCACATACTCCCCCAAGGTGTTCCTCCCCCTGACCAACCTGTGCCGGAACTTCTGCGACTACTGCTCCTTTCGCCGCTCGCCCGGCGACGAGGGCGCCTGGACCATGAGCCCGGGCCAGGTCGTCGAGCAGCTCGAGCGCGGCCGGGCCGCCGGCTGCGTCGAGGCCCTCTTCTGCCTGGGGGATACCCCCGAGAGCGTGTTCCCCGCCTACCGGCGCGAGCTGGGCACCTTCGGCCAGGCCAGCACGGTCGACCATCTGGCCTGGTCGGCCCGCGAGGCGCTCGAGCGCGGGCTCCTTCCCCACACCAACGCCGGCATCCTGGACGCAGCGGCCATGGAGCGCCTGCGCACGGTCAACGTCAGCCTGGGCCTGATGCTGGAGTCGGTCAGCGAGCGGCTGTGCCAGCGCGGGATGCCCCACCACCGCGCGCCCGACAAGCGCCCGGCGCGGCGGCTGGCCATGCACGAGGAGGCGGGCCGCCTGCGCATCCCCTTCACCAGCGGGCTGCTCATCGGCATCGGCGAGACGACCGCCGAGCGGGTCGACACCCTGCTGGCCATCCGCGACCTGGATGCCCGCCACGACCACATCCAGGAGGTCATCATCCAGAACTTCCGCGCCCACCCGCGCACGCCGATGGCGGGCCGCCCCGAGCCCGACCTCGACACGCTGGCCCGCACGGTGGCCCTGGCCCGGCTCCTGCTTCCCGATCGCGTCCACGTGCAGGCGCCGCCGAACCTGAGCCCGGGCGCCTCGCAGGCCCTGCTGGACGCTGGCCTCGACGATCTGGGCGGCATCTCGCCGGTCACGCCCGACTACATCAACCCCCAGCACCCCTGGCCGCACCTGGACGCCCTCGCCGAGGCCTGCGCCGCGCGCGGGCTGGAGCTGCGACCGCGCCTGCCCGTCTACGAGCGCCACCTCGACCACCCCGCCTGGCTGGACCCGGCGCTGCGCGCGCCGTGCGAGGCGGCCCGGCGGCGTCTGGCCCAGGTCCGCCACCCCCGCGACCTCGCCGCCGCCGCGGCGTCCCGACCGGCCCAGGCCTCCCTGTGAGCGCGAACCCCGCCGACGCCGTCGCCGCCTGCCTCGGCGGCATCGACCGCGAGCTCGCCCGGGTGCTGGGCGCCTGCCTCGACGGCCGCGAGCTGTCCTGGCAGGACGCCGTCTCGCTCCAGTCGGCCCGCGGCCGCGAGCTGCTGGCGTTGTGCGTGGTCGCCGACGAGCTGCGCCTGCGCCAGGCCGGCGACGAGGTCACCTACGTCGTCAACCGCAACATCAACTTCACCAACGTGTGCGTGAAGACGTGCCAGTTCTGCGCCTTCTCGCGGGACCTCCGCTCGGAGGAGGGCTACCTGCTGGACCCGGCGGAGATCGTCCGCCGCGCCTTGGAGGCGCAGGCCGTCGGCGCCACCGAGATCTGCCTGCAGGCCGGCCTGCCGCCCACTCTGCGCGGGCGCCTCTACATCGACCTGTGCGAGACCCTGACCCGCGAGGCCCCGGGCCTGCACCTCCACGCGTTCTCGCCCGAGGAGGTCAAGTACGGTGCCACCCGCGCCCGCATGAGCATCCACGACTACCTCGCCGCCTTGCGCGACGCGGGCCTCGGCTCGCTGCCGGGCACCTCGGCCGAGATCCTCGACGACGCCCTGCGCCAGCGCATCGCGCCGGGCCGCATCAGCACGGCCGAGTGGGTCGAGGTCATCCGCACCGCCCACGCCCTGGGGCTGCCCACCACCTCGACGATGATGTTCGGCCACGTGGAGACCGTCGAGCAGCGCATGCGACACATGGACCTGCTGCGCTCCATCCAGAAGGAGACCGGCGGCTTCACCGAGTTCGTGCCGCTCTCCTTCGTGCACCACGAGGCCCCCATGTTCGTGAAGGCCACCCAGCCGGGGGTGTCGCCGGGGCCCACGGGCGACGACGTGATCCGCCTGTACGCCACGGCCCGCCTGATGCTCGGCGCGACCTTCCGCAACATCCAGGCCTCCTGGGTCAAGGAGGGAGCGCGGGTGGCCCAGTGGCTGCTGAGCTGCGGCGTCAACGATCTGGGCGGGACGCTCATCAACGAGAGCATCTCGACCAGCGCCGGCGCCGGCCACGGGCAGCTCATGACGCCGGCGACCCTGCGGCGGCTCATCCGCGACGCCGGGCGCACGCCTGCGCAGCGCAACACCCGCTACGAGATCCTCCGTCGCTTCGACGGGGCGGCCGAGCTGGACCCGGTCGAGCCGCTGGACGGGGTCACCGACCCCGAGGCCTTCGGCAGCTACCGCGCGCTGGTGGCCGATCCGCGCTTCCGCTACCGCGACGAGAGCCGCCCCGAGTAGCGCCCCGGGCTCGACGTCCGGGCGTCCCCGCCCGCTCAGGTCCAGCGCAGCGCCTCGAGCACCTCGGGCGTGTCCACGTCGCGGGCCAGCCCCTGGCGGCGCAGCACGGTGAAGGCGAGCCCGCGGCGCTCAGCCGATGCGCGGTGCCTCTCGAAGCTGTCCCACATCCCGAAGTGCGTCGGGAAGGCCGCCGGCAGCCGCAGGCCGAGGGCGCTGGTGCCGCGCTCCTCGGCGTCCGGGGCGATGACGACGTCGGAGCGCGCCATCGCCGCGTGGGCCGCCCGCAGATCGGAGGCCGCCAGCAGCGGGAGGTCGGCCATCAGCACCAGGGCGCCGCTGGCGCCGGCAGAGGCGAGGTGTGCGAGCCCGCGATCGATGACGCAGCCCAGCGCCTGGGGCGATTCGTCACGCAACACCTGGGCCCCACGCTCGCGCGCCACCTCGGCCACGTCGTCGCCGTCGGTGGCCACCAGCACCCCGGCGAAGGCCGCGCTCTCGTCGATGGCGTGCGTGACGTGGACGAAGAGCGCGCGGGCCAGGGCGGCGCGTGCCTCGGGGGCCAGCGCCCCGGCCAGCCGCGTCTTGGCCTCGCTGAAGCGCCGCACCGGGATCAGCACGTACAGCCCCTCGAGGCGCGCCGGCGCGGGCGTCACCACCGGCAGACCGTCCGGGTGGCGAAGGCCAGCAGCTCGCGGGCCAGGCGCGCCCGGTCGGAGCGGTCGCCCATCACCGTGCGCGTCCCCAGCACGGGCAGGTCGGTCACCTGCCCCTCGTCGCCCGCCTCGACCACCACCGCGTCGAGGAGCGGGCCGTAGTGCCGGCGGATGGCCCCGGCCGAGGCGGGCTCGGAGGCCAGGCGCGGGATCATCTCGGCCAGCGGGCCCTTGACCGCGCGCCCCGAGACGATGGGGCTGACCGCCACCACCGGGCGCCGCTCGAGGGCCGCTTGTACGCCGGAGAGCGCCAGGATGGGGTCGATGGACACGTAGGGGTTCGAGGGCGCCAGGACGACCAGGTCGGCCGCCTCGAGCGCGTCCAGCACGCCCGGGGCCGGGTCGGGGCTGCCGCCGAAGCGCAGCGCGTCGACCGGCGGCGCGCCGCGCTCGAGCACCAGCCAGTCCTGGAAGCTCAGGGTGCGCCCCTCGCTCAGCACCGTGGTCGGGCGCGGCCCGTCGGCCATGGGCAGCAGGCGCACGGCCACGCCCAGGGCGCGACGCAGGCGCTCGGTGACCTCGCTCAGCGTGGCGCCCTGGCGCAGCGCCTCGGTGCGCACCAGGTGGGTGGCCAGGTCGGTGTCCCCCAGGTGGAACCAGGCCGGCGCGCCGAGCCGCGCCATGGCCGCGTGGGCGTGGAAGGTCTCGCCCTCGAGGCCCCAGCCGCGCTCGACGGGCGCCAGGCCGGCGAGGGTGTACATCACCGTGTCGAGGTCGGGGGCGACGCGGAGGCCCCAGTGCTCGAAGTCGTCGCCGGTGTTGACGATGAGGGTCAGGGCGTCGGCGGTGAGCGCGGCGGCCAGCCCGTCGGCCAGGCGCGCGCCGCCCACGCCGCCGCAGAGCGCCACCACGCGGGGCCCCGTGCCGGGTGGTGAGGCGCTCACGCGTAGAGATCGCGGTCGAGGGGGCGCAGCAGATCGGCCGACCGGCCCTCGCCCGGGGGCAGGAGGAGCCCGCGCACCAGGATGACCGGGCGCCCCTCGTCGGCCTGACCGGCCACCAGGTCGGCGGCGCAGGCGATCTGGTCGGCGATGGCGGTCTCGGTGTGCTCGAGCGGGCGGCCGAAGAGGTCGGCGCGTCCACGGTGGTCCCAGAGCGCCACCAGCCCGGCGACGCCGATCGCGGTGCCCATGGAGCCGAGCCGGAAGGGGCGGCCCAGGGAGTCGCTGACGATGACGCCGGGGGCCGTGCCGAAGCGGGCTGCCAGGGCCTCGCGCAGGCGCGCGGCCGAGGCGTCGGGGTCCGCGGGGAGCAGCAGCGCCCACGGGTCGTCGTCGGGGCCCTCCGGCGAGCCGTCCTCGGCGCCGCCGGGCCGGGCGTTGCTCAGGTCGATGCCGGCGTTGGCGGACACGAAGCCCAGGCGATGCCTCACGATGAGCGCGCCCGGGACCGCGCGCGAGACGCCGACCGACTCGCGCAGCACCAGGGTCACCAGCCGCGGGTCGGCCTGCACGCGGTCGGCCAGCGCGAGGGCGTCGGCAGTCGGCTCGACCGTCGGGAGCCTCACGAAGCGCCCCTCGCAGCGGGAGACCAGCTTGGAGGCGACGACCAGCACGTCGCCCGGCGCCGGTTCGAGCCCGGCGCGAGAGAGGGCGTCGGCCACCACGAGGCCCAGGTCGTCTCCGGCGCGGGCGATCCCCACGCCAGGGACGGGCGTCAGCGTGACCGCGCCCACCGACGGGGGGGCGGCGCGCGGTCGGGGCGGCCGTGGCGTCGAGCCTTCCATGGCGCCGTCGTTAGCACGGCGGCAGCGCCTCGTCATGGGCAGACCGAAGGGCAGCGCCGGTGACGTTCCTGGCAGCGGCGTCGCGCGGCCCCGTGCTAGAGTCCGCCGCATCGACGCGGCTCCGGAGGGGATCGATGCACGAGCTCGGCACATGGCGGACATTGTTGACCCTGACGCTGGCCCTGGCGCTGGGCGCCTGCGGTGACGACGGCAAGGCCGGCGGTCAGGGCGACGCGGGCGACGTGATCGCCGACACGGTCGCGCCGGACGCCGACGCCACGCTGACCGACGCCGACGCGGTCGCGCCCGACGCCGACGCCGCGGTGCCGGACTCCGACGCGGTCGGCCCGGACGCCGACGCCGCGACCGACACCGAGACCGACACCGGGCCTCCCCCGCTGAAGGTGCACGCCCCGCTGAGCGCCGCCCCCGACCCCCTGGCCGGCAGCGCGGTGCAGAGCTGCTCCCTCTACCTCGACGAGCGCTGCGACGGCGGCACGCTGCGCCGCTGCGCCGTCTACGATCCGGCCACCGAGGCCTTCGTCGACGACCCCGATCCCCTGCTGCGGCGCGCCTTCCTCTTCGATCGCTGGCGCGACCTCTACAACTCGCCCGACGGCCAGGCGGTGGATCGCGACTTCGCCGTGGCGGTCGCTCCCGGCACGCCCGAGTCCGAGTGGGGCCGCCCCGAGGCCTTCGCCGGCTACTTCGGCACCGGCGACGGCGGCATCTGGACCGGCTGGTCCACGGTCGCCGCCATCCTGCGCTACTCCCAGACCGGCACCGAGGCCGACTACCAGCGCATGGAGCAGCAGGTGCGCGACATGGTCACCATGTACGAGGTGACCGGCATCCCGGGCTACCTGGTGCGCACCCACTACCTGCTGCTGCCGGCCGGCGCCCCCAACTCGCCCGACCACGTCCTGCGCTGGGAGGGCAGCTTCACGCCCAACCACCATGACCGCCTCATCCCCAACCCCGAGACCATCGACAACCTGCCGGCCATCTACACCGAGGGGATCGCCGACGCGGACGGCAAGGTGTGGAAGGGCACGCCCATGTGGAAGGGGCGCCCCTCCATCGACCAGAACACCGGCCCGATGACGTCGCTGCCGATGGCATACGGGCTGCTGCGGGACGAGGGCCTCAAGCAGAAGATCGCCACCAACCTCACCTGCTATCTCAAGCGGTTGCAGCGCATCGAGCTCATCAACCTCCAGCAGAACCCGGAGCTGCTGGACTCGCTGGTGGCCTACTTCAACATCGGCGAGCTCAAGCTCGACCCGGAGGACCTGGACCTCACCAAGCTCGACCGGATCGTCGGCTACGTGCACCGGCAGATCAACTCGCTCAACGAGGCGGACTTCGACCGCGGCTGCCCCGACACGGTGCAGCTCGAGCCGTGGCGCGTCATCGACGCCACCGACGACTCCTTCGCCCTCGAGCTGCTCGCCCTGGTCCAGGACTTCGACGTGGACGCCGAGCGCAAGCAGGGCGTCGACCACTACTACTTCCCCAGCATCCGCGGCGGCGACGCGATGCACATGATGCACCTGGCCTCGATGGCGTACTACTTCACGGGCGACGAGATGTACCGGAGCTTCCTCTACGACGAGCTCATCGGGAACCTGAACACCCTGGAGGTCATGCACACCGCCGGCGCCTTCGACCTGCCCAAGTTCTGCAAGAAGTACTACGGCGACCAGATCACCTTCGGGCCCTGGTGGGCCTTCCTCCACCTGCTCGACGACAGCCCGCTGCGCGACGCGGTGGCGAAGGACTTCCACGACGAGATGTGGCGCAAGCTGCTGATGCCGGCGCGCAACGTCGACTTCGAGATCATGTACGCGGGCGCGCTGGACCCCGAAGTGGCCCTGGACCGCGCCGAGGCGCTGTCGGGGGCGCTGGACGACCTGAGCTGGATGGGCGGCAACGGCGGCGCCAGCCAGGGCGACGCCTTCGACGCCAAGTGGCTCGACGACCCGCGCCGCGCCTACACGCTGGACCCGGCGGTGGTGCTGGCCCAGGCCCCCGATGGCCAGAAGGCGGTGTGCCCCACCCAGAACAACGTGGACAACTGCAGCGCGACCGTGAACTTCCTCGGTGTGGAGCTCCCCAACCTGACGGGCTGGGGCACCTACGCCTGCACGGGCAGCGACCTGGACTGCGACCTCGGCGAGGGGCAGTGCACCGAGGCGATGACCGACAAGGCGCTGCCGCCGCCCTTGCGCCCCCACACCGACTACCTCTGGCAGCGGAACCCCTTCGAGATCGGCCGCTCGACCGGCCTCGAGGGCGGTCGCCAGTACGCCGGCTCCGACTACTCGGTCCCCTACTGGAACGCGCGGCGCTACGGCTTCCTGAGCGGCGGCGCGGGGCAGGTCCTGGCCTGGCAGGACGCCGGGAGCTGCGCGGTCGCGGCGGCCCCCTGAGGCGGTGACGCGATGTGCTCGCGCGCGTCGAGCGGCCTCCGCGCGCGGGCCCTGGACAGTCGTCGCCGGCGGCCCGCTCGCCCGGCAGGTGGGGGCTCCCGCCGAGCGGCGCCGCTGGCTCTCAGCCCGTGATCGAGAGCGCTCCGGCCAGCCGCTCCAGCAGCGCCTGCGCGCTGAACGGCTTGGCCAGCACCTCGATCTCCGGCAACCGCCCACGATCGTCCACGCTGCCCTCGACGTACCCGGAGATGTAGACGACCGGCAGATCCGGCGCGCTCTCCCGCAGCCGGGCCGCCACCGCCGGGCCGCTCATGACCGGCATGACGATGTCGGTCACCAGCGCGCGCACCCGGTGGCTGAGCTGCGCCCACCCCTCCAACGCGGCGGCGGGGCTGGCGTGGTCGATGACCTCGTAGCCCGCCTCGGCCAGCGTGCGCGCAGCGAAGCGGCGCACCAGCTCGTCGTCCTCGAGCAGCAGCACCGTCCCGCTGCCGCGCACCGGCCGCGCGGGGGCCGCCTCGTTCTCGTCGGTGGTGCCCGTGCGCGTCGTACGGGGCAGCCACAGCCGCACCCGCGTGCCGGCGCCCATCACCGAGTCGACGGCCAGGTCGCCGCCGCTCTGCCGGACGATCCCGAACACCGTCGCCAGACCGAGGCCCGTCCCCTTCCCCGGAGGCTTGGTCGTGAAGAAGGGCTCGCCCAGGCGCGCCATCGTCTCGGCGTCCATCCCCTCGCCGGTGTCCTCGACCGTCACCAGCACGTACTCGCCCGGCGCGAGGCCCGGCGGGATCCCCCCGGCCGGGTCCCCGTCGAGCACGATGTTGCGCGTCCGCAGCGTCAGCGTCCCGCCCTCGGGCATCGCGTCGCGGGCGTTGAGCACCAGGTTCATCAGCACCTGCTGGACCTGGCCCGGGTCCGCACACACCGGCCACAGCCCGTGGGTGCGCTCGACGCGCACCTCGACGTCGGCGCCGATGAGCCGGGCGACCAGGCGCGAGCTCTCGGCGATGGCCTGGTCCAGGTCCATCACCTGCGGCTCCAGCTCCTGGCTGCGGCTGAAGGCCAGGAGCTGTCCGGTCAGCTCGGTGGCGCGGTCCACGGCCGTCTGGACCTCGTCCAGCTCCGGCAGATCGTGGCCGCGCATCCGCAGCAGCTCGACGTTCCCCATCATGCTGGTCAGGAGGTTGTTGAAGTCGTGGGCGATGCCCCCCGCCAGGCGGCCCATCGTCTCCACGCGGCGGTTCTGCTGGAGCTGCCGCTCGAGGACGGTGTGCGCCGACACGTCTCGCGCCGCCACGACCAAGAGCCCGGACTCGGCGAGCGGGCCCGCGGGCCGCTCGAGGCGGCGGATGCGCAGCTCCAGCGTCAGCGGCCGCCCGGCCTTGGACAAGGTCCTGCGCATGGCCACCGACGGGCCGTTCGCGTCGAAGCGCCCCGCGTCGAAGATGTCGGTCGAGCTCAGCAGCGCCTGGAGCCCGGGGCGCCCCTGCTCGTCGGTGGTCTGCGCGAGCAGGGACTCCGCCAGGGCGTTCCGGTGCAGCAGCTCCCCGCGGGGGCCGTAGACCAGCAGCGCGTCGGGCGAGGCGTCCAGCAGCGCGGAGAGCCAGGCCGCGGGCCCCTCCTCGCGGGCGAGCTCTCCCCAGGCCGATGCGGGGGCGGTCATGGCGACCACCGCCTCACAGGCGCGGCTCAGCACTTCCGGCGATGATGTTGCGGCGCACCACGACACTCCCGCCGTGATGGGACCCGATCTCCAGCGGTCGATCGACTCCTGCCGTGCGACCGCGAGGACCCCGACGCGCCCTTCCACCGACCGCCGCAGCCAGCCGGCCTGCTGGTGTAACGTGTCACACTCAGGTTCCACCAGGACGACCACGGCCGCGGCGACGCCCTGGAGCAGCCCGATGGCACCGGCGAGCGTCTCGGCGGTCTCGAGCCAGCCGCATTGCCGGGCGAGGGCCTCCCTCACCGAGGCGGTGAGCGGGCTCCGGGCTCCGACGATGACGGTCTTCAGGAGCAAGGCTCGCAGTCCTCATGGATCGACCCGGGACACGCGGGGGCGTCCCAGAGGGAGTGTTACGTCACTTGGTACACCGATTCTGCACGTTTGTAAGGTCCGCGCAAACCTGTCAGCCGGGCGGCCGCGGCCTGGACGGTGACCATCCTCACCTGCTGGCATAGAGTCGGGTGATGGACACACGCCCGCTGCCTCCGATTCGATTCCTGATTCCTCGCGTGGCGTCTGCGCTCTGGCTCGCCGCCTGCCTCCTCGCTCCGTCGGCCCTCGCGGCCACCGACCCGCCGGATCTCTCCGGGACCTGGGGCCGCCTGGATGTGACGACCTCCGTGTCGCAGGTGCCGATGATCGGCGACGTGACGACCACCTACCGGGCGATCTCCCGCGTGCAGATCGCGCAGACCGGCACGAAGCTCACGATGGAGGAGCACCTGTGCGTGGTGCGCTTCGAGAGCGACCACTCCGAGGCGCGCAGCTCGCTGGTCGAGGGCTTCGTGGCCACCGCCCCCCCGCTCGAGCGCCACGCCCGGCTGGTGCACAAGGGTGGCAAGTGGCGCCTGGACGCGTCCGAGCTCATCGAGATCCACGGCGCCCGCCTCGAACACCCCGACAAGGACGCGCTGCCCACCGATCCCAAGGACCCGCGGGTGCGTGACATGGATCACGACGGCCACCCGGGCCTGACGGTCAACGTGGCCGGTCTGGTCGAGGGCTCGGTGCACCTGGTGCAGCGCGTGCGCACGCTGCTGCGGGGCCTGGTCCGCTCCGCCGACCGGATCGACGGCCTCATCACCTGGTCGCGAGCCCAGAGCGTCCTCGAGGCCACCAACCTCTTCTTGCGCAACACGCCCTCGACGGTGCCCCACCCGGACCCCTCGAGGAGCTGGTTCCGGGCCCAGCGCGTCCGCCCCGGCACCGACTGCGCCACCCTGGTCGCCGACGCGGAGCGCCTCTTCGCGCGCTGACGGCGGGTCCGACGGCCCGGCGGCGGCGCCCGGATTGCGCGCTCCCGCTTGGTCGCACCGACCCGCTTTGCTATCGTCGGATCCCAGAGGGTGATCCCATGTTCTCCCGTCGCGTGGTCGGCTGAGGTCCGGCGCCGCGCTCGGTCCGAACGCGCGAACACCCTCCCGAGGGGAGGTGTGCCATGCGGATCATGCGCGTCGTGAGGCTGTCGAGGGTGTGGACTCTGCGTTCGATGATGCTGGCCGCGCTGGCGACCGCCGCGCCCGGAGCGCTGGCGCAGAGCGACCCGTCGAACCCGCCCTTCGAGTGCGACGACCAGTTCGGCCAGTGCGGCACGCCCAACCAGTCGGGCGGCGGCGGCGGTGGCGGCGGTGGCGGGTCGATCCTCATCAACAACACCGACCTCGGCGACACCTACCAGTTCGCTGACGACTACGACGATGACGGCGTCGAGGACCCCTTCGACAACTGCGTGCGCGCCGACAACGCCGAGCAGGCGGACGCCGACGGCGACGGCGTGGGCGACGCCTGCGACAACTGCATCGGTCAGGGGAACGCCGACCAGTTCGACCTGGACGGTGACGGCGTCGGCGACGTGTGCGACCCCGATCTGGACGGCGACGGCATCGCCAACGGCCAGGACGACTGCCCCGAGATGCCCAACCCCGTCGCCCCCGGCGGCAGCGGCCAGAGCGACCTGGACGGCGACGGCCTGGGCGACGCCTGCGACCCGGACATCGACGGCGACGGCGCCGGCAACCTGTCCGATCCCTGCCCGCTGAACGCCTCGCTGTCGGGCGCGCTCAACGAGGACCAGCTCGCCGTGTGCTTCCCGGACTCCGACGGCGACGGCGCCAAGGACTTCGACCCGGTGGCGCCCGACCTCTGCCCGGCCGTGTACGACCCGGAGCAGGGCGACGTCGACGGCGACGGCGTGGGCGACGCCTGCGACCCCGACATCGACGGCGACGGCGTGGCCAACGCCATCGACAACTGCACGAGCCTGGCCAACCTCGAGCAGGTGGACGCCGACCGCGACGGGCTCGGCGACGACTGCGACGGCCGCTTCTGCTACGTCGTGCTGGGCGACCAGGCCAACTGCCTCGACCCGGCGGCGCCGTTGACGGTCTACAGCCCGCCGATGCTGACGCGGACGGGTCAGCCGGTGCGCATGCGGCTCTTCGCCAACCGGGAGAGCGAGGCCTTCACCTACCGCTGGACCCTGCTCTCGGCGCCCCAGGGCTCGCAGGCGCTGCTGCACAACCCGCGCGGCACGGTCGCGCTCTCGACGCCCTACGAGTACCGGTACCTCGACGACAAGGTCGTCGCGCTGGAGCCGGACCTGCCGGGCGAGTACCGGCTGCGCGTCGAGGTGACGACGGTCTGGGAGGACCGGGTGAGCGGCATCGTGAACGCTACCGCCAGCTACGAGACGCTGGTGACGGTCGACGGCGCCGCGACCACGGTGGGCGTCAACGCGGGCGGCTGCGCCGGTGGCCCCTCGGGCGGCGGCGTGCTGGCGGAGCTCCTGGCGCTGGCGGCCCTGACCTGGCGGCGCCGCACCCTGGCAGCGAAGGGGAGCCGCGTCTGAGCGCCCGGCGCCCGGCGCTCGCGCTGGCGCTGGCGCTGGCCGCATGTTCGGAGGCGAGCCTGCAGGCGATCCCCGAGGAGACCGCCGAGCCCTTCGACGCCTTGCTGGAGCTGCGCGGCAGCTACTGCACCGAGCCGGCCGAGGAGGTCGTGTTCCCGGTCAAGGTGCTCTTCCTGCTCGACCAGTCCGACTCGCTGCAGTGCACCGACAGCCAGCACCGCCGCTTCGGCGCCCTGGGCAGCCTCATCTCCGACCTGCGCAAGTCGCCCAGCACCAGCTTCGGCTTCATCGGCTTCTCGTCCTGGTCGCGGCAGCAGGGCTTCACGCGCAAGCAGTCGGAGATCGACCCCTTCCTCGACCCGGCCGGCGGCCTGGGGCCCGCCACCGACTACCAGGGCGCGCTGGCGACGGCGGTGCGGATGCTCGAGGAGGACATGGTGGCCATCGGCCCGGCCACGCGCGCGCGCACCCGCTACGTGGTCATCCTGGTCAGCGACGGCGTGCCCGAGCCGCGCTGCAACGCCGGCTGCGAGGACGACAAGGCGGCCTGCAGCGACGGCGTCGACAACGACGGCGACGGGATCATCGACGGCAGCGACCCCGACTGCGTGGGCGTGGAGGACTCGTCGACCCACCCGGACAACAACTACGGCGTCTGCAACACCCGCAAGGAGGTCACCGACGACGTGTACGTCGACTACCAGGGCCTCTGCCCCGCCTACAACCAGCCCGAGCAGATCATGGCGCGGGTCTCGAGCCTGCTCGAGCTGGAGGACATCTACTCGGCCGGCGACGTGGCGCTGCACACGGTGCTGCTCTTCTCGCCGCAGGGAGTGGTCGAGGGGGCGTGTCCGGGCGCGTCGACGCTGTTCGGCTACAACCACGACGCGGCCAAGGGGCTGCTCCAGGCGATGGCGCAGGCGGGCGGCGGCGCCTTCCGCGACGTGAACATCGAGACCGAGGACGACCAGTTCCTCCGCTTCGACTTCACCTCGCTGCGCAGCGAGCAGTGGATGTCGGAGCTGGTGGCCTACAACGCCAACGCACGGCGCGACGGCGAGGTCGAGCTGGACAGCGACGGCGACGGGCTGTCGGATCGGGTCGAGGAGCAGCTCGGCACCCGCATCGACGCGGGGGACTCGGACAAGCCCAAGGGCGACGGGTACAGCGACCTGCTCGAGCACGCGCTGGGCGGCTCCGGGTTCGACCCGCTGCAGGCGTCGCTGCCGGCGGTCTCCTGCGGGGACGGCAAGGACTTCGACGGCGACGGGCTGGACAACTGCGAGGAGGACGCGCTGGGCACGGACCGGCGCGCGCCCGACACCGACGGCGACGGGCTCACCGACTGGCTCGAGCTGGTCTCGGGCACCGACCCGGTGGTGAGCGACGGCCTGCGCGACCTGGACTTCGACGGCGTGGCCAACCGCGACGAGATCCGCGGCGGCACCGACCCGCTGGTTCCCGACGCCGAGATCTGGCGCAGCGCGCGCATCCGCTACGCCATCACCGACCGGGGGAACCTGGCGGTGCCGACCGAGGACGGCGCCGGGTCCGAGGAGCGCCACTGCTACGACTTCGCCGTGACCTCGATCCCGCTGGTCACGCCCTACCTGGCGGCGGCGCGCGGGCGAAATCGCGTCATCGTCTACACGCTGGAGAAGCCGCTCTCGCTGGCGGGCTCGATCGCGCGGGGCCACGTCGCCTGCGCCGAGGTGAGCTACCAGGGCCCCTCGGACAAGGTGCCCGAGTCGGGGGTGCTGGACCTGGGGGACGCCTTCTGGAAGCAGACCCGCGAGGGGTTGGACGCGCGGCTCCAGGCAGTCGGCGAGTGCCTGGGGGCCGACCCGGAGAGCTTCGGGCGCGCCGACGTGCTGGAGCTGGCGAGCGCCTGCCTGCCGCCCAAGGTACAGATCGGGCGCATCCTCTACGGCCGAGACACCCTGGTCGAGCTGCTGCAGTCGGTGGTGCGCGAGGACCTCAGCCTGGATCTGCCCGACGTGGGCACGCGCATCTTCGTGCCCATCGAGTCCTTCGTGGCCGACCGCGACTGCGTCCGCACCGCCGAGCTGACCACCCTCGACGGGTTCTTGACCCTGCTGGCCTCGGAGTGCGCCCCCTGCCTCGCCGCTCGCGCCGAGACCGCGGCCTCACCCTGCGGGGACGCATGCACCGAAGCGCCGTGAGGTGGCTCGCCGCGGCCTGCGCCTGTCTGTGGGCCTGCACCGACGCCGGCCTGGAGCGCATCCCGCCGCGCGAGCGCCTGCGCGACGACAAGCTCGCCCTCAGCGGCGAGCTCTGCACGCTCTCCCCGCGTACCCTGGCCTTCCCTGTCCGCATCCTCTTCGTCGTGGACGCCTCGGAGTCCATGCGCGTCACCGACCCGCCCGACCCGGTCACCGGCGAGACCGCGCGCGAGCGGGCCGTCCGCGAGTCCTGGACCCGGCTCCTGGCCGAGGGCGCCGACGACGTGCGGGTGGGCATCCTGCGCTTCTCGGCCGAGGCCCAGTCGCGCACCGTGGTCGACACGGACGGCGACGGCATCCCCGAGTCCTACTTCACCGCGTCCGAGCCCACCCTGGACGCGGCGACCCAGGCCCTGGGCAGCACCGACCGCACGACCAACTACGTCAACGCGCTCAGCGAGGCGCACTACGAGCTTCGCACCGAGCTGCTCGCCGCCAGCCAGGAGTCGCTGCCGCTCTCCAAGTATGTAGTGGTCTTCCTCTCCGACGGCCTGCCCGACGTGGACGACAGCCAGGCCGGCGAGGCGTCCCTGGCCAACGTCCGCGACGCCGCGCGCTCCTTGCGCGACCTGGCCGAGCTCTTCCACGTCGGCGACTTCGCCTTCCACACGGCCTACCTCTCGGCCGGCCAGGGCCCCTCGCAGGACCTCGCCGCCCAGTCGCTGCTCGAGGAGATGGCCACCCTCGGCGGCGGCACCTTCCGCAGCTTCCCCTCGGGCGAGGAGCTCAACTTCCTCTTCGTCGACTTCTCGGTGGTGCGCCGCGTGTTCACCCTGCGCTCCCTGGTCGCCGTCAACACGCAGGCCGTGGTCGACTCGGCGCAGCTCACGGCGCTGGACCTGGGCATCACGCCCGCGGTGCCGGGGGTGGGGACCGACCTCGACGGGGACGGCCAGCTCGGCTGCGGCGAGCCGCTCACCGACACCGACGGCGACGGGCTCGCCGACATCGTCGAGCTCTACGCGGGGACCGATCTCTTCGAGCGGGACACCGACGACGACGGGCTCGGCGATCGCATCGAGTGGGACCTGGGGCGCATCGCCGGGCAGGGCACCGCCGGCCTCGACCCGCTGGACCCGACCGACTCGGGCTGCTTCGTGCCGTCTCTGTGCACCGACGAGGATGAGGACGGCGCCTGCGACTGCGTGGCCGACTCCGACGGCGACGGCGTGTGCGACTGCGTGACCGACCCCGACGCCGCCTGCGCCGACGACCTTGGCCACGACTGCCTGGACCTGGACCTGGACGAGCGCTGCGACTGCCCCGACCTGGACCTGGACGGGCGCTGCGACTGGTCGGACAAGGACGGCGACGGTCTGCGCGACTGCGAGGAGGTGTTCTACGGGACCTCGCAGAACGGCGTGGACTCGGACGCCGACGGCCTGCCCGACGCGGTGGAGGTCCGCTTCCGCACCTCGGCGGTGGAGAGCGACGGGGCCCAGGACATCGACTTCGACGACACCTTGAACGCCACCGAGGTCCAGAGCGCCAGCGACCCGCTCTGCGCCGACCTGCCGCTGCGCCCCCGCGGCGCCTACCGGTACGCCGTGGACACCCTGGGGCTGGTCGGCGACCGCACCTGCTACACCTTCGCCATCGACAACGTCACGCTGATGGCGACGCGCCCCAACCCCTCCGCCGCGAGCCCGGGCAACGGAATCAACCGCGTGCTCGTCTACGCCGGCGAGGTGTCCTTCGACGACGCGCAGAGCTACGCCCGCTATCGGGTGGCCTGCGTCGAAGCGCGATGGGACCCCGCCGGTGCCTTCAAGGACCCGCCTTCTGGTAGGATGCGGCTGGTCGAGGAGGACTTCGTCGACATCGGCGAGTTCGATCCCGACCTCCACTGCAAGAGGCCCTGAACCCCGTGCGAGTCGCCGCAACGGCCCGTATGAAGACGACCGCGCTGGACTCGCTGCGGATGCATCCCCACCGGCGCGTCCGCGTAGCCTCGCAGCATCCTGAGACCGCTTCGGATTCCACCGGACGTGCCGGCGGGGCGCCTCCGAGGGCCTCCAGCGCACGCCTCGTCCCACGGGCCCTGGCCCTCGGCTTTCTGCTGCTGGCTCCGGCTTGCGGTAGCAGCGCGGGCGCCCCGGACGTCACGACCGGCCCCGACGTGGCCGGCGCCTCGTGCAGCTTCGACCCGAGCGAGGGCCCCGACAGCGCCGCGCCGCTCACCCTGTCGGCGCCGACCGAAGGCGCGCTGTGCCCGGTCGAGGACGAGGACTGGTACAGCTTCGAGATGGCGCCCGGCGACCACATCCTGCGGGTTCAGCTCCAGATGCTGGGAGACCTCTCGCCGGTGGAGCCGACCTACGCCGTGTGGTCGGTGGACGCCTCGGGCGCCCCCGACCGGCTGGTGGCCGAGCCGCCGCCCGACGGGCCGGGCCACGCCCTCGATGTGGTGCACTGCGTCGCCCCCGGCCGCCACCTGGTGGTGGTGCACGACGAGGGCGACGACGCCCAGGACCTCCGGCGTGCCTACGCCCTCGAGGTCTCCTCGTCGCCTGACCCCGACGGCGCCGAACCGAACGACGACCCGGAAGGCGCCACCGCGCTGGGCACGGGCCCCCAGAAGGGCGCCATCGCGTGCCGGGGCGACCAGGACTGGTACCGCATCGACGTGGCGGCCGGCGAGTACCTGCGCCTGCGATTGACCGCCCCCCCGGGGGACCTGCAGACCACGCTGACGATGCGCGACGAAGCCGGCGCGGTGCTGCTGAGCGAGACCAACGCCGGCGGCACGGTGTCGGCGACGGCGCTGGACCGCTTCGCCGTGGTGCCGGGCGCCGGGCGCTACTACCTGGTGGTCGCCGACGACGACGACGAGGACGCCGACCCCGACGCCCCCTACACGCTGACGGTGGACCGCATCGCCGACACCGACCCCAACGAGCCGAACCATCACCCCAGCGTCGCGACGCCGCTCGCCGAAGAGCCGCAGGCCTGCGCCGAGGACTGGTCGCCCATGCTCGAGCGCGTGGGGACCATCGCCGCCGAGGGCGACTCCGACTGGTACGTGCTGCCGGTGAGCGGCTGCGAGCGCGGCGTGCTGGAGGCGACCGCGACCTTCCTGACCACGCCGCTGTCGCCGGCCGCCGCCTGGGAGCTGCAGCAGCGTGTGCAGGCCTCGCTGACCCTGGTGCGCGCCGACCCGTCGAGCCCGTGCTCCGAGGACGCCGACTGCCGCGCGCTGGTGCGCCCCTGCGACGACGAATGGGCCTGCGCCGGCTTCGGCAACACCTGCCTGGGCGAGGGGCTCTGCGCCGGGGCCTCGGTGTGCCTGCCCACGGGCACCTGCGGGGCCACCGTGCTCGAGCGTCACCACACGGCCTCGGCCATCCCCGGTGACATCAGCGCGCCGCCGCCGCCCGACGAGGCGCGGCTGTCGGCGCCGCTCGCGGGCGGGCAGGCGCTGTGGCTTCGGGTCAGCGACTACCAGGCCAACGGCGCCGAGCCCACGGTCAGCTACCGCCTGCGGGCGCGGGTGCGCCGCGACCCCGACACCCACGAACCCTCCAACCTCTTTGCCCCCACGCTGCTGAGCGAGTTCCCGGTGGGCGCCCAGGAGAAGCTGGCCACGGCGATCCCCGTCCACCGCTGCATCCCGCCGGAGCTGCCCGAGGACCCGGCGGCCGACTGCTGCGACGATGGGACCTGGGTCGAGGGCGCGCTCTCCTACGAGAACGACCTGGACTGGTACCGCTACGAGCACCCCTGCCCCGACGAGGACTGCATGCTGCGGGTGCGCTTCCAGATCGACGCCGGACCGGTGGACGCGGTGATGTCGGTCTACCGTGGCAAGGCCCTCTGGTACGACACGGTCAACGTCACCGCCGAGGCGCCGACCCAGCCGGCCCTGGACGCCAGCTTCGGCGGGCTGGGCGCCGGGGCCTCCTGCTTCTACGCGTTCCAGGGCCACGACGGCGACCCGTTCAACTACTACCTGATGGTGCGCGACCTGGCCGAGGTCCGCGAGTGGAGCGCCGACCAGCGCTACCGGGTCTGCGTCGAGAAGGTGGCCGATGGCTGTGAGGCGCCCTGCAAGCTGTATCCGGACGGCTGTGGCCAGCCCTGACCGGCGCACGCGGGCGCTGGCCGTCGGCGCGCTGCTCTGGGCCGTGGCCTGCGGTGGGGGCGGCGCGGGCGCGCCCGACGCGGACGCGGACGCCTCGGAGGTGGGCACGGCGGACACGGCGACGCCCACGCCGCGCTGGGCGCGACAGGTGGTCGCGCGGGGGATGGGCGGGCGGCACGTCGCGCTGGCGCTGGGGCCCGACGGGCAGCCACGGGTGGCGTGGTTCGCCAGCGAGGGGGAGGCCGCCGGGCCGTGCGACGCGCTGGGCGCCGACCCGCCGCCTGCTGTGACCTGGCCGCTCTGGTACGCCGAGGGTGGCGAGGAGGGCTTCTCCGTCGAGCGGGCGGCGGACGTGCTCCTCGTCGGCTCGCCGGTGGGCCTGGACCTCGGCGTCCAGCCCGACGGCGCCTCGGTGATCGCGACGCTGAGCGGCGAGCCGGTGGTCGCGCTCCACTACTGCGGGGCCAGCGACGTCGGCTACTACCTGCGGGCAGGGGCGGACGACTGGCAGGCGACGACGGCGGTCGCGACCAGCGGCGAGGCCGCCAGCGGAGAGCCGGCCAGCGACTTCGGCGACGTCGTGGGCTACTGGCCCGCGCTGGCATTCGACGCGTCGGGGCAACCCGCCATCGCCTACAAGGACGTCCACTCGGGGAGCATCCAGTCCGACGACTTCCGGCGCGCCGACCTGGAGCTGGCCTGGCGCGAGGGCGGCGCGTGGCAGGCGCTGCCGGTGGACGTGGGCCAGGGGGCTGGCAGCTTCTCCGACCTCGTCTTCGACGCCCAGGACCGGCCGGTCATCGCGTCCTTCAACCCGCGCGACGACCGGACGCTGCCCCAGCGGGGGCTCTGGCTCTACCGCAGCGCCGACGCCGGCGCCGCCTGGGAGCGGGTGCGGCTCTTCGGCGGCGAGACCACCGAGCGCCCCTCGCTGGCGGTGGACCCCACGAGCGGCGCCCTGGTGGTGGCCTGGTACGACGCGGGCGACCGCCTGCCCTACCTGGCGCGGCTCGAGGCCGGCGCCGACTTCAGCAGCGCCAGCGCCTGGGCCGTCGAGGAGATCGGCGACCACCGCTTCGACGAGGGTGAGCACCCGAGCCTCGCCTTCGACCCCAGCGGCCGGCTGGCCCTCGCCTACGCACGCTGCGCTCGGGCCACCGACCCGGCGGGCCAGTGCAACCCGAGCGTGGACGCGGTGGTCTTCGCCTGGCGCGACACCGACGGCGGCTTCCAGCGCGAGGTCGTCGACGCCGGCGAGACCGCAGGGCCCTGCGGCGCCTGGCCCAACCTGGCCTTCGACGCGGGCGGCGCCGCGTGGGTGGCCTACCACTGCGCGACCCTGGAGGCCGGTGAGCTCACCGACGAGGTGCGGGCGGCGCGCCGGGACGCGCTGCCGTGACGGCGCGACACGCCGTGGTCCTGCTGGCGGTGTGCGCCTGGGCGTGTGACAGCGGGGCGAACACGCTGGGCGGCAGCCTGTCGACCTTCCACGACCTGGGCTTCGCGACGGTGCGGGCGCGCCTGTACAGCTCGGAGCTGGCCATGGAGTACGTGCGCGAGAACCAGGAGGTCGCGTTGCGGGTGAGCCTGCGCCGCAGCGCGGTCGAGCCGGAGTCCGGGCTGGTGGCCGACCTGGCCACCCAAGGCGACGTCACCGGCTCCACCCAGCGCACGCCGCTGCCGCCGCTCACGGCCGGCACCCTTCGCCTGGCTCGCTTCGAGGCCCGCGAGGGCGCGTCCGTACGCGGGCACTTCGACGCGCGCTTCGAGGCCGGCCTCACCGAGGTGGGCCTCCACGGCGACTTCGACATGCCGCTCACCATCGTACACTCACCCGGGAGCTCGCCATGAGATACGCGGACTACGTGGAAGACTTCTCCCGCTGGGCCTCCCTGGGCGAGCTGGGCACCTACGGCGAGGCGGTGCACGACGGCACGCGCTACCCCTACCTGCGCCTGGTCGTCGACGGCGCACGCTGGCTGACCATCACCGCCGGCTTCCACGGCGACGAGCAGTCGGGCCCGCGCACGCTGCTGCGCTCGATGGACCGCGTCGTGGCCTGGGCACGCCAGCACGACGTGGGGCTGCGGGTCTACCCGTGCTTGAACCCCACGGGCTTCGAGGACACGACGCGCTACAACCGTGCGCATCAGCGCCCCAACAACGACCTGCTCCGCTACGAGCTGCCCGGCGGCCACGTGCGGGGAGAGCTGCTCCCGGGCCAGCGCTTCAAGCGCTGGTACGTGCGCACGACGCCGGGGGCGGCCGAGACCGACGCGCTGCTGCCGGAGCTGGAGCAGCACGCGCCGCCGGTCGCCGCGCTGGATCTCCACCAGGACCCCTTCCACGAGGGCCCCGGCAGCTACGCCTACGTCTTCGGCGAGCGGAGCGGCTTCCACTCCATGGTCCGGGCCTGCCGGGGCTTCGCGCCGATCGTCGCCCAGCAGCAGGTCGACGACGTCGTCCCCCTCAGCACCGACGAGCACGGCCTCCTCGAGTACGCCGACGGCTCGATCACCGACTACTTCTGGCGCCGCGGGGTGCGCTGGGCCGCCGCCCTGGAGACGACGACCGACACCGACCCCGAGGCCTGCCACCAGGTCAACCTGGCCTGGATCCACGGCTTCATCGAGCGCGCCGCCGCCGGCTGACCCACCGACCCGCGCCCGCCCTTGTGTCCCGGCGCTTCCTGGGTCACCTTCGGGGCATGATGACACTGCGTGCCACATTCTGCCTCAGCCTCCTCCTGGCCCCGCTCTGCGCCTGCAACGCGACCTCGCAGCCCCCCCCGGACTCAACCACGGCCCCGGACGCGGCCACGGACACGGACTCGGCCCCGGCCCCGGACTCGGCCCCGGACTCGGCCCCGGACTCGGACTCGGCCCCGGACTCGGCCTCGGACTCGGCCCCGGACGCGGCCCCGGACTCGGCCTCGGACGCGGCCCCGGACTCCGGCCCCCCTCCCAGCCCCTGGCCTCTCCCCGCGATCGCCTCCTGCACCCCGACGGCCGCCCCCTGCGCGGAGGCCTCCGCCGACACGGCGCTCTACGCCAGCTACCGCAAGGACCGCAGCCTCGACAACACCGAGTACCCCGAGGAGATCGAGCCCATCAGCGCGGGCGGCCGCATCCAGGTCGCCGCCATCGCCGCCGCCTCCGGTGAGGTGACCCGCGTCCTCATCGACGGCGTGGACGCCGACAGCATCTACGCCCCGGTCGAGGGGGTGACGCCCGCCTTCGAGTGGTACCACGTCTGGCCGCGCCAGCCCGCCCTGGGCCAGCCGATCTACGTCGCCTTCCACTCGCTCGCGCCGCGCTGGGACACCCTCCAGTCCGCGACCCTGCGCGTCGAGACCACCGAGGGCGTCGCCGTCGACAGCAGCTTCCCGGTGGCCATCACGCCGGCCCCGCTGACCTGGGTGACGCCGACCGCCGACCGTGGCGCGATGCTCATCCACCTGCGAAACGGCGACTCGGTGCCCCACACCATCACCCGGGTGCTGCTGGGCGGGCGCGACGTCACCGGCGCGGGCATCGCCTGTCTCGCCACCCCGACGGTCGCACCCGGAGCCACCGCGCTCATCGAGGTGCCCCTGTGCACCGAGGCCTCCCCGGGCGACGCGTGGACGGCGGTGGTCGAGTACGCCGACGCGCCCGCCGCCGTGGGGGTCGGCCGCGTCATCCCGCCGCGCTTTCCCATCAACGCCTGGCAGAACACGTCGGAGTGCGCCTTCCCCGGCGGCGACCCGGCCAGCTACGCCGCCCTCGCGGCCGCGGGCGTCGACGGCTACTACCTCCACGGCGGGATCTGCGCCCCCTCGGCCTGCGACTGCGACCTCGCCGAGGTCATCGGCCAGACCATCGCCAACACGCCCGGCCGCTACACCTGGGCCGCGGCGGATCTCGCCCAGCTCGACCTCGCCTCCACCGCCGGCGTCGCGGCCTTCGCGACCGGCGACGAGAGCGAGTTCCACATCTACGAGGCCGACGGCGTGCCGGTGGGCGCCCGCAAGGCCGCGCAATCGCTGGAGGCCTGGCGGCGCTACCCGGAGGTCCCCACCTTCAACGGCGGCTTCACCCACAACCACATCGGCGTCGTCGCCGGCATGGCCGACATCCAGGGGCTCGATTTCTACAACGCGGGCTGCGCGCCCCACATCACCCTGCTCGACCACCACCCGCCGCCGCGCGGCCCCTACGACTACCTGCGCAACACGCGCGACAACCAGATGCCCGGCCCCACCTGGCTCTACGCCCAGGGCCTGCACTCGGGCTGGAACTTCCAGGACGCACACAAGCAGACCGTGCACTCGCAGCCCGACCGCCAGGAGATCCTGCTGCAGGCCTTCAGCGTGCTGGCGGCCGGCGGCAAGGGGCTGTTGTGGTTCCAGAGCAGCCAGAGCGAGGGCGTCGCGGCCCCCGAGCGCTGGCAGGCGCTCTCCGACGCCTCGTGGATGATCCGGGGCGTGGCGCGCTGGGCGCAGGCGGGCGACATCACCGGCGGGGTCGAGGCGCCCGACCAGATGATCGCCGAGCTGATCCGGGCCCCGGACGCCCTGGTGCTGGTCGCCGCCACGATCCTGCCCGACCCCGAGGTGGTGCAGCCCAGCGACCTGCGCTGCATCGAGGCGAAGATCACGCCCGACGAGGTGCCTCCGCCGCACCACGTGTTCGCCGCGCGGACGGCGACCCTGGCCTTCGACGTGCCGCCCGAGCTGGGCATCGTCGATGCCTTCGAGGTGCGCCCGGAGGGGCCGGCCGAGCTGCCGGTGCATCCCACCGCCACCGGCCGCCGGGTCACCCTGCCCGAGCTGCCCTTCTCGAATGACGAGGCGGCCCGCATCTTCGTGTTCGCGCGCGACGCCGACGCCCGCGCCCAGGTGCAGGCGGCGATGGAGCGCCCCGTGCCGGCGCCCCCGCCGGTCAAGTGAGGGGCTGCGTCTCCGACCCCGCCGTCGCCAGCCGACGCGCGCGCCGCAGGTAGAGCCCCATCGCGGCCGTGCTCAGCGGGATGCCGCCGGGCAGCAGCGCCACGGCGATGAGCAACCCCAGGAGAACGTACCAGGGCGGGTGCGCGGCGCGACATTCGTGTAGCAGGCGTGCCATATCCTGGACATCGGTCGCAGGCGCCGCTTCCTTCAGCGAGATCTGGGCGCGGGTCGGCGAACGTCGCAGGCCGGTCCGCTCAGCCGTCCAGCTCGAAGAGGAGCAGGTAGCTGGCGCTCATGTCGCTGAAGATCTCGACGAGGTGATCGCCCGGCTCGGGGAGCTCCAGCACCACGTCCAGGGTCAGGTCGTCGCCCGCCAGCTCGAAGAGGTCCACGTCGACCAGCCGCTCACGGTCGGCGGCCGCGCAGGTGGGCGAGCGGGCCTCGACGACCAGCTCGGTGCCCGGCGACACCAGGTCGCCCAGCAGCATCCGGACGCTCAAGCGCTGGTCGGGAAGCTCGGTGCGGACGATGAGCCGCTCGCCGCCGGGGAAGGTGCGCCGGATGAAGCGGTCCTCGCCCAGCACGCAGCTCGCCTTGAGGTCGCAGGCGGGGATCGAGCCGTTGCAGAGCTCCTCGAGCCGGGAGCCGACGAAGCCGTCCTGCGCGGTCACGCACGAGCCCGCGCCGACGCCGCAGAGCACGGCCAGCAGAGGCAGCACACCTCGTAGCGGCGGGCGGAGCGGCACCCGGGTCAGTCGTCCTGCTGGATGCGCTTGTCGATCTTCTCGAGCAGCGCGTCGAACCCGCGCTTCTGGATGACCGAGCGGAACTGCGCGCGCCAGTTGAACATCATCGAGACGCCGTCGATGACGATGTCCGAGGCCCGCCACTGCGGCTTGCCGTCCACCCGGGCGATCCCGAAGTGGTAGTCGACGTCGGCGGTGACCTTGTTGCCGCTGATGACGGTCTTCACGTCCCCCTCGCTCTTGTCGTCGCCCTTCCACTCCGTGGGGCCGCGGTCGGTGACCGTGAACTGCACGCCCGGCTTGAAGCGCCGCGCGTAGACCTTGATGATCAGCTGCTTGAACTTCTCGATGAAGCGCTCGCGCTGGTCGGGGGTCAGGGTGTCCCAGGTGCCCTTGAGGGTGCGCTCGGCGAAGGTGTCGTAGTCGAGCATCTCGTCGAGGACCGTGGTCATGTCCGCCAGCATGCTGGCCTGGTCCTTGGCCTTGTGCGCGATGGAGACGATCTGCCCGGAGGTGCGGGCCACGATCTCGCGCGGGTCCCCGGCCGGGCGGGCCAGCTTCTCGGCGCTGGCCGTCGCCGGCGCGGTCCGCGGCGCGGCGAGGGCGGGGGTGCCCAGGGTGAGGAGGGTCAGAAGCGAGATGAGGATTCGTGCGCGCATGGGTGCTCCCGTGGATGTCGAGCCGACGGCCTGGGACGAAGGGTCATGCCGGGCATTCACTGCGGCGCCGGGGCGGCGCCCGCCCCGGGCGGCGTCGCTCGGGCCATCTCGACGATGTCGGCGCCGATGGCGCGGCTCAGCTCGTAGACCAGGATATCGTGCTCGTGCACGACCTGCAGGTATCCGAGCTTCTTCGTGTAGAACTGCACCAGCGCGTCCATGACGTCGCGGAAGCTGCCGAAGCCGCCATCGTAGAGATCCCAGGTCGCCGTCAGCCAGCCCTGGGCCGCCTTGCGGGAGTTCTCGTAGACCTCGATGAGGTGCTGCTTGTCGACCAGCTTCTGGTGCAACCGCCGCACCTCCAGCTCGAGGCGGGAGCGGGCGATGGCCAGCTTGTCGCGGGCCAGCCGCGCCTTGGCCCGCGCCTCGCGGAAGTCGGCCAGCTTCTGGGGCACGTCCAGCCGCCAACGCAGCGCGAAGAGGAACCCGGCGGACACGCCGACGGTCTCCGTCCCGAGGATCTCGACGTTCTCGCCCAGCACGTTGCTGTCGGTGATGCGCGCGTCGGCGATGAACGCGATCTCCGGCCAGAGGTCGTCCCGCTTCGCGTCCGCCAGCGCGCTCAGCGCCTTGGCCTCCGAGCGCGCCGACCGCACGCCCGGCGCGCCGCCCATGGCCACCTCCAGGTAGCGCTCGACCGGCAGGATCTCGACGTCCAGGGGCACCAGCGCGTCGACATCCGGCTCGATCCGCTGGCCGGCCGGCCGGCTCAACAGCAAGCGCATCCCCTCCTGCGAGGCCGTCTCCAGCTCGTGGTTGCGGGCCTCCAGCTCGTAGAACTCGGCCGAGCGCGTCTTCAGCCGCAGGTGCTCCATCTGGTCGTAGTCGGGCGAGTCCTCCTCGCGCAGGCGCGACATCCGGGCCTCGGCCTTGTCCAACCACTTGGTGCCGTCGGCGATGATCGAGGCGATCTCCCGCGCCAGGATGACGCCGTACCAGGCCTGGGCCGCCCGGTAGCGCAGCTCCCAGCGCGCGACCTCGGTCTGGGCCTGGCCGACGTCGATGCCGTGGTCGGCGGCCCGCCGCAGCGCGCGCAGCTTCCCGAAGGTGAAGAGCGGCTGCACCATCGTCACGCTGACCCGGTAGACGTAGCCCCACTCCGACAGGTCGATGGACACGCCGAAGGTGGAGTCGGCGTCGCCCTGGATCTTGGGCGAGGGGGCGATGCCGGCCTCCAGCTTGAAGCTGGGGTAGCGGGCGGCGCGCGCCTGATCGAGCTTCGCCTCGAAGATGCCGCGGCCCGAGCGGGCGGCGTCCATCAGCGGGCTGGTGCGCTCGGCCTCGTCCAGCAGCTCCTGGAAGCTGATGCGCTGCACGGACGGCGCGGGCGCCGCGGCCTCGGGCGCCGCGGCCTCAGGCGCCGCGGGATCGGGCGTGGCGGACTCGGTGGCCACCGTGGGCGTCTGGCCTGCGGCGTCGGGCGCCAGGGGCAGGACCAGCGCGAGGGCGAGCAGGGCGGTGGCGGTGCGTCGGGCCAAGGCTGGCGCCTCCTCACGTTCCGAGCGGCAGAATCGACCGGGCATTGGACACCGGGCGATCCCGAGGGTCAAACGCCCCCACGGTGCGCCCCGCCTCAGAGGGTGTTCCCATACTCTCCCGTCGCCTGGCTGGCT
Source organism: Deltaproteobacteria bacterium (assembly GCA_020632695.1). Lineage (GTDB taxonomy): Bacteria > Myxococcota_A > UBA9042 > PHBI01 > JACKFB01 > JACKFB01. The sequence continues at coordinate 127,040 of JACKFB010000012.1, forward strand.
CATGTGTGTCCAGGCACATCCGAGCCTCGGTTTCATGCTGGGAGCATGCGCGGTCGGCTCGGAAGCACCTGAAAACACGTCGCTGGCACCAGGCTCGGTCCGAGTATGGGGACACCCTCTCAACCGCCGATGCCCGGGCGCAGGGTGCGCAGGCGCAGCAGGCGCTGGGTGGCGCGCAGGGTCTGGACCGCCGCCAGGCAGGTCCCCTCGAAGCCGAGCCCGCCGAAGAGCGCGCTGCCCGTGAGCAGGATGTTCGGGTAGGGCGTCTCGACGGCCACGGCGCTGAGGTCGGCGGTGAGGTCCAGCGCGCGGCCCATGACCGGCTGCATCGCCGAGACGTCGACGTCCTCGACGCCGCTTCGGGGATCGAGGGTCAGGGCGGGGGTGTGTACGGTCAAGAGGCGCTCGTCGAGCCAGGGGATCAGCGCTCGGAGGCCCTCGAGGACCTCGGCGACGGCGCGGCGGACCAGGAGCGGGCCCGGCGCGATGCCGCGCGCGGGCACCACCGTCGTCACGGTGAGTACGCCGGGACCGGGCCGACCGTCACCGACGATGGCCGGGCCGACGGTGGGTCGGGTGATCCACAGGCTGTTGCCGCCCTCGAGCGGCGCGCGCCCGTCGCGGATGAGCAGCACCTCGCTGCCCATGCCGGCCGGCAGGATGGCCGGGTCCACGGCCAGGTTGACGGTGAGGCGCCAGGCGACCGGCTCCTGGGACGAGAGATCGCCGTGGAAGCCGTCCCGGCGCATGGCGGCCGGGATCAGGTGCGCGAAGCGGCGGGGGTCGGTGTTGGCCACCAGCAACGCGCACCCGAGGCGCTCGCCGCGGTCGGCCAGCACGACCTCGGTGGCGCGCCCGCGGCGCATGACCACCCGCTCGACCACCGCGTCGGGGCGGTGGTCGCCGCACTGTTCCTTGATCTTGGCGATGAAGAGGTCGCGCAGCCCGTCGAGGCCGCCCGGCACCCGCTGCAGGCCGGCGCGCACGTGGGTCCAAAGGCGCGCGGTGGCCAGAGGCGGCAGCGGTCGCGGCGTGAGGGTGACCAGGTGCCCGACCGCGCCGTGGACCAGGGCCCGCGAGACCCCGCCGTCCTGTCCGCGAAAGAGCGGGTCCATCCCGGCGCGGCCCTCGATGAAGTCGAGGCAGGGGGCGAAGGCACGGCGGAAGCGCTGGTTCGCCCCGAGCCCGGTCGGCGGCAGCACCAGATCGGCGCGCAGGGCCTGGTCGCTCGCGGCGGTGCAGTCCTGCGCCCACTGCTCGTAGGAGAGCATCGTCTCGCCCGCGTCCGACATCTCGCGGTCCAGCTCGCGGCGCCAGCGGTCGGGGGCGCGGGTGACGTCGATGCGCCGGTCGGGCAGCACGAGCTGGAGCGTGGGGTCCAGCGTGCGCGGGCGGTTCTTCATCTCCATGCCGAGCGAGAGCTCGCCGAAGACCTGGTTGACCACCGGCGAGGTGGAGAACCCGTAGAAGCGCTCGGCCTCGCGCAAGAACAGGTGCCCCTGGTGCCGGTAGACGTTGGGCCGCGCGCCGTGGCCCACCACGCCCACGCGGTAGCCGGCCCGCGCGGCCAGCGCCGCGTACATCAGCCCACCCAGATCGGAGCCGACCACCAGGACGTGGTAGGTCGCGGCCAGGCGCTTGCCCGACCCGATCACGGGCCGCCGCCTTCCAGGTGCACCACGCGCCCCTCGACGCGGAACTGCCCGGCGAGGACCTTGGCGACCACCTTCGGGTAGATGCGGTGCTCGACCCGGCGGATGCGCGAGCCCAGCGACTCGGCGGTGTCGGTGTCCAGCACCGGCACGGCGGCCTGCGCGATGATGGCGCCGGTGTCCATGCCCTCGTCGACGAAGTGCACCGTGCAGCCCGACACCTTGACGCCCGCGGCCACCGCGTCGGCCGGTCCGCGGGGGCCGGGGAACGCCGGCAGCAGCGCCGGGTGGGTGTTGAGCATGCGGCCCGCCCAGCGGCGCACGAACTCCGGCGAGAGCAGGCGCATGAAGCCGGCCAGCACCAGCCACTGCACCTCGTGGCGGCGCAGCGTGGCGTCCAGGGCCTCCTCGAAGGCCGCCCGGCTCGAGAACGCCGTGTGGTCGACGACCTGGGCCGGGACGCCGGCCGCCTCGGCGACGGCCAGCCCGGGGACCCCGGGGCGGTTGGAGACCACCAGCACGGGCGCGCTCAGGTGGGCGGGGTAGGCGATGGGCGGGTTGGCCCAGAAGTCGAGGATCGCTCGCAGGTTGGAGCCCTTGCCGCTGATGAGCACGGCGAAGCGCGTCATGGGGCGACCTCGCCGACCACCGTCGGCGTCTCACCCGCGTCGCGCAAGAGCGCGCTCACCGCGTCGACCTGGGAGGAGTCCACGGCCATCACCAGGCCCAGGCCCAGGTTGAAGGTGCGCCGCAGCTCGTCCTCTGCGATGTCGCACTGGCGGAGCAGGGCGTAGATCGGTGGCTCGTCCCAGGCGCCGTGGCGCAGGTGCGGACGCAGCCCCTCGGGCAGTACCCGGGGCAGGTTCTCGACGAGGCCGCCGCCGGTGATGTGGGCCATGGCGTGGATGGCGCCCGGCGCCCCCCGCAGCGCCGCCAGGACGGGCCGCACGTAGATCCGGGTGGGCGCCAGCAGCGCCTCGCCCAATGTGGTGGTGAGCGGCGCCGGGCGGTCGTCCAGCCCGAGGCCGGCGACCTCGAGGAGCGCCTTGCGCGCCAGGCTGTACCCATTGGAATGCAGCCCGCTCGAGGGCAGGCCCAGCAGCACGTCGCCCGCCGCGACGCGGTCGGGGCCGAGGATCGCGTCGCGCTCCACCGCGCCCACCACGAAGCCGGCGAGGTCGTAGACGCCGTCGGCGTACATGCCGGGCAGCTCGGCCGTCTCGCCGCCCAGCAGCGCGCAGCCCGCCTGCCGGCAGCCCTCGGCGATCCCGCGCACCACCGCCTCGCCCACCTCCGGGTCCAGCCGCCCGGTGGCGAAGTAGTCGAGGAAGAAGAGCGGCTCGGCGCCCGAGGTGAGGACGTCGTTGACACACATGGCGACCAGGTCGACGCCGATCGTGTCGTGCACACCCATCGCCACGGCGACGTCGAGCTTGGTGCCCACCCCGTCGGTGCCGCTGACCAGCACCGGGTCGCGGTAGCCGGCGTCGGCCATCCGGAACAGGCCGCCGAAGCCGCCGATATCGGAGATCACCCCCGCCCGGCGGGTCGCTCGGGCCAGCGGGCCGATGCGGCGCACCAGCTCGTTCCCGGCGTCGATATCCACCCCGGCGCCGCGGTACGTCAGTCCCATCTCGCCCTCCCGAAGAGCCGATGCGCGAGGGTCTACACCACGAGGCCCAGCAAGTCACGGCCCCGGATGGACCGCCCCGAAGCAGCCAGCGACACCGCGACCGAGGCCGAGACCGACACCGAGGCCGTGACCGAGACCGAGACCGTGACCGAGACCGACACCGACACCGACACCGTGACCGACACCGAGACCGAGACCGCCACCGACACCGCGACCGACACCGACACCGCCACCGAGACCGAGACCGACACCGACACCGAGACCGAGACCGAGACCGAGACCGAGACCGAGACCGAGACCGAGACCGAGACCGAGACCGAGACCGAGACCGAGACCGAGACCGAGACCGAGACCGAGACCGAGACCGACACCGGCCGGACAAACCGAGACCGACACCGACACCGAGGCCGGGCCGAAGGCCCTGGAGCCGAGACCGAGACCGCCCCGACACCGAGACCGACACCGACACCGACACCGAGGCCGGGCCGAAGGCCGAGACCGACCAAAGGCCCGACCGACACCGACACCGAGGCCGACACCGAAGGAGACCGACGACCGACACCGACACCGAGGCCGAGGCCGGGCCGAAGGCCCCGGCCGGACCGCCACCGGCGAGTGCCGCAGCGGCGAGCGAGGCCGTGGGCCGAAGGGCGAGCGAGGGGCGCACGGAGGCGGCCAGGCCCGACCACACGCGACACGAGCGAGGCGACGCCGGGCCCACGGGCGTAGCCGCCGCCGCCGCCGGTGCCTCGATCGATCCCGCCACCGGCGAGGGCCGGCAGCGGCGAGCGAGCGCGCCGTGGGCAGGAGCGAGCGAGGGCGCACGGAGGCGGGCGAGGCCCGCCGCACACGCGACCCGAGCGAGCGACGCCGCCCACGGCGGGCGTAGCCGCCGCTGACGGTGCCTCGATCGATCCCGCCACCGGCGAGGCGCCGGCAGCGGCGAGCGAGCGCGCCGTGGGCAAGGAGCGAGCGAGGGCGCACGGAGGCGGGCTTCTGCGCCCGCACACGCGACCCGAGCGAGCGACGCCGCCCACGGCGGGCGTAGCCGCCGCTGACGGTGCCTCGATCGATCTCGCCACCGGCGAGGCGCCGTCAGCGGCGAGCGAGCGCGCCGTGGGCAAGGAGCGAGCGAGGGCGCACGGAGGCGGGCTTCTGGCCCGCCGCACACGCGACCCGAGCGAGCGACGCCGCCCACGGCGTGCGTAGCCGCCGCTGACGGTGCCTCGATCGATCTCGCCACCGGCGAGGCGCCGTCAGCGGCGAGCGAGCGCGCCGTGGGCAAGGAGCGAGCGAGGGCGCACGGAGGCGGGCTTCTGGCCCGCCGCACACGCGACCCGAGCGAGCGACGCCGCCCACGGCGGGCGTAGCCGCCGCTGACGGTGCCTCGATCGATCGCGGCTTGACGGCGGGGGGACCGCCGTTCGATGTTCAGGCTGCTCCTGGCAGGTCGTGGAGGCGCGCTCATGCGGTGGATCGTGATGTTGGCGGCGGCGCTCGTGGCCTCGGGGTGGGGGTGTGGGAAGGAGGAGGCGGCGAAGGCGCCGGCAGCTCCTGCTCCTGCGGCGGCGGCCCCGGCGGAGGCGGTGCCTGCGACGCCGCCGGCGGGTGCGCCGCGACGGGAGCGTGCCGGCATCGAGACGGGCACCAGCCCGGATACGCCGGAGGTGCCCGCGGCGGAGCGAAAGCTCGCCGCGCAGGTGATCGATCGGAAGCTCGAGACCGAGCCGCCCCCGGAGCAGAACCCCGGCGCGGACAAGCTGCGCTCGGCCTGGAAGCTGGTCTCGGGGCCCTGGCTGCGCGCGCTCGAGGCGGGCGACGCCGCCGCCTTCACGGCGCTGCTCGATGCCGACTTCATCGGCGACCGGCCGCCGGGTTCGGACGCGGCGCCCGGCCGGGACGAGTGGGCCAAGGCGCGCAAGCCGCCGGTGCAGGGCGCCCGCGAGGTGACCCTGGGGGCCGTGGAGGCGCGGGTGGAGGCCGGGCCGGGGCTGGTGTACTTCCGCTTCCAGGAGCGGTCGAGCGCGGCCGGGCAGTGCTCGGAGACCGACCGCGAGCTGATGCTGCGCCGCGACAACGACGCTGGCGACGGCTCGGAGGCAGCCTGGCGCGTGCGCGCGGAGAGCGCGCTGGGGACCAGCCCTTGCGAGATGACCTCGGCGCCGACCTTCGCCGCCGCCCATGAGGCCCTGAAGAAGGCGCTGGCCTCGGGCGACACGGAGGCCGCCCGCGAGCGGCTGGCGCCCTTCGTGTGGCTGCGCGACGACGGCGTCCAGACCGCCAGCTACCCGGCCTCCGACGTGGCCGATGGCGAGCACTGGGTGGCCGCCGCCCTCCAGCGGGTGGCTGGAGACGCCGACAGCACCCGGGCCACCGGCACGGTGGGGGTGGTGAGCGGCGAGGGCATCCAGTTCGTGTACGAGATGCGCCCGAGCGGGCCGGCGCTCATCGGGGTGGCGCGCGGCGAGGTCGGGCTGGTGGGCGCGAGGCCGACGGCTCCATGAGCGCCGAGGCCGAGGAGGCCATGCGCTTCTGGGACGCCGGCACCACCCACGCCTGGATGGCGCGGCACTGGATGCCGCGGCTCTTCGAGCGCTTCGGTGCTGCCGTGCGCGCGCTCCACGACGCGGCGCCGGAGGCCTCGAAGCGGGCGGGGCTGGTGGCCATCGCCCGCCGCATCGTGCGGGCTGCGCCCCAGGTGCAGGAGGCCCTGGCGCGGGACCCGGCGCTGGCGCGCTGGGTCGCCGGGGTCGAGGAGGCGGTCGCCAGCGGCGCACAGGCGACGCGCCTGCAGGCGCTGCTGGCGTTGCTGCCGCGCTTCGCGGTGGCCGTCGCCATGCGCGAGGGCGCCGACCTGGACCTGCCGGTGGTGCTGGGCTCCACCGGGCTGGCCCGCGTGCCGGCGGACGGGCGCATGCTCCAGGGGCCGCCGGCCCGGGCGGTGCGCGCGCAGGTGCGGGCGGGCGAGCTCATCACCCACACCCGCGCGGCGCTGGCGGTGGGGCCCTTCGAGCTGGCCGACGGCGCCGCCGAGGGGGGCCGCATGCCGGTGCTCCGCCCGCTGACCGGCGCCGACTCGTTGGCGGCGGTGAAGCCGCTGGCCCGGGGCGTGAACGCGCTGGGCGAGACCGCCCCCGCGGCCCTGGTGGAGGCCGCGGCGCTGTCGCCGGTGCTGGTAGCCATCGCCGCGGCCCCCGACGTGAGCCAGTCGGCCAGCCGCCCCGACGTGCGCGGGTGCGTGTGGCTGGCGGCCCCCGATCGCCCGCTGGTGGTGGCCGAGACCCTGCTCCACGAGACCAGCCACTCGAAGCTCTACCTCTTCGAGGACGCGCACCCGCTGGTGGAGGCCCCCGACCCGCCCCGCTTCACCGTGCCCTGGCGCGCCGATCCCCGGCCGGCCCGCGCCGTCCTGCTGGGCCTGCACGCCTGGGTGCGGGTGGTGTGCTGGCTGCGCTCGCTTGCCGAATCGGACTGGTCGCAGCCGGCGGCCGAGCGCCTGCCCGTGCTGCTCGGCGCGACCCGCGCCGCCGCCGACATCCTCTCGCGCGCCGACGGCCTGACACCCGCCGGCCGCGCGCTCACCGAGCGGCTGACCCGCGAGCTCTGATTGTCCGGGTCCGCCGCCGCCCCGCGCACGGGCGGCGGCGGCGGACTCGCGCAGCTCCCCGTCAGACCGACTTCTTCGAGAAGTACCAGTCGGTGACCTCGTACTCGGACTGCTGCAGCCGCTTCTCGGCGTCGGCGGCGGTCCCGGGCGGCGGCACGATGACCTTGTCGCCGGGCGTCCAGTTCGCCGGGCAGGCCACACCGTGCTTGTCGACGGTCTGCAGCGCGTCGACCACGCGCAGCACCTCGTCGAAGTTCCGGCCCACGTTCAGCGGGTAGTAGATCATCGCCCGCAGGATCCGCTTGGGATCGATGAAGAACACGGCGCGCACGGCCGAGGTGTCCGAGCTGGCCGAGTGGATCATCCCGTAGGCCTTCGACACCTTCATGTCCAGGTCGGCGATGACCGGGAAGCGGATGTCGACGTCGAAGTTCTCCTTGATGTTGCGGATCCAGGCGATGTGGCTGAACACGCTGTCGACCGAGTTGCCCAGCAGGGCCACGTTGCGCCGCGCCAGCTCGTCCTCGAGCCCGGCGAAGGCCATGAACTCGGTGGTGCACACGGGCGTGAAGTCCGCCGGGTGCGAGAAGAGGATGACCCACTTCCCCTTCTGCCACTCGGAGAGCTGGATCTCGCCGGCGGTGGACTTGGCCTTGAAGTCGGGCACGGGCCCGTTGAGCTGCAGCGCGGGCTGCACGTTCGCCTGGACTTCCGTCGTCTCGCTCATGGGTTGCTCCTGTCTGTCGATGCGTGGTCGGCGCGAGGCGGGCACGCGGCCCGACGCCGGGGCGCGCTCGCGCCCGGTGGGCTTCGCGCCCGTGGTCCCCGGGAGCACGACGCGCGCCTGGGGCCCGGCGCTCTCGCGCTCGTGGAGGCATGCACGATAGCCCTTTCCGAGAGCGCCCGCGAGAGCCGGGGTGGCCGTCCGGTCCGGCCCTCCCGCGCCTATCGCGCGACCCCGCGGCGTGCTTTGCTCCATGCGCCACAAGGAGGACACCGTGGACGCATTCCAAGCACGGCTGGAGCAGCTTCTCTCCCCTCGCGCCATCGCCGATCACATCATGGGCGAGCTCCTGCCCGATCTCGTGATGGCCGCCCTGACCCTGGGCCTCTTCTACCTCGCCTGGCGCGTGGTCCGCCGCATCACCCAGACCGTGCTGACCCGCGCGCACCTCGACGCGACCGGCACCGCGTTCGCCCAGTCGGTCATCAAGTACGCGCTCTTCGCCATCGGCTTCGTCGCCGCCCTGGCCCAGCTCGGCGTGGACACCTCCTCCCTGCTGACCAGCCTGGGGGTCGCCGGCCTCACGATCGGCTTCGCCGCCAAGGACGCGCTCTCCAACATCATCAGCGGCCTCTTCATCTTCTGGGACCGCCCCTTCGTCATCGGCGACCTCGTCGAGGTGAACGGCCGCTACGGCCGTGTCACCGAGATCACGATGCGCTCCACCCGCGTGGTCACCGTGGACGGGAAGATGCTGGCGATCCCGAACTCCGAGGTCGCCAACTCCACCGTCGCCTCCTACACCAACTTCCCGCACCTCCGGCTGGACATCGACATCTGCATCGGCGTGGGCGAGGACATCGACCGCGTGCGCGCGCTGCTGCTCGCACTGGTCGCCGGTGACGATCGCTTCATGGAGGCGCCGGCGCCGGTCGTGGTGGTGCTCGCGCTCAACGACTACAACGTGGCGCTCCAGCTACGCGCCTGGATCGTCGACGAGCGCACCCATGTCGAGATGAGCGCCTGGCTGCGCGAGCAGGCCTTCAAGCAGCTCACCCGGGCCGAGGTCGAGATGCCCTTCGAGACCCTCAACGTGCTCACCGCGGCGCCGGGCGTCCGCGCCGGCGCCGCGTAGGGCGGGCTCCGGACGGGACGAGGCCGGGTCGACGCGAGCCTCGCCGGCCCCGTCAGGGGCTGGGAGCCGGGTTGCCGCAGCCGGCCTGGCCGCCGCACTGGCCGACGGCCTGCAGCTCCAGGGAGAACCCGAACTGCTGCGTGCAGCTCTGGGTACACCCGGTCTTGCCGGAGTCCACGCAGTCGGACATGCAGGGCAGCGCGTTGGCGCACGACGTCTTGGCCTGGCACGCCGCGAGCTGGCTGGCGCACTGGCTGCCCAGGCACTCCAGCAGCGAGCCGGACTGGGGCTGGCCGCAGTCCGCGGTGCAGTTGGCCGGCGACTCGCTCGACGCGCACACCCCGTCCCCGCACACCGCCGCCGGCGGAGGGGGGTTGCCGCCGCCGGCGCCGTCGAAGCAGTCGGTCTTGTAGGCGCACAGCGCCAGGTTGATCGCCTCGGACCCGAAGCCGCCCTTGGTCGCGCAGTCCTGCACGCAGTTCTGGTCGCCGGGCTGACAGTCGCCCAGGCAGGCCAGCGCCTTCGAGCACTCGGCCGACAGCGCGCAGGCCGCCGTCTCGGCCGGGCACGCCAGGCCGACGCACAGGACGATGTCCTCGGTGCCGCCGCCGCTGCAGTCCGCCGGGCAGCTCTGGGCGTTCTCCCCCTGGCCGCAGGTCCCGTCGCCGCAGGTCGGGGGGCTGCCGCAGTCCGCCGGGCAGCTCTGCTGGGTCTCCCCCTGGCCGCAGTTGCCGTCGCCGCAGCTCCCCGCCGGCGGGGCCAGGCACGAGGACCCGACCGTGCACAAGGCCAGGCCGATCGCCTCCTGCCCGAAGCCGCCCTTGGTGGCGCAGCCGGTCGCGCAGCCCTGGTCGCTGGGCGCGCACGCCTCGAGGCAGGTCACCGCCTTGGAGCACTCCGTCGAGGCCTGGCACGCGGTCAGCTCGGCTCCGCACTGCTCGGCCAGGCACTCGACCAGCGTGCCGGTCGAGCCGCCGCAGTCGGCCGCGCAGTTGGCGGCCGTCTCACCCGCGTCGCAGGTGCCGTCCCCGCAGCTGGGCCCCCCGCTGCAGTCGGCCGGACAGCTCGCCACCGTCTCGCCGCCCGCGCAGGCGCCGTCGCCGCACACCGGCCCGGTCGACTCGCAGTCCTCGGGGCAGCTCTGCGCGGTCTCGCCCGCGCCGCAGGTCCCGTCGCCGCACGCGCACTGCTCGGCGGTGCACTTGCGGAGCTGCTGGAAGATCGTGGTCACCTCCTGACCCACTCCCTGCAGGCAGCCCGGCACGCAGCCCGGCGTGGTGCAGTCCGCCGCGCACTCCACCGCCTGGGTGCAGGCCTCCGAGGCCTGGCAGGCGCCGAGCTGCTGCGCGCACTTGTCCTCGACGCAGCTCGTGGTGTCTCCGCCGCAGGTGTCCTGGTAGCCCTCGCAGCAGTCGTTGAAGATCGCGCAGTCCTTCTGGCACTGGCAGTCCGCGCCGTCGACGTACTCCTCGCACGCGCCGGGGCACGCGCTGGGCTGCTGGTCGAAGCAGGTGGCGTCCTGGCCGCAGCTCACGAGCCCGTCCACGATGAACCCGACGGCGCTGGCGACGCCCTCGCGGCAGGCGGCGCGGCAGCTCTCGTCCTCACACTCGAGCACGCAGCCCATCACGGTCACGCAGGCCGGCAGCTCGAAGCAGGCGTCCAGCGCGCTCTTGCACTCCGCCCCCAGGCAGAGGAGCGCCCCGGTGGCCGCGCAGTCCTTGCGGCAGGTCAGGGCGTTCTCGCCGGGCTCGCAGACCTCGTTGCCGCAGACGGCGCTCGCCGCGTCCTGGTCGGGGCCGAGGTCCGTGGCGATGTCCGGCGCGACGGCGGCGTCCGCGTCGGGCCTGGCTTCGGTGTCGGCGACCGCGTCGGCGTCGGGCGCGCTCGCGTCGTCCTCGGGCGCGTCGCTGCTCACGTCCCCGCTCAGGCCGTCGAAGCCGTTGCCGTCGCCGAGCTGCCCCAGCCCGCTGTCGGTGCCGGAGTCGCCGCAGGCTGCCGGCATGAAGAGAGCGAGGGCGAAACCGAGGCAGAGAGCGGGCGAGCGACGCATGATGTCCTCCAGACGAGCGGCCGGAGGGTAGCAAGCGGGCCAACCCCGCGCAATCGCGTTGGACCCGGCGCCCCGCGGGGGAGCACCGGGGCGCACGCGGCGCGGGGGGCCGCGCGGCTGGCGAGCGCCGGCCCGGCGGGGTGGGCGGCGGCTCGGGGCTCGTGTAGACTTACAGCCTTTGGCGCATGACTGACCGGAGCGCGCGATGGGCTTCTGGGGCCGCGGCCACGACCACATCGGCAACTTCAACTTCCGGATCGAGATCGAGGGCCTGACGTCGGCCTCCTTCAAGGAGATGGACGGCATCGCCTCCGAGACCGAGATCATCACCTACGGCGGCTCGGTGGACCTCATCCAGCGCAAGCGCCCCGGCCGCACCAAGTGGTCGGAGATCACCCTCAAGCGCGGCTACACCAACAACCCCGAGCTGTGGGCCTGGCGCAAGTCGGTGATGGACGGGAAGATCGACCGGCGGGCCGGCTCGGTCATCATCTGCGGCGACGATGGCTCGGAGATCGTGCGCTACAACTTCTTCGAGGCGTGGCCCACCAAGTGGAAGGGCCTGACCCTGGACGGCAAGGGCACCGACACGATCGTCGAGGAGCTGACCCTCGCGGTCGAGCGGGTCGAGCGCGGTTAGGGACCTGCGGCGAGCCTGCCGCAGGGGCTGGGCCTCGCACCTTCAACGCATTCTTCCTCACACGGACCCCAGGCAGCAGCGATGCGCAACGAGATCCGCGACGCCGTGGTGACGGAGGTGGAGTCCCGAATCCTCGAGGCCTGCCTGCGTCAGGCGGAGCTGCCCGGCGGGCTCCCGCTGGACGTGCTGGTCAACGACACGCTCTACCACGAGAAGAAGCGGCTGGAGCTGCACCCGCAGGCCCCCGGGCGCGATGACGACCTGGCCTTCTGGGGCCACGTGAAGTCACGTCTGGGCAACGCCGGCGGCCCCGAGCTGCGGCGCCTGCTGCAGGAGATCATCGACCGCTTCGTGCGCGAGGTGCTCGGCAACTTCAGCGACGCCGTCTACCGGCTGTCCACCAGCGTGCTGCCGCGCACCCTGCCGGTGCTGCTCAACGCGATGAGCCCGCAGCGCCTGCTCTCCAAAGGGATGCCCGACCTCAGCGACACCATCCGCATCGAGGGCGACATCGAGGGGCTGCGCCGCTGCGAGCGGCTGGGCACGGTCATCCTCACGCCCACCCATGTGTCGAACCTGGACTCGGTGGTCATCGGCTGGGCGCTCTACGCGATGGGCCTCAAGCCCTTCACCTTCGGGGCGGGCCTCAACCTCTTCGCCAACCCGCTGCTCTCCTTCTTCATGCGCAACCTCGGCGCCTACCGGGTGGACCGCACCAAGACGGCGCCGCTCTACAAGGACGTGCTCAAGGAGTACGCGACGGTCACCCTCGAGATGGGCCAGTCGCAGCTCTTCTTCCCCGGCGGCACGCGCGCCCGCTCAGGCTTCATCGAGCAGCACCTGAAGCTCGGCCTGCTCTCGAGCGGCATCCACGCCTACATCAACAACCTGGTGCGCGGTCGGGCCCGCCCGCGGGTCTACGTGGTCCCCTGCACCACCAGCTACGAGGTGGTGCTCGAGGGCGAGACCCTCATCGAGGACCACCTCAAGCTCGTGGGCAAGTCCCGCTACATCATCACCGACGACGAGTCCTTCCGCCCCAAGCAGGTCATGCGCTTCTTCCGCAGCGTGCTGGCGATGGACGGCCGCATCGTGCTGCGCATCGCCGACCCGCTGGACGTGTTCGGCAACCGCGTCGACGCCGAGGGCGAGTCCATCGACGCGCGCGGCCGCCGCGTGGACATCAGCCGCTACGTGCTCGACGACACGGGCCGCCCGGCCCACGTGCCCCAGCGCGACCGCGTCTACGTGCGCGAGGTCGGGGCCGCCGTGGCGCGCGCCTTCCGCGAGCACAACGTCGTCCTGGCGACCAACCTGGTGGCCTTCACGCTCTTCGAGCACCTCAAGGCGCGCCACCCGACCATGGATCTCTACCGCCTGCTGCGCACGGGCGGCGACGGGACCGGCGTCGAGATGGGCGTCTTCGCCGAGCGCGTTCGGGCCGTCGCCGTGGCCGCCCGCGAGCTGGCCGACGCCGGCGAGCTGCACGTCACCGACGCGGTCGCCGAGGGCAACCCGGCCCGGCTCGTGGGCTCGGCGCTGCGCCACTACGGCAGCTACCACCGCAACCCGGTCATCACCCGGCGCGGCGACCGCGTCTTCGCCGGGGACATGAACCTGCTCTACTACTACCACAACCGTCTGGCCGGCTACGGGCTCGAGGCCGCGGCGGTCGCCGACTCGCGCGAGGTGGCGTGATGTCCGAGAGCGCGCCGCGCACGGCGTCCGTCATCGGCGGCGGCTCCTGGGGCACCGCGCTGGCCCACATCCTCGGCACCCACGGCTACGAGACGCTGCTGTGGATGCGCGACGAGGACACCGTCCGCGAAGTCAACGAGGAGCGCACCAACCGCCGCTATCTGGGCGACGCGCCCATCGACCCCCACGTCGAGGCCACCTCGGACCTGGCGCGCTCGGCCACCCACGCCGAGCTGATCCTCGTCGTGGTGCCCTCGAAGGCCTTCCGCCAGGTGGCCAACGCCCTGGGCGACCACGTCGTGGGCGACCAGATCCTGGTGAGCGCGACGAAGGGGCTGCAGGAGGACGGCATGAAGCGCATGTCGCAGATCCTGCGGGAGGAGACCTGCTGCCGGAAGGTGGGCGCGCTGTCCGGGCCGAACCTGGCCAAGGAGGTGCTGGACGGCCACCCCACCTCGACCGTGGTGGCCAGCCCCTTCGAGGAGGTGATCGAGAAGGCGGAGCGCATGCTGTCGGGGCCACGCTTCCGCCTCTACGGCAACTTCGACATCGTCGGCGTGGAGCTGGCCGGCGCCCTCAAGAACATCTACGCCATCGCCGGCGGCGTGGCGGCCGGCCTGGGCTTCGCCGCCAACACGCAGTCGGCGCTCATCACGCGCGGGCTGGCCGAGATGTGCCGTTTCGGAAAGCGCTTCGGCGCCGACCCGGCCACCTTCCAGGGCCTGGCGGGCGTGGGCGACATGATCGCCACCTGCACCTCGACCCTGAGCCGCAACCACACGGTGGGGCGGCTGCTGGCCGGCGGCGGAAAGCTCGAGGACATCGTCGAGTCGCTGGGCATGGTCGCCGAGGGCGTGGAGACCACCCGCGTGGTGCACCACTACGCGCGGCGCGAGCGCATCTACATGCCCATCGCCGAGGCCGTGCACCGCATGCTCTTCGAGGGGGCCACGCCCGAGAGCGCGCTGACCACGCTGATGGAGCGCGCGAGCCGCTACGAGGACCTGGACTCGCTCATCCACACCGGGCCCGTGGCCGGCGACTCGGTGGTCGAGTCGGCGCGGCTGGCGGCCCTCAATCGCCGGCTCGAATAGTGGGCATCCTCGACCGCATCCGCCGCGGACGCGGAGACGGGACCCCGCCGCCCTGGCGCTATCCCCTGGAGCGCACCCAGGACCGCCAGTACGCGAACGGCTACGCCGGCGACCTGTACGTGTGGGACATCGACAAGACCTACCTCGCCACCGACATGCACTCCCTGGGCGCCGTGCTGCGCATCCCGCTCGAGCGCGGCATCGACAAGCAGAACATCGCCGGGACCGAGATCCTGCTGCGCGCGCTGCGGCGGGGGGCGGCCACCGGCGGCTCCTTCCGCTCGAACCCGCTCTACTTCGTCTCGGCCAGCCCGCCGCAGCTCCGCGCGGTGCTCGAGCGCAAGATGGTGCTCGACGGCGTCGAGTTCGACGGCATCACCTTCAAGGACCAGCTCGCCCTGATGCGGCTGCGGCGCGTCCACAAGCTGACCGCCCAGGTCGGCTACAAGCTGGCGGCGCTGCTGCTCAACCGCCGCGAGCTGCCCTGGACCGTCCGCGAGACGCTCTTCGGCGACGACAGCGAGTCCGACGCGTTCATCTACGCGGTCTACGCCGACATCGTCGCCGGACGCCTGCGCGGCGAGCGGCTGGTGCGTACCCTGCGCCGGAACCACGTGGACATCGAGGACTCCGCCTACATCGACGAGCTGTCGGCCGACCTGCCCGCCGCCGAGCTGGTCCACCGCGTGTACATCAACCTGGAGACCCGCACGCCGCCCGCCCGCTTCGAGGGCTACGGTCCGCGCCTCGTCCCCTGCTACGACTCCTTCCAGATGGCGCTGCACCTGGTGCAGGACCGGAAGATCGCCGCCCAGGCCGCGCTGGACGTGGGCCGGGCGCTGCTGGACCGGCCCGAGCGTCAACCGCTGGGCCTGCTGCGCAGCGCCTTCGATCTGGTCGAGCGCGGCGTCCTCTCCCTGGCCACGCTGCGCGAGCTGTGGCCCGATCTGCACCGCCGGCACCTCCTGCCGACCTGGGTGGCCCTGAGCGACGAGGCCGGGCCGCCGCTGCTCTCGCTGAGCGACCCGCCGGGCTTCTTGACCCCCGCGGAGCTGCTCGCGCCCGAGTGAACGGGAGTTCCCATGCGCTACCTGCACACGATGATCCGCGTGCTCGATCTGGACCGCGCCATCGCCTTCTTCACCGAGGGCCTCGGCCTGGTCGAGACGCGCCGCCGCGACCACGACAAGGGCCGGTTCACCCTGGTCTTCCTCGCCACCGCCGAGGGCGAGCCCGAGCTGGAGCTGACCTGGAACTGGGACCAGGAGGAGCCCTACGGCGGCGGCAGGAACTTCGGCCACCTGGCCTACGAGGTCGATGACATCTACGCCGCCTGCGAGCGGCTCATGGCCCACGGCGTCACCATCGCCCGGCCGCCGCGCGACGGGCGGATGGCCTTCGTCCGCTCGCCCGACGCCATCTCGGTCGAGCTGCTGCAGCGGGGCGACGCGCTGGAGCCGCGCGAACCGTGGACCTCGATG
Source organism: Deltaproteobacteria bacterium (assembly GCA_020632695.1). Lineage (GTDB taxonomy): Bacteria > Myxococcota_A > UBA9042 > PHBI01 > JACKFB01 > JACKFB01. Next base: position 142,757 of record JACKFB010000012.1, read on the forward strand.
CCCAACGTCGGCACATGGTGAAGCGGCGGCGCGCGTTCCTGTGCGCGCTGGTGGTGGCGGCCCTGGCCGGGGCGGCCTGCGACGTGGACCGGACAGGCTCCCCCGACGCCGACGGCGCCGACGCGGTGGACGCGGGGCCCGACGTAGCGACCGACGCCCCCACAGGCGACGCGACCGACGACGCGGAGCTCCCGGGGCCCGTCTGCCCGCCCGCCCCCGTGCCCACGGGCGAGGTGCGGGCCCGGGCCATCGGCTCCTGCGCGGCCGACCGGCCCCAGGGCCCGCTTGCGGGCGCGCTTCCCGGCGATCTCGTGCTCGAGAACGCGCGCGCCCGCTTCGTCGTCCGCTCCCGGGACGAGGGCCTGGTGATGTTGGGGCTCCGCGGTGGCAGCCTCATCGACGCGGTGCTGCTCGACCCCGACGGCGCGCAGCGCGGAGACGACGGCCTCCGCGAGCTGACCGTCGCCTGCGACTTCTGGCTGCTGGAGCCGGAGTCGGTGCGCGTGGAGGCCTCCGGCGAGGACGGCGAGGCCCGCGTGAGCGCCGAGGGCCCGCTGCGGCCCTTCACGACCGTCCTGCAGGTGCTGCCCTTCGACGAGCCCGAGCTGCGGGTGCGTCAGACATACGTGCTGCGGCCTGACAGCGCGGTGCTCGAGATCCGCACCCGCTTCTTCGCCCTGCCCGCCTGGGCCGGCGCTCCGGCGCCGCTGATGGACCTGATGTTCTGGGGCGGCGACTCGGCGCCGTGGCTGCCCGGCGCCTCGGGCTTCGCGCTGCCCTCGGGTGGCCGGGCGCCGCTGCTGGCCTTCGCCTCGCCGCGCGGGCGCCAGACCGTCCCGGCCGCCGCGTCCGGCTCGGCGGCGCCTCGCGATCTGCTGGCGGTGGGCCCGGTGCTGGCCGTGAACTACGACCCGATCCCGCTACCCGGCGGCGAGGGCGAGGTGGTCCGCTGGCTGGCCCTGGGCGGCGAGGAAGGCGGTCGCGACCTCGCCTCGGCCCTGGCCAGCGCGCGGGCCGCGCTGGGGGAGAGCTCGACGCGCCGCACCGGCACGGTGCAGCCGCCCTACGACGGCGTGGAGGTCGTCGCCCTCGACGAGGCGGGGCACGAGCTGGCTCGCTGCGATGTCGACGAGGCGGGCCGCTTCGACTGCCCCCTGCCGCCGGCGACCGCGGCGCTGGCCACCGGCTGGACCGGGGACGGCATGGGGGGCCTGGGCGGCGACGGTCAGGTGGCCACCGACCTCGCGGTGCCGGTGAGCACCGAGGGCGAGCTCACGCTGCAGACCTCGCCCCCCGCGCGGCTGCGCCTGGAGGTGAGCGACGGCGAGACCCAGCCGCTGGCCTTTCGCGCCACCCTCATCGCCGCGGACCCGGGCGCGACCCTGAGCACCCGGCAGACCAGCGACGGGACGGGCTCGGCCGAGCTGCTCGTCCCGGCCGGGGTCTGGCGCGTCGTCATCACCGGCGGCCCCGAGCGGGACTGGCACGACCAGACGCTGACGCTGGGCTCGGGCGAGCTGACCACGCTCGTGGCCAGCCTGCCCCGGGTCGTGGACAGCGACGGCTGGGTCGCCGCCGAGCTGCACGCGCACAGCGAGGCCTCCACCGACAGCCGCGTGCCCTACGACCGCAGGCTCGTCGAGGCGATGGGGGAGGGCCTCGACTATCTGGTGACCAGCGAGCACGACTTCGTCTCCGACCCGACGCCGTGGCTTCTGCGCGCCGGCCGCGACGACCGGCTGATGGTGCGCACCGGCGTCGAGTCCAGCCCCATGCGGCTGGGCCACTTCAACGTCTGGCCCCTGGAGGCCGACCCTGAGCGCGCCGGGATGGGCGCGCCCGACTGGTACGAGGACGACCTGGACCAGTGGTTGGATCGCCTGCACGCCCGGGTCCCCGATGGCGTGGTGCAGTGCAATCACCCGCGCTTCGAGGGCGGCTACGCTGCGTTCTTCGAGGCGGCCGGGCTGGACGATGGCATCGATGCCCCGCGCTATCGCTGCGACGCCATCGAGGTGATCAACGGCTACGCGGTCAAGCAGACGGCCCAGGTGCTCGCCGACTGGCTGGCGCTGGACGCGGCCGGGGTGCGCATCACGGCGACCGGCAGCAGCGACAGCCACGAGAGCGGCGACCTCATCGGGGGCGCTCGCACGCTGGTCCACGTCGGGCTGGGGGGGCAGGGCCTGCCGCTGGACAGCCCCGGGCTCTTCACCGGCCCCCAGGTCGAGGCGGCGATCCGGGGCGGACGCGCGGTGGCGACGGCGGGACCGCTGCTGGAGCTGAGGGTGGAGACGGTCGAGGGACGCCGGGCGGGGGTGGGTGAGACCCTGACCGACCCGGGCGCCGAGGTGACGGTGAGGGTGCGGCTGGAGGCCCCCGCCTGGATGGCACTGGACACGCTGGTGCTGCAGGTCGACGGCCAGGTGGTGCGGGAGGAGGACGTCAGCGCCGCGCCGCTGGACGGCCGGACGCGGCGGATCGTGTGGGAGCTGCCGCTCGCGGTGGGCGGGGTGGACCACCGGGTGGTGGCCTGGCACCGCTCGGCCGTGGCGTCGCCGCCGGGCACCCGCTGGCCCGCGTGGGCGATCGCCAACCCGGTACGCATCGACGGCGACGGCGACGGTCGGTAACCGCGAGGCCCCGCCGACGGCGGCGGGCTACTGGGCCTGCAGGTCCCAGGTGATCGACGAGAAGTTGTCGAGGCTGCCGCGCATCATGCCGTGGAAGCCCTCGGCCGGCGTCGGCAAGGCGGCCTCCCACGAGGCGCGGGTGGTGATCTGCCGGTCGGCGGAGGGGAACTGCAGCTCCAGCCCGCCGGTGAGGACGCCGTCCACGTCGTCGAAGCGGCCGTACTTCACGATCACCTGATCCAAGGGCACGCGGGCGCCGATGGGCGGCTGGATCTGGCAGTGGGAGGCGGTGGAGTCGCCCTCGGGGTAGACCGGCGCGTCGGGGAAGCTCTCGCCGTCCCACGCGATGGAGAGCGACGCCGTGCAGGGCGGCTTGCCGGCCTCGAGGAACTGGATGGTGCCCGAGTAGATCGTCGGGCCGCTGGCGGTGTCCGAGGCCAGATCGCCGGTGGTGTCCGTCGCGTCCGCGCGGGTCTCGCCGTCGCCCGGCGTGCAGGCGCCGCCCAGCAGCAGGACCGCCGACAGCACCCCGACCAGGCGTGTGTGCAGCTCGCTCATCGCCTCCTCCTCGCCGGCTCGGAGCGCCGGCCCCCGGAGGGTCGCAGACGGGCGCGGCCACGGCAACGGCCTTCCGCGAGGGGGCCGCTTGTGTCAGCCTCGTCCCCCCACGGCCCCACGAGGATCCCATGAGCGCACCCTGGTACTCCGGTCTGGAGCTTCGCACCCTGGACGGCGATCCGCTGCCCGAGGACGCCTTCGAGGGCAAGGCGCTGCTCTTCGTCAACGTCGCCTCGCGCTGTGGCCTGACCCCGCAGTACACCGGGCTGGTCCGGCTGCACTCCGAGCTCGGCGGCGAAGGCTTCGAGGTCGTGGGCGTGCCCTGCAACCAGTTCGGCGCCCAGGAGCCCGGAAGCCCCGAGGAGATCCGCACCTTCTGCGCGACGACCTACGGCGTCGACTTCCCGTTGCTCGAGAAGCAGGACGTCAACGGCCCCGACCGCAGCGCGCTGTACCGCCACCTCATCGGCGACGGGCCCGACATCGAGTGGAACTTCGCCAAGTTCCTCGTCGCCCCCGACGGCACCGTCGTGAAGCGCTTCGCGCCCCAGACGCCCCCCGAGGATGGGCTCCTGCGCGTGGCGATCGCCGAAGCGATCGCCACGCCGTGAAGGGTGGGGGCGGGCTCCCCGAACCGGCCCGCCCCACAGGATCCCGCCGGCCCGGGATGGAGGTCATGCAGCCGCAGCACGCTGGCTCCAACCCTCCTACGTGAGGCCACGACCATTTCTTAGGGGGCGCCTCGAAAAAAAACTGCGGGGCCGCCTCGAGAGAGGCCGGCGACCGGGCGCGTCAGCGACCGATGTAGTTGATCTTCCAGGAGTCTTGCGCACGTTCGAGCTGCATCCGGCGCCCCTCGGTGGTCCCGTCCTTGCGGGTGAGCGTCGTGGAGACCGTCGCGGTGCCCGAGGTGGCCTCGGTGATGCCGTCGACCGAGAAGGACGCGACCGGGTTGTCGGCGTAGCGCTTGGGGATCGACTCGGCGTAGCGGGCGCGGCCCTCGTCATTGTCCATGCTGGAGAGCCCCTGGCGCATGCGCCCGGTCGCGAACGCGTTGACGGCGTCGAAGTCGGCGGCCAGCCAGGCGGTCCAGTAGCGCACGGCCGTGTTGCCGGGCTCCTCGGTGGGGCCGGTCACGGTGATCGTGCCCCAGGGCGAGGTGACCCGGCGGGTGATCAGGGTGCCCTCGACGGTCTCGCTCTCGACCTTGCCCCAGCCGCCCTGCTCGCGGCGGGTCGGCGCGGACGCGGGTGCGGGCGCGGAGTTCACGCGCGCCGCGGCGGCCGCCGGGTTCGCGCGCCCGGCAGGAGCGGCTGGCGCGGCCTCGGGGGCGGGCGTCGGCTCGGGCAGAGCGGCGGCCGCGGGCTGCGCAGCGGCAGGCTCGGGCGAGGCGGGCGCGGGCTTGCCGCTGCAGGCGGCGCCCAGGCAACCCAGGAGCAGCAGGCTCGTCGTCAGCAGGAGGTGGCGCATCGGAGGTTCCCTCGGGGTCATCGGCCGAAGAGTCGGCGGAAGTTCTCGCGGATCGCGGACGCCATCGCGTCCTCGCTGATGTCGCGCGCCCGCGCCATGGCGGCGACGCCGCGCGGCACGTTGGCCGGCTCGTTGCGCTCGCCGCGATCGGGTCCCATGTAGGGGCAATCGGTCTCGGTGAGCAAGCGATCCAGCGGCAGCCTGGCCGCGATGCGCTGGAAGCTGTCGGCGCGCTCGACCACCGGCGGGATCGACAGGTAGTAGCCCGCCTCGGCCGCCTTGCGCGCCAGATCCAGCTTGCCGCCGAAGCAGTGGAAGTCGGCCTTCTGGACGCCCAGGGCCTGCAGGATCTCGAGGCTGCGCCGTTCGGCCTTGCGGGTGTGGATGATCACCGGCAGGTCGTGGCGCATGGCGACGTCGCACAGCCCCTCGAAGACCCGCTCCTGCTCGGCGGCGTGCTCGGCGACCCAGTACCGGTCCAGCCCACACTCCCCGACGGCGATGATGCGGTGGGCGTTGGCGTCGATGAAGGCGATCTCGGCGTCGGTGTCGAAGGGCTCGGGCGCCGGGTGGTCGTGGGTCCAGCCGGAGCGCGCGATGTCGCGGGCGATGGCGTCCACCGGGTAGATCCCCAGCGCCGGGAGCAGGCCCTCGTGGCGCTCGCACAGCTCCAGCACGCGGCGGTTGGAGACGGGCTCGAGGCCGTTGACGATCACCCAGTCCAGGCCCGCCGCACGCGCCCGCTCGGCGATGGCGTCCTCCTCTCCCTCGAAGGCAGGGTGGATGAGGTGGGCGTGGACGTCGACGTACACCCGCTCAGGCCAGGGCGGGTGCGCCCGCGGGGGCCGAGCGGAAGAAGACGCGGAAGGCCAGCAGCGCCACGCAGATGCCGCCGATGGTGTCCACCAGGTAGTGCTGCTTGGTGGTGTGCACCGTGATGATGACCCCCAGCGCCATGACGGCGGCGACGTAGCGCATCCGGTTGCCGTCGCGCCACATCCCCAGGGCGGCGATGACGCTGACGGCGACGTGGGTCGACGGGAAGGTGTTGTTGGGCGGATCCACCGTCCAGAACCAGCGGATCGCGTCGCCGGTGAGGCCCGGCCCGGCGTCGACCGGGCGCGGGAAGTCCGACGGGTACATCAGGAAGATGAGGGCGCAGAAGGCCTGGGCCACCAGCACGGCGCCCAGGGTGCGGTAGTAGGTGTCGAGGTTCTTGAACGAGACCATCGAGAGCAGCAGGCCGCCGATGTAGCCGGGGAAGTAGATCCACCAGGTCCACGGGATGAAGGGGACCGAGGCGTCGAAGGCGCTCATCAGGTCGACGCTGCGCCCCACTCCGGCGGCCGAGGCGTTGAAGTAGCAGAGCGACAGGATCCCGGCGGCGCCCAGACCCACCACGAGCTGGTAGGCGAGGCGGGCCACCGTGCCGTCGGGCCCCTCGGAGATCAGCTTCCGGAGCGCACTCTTCACGCGGTCCACCGACTCCCCTCCTCCTTGGGCGACGTGAGCCCTCGGCCCGCCCTGCACCTGAGAGCGCGCGCGCCGAGCGGGCACCTCGGAGCCCGCCCGCTGGGGACGAGCTCGCTGCGTGTCCGGCTCGGTGTGGTGGGTCATGACGCTGCGGGGTTCTGGATGAGGAAGGCGCGGATGAAGGGCTCGAGATCGCCGTCGAGCACGGCGTCCACGCCCGAGGTCTCGTGCTGGGTGCGCACGTCCTTCACCAGACGGTAGGGGTGCAGCACGTAGGAGCGGATCTGGCTGCCGAAGGCGATGTCCTGCTTGGCGTTCTCCATCTCCTGGCGTTCGGCGTCGCGGTTGCGCTGCTCGCGCTCGTACAAGCGCGCTTTGAGCACCTTCATGGCGTGGGCGCGGTTCTGGTGCTGGCTGCGTTCGGACTGGCAGGTGACCACGATGCCCGTGGGCAGGTGGGTCAGCCGCACGGCGCTGTCGGTGCGGTTGACGTGCTGGCCGCCGGCACCGGACGCCCGGTAGGTGTCCACGCGCAGGTCCGACTCCTGGACGTCGATCTCGATCTCGTCCTCGATGTCCGGGAACACGAAGCAGGCGGCGAACGACGTGTGTCGCCGCGCGCTCGCGTCGAAGGGGGAGATGCGTACGAGGCGATGAACACCCGCCTCCGCCTTCATCATCCCGTAGGCGTAGTCGCCCTTCACCGAGAGGCTTGCCGACTTCAGGCCGGCCTCGTCGCCGTCCTGTCGGTCGAGGAAGGTCACGTCCCAGCCCTGCCGCTCGCAGAAGCGCACGTACATGCGCAGCAGCATCTCGGCCCAGTCCTGGCTCTCGGTGCCGCCGGCGCCGGCGTTGATGGTGAGGATGGCGTCGCTCTTGTCGTGCTCACCGCCGAGCATGCGCGAGAACTCCAGCGCCTCGATGCTCGTCTCGGCGCGGTCGAGCGCCTCGCTGAGCTCAGCGCCCACGGAGCTGTCGCCCGCCTCCTCGCCCATCTCGATGAGCGTCGCCGCGTCGTCGAGGGCGCGCCCCGGCTCGGCCAGGCGCTCCAGCGCCTGGGTCAGGTCGGTACGCTCCTTGAGCAACCCCTGCGCCCGCGCGTTGTCGTCCCAGAGCGTCGGATCGGCGATGAGCGCCTCGATCTCGCTCAGTCGCGTCTGGCGGCCCGGGACGTCAAAGATGCCCCCTGAGGGACGCGAGACGCGATTGGAGCTCGTCGAGCCGCTCCTTGTCGCTGTCGAACATGCGTCTATCCCTCGAGTGGCGCGGACGCCGACGTGGCGCTCGCGCAGGCGCGGCATGCTACACGACCTCGCCGGTCGCGCAAGCACCCGCTCACCTCCATCCTACCACGCCCGGCCCGCCCGGCCCCGGCCCCGCCGCGGGCTGCTTGCGGGGCGCGCGCGGCCGGCCTACGGTCGGGCTCCAACCGGGAGGAGCGCATGCGCATCGGAATCGTGGGTGGGACCGGGAAGGAGGGGCGTGGGCTGGCGCTGCGCTGGGCCCGGGCCGGACACGCGGTCACCGTCGGCTCGCGAGACGCCACGCGCGGCGCCGAGGCCGCCCAGGAGCTGGCGGGCCTGGCCCACGCGCCCATCGGCGGCGGCGACAACCTCACCGCCTGCAAGGACGCCGAGGTCGTCGTGCTCTCGGTGCCCTACGGCGCCCACGCCTCGACCCTGGCCGAGCTGGCCCCCCACCTGGGCGGCCGCATCCTGGTCGACATCACCGTGCCGCTGGTGCCGCCCAAGGTCTCCCGCGTGCAGCTCCCCGCCGGGCGCGCGGCGGCGCTGGAGGCCCGCGAGTCGGTCGGCGACGACGTGCGGGTGGTCGCCGCCTTCCATCACGTCAGCGCGACACACCTGATGGACCTCGACCACCCCATCGAGACCGACGTGCTGGTGGTCGGCGACGACCCGGAGGCGCGCGAGCTGGTCATCGCCCTGGCCAGGGACCTGGGCGCCCGCGGCCTGGACGCCGGAGCCCTCGACAACGCCATCGCCCTCGAGTCGATCACCCCGCTGCTCATCCACATGAACCGGCGCTACAAGAGCCCGGGTTCCGGCGTGCGCATCACCGGCATCGACGAGACCTGAGCGGGCGGCGCGACCCGCCGAGCCTCAGCCGTTCAGCTCGGCCATCAGGCGCACGGCCTCCATCTGCTCGGTCCCGATGATCAGCGTGCCGACGCGCGACTCCTTCCAGATCTGGAACTGGTCGCGGATCCGCTCGGGCGGCCCGACCAGGTGGAAGGTGTCGACCATGGCGTCGGTGACGGCGGCGACGGCCTCGGCCTTCTTGCCGTCCAGGTAGAGGTCCTGGATGTGGATGGCCTCGGCCTCGAAGCCGGCGCGGCGCACGTACTCGTTGTAGAAGTTCTTCGAGCGCGCGCCCATCCCGCCGATGTACAGCGCCAGCGACTGGCGCAGCGGCATGCGGCAGCGGTCCAGGTCGTCGCCGATGATGACCGCGACCGTCGGCGCGATGTCGAAGTCGGCCAGGGTGCGGCCGTCGCTGCGCCGCGCCAGCCCGGCCTGGATGTTGTCCTCGATGACCTGCGGATAGCGCGGGTTCATGCAGGTCAACAGCACGCCGTCGGCCAGCTCGCCCGCCAGCTCCTGACCCTTGGGCGCCATCGAGCCCGAGTAGATCGGCAGGTCGGCGCGCCCGTGCAGGATGCTCTTGAGCGGCTTGCCCAGGCCCGCCGCGTCGGGGCCGTCGTAGGGGATGCGGTAGTGCTCGCCGTGGAACTGCAGGGCCTCCTTTCGTTCGAGGATGCTGCGCACGATCGTGAGGTACTCGCGCATCCAGGTCAGCGGCTTGTGCCAGGCGCGGCCGTGCCAACCCTCCACCACCTGCGGCCCCGAGGTGCCCAGGCCCAGGATGAAGCGCCCGCCGGAGAGCGCGTCCAGGGTCATCGCCGTCATGGCCGTGTTGGCCGGCGAGCGCCCGGGGAGCTGCATGATGGCGGTGCCCAGCTTGATCCTGCTGGTCTGGGCCCCGATCCACGCCAGCGGGCTGACCGCGTCGGAGCCCCAGGCCTCGGCCGTCCACACCGAGTCGTAGCCCAGGCGCTCGGCCTCCTGGATGCGCTCGATGTCGATGCCCATCTGCGCGCCGCTGTAGCCAACCGTGAGTCCGAGCCGCATCACCGACCTCCCTGGGAACCGCCGGCGGGCAGCATACCCGATTCCACGCGCGGGTTGACCCCAGCCGCCCTTCCCTCCGAGACTCGGGCTCCCCGACGCCACTGCCGGCGCCGGGCAGGAGGAGCCTGCCATGAGCGACAAGCCGGTCGTCCGCACCGAGCGCGACGGACACGTCCTGGTCATCACCATCGACCGGCCCGAGGCGCGCAACGCCATCAGCCCCGCGGTCGCCGCCGGCATCGAGGCGGCCATCGACGAGCTCGAGGGCGACGACAGCCTGCGGGCCGCCGTGCTTACCGGCGCCGGCACCGTGTTCTGCGCCGGCGCCGACCTGCGGGAGATCGCCGCCGGGCGCGCGGCCGCGCTGTCGACCGAGCGCGGCGGCTTCGCCGGGCTGGTGCGGCGCAAGCACGACAAGCCCATCGTCGGCGCCGTGCAGGGCGACGCGCTGGCCGGCGGGTTCGAGGTGGCGCTCGGCTGCGATCTGCTGGTCTGCGCCGAGGGGATCCGCATGGGGCTGCCCGAGGTGAAGCGCTCGCTGGTGGCGCTGGCGGGCGGCCTGGTCGAGCTGCCGCGCCTCATCGGCGAGAAGCTGGCGCTCGAGCTGGCGCTGACCGGCGACCCGACGACGCCGGAGCGGCTGCGCGACGCCGGGCTGGTCAACCGCGTGGTGCCCAAGGACGAGGTCATCGAGACGGCCCTGGGGCTGGCGCGGCGCATCGCCGAGAACGGACCGCTGGCGGTCAAGGCGTCGCGGCAGATCATCACCGGGGGGCGCGACCTGGACACCGACGCCCGCTGGGCGCGCTCCTTCGAGCTGGGCTGGCCGGTCTTCGCCTCGGAGGACGCCCAGGAGGGGCCGCGAGCCTTCCTCGAGAAGCGCCCGCCGGTCTGGAAGGGCCGCTGATGGGCCGCCGGCTCGCCCTGGGGGCGTTGACGCTGGCGCTCGGGCTGCTGGCCGCGTGCGACGACGGGAAGTGCAAGGAGGGCGAGAGCCAGACCTGCACCTGCGCCAACGGCAACACCGGCGAGCGCACCTGTCGCGCCGACGGCAGCCTGGCGGCCTGCGTCTGCGTGACCGACACCTCGACACCGGACGTCTTCGTGCCGGACAGCGGCTGCGTGCCCGAGTGCGGCGGCTGGGTGTGCGGCGACGACGGCTGCGGCGGCTCCTGCGGCGAGTGCAACCCCGGCTACGACTGCACCTACGGCCTGTGCACCCTGTGCCCCTCGGGGTCGGGCACCTGCTGCGACTACCGCTACACCGAACCCCAGACCGGCCTGAAGAAGATCGGCGAGGCCTGCGAGAGCGACCGCGAGTGCGAGTACCAGGTGTGTCTGAAGCCCGGCGACGGCGGCAACGAGACCAACAGCGTGTTCGGCTTCTGCACGCGCGGCTGCGACTGCAAGGGCGGCTCCGAGGGGCAACTCACGCCGGCGGAGGAGGCGCTCTATGTCTGCGCCCTGGTGCCCGGGAACAAGGGCGGCTGGCGCCACGTGGCCGTGCGCTGCAACAAGCCGGAGGACTGCGCGGCGGTGGACCCCGGCTGGACCGACTGCCAGCTCGTCGACGGCGCGACCGAGAAGGTGTGCGTCGCGCGATGAGTGCCGCGCCCGCTGCGAATCCGGGGCTGGACGCCCTCTACGAGCTGATCCGCAAGGCGACGCCGCCGGCCGAATGGTCGGCGGGCGTCAAGCTGGCGCGGGCCGGCGCCGTGGTGGGCGAGAGCAGAGGCGACGACGAGATCGAGCTCAAGGTGATGACCGGGCGCGGCGTACTGGCGCTGCGCGTGTCGCTCTACCCCGAGGACGACGACTGGACCTGCGACTGCGACAGCCGCGCGGCCGCGTGCCAGCACGTCGCGGCCTGCGTCATCGCGCTGCGGCAGGCCCAGGACGAGGGGCTGGAGCTGCCCGCCCCGGAGCAGCCGGTGGGGCACGTGCGCTACGTGCTGGAGCGCAGCGATCGCGGGCTGGAGCTGCACCGCCAGGTGGTGGTGGACGGCGCCACGAGCCCGCTGCGGGTGTCGCTGACGGCGGCCGCGGCGGGCCAGGCGGAGGCGCCGCCGGTGGCGATCGCGGCCCACGACCTGGACGTGGAGGACGCGCTGGGGCTGCGCTCGCACGGGCGCATCGCCCGCGAGCAGATGCCGCGGATCCTGCGCGCGCTGGCGTCCTGCGGCGACGTGCGGCTGGGAGAGGCGCCGGTGCGCTGCTCGCCGCACCCGGTGCTGCCGGTGGTGCGCGTCGAGGACGACGGCGACGGCTTCCTGGTGACGGCGTTGGCCGACCCGGGCGTCGAGGAGGTGTTCGCCAACGGCGCGGCGCGGCTGGGCGACCAGGTGCGGCCGGTGGGAGATCCGGGGGTCGCGCGCGAGCTGATGTGGGCGCTGTCCAAGGGCAAGCGCTATGGGCCGACCGAGGTGGCGGGGCTGGTCACGGAGGTGCTGCCCGAGCTGCGGCGGCGGCTGCGGGTGGAGACGCTCACCCGGCGGCTGCCCGGGGTGTGCGACGAGCCGCCGCGGGCGGTGGTGGAGACGCGCGAGGCCGGCGATCGGCTGCTGGTGGAGGCGCAGATCGTCTACGGCGAGCCCGAGGTGGCGCGGGTGGTCGATGGCGTGCTGACCGTGCGCGGCGAGGCCGTGCCGGCGCGCGACGAGGGCGCCGAGGAGCGGCTCGCCCGCGAGCTGAGGCAGGACCTGGGGCTGGTGCCGGGGACCCCGGCGGTGCTGGACGGCGAGGACGCGGTGCGCTTCGCGACGAAGCTGCGGGCGTGGCGGCGGGGCGAGGTGGCCGGTTCGGCGCACGAGGCGTTCACGCTGGCGGCGCCGCTGTCGCCCGACCTGAGCTTCGGCGACGGCGAGTCGGGCTTCGAGGTGGGCTTCCGCTCGGCCGACGGGCAGGCCGATCCCGGGCGGGTCCTGGCGGCCTGGCAGCGCGGCTCGACCCTGGCGCCGCTCGACGGCGGGGGCTGGGCGCCGATCCCGCTCGAGTGGCTGGGCAAGCACGGCCACCTGGTGGCTGACCTGCTGGAGGCTCGGGCCGCCGACGGCAGCCTGCCGCGGGCGGTGCTGCCCGACCTGGCCCGGCTCTGCGACGCCCACGGCGCGCCGCGGCCGGCGGCCCTGGGCGAGCTGCAGAGGCTGGTCGACGGCTTCGACGGCCTGGGACGGGCCAGCCTGCCCGACGACCTCGACGCCACGCTGCGCAGCTACCAGCGCGAGGGCGTGGACTGGCTGAGCTTCATGCGGGACGCGGGGCTCGGGGCCCTGCTGGCCGACGACATGGGCCTCGGCAAGACCCTGCAGACCCTGGCCGTCGTCCGCGGACGGACGCTGGTGGTGGCGCCGACCAGCGTGCTGCACTCCTGGCGCAACGAGGCGCAGCGCTTTCGGCCCGGGCTGCGCACGGCCGTCTACCACGGGCCCCAGCGCTCGCTGGACCCGGACGCCGACCTGGTGCTGACCACTTACGCGATCCTGCGGCTGGACGCCGACCTCCTGGCCGCCCAGCGCTGGGACATGGTCGTGCTGGACGAGGCGCAGGCCATCAAGAACCCGGAGAGCCAGGTCACCCGCGCGGCCTGGCGCCTGGACGCGGCCTTCAAGGTGACGCTGACCGGCACGCCGGTCGAGAACCGCCTCGACGAGCTGTGGAGCCAGTTCCAGTTCATCGCGCCGGGGCTGCTCGGCAGCCGCAAGACCTTCCAGGAGCGCACGGTGCGCCCCATCGCCGAGGGGCTGACCGGCGCAGCGGGGCGCCTGCGGACGCGCATCCGGCCCTTCATCTTGCGGCGGCTCAAGCGCGACGTGGCCAAGGAGCTGCCGCCGCGCACGGAGATCGTCCTCCGGGTGGAGCTGAGCGACGCCGAGCGGCGGGTCTACGACGCGATCCGGGCGGCCACCCAGAAGGAGGTGGCGGAGCGCCTGGGCCAGGGCGGCAACCCGCTGCAGGCGTTGGAGGCGCTGATGCGGCTCAGGCAGGCGGCCTGCCACTCCGCGCTCATCCCCGGCCAGCACGCCACCAGCTCGTCGAAGGTGGAGCTCTTGCTGGAGCAGCTCGACGAGGCCGTCTCCGAGGGGCACAAGGCGTTGGTCTTCTCCCAGTGGACCTCCTACCTGGACCTGGTCGAGCCGCACCTCGGGGCCGCGGGGCTCGGCTACTGCCGGCTGGACGGCTCGACGCGCGATCGGCAGGCGGTGGTCGACCGCTTCCAGGCCGAGGACGGGCCTCCGGTGATGCTGCTCTCCCTCAAGGCGGGCGGCACCGGCCTGACCCTGACCGCGGCCGACCACGTGTTCCTGCTGGACCCCTGGTGGAACCCGGCGGTCGAGGATCAGGCCGCCGACCGCGCGCACCGCATCGGCCAGGACCGGCCCGTCCTGGTCCACCGGCTGGTGGCCGAGGGCACCGTCGAGGAGCGCATCCTCGCCCTGCAGGGACAGAAGCGCGCCCTGGCCGACGCGGCGCTCGAGGGCGCCGACCGCGCCGCCGCGCTGACCCGCGACGACCTCCTGGCGCTGCTGGCATAGCGGCGGTGCGGCCCAGCACCTTCGGTCGCCTCCAGGTCCGATTCGCGCTGGCCGCGATGGCCGTCTACGTCGCGGTCTCCTTCCGGGTCGGCGCGGTCTTCCCCTTCTACGACTTCCCCATGTTCTCGCAGATGACGGAGTCGCGCGGTCGCACCTACGTCCGCGACCTCGCCGGCGCAGAGCACGCCGTGGCGGACTTCGACAGGTGGTGGTGCCCGCGCCTCGAGGCCGCCCTCGCCACCGAGCGCCCCTGCGGGCTGCCCCAGACCTGGGTCCACGACGAGATGATGGGGGTCGGCAACGTGGCGACCTGGCTACGCTCACACGCCGCCGACCGCCCCACCGGCGAGCCGGTCGAGCTGCTCTTGCGGGTCTGGAGGGCGGCGGCGGACGGCGGCGCGCCGGTGGTCACGGACTGCTCGATCATGCACTGCAAGGCGCACCGCATCACCCAGAAGTCCGGCACATGATCCCGCCCAGCACATCACTGCTGTGGCGACGCACGATAGCCCTCGTCGTCATCATGCACGCCGTGCGCCTGGGAATGGCGGCCTGGCAGGGCGAGCACACCGTCCTGTTGTCGGTGCTGTGCTGCGCGGCGGTGCTCGGCTCCGCACGCACGATGGCCCGCCGCGCGCATCCGCTGTGGATGGCCGTCGCGTTGGTGGCGTTGGCGGGCATCCACGAGCTGGTCCGCGCCGCCGTGGGCAACTACGAGGATCAGATCTTCCAGACGGCCGCGACCGGGGTGGGCTGGCTCGCCGGCGCCGGCGTGGCCGCGCTGGCGCTGGCCCCGAGCGAGCCGACGAGGCGTCGCGAGGCCATCGAGTCCATGGCCGCCACCGGCGCCGCCGCCGGCCTCGGCGCCGCCTACCTGTGCGCGGGGCTCTCGAAGCTCGTGGCGGCCGGTCCGGCGACCTGGTTCGACCCCGACTGGCTGCGCATCATCGCGATGGAGCACCGGCCCCAGGGCATGGGCGCGGCGCGGGCCTGGCTCTTCGAGCACGCGGTCACGTCGCCGGGCTTCGGCCTGGCGGGCTCCGCCTACGCCGTCATGGCCGAGCTGGCGGCGGTGTTCCTGCCGCTCGGTCGCCGCCCGCGAAGGGTCGCGGGCTCGATGCTGCTGGTGTTGCATGCCGGCATCTGGCTCTTCACCGACATCCTCTTCATCGCCGGGTTCACCTTCCTGCTGGTCTTCACCTTCGACTGGCCGGGGCTGCTCCGGCGCTCCGCCTCTGTGGAGCCCCCGCAGCCGCCGCGGCCGCCCGAGCTCCGCCCGCGTCGGCCCGCCCTGGTGGCGCTCGCGGCCCTGGCCGCGCTGGCGACGGCGCTCGTGTGGCTGCTGCCGGTCGAGCGTCGCACCCACGCCGCGCCCCAGCCCGACGCCCCCACGCAGAGCCCGGCGCCGCGCTGAGCAGGCGTTCCCCTGCGCTCCCGTCGCGCGGCGGGCTCGCCTCGTCTCAGGTCAGGACGCGCGCGCCGGTCTCTCGCGCGGGATGCGCACCCTCCACGCTCCAGCCCCAGGGGTCGCCGGCGCCCCGCGCGCTCCGAACACGCGGACGCCCCGCAGCCCGAGCCTGGCCCGTCCAGCGCCTCGAGTGTGAAGGACACGAGGAGCCTGTGTGGTGATATTCCACACTACCTGGGTGCGCTCCCACGCCCAAGCGCCTGGGATCCTTCGACTCCAGCGGCCAATCGCCGTTGGAACGCGGCGTGCAACGACTGTACGGCGACGTCACGAAGCAGCGGAGGTCGGAGATGAGGGGACACAGCGGACTCAGCAGGGCGCTCGCCATGGCGGTGGGTCTCTGGGCTGCGGGGTGCGGCGACGCCGAGACCACGCCCGCGGACCCGGGCGAGATCGTGGATCCGGGCAACATCGGGGTGCGGCCGGGAGACGAGGCCCTGAAGACCGCCTATCTGGCGGTGCAGGCCGAGAGCGCGACCATGACGGTGGCCGACTTCATGGAGGCCTACACGCCCGAGGACGCTCCGGTGGCGGCGCCGCTCAGCTACGACCCCACCGACTCGACCTGGTTCGACCTGATCGACAGCGGCCTCGAGCTGACCGAGGCCGAGCGCCAGCGCATCGCGACCCAGGGCTTCATGGTGTCGGAGCGCCTCAGCTTCCCCACCTTCGGCGAGGCGCTCATCGAGGTCTACGCGCGGGACCTGCCGATCCTGGTCACCACCGACATGATCCTGCAGGCCGTGCACGCCTCCTACGACGACATCCTCATGCGCCTGGAAGCGGGCGTGCTGGCCGCGCAGGTAGGCCAGGTCCTGTCCGGCGCCCACGACGCCCTCGGCGGGGTGGACGTCGGGCCTGGCGCTTTGGGGGCCGACGCGCGCAACGACGCCGACCTCTACCTGACGGTCGCGCGCAGCCTGCTGGCGGGCGTCCAGGTGCCATCGAAGGGGGGCGCCGCGGTCGACGGCCAGGCGAAGGGCATGCTGGCGGCCATCGAGGGGCGCAGCCTGACCGACGTGACCATCTTCGGTGACACGCGCAAGATGGACTTCAGCCAGTTCGAGCCTCGCGGTCACTACGAGGGCATCCCCGAGCTGGAGCGCTACTTCCAGGCGATGATGTGGCTGGGCCGGGTGGACTTCCGCTTCCTGGAGCAGGACGAGCAGACCGGGGCCTGGGTCTTCCGGCTCCGCCAGCTCGTCGGCGCCCACATCCTGCGGGCGGCCGTCCAGGCCAGCGGTGGCATGACCGGGTGGAGCTCGGCCGACGATCTGCTGACCCTGATGGTGGGCCCGGTCGACTACATCGACCTGCGCGGGCTGGACCGCATGGCCGACGACCAGGGCTTCGCCTCGCCCGCCGACGTCGCCACCCTGGACGAGGCCGGACGCGCCGCCCTGGCTACGCTCCTGCTGCGCGGTGACTATGGCGAGCAGCGCATCAACAGCCACTGGCTCTCCACCGACCCCTTCACCTCTGAGCCGACCCCGCTGCCGCCCAGCTTCGCGCTGCTCGGCCAGCGCTTCGTGGTCGACAGCCACGTCTTCTCCAACGTGGTCTACGACCGGGTCGTCGTCGACGGCGCCAAGATCCCGCGGGTGCTGCCGAACCCGCTCGACGCGCTCTTCGTGCTGGGCCAGGACCAGGCGCTGCCGCACCTCGCCGAGGAGCTGGCGCGCTTCCCCTACCAGGGCAACCTGAACGACCTGCGCTTCCTGGTGGACGCCTACGAGCCGTCCTTCTGGTCGTCCAACCTCTACAACCTGTGGCTGGACACGCTGCGCACCCTCAACCCGCCCACCACCGGCACGGCCTTCCCCGAGCCGATGCGCTCGCCGGCCTGGCGGGACCGGGTGCTCAACACCCAGCTCGGCTCCTGGGCCCAGCTCCGCCACGACACGCTGCTCTACGCCAAGCAGTCCTACACCGGCGGCGTGACCTGCCAGCACCCCGACGGCTACGTCGAGCCCTACCCGGCCTTCTTCGCGCGGGTGGGCGACATCGGCGCCCTCGCCTCGCAGACCCTGGCCAACGTGCCGGCCAGCGACACCTGGAACCCGCAGCCGCTGACCGCGTTCTTCGAGAACTGGTCCACCGTCATGGGGCGCCTGGAGGTGATGGCCACCAAGAGCCTGCAGGGCGAGGCCTACACGGCCGACGAGATCGCGTTCCTGAAGAACACCATCAACTCCAACCCGGGCTGCGGGGCGCCGGTCTACAGCGGTTGGTACAGCACGCTCTACTCGGCCGGCTCCGACGCGGTCAGCGACTGGAAGCCCACCATCGCCGACGTGCACACCAACCCCAACTCGGGGCCGCTGCCAGGGCCCGACGTGCTGCACGTGGGCACCGGCGACGCCCAGCTCATGGTCCTGACCGCCGAGACCTGCGAGGGCCCCGAGGCCTACGTCGGGCCGGTGTTCACCTACTACGAACTGGACCTGCCCGAGATCCGGCGCGTGCCCGACTCCGAGTGGCGCGAGATGCTCACCCAGGGCACCGAGCCGCCGCGGCCCGCCTGGACCTCGAGCTTCGTGGTCCCGCGCTGACGGCGTCGGCCAGGGGTGCTGCGAGATGGCATCGGCACGTCCCGGCGCCCGCTCGCCCGCGCCCGCTCACCGGCGACGGCGCTCCGACGCGGCCCACCATCTGGCCGTGCCTGTGGCCGGGTCTCCCGTGCCCTCCCGGATCGCTGTCGGGGCGGAGCGGGCGGAGCTCACCGCCGGCACCCCTGCGCGCTGCCGCTCTCAGCCCTGCTCGGCGCGCGAGCGGGCCGCCGCCATCAGGTAGTCGTGGTCGGCGCTGTTGATGCCGACCACCTCGAGCACCGCCTCGGGAAAGTGCCGGCGCAGCGCGTCCACGGCGACCAGGCTGGTGGGGTCGGTCATCCCGATGATCACCCGCTGCCCGTCACGCTGCAGCGGCACGGCGCCGTAGTAGGTCAGCATGTCGAGCGGCAGCGCGTCGAGCAGCTCGATCTGGTAGGGGAAGCTCTCCAGGTGCACGAAGCGGTACTGATCCTGGATGTTGGCGCTGTAGATCCACGCGGCCAGCGTCTTGCACATCGAGCGGGCCACCGAGCCCTCGCGCTCGAGGAGCTCGTCGAAGTCGGCGGCGTCGATGAGCAGCACGCAGCCTTCGTCCTCCGCCCGCACCGTCGCCGTCCGGCTGAAGCCGGTGAGGATGGCGATCTCGCCGAAGCAGGCCCCGCGGGACATCCGCTTCACCAGCCGCTCGGCGCCGGTCGAGCCGTCCTCGATGTAGACCTCCACGGTGCCGTCGGCGACCACGTACAGGGCGTCGGCCGGCGTGTCCTGGCGGATGAGCACGTCCCCGCGCGCCATGTCCTGGAGCCGGCTGACCCTGGCCACCTCGAGCAGCACCTCGCGCGCCAGCCCGTGAAAGTAGCGCGACTCCTGCAGAAGCTCGATCTTGCGCTCGGTGTCGTCCATGGGGCCCTCGCCTCGCGGTGGGTCCGCATGGTCGCATGCCGCGCGCCAGGGCGCCAAGGCGACCGGCGGCCGGGTCGGGTGCGCGTTGCGTGGCCCCGCGAATTCCGGTAGCTGACAGGTGGGGATCCGCTTCCCGACCGCGCCGCCCCACGCCGGCGCGATCGAGCGGCGCGATCTCCGCGGTCGGCGAGGCGCCGCACGACTCGGCGCGAGGATGGACGGCGTGTGGTGAGCGACTCGACCCCGGATAGCGGCGCCTGTCCAAGCTGCGGGCAGCGCGGCGAGGTCGGGGCGCCGTGTCCGGAGCGCGTCTGCCAACGCCGCGACTATCGCTTCATCCCCGCCGAGCACGCGGCCCGCACGGCCCGCACCGGCCCGCACCGCGCCAGCCCGCTGGTCGGCCAGGTGCTGGCGGGCTATCTGGTGGTCGACGTCATCGGCGACGGCGGCTTCGGCATGGTCTATCTGGCGCTGAAGCTGCCGATCCGCCGCCGCCCGCTCCGCGTCGCGCTGAAGCTGATGAGGCACGAGCTGGCCGCCGACGAGCTCACCGGCGGCCAGGTGATGCACAAGTTCGAGGGCGAGGCCGACGCCCTGGCCGCGCTCTCGCACCCCAACGTGGTGCGCCTGCTGGGCTACGGCGCGCACGACGGCACCCCGTACATCGTCATGGAGTACGTGGACAGCGCCCGCACGCTGCGCGAGGAGACGGCCCAGCGCGCCCGCGACGCGACGATGTTCGCCCACCGCGACATCGCCCACATCCTGGGCCAGGCCCTCAACGGGCTGGAGGCGGCGCACCGTCAGGACATCGTGCACCGCGACATCAAGCCCGAGAACATCATGCTACAGGCCGTCGCCGGCGACCCGATGCTGGTGCGGCTTCTGGACTTCGGGCTGGCCAAGTTCGTCGGCGAGCGCACGCGCACCTCGGTGACCGCCGGGACGCCCATGTACATGGCCCCCGAGCAGCTCGAGCAGGGCTCCATCGGCCCCTACACCGATCTCTACGCGCTGGGTGTCGTCGCCTTCGAGCTGCTGACCGGCGAGCGCGCCTTCGCCGGGAGCTACCAGGAGGTCTGCGCCCGGAAGCTGGACCGGCGGCACGACCCGCTGGCCGCCGTCGCCGACCTGCAGCTCCCCGAGCCGACCGTGGCGTTCCTGCGCCGCAGCCTGGCGGCCGACGCCGCCTCGCGGTACCGCGACTCGGCCGAGATGCGCCAGGGCCTGGACCTGGGCATCGCGGCCCTGGCCGAGTGGCGACCGGGGCGCCCCATCGACCTGGGCCGCCTGGCGACAGCGCCGGAGCCCGAGCCGGCGGGGCCCGCCGTGTCGGGCTTCGGGGCCCTGGACCGGACCACGCCCGCCGCCGAGAGCTTGAACACGCCCGCCCGGCACCTGGACGACGCCGCCTGGCTCGAGGCGCCGCCGCCCCTCGCGGGCGCCGCCACGCCGCCGCCGCTGCCACCCGGCCGCGACCCGGTCCCGCCTCCGCCGCCGGCGCTCCCGGACTCCCCGCCCGACCGCACCCTGTGGCGCCTCGTCGGCCTCGGCGCCGTCGGCCTGGCCGTGTTCCTGCTCATCGCCACCTGGATAGCCCTCGGCGCCGCGCCCCGGGTCACCCGCTTCTTGCTGGTGGGCGGCCCCGACGTCATCCCCGGGCTCACCACCGCCTTCCGCGTGGGCGTCAGCGGCGACGAGACCGCGACGCCCACCGTGCGTGCCGTGCGGGTCGACGGCACGGCCGCCCAGGGCGAGCCCCACGGCACCGACTGGCGCGTGGTGCCCTTCCTGGTGCCGCGCAGCGCCAGGGACGTCATCCGCCTGACCATGGAGGCCGCCACCGACGACGCTCGCGCCACCCTCGACGTGGAGGTGCCGGTCACCCGCCCGCGCACCGTCGTCCCGCCGCCGCTGGACCCGGCGCGGGCCGGCCTGGTGACCGGCGACAGCCGCATCGCCGTGCTCCCCGAGTCGGGGATGCTGGTCGCCGGCATGGACAACCGCGTGTTCGTGCGGGTGCGCGACCTCGGGGGGGTGCCGCTGGACGGGGCCACGGTCCGGGTGAGCCACCCCTCGCTCGATGGCGGGGAGGTCCAGCGCGTCACCGACGCCAGCGGCCTCATCGACTTCAACCTGCGGGCCCAGCAGATCAGCTACACCCTGCGGATCGAGGTGCGCAAGGCGGACGAGCGCTTCGAGGGGAGGGTGGCGCTGGGGACGGTGGGACGCCAGATGACGCTCTCGCTCGAGACCGCCTCGACGCCGCCGGGCGTGCGGCCACGGGCGCGGCTGACCACCTGGCAGGCGTCGGCGCGGGTGTTCTGCGAGGTGCTGCTGGGCGACGTGGTGCTGTGGGCCGACACGGCGCGCACCACGCTCAACGCGGCCGAGATCTCGCCCGACCCGCTGCCCATCGGCCGCTACGACCTGCAGTGCTACGACCACCCGCTCGCGCCGGGCGAGGCCTTCGCCAGCGTGCCCATCGTCGTGGCCGAGGGCGACCCGATGGCCGCCGTGCTGGCCCACGTCCACGCCACCGGCCTCAGCGAGCGGGTCACCGCCTTCGGGCCGGGGCGGGTGGCGCCCGGGCGCGCCGCCGACTTCTGGCTCTCCATCCTGCGGCGGCCCCTGGTGAAGCCGCAGGTGCTGGTCGACACCGGCCCCGAGACCGAGCGCGCCCTGGCCGAGCGCCGCAGGACCAGCCGCGCCTACGTGGTCGCCGCCCTCGGCGTGGTGCTCATGCTCTTCGCCGTGTGGCTGGTGGACGGGCTTCTGCGCAGCCGCATCGAGTCCCGGGAGCGGCTGCGGGAGCTGGCCCTGGACGACACGGGCCGGCAGGCCTGGCTGGGCGACGCGAACCTGGTGCGCGCGCGCCGCATCCTGGCAGTGCTGCTCATCGGCGGCGCGCTCCTGGTCAACGGGCTGGCGCTCTTCTGGCTGGTCCAGAGCCTGGGCTGACGCGCCCTCGGAGCCGAGGCGAATCGCCTCGACCGGGGCGATCCCGGGTGGGCGCGACGGGGTGGCTCGTCACCGGACCGCCCCGCGCCGCGCCGCCAGACGCCTGAAACAACGGCGTTTCCTGGGTGGTGGCACGCTTCTCGCTTCATCATCGAGCGGCCGGCGCGCGTGTCGCCGTCCGCCAGGCCTTCCCTTCGCGGCCACCGCCGTGGGGCAGGGCCGCCTTGTCTCTTCATCGCCCAGGAATCTCCATGCGCGCCCTCGGTTGCCTGCTCATGACGCTGCTCCTCGCCGGGCCGGCCTTCGCCGTTGGCGAGCACCGCCGCGGGGTTCCGCGCGCGCCGGGGACCACAGCGCTGCGGGCGGCGACGCGAGCCCCGATGCCCACGCCGGACACGCTGGACGTGTACGCGCACAAGCACTGGCGCCTCAACCGCGGCGGCGGAGCCCTGCCGGCCGTCTTCGCGGCGCTCACCGCCGTGTGGAGCCGCGGCCCGATGGTCGCCGGCGCTTCGTGGTCGGGGCGCTTCTTCGGCGAGCTGCCCACCATCCCCTCATCGAGCCGGCCCGGCGCCCCACCCGCCGCCGAGGGCGACGGCCGCTACGGCTGGTGCGTGTACGAGGGAGGCCCCGAAGTGAAGCTCGCGTGGACCCTCGGCCGCTTCCACCCCTTCGTCGGCGCGGGCGTCGGCCTGGTCTACGGCCAGCTCGACGACACCGCCGTCTCGACCCGCCCCGAGGTGGAGGACCCCCGCGGGATGGGGCGGCCCATCGAACGCAGCGGCCCGCTGCGCAGCTCGCGCTCGGCCCGCTTCCTCCTGCGCCCGTCGCTGGGCGCCGACGTGGTCTTCGGCCGCGCCAGCGCCGGCGTGCAGCTCGACTACGCCGCGCTGGCTCCCCCCTCGTGGTCGGCCCGCGGCAGCGCTCTGCCCGGCGTCCTCGTCGTCACCAGCGGCGTGCGCGCCCGGTTCTGACCGGCGCACCTCTCCGGCTGCCGCGCGCTTCGCCTGCGATCAGAACAGGGTGTAGACGAAGGGCGACAGCGGCGTGCTCGACACCAGCAGGAGCACGCCGATGAGCACCATGACGATGAGGATGGGGGTCAACCACCACTTGCGCGTCTGGCGCAGATAGTCCCAGAGCTCGGCGCGGAAGGACTGTTGACCACCGCTCTTCGCGACCTCGGCGAAGGCGTCGTCGTCCTCGGGGGTGCGCCGCGGGTCGGCTGCCATCGCGGACTCCTGGGGTCAGTAGGGCCTGAGATAGCGCCGCCGATCCCGAGCGCCGGGATGGGGTCGCCAGTAGGAATCTGCTGCCGGGTCCGGCCGGCGCTCGAGCACGTCGCGGCCGCCCAGGCGCATCGCCAGCCCCAGCGGCGCGACCAGCAACGCGTATACCACGAAGAGCATGATGGGCCCGGTCACCGAGCCGATGGCGAGGCCGAGGCCCATCCAGCCCACGTAGAGCGCGCGGCCCACGTGGGGCAGGGGCGAGAGCAGCATCGCCGCGAGGCCGGCGGCGCCCAGGCCCCAGGCCAGCGCCGGGCGATGGGTCCAGGCGGCGAGCCCCGCGAAGGCGCCGAAGGCCACCAGCAGGGTGACCCCGAAGACGAGGCGCTTCCGCAGCGACGGGGCGCGGTCGATGGTGGCGAGGGCGCTCATCAGTCCAGCTCGAAGCGGGTCAGGTAGGCCTCGCGGTCGGTGGGGCGCAGCGCCGCCGGCTGGGCCTCCTTCAGGAGGAGGAAGTCGCCGATGACCAGGGCGTCCATGTCGGTGTGCAGAAAGCAGCGCAGCGCGTCCTCGGGCGAGTGGACGATGGGCTCGCCACGGATGTTGAAGCTGGTGTTGACCAGCGCCGGGGTGCCGGTCAGCGCTTCGAAGCGCTCGAGCAGGCCTCGGAAGCGAGGGTTGCGTTCGGCGTCCACGGTCTGCACCCGCGCCGAGCCGTCGACGTGGGTCACCGCCGGCAGCGCCGACTGCAGCGCGCCGAGGCGGGCCAGCAGGTCGGCGCCGCCGGGATCGGGGGCGGGCACGGCGCCCCGCACCGGCGCCACCAGCAGCATGTAGGGGCTGTCGGGGGCGGGCTCGAGGGCGAAGAGCGCGTTGGCGCGCTCGGCCAGCACGGCCGGGGCGAAGGGGCGGAAGGACTCGCGCAGCTTGATCTTGAGGTTCATCGTGCGCTGCATGTCGGGCCGGCGCGCGTCGCCGAGGATGCTGCGGTTGCCGAGGGCACGGGGGCCGTACTCGGCGCGGCCCTGGAACCAGCCGAGCACGGCGCCGCCGTCGAGCAGGCGGGCGGCGCAGTCGAGCAGGGCGCCTTCGTCGGGCAGGTGCTCGTAGGTGGCGCCGGCGGCGTCCAGGGCCGCGCGGATGCCGTCCCGGGTGTGGGCGGGGCCCAGCAGGGAGCCGCGCTGGGCGTCGTCCGGACCCGCGACCCGCGGGCGCTCCATGAGCTGGTGCCAGCAGAAGAGCGCGGCGCCCAGCGCGCCACCCGCGTCGCCTGCGGCGGGCTGGATCCACAGCCGCCGGAAGGGGCCCTCGCGCTGCAGGCGCCCGTTGGCGACGCAGTTGAGCGAGACGCCCCCCGCCAGGCAGAGGTCCTCGAGCCCCGTGCGGGCGTGGATGTGGCGCGCGACGCGCAGCAGCACCTCCTCGGTGACGGCCTGGATGGAGGCCGCCAGGTCCAGCTCGCGCCGGGTGATGGGCGACTCGGGGACGCGGGCCGGGCCGCCGAAGAGGCGCTCGAAGGCCGCGCCGGTCATGCGCCGGCCCGTCTCGAAGGTGAAGCGGTCGGCGTGCAGCCGGAAGCTGCCGTCGGGCTTCAGGTCGATCAGCTCCTCGAGGATGCGCTCGGCGTAGACGGGTTGGCCGTAGGGCGCGAGCCCCATCAGCTTGTACTCGCCGCTGAGCACCTTGAAACCACAGAAGGTGGTGAACGCCGAGTAGAGCAGTCCCAGGCTGTGCGGGAAGCTGAGCTGCTCCCGAAGCGTGATGGTGTTGTCGCGGCCGGTGCCCCAGGTGGTGGTGGCCCACTCGCCGACGCCATCGCAGGTGAGGATGGCCGCCTCCTGGAAGGGGCTCGGGAAGAAGGCGCTGGCGGCGTGGGACTCGTGGTGCTCGGTGTAGATCACCGGCCCGGCATACCCGGGCAGCGCCTTGCGGATCCGGCGCCCCAGCCGCAGCTTCTCGCCCAGCCAGGAGGGGAGCGCCCGGCGGAACCCGTCGAAGCTGCGGGGGGCGTGGGCCAGCCAGGTCTCGAGCAGCCGATCGAAGGTGCGCAACGGCTTCTCGTAGTAGCAGACGTAGGTCAGGTCGGCCGGCCCGATGCCCGCCTCGCCGAGGCAGTAATCGATGGCGCGCTCGGGGAAGGCGGCGTCGTGCTTGACGCGGGTGAAGCGCTCCTCCTGGGCTGCGGCGACGATGGCGCCGTCGCCGAGCAGCGCGGCCGCGCTGTCGTGATAGAGGGCGGAGATGCCCAGCACGTACTTCACCCGGCCCCCAGCGAGTCCACGGGCCGAGGATAGCGGTATCGGGCCGCCGCAGCCATCGGGCGAGCCGCCGCGCGCCGCGCCCGCCCGGCCCGTGGCGCGCTCACCCCTGCCGGTGCGCGCGCGTTCGCGCCCGCGCCGCGAGCATCATCAGCAGCCACGCGCCCAGGGCCAGCCACCCGCTCGCCGGCGCGCGACCCACCGCCGCAGCCGCTCCCGCCCGGCGCGGGCGCCGCGACGTCCGGCGCCGCCTCGGCCGCCGCGTCGCCAGCGGCGTCCACCTCCGCCGTCGCGTCGGGCGTCGTCTCCGGTGCCATCTCGGGCGCCACCTCGGGCCCCGGCTCGGGTCCCGGGTCGGGCGGGGCCACCTCACCGCCGATGGGCCGGTGGGCGCGGGCGTTCGGCGACACCGCCCGCTCGCCCGGCGCGCGCTGCTCGAAGTAGCGCCCCAGCCAGTAGGCCGCCATCAGGTCGCCGCCCGGGTTCAGCCGGTCGCCGCCTCCCCCGCCGTTCACCTCGAAGGGGTTGGAGCGCGCGTTGAAGTCCGAGTTGGGGCGAATCCGCGGATCCAGCGCCTCCTTCGCCATCCAGCGGCCGTTCTCCGCCTGGCCCTCCAGCTCGAGCACGGTGGTGCCGTCGATGGCCAGGCACTCCCGGGCGGCGATCTCGGCCTCGTCGCAGTTGGTGCGCGCGTCCTGCCAGTAGGGACCCAGCGGAAACCCGCTCAGCAGGTCGGCCAGCTCGCCGCGCAGCCCGGCGTCGGTGCCCTCCTCGGTGAGCGCCAGGTAGAGCGCGTGCCACAGCGGCTGCTTGGCCAGCCGCGCGGTGTGGCTCTCGCCGGGGCGCTGCCACCAGCCCGTCTCCAGGTAGCCGCGCAGCGGCGCCGCCACCTCCGGATCCGTCTCCAGCCAGATGCCCAGGAAGAGCACCACGGCGGTCATGTCGGGCACGTCGAAGTTGGTGCGCAGGCCGCTGTACATGTAGTCGAGGGCGCCGGCGGCCTCGCGCTCGTCCACCTTGCGGGGGAACTCGCGCTGGTCCAGCAGATCCTCGTACAGGAAGGCCTCCAGCCGCTCGTCGCCGGTCACGTGCAGCAGCCCCTTGATGATGCCCCACGCCATCAGCAGGTTGAACATGTTGAAGTTGCCCTCATCGGGCGAGATGTAGACCTTCTCGAGCGAGAGCGGGTTGAGGTCGTGGAAGAAGGTGGCCCGCCCGTCGGCGTCCATGATGATCAGGTCGTAGAGCGTCCCCGGCGGGGCGAAGCCCACCGCGGTCTCGAGGCCCAGCAGCTCGCGCTTCTGCATCAGCATCTCGCCGACGCCGCGCGCGTCGGCCTGCATGCGCGTCACCAGCGCCTGGTCGATGTCCGGGTCGCCCTTCATCGCCTCGTAGAGCGCGACCATGCCCAGCACCTGGCCGGAGAGCTGATCCTTCGAGGCCGAGTCGATCCACGACCAGGTCCCGGCGGGCAGCGCGCCGCCGGACGCGTCGGCGCGCTCGGTGCCGTTGTCCTTCGGCGCAGGCAGAGGCTTGCCGTCGGCGTCGAAGAGGGGCACTGGCGTCTCGGGCGGGTCGGGGATGGGCGGTGCGCTCGAGTCCTCGGGCACCAGGCGCCGGATGCCGCGAGCGACCAGGCCGCCGCCGCCGGTCACCGCGTAGAAGACGTGCCACGACTCGGCCGCACGCACCACTCGCGCCCGGGCCGCGGCCAGCACGTCGGGCGCGGCGCCCTCGCGCTTCAGGGTCATGTACTCGAAGGCGGTCCCGACCAGGGCCACCCCCCCGAAGAAGCCCAGGTCGCCGTGCTCGCCGTAGGTGGTGACCAGCTCGAAGGGGTGCTTGCCCGTCTGGGCCTCGAAGTCCGGCTCGGCGTCCTGCTGGAGCCACGCGTCGATGACGCTGCGCGCCTCGGCGCCCGCGGGGCTCGCCGCTGGCGGGAAGTGCGCGTTCAGCGACAGCCCGAAGGGCACGGCGTTGACGCCGTAGAACTGGCGCTCGTGCCTGGCCATCGCCGCGTCCAGCTCGGGGTGCTCGCCCGGCACCAACAGCGGCGCCGCCTGGGCGGTCCCCGCGATCCCCAGCCACACCGACGCCACCGTCACCAACCCTCGCCCCATCGTCGCCCTCCCGCGTTCGAGACGCCAACCTAGCAGATGCTCCGCGCTCCGGCGCAATCTCCCTCGCCGCGGCGACCTCTCCGGCCCGGGCAGCGGCGTCGAGGCTTTCGCTCGCGCGCCGGCTGGTCCACACTCCCCGGCAGCACCCCTTCAGGAGCCGTGATGGATCCCACCTTCTACAAGATCATCCACATCGCCGGCGTGGTGTGGGCCCTCGCCGCCATCGGCGCCGTCGCCCTGCACGTCCGCAACGGCGGCGACAAGGCCAGCAACCAGGGCCGCGGCCTGGTCGGGGCCAGCCACGGCATCGCCCTGGTGCTGATCCTGGTCAGCGGCTTCGGGATGATCGCGAAGTACCAGTATGGCTTCCCCGGCTGGGTCATCGCCAAGATCGTGCTGTGGCTGGTCATCGGCGGGCTGCTGGTCGTCCCCTACCGTGCGCCGGGGTCGGCGCGGCTGGTGTGGGCGCTGATCCCGCTGCTCGGGGCCGCGGCCGCCTGGCTGGCGCTGGTCAAGCCCTTCTGACGCGGCCGTGAGCGCTGACGTGAACGACACCTCCTGGACCACCGCCGACCTCTACGACGCCTTCGAGGACGAGGTGCGGGTGGCGGCGCCGATCTTCCGCGACTTCGGCGGCCACAGGGCCTTCTCGGGCGAGGTCGCCACGGTCAAGGTGCACGAGGACAACGTGCTGGTGCGGCGGGCGCTGGAGTCCCCGGGGCGCGGGCGCGTGCTGGTGGTCGACGGCGGCGGCTCGCTGCGTTCGGCGCTGGTCGGCGACCGGGTCGCCGCGCTGGCCTGCGACAGCGGCTGGGCCGGGCTGGTGGTCTGGGGCTGCATCCGCGACAGCCGCGCCATCGCCGGGCTGCCGGTGGGCCTCAAGGCCCTGGCGACCCACCCGCGGCGCAGCCCCAAGCACGGGGCCGGCCAGGTGGACATCCCGGTCAGCTTCGCCGACCTGACCTTCCGCCCCGGCGACTTCGTCTACGCCGACGAGGACGGGCTGCTCCTGGCGCCGCGCTCGCTCGTCTGAGCTCCGGGCCGTCGCGCCGGCCTGGTGTCCGCGGGCGCGATCGCGCTGATGGGACCAGGGGGAGCCCCGTCTTCGGACCGAGCGGGGCGCCAGCGACGTCTGCTCAGGGCCTCGAGCGCGGAGGGCACCCGCTGCGCAGAAGCCCGCGGCGCTCGAGGCCCTGGGGGACACGGGCCAGCCACGCGACGGGAGGGTATCCGGACCCCTCTCAGAGGATGCCGAGCAGCTCCACGTCGAAGACCAGCATCCCCGCCGGCGCGCCCGGCCGGGTCGGCGTGTCGCCGTAGGCCAGGTTGCCCGGGATCCAGAAGCGCGTCTTCTCGCCGACCGTCATGAGCTGCAGGCCCTCGGTCCAGCCCTTGATGACCCCGTTGAGCGGGAACTGGGCCGGCCTGCCGCGCACCACCGAGCTGTCGAACATCTTCCCGTCGGTGGTCCAGCCCGAGTAGTGCACCTTGACCGTGTCGGTGGCCTTGGGGTGCACCTTGGAGTCGCTCTCCTTCAGGACCTTGTACGCCAGACCCGAGTCGGTCTTCTTGGCGTCGGCCGGCGGGGCGGCGACGTCCTCGGGGACATCGACGGTCACCGCCTCCTTGATGCTGATGAGCTCGACGTCGAAGACCAGGGTGCCGGCGGGCGCCCCGGGTCGGCGCGGCGTCTCGCCGTAGGCCAGGTCGCCCGGGATCCAGAAGCGACGCTTCTCGCCCGGCACCATGAGCTGCACGCCCTCGGTCCAGCCCTTGATGACGCCGTTGAGCGGGAACTCGGCCGGCTCGCCGCGCTTGACCGAGCTGTCGAACATGCGCCCGTCGGTGGTCCAGCCGGTGTAGTGGACGACCACGGTGTCCTGGGCGCTGGGGTGCTTGTCGCCCTTGCCGGGCTCGAGGACCTTCCAGGCGAGCCCGGAGGCGCTCTTGTCCGCGTCGGCGGGGGCCGCGGCCACGTCCTCGGGGGCGGGGATGTCGCCGGGGCGGGGCTCGACGACGGCGGGCTTGGCGGGGTCGGTGGTCTTCACCTCGGCGGCTCCTTCGGCGGGCTTCGCGGCCTCGGCGGGCTTCGCAGCCTCGGCCGGCTTCGCGGTCTCGGCCGGTTTCGCGGTCTCGGCCGGCTTCGCAGCCTCGGCGGGCTGCGGGGCCTCGGCCGGCGGCTGGTTCTTGTCACATGCGGCGCTCGAAGCGACCGCGGCCAGGACGATGGGGAGGATGATGTACTTCATGGTGCCGCTCCATACCGCACCTCGCGCGCGCCTGCCAGAGGTGCGCCCGACCTTCGCGTCGGGTCCCGCCAGACCGCCAGGATCGGGGCTCTCAGGGCTGCTTGGGGCGCGGCGCGACCGCCGGCCGGCGCGGCCGCAGCTCCCAAAGACGCCCCTCGGTCATGCGGGGCGTGGGGAAGACCTCGGTGCGGCGATGGGTGCCGGCGCCGAGCAAGGTGTCGATGAGTCCGATGATGCGCTTCATCAGGGCGTCTCCGTGCGTGGTGGTTGCGAGGTGGGCGGCGCATTCTGCACAGGCGCCGCCGTCTGGCAAGCCCCATCAAGCGCCCGGGCCCTGCCCCATCAACGCTCCCGCCTCACGGATCGCGGCGACCTTCGCCTCCAACGGCGCCCAATCGTCGGCGGCCGCGATGGGCTCCCACAGCGCCTCCACCTCGTCGATGAGCAGGCTCTCCGGGCGCTCGCGCTGCATCAGCGTGTGCGAGAGCCGCTCGGGGTGGGTGGCCTCATAGGTGTCCAGCCAGCGCCGGAAGCGCTCGAAGGCGTCCCCGCGGTGCAGCTCGCGCTGGGGACTCCTGGCCGCGCGCCCGGCGCTGGCGGCGCCGCCATACCAGTCGTGGAAGGCCTGATCGTAGTCGGCCTGCTGCTCGTGCATCCAGGTGAAGAGCGCCCGCACCAGCAGCCCGTCCTCGTCCCCGCCCCGCGGCCGCAGGCCCAGCCGCCCCAGGACGCGGCGATGCAGCGCGGCCTCGAAGGCCGGGGCGTAGCCGTCGATGGCCTGGGCCAGCTCGGCCTCGGGCGCCAGCGGCGCCAGCGCCTCGGCCAGGCGCTCCAGGTTCCAGAGCACGGCGTCGGGCTGGCGGCCGAAGGCGTAGAGGCCCGAGTGATCGAAGTAGGCCGCGGTGAAGCCCAGGTCGAAGGTCGGCAAGAAGCGCCAGGGCCCGTAGTCGAAGCTCTCGCCCGCGATGTTCATGTTGTCGGTGTTCAGCACGCCGTGGACGAAGCCCGCCGCCATCCACGAGGCGGCCAGATCCGCGGAGCGCAGCGCCACGTTGGCCAGCAGGCGCGCGGCCTCGGGGCGCTCATCGGGGGGCACCTCGGGGTAGTAGCGCTCGAGGCAGAAGCGGACCAGCCGCTGCGCCGACTCGGCGTCGCGTTGCCATGCGAGGCGCTCGAAGGTGCCGAAGCGGATGTGTGAGTGGCCGAGCCGCACCAGCACCGAGGAGCGGGTGGGCGAGGGCTCGTCGCCGCGGATGAGCTGCTCGCCGGTCTCGAAGAGGCTGAAGGTCTTGGACGTGTTGACGCCGCGGGCCTCGAGCAGCTCGGTGGCGAGGATCTCGCGCACGCCGCCCTTCAGCGTCAGGCGCCCGTCACCGCCGCGCGACCACGGGGTCTGACCGCTGCCCTTGGTCGCCAGGTCCAGCAGGCGCCCGTCCACCGGATCCCGGAGCTGGGCGTGGAGGAAGCCGCGCCCGTCGCCCAGGTTCGGGTTGTACGAGCGGAACTGATAGCCGTGGTAGCGCAGCGCCAGCGGCTGCTGCAGGCTGCCGGGCAGGGGTTCGAAGCGGGCGAAGTGCGCCTCCCACTCGGCCGGCGTCAGCGCGCCCAGCCCCACGCGCTCGGCGTGGCGCTGGTTGCGAAAGCGCAGGACGTGCCTGGGAAATCGCGCCGGCTGGACCGGGTCGAAGAGGGCGGGGCCAAGCGACTCGTGGTCGCGGGCCGGCTGGTAGGTTGCTGAGACAGGCATGGCGCGCCGGAATCGTACCCGATCCCGGCGCGCCGCGCGCCCGCCGGATCAGTTGCAGGAGCCGTTGGCCTTGAAGCCCGCGAGGACCGTGGCGCAGGTGGAGTCGGCGCCAAGGCTGACCGTCTGCTGGCAACCCAGCTTCTGGCTCGCGTCGGTGATCTGGTCGCAGCAATCCGACAGGTCGCTGCAGGTGGCGCCGCCCCCGGAGCTGTCCGGCAACGAGGTGTCCGGCGTGCCGGTCGAGTCGCCGGTCGCGTCGGGGGTGTCCTCGTTGCAGATGTCGCACGCGCTGGGCGTATTGCCGCTCTGGATCTCGGCGCAGGTCGCCGACTGATACGCCGAGATGCAGGCGTCCACCTGCGACTTGGTCGCGTTACAGCTGCCGGTCCCGCTTCCACCGCCGGTGGTGTCGCGGCACTGAGCGTCGCAGTCGATGCTGACGGGCAGCCCGGAGGGGGCGCACTCCTTGGTCTTCTCGCAGAGGGCCTTGCAATAGCGGGCGGCGTCGGCCGATGAGACCTCGTCGTCGCCGCAGGCGGCCAGGGAGAGGACCGACAGGCCGAGGGTCACGAGTGAGATGCATCGCATCATGGTCAGACTCCGAAGATGTGAGAGGGGAAGGGCCAGAGACTAGAGTCCTCCCCCCGGCCGCGCAACCCGTCGCGGCCCACCCGTGATATCCGGACGGTGGCGGCCGCGGTGCGCCCCGGTCGCGGGGTTCCGCACCACCAGCCGCCCGATGCTACCATCGCGGGCGCGCGGGTCGGGAACCGGGAGAGGGCGTGCGGAGCGCTTGGTTGCGGCGAGTGTGGGCGTTGTGGGCCTGCTTCATGGTGGCCAAGGTGGCGGCGGTCGCGCTGCGCCTCGCCGATGGCCCGGCCGAGGGGCTGCTCTCCTGGAGGACACCCCTGGCCCTGCTGCACGAGGACAGCCTGCTGCTGCTGGCCTTCGGTTTCCTGGACGGGGTCGCCTCGCTGCTCGCGCGCCAGGCCGGGCCTCGGGTCGGACGTGCCGCCAGCGCCGCCTCCTGGGTGCTGGTGGCCGTGGTGGTGGCCTGGACCGCGCTCAATGTGCCGGTGGCGCGCACCCTGGGCACCCCGCTGACCCACCCGATGCTGGCCGCCGTCGGCGGCGCCCTGGGCGACTCGATCACCCACTACCTGACCGCGGGCAACGTGCTGGCCATGGTGGCTGTCGCCGGTGCGGCCCTGCTGGGGGCTCTGGCGGCGGGCCGGGCCCCGCAGCGCTGGCTCACCCTCGGGCTGGCGCTCAGCTTCGCCCCGGCCCTGGTCCTCGGCCCGGCTGCCCTGGCCTCGGTACAGACCTGGGGCCTCGAGCGCAACGCCGTCACCACGCTGTTCCGGACCACGCTCCGCGACCGGCTCGGAGCGACCACCCACGTGCAGCCGCCCACCGAACCGGCCGGGCTGCCGCCCGAGGGCCCCGCGCGCGACCTGACCCGGCTGCGCGGCGAGGCCCGCGGCAAGAGCGTCATCTGGGTGGTGCTCGAGTCGACCGGCGCCCGCTTCCTGTCCCCCTGGGGACGCGGTCCCCACGGCGAGGACCCCATGCCCCACCTCACCGAGCTGCTCGAGCGCGCGCTGATCTTCGACGCGGCCTACGCCGCCTACCCGGAGAGCATCAAGGGCCTGTGGTCGTACCTGTGCAGCGGCTACCCGGTCGCGTCCACCGACGCCCGCCGCTACGCCGCCGACCGCCTCCCGGCGACCTGCGCGCCCCGCCCCTTCGACGCCGCCGGCTACGCCACCGCGCTCTTCCATTCGGGCCGCTTCGTCTATCTGGGCATGAGCCACATCGTCCGCGACCGGGGCTTCGACCGCCTCGCCGACGCTGGCGACATCGGCGGCGAGCACGTCTCCAGCTTCGGCACCGACGACGCCGCGACCGCCAGGGCGCTGCTCGACTGGATCGACGGGCTCTCGCCAGGGGCGCCCTTCGTGGCCTTCTACATGCCCATCGCCGGCCACCACCCCTACCGATCGCCGGGCACCGGGCCGCGCCCCTTCCCCCAGGCGACCGAGCGGGACGCCTACATCAACGATCTCTACGCCGGCGACGCGGCGCTGGGGGCGCTGCGCGATGGGCTTCGGCGCCGCGGCCTCCTGCAGGACGTGGTCTGGGTGGTCATGGGGGATCACGGCGAGGCCTTCGGCGAGCACGAGGGCAACCTGGCCCACAGCCTCCAGATCTGGGAGGAGAACGTGCATGTCCCGCTGGCCTTCGTGGTGCCGGGAGCCCTGAACGCGCCGATGCGGGCGCCGCAGGTGACCAGCCTGGTCGATGTGCTGCCCACCCTGGCCTCGCTGGTCGGACTGGAGCCGGCGCCCGACTGGCGCGGCCACGACCGCCTCGCGCCGCTCGCCGGCACGGCGCGCTTCTACGTCGATCACGGGGTCTGGCAGATGGGGCTGCGCCAGGATCGTTGGAAGTTCATCCTGGACGCGGAGCGGAGGCGCGGGCGCCTCTATGACCTGCAGGCCGACCCGGGCGAGACCCGGGACCTGGCCGAGCAGTACCCCGAGCGCGCCCGGCGCTACACGGCCGACCTGGAGGCGTGGCACGCCGAGAGCACCCGCCGGCTGAGCGACGCCAGCGAGGGGCCGGACGCGGCGGGCGAGGAGTCCGCACCGGACGCGGCGGAGTGAGCGGGCCCGGCTTCGCGAGGCCCAGCGCGCGGCCGACCTTCAGGGCCGGGCGGGCACCGCGACGAGGCGCTTGAAGAGCAGGATCCGGCTCACCGGCTCGGCGGGGAGCCCGCGGGCCTCCCAGGGGAAGGCGTGGACCAGGGTGGGCACCGCGGTGGGGCGATACAGCGCGGCGCGGTCGCCCTCGAAGGCGAGCGGGACCACGACCAGCTCGGCGTCCACGGGCTGACCGGGCTGCCAGGTGCCGCGGCGGAAGGCGACCCGCGGGGGGGCGAGGCCTCGGGCGGCCAGCAGCTCCCGGGCGCAGTCCAGGTGGGCGGGGTCGGTGTCCATCACGACCAGGGTGGCCTCGGGCAGCACGGTCGCCAGGGCCAGGGCCGTGCGCGGGAAGAGCCCGCCGCCCACGATGAGGACTCGCGACGGCGGCGTGGCCACCGCCCGGGGGATGAGGCGCGCCAGGGCGCGGGCGTGGGCCGCGACCAGGAAGCGCTGGAGCCTCGGGCTATGCAGGGCGAGGCGCTCCAGGCCCGCGAGGACGCGGCCCCGCGCGCTGCCGGTGCGCCCCTCGAGCGGGCGCAAGAGCGGCCCGTGCCGCGCGATGGGCGCGTCGGGAAGCGCCGCGGCGGGCAGGGCCGACCAGTGGCGACGCGGCGCGCGGTGATGCTCGGCGTGGTAGCCATCGTTGAACCAGAGCAGGTTGTGCAGGCGCCCGCGGGTGCTGACGCCGCCGGCGTGCTCGCGGCCATCGAGGCGGTGCTCGAGGCGCCCCTGGGCTGCGCAGAGGCCGAGCCCCAGCGCCAGACCCCCCAGCAGCGCAGCCGACAGCGCCGGCGCCGCGACGCCCAGGGCGGCCAGGGCGCCGAGGACCAGGGCGAGCTCGGCGACCAGGCGGCGGCCGAGTCGAAGCCGCGGCGGCGCGCCGGCGTGGTGCGCCAGGTGGCGGTCACGCCACAGCGTCTGCGGGATGCTGAGCCACAGGGTCAAGGCCAGCGAGAACGCGCGGTTGGCGGCGCGGCTCCGGAACAGGGGGTTGTGCAGGTGGTTGTGGGCCACCGTGTTGGAGCCCCACCAGACCCAGCACGCGTAGGCGGCAGCCCACAGGGTCAGGGCAGCCGGGCCGCGGGCCAGGGCCGGCGCGGCGGTCAGGGCGAGGGCCACGGCGACGGCGAGGGCGGGCAGCAGCAGCGCCAGGTCGCGCGGGGAGTGCGCGAACACCGCCGCGCGGCCTGGGCTCTGGCGCCGCGGGCCGGCGAGCGCGGCGCGGCCCGGGGCGGTCACGCGACGCGGCGACGGCGGGTGGCGGCGAGGGCGGCCAGCGCCAGCGCGGCGAACCAGAGGGAGCTCGGGGTCGGGGCGCCGCCGCAGCCGCCCGAGGAGTCGCCCGCCTCGGGCCCCGCCTCGGCGCCCGGGTCCGCGGTCGCGTCGCCGCCAGGATCAGCGGTCGCCGCGTCGCCGCCGGGCTCGGCTGTGGCCGCGTCCCCGTCGGGGGTGGCCACGACGTCGGGAGTGGCGTCCGGCGGCGCGCTGACGTCGCCTCCGAGGTCGTCGGTGCCGGGGTCGACGTCCAGGCCGAGGCCGGTCTCGGGCACGTCCACGCCGATGATGGTGTCCAGGTCGACGCTGCCCTGGTCGGGCAACACGTCGTCCGGCTGCGGGTTGGCATCCGTCGGGTTCGCGTCGGGCTCGAGGGTGTCCCAGAAGCCGGAGTCGGGGGCGTCGGGGGGGAAGGCGTCGAAGGGCGGGCCCACGTCGCCGTCGGGGGCCGGCGGGATGTCGAGCTGGATGACGTCGTCGGCGTCGGCGTCCGGGTCGGGACCGACCTCGGTGAGGATGGCGTCCGGATCGGGGCCGACGTCGGCGAGGTCGAACAGGCTGCCGTCGGTGGCGCCGACGTCCACGTCGAAGACGACGTCGGGAAGCGGACCGGCATCGGGGCCGAAGTCGGGCGGCCCGTCGGGGATGGGTGGCAGCGGCTTGCTGCTGAAGGCTGACGCCAGGGCCTGGCAGGGCGTGAAGCCGGGCACCGCGCCCTGGCCGATGGGGTAGTCGTCCACCGTCCAGGGGTCCATGTAGATCGGCTGGAGCTGTCCGGGCGGCAGATCCTGGCTGCCCCAACCGATGCAGTCCTCGGCACCGATCTTCTTGGCGATGTCCTGCCACTCCATCACGCACACCCCAGCCATGCCGGCCGGGCAGGTGTAGTGCATGTCACCCCAGCGAGGCACCGAGTAGCCGCCGTAGGGCCCCTCCTTCTCGCCGGAGTCCTTGGTGATGAACACCATCATGAACCCGCGGATGGTCACCGACGGCTGCTTGGTCTCCGCCCCCTCGACGACCACCTCATCGGGCATCGCCCAGACCCCGACGGGAAAGGAAGCCCGCGCCTCCGACCCGAGCATCGCCGGCCCGAAGAGCGAGGTGATGAGCCCGAAGAGCAATGTGACTCGTCGCATGGCGACACTCCAACCCGTCAGCAATTCCCCTCCAACATAACAGACCCCCCCAAACAGAATCGAGCCCCCGGCAGCACCGGCCCCCCGTCACCGAGACCGAGCCCGACCCCGCCACCGAAACCGCCCCCGAAACCGACCCCGAAACCGACCCCGAATCCGCCACCGAATCCGCCACCGAAACCGAGCCCGAGCCCGAAACCGCCACCGAGACCGAAACCGACCCCGACACCGAGACCGAGCCCGAGACCGAGACCGAGGCCGAAACCGAGACCGAGGCCGAAACCGAGACCGAGGCCGAAACCGACCCCGAGACCGAGACCGAGACCGAGCCCGAGACCGAGACCGACACCGAGATCGACACCGAGATCGACACCGAGATCGACACCGAGACCGAGACCGAGGCCGAAACCGAGACCGAGGCCGAAACCGAGACCGAGCCCGGCCCCGCCACCGAAACCGACCCCCGCCGAGAGCCCCCGAGCCGAACCAACCTCGCCACCGTCGAGGCGCCGTGAGCGGCGAGCGAGCGCGCCGTGGGCTAGGAGTGAGCGAGGGCAGGCCGAGTCGGGCTTCAGCCCGTCGCAGGCCTGACCCGAGCGAACGACGACGCCCACGGCGTGCGTAGCCGCCGCTCACGGTGCCTCGATCGATCTATCTCTCGTTGCGGTGGGTTGTATGCCGATACCGCTCCTCGGCGCGGGCGGCGGTCAGCTCGAGGCCGCCCAGCTCGACGAAGCGCTTGATGGCCTCGAGCTCGCCCTGGTCGAGCCACATGCCGTGGCGCGGGCACTCGTCGACGATGATGCCGCTGACCTGGCCGTAGTTCTGGCGGGTCATGGTGGTGGCGCACATCGGGCACTGGCGGAACACCATGCGGTCGGGCAGGCGGGCCATCGCGCGCACGGCGCGGCCGATCTCCGCCAGGTTGGGGCGCTCGACCAGCGGGCGCACCACCATCCGGCTCAGCTCGCCCGGGTCCAGCCACAGGCCCTGGCACTCCGGGCACACGTCGACGACGCTGCCCGAGGCGCCGACCGTCGTCGCCACGGTCGGCTCGTCGCAGTCGGGGCAGCGCATGGCCCGCTCCTCCTGCGGTGCCGGCGCGCTGCCCACCGACGTGACCGGCCGGGTCACCGCCCCGGTGCCGAGGATCCCGTTCAGCGCCTCGAGGGCGATGGGCGCCGTGTCCAGGCGACGCGACGGGTCGGGATGCATCATCGCCTGGATGAAGTGGGCCACCCGCGAGCCACCGCCGAAGATGCCTGGATACTGCTTCTCGATGGGCGCCACGCTGGCCGGCTCGGGCGGGTGGCCGCTGACCATGTGCAGCAGGGTCGCGCCGACGCCGTAGAGGTCGTCGATGGTCGTCGCCTCCCCGGGCTCGTGCTCGGGGGCGTGGAAGCCGGGCGAGCCGCCGTAGTACGGCGACCCGACCGCGCGGCTGCGCAGCTCCGCGTGGATGAGGCCAGGGTTGAGCAGGGCCACCGTCCCGTCCGGCTTCAGCAGGGTCATCTCCGAGCGCACCGAGCCGTGCGGCAGTGGCGGGACGCGATCGTGCAGGTGGGCCAGGGTGGCCAGCATGCGCCGGGTGATGCGCAGGGCCAGCTCGGCCGGCGCCGGCCCGACGCTGTGTATCAGGTCCTGCACCGTGCGCCCGGCGACGAACTCCTCCACCACCCAGGCGCTGGCGGCGCCGCGCCGCTCGGTCAGGATGAGCTCCCGCAGGCGCGGGAGCCCGGGGTGGCCGATGCCGCGGAAGATGGCGGCGTGGCGCTCGAGCTGGGAGGCGACCGGCGCAGGCAGCGGCTCGTCGAGGCGGTAGACGCGCGCGGCCAGCAGATCGCCGGTGGCGACCTCCTCGGCGACGAAGAGCAGCATCGCGCCGCCCATGTCGAGCCGGCAGATCTGCTGGTAGCGGCCCTGCGATGCCGTGGAGATCGACTCGCTGGCGAGCATGGCTCCCTCCGCGTCGGGTGGTGCCGAGAAAGCTAGCAGACGCGACCGACACGCGACAGCGGAGAGGGCGACCGTCCGGCCGGCGCGCGACCGACCCGTGGGTCGGGGCGCGGCGCGGCTGGATCGGCGGGGCGGGTCGACGCTATACCGGGGACCGACCGGGACCGAGGAGCGCAGCGATGGCGAAGACGAGCACGCGAGGCCTGGCCTTCGGCCGGGTGCTGCTGATGATGGTGGCGGCGTGCGGCGGCGGCGGGACCGGCGCAGACGACGCGAGCCCCGACGCCGACGCAGCGGCGGACCTGACGGCGGACCTGACAGCGGACCGGGGCGCCGACGCGCCTGGCGACGCGGGACCGGAGCTTCCGCCGATCGTGGAGGAGGGCACCCTGGCGCGCTTCGACCTGAGCGTGGACCTCGACACCGCCGAGCACTTCTACGACTTCCCCTGGCCCTCCGACCTGCGCCTGACCGCGCGCGGCACGCCGGCGATGACCCACATCCCCTCACCGGGCGTCGACCTGGTCGCGCCGATCATCGCCATCGCCGACCAGCGCCCCGGCTTCCCGGTGACGCCCGTGGCGTGGTTCCGCTTCAGCGCGGACCCGGCGCCCCGCACCCGCGACGTGGTGATCGCCGCGGACCCGACCTCGCCGCTGCTGCTGGTCGACGTCGACCCCGACTCGCCCGAGCGCGGCCGCCTCTTCCCGCTGGTGGCCACCACGCCGCCGGTGGACGGGTGGGTGCCCGAGCACCTGCTGGCCATGTCCGCCCGCCCCGGCTTCGTGCTGGCACCCGACCGGACCTACGCCTTCGTGGTCACCCGCGCCGCCAAGGACGCCGCCGGGCAGCCGTTGGGGATCCCCGCCGACCTGCAGCGCCTGGCCCGGGGCGAGGTGCCCGCCGGAGCGCGCGGCGCCGCGGCCGCCGCCCTCTACGCGCCGCTGTGGCCCACCCTCGACGGGCTCGGCGTCGCGCGCGACCAGGTCGCCGCGGCCACCGTCTTCACCACCGGCGACGTCGTGGCGGAGACGGCCCGCCTCAGCGACCAGGTCCTGGCCGACCACGACGCCACGCTGGGCCCCCTGACCGTCGACCCGGACGACGGGGCCGATCACTCCCGCTACTGCGAGCTGCACGGCACGCTGACCCTGCCGCAGTTCCAGCGCGGGGAGGCCCCCTTCGACACCGAGGGGCTCTTCGAGTTCGACGCCTCCGGGCGACCGGTCCTCCAGCGTGAGGAGACCGTGCCGATCGTCGTCACCATGCCGCGCCAGCCCATGCCGGCCGGGGGCTACCCGCTGGTGCTCTACTTCCACGGCTCCGGCGGGCTGGCGTCGCAGGTGGTCGACCGCGGCACCATCGAGTTCGCCGGCGGGCCGGAGACCCCCGGTGAGGGGCCGGCCTGGGTGCTGGCCGCCCACGGGTTCGGGGCGGTGGGGGCGGCGCTGCCGGTCAACCCCGAGCGCGTGCCGGGCGCCAGCAGCATCGAGTATCTCAACCTGGCCAATCTGGCCGCCTTCCGCGACACCTTCCGGCAGGGCGTCATCGAGCAGCGCCTGATGCTGGAGGCCCTGGACGGCCTGCGCGTCGCCCCGGCCACCGTGGCCGCCTGCGCCGGCATGTCCCTGCCCGCCGGCGAGGAGAGCTACCGCTTCGCCACCGCCCCCATCCTGGCGATGGGGCAGTCGATGGGCGGCATGTACGCCAACATGATCGGCGCCACCGAGCCGCGCATCGAGGCGGTGGTGCCCACCGGCGCAGGTGGCTTCTGGAGCTTCTTCATCCTCCAGACCCAGCTGTTGAACGCCGGCCCGCTGCTGGGCCCGCTCCTCGAGGCCGAGGATCTGAGCTTCCTGCACCCGTCGCTGCACACCATGCAGACCGCGTGGGAGCCGGCCGAGCCGATGGTCTACATGCCGCGGCTGGCCCACCGCCCCCTGCCCGGCCACCCGGTGCGCCCCATCTACGAGCCGGTCGGCAAGGGCGACTCCTTCTTCTCGACGACGATCTACGACGCCATCGTGCTGGCCTACGGCCACCCCCAAGCGGGCGCCGCGGTGTGGCCGGAGATGCAGCAGAGCCTCGCCCTGGCAGGCCTCGACGGCTTCCTGGACTACCCGGTGCACCAGGACCTGCAGAGCGTCGACGGCGAGCCCTACACCGGCGTCGTCGTCCAATACGAAGGCGACGGCTGGTCCGACCCCCACACGATCTTCACCCAGCTCGACGCCGTGAAGTACCAGTACGGCTGCTTCCTCGAGACCTTCCGAGACACCGGCACAGCGACGGTACCGGCCCCGGCGCCGCTGGGTACGCCGTGCCCGAAGGGCCCCTGAAGGCGGGGGCCGAGGCCGGGGCCGGCGCCGGGGTCGGGGCCGAGACCGAGGCCGAGACCGAGGCCGAGACCGGGACCGAGGCCGAGACCGAGACCGAGACCGAGGCCGAGACCGGGACCGAGACCGGGACCGAGACCGGGACCGAGACCGAAACCGAGGCCGAGACCGAGACCGAGACCGAAACCGAGGCCGAGACCGAGACCGAGACCGAAACCGAGACCGTGACCGAGACCGAGACCGTGACCGAGACCGAGCCCGAGCCCGCCACCGAGCCCGAGCCCGCCACCGAGACCGAGCCCGAGCCCGAACCCGCCGCCGCCGACCCTCGAGCCAGCCCCGCCCCAAGACCCCGACCCGCCACCCAGCCGGGATGTAGAGGCGCCGAATGAGGCGAGCGAGGCCGCCGCTGAGGGTGGCGCGACCGAGCGCAGGCCGAGTCGGGCCCCAGGCCCGTCGCAGGCCTGACGCGAGGGAGCGACGCCCTCAGCGGTGGCCGTAGCCGACTCAGGCGGTGCCTCGGCCAGCCACCCAGCCGGGATGTAGAGGCGCCGAATGAGGCGAGCGAGGCCGCCGCTGACGGCGGCGCGACCGAGCGCAGGCCGAGTCGGGCCCCAGGCCCGTCGCAGGCCTGACGCGAGGGAGCGACGTCGTCAGCGGTGGCCGTAGCCGACTCAGGCGGTGCCTCGGCCAGCCACCC
This sequence comes from Deltaproteobacteria bacterium, assembly GCA_020632695.1. GTDB lineage: Bacteria > Myxococcota_A > UBA9042 > PHBI01 > JACKFB01 > JACKFB01. The sequence continues at coordinate 184,170 of JACKFB010000012.1, forward strand.
CGCCGTAGCGGACGCTGGTCAGCTCCGCCATCCCCCGGTCGAACGTCGTCAGATCGTCGGCGTTGAGATCGCGAAGGTGGTGGTGGCCGCAGGCTCTTGCCAGGACCTGCATCAGCTCCACCGCGGCGCCCAGGTAGCGGGCCAACCTCGCGGCGGCGATGTCTACCGGCAGGCGGGCGCGGAGGTGGGGCTTCTGGGTGGCGATGCCTACCGGGCAGTTGTTGGTGTGGCAGGCGCGCATGCCGAGGCAGCCGATGGCCTGGAGCGCGGCGTTCGAGATGGCGACGGCGTCGGCGCCCAGGGCCAGCGCCTTGGCGAAGTCGGCCGGGGTGCGGAGGCCGCCGGTGATGACCAGGGTCACGTCGGAGCGCCCGAGCCGATCCAGGCGGTGGCGGGCGCGGGCCAGCGCGGGGATCGTGGGCACCGAGATGTTGTCCCTGAAGATGAGCGGCGCCGCGCCGGTCCCGCCGCCTCGGCCGTCGAGGATCACGTAGTCCACGCCGACCTCCAGGGCGGCGTCGAGGTCGCGCTCGATGTGCTGCGCCGAGAGCTTGAAGCCCACCGGGATGCCGCCGGTGGCCTCGCGCACCTCGGCGGCGAAGGCCTGGAAGTCGGCCAGGGTGGTCCAGTCGGGGAAGCGGGCCGGTGAGACGGCGGGCGTCCCCGGCGGCAGCCCCCGCACCTCGGCGATGCGGCCCTGCACCTTCACGCCGGGCAGGTGCCCGCCCGTGCCGGTCTTGGCCCCCTGCCCGCCCTTGAAGTGGAAGGCCTGGCAGCGCTGGACCTTCTCCATCGCGTAGCCGAAGCGGGCCGAGGCCAGCTCGTAGAAGTAGCGGCTGTTGGCCTCCTGCTCGTCGGGCAGCATCCCGCCCTCTCCCGAGCAGATCCCGGTGCCCGCCAGCTCGGCCCCGCGGGCCAGCGCCACCTTCGCCTCCTCCGACAGCGCGCCGAAGCTCATGTCGGACACGAAGAGCGGGATCTCGAGACGCAAGGGCCGGCGGGCGTTCGGGCCGATGATCACCTCGGTCCCGACCGGCTCGTCGTCGAGCAGGGGCAGCCGATGCAGCTGCGCGGTGACGAACTGCAGGTCGTCCCACTTGGGGAGCGAGTCCCGGGGCACGCCCATCGCCGCCGCCACGCCGTGATGGCCCGTCTTGCTGAGGCCGTCCTCTGCCAGCGCGCGGATCTCGTGGGTGAAGGGCTCCTCGGGAGCGCCGTGGACGTCGGCCCAGGCGCCCTGGTAGGCGTCGCGGTCGTAGGGCTGCGGGTGGGTCTCGGCCCAGCGGGCGATCTCGTCGCCGTCCACCCACACGGCGCCGTCCTCGACCCAGCTCGAGAAGCGCGCGAGGCGCTCGGCGTTGTTGTAGGCGCTCACCCCGGTGTCCCAGCGGTAGTCCCAGCCATGGAGCCCGCAGATCAGGTCGTCGCCCCGGAGGTGCCCGTCGGCCAGCAGCGCGCCCCGGTGCAGGCAGCGCCCGTAGAGCGCGGACACCCGCTCGCCCCGGCGCAGGACCACCAGGTCGACGTCCGACACCAGCGCGTGCCGCGGCTGGCCTTCGGGCAGCTCGGAGAGCGGGAACAGGCGCGTCTTCGTCATGGCGGTATCCCGGAGCTGGTGAGAGGAGGCGTCTCGGTCGTAGCACGCGCCCCCTTGCCAGGACCACCGGCCGCCGGGCCCCGCCGCGGCGGGCGGCCTCGGGCGAGCTGGGAGCGCGGCCAGGCGGGCGGATCGGTCACCGGCCCGACGAGGTGGTGGTTTGCTCGGGCCCCCGGGCCTGCGATAGTCCGGGCCATGGCGCGAACGCATCTCCGGACCACGGCGACCCTCCTCCTGCTCTGCTGCGCGGTGCCGGCCGGGCTCGGTGCCTGCAGCGACTCGGGCGCCGGCGCGGGACCGGACGCCGACGCCGACGTCGCCGCGTCGCCGGACGGCGGCGGCCAGCCCGACGCCGACGGCGCGCAGCCCCCCGCCGGCGCGCCGCAGCTCACCCTGCTCGAGCCCGAGGCCGACTCGGTCTGGCGCCTGGGCGAGCCCGTCCCGTTCAGCGCGCGCGTCAGCGACCCCGACGACCCGGTGACCGCGCTGAGCTACGCCCTGAGCGCCGACGGAGGCACCCCGCTGCTCCAGGGCGCCGTCCCCCAGAGCACGCTCTCGCTGAGCGTCGACTCCCTTGCGGCCGGCTCCCACGTCCTGACCCTCGTAGTCACCGACCCCGGCGGCCGCAGCGCGCAGGTCGCCGTCGCCCTGCGGGTGAACCGCCCCCCCGCCGGCGCCACCGTGCTGGCGATAAGCCCCGCCGCGCCGACCACCTCGGACCCGCTGCTGGCCTCGGTCAGCACCCCGGCCACCGACCCCGACGGTCAGATCGTCACCTACCGCTTCTCCTGGACCCGCGACGGCGCGCCCGCCGGCATCGCCCAGGCGTCCGTCCCCGCGTCCGCCACCGCCCGTGGGCAGACCTGGACGGTCCGGGCCGTCCCGGGCGACGGCGACCACGAGGGGCAGGCGGCCGAGGCCAGCGTGGTCATCGCCAACGCGCCGCCGACGCTCAGCGCGGTGAACCTGCTGCCCAGCGCCGCGGCGACCGACAGCACCCTGACCTGCAGCGCGGAGGGCTTCAGCGACGCGGATGGCGACCCCGAGGGCTACCACTTCTCCTGGCGGGTCGACGGCGCGCTCGTCGCTGACGAGGAGGGCGCGACCCTGGGCGGGGCCTTCTTCCACAAGGGCCAGAGCGTGCGTTGCCGGGTGGCGCCCTGGGACGGGCTGACCGAGGGCGAGGCGCTGGAGAGCGCCGCGGTGCCCGTGCTGGACAGCCCGCCGCGGGTCGGGTCGGTGACGCTCTCGCCGCCCGAGGGCAGCTCGGGGACCGCCTTCACCTGCACCGCCAGCGGGCTCGAGGACCCGGACGAGGGCGACAACCCCACGCTGCAGACGATCTGGTTGGTGAACGGGGTGGAGCAGCCCGGGACCACCAGCGCCGTGTTCACGCCCGCCGGGGCGGGGGCCGGGACCACCGTGCAGTGCAAGGTCGTGCCGGTCAGCGGTTCGACCAAGGGCACGCCGGTCGCGTCGGCGATCGTCGTGCTCGCCAACGCCGCGCCGCACATCGGGGCGGTCATCGTGGGACCCTCGCCGGCCACGGAGCTCACCGGGGTCCAGTGCCTCGCCAGCGACCTGTCGGATCCCGACGGCGATCCGGTGACCCTGGTGGTGACCTGGAAGGTGGACGGCCAGGTGGTCGAGGGCGAGCAGGGCGCCACCCTCTCCGGCGAGCACTACGCGAAGGGGCAGACGGTCACCTGCTCGGCGCAGCCCAGCGACGGGACGACCCTGGGGCCGGCCGTGGCCAGCAAGTTCGGGCTGGTCATCGCCAACGCGCCGCCCAGCCTGGGCGCGGTGAGCCTCGGTCCACCGGGCGCGACCGCGCTGGACACGCTGGTGTGTGCGCCGCAGGGCTTCAGCGACCCGGACGGCGACCCGCCGGTCTACGGGTACGCGTGGAGCGTCGACGGAGCGCCGGTGGCCGACGCCCAGGCTGCGACCCTCAGCGGCGGCTTCGTGAAGGGAGCGTCGGTGGTGTGCACGGTGACGCCGGGCGACGGCGAGGCGGACGGCGAGACGGTCAGCTCTCCCAAGCTGTTGATCGCCAACGCGCCGCCGTCGCTGACCTCGGCGACGCTCACGCCTGCAGAGGGCGGCAAGCTCACCTCGTTCGTCTGCGCGCCGGTCGGCCACAGCGACCCCGACGCCGGCGACCCGAAGGTCTACGCGTTCCGGTGGCTGGTGGACGGAGAGGTCGTCGCCGGGGCGACCGGGGCCAGCTTCGTGCCCGGGCTGAAGGTGGCCTCGGGGGCGGCCATCCGCTGCGAGGTGACGCCCTCGGACGGCGTGGCCCAGGGTACGCCGGTGGTCAGCGAGCCAGCCCTGGTCGAGAACCAGGCGCCCGAGGTGGGGACGGTCACCGTGGGGCCGGAGGGCGCGGTGGCGACCACGACGCTGGCGTGCGTGGCGAGCGGGCTCACCGACGCCGACGGAGACACGGTGACCCTGAGCTACCAGTGGAGCGTCGAGGACGCGCTGCTGCCCGGGGAGACCGGCGCCATCCTGGCCGGCGGGCACGCGGCCAAGGACGACGCGGTGCGCTGCCTGGTGGTCCCGAGCGACGGGCAGCTCAGCGGCGCGCCGGTGCAGAGCCCGCCGCTGATCATCGGCAACGCCCCGCCCACCGCGAGCGGCGTGCAGGTGACGCCGCCGCTCGGGGACAGCACGACGACCTTCACCTGCGTGGTGAGCGGCGCGGCCGACCCCGACGAGGACCCGGTGTCGGTGAGCTTCCGCTGGCTGGTGAACGGCGTGGCGGTCTCCGGGGCCGTGGCGGCGACGTGGCTGCCGGGCAGCGCCGCGGGCGGCGGTGACCTGCTGAGCTGCGAGGCCACCGTCTCGGACGGCGAGGCCACCAGCGCGCCCCTGGTGAGCGCGCCCATCACCCTGGACGGGCCCCCGCCCGACAACCAGCCGCCGGTGGTGACCGCCGTCGCCATCACCCCGGGCAGCCCGCTCACCGGCGACGCGCTCACCTGCACCGCCTCGGGGGTGTCCGACCCCGAGGCTCAGACGGTGACGCTGAGCTACACCTGGACGAAGAACAATGCCCCCATCGCGGCGCAGTCGGGCAAGCTCCTCCCGGCCTCGGCGCACGGGCGCGGCGACAGCGTACGCTGCACGGTGACGCCCTCGGATGGCCAGCTCAGCGGCAGCCCGGTCAGCAGCGAGCCGGTGCTCATCGGCAACACGCGGCCGGTCATCACCCAGGTGCTCGTGTCGCCCGCCCTGCCCGCCGCCGGCGAGGCCCTGGTCTGCGAGGCCGAGGCCGACGACGCCGACGAGGACCCGCTCACCTTGAACTACCAGTGGCTGGTGGACGGCAGCCTGGCGGTCGACCAGACCTCCGCCACCGTGCCCCAGGGCACCACCCAGCCCTGCCAGACCTGGACCTGCCTGGCCTCGGCCAGCGACGACGAGCTGACCAGCGCCATCGACGAGGACACCGTCGACATTCCCGGCACCGGCGGCGCGAGCCCCTTCGCCTGGTTCGCGCACCACAGCTTCGATCCCGTGAGCAGCCCCACCCCGAAGACGCTGAGCAGCTTCCTCTCGGTCGAGCGCGTGGCCACCCGCATCCGGCTGCCGGCCGCCTCCTTCCCCTACACCCTGACCAAGGTGCGCTTCATCGCCGCGGCCCAGCAGACCTACGAGCTGACAGTGTACGCCGACACCTTCGGCGACGTGGGCGCGGCGCTGGGTACCCAGACGGTGGCCGGCACCGGCACCTACCAGGAGGTCACGCTGGACACGCCGCTGGTCTTCGGCACGCAGCAGGATTTCTGGCTGGGGCTGCGCGGGACCGCCGACGGGATGACCGTGCGCGGCGACGGCAGCCCTCCGGCCGACGCCACCCTCAACCTCATCTACGGGTGCAGCTTCTTCCTCGCGGGCGAATGCTTCACGGTCTTCGAGTGGAAGCCCTTCGACGACTACGCCGATCCCTTCGGCACACCGTCGACCGACCCCTTCGTGACCTTCGGCGACCTGATCATCGACGCCGGCGGCACCACGGGTGCTGGCTGCCCGCCCTGACGGGGCGCCGGACCGCGGCTCACGAAGGCGGCCAGAGCATGGGCCCGGTCGCATCGGCGGCGCCGGCGAGCCCGCTCCATCGACCGGACGGCCAGACATCCCAACCGGCACGTCGCAGGCGGCCGGGCTGCCGCGTCAGAGCCGGGTGCGCACCCCGGCCCCCCACCAGGCGTGGGCCGTCTTGGCCACCGAGGCCACCTCGCCGCTGAGCACGTTGACCACGACGATCTCGCCCGAGGCGTCGAAGCCGAAGATGCGCTCGGTCCAGCCGGCCAGCCCCCAGAGCTGGTAGAGGCCGGGCGTGGTGCCGACCAGCGCGAGCGCGCCGCCGGTCTTGGGGTCGACCCGCACGATGCGGTCGTCCACCTCCGAGCCCTGGTTCACCGAGGCGAAGGTGCCGATGCCCTCGATGGAGAAGGCGTCGCCGCTGGACGTGAGGTCGGGACCGTAGGATCCCAGCTTCGTCGCGGCGACCGCGGCGCCCTTCGGTTCGAGGCGGAACCAGCCCCCATCGCCCGAGACGCCGACCAGCATGTCGCTGCCCGCGGAGATGGCCGGCCCCGGGATCCAGGTGAGGCCGTTGAACCGGTCGGGCAGCTCGCCCATGAGCCAGCACTCGGCCGTCTGGGGGTGGCACACCCACAGCCGCTCGAAGCTGATGCCCCAGAGCACGCCCCAGCGGTCGATGGCGATGTCGGTCATCTCCTCGATGAGCGCATCGGTGGGCGGGAAGTCGAACTCACCGACCTCGGCCACCTGGTACGTCTTCACGTTCATGGTGAAGAGGGCGGCGGCGGTGTGAGCGTAGACGGTCAGCTCGAGGGCGACGCCGGGGCGGGTGGCGTCGTCGGGGAAGGGATCGGCAGCGTCGGGGATGCCGTCGTGGTCGCGGTCGTCGGTCGGGGGGAGGTCCAAGGCCGAGTCGGCGCGCGCCGGCGTGTCGTCGCCAGCGCGGGTATCGTCAGCCTGAGCATCGAGCGTGGAGCCGGTGTCCGCGAAGGCCGAGTCGACGCTGGCAGTGGCGTCCGCCGGCGCGTCGGCGGCGCCCTCCCCACCCGGCTCGGCACAGGCCGACGCCCAGGCGAGGAGGGAAGCGATCAGCAGGGCTCGTCCTCGCGTACTCATGGCCACCTCCCCTCGCGAATCGCGGAGATGGTGGCACCACGGAGGCGCGGATGCGAGCACGGAGCGACGTCGACCGACAGCGCGGCGACGTCGTCCGTATCAGCACGCCCCTGCAGCAGCGCGGCTCAGGCGCTGGAACGGCTGCCGCTGGTGGTGGTCGCGCCGGAGGTCGAGGACCCGGAGGTCACGCTCTTGGTCGTCGGGTCTCCGTTCGAACCGAAGGGGATGCGGCGCGCGATGTCCTCGCGCAGCTCCTGGCCGGGCTTCGGGGCGACCAGCAGGGCCACCGCGGCGCCCAGCACGACGCCGCCGGCGAAGATGCCGAGGGCGGGCAGGGCGTACTCCATGGCGCTCTTGCGGGTCTGCAGGCCGAGGTACTCGAGGATGTCATCCTTGGTGGGCTTGTCCATGTCGTTCTCCTTGGGAGTTCAGGGGGTAGCGGAGGGAGCTTCCGGCTGCGACGCAACGACGGAAGCGAGCGCTCGGGTGAGCGCGATGCGCGTCCCGATGCGAAAGGCGGTGCGGGCCAGGGAGGTCGAGAGCCCCCCGGCGAGCACGAATCCGATGCCCGCTGCCACGCCGATGGAGGCGTAGGGGCGGGCGGTGACGGCCTCGCGGACCTGCGAGGTGACGTCGGAGGCGAGGTGCTCGACGGAGCCCTGAAGCCGCTGGGCGTCGCCCGCCACGACGCGGGTGGCACGCGACAGCTCGTCGAAGGCCTTGCGGGGCTGGGGTTGATCGGAGGTCGTGGCCATGGCGGGGCTCCTATCGGCTCAGGATGCGGCCGAGCAGGTAGCCGGCGGCGGCTGCACCGGCGAGGACGGCGAAGGGGTGCTCGCGGCAGAGCTCCCGGAAGCGGCCGTCGGCCTGCTGGATCTGCTGGACGGCGTTGTCGCGCAGCTCGGCGAGGCGCTCGGGGTCCGATAGCGTGGCGAGCGCGCCGGTGATCTGTGAACTGGAGGGGGTTTCCATGGGTGGTTTCTCCGAGGGCAAGGGTTCAGCGAGTGAGCTGTCCGAACAGGAATCCGATGGCGAACGCGGTGAGGACGAAGGGCGCGGGGCGGTTGCTCATCACCGCGCCCAGGTCGGTGTAGTACTCGGCGAGCTCCTGGGTGTCGTCGACCGCGCGCTCGAGCTCGCGCCCCTCCTCGGCGAGGAGGGCGACGAGGGCGTCGCGCCGCCGTATGAGGTCACTCTTCACCGATGGCTCCGTTGTCTTCGATCGGGTCCAGGGCCTGGACGGCGTAGCGCACCAGCAGGGCGCCCACGACGCCTTGGGTCAGCGCGCCGGCCAGCAGCAGGAGCCACGCGGGGACGGCGGGGCTGAGCAGCAGGCCGATCATCACCAGGAGCAGGCTCCAGCCGATGGCCACGAGGAGGGCTCCCAGCAGCATGTAGGCGAGGGCCCGGATGAGAATGCGCGCCTCGAGGCCCAGGAGCTGCGCGCTGTGGGTCGCCACGCGCTGGGCGAGGCTGACGGCGCGCTCGAGCGGCCGCCCCTCGGGAGGTCTCGTGGCCGGGTTTCGTGAGGGTGGCATGTCGTGCATGGCGGCGGAACTCAGGGGGTGCGATGGCTCGAGAGAGTCAAAGCAAGTCCCGGGCCAACCGCCCCGACCCGCGCCGCGACACGGATCCGCCCCCGGGCCGCGGTCGGCAGACGAGGCATTTCACCCCATTGCCCCCAGAATGCCCCGGGCGTGACCCCTGCTCTCGCCACCGCTGCGGGGACACGTGGCCGTTTCCCGCGCGATCGGCTAGGGTTCATCGCACTCGGCGCGCCTGCACCGCAGCCTCTGGAGACGATGGACACCGCACTCATCCTGCTCTGCATCCTGGCCTTCGCGTTCGCCGTGACGGGCCTGGAGGAGCGCCTCTTCGGCGAGCGTGCGCGTACGGTCTCCAACTCGGAGTATCTGGTGCTGGGCGCGCTCTTCGGGCCGCTGGTCCTGGGCGTGCTCTCCAATCAGCGCATGAGCGAGCTCGAGCCGCTGGTCTCGGTCATCAACGGGCTGCTCGGCTTCGTCGTCGGCCTGTCCCTGCGCATGCGCTCGCGCCACCGCATCGCCCGCGCCGACCTGGTCTTCGGGCTCCTGACGGCCTTCGGCGCGGCGTCGATCATCGCCGCCCTCGCGGGCCTGGCGGTCTGGCTCTACGCCCGCATCGAGCCCGACGTCGCCGCCCTGGTCTGGCCCTACGCCGCCACCCTGGGCGCCGGCGCCGTCGCCTTCTCCGCCCAGATCACCCGCCGCGGCATCGCCCAGGCCCGCGCCTCGGGACCGGTCAGCCGCCTGCTCCCGGTCGCCGCCGACAGCGGCCGCGTGATCGCGGTCGCTCTCTTCTCCATCGTCGTCGCCGCGCGCCACGCCGCCGTCGCCGACGGCACCACCCTGGCCTTCGGCGTCGCAGGCCTGTGGGCCAGCATCCCCACCTGGGTCGGCATCAGCGTCGCCGCCGGGCTGGCCAGCGGTGGCATCTTCCACGTCTTCGTCGGCGACCAGCACGACGACGAGCGCCTCTTCGTCGCCACCGTCGGCCTCGTCGCGCTCACCAGCGGCATCGCCCACGCCCTCGAGTTCTCCCCGCTCGGCCTGGGCCTCATCGCCGGCGCCACCGTCGCCAACCTCTCGCCTGCCGGCGACCGCGTCGCCACCGCCGTGCGCCGCCTCGACGGCCCCGCCGCCGTCCTCCTCATGGTGCTGGCCGGCGCCATGTGGCGGCCCATCCCCCTGCCCTTCTGGTCGGTCCCCATCGGCTTCATCCTCCTGCGCGCCGTCGTGCTCCGCTCCACCTGCGACAGCCTGCTGCGCCTGCACGGCGAGCTGTCGGTCCAGCACCTGGGCGTCGGCCGCGGGCTGCTCGGCCAGTCGGCCCTGGCCGCCGCCATCGCCGTCAACCTGACCCTCATCGACGACAGCCTGCTCGCCGACACCGCCGCCACCGCCCTGCTCGCCAGCGCCGTCGCCAACGACCTCTGGGCCGGCCCCCTGCTGCGCCGCATGCTGCGCGACGTGGGCGAGACCGGCCGCCAGGGCCCCGCCGCCGCCGCGGCCGCCGCCGAGGGAGCCCGCGCATGAAACGCGTGCTGCTCCTGGTCCTGCTGGTCGGGACCATGCTCCTGGTCAAGCTGCTCAGCGGCGACCCCAGCGCCGCCGTCGGCCTGGACTCGCTGACCTTCGCCGCCATCGGCTTCGTCATCCTCGCGGCCCACGCCCTGGCCGAGCTGGCCGACTCCGTGGGCATCCCGCGGGTGACCGGCTACATCCTCGCCGGCATCTGCGCCGGACCCCAGGTCGCCGGCCTGCTCAGCCCCACCGTCGTCGTGGAGATGAAGGTCTTCAACACGCTCGCCCTGGCGCTCATCGCGCTGGAGGCCGGCCTCGAGCTGGAGCTGGGCGCCCTGCGCCGGGTGGCCCGCACCCTCTTCTCCATCGTGGCCTTCAAGATCCCGCTGGCCTGGCTCGGCGTCGGCGGCGCCTTCATGCTGGCGCGCGGGCTGCTCCCCGGCGGCGACGCCATGCCGCTGGGTACCGCCGCCGCGCTGGCGGCCTGCCTCGGAGCCCTCTCGGTGGGGACCTCGCCGGCCGTGTCCGTCGCGGTCATCTCCGAGAGCGGCGTCAAGGGGAAGGTGGCCGACCTGGTCCTGGGCCTCGCCGTCTTCAAGGACGTCGTGATGATCGTGATGCTGGCCATCGCCATCGCGGTGGCCCGCGTGCTCACGACCGACGGCGCCACCATCGAGCCCGGCGTCTTCACCGAGGTCGGGGTCAAGGTGGGGGCGTCGCTCCTGGCCGGCGCGGCGCTCGGCGGGCTGCTCATCGCCTGGCTGCGCTGGGTGCGCTGGGAGCTGGTGCTCGTCATCATCGTCCTGGGCTACGCGGTCAACCAGGTCAGCGAGCTGCTGCACCTCAAGATGCTGCTGGTCTTCATCGCCGCCGGCTTCGTGGTCACCAACTTCAGCAAGCACGCCGAGGCCCTGCACAAGCCCTTGTCGCTGCTGGCGCTGCCGGTCTTCATCATCTTCTTCACCACCGTCGGCGCCGGGCTGGACCTGCGGGCGGCGCTGGCGGTGCTGCCCCTGGGGCTGGTGCTCTTCGCGGCGCGCGGAGCGGTGATGTTCGGCGCCACCCGCCTGGGCGCGGCGGTGGCCGACGAGTCGCGCGAGTTCGCCAACAACCTCTGGCCCGGCCTCATCAGCCAGGCGGGGGTGGCGCTGGGGCTCTTGCTGGTGGCCCAGGAGGCCCTGCCGGAGCTGGCCGAGCCGCTGGGGCAGGTAGCCACGGTGCTCATCGGCCTCAACCTGCTGGTGGGGCCGGTGCTCCTGCGGCGGGCGCTGGGGTGGTCGCCGGATGCGAACGGCACCCGGGACGCCGAGGCCGGCGAGGTCGACGCGGCGCTGCCGCTCGAGGGGCCGGTGGACGAGGGCCTGCGCGAGGTGATGAGCACCGTGGCCCTGCACCTGGACGCCTTCGCGCGCCAGGTGGACGAGACGGTGCTCGGCCCCTGGGTCGACGCGGCGCGAGCGCGCCTGGTGACCTTCGAGACCGCGGTGCAGAGCGAGGCCCAGGCCCCCCTGGAGCGGCCCACCCCGATCACGCTGGAGCCGGCCGCGGGGAAGCTCTGGGAGGCGCTGCGGGATCTGCGCAACCGCCTCGACGCGCTGCCGGTGGAGCTGGAGGCCGAGGTGCTGCCTCACCATCACGCGCCGCTGGACGCCATGGGGGCCGCGGACCGGCTGCAGCTTCGCCTGTGGCGCGCCACCCACCCGGTGGGACGCAGGCGCCGGGTGCCGGTGCGGATGGCGGTGCGGATGCGGCTGGAGGGACACGTGGTCCCGGTCATGGCCGAGCTGCACGCGCGGCTGGCGCGCTTCGAGGCCGACCGGCTGGGACGCCAGAGCGCGCTGCGGGCCAAGGTGTTGACGCTGGGTCAGCCGGTGCTGGGCCGCGCCGTCGATCGCGAGCGCCTCTGGATCGACACCGCCGCGGCCGCGCTGCGCACCAAGGTGTTGTCGGTGACCTCGCGGGCGAGCGCCAACGCCGGCCACGTGCTGCGCCACGCGGGCACCCCGGCCATGCCGCGGCGCAAGCTGCGCTACCAGCGCGTGGCCGCCGACGTGGACCGGGCCCTGGGGCGCCTCGCCGAGGACGGGGAGCGCTGGGACGAGGTGCTCGACGGCGTGGCCGGTCGGGCCGAGATCGACACGCGGCTCGCCGTGCTCTCGGCGCGGGCGCGCGAGGCGTCGGCCGCCGCGGTGGCGAGCTGGCTCGCGCGGCAGGCCGAGGTCGAGGGGATCGTCGCCTCCATCGGCGAGCGGCTGACCGAGGTCGCCGGGCAGATCCTCGAGTCGCCGGCCACCCGCGAGGGCAGCGGCGCTCGCGACGAGCTGTCGGCGCTGCTGCAGCGGGTCGAGCGGGGCATGGTGGAGGACCTGCTGCCGCGCATCCGAGGCATCCAGGGGGAGCGAGGCATCGCCGCGTCCCTCGACGGCATCGGGCTGGCGATCCGCGCGCTCCTCGACGACGTGCCCGAGTCCATCGAGGCCACCCCGGGCCTGCTGGACCTGGGCGCGCTGGACGGGCCCGAGGACGTCGATGTGGACGGCGTCCCCCTGCGCGCCGTCGCCGACCAGTACCTGGCGGCCGAGCTCTACTGGCTGAGCGACGCGCGCGACGCGGCCGAGCACGTGCTCAACCGGGCGATCCAGGGGCTGGGCGAGATGGCCGGCGTGATGGCTCACCGTCTCAGCCACACCCTGGCCGAGATCGAGCTGCCGGAGCTGCCGCCGGCGCGGCGGCGCGTCACGCTGCGGCGGGCGGCGCGCGAGCTGCGCCAGGCGGCGGCGCAGGCCGGGGCCATCCACCAGGAGATGGCCACCTCGGCGGCGGAGGTGGCCCAGTCCATCCGCACCTCGCTGGCCGACGCGCTGGCGCGGGTGGAGGCCCAGGCCTCGCGACCGCGGGCGGGCCGCAGCATCCAGCGCCAGCAGCGCCTGCGCTCGGCGGCCGCCTGGGTGGTCTCGACCTCCAAGCGGGTCGGCGCCTTCGCGGCCGAGGGTCTGCAGACCGCCCGCGAGTTCACCCGCGAGACGCTGCGCATCGACGGCGCAGGGCGCCGGGTGCGCTCGCGGGTGGACGGCGGTCTGGACCCGCACAGCATCGCCGCCTCGGTGGACGCGCTCTCGGTCAGCCGCGAGCAGCAGGCAGCCGTGCCCTACGTGCTGGCTCAGCTCTTCGACACGCGCGCCTTCGACATCCCCCAGGCGCCGGTGGGCGCGGCCACGCAGATCGCCACCATCGAGGCGGGCTTCGGGCACTTCGTCGCCGGGCGGCCCTCGGCGATGCTGGTCACGGGCGCCGAGGGCAGCGGCAAGACCAGCATCGTGCGCATGACCCTCAAGCGCATCGCCGACCGCCCGCTGGTCACCGTCGCCATCGACGCCCTGGCGCGCACCGAGGCGGGCTTCGCCGGCGCGGTCGGCGCGGCGATGGACGCCTACGAGGTCAAGAGCTGGGAGAGCGTCGAGGAGCTGCTCATCGCGCGCCGCCCCGTGCTGCTGCTCGACGGGGTCGAGCACGCCTTCTCGCGCACCGCCGCCGGCCTCGCCCACATCCGACGGCTCTTGCGCCTGGTGACGGCCACCCGCCAGCAGGTCTGCTGGGTCATCGTGATGGCCGAGCCCACCTCGCGCCTGCTCGACGAGGTGCTGGGCCTCCGGAGCTGGTTCACCGACCACGTCCACTTCCCGCCGGTGGACGGCCCCACCCTGCACGAGGTCATCCAGGCCCGCTGCCGGCTCTCGGGCTTCCGGGTGAGCTGCCCGGCCCAGCGTCACCCGGGCCTGCTCGCCTGGCTCTGGCCCGGGCGCCGCCCCAACCAGCGCCGCGCCGCCTTCTACGCCGAGCTCTCGCGCCGGAGCGGCGGCAACATCCGCGACGCGCTGGCGCTGTGGCTCAACGCCGTCGACCGGGTCGAGGGCGACACCGTGCACCTGGCGCCCATCGCGCCGGTGGACGTGAGCTGGTTCGACGGCCTGGGGCGCGACGCCTGGCACGTGCTCGCCCTGGCGATGCTCTCGGGCTCGCTGACCGAGGGCGAGGTGGCCGAGTCGCTGCGCTGGTCCCGCCCGCGGGCGCTGGCCGCCATCGCGTTCCTCGAGAGCGCGCACCTGCTGGTCACCATCCGCGACGAGGGCCGCTTCCGGGTGTGGCCGCCGGTGTGGCGGCACGTGTGGGAGCAGCTCCGGCGGCGCAACCTGCTGCTGGCCGGCCGCGCCGAAGGAGCCACCTGATGGACGACGCCGCCCTCACCGAGGCGCTGGTCCGGTGGACCGACTGGCCGCTGCTCACGCTGCTGGTGCGCGCGCTGCTCATCGGGCTGTTGCTGGTGCTGCTCGACCGGCTGGTCTCGCGTCTGGTGATGCGCACCTGGCGCGCCGGCGGCGATCGCCGCCGCAGCCTGGCCTGGGCACGCCCGATGACGCGCCTGATCCTCGGCGCCGCGGGGCTCTTCGGCGTCTTCGCGCCGCTGCACGCGGCCAACCCGATCTCGGCGCTGGTGCTGGGCTTGCTCGTGGGCGCGGTGGCGACGATCTGGGGTCTGGAGCCCCTGCGCAACGTCGCCGGCGGGCTGGCGCTGGTGCTGTCGCGGCCTTTCGAGATGGGCTCGGAGATCGCCATCGGCGAGGTCTCGGGCGTGGTCGAGAGCATCGAGCTGACGCGGATCCGCCTGCGCACGCGCGAGGGCTCGCTGGTGCACGTGCCGACGCGGCTCTTCGCGACCATGAGCGTGCGCACCACGGCGCCGTCGGCCCCCGCGCTGCCCGTGTCGGTCGAGGTGCCCCTGCGCGCCGAGCAGGCGGTCGAGGACGCCGTCAGCGCGCTGCGCGACGAGGCCTACCTCAGCGCCTACGCGTGCACGGCGGCGCCGGTGCAGATCGAGGTGGTGGGCCCCGGCCGCGCCCGCGTGACGGCGACCCCGGTGCACCCGAGCGACGCCGGCTCGCTGCGCAGCGACCTGGCCGCCCGCGCCGAGTCGCTGTGCCGCTGAGCACGAGGCGCCGTCAGCGGGGCGTCGCCTCGCACCACAGGGCGGCGTTGCCGGTCCCCTGGCGGCAGTGTGCCCCAAACGCCCTGCAGTCGGTCGCCCGCTTGCCCCAAGGCATCAACTGGACCAGCCAGTCCCCGCGGCAGCCGACGCCGGTGAAGTCGGTGTCCGTGTCGCCGCCGCCGCAGCGCCCCTGCGAGCAGCCCAACCCGACGCGCCCGCAGTGGCTCCCGATATAGGCGGCCTGGTAGCCGAAGTAGTCGTACTGGATGTCTCCGACGCAGGTGTCCTCGGGCGTGGCGCCCGGCACGGCACACCACGCGAAGGCCAGCGAGGTCTGCTGGTCGACCGACGCGACGCACTCGAGCCCGCGCGCGGGGCAGTCCTCGACGTAGCCCTGGTTGCAGTGGATGGCGCGCCCCTGCGCGTCGCAGTGCGCACCGGCGTAGTCCTCGGGCGCGCACACCGAGGTGCCGCAGCCGATGATGCCGAATCGGTCGACGTTGCAGCTCGCCTGGTCGCCGCCCACGGCGCAGTCGCGCATCGTCGGCGCCGCGAAGGGCCCGCCGAAGGGGTTCTGCGCGCAGGCGACGCGCCCGCCGGCGACGCACGGCTGGCCGGAGCCCAGGCAGGCCTCCTCGAGCGACAGGAAGCCCAGGGGATCGGCCTGCTCGAGCGCGCCGCAGTCGTCGATGGGGGTCGCCAGGAAGGCGTCGAAGGCCGACGCCGCCGTGTCGATGGACATCCAGCGCCGCACGCACTCCTCCTGCTGAAGCCGCGCCTGCAGCCCGCGCTCCTCTGGGGCCAGCTCCGCCGGCTGGTCACGGCACGTCGCCTCGGCCCAGCACAGACGCTCCAGCGCCGAGGCGGGCGCGATGCCGGCCGGAGGCGAGCCGTCGGGCGGCGCCGCGTACCAGGGGTGATCGACGAAGCCGACGGCCAGCTCCACGCGACCGAAGGCCGAGATCCCGTCGTAGCGGATCTTGCGGACCTCCCACAGCCCGAAGAGCTTGCTGCGATCGCTGGGGACCGTCGCCAGCGCCGCGGGCACGGTCGAGCACTCGAGGCCGTCGCAGGGCAGCGCCAGGCTCGACCAGGCCCCGAACCCGCCGCCGGCCTCGCTCAGCGGCCCCCACAGCTCGGACTTCTCGCGGGGTCCGTCGGCCGGTTCCAGGCACCAGCCGGTCGAGGTGGCCAGGTCACACGCAGGGTGGCCGGGCACCACGGGCGCGGCGAACTGCCGGACCAGCGCGAGGGCGTGGTTCGCTCCGACCTGGACGCCCTCGAGGTCGTGCACGGCGACCTCCGAGGGGCCGAAGTCCACCACCACGGAGCGCGGCACGACGGTGTCGGCGTCGGGGCGATGGAGGAGGTTCGCGTAGACGAGCAGGTGCCCTCGCCACGGCAGCATCGCCGTCTCCCGCACGTCGACCTCGCCGCGCGTCGCCACCTCGAACAGCTCGTCGGAGTCGACGCAGAGCCCGACGGTCGGAGGCGTGTCGTCGGGCGCTGCGTCGGAGGGGCTCCAGCGCCAGTGGCAGACCCGGTCCTGCGGGTCTGTGCAGAGGCCCTCGAAGTGCCCCGGGGACGACGACACCAGGTCCGGCACCTCGAAGGGCGAGGTCGGGTGGGCGAGCCCGCCGGCGGAGTAGAAGCCGGTCGCCGGCTTGCAGGGCAGCCCGAAGTAGCTGTAGGTCTGCTTCTCGAGGGTCTGCAGGTTCACCCGCCAGGCGCCGACCTGGTTCAGGTCGGCGACCACGTCGATGGTCCAGATCGTGTCGTCGTGCAGGTACGCGTTGTAGAAGCCGACGTCGGGGGCAGAGACGTCGGCGGTCGGTAGCAGCCGCTCGTAGGTGCCGGTCTCGGGGTCGATCTCCACCAGCGCGCGACCCGGGCTGCGCAGGACCGTGGAGAGGATGCGGTCGTCCAGCAGGACCACCCCGTACATCAGATCCACCGGCGCCGACGCGTTCGCCGGGGCCAGCGGGCGCCTCTGCCAGTGCTCGCCGCGGTCCTCGCTGATGAAGAGGGTGTGGCTGGAGCTGTAGGTGGCGCCCGAGGCCTGGGTCTGGAGGCTGTCGGTCACCGGGTCGTAGAAGACCGTGGCCGTGCTGCCGCCGGTGGCGTCGGCGTTGAAGCTGACGCGCGTGATGACGGCGATGCGGTCACCGCGCATGGCCGCGCCCATCACATCGATGCCGAAGCCGGTGACATTCCGGTTGGTCAGGTTCTCGACCGTCTGCAGCGCGGTGAACCCGGCGTCGAGCCGCGGCAGCGCGTAGGGGCCGGACTCGCCGCTGCCGCAGGCCGGGGCGGCGAGGCCCAGGGTGGCGATGGCGAGCAGGATCGGGGTGATGCGGACGACGGACGACGCGGCGGTGCCGGCGCACCGCGGACGAGATGACATCGACGCCAGGCCTCCAGATGGGACATCGTTGCGCGACCGGGGACGCTGGGGCGTCTCCCTCTCGGCGGCAGGATGATACCCGCCGGTTCGCGGTTGTCACGCCCTCGGCGCGCTGGCGCGCCCGGCACGCCCGGCTCTAGACGAAGAGCGCCATCGCCCCGTAGGTGGCGAAGCCGACGCCCAGCGGGATCGTGAAGTTGTCGTCGATGCCGCGGGTGAAGAGCTCGACCAGCGCGCCGCTGAGCGCGGCCACGCCTGCGACGCAGGCCGCGGCGCCGAAGCCCAGCATGTCGGGGCCGAAGTTGCCGATCACCGCCAGGGTGGCCAGGAACGCGGTGACGAAGAAGGTGAGGCTGCCCTCGAGCGAGCGGTTGGCGAAGAGCTTCACGCGCCCGTAGCGGCGGCCCACCGTGGCGGCGGCCGGGTCGGCCAGGGCCAGCACCAGCACGGCCACCGAGGCGCCCAGCAGATCGGGGATCGTCACGGCCAGGATGAAGAGCGAGGTGGCGTACCAGGTCGCCGAGTTGATGCGGGTCCACTCGTGGGGGTGGGCGATGGGGCCGAGCCCCCGCATCAGCGCGGCGTTGAGGCCGGGGCTCTTGCGGCGGAGGATCTCGAGGGTGGTGGCCACCAGCGCCAGCGAACCCGAGGTGATGATCAGGCCGGTGCGGTTCATCAGGAACTGGATCGACACCAGCGCCAGCACGCCCGAGCCCGCGTGGAAGAGGCTGCGCTTGATGTTGGTCGGCCGCAGCTTGGGGACATCGATCTGGATCGAGCGGAGCCGCCCGGCCAGCTCGCCGTAGGCCGGCTGCAGGCGGCGGAAGGCGGCGCGCCACTCGCGACGCGCGTGCTGGGCCCGGCGCGACATCTCGTCGGCGATCTCGGTCACCTTGCGGAGCGCCTCCTCGACGTCGGGCAGCTCCGCCTCGTCGCGGCGACGGGCCAGCTCGGCCAGCAGCACCGCAGCGCGGGCCTTGATGCTCTCGATGCGCTGGTGGGCGGCCTCCTCGAGCTCGGCGCGCCAGACCGCAGGATCCAGGGTCTGGATGAGCGCGTAGACCTCCTCTGCGAGGCGCTGGCTCTCGGTGCGTAGCGCGATATCCACGTCGACTCCTCCAGCGGATGAACCAGGGTCCTCGTAGCGCCCCCTCCCAGCTTTGACACGCCCCCGCGGGCGCCGCAAGGTTCGAGGGCGAAGGTCACTGGATTGTCAGGCGGATTCCGACGGCGGCCAGGTCTTCGGCCTCCGTCTCGATGTCGGCGCGGGTGAGCGGCCGGTCGGCCAGGCCCTCGCCGCCGAAGCGCGCGATCGGCGCGTCGGGCGTGCCGCCGAGCTCCACCTCGGGCGGCGGATCGGCCGCCCGCGCCCGGTTCAGCAGCACGGCCAGCCGGAAGATGACGCAGAGGCGCAAGGTCGCCGGGCCCTGGACGGGGCCCAGCGCCTCGAACTCCTCGGGCACGATGTGGCGCCGGTGGTTGCGCACCAGCGCGGCGAGCTGGGCCAGCCCCTGCCGGGAGAAGCCCGCCATGTCGGAGTTCTGGATCAGGTAGGCGCTGTGGCGCTGATAGCCCGAGTAGCTCAGCGCCAGCCCGATCTCGTGCAGCCGCGCCGCCCAGCGCAGCCACATGCGCGAGCTCTCCGGGTCCAGGTCCCACGCCTCGGCGACGTCGCCCAGCAGACGACGGGCGGTGCGCTCGACGGCCGCGGCGTGGCGGGTGTCGACCTGGTAGCGCTGGGTCATGGCGCGGATCGTGAGATCGCGGGTGTCCTCGTGGCGCAGCCGCCCGATGAGGTCGTAGAGCACGCCCTCCCGCAGCGCGCCGTGCGATCGCGACATGTGGGCGATGTTGAGGCTCTGGAACACGGCGCGGGCGATGGCGAGCCCGCCGGGCAGCACCGCGACCCGATCGGCGCTGAGCCCGGGGATGCTGACGCTGCTGAGGTCGCCGGCGTCGACGACCCGCTCGCGCAGGCGGTCCAGGCCGGCGAGGGTGATGCCCTCGCGCGACCAGTCGTTGGCGACCAGCACCTGCTCCAGCGCCCCCAGCGTGCCCGAGGAGCCCAGGGACTCGTCCCAGCCCAGGTCGCGGAAGGCGCGGGCGATGGTCTCGAGCTCCTGGTGGGCCGCCGTCTCGGCGCGCGTCATCGCGGCGGCGGTGACCCGGCCCTCGGGAAAGAAGCGCTGGCTCCACGACACGCAGCCCATGAAGAGGCTCTCGGCGCGCATCGGCTCGTAGCCCTCGCCGATGATGCACTCGGTGGAGCCGCCGCCGATGTCGACCACCAGCCGCCGCGCCGCGTCCGGTTGGATCGAGTGGGCCACACCCAGATAGATCAGGCGCGCCTCCTCGCGCCCGGCGATGATCTCGATGGGGTGCCCCAGCGCCTCCTCGGCGCGACGCCTGAAGTCGCGCGCGTCCTGGGCGCGCCGGAAGGTGTTGGTGCCCACGGCCCGCACCTCGCTGGCGCTGAACTCGGCGAGGCGCTGCCCGAAGCGCGACAGGCACTCCAGCGCGCGGCGCTGGGCCTCCGGATCCAGGTGCCCCTCGTCGTCCAGCCCCGAGGCGAGGCGCACGGTCTCCTTGAGGCGATCGAGCACCTGCACGTCGTTCTCGTGCACCCGCGCGATGACGGCGTGGAAGCTGTTCGAGCCCAGGTCGACGGCGGCGACGGTCTCCGGCTGGCGCGTGTCCACGAGCTACCTCCCGGGCCGGGAGCCTACACCCCATCGGGGGCCCCTGGCACGCGTCGGAGGTCCTGGCGGGCCCTCGCCGGGGCACGCCGCGGCCTCAGCTCGACTCCTCCTGGCGGGCGGCGAGGTCCACCGAGAGCGTCTCCCCCAGCGCGTCGGTGGCGACCTCGTGGCGCGCCTGCAAGGCGGGGCCGCGGGTCCGCCACCACTCACGCGCGGCCGCCGCGCTCCAGGGCGCCAGCGCCTGAACGGGCTGCAGCCGCTCGGCGAACTCGACCGCGGAGGCGGGGCGGCGGTCGGGATCCTTCTCCAGGCACTGCATCACCAGGCGCTCCAGCGCCTCGGGCACCGGCGTCGCCGTGTGGGCGGAGGGCCGCTCGGGCACGGCGTTGAGGTGCTGGGCGCACACCTCGATGACCGTTCGACCCTCGAAGACGTGGCGGCCGGTGAGCAGGAACCAGGTCACCGCCCCGAGCGCGTAGAGATCGCTGCGGGCGTCGACACGCTCGGGAGCCGTGATGGCCTCGGGTGCCATGTAGAGCGGGGTGCCGGTCATGCTCCCCGCCTCGGTGAGGCCGGGGGCGCCGAGCTGCTTGACCAGCCCGAAATCCACCACCTTGGCCACGTCGGGCATCCCGCCCTGCTGGCACAGCATGATGTTCGCCGGCTTGATGTCCCGGTGGATGAGCCCGCTGGCGTGCGCCTCGGCCAAGGCGCCGGCGACCGCCGAGACGATGTGCACGACGCGACCCACCTCCTGGGCCCCGTGTAGCGTGACGATCTCGTCCAGGTTCGCCCCGTCCAGGAGCTCCATCGCGTAGTAGAACACGCCCTCGGGCGTGCGCCCGTAGTCGTAGATGGTGACCGTGTTGGGGTGGCTGAGGCCGGCGGTCTGACGCACCTCGTGCTCGAAGCGGGCCAGGTTCTCGGCGCCGGCGCGCGAAGGCCGCAGCAGCTTGACCGCGGTGGGCCGGCGCAGCATGGCGTGCCGCGCGCGGAACACGGTGCCCATGCTGCCCTCGCCCAGGCGGTACTCCAGCACGTACTGGCCGAGGCGCATGGCCTCCCGCACCTCGCGCTGCAGGCCGTAGATGACCCGCGACACCAGCGACGACGCGGCGGTGAAGGCGCCGGTCCAGGCGACGGCGAACGCCGTCAGCGGATCGCCCACGCCGCTACGCCGCGCGTAGGCCCAGCTCACCGTGGCCGTGGCGACGACGCCCAGCACAAGGGTGCGCGAGCCGCTGCTGGGCACGATACCCGCGCGGCAGACCAGCGTGAGGGCCACGGCGAAGATGGGCCCGACGGCCATGTCGGTGCGCGGGATGGACTGGGCCACCGACGCGACGCCGGCGCAGATCGCCAGGGTCGCTGCGGCTTCCAGCCACTGGAGGGACGCCGACGAGCGGTCGCCGCTGCGGGCGAAGTACCAGCCGGCGCTGAAGCTCAGCACCAACGCGAGGTGGGTGACCAGCCCGTCGTTCCCCAGCGCGCCCAGCCCGCCGTTGCCCACGGCCGAGGAGGCGTCGATCAGGTAGAAGACCCCCATGAACACGGCCTGGAAGGCCAGGAACGTGGTCACGCGCTGCTGCAGGAACCCTCGCGCGTCCTCTGTCGAGCCGACCGGCTGCTTGGACCCGAAGGCGCGGGCGCGGAGGTCGCTGGCGTGCGAGCCCGCGGCGGCCAGCAGCGGCGCCCCGTCATCCACCGAAGGCCTCCAGGTATTGCAGGACGAGGCGGCGGGTCTCCGGGTGGTTCATGATCCAGGTGTGGCTGGCCGGCACGGTGGCGAAGGCGGACATGGCCTCGTGGCGGGTCTCGGCGACGGTGACCGTGCCGTCGTGCGGCTCGTCGCGGGGCATCAGGCCCAGCGAGACCGAGAGCCAGCTCGGCGGGTTGCCGACGCTGGGGCCGCGGGTGCCGGCGATGACGGCGCACGGCGTGGGCGGGGCCGGCCAGTTCTCGGCGCGGGCGACGTCGCGGGCGGCCGGGCCGAAATACCAGCGAAAGAGCGGGTTGGCTTCGAGGCTGGCGGCCAGGCGGCTGCCCGAGTTCGGCGGGGCCAGCATCACCACGCCCTCCCAGGGCAGTCGCGTGGCCATGTGGCGCACCAGGATGCCGCCGAGCGAGTGGGTGACCGCGACCAGGGGGCGGTCGGGCAGCTCGGTCTGGATGCGGGCGGCGAGGGTGTCGGCGAGCTCGGGCACCGAGAGGCGCCGGCTGGGGTAGGTCTGGCTCCAGGTGCCGTAGCCGTTGGCGCGGAGGAAGCGGCCCAGCCCCGCGAGGGAGCGGTGGGTGCGAGCGAGGCCGTGCAGGAGCACGATGGTCGGGCGCTCGCTCAACGCGTGCGTGCCGCGGGGCGCGCGGGGGTGGCGGGGCCCGAGGGGTAGAGCAGCTCCAGCTCGGCCGGCCGGAGGCGCTGCACCATCTCGACGACGGCGGCGCTCAGGCGGGCGCGCTCGGCGCGCAAGGCGTCGAGGTCGGGCCGCACCACGACCGAGCGGACGAGCAGACCGAGCTTGCGGTCGATGGCGTCGAAGCGGCGCACGACCATGAGCGTGGCGTAACCCGAGAGCGGCAGCAAGAGCAGCACCTGCAGGGCTGCGACCCAGCCCAGCGACCAGAGCGCCCAGCCCACCAGCAGCCCGTAGACGGCGAGCACCAGGAGCAGCCCCACGAGGAACTTGGTGGTGGCGACCACGTCCTTGCGCGGGGCGAAGCGCCAGGCCAGCCAGCGCAGCAGCAGCCCGAGCGGGGCGTGGATCGGCGCGGCCAGAAGCGCCAGCGGGAGCCACATCAGCAGCAGCCCGCCGTGGACGGCGACCCGGGCCATCAGCGCGCGCTTGGAGGCGCCGCCGACGAGGTCGTGATCGGTGAGGCCCAGGGCGGTCAGGCGCGCCTCGTAGCGGCGGACCCGGTCCAGCAGCGCCGCGACGGCGGGGTCGCCGGCGACCTTGGGGTAGTGCTCGTTGAAGCGGCGCGCCAGCTCGATGCGCTCGGTCAGGTCGAGGTGATCGGGCTGGTAGAGGCGGCGCACCGCGTCCAGCGCGCGCAGGGTCTCCCAGTTCGGGGCGTTGACGGTCAGCGCGCGGATGCGGCGCTCGATGACCTCGGTCAGGGCGCGGGCCGCCTCGCGCTCGTCGGCGTCGGCGCGCGCGAGCCAGTCGGCGTCGATGGCGATCGGCTCGCCGTACTGGACCAGGACGCTGGTGCGGAAGCGCTGGCGGCGGACGTAGTGCAGGCCGGTGGGGACGATGCGGATGGTCACGCCCGGGTGGCGGCGCGCCGCGCCGAGAGCCACCCGCGCGGCGCCGGTCTTCAGGCGCTGCAGCTCGCTCTGATCGTGGCTGAGCCCCTCGGGGAAGATCCCCATGGCCCGCCCCTGTCCGAGCACGTCGTAGAGCGCCTCGAAGGCGTCGTCGTTGGAGACCGGGCCGCCGTGATCGTCACGCCGGCGAAGCGGCACCGCGCCCATGCGCGCCAGCAACGCCCGCATCACCGGCCCCCGGAAGAGCACGTCCTTGGCCGCGAAGTGCACCACGCGCCCGCAGGTGGCGGTGATGAGCGCCGGATCCAGCAACGAGTTGGGGTGGTTCCCCGCAAAGATGACCGGCCCGCCCCCCTCCGCCGGCACATCGGCCAACCCCACCACCACCACGCGGCGGTAGAACACCCGCAGCGCAAAGCGCAGCAAGGCGGCGATGAGACGGTAGCTGAGCATCCACCCAGTCTGCGCCCCCAAACCCACCGCCGTCGACGGCAGCAGCCACCGAAGGTGGAACCCCCCGGGGGGGCCAAGGCCGGAGCCGGGACCGAGGCCGCGACCGAGACCGTGACCGTGACCGAGACCGAGACCGTGACCGTGACCGAGACCGAGACCGTGACCGACACCGTGACCGCGACCGAGACCGAGACCGAGGCCGAGACCGAGACCGAGACCGAGACCGAGACCGAGACCGGGGCCGAGACCGAGACCGAGACCGAGGCCGGGGCCGAGACCGGCGCCGAGGCCGAGACCGGCGCCGAGGCCGAGACCGGCACCGAGGCCGGGACCGAGACCGAGGCCGGGGCCGAGACCGGCGCCGAGGCCGAGAGCGGCACCGAGGCCGGGACCGAGACCGAGACCGAGACCGGCGCCGAGGCCGCCACCGGCACCGCCACCGCCGGCGTCGTGCGGACGCGGATCGTTTCGGTGCCGGCGGGGGCTCTGGTGTACGAGGGGGAGCTGGAGATCGGGGCGGCGCCGCTGGATTATGAGTGGCTGCCTTCGTCGCCGCCGGAGGGGCTCAGCTTGCGGCTGGGCGGGCGGCCGGTGGTTCGGGTGGACGTGGGCTCGCTGGTGCCGGGGGGCGAGACGCGGGTGCGGGTGCCTCGGGCGCGCCGGCGTTCGGGTGAGGAGGCGGCGCCGTATCGGCGGCTGCGTTGAAGCCGGGGTGCGCCTTCGGCCCGCTTGAAAACAGGGGGGTGTGCCTGCGCCATTGTGCTCGGCGCGCGGCGGCCGCTATCATCCGCCCATGATGGAGCTTGCTCAGGGACAACCGGGCGGCGGGCTGCTGGAGATTCGCGAGGGGGCTCGCAGGATCCTCGAGTCGGCCGGTGCACTCCACGACGGCTGGTCCGTGCGTGGCATCCGGCGGCTGGACGCGCGGGCGGTGGTCCTCGACGTGGGGCCGCCGAGTGGGCAGGGGGTGGCGCTGGAGTGGTGCGAGCCCGCGGGCGAGCCGGTGCAGGCCTTCCTCGAGGGCGACGCTTACGCCGTCGGCTACCGTCGGGCGCCGGGCAACTGGGACCTCGACGACGCCGAGACCCCGTCGGAGATCAAGCGCGCCGCGGCCGCCATGTGCCACGCGCTGGCCCACGCCTCACGCGCGCTGCGGCTGCGCACCGAGGAGGCACCGAGCGAGGCGGGTGAGGAGGTCGCGTTACAGGCCGAGCCCTTCGGCGTGTGGCTGGCGCGCCGGCTGGCGGTGGGAGACGCCGTCTGGGAGGGCTGGCGCCTCGCCGAGATCTACCCGCACGGCATCGCCGAGCTGGCCGTGGCCTTCGAGCATCCGGAGGACACCCTGGCCCCGCGGCTCAAGGTGCGCCTGCGCGACGACGAGCGCCCGGCCGCGTTCCGGACGCCGAGCCTCGACATCACCTACAACCTGGTCTTCGGGCAGACCACCGACGATCGCCGGGCCGCCGTCAACGAGCGCCTCGCCGCCGAGTTCGGGCTGGTCCTCGAGTCCCTGGACCGCGGCGTGCACTTCGTCGCGCCGGAGACCGGCCGGGAGTTCGCCGAGCTGGCCGACGCGCCGCCGCCGGCGATGAACCTGGCCATCCCGGCGCCCTGCGGCCAGACCTGCAACTTCTGTTCGGTGCGCGAGGAGATCTACCCGGTCCTCGATCGCGACTCGGCGCTGGTGCGCTCATTTCGCGAGGACATCGTCCGCGCCGCCCGTCGCGGTACGCGGGTGCTGCGCATCAACGGCATCGAGCCGCTCAACGCGCCCTACCTCTTCGAGCTGCTGGAGCTGGCGCGCGACGAGGGGATCGGCGAGTTCCACCTGCTCTCGACCTGCCGGCCCCTGGCCGACCGTGACTTCGCCGCGCGCTACGTGGCGGCGATGCCCGCGCGCTACCACATCTACGTCCCGCTCTACGGCTCCACCGCGGAGATCCACGACGCCGTCTCGGGGACCGAGGGCAGCTTCGACGACGTGATGCGGGCCATCGCCAACCTGCGCGAGCTGATGGGCGAGGGCGGTGTGCTCATCATCTCGACCATCCTGGTGCGCCAGAACCACCACGACGCGGTGGCGATGCGCGACCTGGTCAAGCCGCTCTGCGACTGGTGGGAGGTGCACCTGGCCTTCCCCAACACGTCGTCGAAGACCGATCGCTACCGGGACGTGTCCATCTCCATGAGCGAGGCCCTCGACGCGGCCTACCCGGACGGCTGGTGGCCGGTGGCCGACATCCCGCTCGGCGAGGTGCTGCCGTGCATCGCGCTGCGCCACCAGGAACGCACCGGGCACGAGCTGCTGCGCCCCGACCGCATCGACCGGCGCGTGCGCGAGCAGGCGGGGACCTTCTATCGTTCCGCGGGCTTCGAGCACAGCCTGGGCAAGAAGTTCGCCGTCGCCTTCACGGCCGCCACCGTGCCCTGCCCGCACCGCGACGGCTGCGCCCTCGCCGGGATCTGCCCCGGCCAGGTCTACGCGCTCTACGCCGACCTCTACGGCATGGGCGAGCTGGAGCCGATCACCCGCGAGCGCATCGGCGCGCTGTACCAGGGCGATCACATCCTGCACGCGATCGACACGGCCCGCTGAACCGGGGGATGGCCCGTTGGAAACCGTGAAGCACCTCGTCGTCGGCGCCGGGGTGACCGGCCTGGCCTTCGCCGACTGGCTGGACACCGACGATCTGCTCATCTTCGAGGCGGAACGCGAGATCGGCGGCTACTGCCGCACGGTCGCGCGCGACGGCTTCGTCTGGGACTACTCCGGGCACTTCTTCCACTTCCGCCACCCGGAGATCGAGCGCTACCTCGTCGAGCGCATGGAAGGTCAGGAGGTGCGGAAGATCGTCAAGGAGGCGCGCATCTGGCACGAGGGCGCCCTGGTCGACTTCCCCTTCCAGAAGAACATCCATCAGCTCCCGCAGGAGCAGTTCATCGAGTGCCTGTACGACCTCTTCTTCAAGGATGAGGGGGCCTCGGGCGCGCCGCCGGCCAACTTCGAGGAGATGCTCTACCGCAAGTTCGGCCGCGGCATCGCCGAGCGCTTCCTCATCCCCTACAACCGCAAGCTCTACGCCACCGACCTGCGCACCCTCGACGTGGACGCCATGGGGCGCTTCTTCCCCTACGCCGACACCGCCGACATCGTGCGCAACTTCCGGCGCGCCGAGAACCAGAGCTACAACGCCACCTTCACCTACCCGGCGGGCGGCGCCATCCAGTACGTCAACGCGCTGGCCAAGGGAATCGACCCGTCGCGCATCGCGCTGAGCGAGCCGGTGGTGGCCATCGACCTCGCCCGCAAGGTGGCGACCACGCCGCGGCGCGAGGTGGCGTTCGAGCACCTGACCAGCGCCATGCCCTTCCCGAAGCTGCTGGCGATGACCGGCGTGCCGCACGAGCCGGCGGACTTCAGCTACAACAAGGTGCTGGTCTTCAACCTGGGCTTCGACCGCAAGGGCCCCGAGGGCGTCCACTGGATGTACTTCGCGTCGCCCGAGCAGGTCTTCTACCGGTTGGGCTTCTACGACAACATCTTCGGCACCGACCGGATGAGCATGTACGTCGAGATCGGCTACCCCAAGGACGCGCGGGTCGACGACGAGGTCATCGCCGAGATGCTGGAGCGCACGCTGGCCGATCTCGAGGCCACCGGCATCACCTCGGGACACCGGCTGGTGGCCTCGCACCACGTCCTGTTGGACCCGGCCTATGTCCACATCACCCGGCGCTCGGCCGCCGAGGTCGCCCGGCTCCAGCAGGTGCTGGCGCACCGCGGCGTGCACTCGCTCGGGCGGTACGGCGCGTGGACCTACTGCTCCATCGAGGACAACATCGTCGAGGCGCGCGCCCACGCCGACAGCTTCAACGCGCTCACCGCCTGAGGGGCAGCCCGCTTCCGGCAGCGGACGCGGGCGGCCCTCAGATCAGCGCGGGCAGCTCCGGCTGGGCGGCCAGCACCTCGGCGTCGACGCCGTCGGCGAAGTCCGCGAACGCCTTGTGGAAGCGCTGCACCAGCATCGCCGCCTGGGCGTCGTAGGCCGCGGGGTCGGCCCAGGTGCGCCGCGGCTGGAGCACCTCGTCGGGCACGCCGGGGACCGCCGCCGGCACGGCGACCTTGAAGATGGGGTCGGGCACGAAGCGGGCGTCGTTGAGCTCGCCCGAGAGCGCCGCCCGCAATAGCGCGCGGGTGTAGCGGATGCTCATGCGCTTGCCGGTGCCGTAGGGGCCGCCGGTCCAGCCGGTGTTGAGCAGCCAGCAGCGCACGCCGTGCTGGGCGATGCGCTCGCCGAGGATGCGGGCGTAGACGCCGGGGTGGCGCGCCATGAAGGGCGCCCCGAAGCAGGCCGAGAAGGCGGCGGTCGGCTCGGTCACGCCGCGCTCGGTGCCGGCCACCTTGGCGGTGTAGCCGGCGAGGAAGTGGTACATCGCCTGGTCGGCGGTCATCCGGGACAGCGGCGGCAGCACGCCGAACGCGTCGCAGGTGAGCATGACGATGTCGCGGGGGTGGCCCGCCCGGCCCGAGGGGACCGCGTTCGGCACCAGGGAGATGTCGTAGCTGGCGCGCGTGTTCTCGGTGTAGCGCTCGCTCGCCAGGTCCAGCGTGCGCGTCGCGTCGTCCATCTCGACGTTCTCGAGCAGCGTGCCGAAGCGGCGGGTCGTCTCGAAGATGACCGGCTCGGCCTCGGGGTCCAGCCGGATGACCTTGGCGTAGCAGCCGCCCTCGAAGTTGAACACGCCGTCGTCCGACCAGCCGTGCTCGTCGTCGCCGACCAGCGCGCGCTCGGGGTCGGCGGAGAGCGTCGTCTTGCCGGTGCCGCTCAGCCCGAAGAACACCGCCACGCCGCCGTCGTCGCCGACGTTGGCCGAGCAGTGCATGCCGAGCACGCCGCGGGCCGGCAGCAGGTAGTTCAGCACGGTGAAGATGCTCTTCTTCACCTCGCCGGCGTACTCGGTACCGCAGATCAGCACCATCCGCCGGGTGAAGTCGACGAAGATGCCGGCCTCGGAGTGGGTGCTGTCGACGGCCGGCACGGCCTTGAAGCCCGGGGCGTGCAGGACGGTGAACTCGGGCTCGAAGTCGGCGAGCGCGTCCGCGTCGGGCTGGATGAACATGTTGCGGGCGAAGGCGGAGTGCCAGGCGCGCTCGCAGACCACGCGCACCCGCAGCCGGTGGGTCGGATCGGCGCCCGCGTAGCAGTCCTGCACGAAGAGATCGCGCCCCTGGAGGTAGGCCGAGACGCGGCCGTGCAGACGGGCGAAGGTCTCGCTGTCCGTGGCCTTGTTGACCTTGCCCCACCAGACCGTCTGGGCGGTCTCGTCGTCGCGCACGATGAACTTGTCGTCGGGCGAGCGCCCCGTGTAGCGACCGGTGATCGCCACGAGCGCGCCGTGGGCCGCGAGCTTGCCCTCGCCGCGCTGGACGGCGTGCTCGATGAGCACGGCCGCGGGCAGGTTGTGATGGACGGTTCCGGGCCGGTTGAGGCCGAGCGCTGCGAGGTCGATGGCCATGGCCGCGTCGTGCTCCGGGGTGGCGCGGGTGGCTTCGGACGCCGGAGGCCGGTCGTCGCGTTCGGTGACCTCCCCGGGTCGCCGGACCGCCCGCATCGACGGGATGCCCGGGGAACCTGTCAGCAGGGCGGGGTCGCGTCAACTGAGATCTTCGCGCCGGGCCCGCCGCTTCCCCGCCGCGGCGACGTGCCTATGCTTGGCGCTGCCCGTGTCCTCTGCGAGGATATCGATGACGACGAAGGAGTGGCGATCGTGGGATCGGAGAAGCGGCCCGACCGCACCGGCGGTGGCACCGAGACGGTGCTCGAGCGCAAGCCCACCACGCAGCGGCCCAAGCTGTACCGCGTGTTGCTGCACAACGACGACTACACGTCGATGGAGTTCGTCGTCTGGGTGCTGATGAGCATCTTCCAGAAGAGCGAGGGCGAGGCGACACACCTGATGCTGACCATCCACCACAAGGGCATGGGCGTGGCCGGGGTCTTCACCCGCGACCTCGCCGAGTCCAAGGTGGTCCAGGTGACCGAGCTGGCGCAGGAGCACGGGATGCCGCTGCTCTGCACCAGCGAGCCCGACGAGTGAGCCACATGCCCAGGGGCCCCAGCCGATGATGATCACGACCGAGCTGCGCATCTGCATGGATGTCGCGATCGCCGAAGCGCGCAGTCGCCGACACGAGTTCTCGACCGTCGAGCACCTGCTCTTCGCGCTGCTCAACGACGAGGAGGCGCGTGAGGTGCTGACGCGGTCGGGCGCCGATACGGACCAGCTCCGCGCGGCGCTCGACGAGCACTTGAGCAGCGACGTGCCGACCGTGCCCGAGGGGCAGCGCCTCGACGTGCATCCGTCGCTGGGCTTCTCGCGGGTGGTCCAGCGGGCCGCGCTGCACTGCCAGGGCTCCGGCAAGGAGGAGGTCAAGACCGTCCATGTGCTGGTGGCGATCTTCGCCGAGCAGGACAGCTTCGCGGTGCACCTTCTGGAGGAGGCCGGCACCAGCCGCCTGGACGTGACCCGGTTCGTGTCCCACGGCGTGGCGAAGCGGGGCGGTCAGCGTCCCGCCTTCGAGGAGGGGGGCATCGACGCTCCGCGCACCGCGCGGCCGGGCATGGGCGGCGACGAGGAGGGCGGCGTCCCCGAGGACCCGCTGGCCGAGTTCACCACCGATCTGAACGAGCGGGCGCGCCAGGGGCGCATCGATCCGCTCATCGGCCGGCGCATCGAGGTGCAGCGGCTGGTGCACATCCTGGCGCGTCGGCGGAAGAACAACCCGCTCCTGGTGGGCGACGCCGGGGTGGGCAAGACGGCGCTGGTCGAGGGCCTGGCTCGCAAGATCGTCGACGGCGACGTGCCCGCGGCGCTCGAGAACGTCCAGCTCTACGCGCTGGACATGGGCGGGCTGATCGCCGGCACGCGCTACCGGGGCGACTTCGAGGCGCGGCTCAAGGCCGTGCTGAAGGCGCTGGCCGAGCGCGACGACGCCGTGCTCTTCATCGACGAGATCCACACGATCGTGGGCGCTGGCGCCGTGAGCGGCGGCACCCTCGACGCCTCGAACATGCTCAAGCCGCTGCTGGCCTCGGGCGAGCTGCGCTGCATCGGCGCGACCACCTTCGCCGAGTACCGCGGCCAGATCGAGCGGGATCGCGCGCTGAATCGGCGCTTCCAGGTGGTCGAGGTGCCCGAGCCCTCGCGCAGCGAGTGCGTCAGCATCCTCGAGGGCCTCAAGGCGGAGTACGAGGAGTTCCATCAGGTGCGCTACAGCCGCGCGGCGCTGCGGGCCGCCGTCGACCTGTCGGTGCGCTACCTGCCGGACCGGCGGCTGCCCGACAAGGCCATCGATCTGGTGGACGAGGCGGGCGCGGCGCGGCATCTGGCCGGCGGCACCAAGGTGGGCGTGCGTCACATCCAGGACGTGGTCTCTTCGACGGCGCGGGTGCCCATCGACAAGGTGGACAGCGGCGATCGCGAGAGCTTGCGCGACATGGAGCTGACGCTGCGCACCTTCATCTTCGGCCAGGACGCGGCCATCGAGCGCGTGGTCCGGGCCGTTCGCCTGGCGCGGGCGGGCCTGCGCGCGGTCGAGAAGCCCATCGGCAGCTTCCTGTTCGCCGGACCCACCGGCGTCGGCAAGACCGAGCTGGCCAAGCAGCTCGCGAAGTCGCTGGGCGTGAGCTTCCTGCGCTTCGACATGAGCGAGTACATGGAGCGGCACACGGTCTCCCGCCTCATCGGCGCGCCGCCCGGCTACGTGGGCTACGACCAGGGTGGCCTGCTGACGGACGCGGTCACCAAGAACCCGAACGCGGTGCTGCTGCTCGACGAGATCGAGAAGGCGCACCCCGACGTGTTCAACGTGCTGCTCCAGGTGATGGACCACGGCTCGCTCACCGACAACAACGGGCGCCAGGCCTCGTTCCGGCACGTCATCCTCATCATGACCTCGAACGTGGGCGCCGAGGAGATGTCCAAGCGCAAGCTGGGCTTCTCGGAGACGGCTCAGTTCGGCGACAACGAGGGAGCGTACAAGCGCGTGTTCTCGCCGGAGTTCCGCAACCGGTTGGACGCCAAGATCGACTTCAACCCCCTGCCGCCCGAGGTGATGGGGCAGATCGTCGACAAGATGGTGCTCGAGCTCGAGGGCCTGCTGGCCGCGAAGAAGGTGAGCATCGTGCTCGACGACAGCGCGCGGGAGGAGCTGGCCCGCGCCGGCTACGACCCGGCGTATGGCGCGCGGCCGCTGGCGCGGGTGATCCGCGAGCGCCTGTCCGAGCCGCTCTCCGAGGAGATCCTCTTCGGAGAGCTGGTCAAGGGCGGCGTCGTGCGGGTCAGCGCCGGCGAGGACGGCAAGCTGAGCTTCGCGTTCGAGCCCCGCTCGAGCTGACGACGGCGGCCGGCCACTCACGGCTTGCTGGTTTGGCAAGGGCTTTGTTAGCCTGCGCCGACTTCGCGCCGCCCCCGGTCATCATCGGTCCAGGGGCTGGAGGCCAGCGAGCATGTCTCAGCAGTGGCGACCCCACGTCGGTTCGACCCTCGACGGCCGGTACGCCATCGAGCAGGTGCTCGGTGAGGGACCGACCGGCGTGGTGTATGCCGCCGAAGACGTCCTGACCGCCGCCCCGGTGGCGGTGAAGGTCTTCCACCCGGCGCTCTTCTCCGGGCCCCACGCGGCGACGAACCTGCTGCGCCTGCAGCGCGCGCGCGCCTACGTGAACGAGCACGTCGTGCGGCTCCGCGACGTGGTGGTGGACGAGGCGCGCGTGTACGCGGTCACCGATCGCATGATGGTCGCCGACCTCAAGCGCGTGCTGGTCGGGCGCGGCGCCCTGCTGCGGCGCGAGATCCCGCCGCTGGTCGAGGGTATCGTCGACGCCCTGGCGTGGATCCACCAGATCGGCGTGCACGGCAACCTCAAGCCCTCCAACATCTTCGTGGACGAGGCCGGCGCGACCCGGGTGGGAGACCCCTGGTTCCTGGAGGGGGCGGACACCATCGGGCCGGGCGAGCTGGTGGCGCGCTCGGGCGAGTGGGTGGCCCCGGAGCAGCTCGACGGCGGCGCCGCCGAGCGGAAGGAGACCGACGTCCACGGGCTGGCGCGGGTCGTCGTCCGCCTGCTGGCGGGCCACTCCCTGCAGCCCGGTCGCACGCTGGCGGCCCAGGGCATCGCCGTCTCCGAGGCCGTCGAGGCGGTGTTGACCCGGGCGCTCTCGGCCGACCCGGCGGCGCGCCACGCGACGGTGAGCCTCTTCTGGAGCGAGTTCAGCGACGCGTGGGACGGCGACGCGATGCGGGCGGGCCCGACCACCGGCGAAGGCCTGCGCCCGCCGTCGCGCTCGACCGCCCCCTACGGCACGGACGCCGTGAGCGCGGCCATCCTCGCTGGCGAGCTCGGCGAGGGGGGCGGCGCCGACGGCGCTGACGACGACGACGTCGCCGAGGCCGAGGTGGTCGACGATCTGGACGGGCTGGAGATCGAAGAGGACGCTGGCGTGGTCGTCGGCAGCGAGACCGAGAGCATCCCGCTCAGCGAGATCCTGGCCATGGGGCTGGACCCGGTGCTCGGCGACGGCATCGAGGAGGTGGAGGCCGTCCTCATCGATGGCGCGGCCGCGGGCCAGGATGTCGCCGCCCCCGGAGACGGGCCGCCGGTCATCGAGCTGGACGGCGGCGACGTGCTGGGCAGCCCGGTCGAGTTCGAGACCCTCGAGGCCGACGAGATCATCACCCTGGACGACGCCGACCTCCTCGACGCCGGGCTGACCGGCGAGACCGAGGTGGTGTTCGGTGGGACGGTGGCACCGGGCGCGTCGTCGCAGGGGCCGGCGTCGCGGCCGCCAGCGTCCTGGGACAGCGGGGCCGAGGCGGCGGTGCTCGGAGGCGGCGCGTCGGCGGCCGTGGCCCCGGGCGAGCCGGTCGGGCTGGCCGGGGCGAGCGCGGTGGCGGCGGTGACCCAGCGCGCGGCGTCGAAGCCGCTCCGGCGCAAGAGCCCGAGCGAGGCGGGGCACAGCGCCGTCAGCGCGGCCGAGAGCACCCGCGCACCGGCGGGCCCCGCGCCGGGCAGCCGCCCGGTGGTGGCGGCTCCACCGCGTCGCAACCCGATGATGGTGGTGGCGCCGCTGCTGCTCATCGTGGCGCTGGCCATCGGCTGGTACGTGCTGAAGAGCGCGCGGGAACGGCGACAGGCGCCCCCGCGCGCCGTGTCCGCGGAGGCGCGCGCGCTGCAGGGCGGGGCGGCGACCGCGCTGAACGCGCCCGGGGCCGGGACGCCGGCGGTGATCGAGCAC